>NZ_JAOEBG010000005.1 GCF_029836165.1 Pseudomonas sp. GD04091
CGACACAAGGCCGCTCCTACAGGTCGACGCCACCAGCATGAACTCAGGCCTGCAGCCCCTCCATCAGGCAGCGCAACGCGCCCTTCACCCGCTGCGCCGCCGCCTGTGGATCGTCCTGGGCGATCATCCACATGCCGCTGTCGCCCATCGCCCCGTTGATCAGGTGGGCCATGGCCACCGCATCGAAGTCGCGCAGCCGGCCGGCCTGCTGCAGTTCCACCAGCCCCTGGGCCATGGGCCCGATGTAGCTGGCTTCCTCCAGTTCACGCAGGCGTGGGCCCAGCACGGCGGGGGCATCCTGCAGCAGGATGCGGCGCAAGGCCGGCTCGTGCAGCAGGTCGTAGTAGTACAGGCAGGTGTCGATGTAGCCCTCCCACGGATCGTCGTGGGTGGCGTAGCGGGCATCGATCGCCAGATTGATCTCGTCGAGCAGGTGCTGCACCACGGCGCTGAACAGCCCGGCCTTGCCGCCGAAGTGGTGGTGCAGGGCGCCGCGGGTCAGGTCGGCCTCGGCGCACAGCTCGTCCATCACCACGGCGGCAAAGCCTTTCTCGGCGAACTGGCGACGGGCGACGGCGATCAGCCGTTCGGTGGTGTCCGCGCTCATGGCGGCGCGGCTGCGGCGAGGGTTGGGCATGGAGGGCTCCGGCAAAAGGCGATGGACGCAAATTAGCATACGTTGCGTATGTCAATAAATGGCATTAGCATACGCAGCGTATGTCAATTGGAGGTTTCTTACCGTGACCGCTCTCGTTTCGCGCAAACGCATCGGCTGGCTGGGCGAGTTGCCCGGCCTGCTGCGTCTGGCGCTCCCGCTGGTGCTGGGCCTGTCGGCGGCCGAACTGATCAGCCTGACCGACACCGTGCTGCTGGCCTCGCTGGGGACCGTGGTGCTGGCCTGTGTCGCGTTGACCAGCAGCGCAGGGCTGATTTTCCATGCCGGGTTGTACGGCATGCTCGCCACCCTCAGCGTGCGGGTCGGTCATGCCTTTGGCGCCGACGACCCTGCTGCCGTGGCCCGCACCTTGCGCGCCGGGTTGGGTTACGGCCTGCTGGTCGGCATCCTCGGTTGCCTGGCGATGCTCGCCAGCCTGCACGCGGTGCAATGGCTGGGCGTGCCGCTGCCGGACGTGGCGCTGCTGACGCCGTACTGGCAGGCGATGGCGGTGTTCCTGATCCCGTATTGCCTGGCCGTGGTGTTCAAGGATGTACTGGAGGCCATCGGCCGGCCCTGGACGGGCGTGCTGCTGGTGATGAGCGCGGTACTGTTCAACATTCCGCTGAGCTATGGCCTGATCCATGGGCATTTCGGCTTGCCGGCGCTGGGGTTGGTGGGGGCAGGTATCGCCGGAGTGATCGCCGAATCGCTGGCGGTGCTGCTGGCGTTGGCCTACTGGTGCCTGGCGCCGTCGCTGGCGCGCTATCGCCAGGCGCCGCGCGGGCCACGGCTGGCCTGGCGCACGCTGCTGGGCGAAGGCTGGCCGCTGGGCCTGGGTTACCTGGCCGAAGCGGGCGCGGTGGTGATCGCGGCCTGGATGCTTGGCTGGCTGGGCAATGCGGCGCTGGCCGCCAACCAGGTGGTGCAATCGATCGGCGCGTTGCTGTACATGCTGCCGCTGGGCATGGCCGCGGCGGTGAGCATTCGCATCAGCCAGGCCCAGGGACGGGGCGAGACGGCGCGCATCCGGGCCATCGGCAGCGCCACCTTCGCCAGTGTCACCGCCTGGATGCTGGTGGCCACCGTGCTGCTGGCGCTGTTCGGGCGGCGCATCGCCGAAGCCATGAGCGACGATCCGCAGGTGATCGCCATCGCGGTGCCGATGTTCGTGGTGGTCGCGGCCATGCAGGTGGCCGACGGCCTGCAGTCCACCGCGCTGGGGGCCTTGCGTGGATTGCAGGACTATCGCTGGCCGGTGGGGGTGACCCTGGTCAGCTACTGGCTGCTGGCGCTGCCGCTGAGCTACTGGCTCGCCTTCCACTCGTCCCTGGGCGCCGTGGGTGTGTGGGTTGGCTTCGCCTGCGGCCTGACCGTCGCGGCGGTGCTGCTGCCATGGCGCTTCTACCGGCTGCAGGCGCTGCCGGTCACGGCGGCGCTGGCTCAGCCTCGGTAGAACACGGCCAGCCATACCGTGGCCACGCCGGGCTCGGTCCATTCCACGCGATGGTGGCAGTGGGGCGGGATGTCCAGATGATCACCGGGGCGCAGCACGCGGGTCTGCGCCTCGTGCGCCAGGCGCACGAGGCGCTGCCGCTGAGCAACACCACCCATTCGCCTTCGGCCTGGTCGTACCAGAACCCCGGTGGGCTGGCCTGGCCGCTGGAAACGATGCGCTCGACGCGCAGACCCGGGCGTCGGAGCAGCTCGGTGAACTGTTCTTCAGCGTTTGCTGCCAGCGGGGGCAGGGCGGCGAACAGGTTGTCGGTCATGAACGGCTCGCGTGGAGGTGATTGTTGCACGTGAGTGTAGGCAGTGACCGCTTCAGCGCCCCAGCGGCAACGCCACGCCGATCAGCGCGAACAGGCTCCCACAGCAGCGATTGAAGCCTCGGCCGCCCTTGGCCAGCCAGGGGCGGACGCGATACGCCAGGCGCGCCAGCAGGTACTCGACGAGGAACTCGATGCTGACGAACGTCGTCGCCATCACCACGAACTGCACCAGCAGGCCACGTTGCGGGTCGATGAACTGCGGCAGGAAGGCGCCATAGAACAACAACACCTTGGGGTTGGCCAGCGCCGACAGGCAGCCCTGGCGGAACAGCCCGGCGTTGCTCAGCCGGGTGTCGCCCCGGGCCTGCTCGAGCTGCAGCGCCGGCGTGCGCCAGAGCTGGATGCCCAGCCACAGCAGGTAGGCGCCGCCCACCCACTTGAGCACCGTCAGCACCGAGGCCGAGGTCTGCAGCAGCGCGCTCAGGCCGAACATGGCCAGGGCGATCAGCGTGCCGAAGCCCAGCACGCCGCCGAGGATGGTGAACAGCGTGCGGCGGGCGCCATACAGCGCGCCGTGGGTCAGGGCCAGCAGGCTGTTCGGACCGGGGGTCAGCGACAGGCCGATGCTGGCGAGCAGGTAGAGAAGCCAGGTGTCGAGCGCCATGGAGATGCCTAGTGATGATCCAGGGCGCCAGTGTAGGGCAGGGTGGAGGGTTTAGAGGGTAGTATTCGGACATTTCATGGTCATACCTGGACATTCCTCATGACGCCCGACCTGCGCCTGCTGATCCTGCCGCTGCCGGAGTTCGCCTTGCTGCCTTTTGGCGCCTTCCTCGACAAGCTGCGTTTCTCCGCGGATGACGAGGACTACAGTCGCCAGCGCTACTGCCGCTGGACGGTGATGGGCCTGGACCTGGAGCCTGTGGCGTCGAGCAGTGGAGCCGTCGTGCAGGTCGAGGTTGCCCACGATCAGGTGGATTGGCGCGAACACGACTACCTGGTGCTGTTCGGCGGGCGCAATGCCAGTGCCACGGCGGCTCTGGCGCCGCGCTACAAGGCCTTGCTCAAGCGGGCGGCGAAGGCCGGGGTGAAGCTGGCATGCGTCGACAACGCGGCGTTCCTGCTGGCCGCCTGCGGCCTGCTGGACGGCCACAAGGTGGTGGTGCACTGGCGCCATGAGGCCGAGTTCCGGGTGGCGTTTCCCCGTGTGCAATTGCTTACCGGGCAGCTCTATTGCTTCGACGGTGCGCGTGTCACCTGTGCCGGCGGCACTGCGGCCATCGACCTGGCGGTGGAGCTGATCGCCCGCGCCAGTGGCCGCGCCCGGGCGCTCAAGGGCTTGGCCGACATGCTGGTGGACGAAAGCCGTGACAGTCGCCACGCCTTGCGCTCGCTGGAGCTCGGGTCGGCACAGGGGCGCCAGGTGCAGCGTGCCACGGCGCTGATGCGCCACCACCTGGCAGCGAGCTTGCCTGTCGAGGCGCTGGCGGCGCAGTTGGGCATCAGTCGGCGGCAATTGGATCGCCAGTTCCAGGCGTGCCATGGCATGAGCGCCAAGGCCTGGTGGCTGGAGATGCGCCTGCAGCAGGCACGCTGGCGCCTGCTCAACTCCAGCCACAGCCTGGCGCAGATTGCCGATGAAGTGGGAATGGCAGACGCCAGCCAGCTGGGCAAATGGCTGCGGCGGCGCTTTGGCTGCACGGCGCAGGCGTTGCGCAGGTCGGCCCTGTCAGACGCTTATTGCGGTGTGCCGAACAACCCCGTCCAGTAGATCCCGGCATCGCTCTTCGGATCCACCGCATAGGCCGCGCCCAACTCGCGGTAGTCCGGGTTCATCAAGGTGGCGCAGTGTCCAGGACTGGCCAGCCAGCCATCGACCACCTTGCGCGCGGTATCGCGCCCGGCGGCGATGTTCTCGCCGATCTGCCGGTACAGGTAGCCGGCCAGCTCCGCCCGGTCGCCAGGGGTACGGCCGTCGCGGTCGAGGTGGTCGAAGAAATTCTGGTTGGCCATGGCCCGGGTATGGTTGGCGGCGACGCCGGCCAGCATCGTGTTCCAGCTCAGCGCCGGGGCGGCGGGGAAGGGCTGGCCGCCACACTGGCGGGGGAGGTTGCGTGCGGCGTTGACCTCCTGCAGCAGCTTCTGCCCTTCGGCCTGCCAGTCGCCCAGGCGCCCACTGAGCAATGGCCGGGCCAGGACGATGCGCCAGTCGCGGCCTTCCTGGCTGACGCCGATATCGACGAACTGCGGGTCGAGCACCACCTGGCAGAAACTTTCCTCGATGGCCTTCATGGCCGCCTTGGCGTCACGCGGGCCGGACAGGCTGATGGCCTGCACGTTGACCATGGGGTAGGCGGCGCGGGTCATGGCCTGTTGCAGGTCGCGGGTACCTTCCGGCGACAGGGCTAGGCGGGTGTCGCTGTTGAGCGGTGGCAGCTCCAGCGAAGCTTCGCCACCGCAGCGCTGGGCCTGGCTGCGGTAAGCATTGATCGTATCGATCAGTTGCGCCTCTTCGCCGGTGATGGCCAGGGCGCTGGTCGAGGCGAGCAGGCCCAGCGACAGGCCGAGGAGGCAGGCAACGGATGGGACGCGCATGTGGATCTCCCTGTAACTGGCAGCGTCTGGATCTGCGCTGCTCATCCTACACAAGCGCACGGCTTTTGGCCCGGCGATGTGCGGTGCGAAAACAATGTCGACAATCAGTGCTGGCGGCATAAGAGGAAGTAGACCGCTGGTCGGAGAAAAAGTGCGACTGTTTGGAAATAATTCGTAATATCAGCTAGAAACGCTACTCAGTAGTTTCAGGTTTCTCATCCGCCAGGAAGGCTCTCACTCACCCTCTGGAGCCTTGCATGGCGCGACCCTGCCCGTATCAATCGACTCTGCTGGCCTTGTGCTGTTCCGTTGCCGTCAACGCCCTGGGCGCCGATGGCCCCATCGAGCTGGATGCCACCGCCATCAACGCCGAAGCCGCCAAGGCGCCGCGCGGCGAGCTGCCCGAGGTCTATGCGGGCGGTCAGGTGGCCCGGGGCGGGCAGATGGGCGTGCTGGGCAACCAGGACATGATGGACGTGCCGTTCACCATGACCAGCTACACCGCGCAGCTGATCCAGGACCAGCAGGCCGAGGACGTCGGCGACGTGCTGCTCAACGACCCATCGGTGCGCCAGTCGTTCGGCTTCGGCAACCAGTCCCAGGTCTTCGTCATTCGGGGCCTGCCGCTCAGCGGGGATGATGTCGCGTTCAATGGCCTGTACGGCGTGCTGCCACGGCAGATGATCTCCACCGACGCCGTGGAGCGGGTCGAGGTGTTCAAGGGGCCCAATGCCTTCCTCAACGGCGCCAGCCCCACCGGCACCGGCCTGGGCGGCAACGTCAACCTGCAACCCAAGCGTGCCGGCGATACGCCGACCCGCCGCTATACCCAGGACATCAGCAGCGATGGGCGCATCGGCGAGCATCTGGACATCGGTCAGCGTTTCGGCGAGGACAACCGGTTCGGCGTGCGCCTGAACCTGTCCCAGCGCGAGGGCGAGACGGCGGTGGACGACCAGGACCAGCGCAGCAAGCTGTTCGTCGCCGGGCTCGACTATCGCGGCGACAACGTGCGCCTGTCCGGCGACTTCGGCTACCAGAAGCAGCGGGTCAACCACCTGCGTAACTCGGTACGTCTGGGGGCGGGGCTGACCGATATCCCGCGCGCGCCGGACGCCGACCACAATTATGGCCAGGACTGGTCCTGGACCGAGACCGAGGACACCTTCGGCATGGTCCGCGGCGACTACGACTTCAACGACAACTGGAGCGGTTACCTGGCGGGGGGCGTCAAGCACACCCACGAGAACGGCTTCTACGGCACGCCGATTCTCACCAACGCTGCCACGGGCGCGGCCACCATCGGCGGCTCGAAGATTCCTCACAACGAAGACAACACCACCTTCATGGGCGGTATCAATGGGCGTTTCCAGACCGGCCCGGTGAGCCACCAGCTGAACATCGGCGCGGCGAGCATCTGGACCCAGCAGGAGAACGCCTTCGTCTTCTACAACTCGCAAGCCACCAACATCTACCGCACCGACCCATTGCCCAAACCGACCACGCCGACCTTCGTCGGCGGCAAGCTGGACGATCCGGGCGTGACCGGCAAGACCCGCAACCGCAGCATCGCGTTGTCCGACACCGTGGGCCTGTTCGACGACACCCTGCTGCTCACGGCAGGGGTGCGGCGTCAGCAGCTGCGGGTCGAAGGCTACGCCTACGATGGCCCAGGGGCGGACCTGGGGCGCACCGCGTTCTATGACGAGGCGGTCACTACCCCGGTGTACGGCATCGTCTACAAGCTCAATCCGTCGGTCTCGCTGTATGCCAACCGCATCGAGGGCCTGGCCCAGGGCGCCACGGCCTCGGGCCAGGTGGTCAACGTCGGCCAGGTGTTCCCGCCGGCCAAGACCAAGCAGGTCGAGGCAGGTGTGAAACTCGACTATCAAAGCTTTGGCGGCAACCTGGCGGTGTTCCGCATCGAGCGGCCCACCGATGGCTTCGTCCAGGGCAATGTGTTCGTCCAGGACGGCGAGCAGGTCAACAAGGGCATCGAACTCAGCGTGTTCGGCGAACCCGTGCGCGGCCTGCGCCTGATGGCCGGGGGCACGCGCATGGACACCGAGCTGAAGAACACCCAGGGTGGCAGCGCCGATGGCAATCATGCCGTGGGCGTGCCGACCTTCCAGCTCAACGCCAGCGTCGACTGGGACGTGCCGGGGCTCGAAGGCGTGGCCCTCAATGCGCGCATGCTGCGCACCGGCGGGCAGTACGCCAACCCGGCCAACACCCTGAGCCTGCCGACCTGGAATCGCTTCGACGTGGGCGCGCGGTATCGGTTCAGGGTGCAGGAGAAGGACGTCACCCTGCGGGTCAATGTCGAGAACCTGACGGACAAGAACTACTGGGCGTCGGCCAACGGCGGCTACCTGACCCAGGGCGATCCACGGCTGGTGAAATTCTCGGGGTCGATCGACTTCTGAGCTGTCCGGCTTTCATCGCTTGCCGGCCCGGTTTCTACCGGGCCAGTGCCTGGTTTGGCTTGTAGAACAGAAAGTGCGTGGTCTCGGCCGTCTTGCGGTAGGCCTTGGCCCAGTCGGGCCTGACATTGCGGTCGTGGAAGTACAAGGCGCCGCCGGTGGGGTCCTTGAGCTGCTGGTTCAGCGCCTTGCGCGCGATTTCCTTGGCGACCGCATAGCGCTCGGCTTCTTCCACCTGGTCGGAGCGCCCGTCGCACCACCAGGAGAACTGGCAGCTTTTGCTCTCGACGCCTTGCTTGACCACCCCGCAGATGCTGTCGGGAAAACCGTCGTGACCCAGACGGTTGAGCACCACGCTGGCCACGGCGCTCATGTCCCGGGCGTCGGCGCCCTTGGCCTCCCAGTAGATGGTGCGGGCCAGGCAGGTGATGCTGTCGTCCATGGGCGCCTGGCCGGCGGGGTCCACCGCCTGGGCTTCGCTGGGGGTCAGGATTTCCTGTTTCTTCGGTGGCGGTGCATCCTCGACCACCTTTTCCTCCAGCACCTGCGCCTTGTCTTCGGCGACCGCGGCCTTCTGTTCGTCGGCGGCGAGGATCGGGCCTGCGAACAGGGTCAGGGACAGGCCGAACACAATCCACGAAAGGCGCATGGTCGAGATTCCGCAAGGGTGGGCTGAGCACAGTCTAGCCGTACCGCTTCAATTCAGCGTCAGGCTCAGCACCAGTGGCAGCGTGGCGGCGGCGACGACGGTCTGCAGGGCGATGATGGTCGCCATCAGCGGTGCATTGCCGCCCATCTGCCGCGCCATCACATAGGACGAGGACGCCGTGGGCAGGGCCTGGAACAGCACCGCCACCACCGCGGCCTGGCCGCCCAGGCCGAGCAGCCGACACAGGCCCCAGGTGGTGACGGGCATGACCAGGAACTTGAACAGCGATGCCGCCACCAGGGGTTTGACCTGCTGGCCGAGGCGCGCGCCGCCGAGTGCCGCGCCCACGCACAGCAAGCCCAGCGGCAAGGCAGCCTGGCCGAGCGCCTTGACCGTCGGCTCCAGCCCTGCCGGCAGCCCAAGGCCGGTCACCCGCAGCAGCAGGCCGCCGGCACAGCCAACGATCAACGGGTTGGCGAAGATCGCCTTGAGCACGCTGGCCGGTGAGGCGTGACGCGCGCTGAAACGGGCGAACACCAGCACGCAGAGCAGGTTGACCAACGGCACGATGGCGGCGTTGGCCACCGCCGCCAGGGCGATACCGGCGCTGCCATAGATGCCGGCGGCCAGGGTGGCGCCGATGTAGTTGTTGAAGCGCACGCCGCCCTGGAACACCGAGGTGAAATCGGCGCCGTCGTGGCTGGCGGCGCCCTGGTACAGCACCAGCAGCAAGGCGCCCAGCAGGGTGGAGAGCATCAGCACGCCGACCATGCCGAGTATCGGTACGCCGTCGAGGTTGGCGGTGGCCAGGCCATGCAGGAACAGCGACGGCAGCAGCACGTAGTAGCTCAGCCGCTCGGCACCAGGCCAGAAATGCTCGGCGAGAAAGCCGCGAACCCGCAGCCAGGTGCCGAGGGCGATGAGCAGGATGATGGGGACGAGGGTCGTCAGCAGCAGAGAGAGCATGGGGCCGGTTCCGTGGTCGGGTACCGGCACAGGGTAATGTTGACGTTGAACAGAAAAAAACGTTGTTTTCTGCAGCGAGTGTTGAGGAAAACTTAAGGGTCGCTGAGGCTGTCACACGGTGCCGAGAATCTCGATCACCTTCGCGCGCAGTTGCTCGATGCTGAAGGGCTTGCCGATCAGGTGCATGCCCTGCGGCACCTCGACGCTTTCGGCGTAGCCACTGGCGAACAACACGGGCAGCAGCGGGCGCAGTACCCGCGCCCTGGCGGCCAGGGCTTCGCCGCGCATGTCGGGCAGGCCGACGTCGGTCATCAGCAAGGCCAGGGCAGTGTTGGGGTCTTCGAGAATCTTCAGGGCGGCGTTGGCGCTGTCCGCCTCGATGGCGCTGTAGCCCAGTTCGTCGAGCACTTCGACTATCAGCATGCGTACGATGTCGTCGTCTTCGACTACCAGAAGGTGCATGGCGGGGGGTCCTGTTTCGGTGGATTGTCTCTACTCTGTGCCCGGGGCGGTGGCAGAAGTTCCCAAGCTTAACGGCCTGGGCAAATAGATGGAACGATTGGCGCACAGCGCCTTCAAATACTGGCTAAATGCCCTGCCAGATCGGCCAAAGCTGGTTAGACTCGCTGTATTTCCCGGTCGGTCTGGCACAGGCAATGCCTACATGACGTAGCCGCCATATCGTTTCAATGGATTTCTTCACTCGGGCACCTTCAGATGATTCAAGCAGCCTCGATGGATCAACGCAGCTTCCGCAAGCTGCTCAGCCGCAACGTCGGCCTCCCCCTGGGCGTGGGGCTCCTGGGGGCCGTGGCGTTTGTCGCGGTGATCAACTACCTGCTCTCGGCCATGCAATGGGTCGAGCACACCGACCGGGTGATCGGCAATGCCAACGAGACGGTCAAGCTGTCGATCGACATGGAGACCGGCATGCGCGGTTTCCTGATCACCGGCGACGAGCGCTTCCTCGATCCCTACGAGGTCGCCAAACCGCGTATCTTCAGCAGCCTCGACAGCTTACGCGGCATGGTCGAGGACAACCCCCAGCAGGTGGACCGCATTGACCGCCTGGTGGCGCTGCAACGGGCCTGGAACGAGTTCGCCAGTGAGATGATCAGTCTGCGCCGCAACCAGGGCGAGTATCAGGTGTCGATCGGCAATGGTCGGGGCAAGCGCATCACTGACGAGATCCGCAAGGAATTCGACGCCTTCGTCGCCACCGAACAACAACTGCGCATGGCGCGCAACCAGAAAGTCAGCGATGTCACGGTGACGGCGATCACCGCTTTCGTGCTGTTCATCGTCGCCCTCAGCGCCTTGCTCGCCTACCTGGGCCGCCGCGACCTGCTGGCCTTGTCCGACAGTTATGTCGACAACCTGCAGGCCCAGCAGCGCAGCGCCGAGCGCCTGGAACACCAGGCCTGGCTGCGCGCCGGGCAGACCCAGCTGGCCGAGCAGGTGCTCGGCCAGCTAACCCTGCCGATGCTGGGCGACAACATCCTGCGCTTCTTCGCCGGCTACCTCGGCAGTGTGGTCGGCGCGCTGTATGTGCGCGACGAGCATGGCAACCTGGTGCGCGTGGCCTGTTATGGCCTGGATGCCGGGCAGCAGGGGCGCGACCCACGGCTGGGCGATCATGGCAGCCTGTTGGGGCAGGCGGTGACGCAGGGCCGCTTGCTGCGCCTGGATGACCTGCCCGAAGACTACTACCGGCTTAGCTCGGGCCTGGGCAGTGGCTTGCCGCGCAGCGGCCTGCTGATGCCGGCCAGGGACGACGGGCGCATCAACGGTGTGCTCGAGCTGGGTTTCCTGCGCCCGCTGCAGGCGCGCGACAGCGAGCTGCTGGAACGGGTGGCGGAAAACGTCGGCACCTCAATCGAGAGCGCGCGCTATCGCCAGCGCCTCCAGGAAGTGCTCGCCGAGACCCAGCAGTTGAACGAGGAACTGCAGGTCCAGCAGGAAGAACTCAAGACCGCCAACGAAGAGCTCGAAGAGCAGTCCCGTGTGCTCAAGGAGTCCCAGGCGCACCTGGAAACCCAGCAGGCCGAACTCGAGCAGACCAACGAACAACTGGCCGAGCGCACCGACGCCCTGGACCGCAAGAACAGCGAACTCAACCAGGCGCAGCTGGAGCTTCAGGCCCGCGCCGACGACCTGCAGCGCTCGAGCAAGTACAAGTCCGAATTCCTCGCCAACATGTCCCACGAGCTGCGCACGCCACTCAACAGCTCGCTGATCCTGGCCAAGTTGCTGGCCGAGAACGGCGAGGGCAACCTCAGCCAGGAGCAGGTCAAGTTCGCCGAGTCGATCTATTCGGCCGGCAATGACCTGCTCAACCTGATCAACGACATCCTCGACATTGCCAAGGTCGAGGCGGGCAAGCTCGAGGTGCGCGCCGAGACCACGCCACTGGAGCGTCTGGTCGAAGGCTTGCGGGGCATGTTCCGGCCATTGGCGCAGGACAAGGGCCTGGCCTTCGATGTGCAGCTCGAGCAACCGCTGCCGCCGACCCTGTTCACCGACCGCCAGCGCCTGGAGCAGATCCTCAAGAACCTGCTGTCCAATGCCATCAAGTTCACCGAGCGTGGCCAGGTCAGCCTGCGTATCAGCCACCAGGCCGGCCTGGGCATCGTCTTTGCCGTGCGCGACACCGGGATCGGCATCGCCGCCGACCAGCAACAGGCGATCTTCGGTGCCTTCCACCAGGTCGACGGCACCAGCAACCGCCGTTACGGCGGCACCGGCCTGGGCCTGTCGATCTCCCGCGACCTGGCGCACCTGCTCGGCGGTCAGATCAGCGTCGACAGCAGCCCGGGGCAGGGCAGCGTGTTCAGCCTGATCCTGCCCGAGCGTTTCGAGCCTTCGACAGAGCAGACCGAAGTGCACAGCCTGCGCCCGACCGTCGATGAGCTGCCGCCGGCGCCCCAGGTGCCGGCCCCCGTGCGGCCCGAGCGTCCGGCCGCGGCGTTCGCTGACGATCGGGAACAGGCGCCGTTCACCAACCGCTGCATCCTGGTCATCGAGGATGAGCCGAACTTCGCCCGTATTCTCTACGACCTGGCCCACGAACTGGGCTACAGCTGCCTGGTCGCCCACGCCGCCGACGAGGGCTTCGAGCTCGCCGCCCGCTACCTGCCCGACGCCATCCTGCTGGACATGCGCCTGCCCGACCATTCCGGGCTGACCGTGCTGCAACGTCTGAAGGAGCAGGCCGGCACCCGGCACATTCCGGTGCACATCATCTCGGTGGAGGACCGTGTCGAGGCGGCCATGCACATGGGTGCGGTGGGCTACGCGGTCAAGCCCACCAGCCGCGAGGAACTCAAGGCCGTGTTCGGCCGCCTGGAGGCCAAGCTCACGCAGAAGCTCAAGAAGATCCTGCTGGTGGAGGACGACGACCTGCAGCGCGAGAGCATCGCCCGCCTGATCGGCGACGACGACATCGAGATCACCGCCGTGGCCATGGCCCAGGATGCCCTGGCGCTGCTGCGCGAGAACATCTACGACTGCATGATCATCGACCTCAAGCTGCCCGACATGCTCGGCAACGAGCTGCTCAAGCGCATGACCGCCGAAGACATCCGCAGCTTCCCGCCGGTGATCGTCTACACCGGGCGCAACCTCACCCGTGAGGAAGAGGCCGACCTGCTCAAGTACTCGCGCTCGATCATCATCAAGGGCGCCCGCTCGCCGGAGCGCCTGCTCGACGAAGTGACGCTGTTCCTGCACAAGGTCGAGTCGCAACTGTCCAACGAACGTCAGCGCATGCTCAAGACCGCGCGCAGCCGCGACAAGGTCTTCGAAGGGCGCAAGATCCTCCTGGTGGACGATGACGTACGCAACATCTTCGCCCTGACCAGCGCCCTGGAGCACAAGGGCGCGATCGTCGAGATCGGCCGCAACGGGCGCGAGGCCCTCGAGTGCCTGGAGGCCAACGACGACATCGACCTGGTGCTGATGGACGTGATGATGCCGGAGATGGACGGCTACGAGGCCACCCGGCTGATCCGCCAGCAGCCGCGCTGGCGCAAGCTGCCGATCATCGCCGTGACCGCCAAGGCGATGAAGGACGACCAGCAGCGCTGCCTGCAGGCCGGCGCCAACGACTACCTGGCCAAACCGATCGACCTGGACCGCCTGTTCTCGCTGATTCGTGTCTGGCTGCCGCAATTGGAGCGCATCTGAAATCTTGACCAGTGAACGCAATACCGACATCGAGATCCGACTGCTGATCGAGGCGATCTACCTCAAGTACAGCTACGATTTTCGCGACTACTCCGGGGCTTCGATCAAGCGCCGGATCCTCCACGCCCTGCGCCAGTTCGACTGCCGTACCGTATCGGCGCTGCAGGAACGGGTGCTGCACGACCCGGGCATGTTCATGGAGCTGCTGCAGTACCTGACGATCCCGGTCAGCGAGATGTTCCGCGACCCCGGGCACTTCCTCGCGCTGCGCAACGAAGTGGTGCCGCTGCTGCGCACCTGGCCGTCGATCAAGGTGTGGATCGCCGGCTGCAGCACGGGCGAGGAGGTGTACTCCATGGCCATCCTGCTGCGTGAGGAAGGGCTGCTGGAGCGCACCATCCTCTATGCCACCGACATCAACCCGCACTCGCTGGAGAAGGCCAAGCAGGGCATCTATTCGATGCAGAGCATGCGCGAGTACGAAGAGAACTATCGCAAGGCCGGCGGGCGCCGGGACTTCGCCGAGTACTACACCGCCGCGTATGGCAACGCCATCATGGACGGCAGCCTGCGCGACAACGTGACGTTCGCCGACCACAGCCTGGCCACCGACAGCGTGTTCTCCGAAACGCAGCTGGTGTCGTGCCGCAACGTGCTGATCTATTTCAACAAGGACTTGCAGGACCGTGCCCTCGGGCTGTTCCACGACTCCTTGTGCCACCGGGGCTTCCTGGTGCTGGGCAGCAAGGAGTCGGTGGATTTCTCGGCCTACGGCGAGCGCTTCGAGCCGCTGGTGCGGCCCGAGCGGATCTACCGCAAGGTATGAACGGCGTGCGCGCGATCGTCATCGGCGCCTCGGCGGGAGGCGTTGCCGCGCTGTTCAGCGTGCTCGGCGCGCTGCCGGCTGGCTTCGCCATTCCGGTACTGTGCGTGCTGCACCTGCCGGAGGACCGTCACAGCCATCTGGCGCAAGTGCTGCAGCGCCGCCTGCACCGCCCGGTGCGCGAGGCCGTCGACAAGGCCCGCGTCGAGCCGGGCCTGATCTACGTGGCGGGGCCGGGCTACCACCTGTCGGTGGAGCGCGACCTGAGCTTCTCGCTCAGCCAGGAGCCGCCGGTGCATTTTTCCCGGCCAGCCATCGATTTTCTCTTCGCCTCGGCGGCCGACGCCTATGGCCCGGACCTGCTCGGCGTGCTGCTCACCGGTGCCAACGAAGACGGCGCCCAAGGGCTGTTGCGCATCAAACAGAACGGCGGGCGCACAATCGTGCAGGACCCCCGCGAAGCACAGGTCGCGCTGATGCCGGAGGCCGCGCTGGCCCTGCACAGCCCTGACCACATCCTTTCTCTGAGCGGTATCGGGCAGTTGCTCGCTACCCTGGAACCCCGCGCATGCTAAGCCATATCACCGCCAAACTGCTGATCGTCGACGACCTGCCGGAAAACCTGCTGGCGCTGGACGCCCTGATCCAGGGCGCAGACCGCGAGGTGCATCAGGCCCAGTCGGCGGAACAGGCGTTGTCGCTGCTGCTCGAACACGAATTCGCCCTGGCCATCCTCGACGTGCAGATGCCCGGCATGAACGGCTTCGAACTGGCCGAGCTGATGCGCGGCACGGAAAAGACCCGCAGCATTCCCATCGTCTTCGTCAGCGCGGCAGGCCGTGAGATGAACTACGCCTTCAAGGGTTATGAAAGCGGGGCCGTGGACTTTCTGCACAAGCCGCTGGATACCCTGGCAGTCAAGAGCAAGGTCTCGGTGTTCGTCGACCTGTTCCGTCAGCGCAAGGCCCTCGACCGGCAACTGCAGGCGCTGGAACGCAGCCGCGAAGAGCAGGAGCAGTTGCTGTCGCAGCTGCAACTGGCCCGTGGCGAGCTGGAACGGGCGGTGCGCATGCGCGACGATTTCATGTCGATCGTTTCCCATGAGGTGCGCACGCCGCTCAACGGCCTGATTCTCGAAACCCAGCTGCGCCGCATGCACTTGTCGCGGGGCAATCTGACGGCATTCAGCGAGGACAAGCTCAAGGCGATGGTCGAGCGTGACGAGCGTCAGATAAACAGCCTGATCCGCCTGGTCGAGGACATGCTCGACGTATCGCGGATTCGCACCGGCAAGCTGTCGATCCGGCCCAAGGCCTTCGATCTGGGGCAACTGGTGCAGGGCCTGGTGGAAAACTTCGCCGCCCAGGCCGCTGCCCTGGATACCCGCATCGAGCTGGAGCGCTGTCAGGCCTTGCGGGGCGAGTGGGATGAGTTTCGTATCGAACAGGTGCTGGCCAACCTGTTGTCCAATGCCTTGCGCTATGGCGAGCGCAAGCCGGTGCAGGTTCGGGTGTTCGAGGACGGTGCGATGGCCTGCGTGCAGGTGCGCGACCAAGGCATCGGCATCAGTGCGCAGAACCAGCAGCGGATATTCCAGCAGTTCGAGCGTGTGGCCGCGCACCAGGCCAGCGGTGGACTGGGACTGGGGCTGTACATTTCCGAGCAGATCGTGCTGGCGCACGGTGGGCGTATCCAGGTGGAAAGCGAGGAGGGCGCGGGTGCCGCCTTCAGCGTCTACCTGCCGTTGCCGGCGGTGCGTCAATCCAGCGATCAGGCGCAGGCAACCTCTGCGTAGCCTTGGGGTCTGATTGCCAACCTGTTGAATTCGAAGGCGTTGTCATGAGTGAAGATGCACAAGATGTCGTACTGATCGTCGAGGATGAACCGGCGATTCGCATGATTCTGCGCGATTACCTGGCGGGTGAGGGCTACCATGTGCTGGTGGCGGAGGATGGCGAGCAGGCGTTCGCCATCCTGGCCAGCAAGCCGCACCTGGATCTGATGGTCACCGATTTTCGCCTGCCGGGCGGGATTTCCGGCGTGGAGATTGCCGAGCCGGCGGTGAAACTGCGGCCTGATTTGAAAGTGATCTTCATCAGTGGGTATCCGGCGGAGATTCTCGAGTCGGGGAGCCCGATCGCGCGGCGGGCGCCCATTCTGGCCAAGCCGTTCGACCTGGATACGCTGCATGGGGAGATCCAGACGTTGTTGCGCTAGCCGCTGAGCCAGGGTGGACGTTTGCCGGGGCAGGTGCCGCGATGTCCGCGGTCCATGCGCCGCTGCACGGACGTCCTTGCACATCGGTGATGTTCCGCGCGCCTCACTGCAGGTATCCTCGGCTCATCCTCCCCCGAACTGAGTTGATTCCCAAGGAGCTGCACGCTGTGTTCAAACATGTCGATGCCTACGCCGGCGACCCGATCCTTTCGTTGATGGAAACCTTCAAGGCCGACCCCCGTGCCGACAAGGTCAACCTGAGCATCGGCCTGTACTACGACGAAGCCGGCGTGGTGCCGCAACTGGCGGCGGTGGGCGAAGTGGAGAAACGCCTGGCCGGCCAGCCTCACGAAGCCTCGCTGTACCTGCCGATGGAAGGTCTGGCCAGCTATCGCCAGGCGATCCAGGCGCTGCTGTTCGGCGCCGACCACCCGGTCGTGACCGATGGTCGCGTGGCCACCGTGCAGACCGTCGGTGGCTCCGGCGCGCTGAAAGTCGGCGCCGACTTCCTCAAACGCTACTTCCCCGACTCCGAGGTGTGGGTGAGCAACCCGACCTGGGACAACCACCGGGCGATCTTCGAAGGCGCGGGCTTCAAGGTGCACGCCTACCCGTACTTCGACCAGGCCAGCCGTGGCGTGGATTTCGCCGGCATGCTCGCTACCCTGCAGACCCTGCCGGCCAACAGCATCGTCCTGCTGCACCCTTGCTGTCACAACCCCACCGGGGCGGACCTGGAGCCGCAGCAGTGGCAGCAGGTGGTCGAGGTGGTCAAGGCGCGCCAGTTGATCCCGTTCCTCGACATCGCCTACCAGGGCTTCGGCGAAGGCCTCGTGGAAGATGCCTACGCCATCCGCGAGATGGCGCGCGCCGGTGTGCCGTGCCTGGTCAGCAACTCGTTCTCGAAGATCTTCTCGCTGTACGGCGAGCGGGTAGGGGGCCTGTCGGTGGTTTGCGACGATGCGGCCACCGCCGCCAGCGTGCTCGGCCAGCTCAAGGCCACCGTGCGCCGCAACTACTCCAGCCCGCCTGCCTTCGGCGCCCAGCTGGTGGCCGGCGTGCTCGGCGATGCCGAGCTGAGCGGGCAGTGGGCAGCGGAAGTGGAGGTCATGCGCAAGCGCATCCTCGACATGCGCCAGGGCCTGGTCGATCTGCTCGGCGAACTGTTGCCGGGCCAGGACTTCCAGTTCTTCGTGCGTCAACGCGGCATGTTCAGCTACACCGGTCTGAGCGTCGAGCAGGTGCGCCGCCTGCGTGACGAGTTCGGTGTGTACCTGATCGACAGCGGCCGCATGTGCATGTCCGGCCTGCGTCCGGCCAATCTGCGTCGGGTGGCCGAGGCGTTCGCCGCCGTTCAGAAGTAAAGGCTTCAGGGCCGCTTTGCGGCCCACTCGCGGGCAAGCCCGCTCCCACAGGAATGCGCGGGGCCTGGACCTGGCACTCTCCTGTGGGAGCGGGCTTGCCCGCGATTGGGGCGTGCGGCGCCCCTTCGACGCACCCGCTTGTAAAGACAAGTGCAACCGTCCCTCGGGCGGGGCTTCCCCAAGTGCAACCTTTGCATGCACAATCGCGGGCCCTTTACCCGGTTGAGTTGGGCGAATCGTCTATTTCGCCATTCTCAGCCTGTTGCAGTCTTGCGAGTGGAGCTTCACCCGGAATGAATGAGCAGGCCCCAAGCGTTGAACAACGCTTTGTAGAATCGACCCCCGCCACCCTCGGCAGCTGGTCGCGTCACGACACCACCTGGATGCTGGGCCTGTTCGGCACGGCCATCGGCGCCGGAACCTTGTTCCTGCCCATCAATGCCGGCCTTGGCGGTTTCTGGCCGCTGCTGGTCCTGGCCTTGCTGGCCTTCCCCATGACCTACTTCGCGCACCGCGGGCTAACCCGTTTCGTGCTCTCCGGCAGCAAGGGCGGCGACATCACCGAAGTGGTCGAGGAGCATTTCGGCATCACCGCCGGCGCGCTGATCACCGTCCTGTACTTCTTCGCCATCTTCCCGATCCTGCTGATCTACAGCGTGGCGCTGACCAACACCGTCAGCAGCTTCATGGAGCACCAGCTGCACATGACACCGCCGCCGCGGGCGATCCTTTCGTTCGTGCTGATCCTCGGCCTGCTGGCGATCGTGCGCTGCGGTGAACAGGCCACGGTCAAGGTCATGAGCCTGCTGGTCTACCCGTTCATCGTCGCCCTGGCGCTGCTGGCCCTGTACCTGGTGCCGCACTGGACCGGCGGGATCCTCGACACCGCCACCCAGGTGCCGTCCGGTTCGGCGTTCCTGCACACCGTGTGGCTGGCGATTCCGGTGATGGTGTTCTCGTTCAACCACTCGCCGATCATCTCGGCCTTCGCCGTCGACCAGAAGCGCCGTTACGGTGAGCACGCCGATGAGCGCAGTGGCCAGATCCTGCGTCGCGCCCACTTGCTGATGGTGCTGATGGTGCTGTTCTTCGTGTTCAGCTGCGTGCTGACCCTGAGCAGCGCCCAGCTGGCCGAGGCCAAGGCGCAGAACCTGTCGATCCTGTCGTACCTGGCCAATCACTTCGACCAGCCGGCCATCGCCTTCGCCGCGCCGCTGATCGCCTTCATCGCCATCGCCAAGTCGTTCCTGGGCCACTACATCGGTGCCAGCGAGGGCCTCAAGGGCATGATCGTCAAGGCCGGCATGCGCCCGGGCGCCAAGACCCTGGACCGCGTGGTCGCCGCGCTGATGCTGGTGGTGTGCTGGATCGTCGCCACCCTCAATCCGAGCATCCTCGGCATGATCGAATCCCTGGGCGGCCCGATCATCGCCGTGCTGCTGTTCCTGATGCCGATGTACGCCATCCGTCGCGTGCCGTCGATGCGCAAGTACAGTGGCGCGCTGTCCAATCTGTTCGTGGTGGTCGTCGGCCTGGTGGCCCTGACTTCGGTGGTGTACGGCCTGCTGGCTTGATACGCCGCTGAAGGAAAGTGCCCGGGTCGGTTGTCGCCACCCGGGCATTTTCTTGTCCACGATAATTGTCTGGCAATACAACAATTTCATGTTTGCTTATAGGCACTTGCGCGGCTTCATGCTTAACTCAGGGTCTTTTTCCAACCCCGCATAAGGATTTCCGCCATGGCTCAAGTGACTCTCAAAGGCAACCCGGTTCAGGTCAAAGGCGAACTGCCCAAGGCCGGCGCCGCGGCTCCGGCCTTCTCCCTGGTCGCGGGCGATCTGTCCGACAAGTCGCTGAAAGACTTCGCCGGCAAGCGCAAGGTGCTGAATATCTTCCCGAGCGTCGACACCCCGACCTGCGCCACCTCCGTGCGCAAGTTCAACGCCCAGGCCAATGACGTGGCCAACACCGTGGTGCTGTGCATCTCCGCCGACCTGCCGTTCGCCCAGGCACGCTTCTGCGGCGCCGAAGGCCTGGAGAACGTCAAGAACCTGTCGACCCTGCGTGGCCGCGAGTTCCTGGAGAGCTACGGCGTGGCCATCGCCGACGGCCCGCTGGCCGGCCTGGCCGCCCGCGCCGTGGTGGTGCTGGACGAGCACGACAAGGTGCTGCACGCCGAGCTGGTGGGCGAAATCGCCGACGAGCCGAACTACGAGGCGGCGCTGGCTGTCCTGAAGTAAACGCTATTGGGGCTGCTGCGCAGCCCATCGCCGGCAAGCCGGCTCCCACAAAGACCGCACGCACCTGTGGGAGCCGGCTTGCCGGCGAAAGGGGCGTGAAGCGCCCCAAGGGTTACACCCTGTAACGGCCTGGACCCTGTTCCAGGCCGTTTTCATTTAAAGTCCACGTCTTTGCCAACGTCAGCCGAAGGTAAAGCACTGGTAAAGCCCCTTTGCTAAAACGATGCCAGTGCTTATCGTTCACGCTCTCCACGCCGTCTTTCTCTGAACAAGGTTCGTTCGACCCATGCAAGCCTCCAATTCCCGTTCCCTCCGTCGCTGGCTGTTCGGCCTGCTGATCCTGCTGCTGGTAGCCGTGCTGGCCTGGTGGCTGTGGCCTGCGCCGGTAGCCCACCAGGAAGGCGCCAGTGGCCGTCCGGGGCGGGGCGCGGGGATGGGCATGGGCGGGCGCCCGGGCTTCGGTGCTTCCGCCGAGGCGGTGCCGGTCCGCGTCGAGCCGGTGCGGGTGGGTGATTTCCCGCTGTACTACAAGGCCCTTGGCACCGTCACCGCGACCAACACGGTCAATGTGCGCAGCCGGGTGGCCGGCGAGCTGGTCAAAATCCACTTCAAGGAGGGCCAGCAGGTCAAGGCCGGCGATCTGCTCGCCGAGATCGATCCACGCGCCTACCGCATCGCCCTGCAGCAGGCCGAAGGCACTCTGGCGCAGAACCAGGCGCAACTGAAGAATGCCCAGGTCGACCTGGCCCGCTACAAAGGCCTGTACGCCGAGGACAGCATCGCCAAGCAGACCCTGGACACCGCCGAGGCGCAGGTTGCCCAGTTCCAGGGCCTGGTCAAGACCAACCAGGCGCAGGTCAACGATGCTCGCCTGAACCTCGAATTCAGCCAGATCCGCGCCCCGATCAGCGGCCGTGTCGGCTTGCGCCAGCTGGACCTGGGCAACCTGGTGGCCGCCAACGACACCACGGCGCTGGTGGTCATCACCCAGACCCAGCCGATCAGCGTCGCCTTCACCCTCCCGGAAACCCAGCTCGACACCGTGCTCGCCCGCTACCGCAGCGGCGCGAGCCTGCCGGTGGAGGCCTGGGACCGTGGCGACCAGAAGCTGCAATCCACCGGTGTGCTGGGGAGCCTCGACAACCAGATCGACACCGCGACCGGCACCTTGAAGTTCAAGGGCACCTTCGAGAACAGGGACCACGCCCTGTTCCCCAATCAGTTCGTCAATGTGCGTCTGCTGGCCGACACCCTGAAGCACGTGGTGCTGGCGCCGGCCGCGGCCATCCAGTTCGGCAACGACGGCACCTTCGCCTATGTGGTCAACGCCGAGAACACGATCAACATCCGCAAGCTCAAGGTCGGTGCCAGCGATGGCGAGAACACGGTGATCGTCGAGGGCCTGGCGGCCGGTGATCGCCTGGTGCTGGAAGGCACCGATCGCCTGCGCGAAGGCACCAAGGTCGAGGTGGTCGAAGACAGCTCGCAAGTGCCGACCACCCCCGGCCAGCACCTGCAAGGGCAGGGCGCCGGTGGCTCGGCGCAGACCGGTGAGTCGAGCGGCAAGGCGGGCGCATGAACCTCTCGCGCCTGTTCATCCTGCGGCCGGTCGCCACCACGCTGAGCATGCTGGCCATCGTCCTGGCCGGCCTGATCGCCTACAAGCTGCTGCCAGTGGCGGCCTTGCCGCAGGTCGACTACCCGACCATCCGGGTCATGACCCTTTACCCAGGCGCCAGCCCACAGGTGATGACCAGTGCGGTCACCGCCCCGCTGGAGCGCCAGTTCGGCCAGATGCCGGGCCTGGAGCAGATGGCGTCGACCAGCTCAGGTGGCGCCTCGGTGCTCACCTTGCGCTTCAACCTCGACATGAACATGGATGTCGCCGAGCAGCAGGTCCAGGCCGCGATCAACGCCGCCAGCAACCTGCTGCCCAGCGACCTGCCGGCGCCGCCGGTGTACAACAAGGTCAATCCGGCCGACACCCCGGTGCTGACCCTGGCCATCTCATCGAAGACCATGCCGTTGCCCAAGCTCAACGACCTGGTCGATACCCGCGTGGCGCAGAAGATCGCCCAGATCAGCGGCGTCGGCATGGTCAGCATCGCCGGCGGCCAGCGCCAGGCAGTACGGATCAAGGTCAATGTCGAGGCCCTGGCCGCCAATGGTCTGAACCTGGATGACGTGCGGACCCTGATCGGCGCGTCCAACGTCAACCAGCCCAAGGGCAACTTCGACGGCCCCACCCGCGTGTCGATGCTCGATGCCAACGACCAGCTGCGCTCGCCCGCCGAGTACGCCAACCTCATCCTCAAGTACAACAATGGCGCGCCGCTGCGCCTGAAGGACATCGCCGAGATCGTCGACGGCGCCGAGAACGAGCGCCTGGCCGCCTGGGCCAATCAGAACGAGGCGGTGCTGCTGAACATCCAGCGCCAGCCTGGCGCCAACGTCATCGAAGTGGTCGACCGGATCAAGGAGATGCTGCCGTCGATCACCGACAACCTGCCGGCCGGGCTGGAAGTCAGCGTGCTCACCGACCGTACCCAGACCATCCGCGCCGCCGTGCGCGACGTGCAGCACGAACTGCTGTTCGCCATCGCCCTGGTGGTGATGGTGACCTTCCTGTTCCTGCGCAGGGTCAGTGCCACCCTCATCCCGTCCATCGCCGTGCCACTGTCGTTGATCGGCACCTTCGGGGTGATGTACCTGGCCGGATTCTCGGTCAACAACCTCACGCTGATGGCCCTGACCATCGCCACCGGATTCGTGGTGGACGATGCCATCGTCATGCTGGAGAACATCTCCCGCCATATCGAGGAGGGCGAAACGCCGTTGCAGGCTGCGCTCAAGGGGGCCAGGCAGATCGGTTTCACCCTCATCTCGCTGACCTTCTCGCTGATCGCGGTATTGATCCCGCTGCTGTTCATGGCCGATGTGGTCGGGCGACTGTTCCGCGAATTCGCCATCACCCTGGCGGTGGCGATCCTGATCTCGCTGGTGGTTTCGCTGACGCTGACACCGATGATGTGCGCCCGCTTGCTCAAGCGCGAGCCCAAGGAGCAGGACCAGGGCCGTTTCTACCGCGCCAGTGGCGCCTGGATCGACTGGCTGATCAAGCACTACGGCCGTGCGTTGACCTGGGTGCTCGAGCGCCAACCGCTGACGCTGCTGGTGGCCGTGGCTACCCTGGCGCTGACCGTGGTGCTGTACCTGATGGTGCCCAAGGGCTTCTTCCCGGTGCAGGACACCGGGGTGATCCAGGGTATTTCCGAAGCGCCCCAGGCCACCTCGTTCGCCGCCATGAGCGAGCGCCAGCAATCGCTGGCCAAGGTGATCCTCGAAGATCCGGCGGTGCAGAGCCTGTCTTCCTACATCGGCGTGGACGGCGACAACGCCACCCTCAACAGCGGCCGCCTGCTGATCAACCTCAAGCCCCATGGCGAGCGCGACGTCACCGCCGCCGAGGTCATCCGCCGCCTGCAGCCGCAGCTCGACAAACTGGTGGGCATTCGCCTGTTCATGCAGCCGGTGCAGGACCTGAGCATCGAGGACCGGGTCAGCCGCACCCAGTACCAGTTCAGCCTCAGCTCGCCGGATGCCGACATGCTCGCCGAGTGGAGCGGCAAGCTGGTGCAGGCGCTGCAGCAGCGCCCGGAACTGCAGGACGTGGCCAGCGACCTGCAGGACAAAGGCCTGCAGGTGTACCTGGTGATCGACCGCGACATGGCCAGCCGCCTTGGCATCAGCGTGTCGCAGATCACCAACGCGCTGTACGACGCGTTCGGCCAGCGGCAGATCTCGACCATCTACACCCAGGCCAGCCAATACCGCGTGGTGCTGCAGTCGCAGACCGCGGCCAGCCTCGGTCCGCAGGCGCTGGAGTCGATCCACGTCAGCGCCACCGATGGTGGCCAGGTGCGTCTGTCGGCGCTGGCGCGCATCGAGCAGCGCCAGGCCCAACTGGCCATTTCCCATATTGGCCAGTTCCCGGCGGTGATGATGTCGTTCAACCTGGCCCATGGCTCGTCGCTGGGCGAGGCGGTAAAGGTGATCGAGCAGGTGCAGCGGGACATCGGCATGCCGCTGGGCGTGCAGACTCGCTTCCAGGGGGCCGCCGAGGCGTTCCAGGCCTCGCTGTCGAGCACCTTGCTGCTGATCCTGGCCGCCGTGGTGACCATGTACATCGTGCTGGGCGTGCTCTACGAGAGCTACATACACCCGGTGACCATCCTTTCCACGCTGCCGTCGGCGGCGGTGGGGGCCTTGCTCGCGCTGCTGCTCAGCGGCAATGACCTGGGCATGATCGCCATCATCGGCATCATCCTGCTGATCGGCATCGTCAAGAAGAACGCGATCATGATGATCGACTTCGCCCTGGAGGCCGAGCGTCATCAGGGCATGAGCCCGCGTGAGGCGATCTACCAGGCGGCGCTGCTGCGCTTCCGGCCAATCCTGATGACCACCCTGGCCGCGCTGTTCGGTGCCGTGCCGCTGATGCTCGCCACCGGCTCCGGCGCCGAGCTGCGTCAGCCCCTGGGCCTGGTGATGGTCGGTGGCCTGCTGGTGAGCCAGGTGCTGACCCTGTTCACCACCCCGGTGATCTACTTGTACTTCGATCGTCTGGCGCGCCGCTGGCGCCCGGCTGCCGACGCGCAGCAGGCTGACGCATGAACCTGTCCGGACCCTTCATTCGCCGACCGGTAGCGACCATGCTGCTGAGCCTGGCGATCATGTTGCTGGGCGGGGTGAGCTTCGGTCTGCTGCCGGTATCGCCACTGCCGCAGATGGACTTCCCGGTGATCGTGGTGCAGGCCAACCTGCCAGGCGCCAGCCCCGAGGTCATGGCCTCCACCGTGGCCACGCCGCTGGAGCGCAAGCTCGGCGCCATCGCCGGCGTCACCACGCTGACCAGCAGTTCCAACCAGGGCTCGACCCGGGTGATCATCGGCTTCGACCTGGGCCGCGACATCGACGGCGCCGCCCGTGAGGTGCAGGCGGCGATCAACGCCACCCGCAACTTGCTGCCCAGTGGCATGCGCAGCATGCCCACCTACAAGAAGATCAACCCGTCCCAGGCGCCGATCATGGTGCTGTCGCTGACCTCGGACGTGCTGTCCAAGGGCAAGCTCTACGACCTGGCCGATACCATCCTGTCGCAGAGCCTGTCCCAGGTCAGCGGAGTAGGCGAGGTGCAGATCGGCGGCAGCTCGCTGCCGGCGGTGCGCATCGAGCTCGAACCGCAGCTGCTCAACCAGTACGGGTTGTCCCTGGACGAGGTGCGCACCGCGGTGGCCAACGCCAACCAGCGCCGGCCGATGGGCTTCGTCGAGGACAGTGAGCGCAACTGGCAGGTGCGCGCCAACGACCAGCTGGAAAGCGCCGAAGACTACAAGCCGGTGGTGATCCGCCAGCAGAACGGCGCGATCCTGCGCCTGGCCGACGTGGCCAAGGTCACCGACGGCGTGGAGAACCGCTACAACAGCGGGTTTTTCAACGATGAGAGCGCGGTGCTGCTGGTGGTCAACCGCCAGACCAACGCCAACATCATCGAGACCGTCGAGCAGATCAAGGCCGAGTTGCCGGCGTTGCAGTCGCTGCTGCCCGCCAGTGTGAAGCTCAACGTGGCCATGGATCGTTCGCCGGTGATCAAGGCCACCCTGAAGGAGGCCGAGCACACCCTGCTGATCGCCGTGGTGCTGGTGATCCTGGTGGTCTACCTGTTCCTAGGCAACTTCCGCGCCTCGCTGATCCCCAGCCTGGCGGTGCCGGTGTCGCTGGTGGGGACGTTTGCGGTCATGTACCTGTGCGGCTTCTCGCTGAATAACCTGTCGCTGATGGCGCTGATCCTGGCCACCGGCCTGGTGGTGGACGACGCCATCGTGGTGCTGGAGAACATCTCGCGGCATATCGAGAACGGTGAAACCCCCATGCGCGCCGCCTACAAGGGCGCCAGGGAGGTCGGCTTCACCCTGCTGTCTATGAACGTCTCGCTGGTGGCGGTGTTCGTCTCCATCCTGTTCATGGGCGGCATCGTCCGGGGGTTGTTCAAGGAGTTTTCGATCACCTTGGCCGCGGCGATCATCGTTTCGCTGGTGGTGTCGCTGACGCTGACGCCGATGCTCTGCTCGCGCTGGCTGAAGGTCCATGGCCCGCAACAGCAGACCCGCCTGCAGCGCTGGAGCGACCGTATCCACCAGCGCATGGTCGCAGGCTACGACAGGAGCCTGGGTTGGGCGTTGCGCCACAAGCGCCTGACGCTGATCAGCCTGCTGGCCACCATCGTGCTCAACATCGCGCTCTATGTCGTGGTGCCCAAGACCCTGATGCCGCAGCAGGACACCGGCCAGTTGCAAGGTTTCATCCGTGGCGACGATGGCCTGTCGTTCACCGTCATGCAGCCGAAGATGGAAATCTACCGTCGGGCGCTGCTCAAGGATCCGGCCGTGGAGAGTGTCGCCGGTTTCATCGGCGGCAACAGCGGCACCAACAACGCCTTCGTCCTGGTGCGCCTCAAGCCCATCGCCGAACGCAAGGAAAATGCCCAGAAAGTCATCGATCGCCTGCGCAAGGAATTGCCCAAGGTGCCGGGCGGGCGTTTGTACCTGATGGCCGACCAGGACCTGCAGCTAGGGGGCGGCGGCCGCGACCAGACCACTTCGCAGTACCTTTACACCCTGCAGAGTGGCGAGCTGGATGCCCTGCGTGAGTGGTTCCCGAAAGTCGCGGCGACCCTGCGCACGGTGCCCGAGCTGACGGCGGTCGATGCCCGAGACGGCGCGGGCACCCAGCAGGTGACCCTGGTGGTGGATCGTGACCAGGCCAAGCGCCTGGGTATCGACATGGACATGGTCACCGCCGTGCTGAACAACGCCTACAGCCAGCGGCAGATCTCGACCATCTACGACAGCCTCAACCAGTACCAGGTGGTGCTGGAGATCAACCCCAGGTATGCCTGGGACCCAAGCACCCTGGAACAGGTGCAGGTGATCACCGCCGACGGCGCCCGCGTGCCGTTGTCCACGTTCGCCCATTACGAGAACAGCCTGGCCAACGACCGCGTCAGCCACGAAGACCAGTTCGCCTCCGAGGAAATCGCCTTCGACGTCGCCGAGGGCTACAGCACCGACCAGGCCATGGCCGCGCTGGAGCGCGCGGTGGCCAGGCTGGGCATGCCCGAGTCGATCATCGCCAAGCTCGGCGGCACGGCCAGCGCCTTTGCCAGCACCACCGAGGGCCAACCGCTGATGATCCTCGGCGCCCTGGTGCTGGTGTACCTGGTGCTGGGCATTCTCTACGAGAGTTACATCCACCCGTTGACCATCCTCTCCACGCTGCCCTCGGCCGGCGTCGGCGCCTTGCTGGTGCTGTACCTGACCGGCGGCGAGTTCAGCCTGATCTCGCTGCTGGGGCTGTTCCTGCTGATCGGCGTGGTGAAGAAGAACGCCATCCTGATGATCGACCTGGCCCTGCAGCTGGAGCGCAACGACGGCCTCACGCCGGAAGAGTCGATCCGCCGCGCCTGCCTGCTGCGCCTGCGGCCGATCCTCATGACCACCCTGGCCGCCATCCTCGGCGCGCTGCCGCTGCTGCTCAGCCAGGCGGAGGGCGCCGAGATGCGCCAGCCGCTGGGCCTGACCATCATCGGCGGCCTGGTGTTCAGCCAGGTCCTGACCCTGTACACGACGCCGGTGGTCTACCTGTACCTCGACCGCCTGCGTCACCGTTTCAACCGTTGGCGCGGTGTGCGCACCGACGCTGCCCTGGATACCCCGCTATGAACTTTGCCGAAACCCAAATCCACCGTGCCCTCCAGCTGCTGACCCGGGGACGTGGCTCGCGCCTGGTCGGCGCCGGCCTGTGCGTGGCGATGCTCAGCGCTTGTACGCTGAGCCCGGATTATCACCGGCCCGAGATGAGCACGCCGGCGCAGTTCAAGCAGGCCGAGGGCTGGACCCAGGCCAATCCGTCGGATGCCATCGCCCGCGGGGCGTGGTGGGAAATCTACGGCGACAGGCAGTTGAACGGGTTGGTCGAGGAGCTCAACCGCAGCAATCAGACGGTCGCGCAGTATGAAGCCCAGTACCGTCAGGCCCAGGCTCTGGTGCGTAGCAGCCGTGCCTCGCTGTTCCCCACGCTGGACCTGACCACCAGCAAGAATCGCTCGGCGCAGGGAACAGGCAGCTCCAGTTCCAGCCTGTCGAACAACAGCAGTGGCATTCGCAACACCTACAACGCGCAGCTCGGCGTGAGCTGGGAGATCGACCTGTGGGGCAAACTGCGCGAGACCCTGAACGCCAACGAAGCGAGCGCCGAGGCCAGCCTGGCCGACATGGCGGCGATCCGCCTGAGCCAGCAGTCGGAGCTGGTGCAGAACTACCTGCAGTTGCGGGTGATCGATGAGCAGAAGCGTCTGCTCGAAGCCACGGTCGCGGCCTATGAGCGCTCGTTGAAGATGAACGAGAACCAGTACCGCGCCGGGGTTTCCGGGCCGGACGCCGTGGCCCAGGCACGGACCCAGCTCAAGAGCGCCCAGGCCGATCTGATCGACCTGGCCTGGCAGCGAGCGCAGTACGAGAACGCCATCGCCGTGCTGATGGGCAAGGCGCCGGCGGACTTCGCGCTGGCGCCGAGCAACGACATCCCGGCGTTGCCGCAGATTCCGCTGGCGCTGCCGTCGCAACTGCTGGAGCGCCGACCCGACATCGCCTCGGCCGAGCGCAAGGTGATGGCGGCCAACGCCAATATCGGCGTTTCCCGTGCCGCGTATTTCCCGGACCTGTCGTTGAGCATGAGCGGGGGCTATTCCAGCAGCAGCTTCAACAACTGGATCGAGTTGCCCAACCGTTACTGGTCGGTCGGACCGCAACTGGCGCTGACCCTGTTCGATGCTGGCAGGCGCAGCGCCGAGGTGGATCGCACCGTGGCGGTGTACGACCAGACCGTGGCGCAGTACCGCCAGACCGTGCTGGATGGTTTCAGGGAGGTCGAGAACTACCTGGTGCAGCTCAAGGTGTATGGTGACGAAGCCGTGGTGCGGCAAGAGGCTCTGGAAGCGGCGCGCGAGTCGTTGCGCCTGACCGAGAACCAGTACAAGGCCGGGCTGATCGGGTATCTGGATGTGGTGAACGTGCAGACCACGGCCCTGAGCAATGAGCGCAGCGTGCTGACGTTGCTGCAGGGGCGGTTGGTGGCGAGTGTGCAGTTGATTGCGGCCTTGGGAGGTGGTTGGGATGCGCAGCAGGCGCTGGCGGTACAGGAGGACTGAACGGCGTTGCCTTGCCCGCAACATCGAGGTGACTGGGTTCAGATCACCTTGACCGCTCGACCGATGAATTGCACTGGACCCGTCGGGCGGCCAGTGAGCGAGCCGCCGGCCCTCTCCAGGGTCAGCTCGAACAGCTGGTTGGGTTCGAGCGGCGGCAGGCGATCCAGGGGAACGGTGAGCTGTTCTCCCGGCTTGACCAGCCCCAGGGACACCGGCGCCTGCCATTGCGCGCCCTTGGTCCAGAACTGCAGGACCTTGTCCGCTGGCACCTCGGACTTGCCCAGTGGAATAAGCTGGACTTTACGTGTATCGCTGGCCTGGACCACCCAGCCAGGTACCTGGTCCGCAGGCGCCACCAGCACCACCAGGTAAGTGGTCGTTGGCGGCTGGGCGGTCAGCAGCAGCAAGGCCAGCAGCAGGCTGGCCGCCACGCCGATGCCGCTCAGCCCCTGCCACAGCGCCAGGCGCTGCCACCTGCGAGGACGCGTACGGCGTTCGTCCAGGCTGCGGGTGATCCGCCCCCACAGCCTTGCGCTGGGGGGCAGGGGAGTGGCCAGCGTGTTGAGTTCCAGCAACCGGTTCTCCCAGTCATCCACGGCGGTGCGCAAGGCCCGATCCGTGTCCAGACGCTGAAGCACCGCCGCGTTCTGCTCGGCAGACAGAGTACCGAGCACATACTCCCCGGCCAGCTGGTCGATGTCTTCGCGGCTTTCGTCGTCGGACTCGGTAGTCATCCCATGCACTCCCGCAACACCTTGAGGCTGCGCTTGATCCAGGCCTTGACCGTGCCAAGGGGGGTACCGAGCAACCTGGCGATCTCGGCGTGGCTGAAGCCGTCGACATAGGCATGCAGGATGCACAGCCGACGTGCTGGCTCCAGTTGCCTGAGGCAGCGATGGACCTTGGCGGTGTCGGTCAGCAGCTCGAGATTCTCCTGGTAGGGCGCCAGTGCCTCGGTGTTGGTGAGGGTCGTCTCGTCCAGCGTGACTTCACGGCGGGTGTCGCGCACGAAATTCAGGGCCAGGTGTCGGGTCACGCTGTATACCCAGCCACGCGCCGACCCGCGTGCGGGATCGAAGCTGGCCGCGTGGGTCCAGATGCGGATGAAGGCATCGTGGACGATGTCCTCGGCCGTGGCGTCATCACGGGCTATGCGCCGCGCCACGCCGAGCAAGCGGGAGCCTTCCTGGTCGTAGAGCGCCTGCAACGCGTGCCGATCACCCAGGGCACAGGCCTCGAGGCAACGCTGAAAGTCGAAAGGCGTGGAGGACAGGTTCAAGACAGGGGCAATCCTTCTGCTACCGGCTGGTCGAGGTCTGCCGATGAGCGTAGCCGAAGGATGCCCGCGCGCCTGCTTTTCAAGCAGTCACTTGGCGGCCCAGAAGATGTAGTCGGCCTGGTACTTGACGATCTGTTTCTCGCCCTTGTTCTGGGCCGAGCAGGCGCTTTGCGGGGCCACGCCTCCGCGAGTGGCCAGGCGCTGGATGAAACTGACGCCGCTCATCGCACCCTTGCCCTCGGCGGGGTTGGCCTTGACCAGTTGGTACGGCAGATCACCCTTGGCCGCCGGGGCGATGGCCAGCTGGGTGCCGGTGATCTTCGAACCGTCCCTGGCCTGCCAGGTGGCGGGCGGCCCGAAGTAGTCGCCCACCGGTTTTCCAGCGCGGTCATTGAGCACCGCCTTGGGGCCGACGAAGGTCCATTCGGTCTGGCCAGGAGCGTTGGCCTTGTCGCGGCACTCGTAGGTGATTTCACCGACACCGACGGTTTCCAGAGCGACCTTGTGACCATCGGGCACCTTGACGGCATCGGGAACGCCGGTCTGGGCATGGGCGGTCTGCAGGGCCAGGGCGAGGCCAGAGGCAAGCAGCAACGAAGCGAGCGTGATGTTCATCGAGGGATCTCCTGGAGAGTCATGGACAGGGCAGGCCTGGACCGCCCTGACGTATATACCCGCCAGCAGGACGTTTGGATGCAGTCGATCGCGCAAAATATCCAGCGGGTCATTCAGGCAGCCCTGCCTGTCGCAAACCCTCGGCAAGCCGAGCAAGGTCCTCGTCGCGATAAATCGGCAGCCACTGCCTCAAGGTCGATACCTGCAACGCTGGGTCCTGCGCCCGCAAGCGCGCCATGGCCTGTCTTGCGCTGTCGAACCGGCCGTTCAGCGCGTGGCAGGCTGCGACCAGGGCCACCGCCGGGAGCAGGGTGGGGAGGTTGCCGAGCGCCTTTTCCGCCCACTCCAGGGCGTTGTCCAGGCGTCCGGCGAAGAAGTGGGCGAGGGCCATGCCCACCTGCATGCGGAACATTTCCGGATCCAGCGGGCTCAGGCGGGTGGCATGGTTGAGGTTGTCGATCGCGGCCTGGGTCTCGCCGCGCAGGGCACGCAGGATCCCGCCGAGGTACCAGGCGGGCGCCAGGTTAGGGTTGAGCAGGCGCGCCCGGTCGAGCATGGCGATTGCGCCGTCGAGGTCGCCGGCCAGGTGGCCCAGGGCGTGGCCACCCCGGGTCAGCGCGACGGCATCGTCCCGCCCCAGGGCCACGGCCAGGTGCGCCAGGCGCGCGCCCTCGGCGATTTCCGCCGGGCGATCGTCCATCCAGCCATTGACCTTGCGCCAGAAGTAGCACCAGGCCGCCATGCCGTAGGCCGAAGCGAACTCCGGGTCGAGTTCGACCGCCTGGTGGAACAGCGACAGTGCCTGGGCGATGGCTTCGCGGGTGCCGGTGTGCATCTTCGCCGTGCCGCGCAGGTAATAGTCGTACGCGCACAGGCTATCGGTGGGCTTGCGCTTGGCCCGCTCGATCTCGGCACGCTCGAGTTGTGGCGCGATCGCCCCCACCACGCTTTCGGCCACCTGGTCCTGCAGTTCGAACAGATCGTCGAGCAGGCCTTCGAAGCGCTCGGCCCACAGGTGTTCGCCGCTGCTCGCGTCGATCAGCTGGCCTGTGATGCGTATGCGATTGCCCGCCTTGCGCACGCTGCCTTCGAGCACGTAGCGCACGCCCAGGGTCTGGCCGATCTGATGGACATCGATGCGTTGGCCTTTGAAGGTGAAGCTGGAGTTGCGGGCGATGACGAACAGCCAGCGGAACCGTGACAGGGCGGCGATGATGTCTTCGACGATGCCATCGGCAAAGTAGTCCTGTTCCGGGTCGCCGCTCAGGTTCTGGAAAGGCAGGACGGTGATCGAGGGTTTGTCCGGCAGCGCAAGGGCCTGGCCAGGCTCGACGGGGCGGGGGGCGGGCTGCTCGACGGGCGGTGCCTCGAGGATCTGTCCGACGAAGCGGTAGCCCTTGCGCGCCACGGTGCGCAGCAGGCGTTGTTCTTCGCCCGAGTCGCCGATGGCCTTGCGCACGGCGTTGATATGGCTGGCGATGGTCGATTCGGAGACGATCCTGCCGTTCCACACGTTGGCCAGCAATTCGTCCCGGCCCATCACCCGGTCGCGATTGACCACCAGTTGCAGCAACAGGTCGAACACCTGCGGGCCGATGGCAACGGCCTGCCCGCGTCGGGTGAGCTCCCGGCGCTGCTCGTCGAGCACATAGTCGTCAAACTCGAATGACACGTCTTGTCCCCTCGCGCGCCCAAGGTTTTGTGTCCGAGGCGACCGTTCGTTGGCATCCGTCGATGATAAGGCAGCGTCGTACAGGCCGCCATCGCGGCACTCTGGACGTGAATCCAAGGTGCCTTGAAGGTAAATCCAAGGGCTGCGCAAGGACTCGCCGGCGTGTCCGGCGCATTGTCTGTCTGAACGACGGCAATGGTTGCGGTCGAGACGCGGAGAAAGCCCATGAAACTCGTTGTCATCGGAGGCACCGGCCTCATTGGATCGAAACTGGTCAATGCGCTGCGCGAGCGTGGCCATGATGCCGTCGCGGCGGCGCCCAGCACGGGCGTCAACACGATCACCCGCGAAGGGCTCGCCGAGGTGCTGGATGGCATCGATGTCGTGGTCGATGTCAGCAACGCACCGTCCTGGGAGGACCAGGCTGTCCTCGAGTTCTTTCAGACGTCCACCCGCAACCTGCTGGCGGCGGAAGCGGCAGCGGGCGTGCACCACCACGTGGCCTTGTCGATCGTCGGCAGCGAGCGGCTGCCGGAAAACGGCTACTTTCGCGCCAAGGTGGCCCAGGAGGACCTGATCAAGGCCTCCGGGCTGCCGTACACCTTGCTGCGGGCCACGCAGTTCTTCGAGTTCGTCCCAGGCATCGCCGAGGCCGCCAGCGTCGGCGACGAGATCCGCCTGTCGCCGGCGCTGTTCCAGCCGATGGCCTCGGACGATGTCGCCGCGGCCCTCACCGATGTGGCGCTGGCGCCTCCGGCCAACGGCACCCTTGAGGTTGCAGGGCCCGAGGCCGGGCCGCTGGATGAGCTGGTCCGTACTTTCCTGCGCCTGAACGGCGACCCGCGCAAGGTCGTCGCCGATGTCCATGCGCGCTACTTCGGCGCCGAACTCGACGATCAGTCGCTGACCCCCGGCCGTGGCGCCCGACTCGCAGAGACGCGCTTCGTCGATTGGCTCGCGCGTCGCTCGTGAACCTGTCACATCCATTGTCCTCGTAGAAGGAGTACTCCCATGTTCAGCCGAATCTTCCTGGCCGCTACCTTGAGCGCGCTGACCCTTACTCCCGCACTGGCCGCCGACCGCCCGGCAAGCAAGGTCACGGTCGTCTTCGACAAGCCGCTGCCGAACGTGCCTGGCAAGAGCATGAGGGGGGTGATCGTCGATTACGCGCCGGGCGCCTCGTCACCGGCGCACCGGCATCCGAAGTCGGCGTTCATCTATGCCACCGTGCTCGAAGGAGAAGTACGCAGCAGCGTCAATGGTGAACCGGCCAAGGTCTACAAGCCTGGGGAGAACTGGTACGAGGCGCCGGGCGCGTTCCACGGTGTCAGCGCCAATGCCAGCGACAGCAAGCCGGCACGGCTGATGGCGGTGTTCGTGCTCGACAGTGACGAGACGGTACTGGTCACCCCCAGCGACAAGTGAGTCGGGCCATCGCCCTCGGCCCTGGCGGCAGCGAGCTGTCGTCAGGGCCGTCAACAGGACGAAAGAGCATGAAGACAGATGAACACGATCAGGCCGGCGACGCCCTGGGCGAGACCCGCATGGCGCGATCCGGCCGGGGCCGCAGGGTCGGCATCGGGCTGTGCGTGGCGGCCGTTCTGCTGGTGACGGTGGGCTGGGTGGTGTTTCGCTCCTTCGATGCCATTTCGACCGACAACGCCTACGTACGTGGCGATGTCACATCCCTGGCCGCCAAGGTGTCGGGATACGTGACGGTGGTCGAGGTCGAGGACAATCAACGCGTGCTGGCCGGTGATGTGCTGTTCCGGATCGATGACAGGGACTACCGTGCGCACCTGGCGCAGGCCGAGGCCAACCTGGAGTCCGCCCAAGCGCGGTTGAACGACGTCGATGCCCAGACCCAGTTGCAGAAGGCCCAGATCCGCCAGGCGCAGGCTCAACGACACGCCGCCATGGCCGAACGCACGCTCGCCGACAAGACCCATGAGCGCAACCGCAAGTTGATCGTGCACAGCGCCGTCAGCCAGGCCCTGGTCGATCAGACCGCGGCCGCCCGTACCGGAGCCAAGGCCGCCGTGACGGCCGCCGGTGCCACCGTCGATGCCCAGCTGCAACGCATCGTGGTGCTGGCGGCGCAGCGTGAGGCGGCGCTGGCGACCATCGCGCAGGCCAGGGCCGCCCGCGAGCTGGCCTTGATCGACGTGGAGCACACCGTGGTACGGGCGCCGGTGTCCGGCGTGGTTGGCAATCGCCAGGTGCGCGTCGGGCGCTTCGTCACCCCAGGGGGGGCATTGCTCGATGTGGTGCCGGTGGAAAATGTATGGATCGTGGCCAATTTCAAGGAGACCCAGCTGGAACACATGCGACCTGGGCAGCGGGCGCGGATCACCCTGGATGGTTATCCCAGCGATGTGCTCGAAGGTGTGGTCGACAGCTTCGCGCCCGGTAGCGGGGCCGCGTTCAGCCTGTTGCCGGCGGACAATGCCACGGGCAATTTCGTGCGGGTGGTGCAGCGCGTGCCGGTGAAAATCCGCCTGGCACACAACCCCTTGCCGGGGCGTATCGTGCCGGGATTGTCGGCACGGGTACGGGTCGAAGTCGGAGGTGGTTCGTGAGTGCGACACCGGTGAGTGGCGGTTCGCCCCGCGGGTTGCTGCTGATGGCCGGCATCGTGCTGGCTGCCTTGACCGAGGCGATCGCCAGCAGCGTGCTGGCGATCGGGCGCAGCGACATGCTCGGCGATACCCACGCCACGCCCGATGAGTTCGCCTGGCTGGACATCGGTTACACCGCCTGCAAGCTGATGGGATTTCTGATCGCGCCGTGGCTGATGACGCGACTGGCGCCGCGTAGCGTGGTCATCGCCGCGACCCTGCTGATGGGGCTGGCCTGCGCGGCGTCGGCGCTGACGGCGGATGTCGATCTGCTGGCCGCCTTGCGGGCGTATCAAGGCATGGCGGGCGGGATATTGCTGGTGGCGGGGCAGGCGCTGGTCTTTCTGACGTGCCCGCGCGCGCAGCAGCCGGCTCTGCAGGCGGTGTTCGCCATGGGCGCGGTGGTGGCGCCGACGGCCCTTGCGCCGGCCTTGCAAGGATGGCTGATCGACAGCCAGTCCTGGACTTGGATCTTTCTCTGCGTCGTGCCTTTGGCGTTGGCGGCGGCCGGCCTGTTGTTGGCCATCGGGCCGCTGGTGTCCGATGGCCCTGGCCGCAGGCCCTTCGATGGGCTGGGCTGCCTGGTCTGCGCCACCGCCCTGGGTTGCCTGACCTATGCGCTGAGCCAGGGCAGCCGCTGGGACTGGTTCGAGGAGCCCGCCATTGCCTGGAGCTGCGTGATCGGGGGCGCGGCATTGCTGCTGTTCATTGGTCAGCAGCTGCTGGGAAAGGGGCCGGGCCTACTCGATTTCACGCTGTTCAGATCGAGCGATTTCACCTTTGCCTTGATCGTCAGCTTCGTCGCGGGCGCGGCGTTGTTCGGCAGCGCTTTCGTGATCCCGGCTTTCGCCCTGTCGGTGCTGGCCTTCACCCCCACCGATGCCGGGCTGTTGCTGTTGCCCAGTGGCGCGGTGTTCATCGGCGTGCTGCTGCTGGTGGCCTACCTGATCCAGGTGCGTGGCGTCGCGCCGTTCGCCACGGTACCGTTCGGCATCCTGATGATCATGGTCGCGATGTGGATGTTGTCGGGTTCGACCGGTGAAAGCGGCAAGGACGACATGATGGCGGCGGTGCTGCTGCGCGGCGCCGGCCTGGGCATGTTGTTCCTGTCGTTGACCTTGATCGCCTTCGGCAAGCTTGACCGGCACAACCTTGCCAGCGGCATCGGCCTGTTCAATACCGGGCGCCAGCTCGGCGGATTGATGGGGGTGGCGGGGTTGCAGACGCTGCTTGACCGGCACGGAGTGCTTAATACGCAGGTGCTTGGCTGGCAGGTCAGCCCGGCCAGCCCGGCGCTGGTCGAGCGACTCGACAGCATCACTGCCATGCTGCGGCTGGAGGGCCTGGACGCCACGACCGCCGCGCGCATGGCCACGAGCCTGCTGGGCAGGACAGTGTCGGGGCAGGGGGCGGTGATCGCGTTCGACACGGCCTTCAATGCGGTGGCGCTGTTGTTCGCCGTGGCGGCACCGTTGCTGGTAGGCATCAAGCTGCTGTTGGCGCGTCGGTCCAACCGGGCTTTGCCCTAAGGAGGTCCCAGCAGCCGTTGCGGTAATTAACCGGCGAACGGTCCAAGGTCTTTGATCTAAACCGTCAGCGCTGGTGGCCTATGCTATCCCGGCGAAGCACATCCTGGTTCATTACAACGAAGGTGTTCAGCCATGAGCAGCAAGCCAACGGTCGTTCTGGTACACGGTTTCTGGGGGGGTGCCGCCCATTGGGGCAAGGTCATCGTCGAGCTGGCGCGCAAGGGCATCACCGACCTGCGCGCGGTAGAGCTGCCGCTCACCTCGCTGGCCGAGGATGCGCAGCGCACGCGCAAGATGGTGGCGCAGATCGACGGGCCTGTGCTGCTGGTGGGGCACTCCTATGGCGGGGCAGTGATTACCGAGGCGGGAAACCAGCCGAATGTAATGGGCCTGGTCTATATCGCGGCCTTTGCACCTGATGCAGGCGAAAGCCCCGGTGGGCTGACCCAGGAACATCTCCCCAAGGCGGCGCCCAACCTCGAGCCGGACAGCGACGGCTACCTGTGGATCAAGGCGGACAAGTTCCACGAGAGCTTCTGCCAGGACCTGTCGGCCGATGAGGCGCTGGTCATGGCGGTGACGCAGAAGGCACCGCTGGCGAGCACCTTCGGTGAAACGATCAGCAATCCGGCCTGGAAGAGCAAGCCGAGCTGGTATCAGATTTCCAGCGAAGACCACATGATCGCGCCTGAGAACCAGGAACGGATGGCTGCGCGCATGAACCCACGCAAGACCATCACGCTGAAGGCCAGCCATGCTTCGCTGGCTTCCCAGGCGAACGAGGTCGCGAAGCTGATCGAACAAGCGCTGGCCGAATCGAGGCAGAGCTGATTCAACCTTTGCACTTGGCCACGACGACCTGGCAGGTGCGTGGCGTGCCGCCGGAGCGGCTGGCGTAGCGCACGCAACTGTCCAGCGACTTCCTGCTGGCCGTGGCGAGGGTCGGGCCGAACGCCAGGCCGCCCTCGCCGCTGCTGGGCAGGGCCTTGGCGTAGCAGTTGGAGCCTTGGGCGGCGTATCGCGTGGTGGAGTGCTTGCTCGAGCAACCGGCTGTCAGGGCCAGGGTCAGGGCAAGCAGGAGGAGGGCGAGCATGTGCCTGGGCAAGGTGGCCATTTCAAGCTCCTGAACAAAGGATTTCTGCTGCGTTGGCCTGTTCAGATTAGCCGGAGCCGCTTCGCTTGGCTCGGGGTTTGTGTCGGGCGCCGTCCGCGCGCCAGGCATCCTGGCTGTCAGTGGTGCCGCGCGACCAATGGCAATTTGCCGTTATGCGCGCCTGGAAGTGCTCTACACAAGGTGTTGCGCTGCCTCCGGTCGATTATTGGATCCATTCTCATTCGCGAAAACCCCGTGCGTTTCGCCAAAGCTTGAGTACAATCATCGGTTTTTCCGAGCCCTCCCTTGGCTCGTTCCTGGACGTGCAAATGCTGATCGGTAGTTATTCCTCCGCACTGGTGTTGATCTCGCTGTGCGTGGCCATCCTCGCCTCCTATACGGCCCTGGATCTCACCGGGCGCATCGCCACGGCCAAGGGGCGGGCGGTGTACCTGTGGATGGGTGGCGGGGCATTCGCCATGGGCATCGGCATCTGGTCGATGCACTTCATCGGCATGCTGGCGTTCAGCCTGCCGATCGAGCTGGGTTATGACACGGTGCTCACGGCCGTGTCGCTGCTGATCGCGGTGGCCTCTTCGGGCTTCGCCCTGTGGCTGGTGAGCCAGCCGAAACTGCCGTGGCTGCAACTGGCCTTCGGTGCCTTGGTCATGGGCACCGGCATCGCTTGCATGCACTACATGGGCATGGCGGCGCTGCGCATGCAGCCGGGCATCGACTATGATCCGGCGCTGTTCGGCGCCTCTCTGGCCATCGCGGTGGGCGCGTCGGCGGCGGCGTTGTGGATCGCCTTCCGCCTGCGTCGGCACACGCCTTACGTGCGGCAGATCCGCGGATTGGCGGCGGTGGTCATGGGCTTTGCCATCGTCGGCATGCACTACACCGGCATGGCCGCTGCCAATTTCCCCGAGGGCAGCTTCTGTGGCGCGCTGGCCACGGGCCTGGCCGGGAACGGTCTGGAGTACGTGGTGCTGATCACCACCCTGGCGGTACTGGCGGTGGCGCTGCTGACCTCGGTGCTGGACGCCCGCCTGGAGGCTCGCACGGCGGAACTGGCGCGCTCGCTGACGCTGGCCAACCAGGAACTGACCCAACTGGCCTTGCACGACACCCTCACCGGATTGCCCAATCGCACGCTGTTGGCCGACCGTATCGAGCAGGCCATTGGCCGGGTGGCGGAGCAGGGCGGCTGTTTTGCCCTGATGTTCATCGACCTCGATGGTTTCAAGCCAGTCAACGACGCTTTCGGCCACCACGTCGGCGACTTGCTGCTCAAGGCCGTGGCGACGCGTCTGCGCGGTCACCTGCACAGCCAGGACACCCTGGCGCGCATCGGTGGCGACGAGTTCGTGCTGCTGGTGGAACTGGACGAGCCGGACGATGCGATGAACGTCGCGGTCAAGCAGGTCAACCTGGTGTCCCGGCCGTTCCGCGTCGCCGAACATGACCTGCAGCTGTCGGCGAGCCTGGGTATCGTGCTGTACCCGGGCAATGGCCTGGACCAGCATGAATTGCTGCGCAACGCCGACGCCGCCATGTACCACGCCAAGAGCGCCGGCAAGAACGGCTACAGCTTCTTCGACGCATCGATGAACAGCAACGCGCGCCAGCAGCTGCAACTGCTCCAGGACCTGCGCACGGCCCTGGAGCTGGGCCAGTTCCGTCTGTATTACCAGCCCAAGTTCGACGCCGCCCTGCGCCAGCCCATCGGTGCCGAGGCGTTGTTGCGCTGGGAACATCCGCAGCATGGCCTGATGCTGCCGGATCGTTTCATCGGGCTGGCGGAAAAGACCGGCCTGATCATCCCGATTGGCGAGTGGGTGCTGGGCGAGGCGTGTCGGCAGATGCGGCAGTGGATGCAACAGGGGCATGAGGACTGGCGTATCGCGGTGAACCTGTCGGCGATCCAGTTCTGTCACGCCGGGCTGGTCGACAGCGTGGCGGGGGCCCTGGAGGAGAACGGCCTGCCGGCCAATCGCCTGACCCTGGAAATCACCGAAACCACCGCCATGCGCGACGCCGATGCCAGCCTGCACGTGCTGCAGCGCCTGGCGCAGATGGGGGTCGACTTGTCCATCGATGATTTCGGCACCGGCTATTCCAGCCTGATGTACCTCAAGCGTCTGCCGGCCAACGAGCTGAAGATCGACCGTGGCTTCGTCCGTGACCTCGAGCAGGACAGCGATGACGCCGCCATCGTCTCGGCCATCGTCGCTCTGGGCCAGGCCCTGGGGCTGCGTATCGTCGCCGAAGGCGTGGAGACGGACCGTCAGCAGGATTTTCTGACCCGGCTGGGTTGCGATTCGCTGCAGGGCTACCTGCTTGGCCAGCCGGCGCCGCCGGAACAGTTCATGCAAGCACTGCAGGCGCTGCGGGAGCGTCAGGGGACGTTGAGCTAGACGACGTCGCGCAGGGGGCTGGCGAGCAGGTCGAAGGTTTCCATCTCGGCCTCCACGGCCTCGATGATCCGTTCGACATCGGCGGCGGGCATGATGGTCGCGCAGGGGATGCCGGCAATGGCCAGCAGGGTTTCACCGGTGGCGCGGTCGAACAGGCGGGCGATCATGCTGCGCGGCGCATCCATGCTCGCCTCGAAACCCAGCGGATGGAAATGCCAGCGCATCACCTGGCAGGCGTTGGGGAACGTCATCTTGTTCATGCCAGCCTCCTTGTTCGTGTCCTGAGCGTGGTGAGTCCAAAGCACTTGCGCAGTGGCCGTCCTGGCCGTCGGGACTCTAACCATAGCACCTGCCATGACAGTGTTCCCTGGAAAATATGGCAAATGTGCTAATGCATGACAGCCGTCACAGTGCTGTCACGCAAGGCGGTGGATGGTCACTGGCGGGGCAAACGTTTTCCTGTAAGGGGCGGGGCTGAGGGAAATCGCCGCTCTGCTATGTTTACCGGCAGCATCTTTCGGACCAACGGTGCCGACCGGCAGACAGGGAGACAGCCATGCGTTATTCCTCGCTCACCCAGCGCATTGCCGGCGATGCGGCCTCGGCCTGGGATATCCATTATCAGGCGCTGGCCATGCGCAGGCAGGGGCGAGAGGTATTCCTGTTGTCGGTGGGCGACCCGGATTTCGACACGCCGGCACCGGTGGTGGAAGCCGCGGTGGCGAGCCTGCGTCGTGGCGATACCCACTACAGTGACGTGCGCGGCAGCCTGGCCCTGCGCGAGGCGATCGTGCGCCGCAGCGGGCTGGCGGTCGAGCCGGATCAGGTGGTGGTCATGGCGGGTGCGCAGTGTGCGCTGTTCGCCACCTGTCAATGCCTGTTCGAAGCGGGCGACGAAGTGATCGTCGCCGAGCCGATGTACGTCACCTATCACGCCGTGCTGGGCGCCTGCGGCGCTCGGGCGGTGCCCGTGGCGACGCGCGCCGAGGAGGGTTTTCGCCTTGATCCCGACGCCGTGGCGCGGGCAGTTTCCGCGCGCACCCGCGGGCTGCTGCTCAATACCCCGCACAACCCCACGGGCGCGGTCGTCGATGCGCCGGACCTGCAGCGCCTGGCGACGCTGTGTCGGGCGCATGACCTGTGGCTGCTCTGCGACGAGGTCTATCGGGGGCTGTCATATGACCGCGAAGCGCCGTTGCCCTTGCAGCTGCCTGGCATGGCCGAGCGCTGCGTGGTCATCGACAGCCTCTCCAAGTCCCATGCCATGAGTGGCTGGCGGGTGGGCTGGGTGATCGGGCCGCCAGCGCTGGCCGGACACCTGGGCAACCTGGCCATGGCCATGCTGTTCGGTTTGCCGGAGTTCGTCATGCACGCGGCTTGTGTCGCGCTGGAGCAGGCGCTGCCCGAGGTGGGGCAGATGCGCGAGGCTTATCGGCAGCGGCGCGACCGAGTGTGCGCGGTGCTCGAAGGCTGCCTTGGCGTGCGCGCCCATCGCCCGGCCGGGGGCATGTTCGTCATGCTCGATATTCGCCGCACCGGGCTCGGCGCCCAAGCCTTCGCCCAGCGCTTGCTGGACGAGGAGGGTGTGGCACTGTTGCCTGGCGATGCCTTCGGGCCCAGTGCGGCAGGGCATGTGCGCCTGGGCCTGGTGTTGGAGGTCGAGGTGCTGGAGAAGGTGTGCCGGCGCATCGCCGCCTTCGCCATGCGCCTGTCAGCCGAGCAGGCCAGCGGCGATGTTGATGGTGAAGCCCAGGATCGCCGTGTTGAACACGAAACCTACCAGTGAATGGGCCAGCACCACCTTGCGCAGTGGCCGGCTGGCGACCCCGATGTCGGAAGTCTGCACCGCGACGCTGATGGTGAACGAGAAGTAGTGGAAGTCCCAATAGTCCGGATTGCGCTCGCCATCGGGAAAGCACAGAGGGGGGTTGCGCGCCTCGTCGGTATAGAACAGCCGTGCGTAGTGCAGGCTGAAGATGCAGCCGATCAGCAGCCAGGAGCCCGCCACCGTCAGCCCGGTGTACAGGTAGTGCAAGGCCAGGGCACTGCCTTCCAGGCCCCGGCTCGAGACCAGCTGCAGGGTGACGGCGGCCAGGCTGGCGATGGCCGAGACGCAGACGGTGATCAGCACCAGGCCGGCATTTTCGTCCTCGATGCGGGCGACGTTGCGCACCCGCTCGGCGTTGGCCCGCAGGCTCAGCCACAGGACCATGAGCAGGTACAGCCAGACCCCGAGGTTCCAGCCGGTAAGGATGTGCTGCACGGTATCGTCGGCGGGGATCAGCCAGCCGCCGAGCACGCCGGCCAATGTGGCGATGCTCAGGCGCGGGTGGGTGCGGGTGAGGCGGAGAAAGGCCATGCGGTCCCTTGGCTGGATGGGCGTGGGTTGAACTGTAGACCAGCAATGGCGCTGTCGCGGCTCAGCCCGGCATGCCATCCACCCGGGGCCGCATCAGAATCGGCAGGTAGTGCCACAGGAACAGCAACAGCGCGCCGCTGCCGAACAGCACCGACAATGCCAGCCCCGAGGGCGTGAACGGCGTCACCACCACCCGCGCGAGCGCCGCCAGCTGGATCAGCGCGAATGCCCAGCCGATGCTGCGTGGCACCTGCAAGGGCCGTCCGGTATGGCCCAGGCTAACCCGGGCCATCATCGCCACGATCAATCCGCTCATGGCGCCGACCGTCAGTGCATGGGTAGCCAGGCTCGGGTTGAGGCCCACCCCCGCATGCCACAGTGCCAGGCCCAGGCATGCCGGGACCAGCCAGGCATAGGCCAGGTGCAACGACCACAGCAGCGGGAGCCGCCACAGGCCGCGATCATGCCACGACACCAGGCGTAGTCCGTGCAGCACGGCCAGGGCGCAGAACAGCACGGCCAGCGAAGGCCGGGGCGCGTCATCGAGCCCGGCGACAAAGGTGAGCGGCACTGCCACGCTGCCCACCAGGCTGGCGCGGTCAAGCCATGGACGTGCCTTGGCAGGCGCCGGGTTGCCCAGGCCGCGGCGGGTGAAGAACGGGATCACCCGGCCACCGATCACACTCATCATCGCGGCGACCAGCCAGAGCCCCGCCAATACGCCGCGTCGTTGCCACTGCTCGTTGTGCTCCAGCCAACCCGCCAGGGTCAGCCACTGGCAGGCTGCGATCAGCAATATCAGGCCGACGATCGGGTAGTTGTTGCGCAGCCGCCGTTGGATGATCGGTCGGGCCAGGGCCAAGGCGACCAGCGGCAGAAAGGTGCCCTGGATGAGCACCAGCAGCCAGCTCGGCAGCGCCAGGAACCAGGTCACCCGGCCCAGCAGCCAGAGCAGGAACAGCCCCTGCAGTGGTCGGCCGCTCAGACCAGGAATACCGCTCCAGTTCTGCACGGCGGTGAGCAGAAAGCCGGCGATGATGGCCACGGCGAAGCCGAACAGCATCTCGTGGCGATGCCAGGCAAGCATGCCGCCGGGCGGGGTGGGCGACAGTGCGCCGGTGAGCGTGCCGGCCCAGAGCATCAGGGCGATCAGGGCAAACAGGCTGCCGCCGAGGAAGAACGGGCGAAACCCCAGGGCCCATAGGGCCTGGCGAGGGCGAGCGGGGATCGGTTGGATCAGCATGGCGGGAACCTTGGTTCGATCAGAGCGGTTGAATCGAGTACCATCACGAATGGTGCCATCGCTCAAAGCCTTGAATATCAAGGTGATGGCACCGTAATCAGTCATATTGACTCTATTTGTTTGTTGTCATTTTGACCTTGATCAAGGTTGAAATGACTTGTTTGCGTCGCATCACGTCGTTGCGAGGTGCCGCACTGCTACAGGATTCCCCGTTGTGACCGATCTCCTGCGCAACCCGCTGCTGCAGTACTTCGCCCGTTTGGCACCCTCGAGCCAGCTGACCATGCGCTACATCCTGCAGGATGCCGCCGACCGCCTGGGTTTCGTCGACTGCGATATCGCCGACGTGCCCTGGCACCGTCTCGAGCCCGGCCATGTGATCGCGCTGGTCGCCGCCTTGCGCGCCGACGGCTACGCCCCCAACACCTCATCCCTCTACGTCAATGCCGTGCGTGGAGTGATGAACGAAGCCTGGCGCCAGGGCCTGATCGAACATGAGCAGTTGCTCAGGATCCGCGAAATCAGACCGGCCAGCGGCAGCCGCCTGCCGCCCGGGCGCAACCTGCGCCGCAGCCTGATCCGCGAGTTGATGGAGGTGTGCGCCGCCGACCCCCGCCCGCAGGGGGTGCGCGATGCGGCGATTCTGGCGCTGCTGTACGGCACAGGCATGCGCAAGTCGGAATCGGTGGATGTCGACCTGGCCCAGGTGGATTTCCAGGAACACAGCGTGCAGGTGCTGGCCAAGGGCAATCGCCAGCTGGTCAAGTACGCCCCGGCCTGGGCCTTCGAAAAGCTGCAGGCCTGGCTTGACCTGCGGCGCGAGCACCTGCCGGCCGGCGAGCGTGACGACAGCTTCCTGTTCAACCGGATCCGTCGGGGCAGTCACATCACCCGGGCGCGTATCAGCAAACACGCGATCTACTACATCGCCCGTCAGCGCGGGGCGCAAGTCGGGGCGAAGATCATGCCCCACGATTTCCGCCGGGCCTTCATCACCCGGGTGATCGAAGAGCATGACCTGTCGATCGCGCAGAAGTTGGCGCATCACGCCAACATTCAGACCACGGCCGGCTACGATCGCCGGGATGACAACGAGCGTCGTCGCGCGGTGGATCGTCTCGACTACTGAATGGCCACGCTGCTGGGGGTGTCGGTCCCGGATACCGCCGCCCCCCTTGGCTACCGCACTCAGTGGATACTCGAGGCCAGCTCGAAGATCGGCATGTACATCAGGATCACGATCAGCCCGATCAGCAGGCCGATGAAGGTCATCAGCAAGGGTTCGAACAGTTTGACGAACCATTCCACCCAGCGGCCGATCTCCTGGTCGTGAAAGTCCGCGCAGCGCTCCAGCATCTCGCCCAGGTTGCCTGACTGCTCGCCGGCGCGTAGCAGGCGCAATGACACGGGCGTCACCAGTTGGCCGGCTTCGAGCGCGTCAGACAGGGGCAGTCCCTCGGCGACTTGCCGGCTGGCGTGCTCCAGGCTCTCGGCCGCGGCGTTGCCCAGCAGGCCACGGGCCATGCCCAGCGCCGTGAGGATGGGAATGCCGCCTTGCAGCAGGATGCCCAGTGAGCGGTAGAACCGCGCCAGCTCGTACATCACCAGGCGCTGGTGCAGGGCTGGTAAGCGGCGCAGTTGCCGGCTGGCCCAGCGGCGCACGACCGGGTGGCGGCGCAGGGCGATCATTGCCGCGATGCCCGTCAGCGTAGCCAGGCCCAGCGGCAGTTGCTGGGCGTGCAGAAACAGGCCGATCTGCATCAATGCCCGCGACAGCCATGGCAATTCAGTGCCCATGCCTTCGAACACCAGGCTGAAGCGGGGCACCACGTAGCCGAGCAGGAACAGCACCACGCCGCCGCCTACCAGTAACAGCAACAGCGGGTAGACCGAGGCGCCGATCAGCTTCTGCCTCACCAGGTCCAAGCGTTGGCGATAACCGATGTAGCGGGTGAGGGCATCGCCCAGGGCGCCGGTGCGTTCGCTGGACTGCACCAGGGCGACGTACAGGGTGGGGAACACCAGGGGCTGTCGGGCCAGGGCCTGGGACAGCGAACGCCCTTCATACAGCTGGCGTACCAGCTGCTCGAGGGTCTTGCGTGCGCTGCCGCCTGGCGCTTTCTCGGCCAGGCTTTCCAAGGCGTCGATCAGTGGCAGGCCGGCATTGAGCAGGGTGGTCAGCTCCTGGCTGAACAGCACCAGGTCGAACGCCGCCGTGCGGCGCCTCCAGGCCAGCCCCTGGCTGCGCACGCTGAGCACGCGCAACCCCCGGTCCTCGACTTGGCGCCGGGCCTGCTCGATGTCCTCGGCATCCACCTGCAGCTGCACCACGCCCTGGCTGCCCAGGGCCTTGAGCTGATAGCGCATGGTCAGGCTCCTTACTGCCAACTGGTGATCTCGGCATTCTCCCCGTCGCCGCCGGGCTGGCCGTCCTTGCCCATGGACAGCAGGTCGTAGTCGCCGCCGTTCTCGCCAGGTTGCCGGTAGATGTAGGCGCGCCCCCAGGGATCCTGGGGCACGGCTTTCTGCAGATACGGCCCTGACCAGCGTGCTTCGCCACTGGGGGCGTTCACCAGAGCCTGCAGGCCTTGCTCGCTGCTGGGGTAATGGCCGATTTCCAGGCGATAGAGATCCAGGGCCTTGCCCAGTCCTTCGATCTGCGCCCGGGCTACCTTGGCCTCGGAGCGTCCCAACTGGCTGAAGTACTTGGGGGCGACGATACCGGCCAACAGGCCCAGCACCACAAGCACCACCAACAGTTCGAGCAGCGTGAAGCCGCGTTGGACATGGATGTTGCGCTGCATGGTGAACCCCTCCGTTGCGTGGGCAGGCTTGCCTTTGCAGTCCCCATGCAACAGCCGTGCACGTCTGCCTCGGGCCCTTGCGCCATGGGCGCCGGCGGCGGCACGGTGCTTGCGTCATAGGCGAAAAGCCCGGATTCGCGGGGCATTTCCCCCACTTCGGGGCACGACGGGAGGCGACCGACATGCGTGGACTGATCCTGGGATTGTTGGCGGGGCTGCTGGCGCTGGATATCCAGGCCGACGTGTACGTCTCCAGCGATGGCAAGGGCGGCGTCGTGCTGTCCAACGTCCACCGCCCAGGGCGGCACTACGATCGGGTGATCCGCGAAACGGGCGCTGGGCCGGTCAATGCCCAGTTGGTTACCGGTCGGCCGTATGCCGAACTGGTGGCCGCCGCCGCCCTGGCCAATGATGTGCCGCAGGCTTTGCTGCATGCGCTGATCAAGGCCGAGTCCGGCTACAACCCCAAAGCCCGCTCGGCCAAGGGCGCGGCGGGCTTGATGCAGCTGATGCCGGGCACGGCGAAGGAGATGGGGGTCAGGGATGTGCTCGACCCCGAGGCCAACGTGCGCGGTGGAGCGCGTTACCTCAAACGCATGCTGAGGTTGTTCGACAATGACATCACCCTGGCGGTGGCCGCCTACAATGCCGGCCCCGATGCGGTACTGAGCCGGGGACGGGTGGTGCCGCCCTTTGCCGAGACGCGCAGGTATGTACCGACCGTGCTGCGCGAGTATCGCCTGCTGCGCGGGCTGGCCGAGGATGCGCCGCTCTGACGCAAGGCGTGATAGGCAGGTTGTCGGGGCCGCTGCGAGTGGGCGGGGCGGGCCTCCACGCCATCCGGCCCTGTGTTGCTGATGATCGTGGGTAAACCCGCTCCCGCACCCGGGCGGCTTGCAGCAATGTTCCCTGTGCGACAAGACGGCCCTGGCAACTCATGGTTTCCCCAACTCTGGGCTATAACCTCTAGAGGTGCCCAGCCGCGGAGCCCGCCATGGACCTCGCTTCACGTCCCGACATGCCTGTGCCCGCCGATGCCGGCGCGGCGCGCAAGCCGTTCAACCTGCTGCGCTGGTATGCCTGGGTCAGCCTGGCCATCATCCTCTCGGTGGGCATCGGCCTGGGGCTGATCTCCAGCCGGTTCATCATCGACGAGAGCGTTGAACGCGACGCGCTGCTCACTGCGCAGTTCATCACCTCCATCGCCGACGCCGAGGTCCGACATGTCTCGATTCCCAATGTACGGACCATGGGCGAGCTGCTCGACCCGCGCAACGACGACGCCGCGCCGGAAGTCACGCCGCAGGCGCGGCGCAAGGCCCGGGGCGAATTCCTCGACCATGTCGCCCACCTGCCGGACCTGCTCCTGGCCAACATCTACGCGCCTGACCGGACGGTGATCTGGTCGAGCAATCCGGCGCTGATCGGCAAGTCGATCGAGTCCGACGAGGACCTGGACAAGGCGTTCGAATACAAGATGCGGGTCTCGGCCAGCTATCACGATTTCGAACAGGCGCGCAGCGAGCAGAAGTTCATCACGCCGCCCGAGCAGTTGTTCATCGAAAACTACATTCCGTTGTTCGATGCCGATGGCGAAAAGGTCACGGCGATGGTCGAGATCTACAAGGAACCCCATGACCTGATCACGCGCATCGAGCATGGCCTGATGCTGATCTGGCTGGCCATCGCCTTGGGCGCGGGGCTGGTCTATGTCGGGCTCTACGGCATCATGCGTCGCGCCGCGCGGTTGATGGCCGCGCAGCAGAAACGCCTGATTGGCAACGAAACCTTCGTGGCCCTGGGCGAGGTGTCGTCGGCGGTGGCCCACAGCCTGCGCAACCCGCTGGCCAGCATCCGCTCCAGCGCCGAACTGGCCCAGGCCTTCGATGAAGGGCCGGCGCAGAAGAACATCAGCGACATCATCAGCCAGGTCGATCGCATGTCGCAGTGGGTGCGCGAATTGCTGCAGTCACTGCGCCCGCTCAACGACGACACACGGCCGGTGGATGTTGCCCAGACCCTGCGCGAAAGCCTGCAGGCGTTCGCGCCGACGCTGGAGCGTGGCGGCATCCGTCTGGTGCTGGCGCAGTTGCCGGCGGTGAAGGTACTGGGGCAGCCGGAACTGATAGGGCAGATCTTCGACAGCCTGATCGCCAACGCCCTGGAGTCGATGGAGCCCGGTGGCGAGTTGCGCGTGGAGCTGGTGCGGCATGACCGACGCAGCCTGACCTTGCGCTTGTCGGATACCGGCAAGGGCATGAGCGAGCAGCAGCAACGCATGGCGTTCCGCCCGTTCTTCACCACCAAACAGGGAGGTCTGGGGGTGGGGCTGATGCTGGTCAAGCGGATCATGGAGCGCTGCGGTGGCTCGGTACGGTTGAGCAGCCAGGAAGGCCTGGGGACCCGTGTGTTGCTGAGTTTTCGCGTGGCGAGATCTTGATAATTTTTATAGAAATGATGTTTAACTAGTTGATTTTCAACGTTTTATTTCTTTTGGGTGAGTTTTACCCAAATCTGGGGAATTTATCTATTTTTAGGATTAGATTGTTTTAATAACCTTTTGAAAAATAAAGAATTTTAATGATTTTATTTTTCTGGCTGAGTTTTTGCTAAAGCTTCTCTCAACCCAGGGGCGACGATCAACAGTCATGGTGGTGCCTGGTATTTCGCTACTGCGGGTAGCAACGGCGCGCTGGTGACGCTCACCGGCTTTCAGGCGGAAAACGAAGCGATGCAGACGCTCGACAACGAAGCCCCCGACAAAGCCGCCATCTCCGTCTCAGGGCTGGTTTCACCACCGCACGAATTCAACCTGCTGCGCTGGTTCTCGCTGGTCAGCCTGCTGATCATCGCGTCAGTGGCGGGTGGCCTGGGCTATGTGTCGACACGTTTCGTGGTACGTGACAGTGTCGAGCGCGACGCCATGCTCACTGCCCAGTTCATCCAGGCCATGGCCCAGGCCGAAGTACGTCATTCCCAGCTGCCGCCAGGCGTCACCATGGGGGAGTTGCTCGACCCGCGACTGGATGAGCAGCATCTGCAGTTCACGCCGCAGTTGGCCCGCTCGACCCGAGTGGAGTTTCTCGATCATGTCGAGCACTTGCCCGACACCCTCCTGGCCAATGTCTATGCCCGGGATCGGACGGTAGTCTGGTCGACCAACCCGCAGCTGATCGGCAAGCGCATCGAGGGGGACGATGACCTCGAGCACGCGTTTCGCTCTCGCCAGCCGGTTTCGGCCAGCTATCACCAGGCCGACGAGGATCGGGATGAGCAGAAATTCCAGCGCAAGCCCAGGCTGCTGTTCATCGAGAACTACATCCCTTTGTTCGACAGCCAGGGCGAGCAGGTGCTGAGCATGGTCGAGATCTACAAGGAGCCCCAGGACCTGGTGCGGCGCATTCAGCGCGGCTATGTGCTGATATGGACCTCCACGCTGGCGGGCGGTGCGCTGATCTACTTCGGTCTGTTCTGGATCGTGCGGCGCGCCGCCAGCCTGCTGCACCATCAGCAGGACCGGCTGGTGGCCAGCGAGACCTACGTGGCCCTGGGCGAAATGTCCTCGGCGGTGGCCCACAGCCTGCGCAACCCGTTGGCCAACATCCGCTCCAGCGCCGAACTGGCCCAGGACATCGCCAGCCCGGCGGCGCAGAAGAACATCGGCGACATCATCACCCAGGTCGATCGCATGTCGCGCTGGGTCCGCGACCTGCTGGTGTCGCTGCGCCCGACCAGCGACGAAGCCGAAGCCGTCGACCTGGTGGCGGCCATCGAAGATGCGCGGCAGACCTTCGCCCCGCAGATCGAGCGCAATGACGTGCGCTTCAGTCTCGAGGGGCCACGGACGCAGTGGGTGGCGAGCCAGCCGCTGCAGCTGACGCAGATTCTCAACAGCCTGTTCGCCAATGCGCTGGAGGCCATGCCCCGGGGTGGCGTGCTGCGGGCCGAGGTGCGCCAGCTCGATGGCCAGCAGGCCCAGTTGCAGCTCAGCGACTCCGGCAGCGGCATGAGCGAGCAGCAACGGCAGATGGTGTTCAAGCCATTCTTCACGACCAAGCAAGGCGGGCTGGGCGTCGGCCTGGCCCTGGTCAAACGGATCATGGAACGCTTTGGCGGCTCGGTCGAACTGAGCAGCCGCGAAGAGGAAGGAACCCGCGTCAGCCTGACTTTCAATATCGCAGCGGGAGGGGACCATGGAGCGCAGCATCCTGGTGGTCGAGGATGATGAAATCCTCGCCGACAACATTCGCACCTACCTGAATCTCAAGGGTTTCGAGGTCACGGTGTGCCATAGCGCCGAGCTCGCGCTGGAGCAGATCAAGCGCGCCCAGCCCGATGCCGTGCTGACCGACAACTCGCTGCCTGGCATGAGTGGGCACGACCTGTTGCGCACCCTGGTGGCGCAGGCGCCGGAGCTGAAGGTAATCATGATGACCGGCTACGGCAACGTCGAGGACGCGGTGCTGGCCATGAAGGAAGGCGCCTTTCACTACCTGACCAAACCGGTGGTGCTGGCCGAACTCAAGTTGATGCTGGACAAGGCCCTGGCGGCAGAACGCATGGAGCGCACGCTGACCTTCTACCAGGAGCGCGAGGCGCAGAAGTCGGGGATGCAGGCGCTGATCGGCGAGTCGCCGGTGATGCTCGAGCTCAAGCACACGCTCAAGCAACTGCTTGACGCCGAGCGGCGCATGGCCAGCGATGACCTGCCGCCGGTGTTGATCGAGGGCGAGACCGGCACGGGCAAGGAGCTGGTGGCCCGCGCCCTGCACTTCGATGGCAGCCGGGCCAAGGGGCCGTTCATCGAGTTCAACTGCGCGTCGATTCCGGCCAACCTGCTGGAGGCCGAGCTGTTCGGCCACGAGAAGGGGGCCTTCACCGACGCCAAGGAGCGCCGTGTCGGCCTGGTCGAGGCGGCCGATGGCGGCACCCTGTTTCTCGATGAGATCGGCGAGATGGACCTGGTGCTGCAGGCCAAGCTGCTCAAGCTGCTGGAGGACCGCAGCATTCGCCGCATCGGCGCGGTCAAGGAGCGCAAGGTGGATTTACGGGTGATCAGCGCCACCAACTGTAACCTCGAGCAGATGGTCCAGCAGGGTAAGTTCCGCCGCGACCTGTTCTTCCGCCTGCGCATCATCGCGCTCAAGGTCCCGCGGCTGCATGCGCGCGGCCAGGATATCCTGCGCCTGGCCCGGCACTTCCTGGCCCATCATGGGCGCCGCTATGGCAAGCCTAACCTGCGTTTCTCCGCCGATGCCGAGGCCTTGATGCTGGGGTACGGCTGGCCAGGCAACGTGCGCGAGTTGCGCAACATGCTGGAGCAGACCGTGCTGCTGGCGCCCGCCGAGGTGATCGGCGCGCATCAGTTCAACCTGTGCATGACGTTGGTGGATGAACCACTGGCGCAGCCTTCACCCATTGCGGTTTTCGATGCGTATCGTCATGAGCCAGAGAATACCGGCAGCCTGCCGGACATGGAGCGCGACATGGTCTGCCGCACCCTCGATCGCACCGACTGGAACGTCACCAAGTCGGCGCGGCTGCTGGGCTTGTCGCGGGACATGCTGCGCTACAAGATCGAAAAGCTGGGCTTGACCAGGCCGGACAAGCGGCAGTGGTGAGCCTGTCCGGGCGGGCCCCCGCTGGCGCAGGGCTTGCCAGGTCACGGTTTGCCGCTGGCGCCTGAATCGCCTCCCTCACGGCCCATTCCTTCCGAGCCGCTACCACCCATGCCGGGCAGATCGCGATCATCGTTCTGTTCCGCTGGCGGACTGTCCGGGTCGTTGCCCTTGATCCGTGGGTCGGTGTCCCGCGGCATGGGCTTTTCGATGGGGTTGAGCGTGCTGTCCACGCCCGGCTGCGGCGCCGGGTTATGTGGATCGTCGGGGTAGGTGGTACCGGTCCCGGCCGCCAGGGCCAGAGGAGAGGCGAGCAGAGCTGCAAGCAGTACGGCACGTTTCATGGGGCAGGCTCCTTTGCGATGAAAAGCGTCGGCCCTGCCTGAGCAGGGCCGCTCTTCATGTGTGGCATCTGACTGTCGCCAAGGTGCCATCACCCCGATCAACGGTCACACCACCAGCGACAGCAACATGATGAATATGATGCCGACCACCGAAAGAATGGTTTCCATCATGCTCCAGGTCTTGAAGGTTTCCGCCACGGTCATGTTGAAGTACTGCTTGACCAGCCAGAAGCCGGCGTCGTTGACGTGGGACAGGATCAGCGAGCCGGCGCCGGTGGCCAGCACCAGCAGTTCGCGGTTCACCCCGGGTACCAGGTCGATCACCGGCGCGACGATACCGGCGCCGGTGATGGTGGCCACGGTGGCCGAGCCGGTGGCGATGCGGATCACCGCCGCCACCAGCCAGGCGAGCAGGATCGGCGAGATCTCCGCCTGTACCGCCATCTGCCCGATCACGTTACCGACGCCGGTGTCCACCAGCATCTGCTTGAAGCCGCCGCCGGCACCGACGATCAGTACGATGGCGGCGGTGGGGGCCAGGCTCTGGTCGAGCATCTTCATGATCTGCTGGCGGTTGAAGCCACGCGCCGAACCGAAGGTGTAGAAGGCCAGCAGCAGGGCGGCGAGCAGGGCGGTGATCGGGTGGCCGATCAGGTCCATCCACTGGCGCACGATGTGCTCGGCGGGCAGCACCACGTCGGCGAAGGTCTTGAGCAGCATCAGCGCCACCGGCAGCAGCACGGTGACCAGGGTCACGGTGAAGCTCGGCAGGTTCTGCTGGTTCGATTCACGGGCGATCTGGTCCATCAGTTCCTGGGACGGGTTGCCCGGGATGTAGCGCGAGATGAAATTGCCGAACAGGGGGCCGGCGATGACCGCCGTCGGCAACGCCACCAACAGGCCGTAGAAGATGGTCTTGCCGATGTCGGCATGGAAAATGCCGATCGCCAGCAGCGGCCCCGGATGCGGCGGCACCAGGCCGTGCACCACCGACAGGCCGGCCAGCAGGGGGATGCCGATCTTCACCAGCGACACGCCGGAGCGGCGGGCGACGATGAATACCAGCGGGATCAGCAGCACGAAACCGATCTCGAAGAACAGCGGGATCCCCACCAGGAAGGCGGCGAACATCATCGCCCAGTGCACCTTTTGCTTGCCGAAGGCGCGGATGAGGGTCTGGGCGATCTGGTCGGCGCCGCCGGAATCGGCCATCAGCTTGCCGAGCATGGTGCCCAGGGCCAGGACGATGCCGACGAAGCCCAGCACACCGCCGAAACCGTCCTGGAACGATTTCATCACCTTGGCCACCGGCATGCCGGAGGTCAGGCCGAGGAAGCCTGCGGCCAGGGTGAGGGCGACGAAGGGGTGGACCTTGAAATGGGTGATCAGCAGGATGAGCCCGACGATGGTGACCAGTGCGTCGAGCAGCAGAAAGGTATCGGTAGCCAGTCCGAACATGGTTCGTGAACCTCGGTCTTTTCGTTTCGTTGTTGTTTTGGTGTCGCGTGTCTTGCTTCACAAGCCGTCAGCGGCACGGAGACAGCGCTGTCTTTGGTGAGCCGGAAAAACCGCCGGGTCAGGCAGTCCGCGCCAGCGCCTGCTCACCGCAGGGCTTTAGCCACTGGTGCACATCCTCGGCCAGCAGCGTGAGCGGGCGGGTGGCGTCCAGCGCCAGGGTCAGGGGTTCTCCGTGCGGAGGCTCCAGTGCGGCGAACTGGCTGTCGATCAGACTGGCCGGCATGAAGTGACCGGGGCGGGCGAGCACACGTTTCTCGGCTTCCTGCGGGGTCAGCTCGAGGAACACGAAGCACAGCTCGGACACGGCCAGACGCAGGGTGTCGCGATAGCGGCGCTTGAGGGCCGAACAGGTGAGAATGGGGCGTTCGCCCGCGGCGAGGGTGGCCTGCAGCTCCTGGCCAAGCAGCACCAGCCAGCCGGCGCGGTCATCGTCGTCCAGGGGGACGCCGGCACTCATCTTGGCGATGTTCGCGGCAGGGTGGAAGGCATCGCCTTCGATCAGGCGGCCGCCGCTGCGCGCGGCAATGGCGGCACCGACGCTGCTCTTGCCGCAGCCGGCCACGCCCATGACCACGATCGCGGACAGGGAAGGGTTCATCTGTACCTCCTGCTGGGTGAGATAGCGCTGTCTTGGCCGAGGCTGGCCAAACTCGACAACGCGACCCTCCCGGGTGTTATTGATCTTGTCTTTGGCAGTATGGACGCTGAACGCATGCCTGCTACCAAGATTGCATTGCCTGCATCCAGAGACAGCGCTACCTTAGTGACCGTTCCCCATTCCTGCAAGCAGTAAAATTACAACACTCATGTCTCGTACCGGCTCGCGCACCACTGGTCGTCCCACTCTGGCGGAAGTCGCCAGGCTTTCCGGGGTTTCCCCCATCACCGCCTCTCGCGCCCTGCGCGGGGTCAGCACGGTCGCGCCCGAACTGGTGGAAAAGGTCCTGGCGGCGGCGTCCAGCCTGGGGTATGTCGCCAACCCGGCGGCCCGCGCCCTGGCATCGGCGCGCAGTCAGTCGGTGGTGGTGCTGATTCCGTCGCTGTCCAACCAGCTGTTCATCGACACCCTCGAAGCGATCCATGAGGTGATGCGTCCGCGTGGGCTGGAGGTGCTGATCGGCAACTATCACTACGATATCGCCGAGGAAGAGAACCTGATCCGCAACTACCTGGCCTATCAGCCCTGCGGGATGCTGCTCACCGGCTTCGAGCGCAGCGAAGGCTCGCGAAAGATGCTGGCGGCCAGCCAGGTGCCCTGTGTGCACATGATGGAGCTGGGCGGGGAGACCGGTGCGTTGTCGGTAGGCTTCTCCCAGCATGAGGCCGGACGCGCCGCGGCGCGGCACCTGATCGAGCGGGGGCGTCGGCGCCTGGGTTTCATCGCGGCGCAGCTTGACCCGAGGGTGATGCAGCGTGCCGAGGGGTTCCGACAGGCGCTGGCCGAAGCCGGGCTGCAGGCGTCGGAACTGGAAGTGCTGGATCCGCAGCCATCGTCCATCGGTCTGGGCGGTGAACTGTTCAGTCGATTGCTGGCGCGGGCGCCGGATGTCGATGGCATCTTCTTCTGCAACGATGACCTGGCGCAGGGCGCGGTGCTGCAGGCCCTGCGCGAGGGGGTCGAAGTCCCACGGCAGGTGGCCATGGTCGGGTTCAACGACTTGCCGGGCTCGGCGCACATGGTGCCGCGCCTGACGTCCATTCGTACGCCGCGGGCGGCGGTTGGGCGCGGGGCGGCGCAGGCTTTGCTGGCGATGCTCGACGGCAAGCGGGTGGCTGAGGGGCAGCAGGACCTGGGGTTCGAGTTGATGGTGCGGGAGAGTTCCTGAGGCATCTTCTTGGATCTTTGTTGCCAGTTGCTGGTGGTTTCGATGGTTTCATGCTTATGCGCATTCATTTGCGATGTCGAAGCCCTGTCACCTTTGCGCCCGCGCGAAAGAGCCAGAACAGTCAGCTGCAACCCACTAACTTCAAACTTCCCCCCGCTGTTGCTCTGGCTCCCCTGCGCGCGATAGTCCAGGCGCCACACGTTGCGACTTCAGTAACTCCAGACAAACGGCTCAATTCGTTAATCCAAAAGTGATATCAGATCGCTTGCACGCCCCAAACCCCGATCTATGCTCAGGATCATCCCGTGGACACAAGGAGACCCGGCACATGTTCGAGTACCATCGCAAGTCCGATCTGGTCGAGATCCAGCGCAGCCGACAGGCCTTGGCGGGCATGCAAGCGAAGCTGGCGGCAATCAGCCGCTCCATGGCGATGATCGAGTTTGCGCCCGATGGCACCATCCTCGATGCCAACGAAAACTTCTGCAATACCATGGGCTATACCCCCGATGAAATCCGCGGCAAGCATCACCGCCTGTTCTGCGACCCCGGCTACGCCAAGAGTGCCGAGTACCAGCAGCTCTGGCGTGAGCTGGGGCAGGGCAAGGCCATCAGCGGCACCTTCGAGCGCCTGGACAAAGCCGGTCGCGAAGTCTGGCTAGAGGCCAGCTACATGCCGGTCGTCGACGAACGGCAGCAGGTGACCAGTGTGATCAAGGTGGCTTCCGACATTACCCGGCATGTGATCGAGGAACACGAGAGCGACAGTCTGCTCAAGGCGATCGGGCGGTCAATGGCGGTGATCGAATTCACCCCGGCCGGGCGGGTGATCAAGGCCAACCAGAACTTTCTCGACACCATGGGCTACCGCCTGGAAGAGGTGGTGGGGCGCCACCACGGGCTGTTCTGCCTGCCCCAAGAGCGTGAATCGGCTACGTATCGCGAATTCTGGGCATCGCTCAACCGTGGCGAATATCACTCCCATCGCTTCGAGCGCATCAACAAGCAAGGGCAGACTGTCTACCTCGAGGCCTCCTACAACCCGATCTTCGACAACAAAGGTCGGTTATACAAAGTCGTGAAGTTCGCCAGCGACATCACCCGGCAGGTGAGTACCCAGCAGACCGCTGCCGATGCGGCTCACGCAAGCTCGGTACAGACCGATGCCTGTGCACGCAAGGGCACCCAGGTGGTACAGCAGGCGGTCGAGGTGATCGAGCAGATCTCGGCGGAGTTGAACGAGGCCGCGCGCAGCATCGATGCCGTGAGCAAGCAGTCCGACGCGATCGGTCAGATAGTCCTGACTATCCGTGGTATTGCCGACCAGACCAACCTGTTGGCGCTCAATGCGGCAATCGAAGCGGCCCGCGCCGGCGAATACGGACGAGGTTTCGCCGTGGTCGCCGATGAGGTGCGCAACCTGGCGGCTCGCACCAGCAAAGCCACCCTGGAGATCGTCGAGGTGGTTCGAAAGAACCATGACCTGTCGTTGACCGCGGTGGCGAGCATGCAATCAAGCCTGACCCGTACGGGCCTGGGGGTCGAGTTGGCGAATGAGGCGGGCACCGTGATCATGGAGATACAGCAGGGATCACGGCACGTGGTGGACGCAATCAGCCAGATCAGCTCGACCCTGCAACTGCACTGAGGTTCTCGCGCAACTCCCGCTCCAGGTTCTGCAGGCTCGCCTTCAGTCGATCGAGTGCTCGCCCGATCGGTTGACCGTTGGCGATCGCCTGCTCGAGTGCTTCGCAGTCCTGTACCACGTTCCTGACCTTGAGCATCTTCGCGCCCCCCTTGACCCGGTGCACCACCGCGGCCAACGTGTCGGCCAGCGGTTGTGGGCCCAGATCGCGCAGCGCCTGCAGGTCAAGGGCATTGCTTTCGGCCAGTTGCTCCAGCAGGCGGCGGATCAGTTGGTCGTCGTCCTGGGTGAGGTGGCGCAGTTGCCCGAGGTCGAAACCGCTGGAGCCTTGCCGATCGAATGGCTGCTCCTGTGACGCCACATCGCCTTGCGGCAGGCTGCCCCTGAGCGTGCGCAGGCTGATCGGCTTGAACAGGCATTCGTCCATGCCATTGGCCAGGCAGCGTTGGCGTTCCTCGGCCTGGGCATTGGCTGTGACGCCAATGATGCGGCAGGCTGGCAGCTTTCTCTCGAACTCCTGCGCCCGGATGCGTCGGGTCAGCTCATGGCCATCCATGACCGGCATGCTGCAGTCGGTGATCACCACATCGAAGCGTCCCTCCTGCCACGCCGCCAGGGCGCTTCTGCCCTGGTCGGCAAGCACGACATGGTGGCCAAGGGATCTCAGCTGTTTGTCCAGCAGCAACAGATTGGCGGGATAGTCATCGACGACCAGAACCCGCAGAGGGCCTGCCCCGACCTCGCGGTTGGGCCAGGCGGTGGGTTGGGGGGCATGGGGTTCGGCGACGGCGAGCGGTAGACGAACGTCGACCTGGGTGCCCAGTCCTTCCAGGCTCTGCAGGGACAGTTGTCCTCCCATCAGCTCGCACAGCTCGCGGCTGATCACCAACCCCAGGCCTGCACCCTGGCGAGCCTGGCGACCATCGACCTGAGCAAAGGCACTGAACAGTCGGGCCTGGTCGGCCACGCTGATGCCCATGCCCGTGTCCCTGACCATGATCTCGGCCCGTACCGAGCGCTCGCCAAGCGATGCTACGGTCAGCGACACATCGATATGGCCTTTGTCGGTGAACTTGATGGCATTGCTCAGCAGGTTCGACAGCACCTGCTTGATCCGCAATGGGTCGGTGAGCACCCAGCATGGCTGGTCGGGCAGCACCGTGCGCAGGGCGATGCCCTTGAGGCGTGCGTTGGCCTCGAACACGCGCAGGGTGAGGTGCACCAGCTCGGTCAGGTCGGTTGCCTGTGGCTGCAGGGTCATATGGCCTGATTCAATGCGTGAAATATCGAGCACGTCGCCGATCAGGTCGAGCAGACCGATAGCTGAGTCGTGGGCGGTTTCCAGGGCCTGGCTGTCGCTGCGACCATGGCGGCTGTCCTGCATGGCCAGTTCGAGCAAGCCAATGACCGCGTTCATCGGCGTGCGGATCTCATGGCTCATGACCGCCAGGAAACGGCTCTTCGCCTGGCTGGCGCGCTCGGCGTCCTCCTTGGCCTGGCGCAGTTGTTCGAGCAGCCCGCGGCTGAGCGCCAGTTGCTCCTGCAACGCGCGTTGGGCTTCGGTGCGCTGGTGGATCAGCTTGCGCAGGTAGGTGTTCCAGAATGCCACGCCAGCCAGCAGTATCGCGGCCAGTACCAGCACCTGCAGGGCCAGGGTACGGTAGTTGCGCCAAGCGCTGTCGCTCACCACCGTGCTGGTGCGCCAGCGGTTGACCAGCTGTTCCAGTTCATCGGGCGGGATGCTCAGCAGCGCCTTGTCCAGGATGGCCTGCAGCTGCGGCAATGCAGGGTTCACGGCAAACGCGGAAAGGGCGGGTTCGTCACTTTGCAGGCCAGCGATTCGCAAGCGCCCCTTGAACACCTGATTGATGAAGTAGGCGGCGTTGATATGCGAGCTGATCGCCACGTCGGCGGTGCCGTTGGCGACGGCTTCCATCAGTTGCAGCGGGTTCTCCACCTCCACCGGACGCACGCCGATGACCCCCTCGAGCAGTGGTGAACCACGCAGCACGGCGACGCGCAGGCCATGCAGCGGGTGGCTGGTGGACAGCGCAGGCGCGTCCAGGCGGGTAACCAGCACCCGTGGGCTGAGCATGTAGGGACGGGTGTAGCGCAGGCGCTGGGCGCGGTATGTGCCGTAACCGATGGCGCCGATCATGTCCACTCGGCCTTGGCTGGCCTGCTCGACCATGTCCTGGAACGATTCTGACTCGACGATCTGGAATTGCAGGCCGGTGCGCAGGCTGATGCGCTCCAGCAGGTCCAGGGCAATGCCACGCGGATGCTGCTGCGCATCGGTGAAGGTTAGGGGGGCGAGGGTGGTATTGACCATCACCTTGACTTGCCGGTGTTGCTCGATCCAGGCGCGCTCCTCGGCAGTCAGCGCGTCCAGGCGGCGGTCGAGCAGGATACTGGTGCTGCCGCTGGTCCAGCGCCGCAGGATGTTCAGCCGCTCACTGTCGGCGATGCGGCCCAGGGCCTGGTTTACCAGTGACAGGAGACGAGCATTGTCCCGGGGCAAGGCGAACGCGAAGGTACTGGCCGGCGCCTTGACGAAATGATCGACCTTGAGTACGCCCTGGTAGCCCTTGGCGATCACGTAGTCGGAGCTGATGGCATCGCCCAGGTAGGCATCGGCCTCGCCAAGGGCTACGGCCGCCACCCCTGCCAGGGTCGAGCGATAGAGGCTCAGTTGAGTGCCTGGGAACAGCTGGCGCACCGTCTGCATGGGCAGGTAGTGATCGACCATGGCCAGGCGCAGCCCGGCCAGGTCGTCCTGCAGGGAACGCGAATGACGAGTCACGATTACCGGCAGGTCATCGGCATACGGCAGGCTCAGGGCAAGCTTGGCATCGTTGGCTTCGAAGGCGTTGGATGTGCCGAGCAGGTCGATTTCCCCGGCATGCAGCGCGGCCAGGGCTCGGGCGCGGCTGGTGTAGCGGCGGACTTCGATGGGTATGCCCAGTTGTTCGGCGATCAGCCCTGCGTAGTCGGCGCTAAGGCCCTCATAGTCGGTCAGGCTGTTGTTGATGTCGAACGGCGGGTAGTCCGGGCGCGAACTGCCCAGTACCAGGCGTTTGCGCTCGCGCAACCACTGGCGATCGGATTCGCTCAGTGGTATCGCAGGGGCGGCGCTCAGGGCGCGTGCCAGCAAATGGCGGCTTTCGCTGGCGGAAGCGGCGAGGGCGCAGGCGGGCAGCAATCCGGCAAGCAGCAGGCACAGCAGGGTGCCCCTGATCATGGCTCAGCCCACGTTGTTGCGTTTGGCCAGGTCGACCATTTCCACCAGCGATTCGGCCTTGAGCTTGTCCATGATCCGACCGCGGTAGGTGCTGATGGTCTTGGCGCTGAGGTTCATCTGTTCGCCGATCAGTTTGTTGCTCTGGCCGCTGCCAAGTCGCCTCAATACTTCCATTTCGCGATTTGACAGGCTGCCCAGTCGTTCGCTCTCGCTTTCGAGGGTGTTGCTGTTGACCGTCATCTGCGGGAAGGTCGAATAGCCCTTGACCAGGGCTTTCAAGGCGAAGACCAGGGCATCGAGGTCCTCGCCCTTGTTGACGAACGCCGAGATGCCGGCGTCCATGCAGCGACGTACGTAAAGGTCGGCAGGCTGGCCAGTCAGGGCCATGATCCTGGGGGCAGGATCCAGGAGCTTGAGGCGCTTGATCACTTCCATGCCGTCGAGGTCCGGCAGGCCAATGTCGAGGATGACCACGTCTGCCTTGGTTTCGGCCGCCAGGCGCGCAGCTTCCTTGCCCTTGCCGGTTTCACCCATGACGGTGAAGCGCTCACGTTCAAGTAGCATGCGTACGGCGAGTCGAACAATGTGATGGTCATCGACCAACAGTACGGTTGTCATGGATAACTCCTGTCGAGATAAGGTCCGCTTCCTGCCTTGCAAGTTGGTGCTTCCACACGGACCCACTGGGCAGCGCGAACATTACGGCGATTCAGGGGGTTTGGTAATAGCCGAGTATAGGCGTGTTGAAAAGCCTACCTGCATTTGTTGAAAAGGACTACAAACCACCGGTCAGGAGCAAGGAGCATGAACCTTGGTCACGCGCTGGCGCGAGGCCGGGTTGTTGACCAGTGCCTTGCCCGCACGGGTCGGGCGCGCGACCAGCTGTCCCCCGCAGTTGGGGCATTGGCCTTGGAAGTGCCGATCATTGCAGGCGCGGCAGAATGTGCATTCGAACGAGCAGATCAGTGCGTCCGGGCTTTCGGCTGGCAGGTCGGCGTCGCAGCATTCGCAGTTGGGGCGTAGGTCGAGCATGGCGTGGCTTCCGTCGGGAGGGGGACGCCGCAGTGTGCAACGGCGCCTGGCCAGCCGACAATCGCCACATCAGCCCGGGCGGTAGAGGTGGGCGTGTCCGGCACGGTAGAGGGCGGATTCGGCAAACGGCGCGTCGCCCAGTACATGGCCGACGAGGATCAGCGCGGTGCGACGGAACCCCTTGTCCGCCACGCGCTCGATGATGTCCGCAAGGGTGCCCTTGACCCAGTCCTGATCCGGCCAGGTCGCCCGGTGGACCACGGCGATCGGGCAATCGGGCCCGTAGTGGGGCAACAGCTGCGCGACGATGCGCTCCAGGTGCTTGACGCCCAGATGAATCGCCAGGGTGCTGCCGTGCCGGGCCAGGTCGGCCAGTTGCTCGCCGGGTGGCATGGGCGAGCTGTCGCCATAGCGGGTCAGGATGACGGTCTGAGCGATGTCGGGCAGGGTCAGTTCGCAGCCCAGCAGCGCGGCGCTGGCCGCGGTGGCCGTCACCCCGGGGATGATCTGGTGGTCGATGCCCAGTTCACGCAAATGGCGGATCTGTTCGCCAATGGCGCCGTAGAGGCTGGGGTCGCCACTGTGCACCCGGGCGACATCCTCGCCGTTGGCATGGGCTTGGCGCATGGCCGCGACGATCTGCTCCAGATGCAGCTCGGCGCTGTTGATCACGGTATGTGCGCGGTGCCCCTCCAGCACCGCGGGCGGGACCAGCGAACCGGCGTAGATGATCACCGGGCATTGCCGGATCAGGCGCTGGCCTTTGACCGTGATCAGTTCCGGGTCGCCGGGGCCGGCACCGATGAAGTAGACCGTCATTGGAGTTCCTTGCACAAAAGAGCGGATTATTCGCCGATGGCCAGCGCCAGGGTAGCGCCACCCAGGACCTGGCGGGGGACATGCAGGCGTGGCTGGCCGGATGCATGAGCGGCCAGGGCCAGCGCGGTGCTCTCGGCAACGCCCCAGCAGCCGGTCTGGGCGTAGGCGCTGGCCGAACGCAGGCTGAGCAGCGGTTCGAAGGTCAGCAGGTGCCCTGCATCGAAGCACATGAAGGGCACCCCGAGGCGCTCGGCCAGGGCCAGCAGGCCTGGTTCGCGGGCCTTGGGGGCGATACTGGCGATCGCCTGCAAGGCCGAAAGCGGCAGGTCATGGCTGGCGAGTGTCTGGCGCAGCAATACCGCCAAGGTTTCCACCGGGCAACCCCGGCGGCAGCCGAAGCCGGCATACAGCACCGGCGGATGCACAGGCATCAGGCCTGGCTGGAGCGGCGATACAGCCAGGCGCTGAGCAAGCCCAGGGCCAGCCAGAACGCGGCGTTGGTCAACCAGGACGCGATCTTGAATTGAGTCGCCAGTGCTTGCGGGGCCACGCTTTCGTGCACGGCAGGCTGCGGTGCGCCGATCAGGTGTGGAATCACCAGCAGGGCCGCGCCAAGCGCCTTGAGCAGCCAGTGCCGGGCGAACACCAGCAGGGCCAGGCCGGCCGCCGTGGCGGCGGCGGTGCCGATCCACCAGGTCTGGCGTTGGCCCAGGTCGGCAGCGGCGGTGCCGGGCAGTTCCGGCGGCAGCCCGAGTGTCGGCGCCAGGCAGAACACGGCGAAGCCGGCCAGGCCCCAGAGCGCGCCGGTAGTGACGCGGCCAGGTTCACGCAGGCTGTAGAGCGCGGCGAGGATCAGCGCGAAGCCCACCGCGACCACCAGGTTGCCACCCGTGGTGGACAGCACGCGCTGCCAGCCGTCCTCCGGGGCCCAGGCCTCGGCACTGTGTTCGTGTTCATGGGGCGTGGCGTTTTCGCCATGTTCGTGATGTTCGGCGGCAGGGGCCGCGCTTTCATAGGTTTCCGCCTGGAGAATCAGCGGCGCCACCCAGAAACTCTGCAACAAGGTCAGCAACAGGGCCGCGAGCAGCCCGCTGAAGCCCGCGGTGCGGGCGATACGCGTGATCATGCGGGTCTACTCAGTGGCAAGGGAAGGCGGCGCTGTGGCGGGTGTCGTGGGCGGCGTTGTGCACCGCCTCGATGTGCGAGAAACCGGCGAAGTACACCAGGCAAAGGCCCAGCAGGCTGGCGCCCACGGCGACGATCATGCGCTGGCTGAGAGTGACGGGGGTAGTGACGCTGTGTTTGGCGCTGGTGTAGGGCATGACGCGTTCCTCTGCTGCTTCTTATGGCAACGGGCAAGCGCGACGCTCCAGGGCGCGATTCGCCCTGGAAATACGACAGCGCCCGCCCACCGCGGGGTGTTCATCCGCGCGTCAGGCCGGTCTCCGGGCTGGCGAGGCTGGAGCGGGGCTCCATCGAGGCCGTCACCTTCCCATGCCGATGCATTGGCACAGTGGTCTGGACGTCTCTCTCGCTTACCGTTGCGGGGGCAGCACCGGCTTTGTCCGCACGCTGTTGAAGAGGCGTGACGCACCGGTTTCCCGTTTCACCCCCATAGGGGGCACCTGAACGCAATGCGCTAGCAAATCATGGGGCACGGCTTGCGTCAATCGCGGCGGCGGTTGACCGCAAAGCGGGCACTGCGTAGCCTTGCCGCTTCGAGGTTCTCCAGCCCAGGCTGGAGCTAAGACGGGAACGCGGTACAAGCCGCGGCTGCCCCCGCAACTGTAGGCACTGAAGGGTTCGGCACAGCCACTGCGCAGGCGCGCGGGAAGGCGTCGGGCCTCCGGCAGCGATGCCGGAACGGTGCAAGCCAGGAGACCTGCCTCGTGACGTTTTCGACTTTCAACCGGGCGGGGTGATCCGGTGGCGAACGCGCCCGGCCGGCCTGGTCGCGGCTGTCGTCCTGCATGCCCGCGCCATTGCTGCCAAGGGCATCGCGACATGAAAACACTGGCCAAGCTTCCCGTCACCATCGTCACCGGCTTCCTCGGCTCGGGCAAGACCACCTTGCTGCGCCACATGCTCGACAACGCCCAGGGCCGCCGTATCGCGGTGATCGTCAATGAATTCGGCGAACTGGGCATCGACGGCGAGATCCTCAAGCAGTGCAGCATCGGTTGCACCGAGGAAGAGGCCAACGGCCGCGTCTATGAACTGGCCAACGGCTGCCTGTGCTGCACCGTGCAGGAAGAATTCTTCCCGGTCATGCGCGAGCTGGTGGCCCGTCGCGGCGATCTCGAGCACATCCTCATCGAAACCAGCGGCCTGGCGCTGCCCAAGCCGCTGGTACAGGCTTTCCAGTGGCCGGAAATCCGCAATGCCTGCACCGTCGACGCGGTGATCACCGTGGTCGACAGCCCGGCTGTGGCTGCCGGCACCTTCGCCGCCTACCCGGACCAGGTCGACGCCCAGCGCAAGCTTGACCCCAACCTCGACCACGAGTCGCCTCTGCATGAATTGTTCGCCGACCAGCTGGCCAGCGCCGACCTGGTGGTGCTGAACAAGGCTGACCTGATCGATGCCGAGGGCCTGGCCAAGGTTCGCGCCGAAGTCGCCGAAGAACTGCCGCCGGCGGTCAAGGTGATCGAGGCGAGTAGCGGCCGCCTGCCACTGGAGGTGTTGCTGGGCGTGGGTGCCGAGTCCGAGGCGCATATCGACGGCCGTCGCACCCATCACGATTCGCACCACGACGGCGATGACCACGACGATCACGACCACGACGCCTTCGACTCGATCTCCATCGATTTGCCCGAAGCCGATGAACGCCTGCTGCTCGATGCCCTGACGCAGTTGGTCACCGAGTTCGGCATCCTGCGCGCCAAGGGCTTCGCGGCCATCCCCGGCAAGCCGATGCGCCTGCTGATTCAGGGGGTGGGGACGCGCTTCGACAAGCACTTCGACCGCGCCTGGCGCAACCAGGAGCCGCGCATCACCCGTCTGGTGCTGATCGGTCAGGATCTCGACGCCGCTCAATTGGAAGCACGCCTGCGCCAGGCCCTGGGCGCCTGACCCATGCACCTGCTGCGGACCCAGCCCGGCGGCTTCGTGCCGGACGACAGCATCGCCGATCTCGGCCAGACCCCGGCCGAGCTGGTGATCCTCTGCAGCGGCGATTCGCACCTGGCGCTGCTCGCCGAAACCGCTGAGCAGCTGCCGGACGATTTTCCCAGCCTGCGCCTGGCCAACCCCATGCAGGTGCAGAACCACGCCTCGGTCGACCTCTATATGGACGAGGTGCTGCGCCATGCGAAGGTGATCCTGGTGTCGCTACATGGCGGCGTGGGCTACTGGCGTTACGGCGTCGAACAGCTCGTCGAGCTGGCCAGCGCAGGTGTGCAGCTGATCCTGGTGCCCGGCGACGATCGCCCCGACCCTGAACTGACCGGCCTGGGCACGGTGCGCGGCGAGCAGGCCGAGCGGCTCTGGCACTACCTGCGCCAGGGCGGCAAGGGCAATGCGCTGAACCTGTTCAACTGCCTGGCCAGCCAGTGGCTGGGGCGCGACTACGCCTGGGACGAGCCGCAGCCTTTGCCGCGTACCGCCGTGTACCACCCGAGCAAGGCCAGCGCGGAGCTCGAGGACTGGTACCCCGAGTGGCAGCCTGAATGGCCGGTGGCACCGTTGCTGTTCTACCGCTCGCACCTGCAGGCGGCCAACACCGCGTTCATCGATGCGTTCTGCCAGCGTCTGCAGGCTTGCGGCTTGAACCCGTTGCCGATCGCCGTGGCCAGCCTCAAGGAGCGCGCCTGCCTCGACCAGGTCGAGGACTGGCTCGACCAGGTGCAGGCCGAAGTGGTGATCAACACCACAGGATTCGCCCTGTCCAGCCCGGAGCAGCCCAACCTGCGCCCCCTGCGCCGCGACGTGCCGGTGCTGCAGGCGATCTGCGCCCAGGACAACCAGCCCGCCTGGGAACAGAGCGAACAGGGCCTCGGCGCCCGCGACCTGGCCATGCACATCGCCTTGCCGGAGCTCGACGGACGCATCATCACCCGGCCGGTGAGCTTCAAGGACCTGGCCTGGCGCAGCGAGCGCAGCCAGTCCGACGTGGTCTGCTACCGTGCCCATCCCGAGCGCATGGACTTCGTCGCCGAGCTCGCGCGGCGCTGGGTGGTGCTGGCACGCCTGGACAACCAGGAAAAACGCGTGGCCCTGGTACTGGCCAACTACCCGACCCGCGATGGGCGTATCGGCAATGGTGTCGGCCTGGATACCCCCGGCGCGGCGCTCAACATTCTCCAGGCGCTGCAGGCGCAGGGCTATCCGGTGGCCGGCTTGCCTGACAGTGGCACCGAGCTGATTCATCAGTTGCTTGGCGGGGTCACCAACGATCTCGACCACCTCGACCAGCGCCCCTGTGCCCAGAGCCTGAGCCTGGCGGACTATCACGCGGCGTTCGCCGAGCTTCCCGAGGCCAACCAGCGCGCGGTGCTGGCGCGTTGGGGCGCGCCGGAGCAGGACCCGATGCACCGCGGCGGACGGATGATGGTGGCGGGCTTGCGTTACGGCCTGACCTTCGTCGGCATCCAGCCGGCGCGGGGTTACCAGGTCGACCACAGCGCGGTGTATCACGACCCTGATCTGGTGCCCCCGCACGGCTACCTGGCGTTCCACTTCTGGCTGCGCAACGGCTATGGCGCCGATGCGCTGATCCATGTCGGCAAGCACGGCAACCTGGAGTGGCTGCCCGGCAAGGGCGTCGGTTTGTCCCGCGAGTGCTGGCCGGACGCGCTGCTCGGACCGCTGCCGAACATCTATCCCTTCATCGTCAACGACCCGGGCGAGGGCGCCCAGGCCAAGCGCCGCACCCAGGCGGTGATCATCGACCACCTGATGCCGCCGCTGACCCGCGCCGAAACCTATGGCCCGCTGCGTCATCTGGAACAACTGGCGGACGAGTTCTACGAAGCGCAGTTGCTCGACCCGCGTCGGGCCCGGGAGCTGCAGCGCGACATTCTCGAACTGGTCAAGGCCAACCACATCGACCGTGAACTGCAGCTCGAGGGCCAGCTGGACGACGCCGCCGTCTGGTTGCCGCGGCTGGACACCTATCTGTGCGACCTCAAGGAGTCGCAGATCCGTGACGGCCTGCATGTGTTCGGCCAGTCGCCCGAAGGGCGGCTGCGCAGCGATACGCTGTTGGCTCTGCTACGTGTCGAGCGGGGCGACGGCAAGGGTGGCAACGCCAGCCTGATCCGCGTCCTGTCCAGGGCGTTCGGGCTGGGCTTCGATCCGCTCGATTGTGACCTCGGGCAGGCCTGGCACGGGCCGCGGCCGACACTGCTCGAAGACCAGGCAGAGGGGCTGTGGCGCACCATGGGCGACACCCGCGAGCGCCTTGAGCAGTTGGCCCTGGCGCTGATCGAGCAGGCGCTGGAAGGCAATCTCACCTTGCCTGGCGAGATCGCGTGGCAGCCCGTGCGGGAGGTGCTGCAGGCGCTGGTCGAGCAGGTTGCCCCGCGCCTGGACGCTTGCGGCGCCGCCGAGACCGACGGCCTGCTGGCGGCCCTGGCCGGGCGCTTCGTGCCGGCCGGGCCCAGTGGCGCGCCCAGCCGTGGGCGCCTGGACGTGCTGCCCACCGGGCGTAATTTCTATACCGTCGATGTGCGCAACCTGCCCACCACCACCGCCTGGCGCCTGGGTTTCGCGTCGGCCAACCTGATCCTCGAGCGCCATCTGCAGGACCACGGCGACCATCTGCGTCAGCTGGGCCTTTCGGTGTGGGGCACGGCGACCATGCGCACCGGCGGCGATGACATCGCTCAGGCCATGGCGCTGATGGGCGTGCGCCCGGTGTGGGCCAGTGGCAGCCAGCGGGTCGACGATTTCGAGATCCTGCCGCTGAGCTTGCTTGACCGCCCTCGGGTAGACGTGACATTGCGTGTGTCCGGCTTCTTCCGTGACGCGTTCGGCAACCTCATCCGCCTGTTCGACGCCGCCGTGCAGGCAGTGGCGGCGCTGGATGAACCGGACGACCTCAACCCGCTGGCCGCCCGGGTGCGGACCGAGCGCGAAACACTCGTGCGTGAAGGCATGGACGCCGAGCAGGCCTCGCGCCAGGCGGGCTGGCGGGTATTCGGTGCCAAGCCGGGCGCATACGGTGCCGGCGTGCAGAACGCCATTGATGGGCGTCTCTGGCACAGCCGTGACGACCTTGCGCAGGTCTACCTCAATCACGGCGGCTATGCCTATGGCGCCCAGGACGAAGGCACCCCGGCCCGTGACCGTTTCGCCCACCGGCTCAGCCAGGTGCAAGCGGTGCTGCAGAACCAGGACAATCACGAGCACGACCTGCTCGATTCCAACGACTACTATCAGTTCCAGGGGGGCATGCTCGCCGCCGCCGAGACGCTGGCCGGTGCGCCGAGGGCGAGCTACCACGGCGACCATAGCCAGGCCGACCGGCCGCGTATCCGTACCTTGAAGGAAGAGCTGAACCGGGTGATTCGTGCCCGTGCCCTCAACCCCAAGTGGATCGACGGCGCCAAGCGCCACGGCTATAAAGGTGCCTTCGAACTGGCGGCGACGGTCGACAACCTGTTTGCCTTCGACGCCACCACGCACCTGATCGACGACCACCATTACCAGGCCCTGGCCGATGCCTACGTGCTCGACCCGGCCACCCGCGATTTTCTGCGCGAGCATAATCCCGAAGCCTTGCGCGACCTCACCGAGCGTCTGCTGGAAGCCCAGCAGCGTGGCCTGTGGCAAGATCCGGGCGACTACCGCGACAGCCTCGAGCAGCAGTTGCTCGAAGGCGAGGAAGACAGTTGAACATGAGTGAACCCGTGCAATTCCCGCTGGCCGCCGTGGTCGGCGCCGACGATCTCAAGCTGGCCCTGTGCCTGGCCGCGATCGACCCGAAGATCGGTGGCGTGCTGATCGAGGGCCCGCGCGGCATGGCCAAGAGCACCCTGGCCCGAGGGTTGGCCGATCTGCTCGGCGATGGCCCGTTCGTCACCTTGCCGCTGGGCGCCACCGAGGAGCGCCTGGTCGGCACGCTGGACCTGGATGCGGCGCTGGGGCTGGGCCAGGCGCGCTTTTCGCCTGGCGTGCTGGCCCATGCCGACGGTGGTGTGCTCTATGTCGACGAGGTCAACCTGTTGCCCGATCCGCTGGTCGACCTGCTGTTGGACGTGGCCGCCAGCGGGACCAATCGCGTCGAGCGCGACGGCATCTCTCATCGCCATCCCGCGCGGTTCGTGCTGATCGGCACCATGAACCCGGAAGAGGGCGAGTTGCGCCCGCAGCTGCTCGACCGCTTCGGCCTGAATGTCGCTCTCGAGGGGCTGCCGGCCCCCGATGCGCGCCAGCAGATCATTCGCCGCAGGCTGGCGTTCGATACCGATCCCGCGGCGTTTTGTGCCCAGTGGGCCACGGAGCAGGCGGCATTGCGCGAGCGCTGCCGCGTAGCCCGGGAGCGCCTGGCGTCGATCGTCCTGGATGATCGGGCCCTGGCCTGGATCACCGAACGTTGTTTCGCCGCCGGGGTCGATGGCGTGCGTGCCGACCTGGTCTGGTTGCGCGCCGCCCGTGCCCATGCCGCCTGGCGCGGCAATGCCGTCATCGAGGAGGCGGATGTCGAGGCCGTCGCCGAGTTCGCCTTGCGCCATCGTCGCCGTTCGGATGCCCCGCAGCCCCATGCCGCTGCGCAGGCAGAGCAGTCCACCCCGCAGCAGCACCAGGGCGGGCAGGGTGACTGGGGCGCCTTGCCGCCACAAGCGATGACCAGCGGTCCTCGTCGCGAGGTGCCGAACTGGGCAAAAAAGCCCTGAGCATCCGCGCACGCAACGCCCAGGCGACGGATGCCAGACCCCGCGTCGGTCATTTGACAGGTAGTGCTCGCGGTCGCCCGCGCGCAGCGGACAGTGGCCGTATCGCCTGGCTGCCGACCTTGCTCAAAGGCCGGCCACGCCTGCGCGCCGATCTTTGCTGGCGCCAGCGCCAGGCCCAGGCCCCCGAGCTGTGGCTGGTGATCGTCGATGCCTCGGCTTCCACCCGCCGGCATCAGGCGTTGGCCCAGGCCAAAGGGCTGCTGGCCGGTGTGTTCGACCAGGCCTATAGGCAGCGCGCGCGCCTGGCACTGCTGACGGCCAGTGGCAGCAAGCCACAATGGCAACGTCGTGGCCTCAAGGCGTCGGCGGCGCTGCAACCCTGGTTGCGATCGTTGGGCGCGGGGGGCGGGACGCCATTGTTCGCCGCACTGGAGCAAGCGCGAACATGGCTGCTGGCACGTGGCAAGCGTCTGCCTCACGAGACTCAGCGCTGTCTGGTGCTGACCGATGGTCGCCTGCAACAGTGGCGCGCGCCACAACCCATGCCATGTGGCACGTTGCTCGTCGATATGGAAATGGCGGCGGTACGGGTCGGGCGGGCACGACAACTTGCCGAACAATTAAATGCCGAATATCGACATGTCGAGCAGTTCGAACGGATCGAATGAAGGAAGACTTGCGACAAGATGTCGCAATTGAAAACTTGTCGTCGTTAAAGAGGTGAATTGCACAAGTGCGTGAACCGCACGCACTTGTGGCATCCGACGTACATCACTTCGGCATTGACCAAGGTTGCAGGTCATACCCTTTGCGCGACAGTTCCGCGCGCACTTCCTCGATCAGGCTGGCCCATTGCGCGGGGTCGGAATAGACCCGCGAGGACACTTGCTTGCTGCCGATACGGGTGCTGGTCCGGTCGATCACTGCCAGGCTCAGCTCACCAGTACCGTTGGGTGCATCCCAGGCAACGCACTGGAAGGGTTCGAAGGCGTGGTCGGCGATCAGCAGTGCTTCGTTGACACGGAGCGGGGCATTCATGGTTCGGTCTCTCTCATGGTCCCAAACAGCGAAATAAAGTTCCGCGATGTAGAAGTTCGAAACTCTACGACGCGGGGTTAATCGTACTGATGCTCCAGATCAGTGCCTGAGTCACATGTGCGCAGAAATTTTTTTGGCAGGGCATTCAATACTGTGATTGCGTGCGGCGTGTGACGTCGGGTTTTTGCAAAAATTCCCGTATGAGGATTATGTGACAAAGATGGGCTGACCAACGGTCATGGAGGGCGTCAAGTTCATTGCTACTGTTAATTTTGGCGTCGCAACTAACTGTTTATGCGTGAAAAACTAAAATCTGGCGCCAAGGAAAGGTCATGCTCGAGACTGCTGCCCACCGCCGCCTGTTGATCGTCGACCCCTGTGATGACTGCCATCGCCTGTTGCCAGGCCTGCGCAGCGTCGGTTGGGATGTGCGCAGCTGTACATTGGAGGCTGCCTTGGAGCAGCCTTGCGATGTCGGTCTAGTCCGCCTGCAGGTGTCGCATCTGCGCCATCCCGAGGCGGTCAAGGACCTGATCAAGCGCAGCAATACCGAGTGGATCGCCGTACTGAGCGCCGAAGAACTGCGGTTGCAGAATGTCGGCGATTTCGTTTGTGAGTGGTTCTTCGACTTTCACACCCTGCCGTTCGATGTCTCGCGGGTCCAGGTAACCCTGGGCCGGGCCTTCGGCATGGCGCGCCTGCGCGGCAAAGGGGCGATACGGGTGGACGAGCCCGAGCACGAACTGTTGGGTGAAAGCCGGCTGATCCGCGAGCTGCGCAAGCTGCTCGGCAAGCTCGCGCCCACTGAATCACCTGTGCTGATCCGAGGTGAGAGCGGCACCGGCAAGGAGTTGGTGGCGCGCACCCTGCATCGCCAGTCGCAGCGTCGCGACAAGCCGTTCATCGCCATCAACTGCGGCGCTATCCCGGAGCACCTGATCCAGTCCGAACTGTTCGGCCACGAGAAAGGCGCATTCACCGGGGCCCATCAACGCAAGGTGGGGCGCATCGAAGCGGCCAACGGTGGCACATTGTTTCTCGATGAAATCGGCGATCTTCCCTTGGAGCTGCAAGCCAATCTACTGCGCTTCCTGCAGGAAAAACATATCGAGCGGGTAGGCGGCAACCAGCCCATCGCGGTGGACGTCAGGGTTTTGGCGGCGACGCACGTCGACCTGGAAAAGGCGATAGGGCAGGGGCGGTTTCGCGAGGATCTGTATTACCGCCTCAACGTGCTGCAAGTGATCACCGCCCCGCTGCGCGACCGGCATGGCGACCTGTCGATGCTGGCCAGCCACTTCTCGCAGTTCTACAGCCTGGAAACGGGGAGGCGTCCACGTTCGTTCAGCGAAAGCGCGCTGGCCGCCATGGGGCGACACGATTGGCCGGGCAATGTACGTGAACTGGCCAACCGAGTGAGGCGCGGCCTGGTGCTGGCCGAAGGCCGGCAGATCGAGGCGCAGGACCTGGGCTTGCAGGAGCTGCACGAGCAGGATCAGCCGCTGGGGACGCTGGAGGATTACAAGCACCGGGCAGAGCGCCAGGCGCTCTGCGATGTACTGAGCCGGCACAGTGACAACCTGAGTATCGCGGCGAAGGTGCTCGGCGTATCACGGCCGACGTTCTATCGGTTGCTGCACAAGCACCAGATTCGCTGAAACAGGTACCCGACAGGTTGCGGCTCAGCTCGATTGGGCGATATGCCCGTCAGCCAGTTCCTCTTCCGTTTCCTCCTCACCCGGCATGGCAGTGATCACACTGAAATCACTGACCTCCACCTCGCCGCCGCCATACCCCAGCAGATGGAAGGAAAACGCCTTGCGCACGGTCGGGTTGTCGAAGTCGAACTCCATCTCCAGCGGCTGATCGGCCGTCACCAGCATCTCCTCGGGCAGCCCCAGTTGTACATCCTGCTCCAGCTCTTTGGCTTTCAGGCGGATGAAGGCCTAGCGCTGTGGGTCGAGGGCGCGGACCTTGAGGCGGACCTTGGTACGTGTGCCTTCCGGCATTTCCAGATACTGCGCGCCGATCAGGTTGTCCGCCCAATCGTCGCGAATGCGCTCCTGCAGGGCGATGGGGGCCGGGCCACCGAACTGGTACCGCAGATTGAGCGGTGTCTGCAGTAGCGACTGGTCCAGGTTGGCGGCCAGCAGGTTGAGCTGCGGCCCGAGCGTGTCCTCGCCCCGACCGAGGAACTTGGCCTGGTCGGCGATGAAGCCTTGGCTGGCATAGCGTCGGCAACGTTGCTGGAAGTCGCATTCGTTCAAGGTGCCTTGGCCATCGTGATAGCGCAGGACACCGTTGGTGTAGGAAATCATTTCACGGCCACTGTCATAGTCGCGATACAGCGAGCGCCCTCCCAGTGCCACCGGAATCGGCAGGGCGAAGTAGTCGAGCAGCGACGTGGTCAGGTCGATATGACCATAGGTGCCTTTCTTGAGGCTGGGCAGTTGTGCCTGTTCCGGCGCGAGCGTGAGATTGAAGCCCCAGGCCGAAGCCAGGCGTACGCCGTCGATGCCGTGGGACTCGTCCGAGGTGACGACCACCAGGGTGTCCTTGAGCACACCCTGGCGTTCGAGGTTGTCGAGGAAGTCGCCCAGCGCATCGTCCAGGTACGCCACGGCTGCCTGTTTGGCGGTGTCATGGCGTTGCAGGTACGTCTCGGGTGCGGAATAGGGCTGATGAGTGCCAACGGTGAGCAGCGTGAGCATCCAGGGCTGCGGCTGCCTGCGCAGCTCGCCCACGTAGTCCAGCGCGCCTTCGAAGAAGGCGCGGTCATCCTTGCCCCAGGGGAATTCGAGATAGTTGGCGTTGCCGAACCACTCCTGGCCATGCACCGAGTCGAAGCCGATGTGCGGCATGATCCGGTCCTTGGCCATGAAACGCAGGCCGGCGCCTTGCAGGTAGTGGGTGGTGAAGCCAGCCTGGCGCAGTTGCGCCGGCAGGCAGGCCTGGTTGCGTTGGTTCTGGGTGAGCAGTTCCACGCCTTTGGGCGTGCCGTTGGCCAATTTGTCATAGTCGCCGCAGAGCATCGCGTAGAGGCCGCGAATGGTCTGGTGAGTATGCAGCACGTAGTCGGGTGTGCTCATGCCGCGTTCGGCCCATTGGTCGAGTCTGGGCATGAGGTTCTGCTGGAAGCGACTGCCCAGGGCCTCGCGGTTGGGGCGCACGTAGGCGCCAGGGATGCCTTCGACCGTGATGATCAACAGGTTGCGGGCGCTGCCCGCGCCATCCAGCAGCCGGCGCCCGGTAAGGTCGGTCTGGGTCAGACCGGTGCTGGGCAGCGCAGTGACGGAAGCGGTCTGGCCCATCGTGCTCAGCGCCAGGCGCTGGACACTGCCAGTGGCGGCGCTGAGCGCCTGATGGCTGAGATTGAATTGCCGCCATTGATCGGCGTCCGATGGCGCAAGGTGCTGGGCGCTCCAGTGCAGTACGAACAGTGACAGGGGAATGGCCCAGGCGCGTCGTGGCAGTGCGGCGCTGCGCGAGCCCCGGCGCAGGCTCGCGAGCCAGGCGCCAAGCCCCAGGGTCAGGAGCACGGGCAGCCAGGCGTGGGTCAGTCCGCTGCCGGTGGAGTTTTCCATGAACTGGGGATCGAACAGGTACGTCAGATCGTCGATGGTGGGTAGCCTGCCGACAGCGCTGACCAGCTCTGCCGAGGCGATCCACAGGCTGCCCCAGGCCAACAGCACCGGCAGCGCCAGCCACCAGGGGCGTCGGTGCAGCGCCAGTATCAGCAGGCTGCCGATCGCCAGGTCCGACAGATAACCGAACGGGTCTGACCAGCCCAGCAGGGCGCGTGCGGCCATGGGTATCACCAGCACCAGGATTGCCATGGTGGCAACGCGGGCGCGAGGGTGACCGAGCAGCTTGTTCACAAAACCTTCCTTAAATGCCATTAAACCGTCACAAAATTGTGCTGGATGATAACAGGCCGATGGCAGGAAAGCCGGACGCTACAAAACCGGTAACCAAATGCCGGGCCCATAGCCGGGCCCGGAGGGGCTCAGAAGTAGTACGGGAATTTCAGGCTGAACGAGAAGTCGGGCGCGTCCTCGGTCAGGCCGATCGAGAGGTTGGGGACGATGGTCAGGTTGTCGGTGGCGGCAAAGGTCAGGCCGACGTTGAAGTTCGCGGCGTTGTAGTCGCTGTTGGTGATCGACTGCCAGTCGCCGCCATCGGGCTTGATCTTGCTCTTGCGGGCAAACTGGTCGGTGACCGAGAACGACATGCTCATTCGTTCGTTGAGGGCGAAGGCGATACCGCCGCCGATCTGCCAGGAGTCGCCCAGTTTCACATCGCCAGGCACCTTGCTGTTGACCTGCGGGCTGATGTCGCTGAACGAGTCCTGCATGTTGTAGGTGTAGGACAGGCTGGCGAACAGGACGGCCGGGTCGAACGTCTTGACCAGCGAGATCCCGGGCGTGATCGCCCAGACCCCGTTGCCGGTCGGCAGGCTCTCGGGCACCGACAGGTTGTTGTTGGTCGGATCCTCGACCAGCTTGATGCCGTAAGGGTCCTTGCCGGTGGGGGCCTTGACGCGCAGGGTGACGACCGCGTCGGGCAGGTTTTCCGACTCGTCGAGGAATTTGTAGGCAATACCCACGTTGATGTCGCCGATGGTAGGGTCGCGGGTGACGGAGGCGTCGGAAGTGGCCGGGCCTGAGCCGCCGGCACCACCTGAGGAATACGTGGATTCGCGGTAGACCACCGGCACGTTGATGTCGAACTGCCAACGTTGGTCCAGGTTGTAGCGGGCGGTCAGGTCCAGGGTCCAGTTGTTCGCCTTGATGCGGTCGAGGTTGATGTTGCCGAGGAAGATCGAGTCCAGCGCCAGAAAACCGTTGAGCGTCAGCGCCCGGGTGTCGTAGTGCGTATAGGTCAGGCCGGTCTCGAAGCTGAACTTGCCGCCGCCGAAGAAGCCGCTGGCTTCGTCGTACAGGTTGGAAACGCTCTGCGCCGGCTCCGAATCGTCCCTGAGCGACTGGCCATACGAACTGCCGGCGCTGCCAGGCGAGCCCGAGGCCACGGTCTGCGCGCCCTTGGCCGGCGTCGAAGGGGATTTGGTCAGACGCTTTGGGGGCGGCGCCGCAGGCGCTTCCTCGACCTGGCGCACACGCTGCTCGAGCACCATCAGGGCGTTCTGCTGGGCTTCGTAGCGTTGCTTGAGCTCGCGCAGTTCCTGCTTCAATGCCTCGACCTGTGGGTCCGGAGCTGCATACAGCGCTGTGGCGGGGACCAGAGTACTCAAACAGACTACAGCTCTGAAGCTCGACGATCGTTGCATGGATTAGCCGTCCCTTCTGACTACATACGATGAGACACAGCGTAGATCAGTATCCGAGCGCGCGAAGTCCTTTGAGCTGGTCAAGGTTGCCGTTCAGCGAGCTGGTGGCCACATTGTCCCGCAGCACGACATTGAGCGAGGTAAGGTTGCTGACCTGGTTGCCGTTGCCAAGCAGCGTGGCGTTCTGCATCAGCCCGCCTTCGGCGATGCGCTGCAGGGTGCTGCCCTGGTTGTTGTTGGCCACCACGTTGAGCTGCACGCCGGAGCCGGTCGCCGACACGCTCATCGAGCCCGCGCCATTGGCGCCGACCAGCGTCGAGCCGGTGGCCAGCACCTGCCCTTGCTGGGGCGCGTCCGGCGCCTGGTTGGCCTTGCTGACGTTGATGTCGACATTGTTGTAGGCGCTGTTGTTGTCGCCGGCCGCCCGCACGATCTGGGTGACACCCTCGGTCGTGTTGAGGCCACCGCCCCCGGTGACGGCGCCGGTGCCCTGCGCACTCGTCGTGCCCGTTCCTTTCTTGTCGATCATCGATACGTAGAACTGGGGCTTGATGGTCGTCTGCTGGATCTGCATCGAGGAGGTCGCCCCGATGATGTCGCCGTTGGCGTTCTGCCAGGTGCTGGTCATGACGACGCCGAAACTGACGATTCGCCCGGGCATCACATAGCGACCCCGCAAGTTCGCCAGCTCCTGATCCTTCAGTTCAATGGGTTTGAACGTCTCTGCCTGGGTCGGCAGGGCGGCGGCCAGGCAGATCAGGGTGAGCCAGGCTGGGGTCTTCATCGGATACTCCCGGAGCGTCGTGCTCGATTGTCATTAGAAGAAGTCGCTGCGGATGAAACCAAAGTCCATCAGTTCGGCATCCTTCACCGGGGTGAACGTGTTGACACGGCCTTTGGCGCTCAGCGGCAGGGGCGGGTCGAGCAAGGCATTGGTCTTGTCGTAACCCTGGCCGATGACGGCGAAGATGATGCCGTTCCAGCCTTTGAGGAAATCGTCGACCTTGTAGCGCTTGTGGCCCAGTACCGGATCACCGATGTACACCCAGCCCTTGTCGACTTTCTGCAAGACCACGAAGTGCTTGTAGCCACGGATGTCCATCAGGACCACCACCGGGATACGCACGCTGGTCAAGGTGTCGGCGGCTACCCGGTAACCGCGGGCGCGCATGCCCAGGCTTTCCACGTAGCGTTTCATGTCGAGCATCGAGAAGCCCTGGACCCGGACCAGGTCCTGGTCGGCGTGGGCCAGCATGCCCTCGATGACCTGTTGTTCGTCGACGTCCAGCCAGTAGGCCTGGCGCAGGATGGTTGCCAGCGACGCGGCGCCGCAGCTGAAGTCGGTTTTCTGTTGCACCAGGTCGGCGAACTTGCGCTCGCGTATGCTCTGGATGGGCTTGTAGATCACCGCCCCCCCCGGCAACACGGAAAGCGGCATCTGCGCCGCTTCGCCATAGCTGGCCATGCACAGCACAAACGCCAGAGCGATCATACGCATGGTCGGTGCCTCCTGGTCTTTGTCGAAGAAAGGCCCCCCGAAGGGGGCCTCATGGTCACGGCACTCAGAACGAGGTGTTGGAGATGGCCAGCGAGTTGCTTTGCTGGTTGCCCACACCGGCTGCCACGTTGACGCCGAGGTTGCCGCTGCCGCCATTCACCGAGCCACTCAGGGTGGCGGTGTTGGTCACAGGGTTGGCCCAGCCGGTAGGAGTCAGCACCTGGAAGGACACGGTGTTGCTCAGGTCGTACGAGCTGGACTCGGCGAAGCTCTTCGAGCCCGACTTCGACGACTCGGAAGCGCTGCTACCCGATTTTTCGTACGAGGAGTCGTAGGCTTTCTCGAACGAAGAGTCGTAGGCCTTCTCGAACGAGGAGCTGGAAGACTTCTCGCGCGACTTGTCATACGACGCGTCGATCGAAGCGCTCAGCGATGCATCGAACGAGTCGGTGCGGCTGCGCTCATGGCGGCCATAGTCCTGGGTCTGGGTCACGCTGCCATTCGCCGAGGCTTCCAGCGAAGCGTTCAGAGAACCGCTTGCCGAAGAGGCCGACTCATGGCTACGCGATCCGCTGGCGTTGGCGCTGTTGGAGCCACTGGCATTCCAGCTCTTGGCGCCGGCGGCTTCCCAGCTCGACGAGGCGCTCTGGTCCTTGCTGTAGCTGGAGTCCTTGTTGTACGAGGCGCTGCCAGTCTGGGTGGTGGTGAACGACAGCGTATCGACCCGGTAGGTGCGGTCGGCGTTGTTGTTCACGACCAGCCCTGGGCCGTTCTGGTCGGCAGAGGCGGTTGCGGTTGCGTTGCCCAGTGGCGCATTGGAGTTGGCAATGGCCATGGTGTTTTTCTGCTGGTTGAGGTCGCCACCGGCAATGTTGATGCCCATGTTGCCGCTGCCGTTGTTGCCGGAGCCGCTCATGATGCCGGAGTTGGTGGTGCCGTAGTTGTCGACCCGGTTGTTGTTGCTGTACTGACGCACATCGGCGGTGGCCGAGGCGGAGCCGAACACGAAGGTGTTGTCCAGGCTGGAGTCGGCGCCAGCGTTGGCAATGGCGGCGGCGTTATCCTGCTGGTTGCCGGCGCCGGCGGCCACGTTGACACCGACGTTGCCGCTGGTGCCGGAGGCCGAGCTGCTCATTTCGGCTTCGTTCACGGTCCCTTCGTTGCGGATGCGGTTGCCAGTGCTGCTTTGCTTGTCCCAGGCATTGGCGGTGGCATACACAGGGATCTTGGTAGGAGGAGGGGTGTGATGACCGTTGTTATGGCCGTGGCCATTGTTGTGGCCATGGCCACGCGGATCATTCTGCCCAGCTTGTACAGCTACAGCCATGATCGCAGCAATTGCGAAAACCAGAGGCTTGAGTGCCATCGAGGGTTTCATGGTGATTCTCCGTACTTTTCTTAGGTTAAGTGTTGTTGCTGCCGGTTTGGGTCAATCCGCGACCCGGATGCTCAGGGTGTTGGCCGTTCGGTTTCCCACCCCGGCACTCTGATTCAACTGCACCACGCCGCGGCTACCGGTGAATGCCTGGTCGCTGGTGCTGACCTGGCGATGGCCGGGTGTCGGTGCGGTCGAATCCGAGCTGTTGAGCAGCGCCACGTTCTGTTGCAGAAGGACGCTGTCGTCGATGCTTTGCGGTTGAGCACTGACGCTGATGCGCAGTGCATTGGCTTGCTGGTTGCTGGCGCCGGCGCTCTGGTTGACCCCCAGGATGCCGTTGCCGCGGCTGAACGCATCGCCCTGGATGCTGGCCTGTGCATCGATCGCTGGATCGACATGGGTGCGCAGGCGTTGGTGGATCTGGGTGGTCGCCTGGGCATCATGGCCAATGGCGATGGCCCGGGCGTTGACCTGTTGCTGCTGGTCGCCGGCCGCCTGGTTGACCCCCAGGTTACCTTCGTAGCGGGCCCCCGAGCTGTCGATGGTGGCGTTGTTGACCACCGGGGACTGGGCGAAAGTCGATGCACTGCACAGGGTGGCCAGGAACAGCAAGGTATGCCTCATGTCACTGGCCTCCGGTGAGGATCTTCAGCGCGCCCAGGCCTTGCTGGACGTTCGAGTTGACCATGTTGGCGATGCCGTTGCCGCCACCGCCCGAGCCACGTCCGCCGGCGATGTTGGGCAGCTGGGTCTGGTTGCTGATGTTGGCGCCGATGTTGTTGGTCTGCTGGGTGATCAGCGAGTTGATGCCAGCGCCGCTGCTGATGTTGGCGAAGTCGCCGTCACTCAGCTCATGGGTCTGTTTGAGGATGTGCGCGGAGGGGTTGGTGTTGACGGTGACCGGGCTGGGATCGGGGATCAGTGGCGCACGGATTGCATTGCGTGTCTGGACTTCGCGTGTGATGACGACGATGCCGTTTTCGGCCTGGACCGGCAGGCCGAGGCTCGATCCCAATACGCATCCGAGCAGCAGGAAGCGGTACATGCCTTTGTCTGTTTTCCCCACGATGGCCATTCCTTCTTCAGCGTGGCGGCTTTGTAGCCGCGTGTTGCGAGAAGGAGAGCAGAAGCTGTGCCGGTTTTGCTTAGCGCTTCTGAATCAAGGCCTTGCGAGTCAAGGTAATGGGCGCCGGGATTTTGTTGTATCAGCGTTGAGACACATCGCCGGGCTGACAGGCGCCAGGCTCGGCGGCGGCGGGGCACAGAGGCGGTTTTCGTGGAGGTGTTTCACCGGCGTGACACTAGCCCCGAAGTCGGTGGGATACCCGCAAATACGGGGACTTGGACCGCCAAAGTGTATCAGTGGCTTAACACTCGGTGGGGCAAACGGGCGCTTTGCCATCCAGCAGGCGCTGGACCGCGCTCATTACTGCCGCGCTGCGCTGGGGCCAGTCGCCATCGATGATCTGCACCGTCTGCCGATGGCGTTGCAGCCAGGCAAGGCTATCGTCGAAGAACATCTGCCGTTCCTCCAGCCGGGGTTGGCAGCGCAAGCCATCGCCCACCCATCGCACGCCTTCCGGACGAAGCAGCAGGTGCAGGTCATAGTGCCGGGCGGCGAGTGCCTGTTCGAGCCAGGCAGGGCAATCACCGAACAGCGCTCGGCTCCACAGGATGTTGCTGAGCAGGTGGGTGTCTAGGATCAACAGATCCGGGGCCTGGGCCCGGGCCTGATCTTCCCAGGCCAGCTGGCCGCGGGCAATGGTGGGGATGTCGGCGTAGCAGGTGTCGCGTTGTTCGCGTTCCATGAAGTGACGTACGTACTCGCCCACCAGCACGCCACCGAAATGCGCCTGGATCTCGCCGCTCAACCAGCTTTTGCCGCTGGATTCCGGACCGCACAGCACCAGGACCTTCATGCGCAGGCCAGCGCCGGATCGCGGCGCCACTCCAGCCAGCCACGCACGGCGATCAGGGTGAACAGGGCATAGAGTGCGGCGGTAAGGTAAAGGCCCTTGTACAGGAACAGGCCGACGAAGATCACGTCCACCACGACCCACAGGGCCCAGCATTGCAGACGCTTCTGCGCCATCCACAGTTGCGCGACCAGGCTGAAGCCGGTGAGCGCGGCATCCAGCCAGGGCTGGGCGGCGTCGGTCCAGTGCGCCATGCCCGCGCCCAACAGCAGGCTGGCCAGCAGGCCGGCGGCCAGGCCCTTGAGCATGGGCGCTGGAGCCAGGCGGGTGACCTGGCGCGCATCCTCGACCCGGTCGGGCCGGGTCCACTGCCACCAGCCATACAGCTGCAGCACCGCGTAGACCAGTTGCAGGAGCATGTCCGAGTACAGTTTCACCTCGTAGAAGATCCAGCTGTACAGCACCACCATCACCAAACCGATCGGCCAGCACCAGGGGTTCTGCTTGACGGTGAGCCAGACGGCGATGACGCCGAGCACGGCGGCGAAGAGTTCGAGGCCGGACATCGGCGATCCTTGGGCGGGGAAAGGTCGGGATGCTACAAGTTTCGAGCCGCACGCTTCAAGCCATTCGCGCAAGGCAGCCTCCGAGGCCACGGCTTCTGTGGCAGCGGCTGCCTTGCGCAATGATCGGGATTTACGCTTTTCCCTGCCGGGATGGCGCAAGGCAGGTGGCCGCGCGATGGGCTGCGCGGCAGCCCTGATGAAGGCGTGCCGCTGCTAGACCCTGAACTGGCGCAGCAACTGTTCCAGCTCCTCGCTCAGGCGGGCCAGCGCGGAGCCGGCATCGCTGGACTGCCGGGCCGCCTCGGCGGTCTGCTGCGACAGGCCAGCGGTTTCGGTGACGTTGCGGTTGATTTCTTCCACCACGTGCGATTGCTGCAGCGTGGCACTGGCGATCGAGGCGTTGAGCGCGCCAAGGTTGCCCAGCGCCTGGCTGATCGCGTCGAGGCTGGTGCCCGCCTCGCGGGCCTGCTCGACGGTCTGGCGCGAGGCTTCGCTGCTGGTGTCGATGGCTCGTACCGCCGCTTCCGACTGGCCTTGCAGGTGCTCGATCATGGTCTGGATCTCGGCGGTCGACTGCGCGGTGCGCTGGGCCAGCAGGCGCACCTCGTCGGCGACCACGGCGAAGCCGCGCCCCTGTTCGCCGGCACGCGCTGCCTCGATGGCGGCATTGAGGGCCAGTAGGTTGGTCTGCTCGGCGATCGAGCGGATCACTTCGAGCACGCCGCCGATCCGGGTGCTGTGGCTGGCCAGTTCGCGGATCACCTGGACGGCCTGGTCGATGGTCGCCGAAAGTCGGTCGATCTGTTGCAGGCTGCCATGGATGGCCTGCTGGCCGTGGCCCACCTGGGCCTGGGCATTGCGCATCTCGCTGGCGGCCTGCTCGGCGTGTCGGGCTACATCCTGCACGGCATAGGTGACTTCGTTGACAGCGGTGGCCACCTGGTCCATCTGCAGCGACTGCTGGGCACTGCGTGCCTGGGCGGAGCCGGCGTTGTCACCGACGTGGCTGGCCGACTCGGCCAGGGCGTGGGCGGCGCCCTGCAACTGGCCGATCACCCCTTGCAGCTTGCCGTTGAAGCGGTTGAAGTGTTCGCCCAGGTGGGTGATCTCGTCGCGGCCATGGGTATCCAGGCGTCGGGTCAGGTCGCTTTCGCCGCTGGCAATATTGCCCATGGCCTGCACCGCTTCCTGCAGCGGGCGGGCAATGCTGCGGGCGATCAGCAGCACCAGCAGGGCCATCACCAGGGCGATGCCCAGACCGACCAGCGAGGCATCGCGCAGTTGCCGGGCGAACTCGGCCTGCACATCGTCGATGTACACCCCCGAGCCGATGATCCAGCCCCACGGCTTGAACAGCTGGATGTAGGACGTCTTGGCCACCGGCTCGCTGGCGCCGGGCTTGGGCCAGCGATAATCGACCGGCCCGGCGCCCTGGCTGCGGGCCAGGGCGACCATCTCGTTGAACACGGCAAAACCGTCGGGATCGCGAATGGCAGACAGGTCCTGGCCGTCGAGCTTGGGGTTGGCCGGGTGCATGACCATCTTTGGCTGCAGGTCGTTGATCCAGAAGTAGTCGCTCTGGTCGTAGCGCAATTCGCGCACCACTTGCAGGGCCTGCTGCTGGGCGGCCTCGCGGGTGAGGGTGCCGGCCGCTTCCAGGCCCTGGTAGTAGGCCAGCACGCCGGCGGCGGTCTGCACCACGTGGCGGGTTTTCTCGGCCTTGGCCTGGTACAGGTCGCCATGGAGCTGACGCAGCATCAGCAGGCCCAGCACCAGCAGCATGGCCACGGCCACCAGCAGGATCAGCCACAGGCGGCGGCTGATCGACATCGACCTCAGGGTCTTCATGATGCGTTACTCCAGTGTTGTTCTTTTTGTCGAAGGCATCCAAGCATGCTTTGTGGCCAGTCCCCACTCGACCAACGGCTAATGTGTGCTTCAGGTAAATCCGTGTTGCAGGTAAGGCGAGTCTTGAAACCCATGCTCTGTTAGGATCTCGGCCGCCGTGGATGAAACCTTTAGGTTGCTGAACGTTTCAGCTGGCGTTGTGACCCACTGTCGCTGTAAAAAGCACGCGCCGCGTGCGGCATGAACATGTAAATCAAAACAAGCGGCCTGTTACGCGCAGCGTCGCACTTGGGGGAATGATGGATTTTTGGAGTGCCATGCAGGCAATCATCTTGGGCGTGGTCGAGGGCCTGACGGAGTTCCTGCCGATTTCGAGTACCGGGCACCAGATCATCGTCGCCGATCTGATCGGTTTCGGCGGTGAACGCGCGATGGCGTTCAACATCATCATCCAGCTGGGCGCGATCCTGGCGGTGGTCTGGGAGTTTCGCCGCAAGATCTTCGATGTGGTGGTGGGCCTGCCGACGCAAGCGCCGGCGCGACGCTTCACCGCCAACCTGCTGATCGCGTTCATGCCAGCGGTGGTGCTGGGTGTGCTGTTCGCCGATCTGATCCACGAATACCTGTTCAACCCCATCACCGTGGCCGCGGCACTGGTGGTGGGCGGTGTGATCATGCTCTGGGCCGAGCGCCGGCAGCACCGGGTGGAGGTCGATCAGGTCGACGACATGCGTTGGCACCATGCGCTGAAGATTGGCTTCGTCCAGTGCCTGGCCATGATTCCCGGCACTTCGCGTTCCGGTTCGACCATCATCGGTGGCCTGTTGTTCGGCCTGTCGCGCAAGGCCGCGACCGAGTTCTCGTTCTTCCTGGCAATGCCGACCATGGTCGGCGCGGCGGTGTACTCGGGTTACAAGTACCGTGAACTGTTCCAGCCGGGTGATCTGCCAGTGTTCGCGCTGGGGTTCGTGGTGTCGTTCATCTTTGCCATGATCGCCGTGCGCGGGCTGCTCAAGTTCATCGCCAACCACAGCTATGCGGTCTTCGCCTGGTACCGTATCGCCTTCGGCCTGCTGATCCTGGCCACCTGGGAGTTCGGTTGGGTCGACTGGTCGACGGCGCACGGCTGACATGGCGCGCATGCAGGGGGCTTCCGGACGGCTGGAGCAAGGCGTGCGCAATGCGCGCATGAAGTCGCTGGTGCTGGCGGCATTGTGCTTGTTGCCGCTGCTGGGGGCATTGCAGATGGGCCTGGGGGGGCAGTCCTGGATTCCCCTGGCGCTGTACCCGGCCATGAGCCTGGTCAGCCTGTTGCTGTATTGGCAGGACAAGCAACAGGCGCGCACCCAGGCCTGGCGCACGCCGGAAAAGGTGCTGCATGCCAGCGAACTGCTGGGCGGCTGGCCGGGAGCGCTGCTGGCGCAACAGCTGTTTCGGCACAAGACCCGCAAGGTGTCTTATCAGGCGGTGTTCTGGTGCATCGTCCTGGTGCACCAGCTGTTCTGGGTCGATCACCTGCTGTTGGGCGGACGCTGGCTGGCCGGGGTGCTCTGAGCCTGATGGCGCGCCGCTCAGTCGAGCAGCAGCCCCACCTGCGAGCGCTTGGGCAAGCGCCGCACCACCAGTTGGTGCGAGCGGCGCAGCAGATCGCTCAGTTCATCGCGGCCCATGGGGTAGGGCGCCAGCATGCTGATCCACTTCGCCCGCGCCAGATAGGGCGCCGGACGAACCCCCGGGCGATCGCAGTAGCCCAGGAACAGTTCATCGGCCACCTTGAACGACAGTCCGGCCCCTGCCAGGTCCAACACTGCGAACATCTTGTTGCCGGCTACGGAAAACACGCGAATACCGCCCCACTTGTAGTCCTCACGCGCTCCGGGCAGGCCCAGGCAAAATACCGCGACCTGCTCTGCCGTCATCCTGTTCTCAGACATAACGCTCTCCACAGGCTTCGAATGACGCCGCCAGGTGATCAATCCACACCCGCACCGCTGGCAGCAGGCCGCGCCGATGCGGATAGACCGCCTGAAGGAAGCCGCCGGGCAGCGACCAGTCCGGCAACAGGCGCACCAGTTCACCGCGCGCCAGTTCTTCCTCGCAGAACATGCTGGGCAGGGCGGTGAAGCCCAGGCCGGCGCGCACGGCGGCGTTACGCACGACGAAATCGTCGATCGCCAGGCGCGGCTCCAGCGCCAGTTCTTCCTGACGGCCATTGGGGCCCAGCAGGCGGAAGTGCACCAGGCGATCCGCCTCGGCCGCGCCCAGTACCGGCAGGCTCGCCAGCTGCGCAGGTTCACGGATGTGGTCGGCAAACCCTGGCGCGGCCACCAGTTGCATCTGCGCCTGGCGCAGGCGCCGGGTGACCAGGGCCGGGTCCTCGTCGCCCAGGTCACGCACGCGCAGCGCCACGTCGATGCCCTCGGAAATCAAGTCGACTCGGCGGTTGAGCAGCACCATGTCGAGCTGGACCTGAGGATACTGCGCGAGGAAGCGACTGATCACGCCGGGCAGGAAGGCATGGGCCAGCGCCACGGGGCAGGACACCCGCAACCGGCCTCGTGGCTCGCTGGACATGCTCGCCACCACTTCGTCCGCCATCTCGGCTTCCAACAGCATGGCCTGGCAATGACTCAGGTATCGCTCGCCCACGGCGGTCAACTTGAGCTGCCGGGTGGTGCGTTGCAGCAGGCGGGTGCCCAGGCGCTCCTCCAGCTCGGCGATGCGCCGCGACAGGCGCGACTTGGGGATCCCCAGTTGGCGTCCGGCGGCGGCGAATCCACCGGCTTCGACCACCCGGGCGAAGTAGAACAGGTCGTTGAGGTCTTGCATGCGAAGAGTCCGTTGTCCTATCAGTGGAACAAACTAACGCAAATTTGCAGACTTTTCAGTCATTCGCTGTGCCGGTAGGATTCTCCCCATCGTGATCGCCCACCGTCGCGGTCTTCATTCACAGGAGAGTCCCATGAAACTGTTGCATATCGATTCGAGCATCCTGGGCGACAATTCCGCCTCCCGCCAACTGAGCCGCGAAGTGGTCGAGGCCTGGAAAGCTGCTGACCCGAGCCTCGAAGTGGTCTACCGTGACCTGGCCGCCGACGCCATCAGCCATTTCTCCGCCGCCACGCTGATGGCCGCCGGTACCCCGGAAGAGATGCGCGACGCCGCCCAGGCCTTCGAGGCCAGGCTGAGCGCCGAAACCCTGGATGAATTCCTCGCCGCCGACGCCGTGGTGATCGGCGCGCCGATGTACAACTTCACCGTGCCGACCCAGCTCAAGGCCTGGATCGACCGCGTGGCGGTGGCCGGCAAGACCTTCCGCTACACCGAAGCCGGCCCAGAAGGCCTGTGCGGCGACAAGAAAGTCATCCTGGTCTCCACCGCTGGCGGCCTGCACCAGGGCCAGCCGACCGGCGTTGGCCATGAAGACTTCCTCAAGGTGTTCCTCGGCTTCATCGGCATCACCGATCTGGAAATCGTCCGCGCCCATGGCCTGGCCTACGGCCCGGAGCACCGCGCCAAGGCCATCGACGCCGCCCAGGCGCAGATCGCCGGCGAGCTGTTCGTCGCCGCCTGAGACTTGTGACAGGCGAAAAAGCCGACTGATGCCCTTGGCGCCAGTCGGCTTTTTTCATTCATTTTTCATGCAGTCCGGGCGCCGCGGGTTCTAAGCTGGCGTCATACGTCCGCCCCTGGCGGGAGCGCCTGTGCATGAACCGAACGTGTCGCCTGCTGATCCTCATGCTGCTGAGCGGCGTCATTAGCCACGCTGGCGCGGCGTCCTGGGTGGCCGGGTTGCACCGGTTGAACCTGGCCGATCCCGTGGACGCCCGCCCCATGCAGGCCTTGGTGTTCTATCCCTCCAGCGGCGAGGCGCGCAACGTGCGTATCGAGGGCTATCAGACCCGAGTGGCCGAGGAAGCCCCGGTGGCCATGGGGCAATTCCCCCTGTTGGTGATTTCCCACGGCAACACCGGCAGTCCGATGGCGCTGCACGACCTGGCCAACGGCCTGGCGCGTCAGGGTTTCGTGGTGGTGGCGGTGATTCACCCCGGTGACAACAGCCGTGACCATAGCCGCTTGGGCATGCTCAGCAACCTTTATGGGCGCCCATTGCAGGTCAGTGCCGCCATCACGGCGGCGCGGGACGATGCGTTCCTTGCCCCGTACCTGAACGACGGCAAGGTCGGCGTGATCGGCTATTCCGCCGGGGGCGAGACCGCCCTGATCCTGTCTGGCGCCCAACCCGACCTCGAACGCCTGCGCCGCTACTGCGAGGAGCGACCAACGGACGCCGACGCCTGCAAGACCCATGGAGTGCTGATCGCCGACCACAGCGAATTGACGGCAAAGGCCGACCCTCGGGTCGGGGCGGTGATGCTGATGGCGCCCCTGAGTCTGATGTTCGGGCGCCATGCCCTGGCTGGTGTGCAGGTGCCGGCGCTGATCTACAGCGGTGACGACGATCATCTGCTGGTGCTGGAACACAACGCCGATGCGCTGGCGCGCAAGTTGCCGCTGACACCGGATTATCGTCTGTTGTCGGGGGCCGGGCACTTCGTGTTCATGGCGCCTTGCGATGCAGAGCAGCACCAGCGCATGCCCGCGCTATGCAAGGATGCCGACGGCGTCGATCGTCGGCATATCCATCGTTCGCTACGCAGCGAAACCACCGCGTTCTTCAGCCAGGCGCTCGGCGCGCCCGAGCCGGCCGAGCGCTCAGCCGCGACGGGCCAGCAGCAGGGTCAGGCCAACCCCTGACAGCGCAAGCAGCGCGGCCACGCAGAAGATCGCGGCATACCCCAGGTGCACAGCCACGGCCCCCATCACCGGACCGGCGATGGCCAGCGCCAGGTCGAAGAACACTGCGTAGGCGCCCAGTCCGGCACCTCGGCTGCTGCTGGGCACCTGCCTGATCGCCTCCACGCCCAGTGCCGGATACACCAGCGACAGGCCGAAGCCGGTCAGCCCGGCGCCGACCATCGCCCATAACGGGGAAGGTGCCAGCCACAGCAGGGTCAGCCCGAGCACCTCGGTGGCCATGCAGGCGATGGCGACGTTGTAGCCGCCAAAGCGATTGACCGCATTGACGAACAGTAGCCGGGACAGGATGAAGCACACGCCGAACGCGCTCAGGCACCAGGCCGCGCCGGTCCAACCTCGTTCAAGGTAATAGAGCGTGACGAAGGTGGTCAGGGTGCCGTAGCCGATCGAGGCCAGGGTCAGCCCGACACCACAAGGCGCCACCCGGCCAAAGGCCGACCAGAAGGGCAGGCGTTCGCCGCGTACCAGCACCACCTCTGGCCGTGTGCGCAGCACCCACAGGGCCAGCGCGGCGAGGACCAGCAGTGCCACCCCCAGCACCCAGAAACCCAGGCCACCGACCAGCAGCACGCCCGCAGGAGCGCCGATGGCGATGGCGCCGTACGAGGCGATGCCGTTCCAGGAAATCACCCGCGCGGTATGTTCCGGGCCCACCTGGCCGATCCCCCAGCTCAGGGTGGCGACACCGATCAGCCCCTGGGCGATGCCCAGCAGCAGGCGTGCGCCCAGCAGCAGCGCCAGGCTCAGCCAGGGCAGGGCGAAAGTCCAGGCCGAGAGCAGGGTCAGCACGCCGCAGCCGACAATACCGTAAAGCCCGTAGCGAATGGCACGCTTGCCACCGAGGGTGTCGGCCACCCGTCCGGCGAATGGTCGGCTGAGCAGCGTGGCGAGGTACTGCAGGCCGATGGTCAGGCCAGCGACCACCGCGCCGAAGCCGAGCCGGTCATGCACATGGCCGGGCAGTACCGCGATCGGCAGGCCGATGCAGAGGAAGGCGATGAAGGTATAGAACACGATCGAGAGGATCTGCAGGGTGATGCCGGAGGAGGAGTGGGGCGCGGTCATGGGGCTCGTTCGCGGGAGGCGGTGGGGCGAGACAGCATCATGGCCGGAGTGCGGGGGAAAAGAAAGCAGGCTAACTAATTGTTCAGGTCCGTCGCGAGCAAGCCCACGAAGGGGCCAGCCTGGTCACCCGTGGCGATCAGGCTGGCCTGGCGATTCAGACCACCACGCCCTGGCTGCGCAGGTAGTCGTCATAGGTGCCGCTGAAGTCCACCACGCCCTCGGCCGTCAGCTCGATGATGCGGGTGGCCAGCGACGACACGAACTCACGGTCGTGGCTGACGAACAGCAGGGTGCCCGGGTAGTTCTCCAGCGCCAGGTTCAGCGCCTCGATCGATTCCATGTCCAGGTGGTTGGTCGGTTCGTCCATCACCAGCACATTGGGCTTTTGCAGGATCAGCTTGCCGAACAGCATGCGGCCCTGCTCGCCGCCGGAGATCACCTTCACCGACTTGAGGATCTCGTCGTTGGAGAACAGCATGCGCCCCAGGGTGCCACGGATCACCTGCTCGCCGCTGGTCCACTGGCCCATCCAGTCGAACAGGGTCACGTCGTCTTCGAAGTCGTGGGCGTGGTCCTGGGCGTAGTAGCCCACTTCGGCGCTATCGGTCCACTTCACCTCACCCTTGTCCGGGGTCATCTCACCGACCAGGGTACGCAGCAGGGTGGTCTTGCCGATACCGTTGGGGCCGATGATCGCCACGCGCTCGCCGGCTTCGATGGTGAAGCTGAAGTCCTTGAACAACACCTTGTCGTCGAAGGCCTTGGCCATCTTCTCGACGGTGACGGCCTGGCGATGGAGCTTCTTGGTCTGCTCGAAGCGGATGAACGGGCTGACTCGGCTCGATGGCTTGACCTCGGCCAGCTGGATCTTGTCGATCTGCTTGGCGCGGGAGGTGGCCTGCTTGGCTTTCGAGGCGTTGGCCGAGAAGCGGCTGACGAAGGTCTGCAGTTCGGCGATCTGGGCTTTTTTCTTGGCGTTGTCCGACAACAGCTGCTCGCGGGCCTGGGTGGCGGCGGTCATGTACTCGTCGTAGTTGCCCGGGAACAGGCGCAGCTCACCGTAGTCGAGGTCGGCCATGTGGGTGCAGACACTGTTGAGGAAGTGCCGGTCGTGGGAAATGATCACCATGGTGCTGTTGCGCGCGGTGAGGATGCTTTCCAGCCAGCGGATGGTGTTGATGTCCAGGTGGTTGGTCGGCTCGTCGAGCAGCAGCACGTCCGGATCCGAGAACAGCGCCTGAGCCAGCAGCACGCGCAGTTTCCAGCCAGGAGCGACTTCGCTCATCGGGCCGAAGTGCTGCTCCAGTGGAATGCCCAGGCCCAGCAGCAGTTCGCCGGCGCGGGACTCGGCGGTGTAGCCGTCCATCTCGGCGAATTCGGTTTCCAGTTCGGCGACGGCCATGCCGTCTTCCTCGGTCATCTCAGGCAGCGAGTAGATGCGGTCGCGCTCGGCCTTGACCTTCCACAGCTGCTCGTGGCCCATGATCACCGTGTCGATCACGGTGAATTCCTCGTAGGCGAACTGGTCCTGGCGCAGCTTGCCCAGGCGAGTGTTGGGCTCGAGCATCACCTGGCCGCCGGACGGCTCCAGGTCGCCGCCGAGGATCTTCATGAAGGTCGACTTGCCGCAACCGTTGGCGCCGATCAGGCCGTAGCGGTTGCCGTTGTTGAATTTGACCGAGACGTTTTCGAACAGCGGCTTGGAGCCGAACTGCATGGTGATATTGGCGGTGGAGATCAAAGCGCTTACCTATCAGTAACTTACGCGGCTGGATTCTCTGCTGATACCGATTTGATACCAATCTTGAGCTTTTCCAGCTCGCTCCAGTCGGAGCTTGAGTTGAGCCAACGCGCATACGTCGACAGCAGCATTTGCACGCTGTGACCCAGCTGTTGGGCGATAAATGCGGGGTTGAGGCCAGACATTAAGCATATTGTCGCATAGGTGTGACGACAGTTGTATGGGGGCCTCCTCCTGATCCCCTGCTCATTCAGCACCGGCACCCACTGCTTGTGCAGGTCCGACGTCTGTTTCACGTATTCGCTCCCTTTCGACGGGGGAACGCGTAGGGTGTATTGGCCACCAGTCCCTTCCCTTGCTTTCGCCGATCTGCGTACTCCCTGGCGTACTGCAGCGCGCGCAAAGCCCTCTCGTTCAGCAGAACGAACCTATCCCTCCCTGCCTTCGTCCTTTCCTCAACCTCGCCCAGGGCGATGGTCCTCCTGACGTGAACTGTCCTTTTCTCCTCGTCGACCATGAGCTCGCGCATCAGCCTGCGCATTCCTCAACACCGCAGAGCGACCTCTGTCTGTCTCTGCGAACTGTTATGGGGCAGGACACTCTGCGCTGGTGATGCCAGGAGAACACCGATCAAACACCTACACTGTTGTGCGTGTCGTGCTGAGGGCATCGTTATGACAGAGGTTCTCACTTTCCTAGGTAGGGCATTGGCTTACCTCTTGTTGGAGGTGATTTTCCGGTGCGTTTTTTACTGGCTCGGCTGGCCAATCGTGAAACTCGCCAGCCGGGGTCAGTTTCCAAAGGGCGATTGGCGAAGTGAGAACACAGAGAGAAACTGGGTTTGCGCAGTTGGGATTGCGGCGGTCGCTTTATTTGTCATGTTGCTTTGGGGCCAGCTATCGGGAGGGTAAGTACGGATTGCTGTCTGGCCCTGTCGCCAAGGCCAGCGGGCGTCGTGCGGATGGTTTATTGATGGCTGCATGGGTAGTCGGACTGCTGGTGCACCCTGGCCAATACCTGACTTACCTTTCGATACCTGCGGTCATCCTCTTCATGGGCGCTTGGCCACCTGAGTTGGACGGCAGGCGGTGAAGCGCTGGCGGGCAGCGCGCAAATGAGCTTTGCTTCCTACTCTTTGATTCCGCGCAAGGAGCTATAAATGAAGCGCTTGCTGTTCAGTATTCTTCTGCTCGCCTCTGGTGCAGCCCAGGCCGGGATACCGATGCTCAATGCAACGTGCCCTGGAAACATCGAGGTGCATGCCGACAAGGGTGGTCCGATCTACATCAATGGCAAGGAAGGCAAGCTGAAGAAGTTCAACGACAACTATTTCGAAGCCAAAGGCAGTGGCGTGACTATCTCGCTGTCCATCAACCCCGACGGCTCGCCTGATGTTTCCTATACGGGCAAGAACAGAGTCAACGGGGTCTGCCAGGTGAAGGGGAAGGACTCATAACGCCCTGGCGAGCTGCGCAGGAGTGTCAGGCGGCGTGGACTTTGAACATGAGCATGTCTGTAGCGTCGTCGTTGAAACACTCGGCCTAAACCTGTCGTTGCTTCGTCATCGGTACGCATAGGGTCACCCGTGAAATCAGTTGATCCTCCAACCCTCTGAATCGTCCTTTTACTGACCTGCCGCTGCACCAAGCCCAGCCCCGCGCTGGGCTTTTCGCACCCGGCGCTGAACTGCGTGTGGCTATGGTAGATTGCCCGCCTCAACAAGGAGGGTGGCATGCGTAAACTGTTTGGGCTGGCGGCATTGGTGATGCTCGCGGGTTGTTCGACAACGCCTGTTTCAGAGGATCACGCGAGGCAGATTCCGGCCGATCGGATCTACGATCAGGCGCTGATGAAACCCGTGTCAAAAGACGAGTCCACGGTCACGTTCCTGCGCGACGAGGGGTTCTACGGATCCGGATGCAGTCACGTCGTTTACGTGAACAACCGCAAGGCGTTTGCAATCAGGTCTGGCGAAGGTGTACGCATCCATCTCGCACCTGGGTCTTACTTCTTCCGTCTGGAAACGGGGGCCGGGATGTGTCCCAACATTGCCACATCCCAGAACTCTGAACTAAAGCCAGGAGCGCATGAAACGTATCGTATTCTACTGCCTTCGGATGGAAGTCTCAGGCTGACGAGAATCCAGTAAGCATCAAAAGGCGTGCAAGGTTTCCTTGAAGTCTCGGGTAGTGAAGATGCTTTGCGTCCACGCTGGATGGGCGCTCATGCAGGTGGTAGGCTCACCGGTTGATGGTGGCGGAACGCTATTATGGTGAGGATTGTGTCGGCATCACTGGCTCTGGCTTGCCTTTTCGGTAGTCAGGCCGCTTCAGCCTGGGTCATGGTCAATGGCGTGCCCATGTTCAAACCTGCGGAGATCCGCCACTGCGAGCTGGTCGCGATGGATGCGATCGATATCATGGCATCGCGGCAGTTCAATGAGCCGATCGCCGAGGATGTGGGTACGCAGCCAAGCCAGCTCAGGGAAGATTACAAGGTACTGTTTGCCGAGAAAGCCAAGTCTTATCCGGTCGGTGCCACTCAGGAAGAAAAGCACGAGGCACTTCGGCAATTTCTCGCATTGGCCAGACTGACCTGCAGAGAGGATTACAAGAACTCGGTTCCGCCGACAGAGATCAGGTGATGCGCCAACGCACTTGGAGCTGCTGAAGCACCTGCGTCCTTTTCTGTACCGGGCAAAGACGCTCGGAATGCGATGGATCCTATATCCTTCAAGGAGGAAACGATGAGAAGGGCTGCAACATTTATTGCCATCACGCTGGCCGTGTCAGGCTGTGCGCAATCTCCAAAGAAAACCGATATTCCTCTGTCGGCAATCACACCAAGCCCGATCTGCAAGGGTGAAGAGCAATGCTCCAGGATGTGGGCGAGGGCTATCGACGCAATCCAGATGGTCACCCGCATGCGAGTGATGTCTGCCAACGACACTTTCATACAAACCTACCCCACCAGACAGGTCGGCTATCTGAATGGCCATGTGATCAAGCAGAGCGTCGGTGATGGGAAGTATTCCATCAATGCCTCGATCGATTGCGGCATCTATAGCTGGTGCGACAACATGCTCAATCGAAAAGTCAGCCTGTTCAACTCCCAGGTGCAGGCGTACGAGCCGCGCATCAAGTAAGCATGGCTCAATCAGTAGGCCCACCCTGCGTGGGCTTTACTGCTTCGAGCGCGCTTGATGAGTATCGAGAAGCCCGAACCGCGTGGAAAACGTTGAGGCGCCTGACTCTCGCTTGTCAAAGTGAACATTGCGGAGGATGCCTCGCTATCTATAACATGCGACGCATTCTCATTTGCCCAGGTTCCACCGTGCCCGCATCCGACACCCGCAAGCTGGGGTTCTTCTTCAGCGACCACCATCGCTGGCTGCTGCAACACGTGCAGCGGCAACTGCGCAACCGGCCGGATGCCGAAGACACCGCGGCCGAGACCTTCTGCCAACTGCTCGCCGCGCGGGTCGACCCGGCGACCATCGAGCAACCTCGTGCCTATCTCTCCACCATCGCCCGCCGGTTGATCTTCGACCGTCATCGCCGCCGGCGCCTGGAGCAGGCCTATCTTGAGCGGTTGATGCTGCTGCCGGAGGAGCTTTCCCCCTCGCCGGAGGAAACGCACCTGCTACTGGAAGCCTTGCACGCCATCGACGCCAGCCTGTCCGGCCTGCCGCTGGTGGTGAAGAAGGCCTTCCTGATGTGCCAGCTCGATGGCCTGACCTACGTGGAAATCGGTCGCCGCCTGAACCTGTCCGAACGCACCATCGCCCGCTACATGACTCAGGCTCTGCGCCAGTGCTACCTGAGCGCGGGTGCGCCATGAGTCGGGGGACGCTGGACCCGGCCGCCGAACAGGCCATCGCCTGGATGGTGCGTCTGCGCTCGGGGCAGGGTGACGCCCGGCAACAGCTCCTGTTCCAGCAATGGTTGGTGCAGGATGCCGCCAACGCCGCGGCCTGGGAGCAGCTGCAACGAGGACTGGGTCGCCACTACGACGTGGTGCGCCGGGCGCCGGGAGCCCTGCGCGATGCGCTTTTACAGCCACAGATCGGGCGCCGCGACCTGGTGCGCGGGCTGGCCGGGCTCGGCCTGCTCGGTGGCGGGTTCTGGTTCGCCGCTGGCAGCGACACGGGGCGGATGTTCAGCGCCGATCTGCGCACCGGCAGGGGCGAGCGTCGCAGCATGTCACTGGCCGACGGCAGTCGGTTGATGCTCAACGCCGACAGCGCTGTCGACCTTGACTTCAATGCCGCGCGCCGACTGCTGCGACTTTACCGGGGCGCACTGGTGGTTCAGGTGGCAGCGGATCCGGCGCGACCGTTCATCGTGCGCAGCGCCCAGGGCGATGTGCGCGCCCTGGGCACGCGTTTCATGGTCGAACAGCTGGGGGATGCCACCCGGGTCGTGGTACTGGAACATGCCGTGCGCACGTCGCTGCCCGGTGGCGCGGAGCTGGACCTGACCCAGGGCCAGGCCGCCATGCTCCATGCCCGGCGCATCGAGCCGCTGCCAGCCGGGCAGGGCTACCGGGCCGACTGGGTCGATGGTCGGCTCAGCGTGCTGGACGAGCCCCTGGCCACGGTGATCGAGGCCTTGCGGCCCTATCGCGGCGGATTCATCCGCGTCAGCCCGAAGGTGCGCGAGCTGCGCGTGCAGGGCGTGTTCCCCCTGGATGACAGTGAACGCACCCTTGCCGCGTTGGCCGAGACCATGCCGATTCGCATCGAGCGCTATGGGTCGTGGTTGACCCTGATCGACGCCCGCTAGGTGCTAGCCCTTAACACTTGCGAGTGTAAATTTTTCTCATTCGTGTCCGGTTTTTTCCGCTCGTTGCACCTTTCTCCTGACAACACCAAAACCTTCAGGAGAATCCACGTGCTAAAACCCTGGCCACTCGCCCTTGCCATTGCCCTGGCCACCGCGCCCTCGGCTTTCGTCCGGGCCGAAGGCGCTGCCCAGCAACAGCTGCAGCGCTTCGACCTGCCGGCCGCCGGCCTGGCGCAAACGCTCAACGTCATCGCCCGCCAGGGTGGCCTGGTGCTGTCGCTGAGCCCGGCTCTGGTCGCCGGCAAGCAGGCGCCGGCGATCCAGGGCGAGATGAGTGCTCTGCAAGCCTTGCAGCAGGCGCTGGCCGGTAGCGGCCTGCAACTGATCGTCACCGGTGGCCAGACGGTCACCGTGGCGCCGGCCGTCGATGCCAAGGGCGCGCTGGAGCTGGGGGCGACCAGCATCAACAGCACGGGGCTGGGTGAAACCACGGAAGGCAGTGGCTCCTACACCACCGGTGCGGTGACCATCGGCAAGACCCCCCAGACGCTGCGCCACACCCCGCAGTCGGTGACCGTGGTCACACGCAAACTGATGGATGACAAGAACCTCGTATCCCTGGACCAGGTGATGGCCCAGACCCCGGGCATCACCCGCGCCAACCGGGGCTATGGCAACCACCACTTCAGCTCCCGTGGATTCGATCTGACCGACGAAAGCTACTTGGTCGATGGCGTGCCCGGGCAGGCATACGCCTACACCGGCTGGATGGTCCCGGACATGGCGGTGTTCGACCGCGTCGAAGTGCTGCGCGGCGCCTCCGGGCTGCTGGTGGGGGCGGGCAACCCGGGGGGCGCGGTGAACCTGGTGCGCAAGCGCCCGACCGTGGATCCGCGGCTGTCGATCACTACCCGCGCCGGCTCCTGGGACTTCTACCGCCTGGACCTGGACGCCAGCGGCCGGCTCAACGCCGAAGGCACGCTGCGTGGCCGCATGGTCGCCTCCTATGAGGACCGTGGCTACTTCACCGACGTCACCAAGTCCAAGCGACCGCTGCTGTATGGCATCGTCGAAGCCGACCTGAGCGATGCCACCACCGTCGGCCTGGGCCTGCGCCGTCAAACCTCGCGCATCGACGGCTACAGCGTGCTGGGCCTGCCGAACAATTCCGATGGCAGCAACCCGCACCTCAAGCGTTCGACGTTCCTGGGACAGGACTGGGCCAAGCTGCAGACCCGCACCGACGAGGTATTCGCCGACCTCAGCCACCGCTTCAACGAAAACTGGAGCGGCAAGTTGGCGCTGTCCCACAGCGAGAGCGCGTTCAACCGCACGGTCATCGAATGGGGCGCGGAGGATACGCTGGACTATGGCAGCCCGACGGGGCCGATGGTCAGTGGCACCAATTTTCACAAGTTCGATGTCACCTCCAATGCCGTCGACGGTCACCTGGACGGTGAGTTCGAGGCCTTCGGCCTGAGCCATCAGGTGACGTTGGGCGCCAACTGGTCGCGGCGCAAGATGAACGACAAGGACGCCACGGCCAAGCTGGCCGACCCGATCCCGCTCGATGTCTTCGACCCCAACCATCACCTCTTCCCGGAGCCCGACCGGCATGGCTGGGACGCCAAGGAAGACACCACCGACACCCGCTATGGCACGTATCTCAGCAGCCGTCTGCACCTGACCGAAGATCTGAGCCTGGTACTTGGCGCGCGCCTGAGCTGGTTCAAGACCGAGGTCTGGGATGGCACGCTGCTGTCCGTCAACGAGCAGAAGCACGAGTTCACGCCCTTCGTCGGCACCCTCTACGACCTCAACGATCAGTGGACGTGGTACGCCAGCTATGCCGACATCTTCATGCCCCAGGCGAACTATCGCACCGTCGGTGGCCGCATGCTGGATCCCTCGGTGGGTTCGAACTACGAGACCGGTATCAAGGGCGAGCTGCTCGACAAGCGCCTGAACCTGTCCTTCGCGGTGTTCTACATCGAACAGGAAGACGTGGCCGTGCGTGATCTGGCCAACACCGGCGAGTGCCCGTCGGATCCGGCCGGCCGCTGCTGGCTCAATGGTGATGGCATCAGCCGCAGCAAGGGCTTCGAAGCGCAGGCCAGCGGCGAGCTGCTGCCGGGCCTGCAGGTGGCGGCTGGCTATACCTTCAACACCACCCGCTCGGCTGAGGGTGGGCCGATCTCCGCGCAAACGCCGAAACACATGTTGCGCCTGACCACCAACTACACCTTGCCTGGTGAGTGGAACCGCCTGAGCGTCGGCGGTGGTGTCTCGGCCCAGAACGCCTATGTCGATACCTACAACGGGGTGAGCAACAGCGGCCGGGCCATCTTCGATGCGCGCGCCGCCTACAAGCTGGACGCGCACTGGACCGTGGGCGTGGACATCGAGAACCTGCTGGACCGCAAGTACTTCGACTCCACCGGCTACTGGACCCGAGGCACCACCTACGGTACACCGCGCAGCTACATGCTCTCGGTGCGTGGCGACTTCTGACGCGGCCACGGCAAGATGCCCGGCGCCGCGCCGGGCATTGCTCAGGCGAGCCGGTGCCGTAGTCGCTCGCCTGTCTGTGGTAGATTCGCGCCTTCGAAACGGATTCGCTCGTACAGGACGACCATGCTGATCGAGACGCCACGCCTGAGGCTCCGTCCCTGGCAAGAACGTGATGTAGCGCCCTTCGCGATCGCCAACGCCGACCCCGAAGTCCGGCGCTTCTACTACCCTGCGATCCTGACGACGGCTGAGACGGCGGCGATGATTGCCGAATGCGAGCGACATCGGCGAGCGCACGGCTTCGGCTTCGTTGCCGTGGAACGCAAGGCTGATGGCCAGCTCGTTGGCGGCGTCGGGCTGTCCTTGGCGGGTGACGAGATACCCGGTGGTCCGCACGTCGAGATTGGCTGGATTCTGGCGCGCGAGCACTGGCGCCAGGGCTATGCCTTCGAAGCGGCGAGTGCTTGCCTGCAGTACGCCTGGTCAACCCTCGCGCTGACCGAGGTGATCGGCTACACCTCCCGCGTCAACGAGCCTTCGCGGTCGCTGATGGAGAAGCTCGGCATGCACTCGGACCCTGTCGAGGACTTTTCCGACCTGACGGTGCCACCGGGGAACCCGCTGCGCCCTCACGTGCTTTATCGCATTGTCAGGCCCTCCTGACCCCAGTCAATGCCGAACGGTCATGACGGACCGGCTGAGCGGGACTAACCTTGCAATCGTAAGCTGACTACTAAAAAGGGCGGTATGTGTCCGGCACTGTCCAGGATTTCCTGGTGGGGTGATTGGAGCCTGTATGAAGCGCTTGACGATGGCATTGGCCGCCAGCCTGCTGCTGGCCGGTTGCGCGCATGACCCCGATATCCGCGCAGGCCACGACAACACGTTCGGCATGACCGCCAAGAGTCCCCCCGACTACCTGAACTGCGTGAAATCCGAGCTTCCCGCGTCCGCCACCACCTATGTGGTGCAGAACCAGGGCGCTCTGGAACTGTTCGTCGCCAGTACCGACCCGAACAAGGCCGACGGCCTGGTCAAGGTCTATGGCGCGAACGGACAGCAGCGCTTTTCGGCCTACCAGCGCGATGCCTGGTACGACAAGGGCCGCCTGCTCGACGCGGCGCTGATGTGCTCGCGGGCCTAGTCTCGCGATACGGGAGACTTGGCTGGCGCAGGTGTTCGTCCGCGATGGGTAGCCACTGCGACTGAGGTCAGCGCGGGAAACAGCGCAAGAAAGCGGATGCAGCAAGGCGATGGGATGCGTACAGTGCGCTGACCATCGCCTAGCGGAGCCCGTCATGTCCTGTGCCTTCACTCTGATGCAATCGCCTGTCGGCACGTTGACCCTGGTGGTGCGTGGCGAGCGGCTGGCCGCCGTGTTGTGGGAAAGCGAACGGGAGAACCGGGTGCGGCTGGGTGAACTGCACCGCGATGATCGGCATGCCGTGCTGCGGGACACCGCGCGTCAGCTGGGTGAGTACTTCGCCGGCCAGCGGCGGCGCTTCGACCTCGATCTGGATTTCGCCGGCACCGCGTTCCAGCGCCAGGTCTGGGCGGCGCTGCTGACCATCCCTTTCGGTGAAACCCGCAGCTACAGCGATATCGCCCGGCAGATCGGCAACCCCGACGCGGTGCGGGCGGTGGGCGCCGCCAATGGACGCAACCCGATCTCGATCATCGCGCCTTGCCACCGGGTGATCGGCGCCTCGGGCAGCCTCACCGGTTTTGCCGGCGGGCTGCCGGCCAAGCAGTTCCTGCTTGCCCTGGAAGGACGGGAGAGTCTGGCGCTGGCGTTCTGACCCGAACCTCAGCCAAGCCAGGCGAACAGCCCGGCCAGCACCAGCGCCAGGACGCTGCCCACGAAGAAGCTGTAGTGTCGGTGTGCGCGCCGGGCATGTTCCTCCACCTCACGCAGATACTGGCCCGGTGGCGGGGCATCCGAGCGGTGGCGCAGGCCGTCGGCGATATCGGCCAGACGACCGCGAATCAACAGACCCACCAGGTAATAGCTGCTTGCATAGCTGACCAACGTCACCAACAGGTATTTCATGCCGCCCGTTCCTTGGCGTGAGTGCGAGCGCCGAGGATACTATCGGCCAGTTCGCCTGCACCAGCGGCGAGGCGCTTGTTTCATGGACGCAGCCCTGATGACGACCTATCCCGCGAGCATTCCGGGGCGTCTGTACCTGCTGCCGGCGGCGCCATTCCACCGCCTGATCGCCCCCATTGCCCGGCATCGCCGGCGGGCATGAGGCTCAGGAGGGCGGCTGGGCGAAGCGCTGGCGGAACCAGTCGCCGAGCATGGCTTTTTCCGCATACAGCCGATCGCTGCTGCCCTGGCGGCCGGGGCGGCTGAGGTACATCTTGTCGCTGACACGCTCCTGGGCCTGGCGAGCGGGTTGGCCGGGCTGGCTCAGGGTGTAGCTGAGTTCGATGCTGGGCCAGGTGATGTCGCGCAGGTAGCGGACATCGTAGGCGCGGCTGTGCCAGGGCTCGAAGCGTCCCGCCAGGTCGATGTCGCGGACGTCGATGAGCAGCTGCTGGCCGGGTTGCAGGTAACGCCGGCCGAGGGCCTGCAGGTGTAGCGTGAGGGCTTTCATCACCTGCGCGTCGGCGCCTTGCTCATAGCCACGGTTGTCGAGGCTGGCATCGCGGAATTTTTCCGGGTGGTCGAAACGCACCTCGACCTGTGAGGTCGGGGCGCCCTGTGCCATGCTGTCGAATGCCAGCGCCATCAGCAGGGTACAGGCCAGGGTGGTACGCATGATGCACCTCCGGGTGCGGACGACTTGCCTGTCCATTTTACGCCGGTGCCGCGATACAAGCAGGAGCGATGCAATGAGTGCGTTTCGGTGCATGGCCGTCAACGAGCATGGGCGCGACCTGGCCGTGGGCGATATTCACGGTCACTTCCAGCGCCTGCGCGATTGTCTGGACGCCGTGGCGTTCGACCCTGAGGTCGACCGCCTGTTCAGCGTCGGCGATCTGGTCGACCGCGGGCCGAACAGCGAGCAGGCCCTGGAGTGGCTGGCCGAACCCTGGTTTCACGCCGTGCAGGGCAACCATGAAGCGTTGGCGATCAACCATCTGCGTGGCGGGCGGCTCGACCTGGAAATGTACCGTGCGGCCGGCGGCGGCTGGTTCCTCGATCTGCCCGCGCATGAGCAGGTGCCGTTCGTCGAGGCGTTCCTGAGGCTGCCTGTCGCCTTGCAGGTTGAAACAACCACAGGGCCGGTCGGCCTGTTGCATGCCGACAGCCCGTTCAATGACTGGCGGCGGCTGCGCACGAGCCTGGAAAGCGGCGACGATCCTGCCGTGCGTGAGGTATGCCAATGGTCCCGACGGCGACTGAAAGAGGGCGACGAGCAGCCCGTGGAGGGTCTGCGCGCCTTGCTGGTCGGACATACCCCGGTGCTCGAGGTCAAGGTGCTGGGCAATGTCTGGCATCTGGATACCGGTGGCTGGAGCCGTGGCTTCTTCAGCCTGCTCGACCTGGCCAGCCTGACCCTGCTCAACCCCAGGCCAGGTGCATGAGCACACCGCCGGCGAGCAGTACCAGCATCAGCCCAGACGCGCGCTCCAGCCAGGGCAGGACATGGGCGAAGCGGCGCAATACCTGTCGGTTGCCGATCATCAAGGCGACCAGCAGGTCCCAGGCCAGGACGATGGCGAACATCCAGGTGCCGTAGGCCAGCTTCAGCATGGCGTCGATACTGGCGACCATGCTCGCGAGGCTGGCATAGAACAGCGCGTTCTTCGGGTTGAGAATGCCGCAGGCGAAGCCCATGGCCAGACTGCTCGGCCAACGAGGCGGCGCGACGCTGGCGTGTCCGGCCGGTATCAGCCTGGTCGAGCCGGCATGGCGCAGGAACAGCTGCCCGAGGTATAGCAGGTAGGCACAGCCCGCCAGCTGCAGGGCGATGAACAGCGCACTGCCACCCTGCAGGAACGACACCCCGGCGAAGGCCGCGCAGATGAACACGCCATTGGCCAGGGCGATCCCCAGGCAGGCTCCGCTGGCCACCCGCCAGCCGGCGCTGGCTGATGTTCGGGCCACCAGGAAGAAGTCCGGGCCCGGGGAGAGCAGGGCCAGGAAGTGGGCGAGGGCGACGATCAGGAACTGTTGCATGGGCGGTTTCCTGGCTGAGGGAAACCGCAGTCTGGTGTTCGCGCGGGGGCGGGTATTGAAGATTATTGCGCGCCGGTCCAGCGCGAGCCTTGTGCGACAGCTCGACCGAAGGTGGCAAGTTGCGCCGTTTGTTCAAGCCTGCATGCGGGTGTCACCCGACACTGGCCGCTCCCTCATCAACGGAGCCTGTCATGCGCACCCTGTACGCCCCTTGTTTCTTCTTCGGATTCATCGGCACCGCCCTGTGGCTGGTGCACCTTGGCGCCAGCGTCATCTGGCTGCTGCCGCTGCTGGGCGTGGCCATCCTGCTGTCGTTCTGCTGCGAGGCGGTGTACCCGTACAAGCGCGCCTGGAGCGAAGCCGGCGGGGAGGGCGCGCGCGACTACCTGCACGCCCTGGTCAATGAGACCCTGAACGTCGCCAGCGTCGCCGCCCTCCCTCTGCTCGCCGGTGGCTTGCCCAACGCCGGTCTCTGGCCCAGTCACTGGCCGCTGCACTGGCAACTGCTGCTGGCCTTGCCGCTGGCCGACCTCGGCGTGACCCTGGTGCACTATGCCAGCCATCGCAGCGCGCTGCTCTGGCGACTGCACGCGGTGCACCACAGCGTCACCCGGCTGTACGGCTTCAACGGCCTGATGAAGCACCCGCTGCACCAGCTCGCCGAGGCCTTGGGCGGGGTCGTGCCGTTGGTGCTGCTGGGCTTGCCACAGGATGTCGCGGCGCTGCTGGCCTTCTGCATCGCGATCCAGCTGCTGCTGCAGCACAGCAATGTCGACATGCGCATCGGCTGGCTGCGCCATGTCTTCGCCTGGGCACCGGTCCATCGCCTGCACCACCTGAAGTACGGCGCCACGGGCGATGTCAACTTCGCCCTGTTCTTCACCCTGTGGGATCGTCTGCTCGGCACCGCGTTGTACCTGCCCACCTATGCGCTGGCCGACGATGACATGGGTATCGGTGATCGCCCGGACTACCCGCAAGGCTATGTCGCGCAACTGCGCGAACCGTTTCATGGCGAACCGGTTGCGCACCCTCCGGCCGCGTTGCCGGCCGCGCTGCGCGACGCGCTAGGCGATGGGGCGTGAACGCAGGTGACGCAGGGCTTCGCTGGCGCGGATGCCAAACTGCTGGCGCAGGCTGCGCGACAGGTGCGCCGAGTCGGCGAAGCCGGCGGCCATCGCCGCCTTGGTCAGCGAGTCGCCGGCCAATGCTCGCTGCAGGGCCAGACGCAGGCGTTGCCACAGCACCAGCCGGCGCACCGACAAACCCAGGCCGCCGCTGAACAGGCGCTCCAGCTGGCTGAGCGACAGGCTCGCTTCACGCGCCACGGCCGTGGCGGGCAAGGTCTGCTCGTCCACCGCGCGGATACGCGCCAGGGCCTTGGCCAACCGTGGGTCGAGCGGGCGCCGGGGGCTGTCGCGCAGCAGCTCGGCCAGGCGCCCGGCGTGCCCCTCGGCCGAGCGACACAACGTCACCAGGCTCTCCAGGGAAAACGCCAGCGGTTCGGCGAACAGGGTGATGCAGGGGACTTGGTGGCTGAGCACCGCATGCGCCTGCAACGATTCGACCGCCAGCAGCGGGCCGTACTGGCGGCAGCCTTCGATCTCCAGGCACAGTTCGCCTTGCTGTGCGATCAGCACCTGGTGGGCGTAATGGGCGTGCTCGCGGGTAAGTCCCGGTGTGCCGAGCAACAGGCAGTGATCCTCGGCCAGCCAGAGTTCGCCCAGCCAGGCGGTATCGGGTCGTGCGGTCATGGGGGGCTCGTAACCGGTGTGAGTGGATAAGCGTGCAAAGCCGATTATGCTTCAAGTGACCTTGCAGCGATTCGAGGCCGTGCCTCGCTGTGCTTCGCGCAACCGTAAAGCCCTGGGGCCTGGGTGCGTGCGTTCGAGACTGATTGGGATACTCCGGCCCTCTGATAACAACACGGAGGCGACCCATGGCGGTCCTCGACAGCGCATCCACGGGCAGTAGCGCGCCCCAACGCGGCATCACCCGGGAGGAGCGCAAGGTTATCTTCGCCTCGTCCCTGGGCACTGTGTTCGAATGGTACGACTTCTATCTCTACGGTTCGCTGGCGGCGATCATCGCCAAGCACTTCTTCGCCGGGGTCAATGAAACCACAGCCTTCATCTTCGCGCTGCTCGCCTTCGCCGCAGGCTTTGCCGTGCGGCCGTTCGGTGCCATCGTGTTCGGCCGTCTGGGCGACATGATCGGGCGCAAGTACACCTTCCTCATCACCATCGTGATCATGGGCCTGTCCACCGCGGTGGTGGGTATCCTGCCCGGCTATGCGGCCATCGGCGTGGCGGCGCCGATCATCCTGATCACCTTGCGGCTGTTGCAGGGCCTGGCGCTGGGCGGCGAGTACGGCGGGGCGGCGACCTATGTCGCCGAGCATGCGCCCAAGGGGCGGCGAGGGTTCTTCACTGCCTGGATCCAGACCACCGCCACCCTTGGCCTGTTCCTGTCGCTGCTGGTGATCCTCGCCTGCCGCACCGCCATGGGCACCGAAGCGTTCGAGGACTGGGGCTGGCGGTTGCCGTTCCTGCTGTCGATCCTGCTGCTGGCGATCTCGGTGTATATCCGCATGCAGCTCAACGAGTCGCCGGTGTTCATGAAGATGAAGGCCGAGGGCAAGGCCTCGAAGGCGCCGCTGACCGAGTCGTTCGCCCGCTGGGACAACCTGAAGGTGGTGATCATGTCGCTGCTGGGCGGCACCGCCGGCCAGGCGGTGGTGTGGTACACCGGGCAGTTCTATGCGCTGTTCTTCCTGCTGCAGACGCTCAAGATCGACCCGCAGACGGCGAACCTGCTGATCGCCGGTTCGCTTTTGATCGGCACGCCGTTCTTCATCCTGTTCGGCAGTCTGTCCGACCGTATCGGCCGCAAGCCGATCATCATGGCCGGCTGCATCATCGCCGCGCTGACCTACTTTCCGATCTTCAAGGGCCTGACCGAGTACGGCAATCCGGACGTGTTCGTCGCCCAGGAGCAGAACCCGGTGGTGGTGATCGCCGATCCCGCGCAGTGTGCGTTCCAGTTCGACCCGGTGGGCAAGGCACGCTTCACCAGTTCCTGCGATATCGCCAAGAGCCTGCTGGCCAAGCGCGCGATCCCCTACGAGAACCAGGCAGCCGAACCTGGCACGGTGGCCCAGGTACGCATCGGTGAGCGGGTACTGCCGAGCTTCGATGGCAGCAGCCTGCCGGCGGCGGACTTCAAGGCACGCAACGACGCCTTCACCGCCACCCTGGGCGCCGCGTTGAAAGAGGCCGGGTACCCGGAAAAAGCCGATCCGGCGAAGATTCACTACCCCATGGTGTTGCTGCTGCTGACCATCCTGGTGATCTACGTGACCATGGTCTACGGGCCGATCGCCGCCTGGCTGGTGGAGCTGTTCCCGGCGCGCATCCGCTATACCTCGATGTCGTTGCCGTATCACATCGGCAACGGCTGGTTCGGTGGTTTCCTGCCGACGGTGGCGTTCGCCATGGTGGCGGCGACCGGCGATATCTACTACGGCCTGTGGTACCCGATCGTGATCGCGGTGATGACGGCGGTGCTGGGCATCTTCTTCCTGCCGGAGACCAAGGACCGGGATATCAACCATGCCTGAGTGCAGCTGAGCACGAACTGTGGGAGCGGGTTTACCCGCTCCCACACCGACCGCGCCTGCGTCAGTCGCGCTCAGTCGAAATAGCCGCGCAGGCTATAGCGATAACCGGTATCGACCTCGACACCGGTCCCGCCGCGACAGGTCTTCTTCAGCACGAATTCGAATGCCGGCTCATACAGCCCGTCGCGCACCACCGCCCCGGCCAGTACCTCGACCTCGTACCAGCCATTGTCCAGCTCGATGATCGGCCGCCCCGGCTCCTGGTAACGCGCCAGCAGGTCGCCCAGGGTCTTGTTGGTGAAATGCTGCAGGACCCGCCAGGTGAACAGCATCAACGCACGGTTCTCGACCCGCAGCACATACCCCGGGCGGCGGTGCTTCAGGCGGCTGCCAGGCTCGAGCAGGGCCGGGGTGCGTTCATCGAGGGTGAACAGGATGCGATACGGCAGGTTGTCGATGCCGGCCAGTGGCAGGATCACGCCTTCGCGCACGGCCTGGTCGCCGCTGTCGCCACTGGTGAAGGCCCGGGCCAGGTCGTCGGGCAGGTCGTGCTGTTCCTTGAAGCATTCCAGCAGTTGGATGTCGCCAAGCAGGAAATAGTCGATCAGGTCATTGAGGACTTCGTTGAATTCGTAGCGCATGGGTTGTCCTTGTTCTGGCTGCGCTTGAGGAAGTCAGCAATGTAGCGGATTGGCTGTCGGGCTGTCTTCAGTGCCGCTGGGCGATCTGGATCAGGTTGCCGCAGGTGTCGTCGAACACCGCCACGGTGACCGGCCCCAGGTCCGTGGGCGGTTGCGTGAAGCGCACCCCGGCGGCGCACAGACGGGTGTATTCGGCCTGGATGTCGCGCACGCCGAACGAGGTGGCGGGAATGCCATCCTGCTTGAGGGCTGCCTTGTAGGTCTTCGCGGCAGGGTGAGCGTCCGGTTCGAGCAGCAGCTCGACGCCGTTGGGGTCGTTGGGCGAGGTGAAGGTGAGCCAGCGATGCTTGCCCATGGGGATATCGTGCTTGGGCTGGAAGCCCAGGACATGGTGATAGAAGGCCTGGGCCTTGGCCTGGTCGTCGACGAGAACGCTGGTGACCACGATCTTCATGGGCGTACACCTTGGTTGGGGTGGTGTAACAGCAAGTAAAGACGTTTCGCAGGGTTTGACCAATGGGGCGATGCAGTCGTTCGGCCCTATCGGATGCCGGTCAATCATTGCCGAAATAATCGTTCATCTCCTGGGCGTCCAGCTCCTGGGCAAACGCCCGTTCGACGAAACCGGCGATGGCGTTCGCCCGTCGCCGGGTGATGATGGGCAGCATCTGGGCCACCAGACTACGGGCCAGCAAGCGCAGGCGTTTGCGCTCCACGCGTTGCTGGATCTGCCATAGCCGTTCACGGCGAGCCGGCGGGAAATCGACACCGAGCCTGTGATCGATGGTCAGGTCGAGCTCCCGCCGACGCAGGCTCGGATCCTCCAGGCTTGTGGCATCCTCGGCGTGAGCGGCGTGCAACGCCACGACCGCGTGTTCGTACTCGCGTTGGCTGAGTTTGCGGCCGTGGCGTGGCAGGCGGTCCATGGTCTGTCAGCGGTCAGGCAGGTTGCCATAGACCGCCCTGGACACTTCAGCGCCGAAAGCCAGGCTGACGATATCCGGGTCGGCAAGAATCAAGCGCTCGTCCACGGGCACGCCAAACAGTTGCTCGTACTGTCGGGCGGTCAATGCGTTGGCCGCTTCATCCTGGAAGGTGAGGGTCATCTGATTGACCCGCTCCACCATTTGCGTTGGGTCCACGTTCTGCAAGCGGCGCTCATGGTCGAGCGTGAAAAGTGTCGTTTCGACATTGAACTTCGCGTCGGTCAGCCCCTGTCGTGAACTGGCGGACAGATTGGACAGGGGCATGTTATCCAGTTGCCGTTCGAATGCTTTCATGTTGAAGGCGAGCGCATCCTGCGCCGACGTGATCCTGTTCTGCATGCGGCTGTAGAGTGTCTTGCTCGTTCTCACCAGCGCTTTTTCAGTCGACAGCGCCTTGCCCTCTCTGGGCGATCGCTCGGCGCCTGCGGCGGAGGGGGCAACGCTCAGGGCTTGGCGGGCCATGCAATCGGCGATGTCTCCTTTCGCGTCAGTGTGTCGTTCGAAGACGCTACGGCCGTAGGTTCCGTAGATGAAGGAAGACAGTGTATAGCCTCGCGCGCCGGAGACCAGGATGTTCGCCGGTACGAGAATGCGATTGGCAGCTTGGTGGCAGACGCCGTCGATCAGGTAGCGGGTAATGCCGGCGCGCTGATCGGGGCAGGCAATGAGGTCTGCCCGATGAGTGCTGCCGCTGTTATGGTTGAAAGCCGTGCCACCGGTATTACCGCCCCAGCACTTCCATGCCTTGCCCCCCGTGCCGCACTCCACATAGGTGTGGTCGGCCGCCTTGAGGAACAGCTTGGTGGGATATTTCTTCGCTACGAGTGTGCCCATGGTGCTTCCATCCTTGTGCGCAGGGTTGTCGATGGGGGCTGCAAAGACTGCAGTGATGCCACCTCGGTATAGGTGAGTGCAGGCAGAATGCAAGCACTGGGCACGATCCCCGATTCGGGGGGCGGGCGTGGGGCATCCCCCCCAATTGCTTGGTCTGTTTCACATAAGCACCTGAAATAAAAAGAGAAAATATATGGCATAAGCCTTGCTCACCTCCTCGCAGAGTCCCTGCGCCCACCGGAGGTGCCCCATGTCGACCCCGCGCAAAGGCCCGGTCCTGTCCACCCTCCTGCTGGCCTTGCTCGGCTGGCAGGTCTCCAGCGAGGCGGCCGTGCAGTGCCAGCGCACGCTGGTGGCCAACGTGGTGGCGCTGGACCAGCCGCTGATGTTCAACCGCCTTGGCGCGCAGAACGCCAACGGCATGATGTTCGCCCTGCGCAACGACGTGGTGGATGAGCGACTGGTGCCCCTGGGCAAGGGCGGCGCCGCCGTGCCGGGCAAGGTCACCCTGCGCCCGGACAAGCGCCCGCGACCGATCGTGTTGCGCGTGGCGGCCGGTGAGTGCCTGACGGTCAATCTCACCAACCTGCTGGCCTACCAGGCCAACCCCAACAAGCACGGGATCGACCCCGAGGAAAACGAGGTCGAAGGCGAGGACGACGAGGGGCCCGAGGTCGAGAACGCCGGCAACGAGAATTTCGTCGCCGACGAGCAGGTCAGCGATCGCCACGTGGGCTTCCAGGTCAACGGCCTGCAGGCGGTGAACAGCATCGCCGACATCGCCGCCAACACCGGGCGCAACGGCAACTTCCTGGTGGCCCCGGGCGGTACCCGCAGCTACACCTTGTACGCCGAGCGCGAAGGCGCCTTCGCCGTCACCAGCCAGGGGGCCACCTTCGGCGGGCAGGGCGGCGCGGGCAATGTCGCCAACGGCCTGTTCGGCCAGGTGGTGGTGCTGCCCAAGGCCGGACGCAGCTACCGCAACACGCTGACCGAAGAGGAAATGCGCCTGGCCACCACCGGGCGCACCGCCACCGGCCAACCGGTGATCGACTACGAGGCGCGCTACCCCGACGTCCAGCCGTGGATCGCCGAAGGCAAGGCCGGCAAGCCGATCATCGCCATGGTCGACGGCAACGAGATCCTCAGCAGCGAGACCGACGCCATCGTCATGGGCCCCAACCCCGACGGCAGTTTCCCCAAGTCCACCTACCCCCTGGAAAGCGTCGGCAAGCGCAACCCGGCGCTGCCCAACCGGCTGGAGGCGTTCCGCGACTTCGCCTCGCAGTTCGCCGACGAAGTGGCCGCCACCCAGGCGTTCCCCGGCTACTGGGCGGACCCAGTGATGGGCCATGTGCTGGAGCCGACCCGCGATTCGTTCATGATTAACTACGGCTCCGGCGGCATGGGCGCCGAAGTGGTGGCCAACCGCCTGGGCGTCGGGCCGATGCACGATTGCCTGTCCTGCGCCTATGAAGAGTTCTTCCTCAGCGCGCACACCGTCGGCGATATCGGCACTTTGGTGGACATCCCGGCCAACGTCGGGCTGGAACACATCCGCCCGGGCGAGACCCCGCCGGCCAGCGCCACCGGCGTCAAGGCGACCATGGCCCTGTACCCGGCCGAGCCTGCCAATGTGCACCACAGCTACATCGGCGACTTCACCAAGTTCCGCAACACCCACAATGGCCACGAGCAGCACATCTTCCACTTGCACGGCCACCAGTGGCTGTTCAACCCCAACGACGACAATTCCGACTACATCGACGCCCAGGGCATCGGCCCGGGCGTGGGCTACACCTACGAGATCGCCAACGGTGGTTCGGGCAACCGCAACCGCGTGGCGGGCGATGCCATCTACCACTGCCACTTCTACCCGCACTTCGCCCAGGGCATGTGGGCCATGTGGCGGGTGCACGACGTGTTCGAGCCGGGGACCCGTCTGGCCGTCAGCGGCGAGGGCGAGAATGGTTTTCACAGCACGCCGTTCGCCCTGCGCAGTGGCAAGCCCGCCCAGGGCGCCCGGGCGCTGCCCGATGGCGAGATCGTCGCCGGCACGCCGATCCCGGCCATCGTGCCGCTGCCCGGCAAGGCCATGGCGCCGATGCCGGGCAAGGTCACCGTGGTGCCGAAGCTGAGCGAGACGCTGGTCGCCGGACATGACGATGACGCCGAACAGGAGCAAGGTGATGACCACTCCGATGAGCCCGCCAGCCCGCGCGCCGTCGGTTCGCTTGCCCTGGTCGACCGCAGCGAGACCAACCGCGACGCCGACGGCAGCCTGAAGAACCCTGGCTATCCCTTCTGGATCGGCGGCATGGAAAGCAGCGTCGGCCAACGTCCGCCGACCCCGCCGCTGGACATGCTCGACCCGGTCCTGGCGCGCCAGCTCAAGGACAGCGGCAAGGCGCTGTGGGCCAACCTCGACCCCAACCAGGTGGACGGCTGGGACGGTGGCCTCGGCCGCCACGCGCTGGACGGCGTGTCCGCGGGCGGCGAGGCGGTGACCACCACCACCCGGCTCGATTTCTCCAAGGTGGTGCACAAGGCCAAGCCGATCTACCTGCCGGAAGAGGGCACCGAGGTCGAGCAGGCCGCCATGCAGTTCCACGCCAAGGCCGAGCACCCCAGCTTCGCCTTGATCCCGGGCAGCCAGCCGGTGGCCAAGGCCTTTCGCACCAACGGCGCGTTGCCGACGGCGGGTGCGCCGTACTACGAACCGTGCATGGATGACCGTGGCAAGCGCCTGACCCAGAGCTCCGGGGTGGGCGAGTTCGTCAGCGGTGAAAGCCTCACCGGCATGAGCTTCCGTGGCGCGTCCACTTTCACCGCCGACCGACCGCGCATCTACAAGGCCGCCAACATCCAGTTCGACGCGGTGTACAACAAGGTCGGCTACCACTTCCCGCAGGCCCGCATCCTCGCCCTGTGGGAGGACGCCTGGCCGGTGATCACCAAGCAGCGTCCGCCAGAGCCGCTGGTGATGCGCATGAACACCTTCGACTGCACCCAGTACGCGCAGACCAACCTGATCCCCTCGTTCTACGAGATGGACGACTACCAGGTGCGCACCCCGACCGACGTGATCGGCCAGCATATCCACCTGCCCAAGTGGGACCTGACCGCCGCCGACGGTTCGGCCAACGGCTGGAACTACGAGGACGGCGTGCTTTCGCCCGGCAGCGTGGTCGAGCGCGTGCATGCCATACGCAGCTTCAACGGCTGCAGCGAGGGCGACCCCCGCGACGGCACCGCCGCCTGCCCGAAAGCCAAGCAGCACCCGTACTTCGGGCGCTTCGGCCGGGCCGACTGGCTGGGCGCGCGCACGGCCATGCAGCGCTGGTTCGCCGACCCGCTGGTGAACGTGCACAACGTCGATCGTGGCCTGGGCACCATCTTCACCCATGACCACCTCGGCCCATCGACCCACCAGCAGCTGGGGCTGTACGCCACCGTGCTGGCCGAACCCGCTGGCTCAAGCTGGTACCACGCCGAGACCGGCGAGCAGCTGTACAACCCCGCCACCCGCCAGGACGGCGGCCCGACCTCGTGGCAGGCGGTGATCCAGACCGGCGACCACGACGGTGACGGCAGGAACGACAGCTACCGCGAGTTCTTCCTCGAATACAGCGACTTCCAGCACGCCTATGAAGCCGGCGTGTACGTGGGCGCCGGGCCCAACGGGGTGCCGGATGGCCAGGCCTATCCGGCCACCGCCGACAGCTTCCGCTACGCGATCAATCCGCCGGTACGGCAGAAGGCCTCGACCCTGCTCGAGGCGGTGGTCGAGTCCCGTGGCGGGCTGAGCCTGGGGTGCCCGAGCCGTCCGTGCCCACAGGCGATCTCGGTGGATGACCCTGGCATGTTCGTCGTCAACTACCGCAACGAACCGCTGGCCCTGCGCGTGTTCGATCCGAACAAGGTCGGCCCGGACGGCAAGCGCGGCATGCAGGCCGACGGCCTGGGCGGTGACCTGGCCTATGCCATGCAGAGCCGTACCGACCGCGCCATCCCGGCGATGAACCTGGCGCCCTCGGCAATCACCCAGGCCACCGGCCCCACCGGCGGCACCACGCTGTTCCCACCGCACGTCAACAAGGGCACGGAGCCGGGCGACCCGTTCACGCCGATGCTGCGCACCTACTCCGGCGACAACGTGCGCCTGCGCATGCATGCCGGTGGCCACGAAGAGGAGCACAACGTCACCTTGCACGGCGTCAAGTGGCTGCAGAACGGCTCGGGCTTCGGCAACAGCTCCAACTCGGGGTGGAAGTCGTCGCAGATGGTCGGTATCTCCGAGCAGCTCGGCTTCATGGCCCCGGTGTCGATGATCTCCAGCTCCGCCGCCACCAACGGCGACTACCTGTACTCGCTGGACGCCGCCCTGGAAGGCTACTGGAACGGCATCTGGGGCATCATGCGCAACTACACGGCCCAGCGCGCCGACTTGTTCGCCCTGCCGAACAACCCGCAGCCGGTGGCCATGCGCAACACTGTCAACTTCGACGGCATCTGCCCGAAAACCACGGCCAACGCCAATGGCATCGGCTCCCGGCCGACGGTCAAGCGCAGCTACGAGGTGGTCGCGGCCCTGGCCAACGACATCCTCGAGAACCGTCATGGCGTCAGCATCAACGACCCGGCCGGCATCGGCCAGCACGTGGGCGGCGCGCTCAAGGCCAACGGCGGCACCCTGGTGTTCAACAGCCGCAAGGTGGATATCCCCATGGCCACGGTCACCGACGAGGAGGACGGCACGACCTTCACCGTCGGAGGGCACAGCTCGCCGCTGCACGATCCGACCGCGGTGCTCTATGTGCGCAAGGCCGACCTCGATGCCAGCACCGGCAAGCTCAAGGCCGGCGTGCCGGTCGAGCCCCTGGTGCTGCGGGCCAACGCTGGCGATTGCATCAGCATCACCCTGGAGAACCGCCTGCCGCTGGTGATGCCGGACCTGCCCAGCACGGCGGTGATGCAGAACGTGGTCAAGCGCGACCGCGCGGGCAGCGAAGGCTCCACGGCGTTCAACAACAACCTGATGCGTCCGTCCAGCCACGTCGGCCTGCATGCGCAACTGCTGGCCTACGACATCACCAAGTCGGACGGTGTCAACGTCGGCCTCAACCCGGTGCAGACCGTGCCACCGCGCGCCGGCAGCAGCGGCGCCTACCCGAGCAAGGTGTACCAGTACTACGCCGGGCACCTGGAGCGTGAAGGCAAACCGGTGCTGCAGCTGGGCCGCACGGTGGACAACATCAACACCACCGCCATCGAGTTCGGCGGCCTGAACCTGACCCCGGCGGATGTCATCAAGCAGCCGCAGAAAGGCCTGGTCGGCGCCATGAGCGTGCTGCCGCAAAGCGCCACCTGGACCGAGGACGCCGCCAGCCGCGCCCAGGCCACGGTGAAGGTCAGTGGCCAGCCCGACTACCGCGACTTCGTCACCGTATGGCAGCGCTCGCTGAACATGCGCTGGGCCGATGGCCGTCCGGTGGAAGGCATCGCCACCGAAGGCAACGGCGTACCCGGTGATCCGAAGGACAACGGCAACATGGCCATGAACTACAAGACCGAGCCGCTGTGGCTGCGCTTCGGCCTGGCGCCGGACGCGCCGTTCGGCCATGCCGACGGCTTCGGCTTCGCCGATGTGCCCAACGCGCACATGGCCTACAGCAACGCCCTGGTCGGCGGCGATCCGCAGACCCCGGTGCTCTGGGCCAAGCCCGGCCAGCCGGCGCGCAGCCATGTGCTGATGCCCAGCGGCGGCAGCCGCGGCATCACCTACCAGCTGGACGGGCACCTGTGGCCGTTGCACAACTACCAGGCCGAGAAGAGCGATGTGCATGGCTACCCCATGGGGCTGCCGGGGATTGGCTCGGTGCGCTTCGGCTACAACCCGATGGCCATGTACGTGGGCGCGCAGGAGAGCGTGCTGCCGGCGGCGCACTTCAGTTTCATGCTGCTCAGTGCGGGCGGGGCCAATGCGGTGCCGGGGGATTATCTGTTCCGCGACTATGCGGCGTACGGCAATGCGTCGGGGTTGTGGGGGATCTTGCGGGTGACCAACGAGGCGCCGCCGGCCACGGCTCCGGCGCAGTGAGGACGCCTGGTGGCCGGACGCGGGATTGGGGGAGGCCACCCGGTGTTCGTCGAGGGAGTTGCAGCGCCTATTAGATCGAGCGCCGCCCGCGCGGCGCATCGCCGGCAAGCCGGCTCCCACATCTGTTTCGGGCCAGTCAATCCTGTGAGCTTATCGCTGTCCGCCTTGGCGCAGGCCTTGAAACAGGTGGGACGGCAGTGGTGCCCACGCTGAAACCGCGCCATACCAACAAGGCGTACAGCCGCGGCGGCGCAGGCATAACTGGCCCGAAACAGATGTGGGAGCCGGCTTGCCGGCGATGCGCCGCGCGGGCGGCGCTCGATCTCACAGGCGCTGCACAACCAATAGCCCGGCACCTGGTCGCCCACATGCGCTCGAAAGACAGGCTCATGACCCTCCTGATGCGGTCATTCCCAGCCAGGCGAATCAGATCTCAGCGCTTCTTCTGTAGTCCACTCCCCAAACACCCTGCGAGCGTTTTTTCATTGCGGGGGCGTCTAGTCTCGCCGGGCTGCTGTTCATGCTCACGATCGCCCCTCGCGCCGCGAACGGGACACAAAGCGCCCCCGGCTTTGGGGCAGCCTCCCCAATTTTCTCGGGTTGTTTATCCAACTATCTGATTTAGAACGATACTTTTCATGGCATAGCGCTTGCTTCCACCCTCCACAGACCCCTTGAGCCCTGTGGAGGTGCAGCATGATCATCCCGCTCGAAGGCGCCGCCCCGTGCGCGCAAAACCCGGCCAGCGGAGCGCGGGCATGAACCGCGCACTGCGCCCGGCGTATCTCGGGCTGCTGCTGGGCGCGGCGCTGATCGGCCTGGGCGTCGCCTACGAAAAGCTCTGGTGCGACCCGCGCGAACTGCTCGAACAGGCGAGCGATCCGCAAGCCCTGCACACCCTCAGCCGCGACGGCGTCACCGTCGAATTCGAGGCCCGCCCCCTGAGCGGCGGCGAGCTGCGCGAGGGCGACTTCGCCACGATCCGCTTCAAGGTCAGCGACCAGGCCAGCGGCCAGCCGCTGTCGGGCATGGCGCCCGGTGCCTGGCTGGACCCGGCGCAAGCGGCGCCGGACGGCGATCGCGACAGCAGCTGCAAGGCACGCGTGGCGCTGTTCCTCAAGAGCAGCATCGGTGCCCGGCCACTGCTGGACCTCAACAGCTACTTCCTGCTGGTGCTGAACAAGGACGCCAGCCTGACAGTGATCGACCCGACGGTGTCGGTGGGCGGCATCACCAGCACCCTGGCACGTATCGACCTGCCGGGCCGGCCCATGGACTGGGTGGCCACGGGCGATGACAAGCTGGTGTTCGTGTCCATGCCCGAGCGCAATCAGGTGGCATTGATCGACACCGAGACCTTCACCCGGGTGGCCACGCTGGACGCCGGCGAGCAGCCGTTGCGGGTCGCCCTGCAGCCCGACCAGCGCCAACTGTGGGTGGGCAACAACAGCAGCGACCCGGCCAAGGGCGGGGTGAGCGTGATCGACGTGCCCAGCCGCACGCTGCTCAAGTCGTTCGTCACCGGGTCCGGGCATCACGAGATCGCGTTCAGCGCCGACTCGCGCCACGCCTTCGTCAGCAACCGCGATGCCGGCACCCTCAGCGTGATCGACATCGCCCAGATGCGTCTGGTGAAGACCCTCGAGGTCGGCCCGCACCCGTTGTCGGTGGCGTACTCGGCGTTGTCCCAGGCGGTCTATGTGGTCGATGGCCAGGAGGGCACGGTGCGGGTGATCGATGCCCGCAGCCACCTGCCACGCCACACGGTCAAGGCCGAGCCGGGTCTGGGGCCGATGCGCTTCAGCGGCGATGGCCGCTTTGGCGTGGTGCTCAACACCCTGGAGAACCAGGCGTTGGTGATCGATGCCAGCAACGACCAGCTGATCCAGCGCATCCCGGTGGCCGCCGAGCCCTACCAGCTGACCTTCACCAAGGCCTATGCCTATGTGCGCGGCCTGGCCTCGCCGAAGGTCAGCATGATCAACCTGGCGAGCCTGGGGCAGGGGCGCGAGGCCATCGTCCAGGGCTTCGAGGCCGGCCCCGCGGCACCGCGCCAGGCGGGGGACCTGCCGCTGGCGCAGGGCCTGAGCGTGGCGCGTGACGACAATTCGGTGTTCGTGGTCAACCCCGTGGACAACACCACGTATTTCTATGCCGAGGGCATGAACGCGCCGATGTCCGGCTACAACAACCGTGGCCACCAGGCCCGCGCGGCCCGTGTCATCGACCGCAGCCTGCGCGAGGTGGCGCCAGGGGTGTACGGCTCGACGGTGAAACTGCCGGCGGCCGGTACCTTCGACGTGGCGTTCCTGCTCAACCAGCCGCAGATCATCCACTGTTTCAGTACCCAGGTGGCGGCGCTGCCCGAGGCGAACCAGCGCAAGCGCGTGCGCGCCGAGTTCCTCGGCACCGATCAGCCGTTGTCGCGGCACGGTCCCTACCTGGCCCGGGTGCGCATCCTGGCCGAGGATGGCAAGCCGCGCGTGGGGCTGGGTGACCTGAGTCTGCGCTATTTCCTGGCACCTTCCTCGCTGCCGCGCAATGTGCCGCTGACGGAAGTCGGCGAAGGGATCTACCAGGCACCGCTGGAGCTGGCCGAGGCCGGCGCCTGGTACCTGCACCTGCAGTCGCCCAGCCTCGGGCGCACCTTCACCGAGGAAAACTACACCAGCCTGCGCGTCCTGCCGGACGCCTTGGCGCCCACCGCTTCCCAAGGGGAACCCAGGAGTGTGCGATGAACCGTCTTCATGGCTCAACATTGCTCGGCCTGAGCCTGCTGCTGGCCAGCCAGCTGGCGCTGGCCCACGCCGGCCACGATCATGGCGGCAAGCCAGAGCAGCCGCCCGCCGCGCGACAGGAAAAGGCCAGCGTGCGCTTTGCCGATGTGTCGCTGCTCGACCAGGACGGCATGCCGGTGCGCCTGGAGCAAGACCTGGTGGGTGACCATCTGGTGGTGATGGGCTTTATCTACACCCGTTGCACCACGGTGTGCCCGGTGGTCTCGTCGATCATGAGCAAGGTCCAGCAGCAGTTGGGCGGGCGGGTGGGCGAGGAGGTGCGCCTGGTGTCGATCAGCGTGGACCCGCAGCGCGACGACTCGAAGCGCCTGGCCGGCTACGCTCGCGCATTCCAGCATGGCCCGGGTTGGAGCTGGCTGACCGGTTCGCCCTATGCCATCAGCGAAACGCTCAAGGGGCTGGGCAGCTTCAGCGCCAACCTCGCCGAGCACCCGCCGCTGATCCTGGTCGGTGACGGGCGCAGCGGGCACTGGACCCGTTACTACGGCTTCACCGATCCCAACGTGCTGCTCGGCGAGATCGACCGCCTGAGCGCACGCCGGGTGCATGCCAAGAGCACGGTCATCGCCGGCCAGGAGGTGCAGCCATGAACGCGCGAACTTCGCGCCATGGCGGCATGCGCGGCCTTGACTGGCTGGTGCTGGGCGGCTGCCTGTGGATCCTCGCCTCGGTGGCGGTCGCCCATGAAGGGCATGCACCTGCGCCGCAACCGGCACCGCAACCGATGCTCAGCGGCGCCGGCACCCGCGATGCGCAGAGCTGGTTCACCGACACCGTGCTCAAGGACCAGGATGGCCGCGAACTGCGCTTCTACAGTGATGTGCTCAAGGACCGGGTGGTGATGCTCAATGTCATCTTCACCCACTGCAACGACGCCTGCCCGCTGATCACCCGCAAGCTGCGCGAAGTGCGCGAGGCCATGGGGCCTGAGCTGGCGGCGCGGGTGACATTCGTCTCGGTGAGCAGCGACCCGTCGAACGATACCCCCGAGGTGCTCAAGGCGTTTGCACGCAAGCAGGGCGTGGACGGGCCGAACTGGTTGTTCCTGACCGGCGACAAGGCCAGTGTCGGCCTGGTGCTCGGACGCCTGGGGCAGTTCCTGCCCAGCCCCGAGCAGCACTCCACGCAGTTGATTGCCGGTGACGTGGCGGGCAAGCGCTGGAGCAAGATCCGCCCGGACGCGCCGCCGGTGGCGATCGCCCAGCGCATGCAGCTGCTGACCCAGCCGCTGGCGGGGCGCTGACATCATGAGCAAGCCCGCTCCCGCGTTGGTCCTGCTCGTGCTGTGGTTGTGCCTGTGGGGGCCGGCGCAGGCGGCGCAACTGAACGAGCAGGAGCAGGCCGGCAAACGTCTCTACCGCGAAGGCGTCTCCAGCAGCGACGCCCAGTTGCTGGCCCGGGTGGGGCCTGGCGACATGAGCGTCCCGGCCAGCGTGCTGCCGTGCGCCAGCTGCCACGGCAACGATGGCCGTGGCCGCAGCGAAGGCGGGGTGCGCCCACCGAACCTGGACTGGCAGCGCCTGGCCCTCGGATCGGCTGAGCGCGAGAGCAACAGTCGACGCTACCCGGCCTACAGCGATGCGAGCCTGGCGCGGGTCATCCGCAGTGGCATCGACCCCGCCGGCAACCGCCTGGACCCGGCCATGCCTCGCTTCGACCTGAGCCTGGCCGATCAGCGCAACCTGCTCGCCTATCTCAAGCGCCTGGGCGAAGACCATGATCCGGGCGTGGAGGAGGGCACGTTGCGCCTGGGCACCCTGTTGCCGCAACGAGGCCCGCTGGCCGAGGCCGGGCGCACGGTGCGGGCGGTGCTGGAAGACGGTATCGAGCAACTGAACCGGCAGGGTGGGATCCATGGCCGACGCCTGCAACTGATCGCGCGCGATCCGGGCTTGGACCCGAGCAGTACAGCGCAGGCGCTGGACAACCTGATACGGCAGGAGCGGATCTTTGCGCTGATCGCGCCGCTGGCTCCGCTGCTCGACGGTCGTCAGTTGGAACAGGCAGGCCTGCCGCTGATCGGGGCCACGCCGCGCGGTGGTGGTAACGCACAGGTGTTCGACCCTTTGCCGGGCGTGCCCGAGCAATTGCTCAGCGTGGCCTTGCATGCCCGTGACGCGCTCGGCCTGGCCCCTGATGCCCTGCGGGTGGTCCACGCCGGCGAAGACCAGGCCGAGGTGGCGCAGGTGGTGTCTGGGCGTATGCGTCAACTGGGCTTTGTCGTCGCGCCCGCCCAAGCCTTCACCGGTCAGGCCCCAGAGGGTGAGGGCATTGTCTTCGTCGGGCGCGCCCAGGCGTTCGCCGAGCTGGCGTCCAGCCTGCAGGCGATCGGGCGCCACCCCTACCTGCTCGCGGTGTCGGGCCAGGTGGCCGGAGCCGTGCCGGGGTTGGCGCCGGTGTGGTCGCAGCGGGTGTTGCTGGCCTATCCCTTCGTGCCCGGCGACTGGACGGCGCAAGGGCGGGCGACCCTGGCCGGTGTGCAGCAGCGTCAAGGACTCGAGGCGCGGCAGGCATCGTTGCAGGTCAGCACCTTGAGCGCGTGGCGCTTGCTGGTCGAGGCCTTGCGGCAGGTCGGGCGCGATGCCAGCCGCGAGCAACTGCTCGACGCCCTGGAGCGGCTGCATGATGTCGACACCGGACTCACGCCGTTGCTGGGCTTCGGCCCTGGGCGCCGGCAGGGTATGGCCGGTGCCCATGTGGTGAAGGTGAGCCTGCCGGGGCCGGCCTACACCGAGGTGGCGCCGTATCGCCCGGTGCCGCAGAGCCCATGAGTGGTGTGTGCGCCTTTGATGCATCGATGAGGGGAGAAGCTTGCCATGCGAATCCTGATTGTTTGCCTGTTGTCGCTGCTTGCCCAGGCAAGCCACGCCGATACCCCGGTAGCCCGGGTCAACGGGGTGGAGATCGGCGTGCTGCGCCTGGAGCGCTATTTCACCGAATACCTCCAGGCCCAGGGCAGGGCGGTGGCCAGCATCCGCAATCCCAACCTGTACCGCAGCCTGCGCGAACAGGCCCTCGATGAGCTGATCGACAAGGAACTGCTCTGGCAGGAGGCCCGACGTCAGGGCATCGATATCAGCGACGCGCAGGTAGTGGCACGAGTCGGCGAGATGGAAGCGGCATTCGCCAGCCCTGCGGTGTTCGAGCGCCGCCTGGGCGAGGCGGGTTTCGATCGCGCGAGCTTCGCTGACTACACTCGACGTGAGATGGCGGCGCAACAGGTCTATGCCCGGCTGACCGAGGTCCGGGCGCCCAGCGAGGCCGAGGTGCTGGCCTTTCATCAGGCCAACCGGCAAAGACTCCAAACCATGCAGAACCAAAGCGATAACACTTCTGTCTCACCTGAGACTGACCTGAAACTGGCCCGGGCGGCGCTCGTCGCGCAATTGCAGGCCCAGCTGCGGCAGTCGGTACGCCAACGTTTGCGCGAATCCGCTAAAGTGGAGCGCGCCGACTGAGGGGATGCCTGGGGTTTCCCCAGTGTTGGGGAATCGCGACTTGGCAAAGTGCCATCAGTTTCCCCGGTTCTGGGGAAACTGGCGGCCGGGTAGTTCGGGATGGGTGACAATCTCCATCGTTATCAACGACTTGAAAGCGGTGCGCAATGACTTTTAATGCCTGGCACGAAGCCTGCTCAAGCCTCTACAAGGCCGCACTTCGCAGACCGGGAAACCGGGCAGTTCATGGGAGTGGACCTTGGTGAACAGAGTATTGGTAGTCGATGACGAACAGACCCTTGCGCAGAATCTGCAGGCGTATCTGCAGGCGCAAGGCCTGGAGGTCCATCTCGCCCATGACGGTACCAGTGGTATCGATCAGGCCGAGAGCCTGGCACCGGACGTGATCGTGCTGGATTACCGCTTGCCCGACATGGAGGGATTTCAGGTCCTGGAGACCGTGCGCAGGAACAGGCCGTGCCATTTCGTGCTGATCACCGCCCACCCGACCGCCGAGGTCCGTGAGCGGGCCGCCGAGCTGGGCGTGACCCATGTCCTGTTCAAGCCGTTCCCGTTGATGGAACTGGCCCGCGCCGTCTTCGACCTGATGGGCATCGAGCGCCAGCGCAGGGCCACGGACACGCCGGCCGAAGGGTTCGTCGAACGACGCCAGAACAGGAACGAGTCGTTCCCCTTGCAGTTGTACGATGGCAGCTGGGTCCTGGCCGACCGCCGACGCAATGGCGCCAAGCCTCCCGAAGCTGACAACGATCAACTGCTCACCGGGGAATAGCGGCGCCCGCGGCTACCCCGAAGCCTGCGACGCCGCCCCTGAGCGGAGTCGCAGGCCATGTCCCAGGCATTCGATGCAGATTCACCGGCACCCGCGGATCCGCGGCAGCGGGCTTGCCCCGAGATTGCCGCCTATCCTCGCGACCTCCTGGCCCAGGCCCGCCAGCAAGCCGGTGAAGAGCGCCTGCTGGCCTGCCTGGAGCGCCTCTGCAGCGACACCCCCGCCATCTTCACCCAGCGCCTGGCCGCCACCCTGCATTACCCGGTGCTGGCCACCCAGGCTCTGTTCGCCTGCGCCCCGGCCTTCGAACGGGTCAGCCTGGCGCAGTGCCTGAAACGCGAGTTCGCTCTGGTCGAGCACGAAGGTCAGCAGGTCGGTGTGTTCGCCGATCCCTTCGACAGCGCCCGTCTGGCCTGGATCGACGACTGCCTGCAGGGCCTGGCGCTGTACCTGGTCCATGCAGCCGACCTGGCCGCGTTTCTCGCCCGCCACGAAGAGAGCTTTCACGCGGTCGACGCGCTGGGCCAGGACACCGAGGCCAGCAGCGAGACCGATCCGCTGCAACGTCTGTCACTGACCAGCATCAGCGAGGACCAGAGCCGTGTGGTCAAGCTGGTCAACTCCACGCTCTACGACGCCCTCAAGCTGCATGCCAGTGACATCCACCTGGGCATGACCGGCCAGGGTCTGACCATCAAGTACCGCATCGATGGCGTGCTCAACGGCGCCGGCAAGGCCAGCGGCAGCGCGTTCGCCGAGCAGGTGATCTCGCGCATCAAGGTGATGGCCGAGCTGGACATCGGCGAGAAGCGCGTGCCACAGGACGGCCGCTTCAAGGTGGCCATCGGCGAGCGGCAGATCGACTTCCGCGTGTCGATCATGCCGAGCATCTTCGGTGAGGACGCGGTGCTGCGGGTGCTGGACAAACAGGACCTGGCCGACCAGGTCAGCGGCGTGCAGCTGCAGGCCCTGGGCTTCGAGGAGCAGACCCTGCGCGCCTTGCGCCGGCTGGCCGGCGAACCCTACGGCATGATCCTGGTCACCGGCCCCACCGGCAGCGGCAAGACCACCACCCTCTACGCCATGCTCAGCGAGATCAATCATGGCACCGACAAGATCATCACCATCGAGGACCCGGTCGAGTACCAGCTGCCCGGTGTGCTGCAGATCCCGGTCAACGAGAAGAAGGGCCTGACCTTCGCCCGTGGCCTGCGCTCGATCCTGCGCCACGACCCGGACAAGATCCTGGTCGGCGAGATCCGCGACCCGGACACCGCGCAGATCGCCGTGCAGTCGGCGCTCACCGGGCACCTGGTGTTCACCACCATCCACGCCAACAACGTGTTCGATGTGATCGGCCGCTTCAGCCAGATGCAGGTCGACCCCTACAGCTTCGTCTCGGCGCTCAACGCCGTGCTGGCCCAGCGCCTGGTGCGCCTGGCCTGCCCGCACTGCGTGGTGGCCGCTGAGCCAGATGACGAACTGCTGGCCGCGTCCGGCCTGAGCCGTGACGGGGTCGCCGGCTGGCACTTCGTGGGGGCCCAGGGCTGCGGCCAGTGCCGTGGCAGTGGCTACCGCGGGCGCAGCGCGATTGCCGAGCTGCTGCACCTGGACGACGACCTGCGGCAGATGATCGTCGAACGGCGCCCGCTCTCACAGATCAAGCAACTGGCCTGCCAGCGCGGCCTGCGCCTGTTGCGTGCCTCGGCCCTGGACCTAGTCCGCGCTGGCCGCACCACTCTCGAGGAGATCAACCGTGTCACATTTATCGCCTGATCGGTATTGCGCGGTGCTCGGCGCCGAAGGTGTCGGCCTGGGTCGCTGGCACGGCCAGCAACATCAATGGCTGGGCAGCCGTGGCTTCAGCTGCGAGGCAGCCCAGCCGGCGTGGGCCGCGGCCCTGCAAGCGCTGTCTGGCCTGCTGGGCGAGCACGCGGTGCGTGGCGCGCAACTGCGCGTGCTGCTCTCGGCGCGCTACAGCCGCTTCTGTCTGGTGCCCTGGAGCGAGGCCATCGGCCATCCCCGCGAGCTGGAGGCCTATGCTCGGGCCTGCTTCGAGAATCTCTATGGCCAGGTGCTGCACGACTGGCGCATCGTCCTGTCGCCGGAGCCGGCCGGTGCCGCGCGCATCGCCACCGCGCTGCCCGAGGCGTTGCTCCAGGGCCTGCAGGCCCTGGGGCGCGAGTGCCGGCTGAGCCTGCGTTCGGTGCAGCCCTACCTGATGGCGGCCTACAACCGCTGCTCGGCGCAGCTGGCCCAGGGCGACTTTCTGTTCGTGCTCGCCGAGCCGCGCCGCAGCGTGCTGCTGCTGGCCGCCGGCGGCCTGTGGCAGCAGGTGCTGGCCCAGGGCTGCGCGGACAGCGACCAGGCCCTGCAGGCGCTGATCGAGCGTACCTGCGAGCTCTACGGCGAGCAGGTGCCCCGGGTGTACCTGCATGCACCGGGACGCACCGCTGGGGCCGGCATCGCGGCGGTGCAGCTGTGCGCGCCGGCCACCGAGGCCGACCCGCTGTGCGCCATGTGGCGGGCGGTGGCCTGACATGCGCCGCCTCGACCTGGAATTCCAGCCCCGGCGCAGCGGCCCGCTGGCCTGGGCCCTGCTGACGGTGGCCGCTGCCGTGCTGGCGCTGCTGGTGCTGGTCCAGCAGCGGCTGGTCGGCGAACAGGTGGCGCTGGAGGGGCGGGTGCACCAGCTCGAACTCAAGCTCGGCCGCCGCCCGGCGAGCGCCGCTGTGCCAAGCGGCACGGTGGTTCGCGAGCAGGCCGAGCGCCTGGCGCAGATGCGCAGTGTCTCGCAGCAGTTGCAGCGGCCCTGGCAGCAGCTGTTCGCCATGCTCGAAGCGATGCCCCAGGAAGATGTCGCGCTGCTCAGCCTCACCCCTGATGCGCGCAAGGGCCAGGTCCGCATCAGCGCCGAGGCGCGCAACCTCGAAGCGATGCTGCAGTACCACCAGCGCCTGGAGCGCAGCGAGGCGCTGTCGGATGTGTCGCTGCTCAACCACGAAGTGATGAGCGGGCAACCCGAGCATCCAGTGCGCTTCAACCTCACCGCCACCTGGGAGACCGGCCATGCGCGTCCCTAGCCTGATCGTTCACGAAGCGGCCCGGCGCCTGGGCCGGGCAGGGCAGGCCGCCGTGCTGGTCGGCAGCCTCGCGCTGGCCGTTGCCGTGACCCTCGTGCTGCCGCAGTGGCAGGCCGTGCGCGAGCTGCGTGCCAGCGAGGCCGATGCCCGTGCCCAGGTGCAGCGCCTGGCGCGGGGCGAGCTGAAGGTGCAGGCCAGGCCCGAGCAACAGGTGCTGGACGATTTGCGTCGACAACTGCCGGGCCAGCCCCAGGCCAGCGAGCTGATCGAGCGCCTGTACCAGCTGGCCAGCGCCGAGCGCATCAGCCTGGCGCGTGGCGAGTATGCCCTGGGCGTGGACCCGAAGACCCAGCTGGCGCGCTACCAGATCGTCCTGCCGGTGCGGGGCAGCTACCCGCAGATCCGCGGCTTTCTCAAGGCACTGCCCGGTCAGCTTCCGGCACTGGTGCTGGAGGACCTGGAGTTGCAGCGCAAGCGGATCGGTGACCAGGAACTGACCGGTCGTGTGCGCATGACCCTTTACCTGTCGAGGTCGTGATGAACGCAAAGCGCGCGGTGACATGGGCCGGGTTCCTGGGGATGAGCGCAGTGCTCGCCTGGGCACCGGGGCATTGGTTCGGTCAAGAAGACGCGGTGGCCCCATTCGCGGGTAAACCCGCTCCCTCAGGGGCGACGGCGAGCACCGAGCCTGTGGGAGCGGCTTCAGCCGCGAAAGGACCGGCACGGCCTTTGAGAGATCTGTTTCCCAGCCAGCAATGGACCCCGACGCAAACCCTGGCCACCGTCACCGAACAACCCGTGGTCACCGCCCCGGTGGTGGCCGCGCCCACGGCTCCGGCCTTGCCCTTCCAGTTCATCGGCCGCCTGGACGATCGCGACGACCTGCAGGTCTTCCTGCAGAGCGGCGACAAGCTCTACGTCGTACGCCAAGGCGACGTGATCGATGACACCTACCGTCTGGACCACGTTTCGGCCACCGAGCTGAACCTGGTCTACCTGCCACTGCACCAGCCACAGACCTTGTCTGTCGGGAGCGCGCCATGAAACCGTCGAAGTTGTGCAAGCCTGCGCCGTTCGTGCTTCTGGCCCTGTGCGTGGCCATTGCCGGATGTGGCTCGAGCGCCGTGCGCAAGGACAGCCAGGACCTGATCAAGGAAGGGCAGTACGAAGCCGGCATCGCCCGCCTCGAAGAAGCCCTGCGCGAGGATCCGCGCGACACCGAGCTGAACCTGGCCCTGGCCCATGGCCGTCAGGCCGCCGTCGAGGCGCTGCTCGGCCAGGCCGACAGCGACCGCACCCGCCACGACTTCGCCGGCGCCCGCATGGGCTATGGCCGGGTGCTGACCCTGGAGCCGAACAACCGCCGCGCCCAGGAGGGCATCCGCCAGCTGGAGCTGATGCGCACCCTGGACGACCGTGTCGCCCTCGGCCAGGCGGCGCTGCGCCAGGGCGATCTGTTCGGTGCCGAGCGCCACATGCGCGAAGTGCTGCGCCTGGACCCGCAGAACCAGAAGGGCCAGATCCTGCGCAGCGACATCGAGAACGTGCAGGCGCGCACCGCCACGCCGTATCCGCAGCTGCGCAGCAAGCTGGAGCGCCCGGTCACCCTGGAGTTTCGCGAGGCCAACCTGAAGACCATCTTCGAGGTGCTGGCCCAGGTCGCCGGCATCAACTTCATCTTCGACAAGGACCTGCGCCCGGACATGAAGGCGACCATTTTCGTGCGCGAGGTGCGCATCGAGGATGCCGTGGCCCTGCTGCTGGAGCAGAACCAGCTGCACCAGAAGATCGTCAACGACAACACCCTGCTGATCTACCCGGACTCGCCGCAGAAGACCAAGGACTACCAGGAACTGGTCATGCGCACCTTCTACCTGACCAGCATCGATGCCAACACCGCGCTGAACATGGTCAAGACCATGCTCAAGACCCGTGACGTGTTCGTCGACGAGCGCCTCAACACCCTGACCATGCGCGACACCCCCGACGCCGTGCGCATGGCCGAGAAGCTGCTGCAGTCCCAGGACCAGTCCAACCCCGAGGTGGTGCTGGAAGTGGAGGTGATGGAGGTGGCCCGTTCGCGCATCCTCGACCTCGGCCTGCAGTGGCCCAACACCTTCGGCCTGCTGAGCAACGACGGCAAGCCGGTCAGCGTGCTCGACCAGCTGCGCGGCATCAACTCCAGCCGCATCAGCATCGCGCCGGCCCCGCAGGCCAAGATCAACGCCGCGGACAAGGACATCAACACCCTGGCGAGCCCGGTGATTCGCGTCAGCAACCGCGAGCAGGCGCGCATCCACATCGGCCAGCGCGTGCCGATCATCAGCGCCACCTCGGTGCCCTCGACCCAGGGGCCGGTGATCACCGAAAGCGTCACCTACCTGGATGTCGGCCTCAAGCTCGAAGTCCAGCCCACGGTGCACCTGAACAACGAGGTGGCGATCAAGGTGGCGCTGGAAGTGAGCAACGCCACGCCGCTGGAGGCGACCCGCCAGGGCACCATCCCGGTTCAGGTCGACACCCGCAACGCCCAGACCACCCTGCGCCTGCACGATGGCGAAACCCAGGTGCTGGCGGGCCTGGTGCGCAACGACAAGACCGGCAACGGCAACAAGATCCCGGGGCTGGGCGACATCCCTGGCCTGGGCCGGCTGTTCGGCAGCAACCATGACGAGACCAGCAAGTCCGAGCTGGTGCTGGCCATCACCCCGCGCATCGTGCGCAACCTGCCGTACCAGAGCCCGTCGGACATGGAGTTCGCCACCGGCACCGAATCGAGCCTGCAGGTGCGCCAACTGGCCCAGCCGGTGCCCGCCAGCGCCTCGCCCGCCGAAGTGCCGGGCGAGGCGCCGCTGGTGCAAGGTCAGGTGGCGGCGGTGCCTGCCGGCGTGGGGGCGCGGCCATGAAACGTCGGCAGCGGGGTTTCAGCCTGATCGAGGTGGTGCTGACCCTGGCGCTGCTCGGGCTGCTGGCCAGCATGGCCGCGCCACTGACCGAGACCGTGGTGCGCCGTGGCAAGGAACAGCAACTGCGCGAGGCCCTGTACCAGATCCGCGATGCCATCGATGCCTACAAGCGCGCGTTCGACGCTGGCTACATCGAGAAGCGCCTGAACGCCAGCGGCTACCCGCCGAACCTGCAGGTGCTGGTGGACGGCGTGCGCGATGTGCGCAGCGCCAAGGGGGCCAAGTTCTATTTCCTGCGGCGCATCCCGCACGACCCGCTGCGCAGCGCCAAGCCTGACGATGAAGGTGGCTGGGGGCTGCGCGCCTACGACAGTGGCGCGGACAACCCACGTGAAGGCGAGGACGTGTTCGACGTGTATTCCAAGGCGCCCGGCAAGGGCCTGAACAGCATTCCCTACGGTCAATGGTGACGGCGATGAAACCGAGCAAGGGCTTCACCCTGATCGAGCTGCTGGTGGTCATGGCGATCATCGCCACCCTCATGACCATCGCCCTGCCGCGCTACTTCAACAGCCTGGAGGCCTCTCGCGAGGCCACCCTGCGCCAGAGCCTGGCGGTGCTGCGCGAATCCCTGGACCACTACTACGGCGACACCGGGCGCTACCCCGAATCCCTCGAGCAACTGGTGGAGCAGCGCTACCTGCGCAATACACCGCTCGATCCGATCACCGAACGCCGCGATGCCTGGCAATTGCTGCCACCCCCCGAGGGTGTGGCGGGTGGCGTTGCCGACATCAAGAGCGGAGCCACCGGGAGGGCGCGCGATGGCAGCCTCTATGCCGAATGGTGAAGCGGGCTTCACCTACCTGGGCGTGCTGCTGCTGATCGCGGTCAGCAGTGTGGCCCTGGCCGCCACCGGCAGCCTGTGGGCCACCAGCGTGCAGCGCGAGCGTGAGCGCCAGTTGCTGTGGGTCGGTGGCCAGTACGCCCAGGCCCTGCGCAGTTACTACCGCGCCTCGCCCGGCCTGGCGCAGTACCCGCGGGACCTGGGCGAACTGCTGGAAGACAACCGTTTTCCCTCACCCCAACGCCACCTGCGCAGGTTGTACCCGGACCCGCTCGGCGGCGCTGACGACTGGGGCCTGCTGCGCTCGGTCGATGGGCGCATCACCGGGGTGTACAGCCGTTCGCGCGCCACGCCGCGCAAACGCAGCGGTTTCGATGCCCAGTGGAGCGGTTTCGAGGGGCTGGAGCATTACAGCGACTGGCAGTTCGTCGCCGAGCAGGCCTTCGCCGAGAGCGCCAGCGGCGCCCGCCGGCACGGCGGCCCGGGAGACGCGCCATGAGCCGCCTGGGGGTACTGCTCTGCCTGTGCCTGGTCCTGTTGCACGGGCCGGCGCGGGCCGGGGAGGAGGACGAGATGATGGGCTTCATCGTCGACAACACCATCTCGCACATCGGCCACGACTTCTATCACGCCTTCAGCGACCGGCTGCACGCCACCAGCCGGCTGGATTTCAACCTGGTGGTGCGCGAACGCCCGGATGCCCGCTGGGGCAGCCTGGTGACGGTGGAGTACGAACGCGAGGTGGTGTACCGGCGCTTCCTGCCGCCCAGCACCACGCAACTCAAAGACGAGGCCATTGCGGCCGCCGACCTGGTCAGGCAGCAGATCATCCAGCGCAAGCTGCAACGGCTGCTGCAGGACACAACCGATCTGGAGAGGGACGAGCTATGAGCAACCCGATGCCTCAACGTGTCGCCGCCGGCCTGCTGGCCATCGGCCTCAGCTGCCAGGTACTGGCCACGGAGCTGGTGCATACCCCAGTCAACCCGGCCTTTGGCGGCAACCCGCTCAACGGTGCCTACCTGCTGAACAACGCCCAGGCCCAGAACGACTACGACGATCCAGACCTCAAGGACCGGGCCTCGGCGTTCACCGGCACCTCGGCCCTGGAGCGCTTCAGCAACCAGCTCGAATCGCGCCTGCTCGGGCAACTGCTGGACAACATCGGCAACGGCAGGACCGGCAGCATGGCCACCGATGCCTTCCTGATCGACGTCATCGACGACTCGGGCGCGTTGAGCATCAAGGTCACCGACCGGGCCACCGGCGAAGTTTCGATCATCGAGGTCAGCGGCCTGAACCCCTGAGAGGGACGGGTCTTTACCGGGGAGAGAACACCATGAAACGCCTGCTGAGCACACTGCTGATCCTCGCCGCCTTGCAAGGCTGCGGCCTGCGTGAGCCGATGCCCGCCGAACAGGACGTCGAGACGCCCACACTGACGCCTCGCGCCTCCACCTATTACGACCTGGTCAACCTGCCTCGGCCCCGTGGCCGACTGATGGCGGTGGTCTATGGTTTCCGAGACCAGACCGGGCAATACAAGCCGACCCCGGCCAGCTCGTTCTCCACCAGTGTCACCCAGGGCGCGGCGAGCATGCTGATGGATGCCCTCAATGCCAGCGGCTGGTTCGTGGTGCTGGAGCGCGAGGGGCTGCAGAACCTGCTGACCGAGCGCAAGATCATTCGCGCCTCGCAGAAGAAGGCCGATGTACCCGAGAACATCCAGGGCGAGCTGCCGCCGCTGCAGGCCGCCAACCTGATGCTGGAGGGCGGCATCATCGCCTACGACACCAACGTGCGCAGTGGTGGCGAGGGCGCGCGCTATCTGGGCATCGGCCTTTCCCGCGAGTACCGGGTCGACCAGGTCACGGTCAACCTGCGCGCGGTGGATGTGCGCACCGGGCAGGTGCTGGCCAACGTGATGACCAGCAAGACCATCTATTCGGTGGGGCAGAATGCCGGGGTGTTCAAGTTCATCGAGTTCAAGAAGCTGCTGGAGGCAGAGGTGGGCTACACCACCAACGAGCCGGCGCAGCTGTGCGTGCTGTCGGCCATCGAGGCGGCGGTGGGGCACCTGCTGGCCCAGGGCATCGAGCGGCGCTTGTGGCAGGTGGCGGGGGATGGGGCAGGAGACAAGGCGATGCTGGACAAGTACCTGAGTCAGTCCCAGCAGCCGTGAGCAGCGGCCACGGGCGTGGCCCTATGGTATGTGGTGCCGAGTGAGAACCTGGTAATTCTGTCAGTAGCACCGGTTTTTTTCGCATGGGTAAATGGCCCGACAGATGCCTGCCCACACCCTGCGATCGAGGTGCTTCATGAAAGAACCCCCCTGCCTGGCTGCAAGATGCCTTGCTGGTTTTACGCTGCTTCTGACCCTGGCCTCATGCAGCTCGACAGCACCGCCTGGCCTGACGGCCACGTCTTCACCGATGCAGCTCGACGCGCGCGGCCGGCAGGCCGTCAGCGAGCTCAGGCGCTGGTACAACAGCACCACCGAGGACTGCGGCGGTCCGGACAAGCCTGCCTACCTGTGCAGCGGCATGGCCTTGCGCACCACCTCCAGCAGCCCGGATTTCCTGCCTTGGGAACCCACCGACGGCCAGCTTGAAAAAGGCAGCGTCGCCTTCTCCTGGGTGCGCCGGGACAACAACTTCGGCAATCCCTTCGGCAACCAGAACGGCCTGCTCCTGTACCCGCCCCAGGCGGTGCCGGCTGGTAAGATCGCCGATCTGAACGTGCTGTGCACGTTCCCGATCAATGCCAACACCAACCAGCGCCCGGCGTTGCACGGGTGCGGCCCGATCACCGGTTTCGAAAGCACCACCGACACCTGCATGGCCCTGGGCATCGACACGGCGCAGCAATGGCTGGGCGCCTATCCGCAGGCGAACAACTACCGGGTGTGCGGCTGGGACCTGCGCCAACGGCCGGACGCCGCGGCCAGGTGGTTCCAGACCGCGATCCAGGCACGCGCGGGGATGTCCGAGGCACATTGGGCGATCAACAACGAGGTGCTGTTGCCGGTATGGGCGAGGGGCAAGGGTGGCGAGCTTCCCGTGCACTCGTTCTTCTACGTCGAGGGCGAGCGCGAAGCGTTGGCCAAGGCGCAGTACAACCAGATCCGCTACGCGCAACGCTACCAGCAGTGGTTGCCTGTGGTGCGGGTGACGTTCCCGGCGCAAAAGACCGACGGCATGACCTTCAGCTACCTCCCTCAGGACCAGGCGGCGGGCCGTCCGACGCCTACGCCGTCCATCGACTTCGAGGACCAGGCCATCGGGCCGCGCAACCAGGTGACCAGCCATGGCGTCGAGTTCAGGTTGGGCGCGCGTAACCGCGGTGTCAGTGACAAGCCGCACGAGAAGAGCGCAGGCCTGATCACGGGCAAGCACCTGGAGGCGGACGCCTCGATCAGCTTCGTGCTGGAGGGCGCCGGGCGTCGGTTGGTGAGCTTCTCCTGGGGGTGCAACACCTACTGCTCGATGCAGACCGCCATCGGGCAGGACCAGGTGGACCTGTACGAAGACGAATTGGGCGAGATGCACTATGGCAGGCAGGAATTCATCATCGACGGGCCCGAGGCATTCACCCTGAACATCGACAATGAACACGACGGCAGCCTGCTGGTGCTGGACAACCTGAACGTGCGGGAACTGCCAGAAAAGTAATCGCCGTGCTGCGTGACGGGCTCATTCGCGACGGCGTCGCCGAGCCCGTCGCGACAGTCGCAGGCACACCCATCCTCCGCGGGCGCCGGGCATTGGAAGCCGCGCGCCCGGTCCCCGCTTCGCCGATGAACCTTTCATGACAAAAGTTCGGTAGCAAAGCGCCATCTCTGTCAAAGCCATGAACACGGACAAGGCACCTGGCCAACTGGCCAGGCGCGCCGTCGGAGCACGCGGGGAGCGGGGCGATGGGGACTATGGAACGCTACACGAAAGTGGGAATGCAGGAGCTCGACCAGCGTCTGGCGAAGATCGTCGAGGCGGCGCGCAAGCAACCAGTGTCGGTGTACCGCTACGGCGCGCCCTGGGTCTGGATCGTCTCCCAGGAAGACTGGCAGGGCGCGCTGCGCGAGGTGGCCAGCTGCGTGCCGCCGGGGCACTCGCTGGCGCAGCTCAGGCCGCGCATCGAGGCGCTGCTGGACGAGCACCAGGCGGCGCTGACGCAGCTGGCCGAGCAGCAAGGCATGATCATCGCCCCCCACACCCTGATGCACGTGCTGTTGCTGCAGCTTCTCTACTCGGTGCCCAGCGAGAAGCAACTCTACGAACAGCTCAACTACAACCTGCTGTTTCGCTGGTTCGCCGGCCTGGAACTGAAGTCGCGGGTGTGGAACTTCAGCCTGTTCAGCCACGACCTTGGCGTGCTGCTGGGCAGCGCCATGGCGGTGTCGCTGCTGCAGCGCATGGTCGACGAGGTGCTGGGTGCCAGCCTGCAGGCGATGCCCGAGTTCAGCCTGAACCTGGCGCTGCTGCACAGCTGGCTGGCACGTCATCAAGGTCAGGGTTCGCCTGACCACCATCACTAGAAACCAATCGGATTACGGGCTCTGTAAGGGGGCGGTGTGGAGCATTTGTTCTTCAAGCGATGCGGCGTGGGCGCAGGGGCGCTGCTGTGCCTGTTGGCGGCCACGGTGGCCGCCGATGAGCCCGACCGTCGGGTCGAAATCAACGAGTACGTGGTGCGCGGCAATAGCTTGCTCGACGCCCAGGCCATCGAAGAGGCGGTATACCCGTACCTCGGTCCGGACAAGACCCTGGCCGATCTCGAGGGGGCCCGCGAGGCCCTGCAGAAAAGCTACCAGGCCCGCGGCTACCAGTCGGTGTTCGTCGAACTGCCGGAGCAGAAGGTCGAGGGCGGCATCGTCTACCTGCAGGTGACCGAGACCAAGGTCGGCCGGGTGCGCGTGGTCGGCGCCAAGCACTACTCGCCGGTGGAAATCCGCGAGCAGGTGCCGGCGCTGGAAGAGGGCAAGGTGCCCGACTTCGCTAAGGTGCAGGACGAACTGGCCACGCTCAACCGCACCCCGGGCCGTCAGGTCATGCCCCTGGTGCGCGAGGGCCGGCGCCCGGGGACCATGGATGTCGACCTGCAGGTCGAGGACAAGCAGCCCTGGACCTTGAGCCTGGGCCTGAACAACGACCACAGCGCCGACACCGAGAAACTGCGCAGCGTCGTCAGCCTGGGCTACAACAACCTCTGGCAGGCCGGCCACAGCGTGTCGCTGACCTGGTTCACGGCGCCCGAGGACCGCAACAACGCCGAGGTCTGGTCCGGTGCCTACGCCATGCCGCTGAGCGAGCGCTGGACCTTGCAATTCTCCGGCTACCAGTCCGACAGCGACGTGGCCACGGTCGGCGGCACCAACGTGCTGGGCAAGGGCCACTCGTACGGTGTGTCGGCCATCTACAACCTGCCGGGCGTCGGTGCCTGGGCCCATGCCTTGTCCATGGGCGTGGATTTCAAGGACTTCGACGAGCAGGTCGGCCTGGGCGGCAGCCGCGACAAGGTCCCGCTCAAGTACGCACCGATCACCCTGGGCTACAACGGCTATCGCTTCACCGAACAGGACCAGCTGACCCTTGGCCTGAGCCTGGTGGCGGGCACCCGCAGCCTGTTCGGTTACGGCAGCGACGATCAGGCGTTCGACTACAAGCGCTACCGCGCCGATTCGAGCTTCGCCGCAGTCAAGGGCGACGCCAGCTACACCTTCGACTTCGCCGGCACCTGGCAAAGCGCCTCGAAGCTGGCCTTCCAGCTGGCCTCCGGCCCGCTGGTGTCGAACGAGCAATTCGCCGCTGGCGGCGCCACGTCGGTGCGCGGCTACCTGGCGGCGGAGAGGACCGGCGACGATGGCGCGCTGTTCTCCCAGGAGCTGCGCACGCCGTCCCTGGGCCGCTATGTCGGCAGCTACATCAGCGACTGGCGCTTCTACCTGTTCGCCGAAGGCGCGCAGCTGCGCCTGCAGGATGCCCTGCCGGAGCAGGACGACAGCTACAGCCTGGCCAGTGTCGGCATCGGCACCCGCGCCACCCTCAACGACTGGCTGTCCGGCAGCCTCGACTGGGCCGTGCCGCTCAAGGACGGCCCCAACACCGACAAGAACGATTCCCGTGTGCACTTCAGCGTGCAGGCGACCTTCTGACTCACTGACCGGCATCGACCTGGAGACCTCTCATGCAACGCCTGATATTGACCCTGCTGCTCTGTCTGGGCTTCGCCCTGCCGGGCAGCGCCAGTGCCTGGTGGCAGGACGACTGGATGTACCGCAAGCAGATCGCCGTGGACACCACGCCCCAGGGCGCCGGCCTGACCCAGCCGTTGGGCCGCACCGCGCTGCTGGTGCGCCTGCACACCGGCAACTTCAGCTTCGACGGCGTCAGCGAGACCGGGGCGGATATCCGTTTCGTCAGCGCCGACGACAAGACCGTGCTCAACCACCATGTCGAGCAGTTCGACCCGCTGATGGGCATGGCGCTGATCTGGGTGGACGTGCCACGCATCGAGGCCGGTCAGCGTCAGGATCTGTGGATGTACTACGGCAACCCGAAGGCCCAGGCCCCCGCCGGGCAGCCCGCCTTCGACGCCGACTACACCGCGCTGTACCACTTCGACGGCGCCACCGTGCGTGATGACAGCCCCTACGGCAATCAGTTGCAGGGGCCGACGGTCAGCGTCGATGGTGTGATCGGCCGGGCCATCCAGCTCGGCGGCCAGGCACTGCAACTGCCGGCCAGCGCCTCGCTGCAGTTGCCGGCTGGCGCCGCCTTCACCTTCAGCGTCTGGTTGCGCCAGGACCAGGCCGTGGGCGACCAGCTGCTGCTGGCCCGTCGCGAGTCTGGCCACAGCCTGCTGCTGGGCTTGGCCCAGGGCGTGCCCTTCGTCGAGGTCGATGGCCAGCGCGCCAATGCCAACCAGGCCGTGACCGCCGGTCAATGGCAGCACCTGGCGCTGGTGGGCGAGGGCGGCAACCTGAACCTGCTGCTCGAAGGTCAGGCGGTGGCCCGTCTGGCCGCCAGCCCGGCGGCCTTCAGCGGTGCGCTCGGCATCGGTGGCGACCTGCCGCCGGCCGAGGGCGAGCCGGCCAGCGGCTTCGCCCCGTTCGTCGGTGCCCTGGACGAATTGCGCGTCTCCCGGGTCGCCCGCAGTCAGGCCAGCCTGCAGGCCGATGTGCTGGCCCAGGGCGCCGAATCGCGCCTGGTGGCATATGGCGTTGACGAAGAGCAGTCGGGCTTCGGCTTCGGCGGCCTGGGCTTCCTGCTCAAGGCAGTGCCGGTGGATGCCTGGGTGATCATCGCCATCCTGGTGCTGATGATGGTGCAGTCGTGGGTGATCATGCTGCGCAAGCAGCGCACCCTGAACCGGGTGACCGCCGCCAATACCCGCTTCCGCGAACAGTTCGCCACGGTGGGCACGCGCCTGGAGCAGTTCGCCGACGAGCAAACGCTGCACGAGCGCCTGAACGACTCGCCGCTGTGGCGCCTGTATCTGGTGGCGGTGCAGGAGATCCGCACCCGTCGGGCACAGGGCGCCGACACCACCGCGGTGTCCGCCGCCACCATCGAGGCCATCCGCTGCTCCATGGATGGCGTGCGCACCCGCGAGAACCAGGCGCTGTCGGCGAAGCTCTCGACCCTGTCCAACGCCATCGCCGGGGGGCCCTACATTGGCCTGCTGGGCACCGTGCTGGGGATCATGGTGGTGTTTCTCGGCACCGCCATGGCCGGTGACGTGAACATCAATGCCATCGCCCCGGGCATGGCCGCCGCGCTACTGGCCACCGCCATGGGCCTGTTCGTCGCCATCCCCGCGCTGTTCGGCTACAACCGCCTGACCACCCGCAACCGCGAGGTCAGCGCCGACATGCGGGTGTTCGTCGACGAGTTCATCACCCGACTGGCCGAGCTGCATGGCGAGGGCCAGGCCGGTGAAGTGGCGCAGCGCCCGGCCGGGCGCAGTGTCAACCCGTCGGTTCCGGCGTGAGGGCGCGGCCATGGCATCCGTGAACAACGCCCATGACGATGAAGCCGACGCCGCGGTGGACAGCATCAACATCACCCCACTGGTGGACGTGCTGATGGTGGTGCTGGTGATGTTCATCCTCACCGCCACCGCCCAGGTCTCCGGCATCCAGGTACAGCTGCCCAAGGCCAGCGCCTCGGTGTCGCTGGCCCAGCCCAAGACCAAGGCGATCTCGATCAACGATGCCGGGCAGGTGTTTCTCGACGCCTACCCGGTGACCCTGCAGGAGCTGGAGGACCGCCTGCGCAGCGAGAAGGCGCGCAACCCGGACTTCCCGCTGATCGTGCGCGGCGATGCCGGCGTGCAGTACCAGAAGGTGGTCGAGGTGCTCGACCTGCTGCGCCGTCTCGAACTGGCCCAGGTCGGGCTGGTCACCGGCAAGCCGAACCAGGGATGAGGGCGGGCATGGAACGTAAAGCCAACCCCCGCCAGCTGCTGACCTGGGCCGTGCTCGCCGTGATCGGCGCGGGCCTGGCCTGGCTGCTGTGGCAGTGGGCCAACGACATGGCCGGGGTGCGCCGCGAGGCGCCCAAGGTGCCAGCGATCATTCCGCTGCCGCCACCTCCGCCGCCGCCGCCACCGGAGCCGCCCAAGGCGCCCGAACCGCCGGTCGAGGAGAAGCTCGTCGAGCCCGAACCCGTGCCCGAGGCCGAAGAAGTCAAGCCCGCCGAGGACGCTCCGGACCCGGCCCAGGACCTGGCCGAGCCGATGCAGATGGACGGTGACGCGCAGTCCGGCAACGACAGCTTCAACGTCGGCGCCGGCAAGGGCGGCGGCATGGCCGGTGGCGGCGGTGGTGGCCTGGGCAGTGGCACCTACAGCCAGTACCTGGCCTACGCCTTCCAGCGCCTGCTGCGCGACAACCCTGAGCTGCGCAACCTGGTGTTCAACCTGCAGGCCGAGATCTGGCTCAGCGCCGCTGGGGAGATCACCCGGGTCGAGCTGCTGCGCGGCAGCGGCGAGCCCGAGGTCGACGCCCAGGTGGTCGCCGCCTTGCGCGCGGCACCGGCCCTCGACCAGCGCCCACCCGCCAGCCTCACCTTGCCGGTGAAGATCGCCCTGCAAGGGCGCCGGCCATGAACAACGAAGCACGACCGACCTACAGGAGTTGCAAACCCATGAAGTGCCCAGTGAACCGATTGACCCTGGCGCTCGGCCTGCTGGCCGCCGCCACCGCGGTCGGTCCGGCCGTCGCCCAGGCTTCGCCGTCGGAGAACGCGACCGTCAACCTGATCCGCCTGCTGGTGGAGCAGGGCGTGCTCAAGCAGGACAAGGCCGATGCGCTGATTGCCCAGGCCGAGCGCGAGGCCCGGGACGCCCGGGCCGCGAGCAGCGCCGCGCCGATCGTCGCCCAGGCCCCGGCGGCCAACGGTGAAGTGCGCGTGCAGTACGTGCCGGCGATCGTCCGCCAGCAGATTCGCGACGAAATCAAGGCCGAGGTGATGAGCACCGCCAAGCAGGAAAACTGGGCCGCGCCCAACACCTTCCCCGACTGGGCCTCGCGCATCAGTTTCGACGGCGATGTGCGCCTGCGCGGCGAGTCGCGCTCCTACGCCGATGGCAACAGCAACGAGATCGTCGACTTCGCCAAGCTCAACGACAAGGGGCCCTACGACGTCAACCCCAACAGCAGTTCGAGCCTGCCGCCGCTGCTCAACACCCGCGAGGATCGCGACAGCATCCTGCGCCTGCGCGCCCGCTTCGGGCTCAAGGCGCAACTGGCCGAGGACTGGGTGGCCGGCATCCGTGTCGCCACCGGCTCCAACAACAATCCGGTGTCGACCACCCAGAACCTGGGCGGTGGTTTCGGCAAGAAGGACCTGTGGCTCGACCAGGGCTACATCAGCTGGAGCCCGAGCGAGCGCCTGACCCTGACCGGTGGCCGTATCGCCAATCCGTTCATGTCCACCGACATCCTGTATTCCCACGACCTCAACTTCGACGGCGTGGCGGCGCTGTTCGACCAGCCGGTCAACCGCGACCTCAGCCTGTTCGGCACGGTGGGCGCGTTCCCGGTGCAGTACAGCGACGACAGCGCCAGCAGCAACGGCTTCGACAAGGAAGACAGCGAGAACAAGTGGCTGTACGGCGCCCAGCTCGGTGCCAAGTGGGCGATCAACGACCACCACCGGCTCAAGGGCGCGGCAGCCTACTACCGCTTCGACGATATCGCCGGCTCGCGCTCCAGCCCCTGCGCCCCCTGGGATGGTCAGCCCGCCTGCGACACCGACGAGACCCGGCCGACCTTCATGCAGAAGGGCAACACGGTGTTCCTGCTGCGTGACATCACGCCCAACCCGGCCAACCCGACCGCGACCGCGCAGCCACAGTTCGTCGGCATCGCCTCGGAGTTCGAACTGCTCGACCTGAACCTGGTCTGGGACGCCGACCTGCCGCATGACTTCAAGCTGCGCAGCCAGGTCGACTACGTGCACAACCTGGCCTACGACGAAGGCGACATGCGCAAGCGCTCCGCCGGCCAGCTGGCCAACAACGTCGACGAGAACGGCAACATCAAGAGCGGTGGCGACGCCTGGATGTTCCAGTTCACCCTGGGCAACGCCCTGGACATGCGCAAGGCCGGCGACTGGAACCTGTTCGCCGGCTACAAGCGCATCGAGCCCGACGCCTTGCCCGACGGTTTCAACGACTCGAGCTTCCACCTCGGCGGCACCAACGCCAAAGGCTATTTCCTGGGTGGCAACTACGGTCTGGCCAACAACGTCTACGCTACAGCGCGTTGGTTGAGCAGCGAAGCGGTCTACGGCGCGCCGTTTGATATCGATGTGCTACAACTTGAAGTCAACACGCGGTTCTAGGGAAGGAGCACCTCATGAACAAGGGAGCTTATCGCCGTCTTTGCACCTGGCTGATGCTGGCCCTGGGCGCGAGCCTGGCGGCTTCGGCGTCGGCCGAAACCCTCGAGGAACGCCTGCGCGCCCAGTTGCGCAGCACCACTCAACAGTTGCAGGCACTGCAGAGCGAGCAGGCCCAGGCCAGCGCTGCCCGCCAGGCCGCCGAGCAGCAGCGTGACGCCGCGCTGGGCCAGGTACGCGAACTTACCGCGCAACTGGCCAGGGCTCGCGGCCAGAACGAGCAACTGAGCGGCCAGCAGCAGTCGGTGCAGCACCAGGCCCAGGCGCTGGTGGCCAGCAGCAACGAGCAACTGCACAAGTACAAGCAAGCCTATGAAGAGCTGCTGGGCATGGCGCGCGCCAAGGAAAGCGAGCGGGCCAGCCTGCAGGCGCGGCTCGGCGAGCGCGATGGCCAGGTCCAGCAATGCCTGGCGCGCAACCAGCAGATGTACGGGGTGGCCAAGGAAATGCTGGCCGCCTACGAGAAGGTCGATATCGCCGATGTCGTGAAGATGCGCCAGCCCTTTGCCGGCGGTGCCCGGGTCAGGTTCGAGGAGCTGGCCCAGGCCTATGGCGACAAACTCTACGAGAGCCAGTTCGACGCCCCGCAGGGCGCGGCCCAGTGACGTTTTTCTCAACGCAAGGAAGTAAGCACATGACCGAAGTCACCCTGATCGAAACCGTTAGCGCCGACTCCCTGACCAAGCTGCTGCAGGATGCCGGCTGCCGGGTCAACCGCACCGAGCAGAACGCCGTGGTGCAGTTGCTCAGTGCCAGCCAGGGCGTGGGCTATGCCGTACGTTTCGGCAACCGTGCCGCCAATCAGGACGGCGAGTTCCTCGACTTCACCTTCAGTTGCGCCCTGCGCATCCAGGGCGAGTTGCCGGCCGGCCTGGCCGAGCGCTGGAACGCCAGCCGTCGCTTCGCTCGCCTGTCGGTACAGGGCGAGTTCCTGGTGATGGAGAAGGATGTGGTGGTCGCCGATGGCGTCAGCGAGAAGCATCTGCTGGGCAGCCTGCTGCTGTGGGATCGCCTGCTGCAGGAGTTCATCGTCTACCTGCGGGATTACAGCCGCAACGTTGCTGACCAGGCGTCCAGGCAGGTCGAACAGGATGAGGCGAACGCGTCGTGACGGCGCGTACCTTGTGGGCCGGCGTGGGGGCGCTGGCCATCGTCGCGGTGGCGGTCGCCCTGGCCTTGCGCCCGGGCGCCGAGCCGGTGGCGGCGGCGCGTGCGCCTGCCACCGCGCAGGCGCCGGGCGACAACGGCCAGACCCTGGCGCGCCTTGGCGAGCAGCAAGTCGGCAGTGGCGAGCTCAAGGCCCTGTTCGCGCAGTTGCCGCAAGATGCCCGCGCCAACCTGCGCGGCGACCGTCCGGCGCTGGAGGCCTGGATTCGCGCACGCCTGGCGGAAAAGGCCCTGTACCAGCAGGCCGAGGCCCAGGGCTGGCTGCAGCGTCCGGACGTCCAGGCGCAGACCCGGGCGGCCACCGAGCAGATCGTCCTGCGCGACTATCTCAATTCGGTGAGCAAGGTCCCCGACGACTACCCCAGCGACGCGGAGCTCAAGCAGGCGTACGAGGCGGGCAAGGCTGGCTTGCAGTTGCCGGCGCGCTACCGCCTGAGCCAGATCTTCCTGCGGGTCGAAAACCCCAAAGACGACGAGGCCGTGCGCAAGCAGGCCCAGGCGTTGGCCAAGCAGGCGCAGGCTGCGGAGGCGGACTTCGCCGCCCTGGCCCGCGAGCACTCGCAGGATGCCGGTACGGCGGCCAAGGGCGGTGATACCGGCCTGCAAGCCCTGGTGCAACTGCTGCCGGAGGTGCGCGGGGTGGTGCCCAAGCTCAAGGTCGGCGCGGTCAGCGAGCCGGTGCAGAGCGCGGCGGGCTACCACATCATCAAGCTGGTCGAGCAGCAGCCGGCCCGCGCCGCGACGCTGGAAGAGGTCGCGCCACGCCTGCGCGAACTGCTGCGCGCCCAGCGCCAGGAACAGGTGGCCAAGGCGTATGTCGAGGGCATGTTCGACACCGCGACCTTGAGTATCGATGGCGCGGCACTCAATCAGGTACTGGAAAGCAGCCGCTGATCCTCAACAACCATGGAAGAACCGGGCCTGTCCAGACGGGCCCGGGGGAGGCGAGGGATGCCGATCGATCTGTCCCGGGGGCGGCCCCCGGAAACCACCGTTGCTGTGGTTCGCCCCCAGGTGCCGCTGGCCCTGGACGAGCAGACCCAGGACTGTTTCATCATCACTGCCCGCTGTGGCTGTTTCATGCAGGCGGCGCGGCGGCTCAACCTGAAACCGGTGGCGCTGCGCAAACGCCTGGCGGCGCTGGAGGCGCGCCTGGGCTACAGCCTGTTCGTCAACCGCAACAACAACCCGGTGCTCAGTCAGCAAGGGGAGCGCCTGCTGCAGATTCTTCAGGCGCGTGAACCGACCTTGCCCGTGCCTGCACCCCGGGTGGAGGGCGCTGTCGTACGCCTGGCGGTGGCCGAACCGCTGCTGCAGGACCTGCTGGGTCGCAACCTGATCAATTTCGTTCGCCAGCATGCGGGCATGCGCCTGGAAGTCGCCACGCTCGACGGGCGCCAGGGGCCGGAGCAGATGGCCGATGTGGCGCTGTGGCTGGGTGATCTGCAACGTCCCGCCGATTTTGCCGGAACCGCACCCGAAGCGCTGGCCACTCTCGAGTATCTGCCGCATATCGCCAAGCGCTATGCCCGCGAAGCCAACCGACCGACGCACCTGGCGGATCTGCAGGACTACATGCTGGTGCAATGGCAGGGAGAGTCGGGGGTACAGGCGCTGACGCCGTGGCAGGTGCTGCTGCGCACGCGCGCCGGCGGGGTGACGCAGATCCAGGACTACGAGATGTACTGTCAACTGATCAAGTGCAGCGCCAGTGTGGGCCTGCTGCCTCACTACGCGAGCCATCTGGATCGTGGCCTGCTGGCATTGCCTGGATTGTTCCGAGAGCCGATGCGTCGGCGGGCATGGCTCGCGGTGAATACCGAGACCGCGGGCGATCCGTTGGTGCAGGTGATGGTGGGTGCCATCCGGGCCGCGTTCGATGAGCGGCGCGAGTGGTTCGTCGGGGATTGAGCGGTGCCGGCGCTGCCGGTGATCCCCGTAGGAGCGGGCGTAGCCCGTGCCATCCACCGTGCCGCCTGCTTCGCGGGTAAACCCGCTCCCACAGGAATGGCGCATGACTTGAAGTCAGTGCAGCCGCTGTGTGTGGTTTACCATCGAACACCTGCGAAGCGGGTGCCAGGCTCCTTGGCGCTCAACCCGCCTTGCGCAAGGTCAGGTTGATCCGCCGCTCGCCCATGCGTGGGTGCACACCGGGCTTGATGGGCAGCACACCGTGAAATCGAAGCCGGTCCTCGCCGCCCCATACCAGCACGTCGCCATGGCTCAAGGGTATCCGTTCAGCACGGTCCGAGCGCTGCATCCCGCCGAACAGGAACACGGCCGGCAAACCCAGCGAGATCGACACGATCGGCTGGCCGAAATCCGCCTCGTCGCGATCCTGGTGCAGGCTCAGGCGGGTGCCCGGCACATAGTGGTTGATCAGGCAGGCATCAGGGACGAAACCGTCGAAACCGGCCTGGGCGGCGGCGTGGCCGGCCAGGTCGAGCAGGATTCTGGGCAGGGCGGGCCAGGGCGAGCCGCTGAGCGGGTCGATGGGGCTGTAGCGGTAGCCGTGCTGGTCGCTGACCCAGCCCAATGCGCCGCAATTGGTCAGCGCCACGGCCATGCGCAGCCCGCCGGGCGTGCTCATGTGTCGCCATGGCGCCGCACGCAGGACCGGGCGCAGGGCGTCGAGCAAGGGTTCGAGGTCGGCCAGGGCGAAGCCGGGCAGCAGCACGGTATGGCCGGCCAGGCGTTGCGGCTGTCGGCCGAACAGGTCGAGGTGGGACTGGATCATGCGGCGTGCTACCAAGAGGCGATGGGCGATTGTAGCGTTTGACGCGGCGTGGAGCTCGGGGGCCCGACGAAACCTGAGTGTTGACTTGCACCCATGAGCCAGGCTAGTTTCTCTGCCCATGAACACATTCCCGCAGTGTCGCGCCCTCAGCATTATTACCGCCATTATCAGTTTGGCGGGCTAGCGCACACATGCACTGAACCCGCCCTGGAGGCGGGTTTCTTCTCTCTGACTCCTGGGCACTGCAAAACCACCAGGAGTCATCGATGACCAGCCTTCGTACCCCCGCAACGCCCCTGCAACTGCTGTCCGCGCAGGTGCGCCGCATTCTTTCGGCGCCCGTGTACGACCTGGCCATCGAGACGCCGCTGCAGCCTGCGCCGGCCTTGTCCGCCGCCCTTGGCAACCAGGTCCTGCTCAAGCGCGAGGACCTGCAGCCGACGTTTTCCTTCAAGATCCGTGGCGCCTACACCCGCCTGTCGCGCCTGACAGCCGAGCAGCGCGAGCGCGGGGTGATCACCGCGTCTGCCGGCAACCATGCCCAGGGGGTGGCACTGGCGGCCTCGCGCCTGGGCCTGAAGGCCACCATCGTCATGCCGACCACCACGCCTTCGCTGAAGGTCGAGGGGGTGCGTTCGCGCGGCGGGCAGGTGGTGCTGCATGGCGAGAGCTTCCCCCATGCGCTGGCCCACGCACTGGCCCTGGCCGAGCGTGACGGCGCCACCTTCGTGCCGCCGTTCGACGACCCCGACGTGATCGCCGGGCAAGGTACCGTGGCCATGGAGATCCTGCGCCAGCACCCCGGCGCGTTGCACGCGATCTTCGTGCCGGTGGGCGGCGGCGGGCTGATCGCCGGCATCGCCGCCTACGTCAAGTACCTGCGTCCGGAGGTGAAGGTGATCGGTGTCGAACCGGAGGACTCCAACTGCCTGCAGGCGGCCTTGGCGGCTGGCGAGCGGGTGATCCTGCCACAGGTCGGCACGTTCGCCGATGGCGTGGCGGTGGCGCAGATCGGCGCGCACTGTTTCGAGCTGTGCCGCCACTTCGTCGACGAGGTGATCACCGTGAGCAGTGACGAGCTGTGCGCGGCGATCAAGGACATCTATGACGACACCCGTTCGATCACCGAGCCTTCCGGCGCCCTGGCGGTGGCAGGCATCAAGACATACGTGGCCCGTGAAGGCGTGCAAGGCCAGGCCCTGGTGGCTATCGATTCCGGCGCCAACGTCAACTTCGACCGCCTGCGCCATGTCGCCGAGCGCGCGGAGCTGGGCGAGCAGCGCGAGGCGATCATCGCCGTGACCATCCCCGAGCGGCCGGGCAGCTTCCGCGCCTTCTGCCTGGCGCTGGGCAAGCGCCAGATCACCGAATTCAACTACCGCTACTACCCAGGCAAGGAGGCACGGTTGTTCGTCGGCGTGCAGACCCATCCTCAACACGATCCGCGCGAACAGCTGTTGGCCAGCCTGCGCGAGCAGGGCTATCAGGTGCTCGACCTGACGGATAACGAACTGGCCAAGCTGCACGTACGCCATACCGTCGGCGGCCATGCGGCGCCGGGGGCGGACGAGCGGGTACTGCGCTTCGAGTTCCCCGAGCGGCCGGGCGCCTTGCTGGGTTTCCTCGAGCGGCTGGGCAAGCGCTGGAACATCAGCCTGTTCCATTACCGCAACCACGGTGCGGCGCAAGCACGGGTGTTCGCCGGGCTGGAGGTGCCCGATGACGAGCTGGCCGGGTTGCCCCGGGCGTTGGACGAAATGGGCTACCAGTACTGGGACGAGACGCAGAATCCGGCGTATCGCCTGTTCATGGGCTAGGGTTGCGCTGGGTCAACGCGCCGCGCTTCATTCAGGCGGATCCTCGAACTCTACCGTCAGCTTGAGAGGATCCGGCCATGAGCAGCACATTCTTCATCCCCGCCGTGAACATCATGGGCATCGACTGCCTGGACGAGGCGATGGCGGCGATCGCGGGCTACGGCCTGCGCAAGGCGCTGATCGTCACCGACACCGGGCTGGTCAAGGCCGGCGTCGCCGAGCGCATCGCCGGCCTGCTGGCCATGCGCGACATCGACTCGCGGGTGTTCGATGGCGCCAAGCCCAACCCGAGCATCGCCAATGTCGAGGCGGGCCTGGCGATGCTCCGGCGCGAAGGGTGCGACTGCGTGATTTCCCTTGGCGGCGGCTCGCCCCATGACTGCGCCAAGGGCATCGCCCTGTGCGCCACCAACGGTGGGCATATCCGCGACTACGAGGGCGTGGACCGCTCCGCCAAGGCGCAACTGCCACTGATCGCGATCAACACCACGGCGGGCACGGCCAGCGAGATGACCCGCTTCTGCATCATCACCGACGAGCAGCGGCAGGTGAAAATGGCCATCGTCGATCGCAATGTCACGCCGATCCTCTCGGTCAACGACCCGGCGCTGATGGTCGGCATGCCCAAGGGCCTGACCGCCGCCACTGGCATGGATGCGCTGACCCACGCCATCGAGGCCTATGTGTCGACCGCCGCCACGCCGATCACCGACGCCTGCGCGCTCAAGGCCATCAGCCTGATCAGCGACAACCTGCGCCAGGCGGTCGCTGACGGCGGCGACCTCTCGGCCCGGGAGAACATGGCCTACGCGCAGTTCCTGGCGGGCATGGCGTTCAACAATGCCTCGCTGGGCTACGTGCATGCCATGGCGCACCAGCTGGGCGGCTATTACGACTTGCCTCACGGTGTGTGCAATGCGGTGCTGCTGCCCCATGTGCAGCGCTTCAACGCCAAGGTCAGCGCCGCGCGGTTGCGTGACGTGGCCAAGGCCATGGGCGTGAAGGTCTGCGGGCTGGATGCGGAGCAGGGCGCCGGCGCGGCGATTTCGGCCATCGAGCACCTGGCGGCGGCCATCGGCATTCCGGCGGGGCTGGCGGAGCTGGGGGCCCGGGTCGAGGATGTGCCGGTGCTGGCGGCCAATGCTTTGAAGGATGCCTGTGGCCTGACCAATCCTCGGGTGGCGAGTCAGGTGGAGATCGAGGCGATCTTCAAGGCGGCGTTCTAGTGAGGAGACCTGTGGGAGCGGGTCTACCCGCGAAGCAGACACCGCAGTGGATGGCGCCCGCTCCCGCAGCCCTCAACGCTCACGCATGAAGAACCCGGCCACATACTTGCGGAAGGTCTCCAGGCTCTTGAAGTCGGCATAGCGCTTGAAGTTCTCGGCATCGGGCTCCGGGCCGATCGGTCGCTCCAGCAGCGATACCGACAGCACGCGGTCCTGATCGGAGGTCAGCACCAGCTCGTCCATCACCTGACCACCGATCACCGGGCGGCGCATCAACACCTTCACCCCTTTGCTGGCCATCCAGTCGATCAGCGACACCAGCGCTTTGAGCGGCTCACGCTCTTCGTCGCGGTACACGGGGAACAGGTGCCCGCGCGACAGCACCGGCACGCTGGCCACATGGATCAACTCGTAGAAATGGCTGCCGGCGCTGGCCGGCGAGTACAGCGCCAGGGCCAGCAACGGCCCCGAAGCACGGTTGCCGCCCCAGTACAGATGGTGGCCCTGGAAGTCGAAGCCGTCCTCGCTGCGATTGTTGAACAGCTTGCGCCCCTTGACCTGGTCGACGCAGTCGAGCAACAGACCATGCCGGCGGTGGTTGCCGAACACCGTGGCCTCGCGCAGGCGCGCCTTGAGCATCATCATGTGCTTCATGTCCAGGCGGGTTTCCAGGTAGTTGCTGGCCGGTACCCGTTCGAGCAACGGATAGCGGCTGGCGACACCGCGCAGCTCGGCGAACTGGGCGGTGAGGTCTTTCTTCAGGTGGGTGGCGTAGACGTTCAGGCCGCTGGCTTCGATCCAGGTCAGCAGCAGCGACAGCAGGCGCTGTTGCTCGCGCCGCTCGCCTGGGTTGCGCGGGGAGCTGGGTGCTTCGCCATCGCTGGCGCGGGGGTAGTCGCCAAGCAGCCGCAACGGCGTGTCCGGTGCGAGCCAGGAAGCGGGTGGGGCAGCCTCTTCGGCCCGTTCGCCGCCCTCGCGCTCATCCTTGCTGAATGGACAGCCCGGGGTGTGTTCGGGGGTATCAGGGTTGTTGCGCAGGAACAGCGTGCCGGTGCTGCCGTTCAGCGACACGTTGAGCACCGGCAAGGCGTCCTTGCGGCAATCGCAGGCCAGCCACTGGTTGGCGCTGCGTACCTTCATCAGCCACTGGTTGGCCTGCAGCAGGCGGGGGCCGGCCAAGGTGCCGCAAGCGAAGCCTGCCAGCAGTTCTTGCTCCGCCGGGGTCAGGCTGCGCACCAGGGCGCCGGTTTTTTCGATGATTCGCATTGAGGGGCAGCTCCAAGCTACAAGCCTCAAGCTTCAAGCAAAGCCGCGCGGCTTTCAACTTGAAGCTTGCGGCTAGGCGCTGGCCGCTCAATTACCGCCGAACAGCTGGGCGGCGCGGGCGCGGATTTCCTCGGGGCTGAGGTCTTCCTTGTGGGTGGAGACGAACCACAGGTTGTTGAACGGGTCCTTCAACGTGCCGCTGCGGTCGCCGTAGAACTGATCCTTCACTTCGCTGACCTGCCTGGCCCCGGCGGCGATGGCCTGGGCGTAGACCTTGTCGCAGTCCTCGACGTACAGATGCAGGCCGACGGCGGGGTGCTCGATGGTCTGGCTGGGCTTGAGGCCGCCCTCCATGTCGCACGGGTCGCCCAGCATCAGCGAAGAGTCGCCGATTTTCAGCTCGGCATGACCGACGCGGCCGTCGGGGCCCTCGAGGCGGAACATCTCGATGGCGCCGAACGCTTTCTTGTAGAACTCGATGGCCTTGGCGGCGTCCTTGATGCCCAGGTAGGGCGTGAGGCTGTGCTGGCCTTCGGGGATGGGTCTGGCTGCCATTTTCGTCTTCTCCTTTCACGTGGGTTGATTGCAACACCTTGGTGATTAGAGTCGTTTGCGCGGGTGGAAAATCGACAGCTGCTTTATATCGTTTATCTATAAAAAAACAGTGGGGCCGCGTTGTGGCCCCACTCACGAACCGCGTCAGAAGATGTAGTCGGTGGTCAGGAAGCTCGACTGCCGGTTGCGGATGATCTCGCTGATCAGTTCCTTGTTCGCTTCCTGGAACTTCGTCGCCACCAGGGTGCGGATGGAGAACACCCGCAACGCGTCATGCACCGACAGCGTTCCTTCGGCGCTGTTCTTGCGGCCATTGAACGGATAGGTGTCCGGCCCGCGCTGGCACTGGGCGTTGAGGTTGATGCGGCCGACCTGGTTGGCGAAGGTGTCGATCAGTGCGCCGATGGTCGCGGGGTCGTTGCCGAACAGGCTCAGTTGCTGGCCGTAGTCGGAGTCGAGCACGTAGTCGATCACCGTCTGCAGGTCGCGGTACGGCACCACGGGTACCACCGGGCCGAACTGTTCCTCGTGATAGACGCGCATGTCGCGGCTCACCGGGTACAGCAGGGCAGGGTAGAAGAACGATCCGCGGCTTTCCCCGCCACCCTCGTTGAGCACCCGCGCGCCCTTGGCCGTGGCGTCCGCCACCAGGCCGTCGAGGTAGTCGATCTTGCCCGGCTCCGGCAGCGGTGTCAGCGCCACGCCCGGTTCCCAGGGCATGCCGGGCTTGAGCGCGGCCAGCTTGCGCTGGAACTTGTCGAGGAAGGGTTCGACCACGTCCTCGTGCACGAACAGGATCTTCAGTGCGGTGCAGCGCTGGCCGTTGAACGACAGCGAGCCGGTGACGGCTTCCTCGACGGCGTTGTCGAGGTTGACCTGGGGTAGCACGATGCCGGGGTTCTTGGCGTCCAGGCCCAGAGCGGCGCGCAGGCGGTGAGGGCGCGGGTGGAGCTTCTTCAGGTCGCTGGCGGCCTTGTGGGTGCCGATGAAGGCGAACACATCGACCTTGCCGCTGGCCATCAGCGCGCTGACGGTCTCGCGGCCGCGGCCGTAGATGACATTGATGACGCCGGCGGGGAAGCTGTCGCGGAACGCCTCGAGCAGCGGACGGATCAGCAGCACGCCGAACTTGGCCGGCTTGAACACCACGGTGTTGCCCATGATCAGCGCTGGAATCAGCGTGGTGAAGGTTTCGTTGAGCGGGTAGTTGTAGGGCCCCATGCACAAGGCCACGCCCAGTGGTGCGCGGCGGATCTGGCCGAGGGTACCTTGTTCGAGCTCGAAGCGGCTGGAGCGGCGGTCGAGGTCCTTGAGGGCATTGATGGTGTCGACGATGTAGTCGCAGGTGCGGTCGAACTCCTTTTCCGAGTCCTTGAGGTTCTTGCCGATTTCCCACATCAGCAGCTTGACCACGGCGCTGCGCTGCTCGCGCATGCGCGCCAGAAAGGCTTCGACATGCTGGATGCGCTCGGCCACGCGCAGGGTCGGCCACGCGCCACGGCCCTTGTCGTAGGCGGCGACGGCGGCATCGAGGGCGGTCAGCGCGGTGTCGGCGTCGAGCAACGGGGCGCTGCCCAGGATCACCTGCTGTTCGCCAGTGCCGTCCTTCAGCCAGATCGGGCTGCGCACGGTGGCCAGTGGCCCGTGCCATTGCCTGAGTTCGCCGGCGACCAGGTAGTCGCGCTGCTCCAGGGGTGGCCCCAGACGCCAGGCTTGGGGAATGTCCTCAGGCGTGGGAAACAGTGAGTCGAGCAGACGATCCATGGGTACTGCACCTCTCTCATTCGGTGATGAAGCGTTTCAGCTTGCGAGCATGCGCTCGCCGGTCGAAAAACGCCAGTCTGGCGCAGGGCCGATGACACGGCACCTGCCAGGGACGCATTGATCGATGGGCGGTAGAGTGCGCTCAACATTGTGCGCGTGGCGCCGATAACCCTGGAATCGATCGCCAACGCCGACCTATGACCCTATCCCCCATCCCTGATGACCAGCCGCCCAGCCATGGGACGCTGCGTCAAATCCTGAATCGCCTGTTGCCGGTCGGCTTCGCCCTGATCGGCATCGGCCTCTCCGTCGCCCTCGGGCATCTCGACGCCCAGCGCGAGCGCAGCGAGCAACTGGGCAACTTGGCCGCCCGCCTGGCCGGGATACGTGGCGCGCTGGAGGCGCAACTGGGGACGGCGTTCGGCGAGGCCGAGGGCATCGCCCAGCTGATCGCCGCCGATGGTGCCATCAGCCCGGCACACTTTCACGGCATGGCCCGTGACGCCCTGCAGTCGGTGCCTTACATGCGCCATATCGCGCTGGCACCGGCGGATGTGATCAGCGATGTCTATCCGCGTGAGGGCAACGAACAGTTGATCGGGCTGGACTATCGCCAGTTGCCCGAGCAGTTCCCCATGCTGCAATCGGCCCGCGATCAATTCCAGCCGGTCCTGGCGGGGCCCCTGCCGATCCTGCAGGGCGGTCGGGCACTCATCTATCGGCGACCGGTGTTCATCGCCGGCAAGCGCGGTGTGCAGTTCTACTGGGGCAACGTGTCGATCGTGGCCGACATCGATCGGCTGCTGCTCACCGCAGGTCTGCGCCCGGACACCGCGTTCGAGCTGGCGGTGCGCGGTGGCGACGGCAAGGGCGCGCAGGGCAGCGTGATCTGGGGCGACCCGCAGTTGTTCGACGACCCGCAGGTGAGCATGACCGTGCAGGTGCCCGGGGGCCTGTGGCAACTGGTGGCCGCGCCCCGGGGCGGCTGGTCGGGCCTGGACCTGTTCGGCTCGCCGCTGTTCCTGTTCGCCCTGAGCTGCACGGGCCTGTTCAGCCTGTTCGTCGCCCAGCTCAGCCGCAAGCAGCGCCTGCTCGAACTGCGCAACCGCGAGCTGCGCCGCTACCAGGCACAGCTCGAGCGCTTGGCGCACTACGACACCATCACCGGACTGCCCAATCGGGTGCTGTTCCAGCAGCAACTGGGCCAGGCCATCGCCCAGGGCCACGGCCTGGCCGTGCTGGTGCTCGATATCGACGGTTTCAAGCAAGTCAACGACAGCCTCGGCCATCCGCTGGGCGACCTGCTGTTGCAGCAGGCCACCGCGCGCTTCTTGCAAGCGCTGGACAGCCAGGATCGCGTTTGCCGCCTGGGTGGCGACGAGTTCGTGTTCATGCTGCAAGGCACGCAGGTGCAGGTGAACCAGCAGATCCGCACCTTGCTGCGCTGTCTGCAGCGGCCCTTCGACCTCAACGGCAACGCCGCCCTGGTCACCGGCAGCATCGGCCTGGCCTGGTGTCCGCGCCATGGCGAGGACGCCGACAGCCTGCTGCGCCATGCCGACACGGCCATGTACGCGGCCAAGGAGGCCGGGCGTGACGCCTGGCGGCCCTACCATCCGGAGATGACCGAGCGCCTGCAGCAGCGTCTGGAGCTGGAGCGCAACCTGCGCCGGGCGCTGGAGCGCAATGAGTTCGAGTTGTGGTACCAGCCCAAGGTGGACCTGTTCAGCGGGCGGCTGGAGGGCGTGGAGGCGCTGTTGCGCTGGCGTGATCCGGAGCATGGCCTGGTGTCGCCTGGCGAGTTCATCCCCCTGGCCGAGCGCACCGGGTTGATCATTCCGCTGGGTGAGAGAGTGCTGGAGCTGGCATGCGCCCAACTGGCCGAGTGGCGCGCCAACGGTGATGTATCCGGCCCCTTGGCGATCAACGTCGCCGCCTTGCAGATCGAGCGCAGCGACTACGTGACCAGCCTTGCCTCGGCGCTGGAGCGCCATGGCCTGCCGGCCAGCCTGCTGGAAGTGGAGATCACCGAGAGCCTGCTGATGGAGAGCCAGCAACAGGCCTGTGCCGTGCTGGCGCAGCTGCAGGCCATGGGCGTGGCCACGGCGGTGGACGACTTCGGCACCGGCTATTCGTCCTTGGCCTATCTGCGCGCCTTGCCGATCGACCACCTGAAGATCGACCGTGCGTTCATCAAGGACCTGCCAGGGGATGATGACGCGATCGCCATCGCCCGGGCGATCATCGACCTGGGGCACGCGCTGGGCTTCCGGATCACCGCCGAGGGCATCGAAACCCAGGAACAGTACGGCTTCCTGCGCAATGCCGGGTGTGATCAGGGACAGGGCTTTCTGCTGGGGCGGCCGATGCCGGCCGAGGCCCTGCGCCGCTGGCTGACCGACAACCACGAACGGCGGTATCCGCCGCCGCGGCCCTAGATAGCTTCGCGTTCGCGGGTACGGGATGGATGCGTGGCGCCTCAGGGACGCAGCGCGGCCAGCGGCGTGCCAGCCTGTCCCAGGCTCGCGTAACCGACCCGAGGCACCTGGCCAAGGCGCTGCTCGACCAACGCCAGCAGCGATTCTCCGCTGGCCAGGTAGGCGTCGCCGAAATCGTGCCCACCCAGCGCGCAGGGGTGGGCGACCACCTCCAGCACACCATGCTCGGGCGCCAGCCCGGCCTTGAGGTCGGCCGGGGTGCAGACAAAATCAGCGGTGCTCCCGGCGAGCTGGCGCAGGCGCCGGTTGAGCAGCGTCTTGAACACGCGCTTGAGCGGCCCGATGTTGCGCCCGACGTTACGCGCAAGACGTACCGGCACTCCCTGCTCGCGGGCGAAACGGGCGACGATCGCGCCGACCGGCCAGATGTTGTGCACGTGCTGGTGCGAGTCCAGGTGGCTGGGCATCAGGCCGTGATCGAGGCAGTGCTTCCACTGTGCTTCGAGCTCCTCCTCCACGGCCGCCCGCTCACGGCGGGACAGGTGCAGGGTGCGTTGCTTCAGACGCAGATCGAATTCGCCGTGCGGTGCGCAGAAGCGCGGCTCGGCAAGGATCGCCTGGCTCAGCGGGCGGCCGTAGGTCAGGTTGAAGTGCAGCCCGATCCGCCCCTTGAGCGCTGACTGCCGGGCCAGCACGCAGGCGGCGGCGAAGGCCGGCATGTTGGCCATCGCGGTGGCCGAACTGATCAGCCCGGCCTGAAAGGCGTGGAGGATGACCGCGTTGGTGTGGGCGCTGAGGCCGAAGTCGTCAGCGTTGACTATGACCTGGGAGGGCATCCGGATGCTCCTGTGGCGGGTTGGGGGCGACGGTGCCCGGTGCGTTGGTGGTTTTGCGCAGGCGTGGCTTGAGCCATTGCCAGCAGCGCAGCGCCAGGCCCAGCAGGACACCGTCGGGGCGCCAGCTGTAGCTGCTCAGGCGCCATTGCTCGATCTGGCCGGTCATGCGTTCGTGTAGCTGGTGGCTGGAGTTGTCCAGGCTGACCCGCGAGGCGTCGACCCACTGCCAGTCCTCGTCCAGGCCCCAGTGAATCCACTCTTCGAGCAGCACGCGACCGCTGCCCAGGTCGCGGTACTCGGGCACGAAGGCGAGGTTGTAGTCGTACACCCGGCCCCGTTCGAGCAGACCCAGGCGGTAGCTGATGCAGCGTCCGTCGAGCTCGAGCAGCACCAGGCACACCAAGCCTTCGGCGGCCAGCGCGGTGAAGGCCTGGTACATCCACTGCCGACGCTGCGCGCCAGAGAAGATGCCGACCTCGTCATCGCCTTTCCAGCTGACGGCTTCCACAGCACTGATCGCATCGAGCAGTTCGTCCATGTTCTGGGGCGTGGCCATGATCCGGCGCACCCGGGCGCCGCAGGCGTCGATGCGCTTGCGCGCGCGGCGCAGTTTGTAGCGCGGGTCGCCGCTGACTTCCTGGCGGTCGCCTTCGTTGATGCGGTGTACCGGCACGCGGCAGGTCAGGCGCTGCTGCCAGGTGGAGCTGGCGCTGGCCCACTGGCGTAGCCAACCCTCGGTCTCGACGCTGCCTGGCACTTCGCTCAGTTGCAGCAGCGCATGGGGCAGATGCTTGCGGATGGCCTGCAGCACCTGGTCGGCGTACAGCGTCGGCAGGTCGATGAGCAACGCGATGCGGTCGCTCAGCGGGTAACCCAGGTGGCGCACCACCGGGGCGAACAGCGGACCGAAGGGTTCGCGAACGCGCAACAGAGGCAGGCACAGGCACAGGCGTTCGTCCTGGTAGCCCAGCAGTACCTGCAACTGCTGGCCCGGCAGCAGGGCGGCCTCGGCGGCGCACAGCCAGCCGAGGTGGTTGAACGGCGTACTGCCGGGCAGGCGCTTGCGCAGCGCCTCGTACTCGGCGGCGGGGAAGTCGTGGGCGCGCAGCGAGGCGCACCATTTCAGCTGCAAGGCCATGGGTTCAGGTCGCCGTGGTCGTGGAGGTGGCGGCCTCGGGCTTGCGCAGCGGCTCCAGGCGCGATTCGGTGTAGCGGCTTTCGCGGAAGAACTTCCAGCGACCGAACAGGCAATACACGTTCATGATCCGTCGTTGCTCCTGGTAGCCCATGCGCAGGTGCAGCTTGAGCGCGGGGATGTTGTGCTGCTCGCACACGTCCACCACCTTGGTGCAGCCTTTGGCGGCCATGGCTTTCCACAGCGCCAGTTGCAGGTCCACCGACAGTTCCGTGCCCCAATAGCGGCGGATCAGCTCGCCGCCGAACTCGAAGAATTCGCCAGGCCCCACCGGGAACCAGCAGCCATAGTAGTGACGGTCGTGATAGTGGCGGTTGCTGCCCCAGATGAACGCCACGGCATCGTTGTCGTCGTCGAGGAACATCAGCCCGGTGTGGCCCTCGGCGGCCAGCTCGCGCATGGTTTCCACCCGGTCGCCGAAGTGGCGGGCGAAGGCCTTTACGTTATGCGCGGTGATGGTCTCGATGCGCAACGGGCCATAGGGCTTCAAGCGGTGGGGCGGGACCGGGCTCACCAGGTCGCGCTCCATCCACAACAGCTCCCAATGGTAGAAGACATAGTGCCTGAAGGCGCTACCGAGGGTTTCGCGCAGTCCCTTGCGCTTGATGCGGTCCTGGATCTTGGCCAATGCAGTCATGGTGCCTCCTGGGAATGGCAGGTCGAGGTGCGTCTCATGACGCGCTCCAGGTCAGGGCGAACACGGTCTGCCCCGGCAGTTGAAAGCGGATCTGACCGTCGCGGCAGCTGAAGCTGGCGCGGCGGCTCTGGTTGTCGGGGCCGAACAGCTCGAGTTGGCCGGCGGGGCAGTCGGCCAGGGTCAGCGCCACCTGCTGCTGGCGCTCGGCCTTGTTCACCCCCAGCAGGCTGCGCTGATGCTGGCGGGCCATGGCCAGGGCATCGACCTCGAACGCGTCGTTGTCCAGGGCCAGCACCTGGTCCAGCCAGTGGCGCTGGATGAACTGCTGGGCCAGGCCCACGGGCTTGAGCACGTAGTGCTGGTTACCGGCGTCGCGCAGCATGCCCTTGGGCCATTCGGGCTCATCGGCGACATGGAACCAGTTGAGCATGTCGAGCAAGCCGTCGCTGGCGGCGTTGATCACCACCGAGGTCCACCACAGGCCGGCGTAGTGGGTGTTCTGGTCGTAGGGGCTGAGGCTCGAGCCACTGGAGAGGTTGGTCTGGTCCAGCAGCAGCGCCTTGCGTGGCCGGCCGTTGGCGTCGAGGCCCACCAGGTTCGCGGCCTGGCGCACGCTGTCGCGGTAGCTGCGGGTGGCCAGCAGGTCGCGGACCATCCATTCGTGCCAGGCCAAAGCGTCGATCTGTTCGCCGTGCTCGGCGAGCAGGCGCCGGGCCCAGTCGATGCCACGGCGCTGCTGGCTGTTGTCGGCGAATGGGCCACCGACGAAGCGCGAAGACGCCGGCATGGCGATGCGCACGCCGGCCTCGTGGGCCCCCGGGTACTCGCGCACACGTTTGGCCATGGCCTGGAAGAAGTCGCGATAGCTCGGGTAATCGCGGTAGTTGAGGTTGGGCTCGTCGGCGAAGGCCAGGTAGTGGATACCCTTGCCGCCGAGGGCCTTGGTGGCCTGCAGCCAGGCATCGAGCGCGTCGGTGCTGGTGCGGTCGCTGCGCAGGTCGGCGACCCGCGCGCTGCCGGCCAGCAGGGTGATGTCCTGGCGGATGCCGAAGCGTTCCTGGTAGAGCTTGCGCCAGGCGTTCTCGAAATCGGGTTGACGCTGCAGCACGTCGACGAAGCTGTAGAACCCGGCGGCCTGGGGGCGCAGGGCATCCAGCGCGGCGAAGCTGCTGGCGGGCGGCAGCACGTAGGGCAAGGCCACGCCCAGCCGTGGCGTGGGCCCCAGCACCTTGCTGCCCAGGGCCAGGCGCACCTGGCCATCGGCCTGCGGCAGTTCGCCAAGGTCCTCGGCACGCTGGGCGAACAGGTTGGCAGTGCCATCGAGCCAGAACGCGGCCTTGCCGCTGCCTTGCAGGCCCAGGCGCCAGGTCTGGTCGCGGTTGCTGGTGGGCAACGCCTGCTGGTCGAAACGCCAGTAGGCGCGGTAGGGCTTGAGCGCCAGCTGGACCCGGCGCCCGTCGCCGAGGCGCTCGGCGAACAAACCGTGGACGCCGCCATGGTACTTGCCGGCCAGCACCGCCTGCTCACCGGCCTTGACTCGGAAATACAGGGTGACGCCTGGCCCCACCTCGGCGGCGAAGTGCACCTTGGCCGGGGCGAACAGCGCCCGGGTACTGCCCTGGTGCTGGATACGGTAGTCGCGGAAGCTGTAGCCGGGCACTTCCAGGCGATAGGCGCCGTTGCCGGTCGGCAACGGCCAGCGTTGTTCGCCGCGCACCTGCTCGGCCTTGATCAGGCGTTCGCCGGCCAGGCGTCCCTGGCCGTCCAGCAGGAACAGGCGCTCCTCGTTGGCATCGGCCTGCCATGCGGGTCGCCACTGGATACGCAGTTCATCGGCGCGGGTCGGCAGCAGGTACAGGCTGCCATCGCGCAGGTCGCCCCATTGCACGGGGGCGGCCTGCGCCGTCTGCGCCACCAGCGCACCGACCAGCAGCAGGCGTCTCATGCCGGCCTCCGTTGCAGCATCTGCCGCAGCGGGGCCAGGTCGGCGGGCAGGATGATCAGGGTCTGGCCCAGCGGCACGCCGCTGAGGCGGCAGTACAGCACCAGCATGGCCACGGTCACCGCCAGGTAGGCGATGGACGAGGCCGCCGCGGCGCCGACGATGCCCCAGGTGGGGATGAGCAGGATATTCAGCACCAGGTTGAGCGCCGCGCCCACGCCCATCAGCAGCGAGACCGTGCCGGGCCGGTTCTTGCCCAGCAGGTCCAGGCGCAGGATGCTCGCGTAGCACAGCCCCAGCAGGCCCGGCAGCAAGGCCAGCAGCGCCGGGTAGGCCGGCGCGTACTCGGCGCCGAACAGGGTGACGATCAGCCACTGGCCGATCAGCGCCATGCCCAGGCAGGCGCCGAGCATCACCGTGGCGGTCAGGCGCAGGGCCAGGGGGGTGATCTTCTCCATGCCGGCATCCTGCTGCAGCAGGCGTTTCATCAGCGGCGTGGTCACCGCCTCGGGTACGATCAGCAGCAGCTCGGCGGCGGCGCTGGCCATGGCGTAGTGACCCAGGGCGGTACTGCCGAGCATGGCGCCGATGAACAGGTAGTCCGAGCGCAGGATCAGTTGCTGGAACAGCAGGTCGGGGTGGCTCTTGGCGCTGTAGCTCAGCAGCTCGCGCTGGCCGCCCCGATCCCAGCGCAGTGCCAGCGGGTGCTGGCGGCGCAGCCACCACAGGCCCAGCACCAGGACCAGGGCGATGCCGCACAGCCAGCTGATCAGCGCCGCTTCCAGGGCCGCGTCGCGCCACATCCAGTACAACCCGAGGAACAGCAGCAACGGGGCCAGCGACTCGGCCAGGCGCAGCGCATTGAAGGCTCCGACGCCGCCGCTGGCGTTGTGCAGGGTCAGCAGGCCGCTCTTGAGCACGGTCATCGGCACTGCCAGCAGCAACAGCCAGGCCAGCAGGCCAAGCTGCACGGTGACTTCCAGGTCGGCGCCGAATTCGCGCACCAGGAACACGCAGAGCAGGGTCAGCAGCCCGGCCAGCAGGCAGCCGTAGACCAGCACCTGGGTCAGCAACAGGCCCATGTCGCGCTGCTTGGCCGCCTGGTAGCCGACCGCGCTGTTCAGGCCACCGCTGGTGGCGGCGCTGATCAGGTCGGGCAGGGTGCTGAGCAGGGCGAACAGGCCGCGCTCGCTGGGCCCGAGGATGCGCGCCAGCAGCACGTTGCGCAGCAGGCGCAGGGCGATCATCGCAAGCTTGGTGCCCATGCTCAGCGCCAGGTGGCGCAGGTAGCTGTTGCGGTTCATCCGCGCTCTCCACGGCTGATGCGCCAGGCCAGCAGCGAAGGACGGCTGGCATTGCGCTGGCTGACGCCGATGCGCGGCAACGCCAGCGGATCATCGTGGCCCTGGCAGATCCCCGGGCGGGTGCTCAGGGCATAGGGGTAGCGGTGCGCGGCCACCCGGGCGCGCACGCGGTCATCGTGATCGCCGTTGGGGTAGCAATAGACCGGCAGCGGATCGCGGCAGCCCTGGTTGAGCGCCGCGTGGCTGCGCTGCAGCTCCTCGTCGAGGCGGTGGTCGTCCAGATAAGGCAGCAGGGCATGGCTGGCGCCGTGCGGGCCGAAGCGCACCAGGCCGGAATCCTCGAGGGCGCGCACCTGCTGCCAGTCCATGGCCTGGGGCAGCGACTCCGGCGGGCAGGCGTCGGTGAGCACATGCAGGGCCTGGGGGCTGAGGCTCTTCAAGGTCTGCAGGTAGCGCGCCAGCACCAGGCTGCGGGCCTTGCTGTGGTCGTGCATGAAGTAGGCCGCCGGCAGGGGGCGACCGATCTTGCGCAGGCGCTCGATCAACTGCCGCCGGGCATCTTCGCCGTGGCTGCCCCACAGGGTCTCGCCGACGCTCTCCCACCAGAACCGCTGGCGGCTGCCGATGTAGTCGGTGGACAGGAAGATGCTCGCCGGCACCTGGTGGCGCTGCAGCAGCGGGAAGGCGTTGACGGCGTTGTCGCGCCAGCCGTCGTCGAAAGTCAGCGCCACCTTGGGCCGGGCGTCGCCGCGGGGTTGTTCATGGCTCTTGAGCAGGTCCATGAGGCTGACGCAGTCGAAATGCCGGGGCAGCCAGCGCAGCAGCCCTTCGAAGGCCCGGGGGCCGACGCACAGTTCATTGCGATGGGGCAGCGCGGCGCTGGCATCGTCGGCCAGCACCCGGTGCAGCATGAGGATCACCCCGGCGCCCCGAAGCTCGGAGCGCCCGCGCGGCGACTTGAAATAGAACCAGCCACTGGCCTGCTTGATGGGGGTCTTGATCGGCATGTCCGTCGCTCATCGGTTCTGGTCGGGGTTCCACTGGCTGTAGCTGTGCCCGCGCAGGAACTGCCACAGGCCCACGCTCATGCCAGCGAGGGTGACCAGCACGAAGGCGGCCAGGCGAAACGGTCGGGGCAGGCGCCGACGGGCGTCGAGCAGGCCGGCGATGGCGGCGGCGTAGCCGAGCAGTTGCAGGGCCAGGGTCAGGCGATAGAAGCCAGGTTCCGCGGCCAACCACAGGTTGGCCAGCAGCAGTGGCAGCAGCAGCACCGGGGCCAGGCGGCGGATCAGCTTGTGGCTGATCAGGGCGATGGCGTACAGGCCATGGCGCCCCGGATTCAGCAGCTCGCGGCGGGCGGCCAGGCTCAGCAGGCCGCCGACGGTGACGCGCTGGCGGCGGCGGAACTGCTTGTCGGCCTCGTCCACACCCTGGTCCAGCACCACGGCTTCGGGGACGTAGACGATGCGCAGGCCGGCGGCCGGCGCGCAGGTGCTGATGAAAAAGTCGTCGTTGACCTGTTTCGGGATCGGCTGGTACAGCGCCCGGCGCAGGGCGAGCAGGGCACCGTCGGCCGAGACCATGCAGCCGGTGCGATTCTCCACCTTGCGTACCCACGCCTCGTAGTGGCGATACAGGCTGTCGCCGATGCTCAGGCCCTTGCCCGGGTCGGGGATGATCATGTGCCCGGCGGTGCCGCCGACCTGCTCGTCGGCAAAGGGCGCCAGGAGCAGGCCGAGGGTGTTGGCCGACCACTGGTTGTCGGCGTCGGTGAACACCAGCAGCTCGCCCGTGCACACCTGCACCGCGCTGTTCAGCGCGCCGGCCTTGCCCAGGCGCGGCAGGTCCAGTACCTGTACCCGTGGGTCATCCAGGGCGCGGGCCAGAGCGACGGTGCGGTCGCTGGAGCCGTCGCTGGCCACCACCACCTGCAGCTCGGCGGCCTGGTAGTCCTGGCCGAGCACGCTGGCGAGCTTGGCTTCGATATGCCGTTCCTCGTTGTGCGCGGCGATCACCACGCTGACCCGCTGCGCGGCGAGCGGCCCTGGCCTGCCGCGCGGGAAGAACGGCGCGGCGAGGCTCAGCAGCAGCGGGTAGCCGACCCAGGCGTACAGTGGCAGCAGCAGGCAAAGCCAGAAGATGAACTCAGCCACGGGCGGGCCTCCTTGCGGTGCGGTTGAACAGGCTGAGGATGAACGCGGCGCCCGCCAGGTGCAGGCGCAGCCAGTGCAGGCCCCAGAGTTGCAAGGTGAGCAGCAGGTCACGGTGCCTGCGGCTCTGGCGCAGGCTCAGGAACAGGGCGGGCAGGGCGCTGAACAGCAGCAGGTACAGCGCCACATGGGGAAAGCCGTCGAGCAGCGCCGACAGGGCCATGGCATCCAGCACCCAGGCACCCACCGAGAGCAGCGGGAAGCGCAGCAGGCGCAGGCTGACGCCGTGGCTGCGCAGCAGTTGCAGGTGGCTGCCCTGGCGCCACATCTCCTTGCCCAGCCACTCGCGCCAATTGGCTTCATAGCCCCAGTGCAGCACGGCGGGCTGGCGCAGCACCCGCAGGCGCGCGCCGCACGCATGCAGGCGCAGGGTGAAGTCCTTGTCCTCGCCGGTGCGCAGGCGTTCGTCGAAGCCGCCGACCTGCTCGAACCAGCTGCGCCGCATCAGCAGGTTGGGGGTGGGCAACCAGGTGCTGTCCTGCACGGTCTGCCCGGTGCGCAGGGTACGGCGCTGCCAGGCCTGGGCGAACCAGGGCGCATGGCGCGGGGTGTCGCAGTCCAGGGCGAAGACATCGCCTTCGCCCCGGCGCTGCAAGTCCAGCAGCAGGTCCAGCCAGTGCTCTGGCACCTCGATGTCGGCGTCGAGGAACGCCAGCCACTCGCCCTGGCTGGCGCGCACGCCGGCATTGCGCAGCGCGCCGATGGCCACGCCGGGCAGGCTCAGCACCTGGGCGCCGTGCTCGCGGGCGATCCGTGGGCCGTCGTCGCTGGAACCGTTGTCCACCACGACCAGTTCGCAGGCCAGTCCCGCGGCGCTGGCGGCGCGCCGGGCGGCGTCCAGGGTGCGGCCGATATGGCGGGCCTCGTTGAACATCGGGATGACGATGCTCACCCGGCTCATCGTGTCATCTCCTGCTGTTGGCGGTCGCGGGCCTGCCCCAGCAGCACGCTGGACAGCGCGAGCATCAGCCACAGGTACTTGTGGCTCGGCGCGCTGAGGAACATCAGGAACAACCCGATGGCCAGCATGCTCATGGTCAGGTGGGTCATCAGGTCGGCCTGGTCGGGGTCGCCGGCCGCGCGCCAGGCGGCGCGTGCCTGCCAGAAGTTGCGCAGGGCCAGGGCGATCATGCCGACGAACAGCAGGCCCGCCGGCAAGCCGACCTCGCTGAACAGCTCGAGGTAGGTGTTGTGGGCGCGGCGATAGAGGTCGGTGGTCTTGCTGTTGACCGGCGCGAAGGCCTTGGAATAGCCGGTGTCGGCGTAATGCAAGGGGAAGGTCCCGGGGCCGGTGCCGAGCAGCGGGCTGTGGCTGATCATCTCCTTGCCCACCACCAGGTAGGAGGCGCGTCGACCCAGCGACTCGTCCTGGTGCGCATTGACCCCGGACTTGAGCAGCACCAGCGACTGGATGCGCTCGGCGTAACCCGCCGGCATCAGCGCCACGCCCAGGGGCAGGACGATGGCCAGGCCGAGCATGGCGAAACCCAGGTGCCGTGGCCGGATGCGCGTCAGTTGTTCGCGGTAGTTGTACAGCACGATCCCCAGGCTGATCAGCAACACCACCAGGCCCGAGCGCGATTCGGTCTTGGTCATGCCCACCAGCAGCAACAGGCAGCAGCCAGCCCAGAACAGCTTGACCGGGATCTGCCGGGCCTTGATCGCCAGCCACAGTCCCAGCGGCATGGCAATGGTGATCAGCAGGGCGAAGGCGTTGGGGTCGAGCATGGCCGAGGCGCGGCCCTGCTCCTGGTACTTGGTGGAGAAGATGGCGAACAGGCAGGTGACGCAGACGCTGACCGTGATCAGCCGCGCCAGCATCGGCAGGTTGAGGTCGCGGCCTACCAGCAGGGTGATGACGAACACCACCAGGCCCACCAGCAGCTCGCGCAGGTGGCTGGCCGACAGGGCCACGTCGTCGCTGGCCCACAGGCTCAGCAGGTACAGCGCCATGAACGGCAGCAGCAGGCGCCACTGGTTGCTGCGCAGGCGCTCGCCGGGCAGCTGGCGTACCGCCAGTTGCAGGCTGAGGATCAGCACCAGGCCGATGCCCACCAACTTGGCACCGGACACCAGGCCATCCTTGAGCAGACCTTCGAGCGGTACCAGGGTGGCGATCGCCAGCAGGCCCCAGGCCGGCTTGCGGTACAGCACCAGCACGCCGGCCAGGCCGATCACGCCGCCGGGGGCCAGGAACGGGTAGGGGCTGGCCAGCAGCCCCAGGCTCAGCAGGGCCACCAGGCCCACCAGCGACAGGGGGATGATCATGCGACAACCTCCTCGGCCGTGCCCCGGTACACCAGGGCCCAGCGTTGTGCCAGGGTCGGCAGGTGGTAGCGTTCGCGTTGCGTCTGGCGTGCCCCGGCGACCAGTTCGGCGGCTTGTTCGGGGTCCTGCAACAGGGCCTCGAGGTGCTCGGCCAGTTCGCGAGTGGCCAGCGGCGCGGCCAGCAGGCCGTTGCGGCCATGTTCGATGACGTCGGGAATGCCGCCGACCCCGAAGGCGACCACTGGCACACCGTCCTGCATGGCCTCGAGCAGGATCATCGGCGTGCCTTCGGTGCGCGAGCTGATCACCAGGGCGTCCAGGCGGCTCATCCAGCTGCGCATGTCGCGCTGGAAGCCGGGCAGGGTGATGCGCCCGGTCAAGCCGGCGGCGTCGATGCGGGCTTGCAGGGTGTCGCGCTCGGGGCCTTCGCCGAGCATCACGGCGTGGACCTGGGGATGGCGCTGGCACACCGGGATCAAGGTGTCGAGGAACAGGTCGGGGCCTTTTTCGCTGGACAGGCGGCCGACATAGGCGGCGAGCCAGGTTTTTTGGTCGTGATCGCAATCCCTGTGGGAGCGGCCTTGTGTCGCGATCGGGCGCGAAGCGGCCGCCGGGGCATGGCAATCCGGTGTGCCTGAGTCATTGGCGTGGGTGGCCTCGGGACCGCTTTGCGGCCCATCGCGACGCAAGGCCGCTCCGACATGATCGTCATCGGCTGGACTGGCCTCGGGCAGGCCGTTGGGAATCACCCGCAGCTTGGCCTCGGGCACGCCGGCGTCACGGTGGATGCGGGCGATGCTCTCGGCCACGCACACCACGGTGTCCACCGTCGGCGTGCGGCACAATTGCAGGCTCAGCCAGGTGTAGAAGCGTTGCTTGCGGCTGCGCGGGGTGAAACCGTGCTGGGTGCTGACCATCGGCAGGCGCCACAGGGTGGCGCCGATCCAGCCGAACAGCTGGCCCTTGAAGTTGTGGCTGTTGACCAGTGGCCGTTGCGCGCGCCGCGCGCCAAGTTCCTTGAGCACCGCGCCGAGCCCCTGGCAGGTGTCGCACTCGACGCCGGCTTCGCGAAAGCGCGCCACCAGGTCGGCCGGGGCATCGAGGAACAGCACCCGGTGGCGGCCCGGCGTGGCCTGGCAATGGTCCAGGAGCATGCGCTCGGCGCCGTAGAACCCGCCACTGCCGAGCAGGTGCAGGATCGGCCGGCTGCCGGCGTGCAGCGCCGCGTTCAATTGCGCACCCAGTGCCACAGGCGTGGCAGCGACCAGGTCTTGTGCGGGTTGGGCAGCGCCGGGGTCTGGTCGTTGATCACCAGCAGTACCGGCAGGCCCAGTTCGTGGCTGATCTGTGCCGGGTGCTTGAAGCGATGGTCGAAGAACTCCTTGACGTAGACGACGGCGATCGCCAGCAGCAGGCCGGTGATCAGCCCGAACGGAATGATCAGGCCGGGTTTCGGGAAGCTGGCCGAGGCCGGCTCGTAGGGCGCGCTGAGGATCCGGGCGTTGGACTGGCTGCCGTCGAGCAGGCCCTGGCCACGGCTTTCCTCGTAGCGCTGGGCATAGGTGGAGAAGGCCTTGTGCAGGGCATCGATCTCGGTGTCCAGCTGGCGGGTCTTGCTCTGGGTCTCGCGCAGTTGGAGGATGCGGTTGCTGTAGTCGGCGATGCGCTGGGTCTTCTGCTCGATCACCTGCTGGGTCACGGCCAGGTCCTGCTGGCGTTCACGGATGCGGTTCTCGACGATCTTGAGGAATTGCGCGCGCAACTGGGCGATCTGCTGGCGCGCCAGCACCATCTGGTCGGAGCTGGGCTGGAACACCGTGGCGTCGCCGTTGTAGCGGGCCAGTTGGGTGGTCAGCTGCTCGCCGAGCTGCTTGATCTCGCGGTCCTCGAAGGCCACGTTGTCGACCGTGGTGGTGAAGGTATAGGGGAACGCGTAGTCGGCCATCCTCGCCTTGCTGGCCGCGGCCAGGCTGGTCTGCAGGTAGTCCAGCCACTTCTGGTTCTGCAACTGGCGATCACGTTGCAGGTTGAGCGCCTGTTCCTCGGTGTTGATGGCATTGAGGCGGAAGGTGATCTCCTCCTTCGGATCCGACGAGCCGATGGCGGTCAGCAGGCCCAGGCGCTGGCTTTCCAGATCGCCGAGGCGAGCCTGGTAGTGCAGCTTCTTCTGTTCATAGAAGGCCTCGGGCAGCTCGTTGGATTGCAGGTCCTGGCGGTTGGTGAGGAAGTTGTTCAGCAGCCGGCTGACGAACAACGTGCCCAGCTTCGGATCGTCGGCGCTGTAGGTGATGGAGATCACGTTGGAGCCGGGCAGGGTCTCGACCTTGAGGTCCTTGACCGCCTGGTCGGTGAGGGCGTCCAGCTGGGTGTCGCGTTCATCGGCCACGCTGTTGCCGAACAGCCGGTGCAGCGGCTCGATCACGCCATGGCGCAGCGGGTCGAGCACGGTGCGGCGCAGCAGGCTGGGCTCGTCGGGGTAATGGCCCTCCTTGCGCAGCTCGCCGAGGGTCTGGCGGATCAAGGTAGGCGAGCGCAGGATGTTGCTTTCGGTCTCCATGTCGGCCAGCGACGGCGGGATGAACTGGTCGGCCTGCTGGCCGAGGGCCGAGGTGGTGTCGCTCTGCGAGAGCTTCTTGGACTGCACGATGACTTCGGCGGTGATGTCGTAGCTCTGCTTGAGCACCAGCGGCAGCAGCACGGCGATCACCGCGAACACCAGGAACACCCGTTTCACCAGTTGGCGGTTGGCGAAGAAGATGCGGAAGAACTCATGTACGTAGTTTTCTTTCGGTTGCGTGGTCATGGTCCGTCCCCCGGTCAGTCGTCGCTTTCTTTGTTGTCGACGCGGTAGCTGAAGCTGAAGCCGAAGCCCTGGAACAGCACCACGTCGGCCAGTTGCCGGGACAGCTCGGCGGCGCTGGCCAGCTTGGTCTTGGGCACGTAGAGCATGTCTTCGGGCTGCAGGTAGGCGAGCTTCTGGCTGCCGCCGGAGAGCGCCTGGTCGACGTCGTAGTTGACCGCGTGCACGGTGTTGCCTTCACGGCGCATGATCACCACCGAGCCGAGCTTGGCCTTGAGGGTCGGGCCGCGGGCCAGGGTCAGCGCCTCGAGCACCGACACCGGCCGGCGGATCTGGAAGGCGCCGGGCTGGCCGACTTCGCCGAGCACATAGATCTCGTTGGCGGCGGTGGACTTGAGCAGCACGTCGACGCTCATGCGTCCGGGCAGGCTGGCGTAGCGTTCGTTGAGGTAGTCACGCAGCTGGTTGACGGTCATGCCCTGCAGCGGCACCGAGCCGATCTCCGGGAAGGTGGCGCGGCCGTCGTTGCCCACGGTGATGTCGCGGCTCATGCCGGTGCCAGGGTGCGTCAGGGCGTTCTTCAGGTTGACTTCGTCGGTCATCGGGCTGAGCACGCGCACGGTGACCTGGTCGCGGTTGGGCTTGAACACCCGCTTGTCCTGGTAGGCCTGGCGGATCGCGCTTTCCGCCTGGCCGGTGGTCATGCCTTCGACACGCACCGCGGCGTTGGTGCTGGGCAGGGTGATGGTGCCGTCGGGCTGCACCAGCTGGTTGCCGTTCAGGCCGCTGGCGGCCATGAAGTTAAGGTCCAGGGTGTCGCCGGACTGGATGCGGTAGACCCCGGCGGAGCGGTTGCTGACATGGAAGATCACTTCCAGCACGTCCTGCGGACGCAGCACCTGTTCGCGGCGGGCGACCTCGGTGGCCTGGCTGTCGGCGGGCGGCGCGGTGAGGATCTGTACCGGCATCTCGCGGCTTTCCTGGCTGGCGCAACCGGCGAGGGCCAGCACGCACAGGGCAATCGATGGGTATCTCATGGCGTTCATCCTGGGCGGCCTCTCAGAGGTTGTCGTACAGCCACTTGGGCATGTAGTACTTGCGCTTGTTGAACACGCTGCCGATCAGCCGCGCGCCGGCCTGGGTCAGGCGCTGGGCGGCGGCCTGGGCAACTTCCCAGCGGGTCTCCTCGGCCGTGACCACCAGGATCACCCCGTCGACCAAGGTACCGATCACCAGGCTGTCGGCGCTGGCGTAGATGGCTTCGCCGTCGATCACCACGAAGCGGTACTGGGCGCTGAGCTGGCGCAGCAGCACGCGCAACTGCTCGGGATCGAGGCGGTCGCGGCCGCGCTTCCAGGTGCCGCCGGGCAGCACGTCGAACGGCTGGTCGGACAAACGCACGATGCAGTCCTGGGCCAGGGGTGGGGTGTCCTGGTCGAACAACAGGTCACTGTAGCCACGCAGCTTGGTCAGGCCCAACTGCTGGCTGAGGCCGCCGGGCGTCAGGCTGGCGTCGATGAGCAGCACGTTGCCCGCGCTCATCAGCGCCAGCTGGCTGGCGAAGGCCAGGGCACTGGTGCTGGTGCCACTGCCGGTGTTGGCCGCGGTCAGCAGCAGGGTGCGCTGGTCGAGGTCGAGCACGGTAGCGGTCAGGTTGGTCTCGCTTGGGGTTGCGATCGTCAGGCTTCTTGATGTTGAACCGTCCATCTCAGCTTGCTCCGTGGCCAGTGAAGACTTTGAACGGGGTCTTGAGCAGGATCTTCAGGTCCAGCATCAGGCTCTGTTCGTTGATGTAGCTAAGGTCGAGCTCTACGCGTTGGTCGAAATCGATGTTGCTGCGTCCGGAGATCTGCCATAGGCCGGTCATGCCGGGGTAGATCGACAGTCGCGCAAGGTGGCTGTCGTGGTAGCGGTAGGCGTTGAACGAGGTGGGGCGCGGGCCGACCAGGCGCATGTCGCCGGTCACCACATTGATCAGGTTGGGCAGCTCGTCCAGGCTGCTGCGCCGCAGCCAACCTCCGATCGAGGTGATGCGCGGGTCCTGGTCGATCTTGAAGTCGATGGAGTCGGCACCGTGCTTGTTCAGGTGGCGCAGCGAGTCTTTGAGCGCTTCGGCGTTGGCCACCATGGTGCGGAACTTGAACATGCCGAAGGCGCGGCCACGGTAGCCGGTGCGTTTCTGCACGAAGAACACCGGGCCTGCGCTCGAACGTTTGATCAGCAGCGCCAGCACCAGGAACACCGGCGACAGCAGCAGCAGCAAGGTCAGCGCGGCCAGGCACGAGAGTACGCGATTGGTCCGTGACAGGGTCCACGGCCGCCCTCCCGCGCGGCCGGTGAGCCAGCCCCGGCCCTGCATGTGGATGGCCGCATCGATGCGCTGCCGGTGCGCCGGGTCCATGCGTTTGTCCTGGTACAGCGCCTGCAGTTGCGCGCTTTTTGGTTGTCCTGTCATACCGCCCTCCGTTGATCCGACTGCTCGCCCGTGGGCGCCGCTTCGCTGGCGGCAGGCGAGTAGTAGCTCTTGAACCAGGCGACGAAGCGCCCGAGCCCTTCATCAAGGCCTATCTGTGGGGTGAAACCGGTGACCCTGGCCAGTGCGCTGGCATCGGCGCAGGTGGCCAGCACATCGCCTGGCTGCAGTGGCAGCAGCTCGATCACCGCTTTGCGGCGCAGGTGCTTTTCCAGCAGGGCCAGGTAGTCGAGCAGCTCCACCGGGCGCTGCCCGCCGATGTTGTACAACCGCCAGGGCGCGTGGCTGGTCGCGGCATCCGGCGCGAAGGCGTCCCACTGCGGGTCGGCGGTCGGCGGCAGGGGGATCAGCCGCACCAGGCTTTCGACGATGTCGTCGATGTAGGTGAAATCACGTTGGTGGCGGCCATGGTTGAACAGCTGGATCGGCCGGCCTTCGCTGATGGCCCTGGCGAACTGCATCGGCGACATGTCCGGGCGGCCCCAGGGGCCGTACACGGTGAAGAAACGCAGGCCGCTGCAGGGGATGTCGAACAGGTGGCTGTAGCTGTGGGCCATGGCCTCGTTGGCCTTCTTGGTGGCGGCGTACAGCGACAGTGGGTGGTCCACTGCGTCCTCCACCCGATAGGGTGTCTGCTGGTTGGCGCCATAGACCGAACTGGACGAGGCGTACAGCAAGTGGCGCACCGGGTGGCGACGGCAGCCTTCGAGAATGTTGAGAAAGCCGGCCAGGTTGCTGTCCAGGTAGGCTTGCGGATTCTGCAGCGAATAGCGCACCCCGGCCTGGGCCGCCAGGTGCACCACCACCTCCGGGCGCTCGTTGGCGAACAGCCGGGCCATGCCGTCACGGTCGCCCAGGTCCAGGCAGTGCAGCGGGAAGTCGGCGGCGGTCTGCCGGACCCAGTGCACGCGGGCGTGCTTGAGCGACGGCTCGTAGTAGTCGTTGAAGTTGTCCAGCCCTACCACCTGATGGCCTTCGAGCAGCAGTTGGCGGCAGGTGTGGGCACCGATGAAACCGGCCGCGCCGGTGACCAGCACCTTCATGGCGCGTCCGCCTGTGGGGCGATCTGGCGCAGGCCGATGCCGCTGTAATGCAGGCCGTGGGCAGCCACCTGCTCGGGGTTGTACAGATTGCGGCCGTCGACGATCACCCGCGCGCGCAGCTTGCCGGCCAGCATCGAGAAGTCGACCACGCGGAAGTTCTTCCATTCGGTGCAGATCACCAGGGCGTCGGCGTCCTGCACGGTGTCGTCGCGGGTGGCGCACAGTTGCAGGTCGTCACGGTAGCCGTACAGCCGCCGGCATTCATCCATGGCCTCGGGGTCATAGGCGCGCACCGTGGCGCCTTCGGCCCACAGCGCTTCCATCAGGTAGCGGCTGGGGGCTTCGCGCATGTCGTCGGTGTTGGGCTTGAAGGCCAGGCCCCAGAGGGCGATGGACTTGCCTGCGAGGCTACCGAGGCGCTGCTTGAGCTTGGCGAAGAGGATGCGCCGTTGCTGGTCATTGACCTCGCTGACGCTCTGCAGCAGGCGCAGCGGCATGCCACTGCGCTCGGCGGTGTGCAGCAGGGCCTTGATGTCTTTGGGGAAGCACGAGCCGCCAAAGCCGCAACCGGGGTAGATGAAGTGGTAACCGATGCGCGGGTCGGAGCCGATGCCCCGGCGCACCGCCTCGATATCGGCGCCCAGGTGCTCGCTGAGGTTGGCCAGCTCGTTCATGAAGCTGATGCGGGTGGCGAGCATGGCATTGGCGGCGTACTTGGTCAGTTCGGCGCTGCGGTTGTCCATGAACATCAGCTTTTCGTGGTTGCGGCAGAACGGCGCGTACAGCTCGGCCAGCTGGTCGTGTGCCACAGGGTCGAGGGTGCCGACGATGATCCGGTCCGGGCGCATGCAGTCGGCCAGGGCGCTGCCTTCCTTGAGGAACTCCGGGTTGGACACCACCCGTGCGCGCAGTTGGCCTTTGCCCAGGCGCTGCAATTCCTCACGGGCCAGGGCCATGACCTGGTCGGCGGTGCCCACCGGCACGGTGGACTTGATGATCAGGGTATGGTCGCTTTCCATCAGCCCGGCGATCTGCCGGGTGACATTGAGCACATGGGTCAGGTCCGCGGAGCCATCTTCATCGGGTGGCGTGCCGACAGCGATGAAGATCAGCTCGGCATGGCTGACCGCGTCACTGGCCTGGGTACTGAACAACAGGCGGCCTTCCTTGATGTTGTCTTCGAGCAGATCCGACAGGCCGGGTTCGCTGATCGGCGGTACGCCTTGGCGTAACTGATTGATCTTGTGGGTATCTACATCCACGCACAGCACCCGGTGACCAACGTCCGCCAAGGCTGCTGCCTGTACCAGTCCGACATAACCGGTGCCAAAAACGCTCACGTCCATGCGCTGTGCCTCGAATGGATGAGTAAGGGAGATGAAACAGTGGTGTGAATTCGGTATAGCTCAGCTGTGCGGATTTGCGTCAAAGCAATGGCATGTTTCGTCGAATTTACAGACCCCAGCGAAGCGGGCCATCTGCCACCAACCCTTTTCCAATCCGTGTCTTAGCGAACATTGCTGGTGGCAATTGGCCGTTCGGCTAACCGATGAACGGTTCAATGCGGCTAAATAAGCGGGCTGCAGACGATAGGGATAATCAACAGCAGCTTGCGTCAGGTGCCAGATTCCGGCGTCGGAATATCGTCGGAAAATTGACTTTTTCCGTTGTGGTTTGTTTCACAGGTGCTACGGTTTGAGGAGAATTCCATGACCGGAGTGGCCAAAACATGCGCGGGTGGATCAAGATCTTGCTGCTGCTCATCTATCTTGGCAGCTTTCATGCCTATTACCTGGAGCGCATAGAAGCCCTGGGTATTGGCGTGGCGCTGGTGCTCTACCTGGGGGTATTCGCGGTATTGGCCGGCGCCTTGCTATTGGCCGCCTTCACCCGCCCGGGCTGGCTGCGGTGGCCGCTGGCCGTGGCGTTTGCCGTCAGCGCCGTGTTTCTCGATGCTTATGACCGCATCACCGACTCCTACCTGACCTATAGCGCGTTCGTTTCCATGGTGTATGCCGGCGGATTCGTGCAGGAAGCGCTGCAGCAATACCACTACGCCATTACCCTGGCGGCGGGCCGGGCCGTGCTGTTGCTGCTGGGCATCGGCCTGCGCCCTGGCGCGCAGCCCCGCCTGCCTGTCCTGTTCGCGCCGCTGGCGCCGGTGCTGGCCCTGCTGGTACTGATCGCGATCCTGTTCGTGCGGGCAGGCGAGGGCGCCCGTGGGTTGCCGGTGATGTACACCCCGCTGGCCTACCTGAGCCTGTTCACCTACGAATCCCTGCACGACCATGTCGGCCCGCGTCAGCCGGTGACCCTGGCGCAATCCGGTCCCCCCATGGCGCGGGATATCGTGCTGTTGATCGACGAGAGCATTTCCGGCAATTACCTGGACCTGAACACCCCGGCCGGCGTCACCAGCCACCTGGCGCAAGCACAACCTGGCGTCGACATCGTCAACTTCGGCTATGCCGCGTCCATCGCCAACTGCAGCGCCGATACCAACGTCACCCTGCGCTATGGCGGGACGCGCGGCGACTACCTGCGGATCAACTCCACCCAGCCGTCGATCTGGCAATACGCCAAGCGTGCAGGCCTGGGCACGGTGTACATCGATGGCCAGCGCACCAACGGCAACCTGCAGAACCTGATGGACAACACCGAGAAGCGTGACATCGATCAATTCGTCCAGTTCGACGACACACCCGTGGTGCAGCGCGACATGGCCGCGCTGGAAAAGCTGGTCGCGTTGCTCGGCGACGGCAAGCCTCAGCTGATCGTGGTGAACAAGGTCGGCGCGCATTTTCCGGTGCACGACAAGTACCCGGACGACTTTCTCAAGTACCAGCCGGCCCTGCCACGCGGGCGTTTCGTCGATATCGCCGACACCGGTACCCGTGATGGTTTCGACGGCACGACCCAGGATTGGGTGCTGTACCGCAATGCCTATCAGAACACCGTGCTATGGAACGTCGGCGAGTTCTTCCGCCGCCTGTTCGCCGAGGCCGACCTCAGCCACGCCGTGGTGCTGTACACCTCCGACCACGGCCAGGACCTGCACGAACGCGGCAATCCGGGGCTGAACACCCACTGCGACAGCGACCCGGTGCCCGAGGAAGGCCTGGTGCCGCTGGTGGTGATCCAGGGGCAGGGAGTGAGGACGCTCGACTGGCAGGGCCACCTGGGCACCAATCGCAATGCCTCCAGCCACTACAACCTGTTCCCCACGCTGCTCAAGCTGATGGGCTTCGACGGTGCTCAAGTCAGCGCGCTGTATGGCCGTTCGCTGGACATGCCGACCAATGACCCGTTCACCTTCAACGTGCGTTTCAATGCACGCCTGGGGGCCAAGCCGGATTTCCGCCATATCGACCTGGGGCAGATCGTCACCCCCGCCAGTGTTCTGGCGGCGCAGCCCATGCCGGTGGGCAAGGTGGACTGAGCCGCCGAGGCCTAGGTCGCGGGTGTCGCGGCGGCGTCCTGGTAAGCCAGCGGGTGCAGGGCGCGAAAGCCCTGTGCCTCCTCCACCAGCCAGTCATGCACGGCGCGAGCGCCTGGCTGGCTCAGGCCGCCTGGCGGGTACAGCAGCACATAGCGCTTGTGATTGGCGATCGGCACGCCGAACGGCACGATCAACGCGCCACGCTCGAGTTCGTCGTTGAGCAGGGTGCGCCGGGCAATGGCCACGCCGATGCCGGCGATCGCCGCCTCGATGGTCAGGTGGTTGCGATTGAAGGTGTGCCCGCGACGCACATCCAGGCCGTGGGCGCCGATCCCGTCCAGATAGAACTCCCATTCGGCGTACTCCGAGCTGCCGCGCCAGGCGGTGATGTCGTGCAGCAACGGATAGTGGACCAGGTCGGTGGGGCCGTGCAGCGGCGGCCGGCCACGCAGCAGGGCAGGGGAGCAGACCGGAAAGATCTGCTCGTCCAGCAGCGGGGTGGAGAGCATGCCCGGGTAGCTGCCGTCGTTGAGGTCGATGGCCAGGTCGAAGTCGTCCGGGTGCAAGGCCTGGTTGCTGTCCTCGGCCACCAGGCGCAGTTCGATGTCCGGATAGCGTTGCTGGAAGCGCGGCAGGCGCGGCGTCAGCCATTTGGCCAGGAACGAGGGGATCGAGCGCAGGCGCAGGGTGCCGCGGATCTCGCCGGCGTCCAGGCGCAGCAACTCGGCCTCGATGCCGCCATAGGCCTCGGCCACGGTCTGCGCCAGGCGCTGCCCTTCGGCGGACAGCTCCACGCCCCGGGCGCGGCGCAGGAACAGGCGATAGCCGAGGCGCTCCTCCAGTTGCCGCATCTGCTGGCTCACCGCGCCGGGCGTGATGTGCAGCTCTTCGGCGCAGCGGGTGAACGACAGGTGGCGTGCCGCACAGGAAAACACATGCAGCCAGACGAACACCTGGCCATTGAGTGGCCCTTTCATCGTTTAGTCCTGCTAAAGGCTTGTGTAGGAAGTTTCGTTGGTCAAGCCGACCCCAGCGCGGCAGTATCGCGCAACTTTGCAGTACCGTTCAATTTTTCCAGAGAGCCGTGGCGTGTTTCAGTTTGCCGTCACGGTCAGGCATTAGCATGGCTATCAGTGTTTTCGACCTTTTCAAGATTGGCATCGGCCCGTCCAGTTCCCACACCGTCGGGCCGATGCGCGCCGCGGCGACCTTTGCCCAGGCCTTGCGTGAGCGTGGGCTGCTGGCTCAGGTGACACGCGTCGAGGTGCGCCTCTACGGCTCGCTGTCGGCCACCGGGGTGGGGCATGCCACGGACCGCGCCTGCCTGCTGGGGTTGATGGGGCAATGGCCGGACCGGATCGATCCGCACAGCATCGAACCACGCATCGAGCAGTTGATGCAGGAGCAATGCCTGATGCTCGACGCCACTCATCCGATCGAGTTCCAGTACGGCCGCGACATGCGCCTGCTCGATGAGAGCCTGGCCTATCACCCCAACGCAATGACCCTCGAGAGTTTCGACGGCCAGGGCAGCCAGTTCAGCCAGACCTACTACTCCATCGGCGGCGGTTTCATCGTCGAGCAAGACGAGATCGACGCGCCGCAGGGCAGCGAGAACCCGGTCGAGCTGCCTTACGAGTTCTCCAGCGGCGCCGAGCTGCTGGCGCTGTGCAAGGCCCACAGCCTGAGCGTCAGCCAGTTGATGCTGGCCAACGAATGTGCCTGGCGCCCCGAAAGCGAGGTGCGCCAAGGCCTGCTGAAGCTCTGGGCGGCCATGGGCGAGTGTGTCGACAACGGCCTGCGCAACGAAGGCATCCTGCCCGGCGGGCTGAATGTCAAGCGGCGGGCGGCGCGCCTGCATCGCAGCTTGCAGGAGGTCGGCAAGCCGAATGTGATCGGCTCGACGCTCAGCGCCATGGAATGGGTCAACCTGTTCGCCCTGGCCGTGAACGAAGAGAATGCCGCCGGTGGGCGCATGGTCACCGCGCCCACCAATGGCGCCGCCGGGATCATCCCGGCCGTGCTGCACTACTACATGAAGTTCAACCCCGGCGCCTGTGACGACGATGTGGTGGCCTTCCTCCTGGCGGCCGCCGCGGTGGGCATCCTGTGCAAGAAGAACGCCTCGATCTCCGGTGCCGAGGTCGGTTGCCAGGGCGAGGTCGGCTCGGCCTGCTCCATGGCCGCCGCGGGCCTTGCCGAAGTGCTCGGCGCGACGCCGCCGCAGCTGGAAAACGCCGCCGAGATCGCCCTGGAACACAACCTGGGGCTGACCTGCGACCCGGTGGGCGGTCTGGTACAGGTGCCGTGCATCGAGCGCAACGCGATTGCCGCGGTGAAGGCAATCAATGCCGTGCAGATGGCCCTGCGTGGCGATGGCGAGCACTTCATCTCCCTCGACCGGGTGATCCGCACCATGCGCGACACCGGTGCGGACATGCACGCCAACTACAAGGAAACCTCGCGCGGCGGCCTGGCCGTCGCCTTCGTCGAGTGCTGAAGCCGCGCCTGCAAGGGGCATTGGCATCCCGTTGAAACTGCAACACCCGTTGTACCTGCGACAAAAACAACTACAAAGGCGATACCCATGACTGATGTACAAAGCACCACGAGCATTCGTGCGGATTCGGCTGCCCCGGCTGCAGCCACGGGCTCGACTGGCTGGAACCGCCACGACACCACCTGGGCCCTGGGCCTGTACGGCACGGCGATCGGCGCCGGTACCCTGTTCCTGCCGATCAATGCCGGGGTCGGCGGCTTCTGGCCGCTGCTGATCCTGGCACTGCTGGCGTTCCCCATGACGTTCTTCGCCCACCGAGCGTTGACCCGTTTCGTCCTGTCCGGACGCAAGGGTGGCAACGAGGACATCACCGAGGTGGTGGAAGAGCACTTCGGCGTCGGCGCCGGCAAGCTGATCACCTTGCTGTACTTCTTCGCGATCTTCCCGATCCTGCTGGTCTACAGCGTGGCGTTGACCAACACCCTGACCAGCTTCTTCGAGCACCAGTTGCACATCGGCGCGCCGCCTCGGGCACTGCTGGCGCTGCTGCTGATCTGCGGGTTGATGATCGTGGTGCGCTGCGGTCAGCAGATCATCGTCAAGGCCATGAGCCTGCTGGTTTACCCGTTCGTCGCGTCGCTGCTGTTGCTGGCCGTGAGCCTGATACCCAACTGGAACGGCGCCTTCTTCGCCCAGGCCAACGAAGGCATCAGCGCCTCGAAGCTGCTGCTGACCCTGTGGCTGGCGATTCCGGTGATGGTGTTCTCGTTCAACCATTCGCCGATCATCTCGGCCTTCGCCGTCGACCAGAAGCACCGCTATGGCGCCGACGCCGACCGCAAGAGTGGTCGTACCCTGGCCACGGCCCACGTGATGATGGTGCTGACGGTGATGTTCTTCTGCTTCAGCTGCGTGTTGGCCCTGAGCCCCGCCGACCTGGCCGCGGCCAAGGCGCAGAACATCTCGATCCTGTCGTACCTGGCCAACCATTTCCAGACCCCGGTGATCGCCTTCGTCGCGCCGCTGATCGCGCTGGTGGCAATCACCAAGTCCTTCCTCGGCCACTACATCGGCGCCAGCGAAGGCTTCCAGGGCATGATCGTCAAGAGCCTGCGCGGGCGTGGCAAGGCCTGGCCGGCCAAGCGCCTGGAGCGCGCCACGGCGTTGTTCATGCTGGTGACCTGCTGGGCGGTGGCAACCTTGAACCCGAGCATCCTCGGGCTGATCGAGAGCCTGGGTGGGCCGGTGATCGCCTGCCTGCTGTTCCTGATGCCGATGTACGCAGTACACAAGGTGCCGGCGCTGCGCCGGTACTCGGGGCGGTTGTCGAACGTATTCGTGGTGCTGATCGGCTTGATCACGCTGTCGGCGATCGTCTACAGCTTCGTCGCCTGACGAGGGCGCGGCCTTGCTGGGAACGTCCGTGGATGTTCGCCAGCAAGGCACTCGACCGAGGGATCAGGCGTCGATCACCTGGCCTTCTGCTGCAACGCCACGAAGCTGCGGCGCATGTCGCTGGCCCAGCCATCGAGCACCGGCTTGACGTCGTTCAAGGTCAGCTGGGTGCTGTCGTTCTCCAGCTCCTTGCCGCTGCCCTTGCGCACCACCTGGGCCAGAACCTTCTGACTCGCGCCATCGAGGAAGGCCGCTTCCACCGCGACGTCCACGGCCTGGTCGCGACCACCGGCGGCGGTATTGACCGCCGCGGCGACCAGGGCGATGGGGATCACTTCATAGGGCTTGAGGCCTTCGGTACTGGTCGACACGGCGGTGATCGCCGGGCGCACCACGATGGTGTTCGGCCCGGGTTCCTTGACCAGGGTGAGCACGCTGCCCAGTTCGCGACGCATGGCTTCGTTGAAGTAGCGGGTGATTTCCTGGAGGGTCTGCGCCGAGATCACGGCGGTCGGCTGCGGCTTGGGATAGAACTGGCTCGGCTCGATGAACACCTTGGTGTACTGGCTGGCCTTGACGTCCGGGTCGATCCAGCGCATCACCGGTACGCCGGAAATGCTCTCGGCCGGCTTCAGGCGGCTGTAGTCCTGGAGAAAACCGGAATAGTCCTTGGGCTCGACGCGGTTGCTGGAGCAGGCAACCAGGGCCAGCAGGGCGGCGCACAGCAGGGTGGTGCGAGGCAGTCGCTTCATGATGACGGGGTCCATGAGGGAAATGGCCAGAACAACGCTAGCAGGTGCTTGGCCGAAGGCCAGCATTGCGGCGGGCTTCGGTTGCCGTTTGCCACCGGATAGCCCTAGCGGGCCGACTGTTCTTTTGTTTCCGCGCCGGGAAAGCATGCCCTTTACGGGCATGTTTCGGAGCATTTGGGCATGGAAGTGTACAAATGCGGTGCTGTGCCCTGGGCTGCGGCGTATTGATGGAGGTCCACTGTGACCAGCGAACTCATTGAATCGTTACGGGCCGACTTGACGGCACTCGAGCAGGCGCGGTCGGCAAAGTTGCACTGCGCGATTTCGAGGCGATCTGCCCGGCGCCGGTCCGGGCATTCAGTGCCCAGGACATCAGGCGCCTGCGCGAGGCGTTGAATTTCAGCCAGCCGGTATTCGCCCGACAAGGGCCTGCAGGCCATTCTCCGAGCGCGGCGTGGCTCAGCCCAGCGCCTCGCGCAGCCGATACCAGAGCATCCCCAGCGCCAGCAGCGGCGAGCGCAGGGCCTTGCCGCCGGGGAATGTCAGGTGCGGCACGGCGCTGAACACATCGAAGCCGTAGCTGTGCTCGGTGGCGATGGCTTCGGCCAGCAGCTTGGCCGTCCAGTGGGTGACGTTGAGCCCATGTCCCGAGTACCCCTGGGCGTAGAACACGTTGGGGTGCTGGCTCAGCCGGCCAACCTGGGGGAACCGGTTGGCGGTGATGCCGATCATGCCGCCCCACTGGTAGTCCAGGCGTACATCGGCCAGCTGCGGGAACACCTTGAGCACCTTGGGCCGCATATAGGCGCCGATGTCCTTGGGATCGCGGCCCGAGTAGTGACAGGCACCGCCGAACAGCAGGCGGTTGTCGGCGGTCAGCCGGTAGTAGTCCAGGCCGACCTTCTGGTCGCACAGCGCCATGTTCTGCGGGATCAGCGTGCGTGCCAGGGTTTCAGGCAGTGGCTCGCTGGCCACTACGTAGCTGCCGGCCGGCAGCACCTTGCCGGTCAGCCGTGGCTCCAACTCGTCGAGGTGGGCGTTGCAGCCCAGCACCAGGCTGCGGGCGCGCACCTTGCCGCGCACGGTGTGCAGGGTCACGGTGCTGCCATGTTCGATGCGCAGCACCGGGCTCTGCTCGAAGATGCGCACGCCCAGGTCATGGGCGGCGCGGGCTTCGCCCTGGACCAGATCGAGCGGGTGCAGATGGCCCGAGCCCATGTCCACCAGACCACCGGCGTACAGGTCGCTGGCGACGATCTCGCGCATGCGCTGCGGGCCGACCAGGCGGGTTTCATGTTGGTATCCCAGTTCGGCGAGGTCGCGTTGCTCGTCCTCGAACGCGGCGAACTGGGCGGGGGTGTTGGCCAGTTCGCAGAACCCCCAGCGCAGGTCGCACTGGATACCGTACTGCTCGATGCGGCGGGCGACCAGGGCCACCGAATCGATCCCGGCCTGCTTGAGGTAGCGCACGCCATCCTGGCCAACGTGCCGGGCGAAACCCGACACGTCATGGCCGATGCCGCGGATCAGCTGGCCACCATTGCGCCCGCTGGCGCCCCAGCCTACGCGGCGCGCCTCCAGCAGGATCACCGAAAGGCCGCGCTCGGCGAGCTCCAGAGCCGCGTTGACCCCGGTCAGCCCGGCGCCGACCACACAGACATCGGCCTGCAGGTCCTGGTCGAGCACAGGGTAGGGCGTGCCTTGACGCGCCGTGGCGGCGTAGTAGGAGGCGGTATGTTCATTCATGTTTGGCATGGCTGTGCTCGGCTCAGCGGTTGGACTTGATCTTGCTCCAGGAGCGGGTCATGACCCGCATGATCTGCGGGCTCGGTGTGCTGGACACGTAAAGCTTGTCCAGCACCTCCTGAGGCGGGTAGATCTCCGGGTTGTTCACCAGCGAGGCGTCCATGTGGTTCTTCGCGTCGGTGTTGGCGTTGGCGTAGCCCACCGCGGTACTGACCTTGGCGATCACCTGCGGGTCGAGCAGGTAGTTGATGAACGCAAGGGCTTGTTCGGGGTTGCTCGAATCCTTGGGGATGGCCAGCAGGTCGAACCACAGGTTGCTGCCTTCCTTGGGAATGCTGTAGGCGACCTTCACGCCGTTCTTCGCTTCCACCGCTCGGTTGGCCGCCTGGAACACGTCCCCGGAGTAGCCGAAGGCGACGCAGACGTCACCGTTGGCCAGGTCGGAGACGTACTTGGAAGAGTGGAAATAGGTGATGTAGGGGCGCAGTGCCTGCAGTCGCGCCTCGGCCTTGGCGTAGTCGGCGGGCTTCTCGCTGCGTGGATCCAGGCCGAGGTAGTTGAGCATTGCCGGGAACAGCTCGTCCGGCGAGTCCATGAAGGCGACACCGCACTGCTTGAGCTTCTTCAGGTTCTCCGGCTCGAACAGCACCGCCCAGGAGTCCACCTTGTCGATGCCCAGCACGGCCTTGACCTTGTCGACGTTGTAGCCGATGCCGTTGGTGCCCCACAGGTAAGGCACGGCGTACTTGTTGCCAGGGTCGTTCTGTTCCAGCTCCTTGAGCAGTTTCGGGTCCAGGTGCTGCCAGTTCGGCAACTTGCTGCGATCCAGCGGCAGGAACGCGCCGGCCTGGGCCTGGCGGGCGAGGAAATGGTTGGAGGGCACGACCACGTCGTAGCCGGTGCGCCCGGCCAGCAGCTTGCCCTCCAGGGTTTCGTTGGAATCGAAGACGTCATAGACCACCTTGATTCCGCTGCTGGCCTGGAAGTCGGCCAGGGTGGTGTCGCCGATGTAGTCGGTCCAGTTGTACACGCTCACCGTCGGCTTGGCCTGGACGGTGGCGCCGAACAGCAGGGCGAAGGTTGCGGGGATCAGGATGGGCAAATGACGCATGTCGACACCTCGTTGGTTTTTTTCTTGGTCGCGGTATTAACGATGGATCGGTGCAAGAGGGGGCGCGTAGCGCCCCCCGGGGATCAGACACTGAGCAACAGGAACTCCCGCTCCCACGAACTGATCACTCGCTTGAAGTTCTCGTGCTCGGCGCGCTTGACCGCGACGTAGCCCTGGACGAACTGTTGGCCGAGGTACTGCTGCACCACCTCGCAGTCTTCCATGTGCTGCAGGGCGTCCTCGATGGTGATCGGCAGGCGCAGGTTGCGGCGTTCGTAGGCGCGGCCCTGGACCGGCGCGCTTGGCTCGAGCTTCTCGACCATGCCGATGTAGCCGCACAGCAGGCTGGCGGCGATGGCCAGGTAAGGGTTGGCGTCCGCGCCCGGCAGGCGGTTCTCCACGCGCATCGCCTCGGGGCTCGAGGTCGGCACGCGCAGGCCGGCGGTACGGTTCTCCTCACCCCACTCGACGTTGACCGGCGCCGAGGTGTCGGGCAGGAAGCGGCGGAACGAGTTGACGTTCGGCGCGAACATCGGCAGCAACTTGGGGATGTACTTCTGCAGGCCGCCGATATGGTGCAGGAACAGCTCGCTCATGCTGCCGTCATCGTTGGCGAAGATCGGCTTGCCGGTGGCGATGTCGACCACGCTCTGGTGCAGGTGCATGGCGCTGCCCGGTTCGTCGGTGATCGGCTTGGCCATGAAGGTGGCGGTGACGTTGTGCTTGAGCGCTGCCTCGCGCATGGTGCGCTTGAACACGGTGATCTGGTCGGCCAGGTCGAGGGCGTCGCCGTGGCGGAAGTTGATCTCCATCTGCGCCGGGCCGTCTTCGTGGATCAACGTGTCCAGGTCCAGGCCCTGAAGCTCGCACCAGTCGTAGACGTCCTCGAACAGCGGATCGAATTCGTTGGCGGCATCGATGGAGAACGACTGGCGGCCACTTTCGGCGCGACCGGAGCGGCCCAGTGGCACCTGCAGCGGCAGGTCCGGGTCTTCGCAGCGCTGGGTGAGGTAGAACTCCATTTCCGGCGCGACGATCGGCTGCCAGCCCTTGTCGGCATAGAGCTTGAGCACCTTCTTCAGCACGTTGCGCGGCGACAGCTCGATCGGGTTGCCCTGCTTGTCGAAGGTGTCGTGGATGACGATGGCGGTCGGTTCGATGGCCCAGGGGATCTGGTACACCGCCGTGGGGTCGGGGCGGCAGACCATGTCGATATCGGCGGCGTCGAGCAGGCTGTAGTAGATCTCATCGTCGACGTAGTCGCCGGTGACGGTCTGCAGCAACACGCTCTCGGGCAGGCGCATGCCGCGCTCGTGGAGGAATTTTGCGGTCGGGGCGATCTTGCCGCGGGCGATGCCGGTCAGGTCGCTGATCACGCATTCGACTTCGGTGATCCGGTGTTCTTTCAGCCAGGTGGACAGCTGATCGAAGGGGGCGTTCATACAGACCTCTTGGTTGGGTTGTTGTGGTGGGACGCAAGGCGTTCATGCCGTAGGGCACTTCCCACAGGTGACGCTGAGGGCTATCTTGGGCGCAGCCCCACGGGGCGATCTATCCACTTTTTCCGCAGTTGAATGCACCAAAAGAGTGCAATAGGACAGCGCGTGACAACGCCAACCGCCTTGCAGGTCCAGGATTTCCGTACCACCGACGTGACCGAGCAGACCCGTGCCAGCCCTGGCTGGCTGCAGCAGTACCGGCAGATGTCCCCGGGGCATTTCGATGGTCGCTTGCGCTGCCTGGGGCTCGACGGCGTGGAGGTGTACGAGGAGCGCCTGAACACCCGGGTCGAACAGTTCTTCAGGGCGCCCAGCGGCGCCCTGGCATTTTGTTTCGACCGCAGCGAGAACAGCCTCTACCTGCTCAACGAAGACAGTCGCAACATCTGGATCACCCCGGAGAACTATCAGGAGGTGGCGGTGGTGTTCGAGCAACCGTTCCTCGCCAGCCATGGGGTGGATCCGGAGCGCCTGCGCGGCCTGTTCATGGTGCCGTTGACCTGCCAGCAGACCGCGCTGTTCGGCAACTGGCTGAGCGCCACGCTCAACCGCCTGGGCCAGGCCGACTGTCCGCTGGAGGGCAGGGCGCTGGCCGAGCAGCTGCTGGAGGACTGCCTGTTCATCCTCGACAACGCCGGGCAGCGCTTGCAGGGCGATGCCTTGGGGCGGCGCGACGAGGAACGGACGATCATGCGCCGGGTCAGCGAATGGGCCGCGGACTGTCCGGACGAGACGCTCAATCTGGTGGAGCTGGCCGAGGTCGCCGGGGTCTCCGTGCGTCAGCTGCAGCAAGCGTTCAAGGGCTTCACCAACATGCCGCCGGCGCACTGGCTGCGGCTGCGTCGCCTGAACGGCGCGCGACGCGATCTGCTGGCCGGGGCCGGCGCGGTGACCGTGGCCGAGGTGGCCATGCGCTGGTCGTTCTGGCACCTGGGGCGGTTTTCCGAGAGTTATCGGCAACTGTTCCAGGAGCTGCCCAGCGACACCTTGAAGCGGGCGCGGGGTCGGTAGGAAAGGGGAGCAGGGCAAGCCCGCTCCCCGGTGACTCAGTTGCGATCCAGCCACACGGTCTGGGCATTGGTGAACTCGCGCACGCCGAAGTGCGACAGTTCACGGCCGAAACCGCTCTTCTTCACGCCACCGAACGCCACGCGCGGGTCGGACGCGCAATAGCCGTTGATGAATACGCCACCGGTGTCCAGGGCCGCGGTCATGCGCTCGGCCAGGGCGTAGTCGGCGGTATAGATGGTCGAGGCCAGGCCGAACTCGCTGTCGTTGGCCAGTTCCACGGCATGATCGGCATCACGGGCGCTGATGATCGCCGCCACCGGGCCGAACAGCTCTTGCCTGAAGGCGGTCATGTCCGGGGTGACGTTGGCGAACACCGTCGGCGCGTAGAAGTTGGCCGCGCCCTCGACCTTGTGGCCACCCAGCAGCAGGGTGGCGCCTTCGGCGAGGGTCGCCTGGACCTGGCCGTCGAGCTCGTCGCGCAGGTCGAAGCGGGCCATCGGGCCGATGTAGGTGTCGTCCTCCAGCGGGTTGCCGAGCTTGAGCGCGCGGGTAGCGTCGACGAACTTGGCGGTGAAGGCGTCGACGATGCTCTGCTCGACGATCAGGCGCTTGGCCGCGGCGCAAACCTGTCCGGTGTTCTGGTAGCGGCCGATCACTGCCGCTTTCACCGCGGCATCCAGGTCGGCGTCGGCCAGCACGATGAACGGGTCCGAGCCGCCCAGTTCCAGCACGCACTTCTTCAGCGCGGCACCCGCCTGGGCGCCGATGGCCATGCCGGCGCGCACGCTGCCGGTCAGGGTCACGGCGGCGATGCGTGGGTCGTTGATGGCTCGGGTGACGCCTTCCGGGGCGACGTTGAGCACCTCGAACACGCCCTCGGGCAGGTCGGCGCGTTTGAACAGGTCGGCCAGCAGGTAGGCGCTGCCCATCACGTTCGGCGCGTGCTTGAGCACATACGTGTTGCCGGCCAGCAGGGCCGGTACCGCGCCGCGCAGCACCTGCCAGATCGGAAAGTTCCACGGCATCACGGCAAGGATCGGGCCCAGCGGGCGGTATTCGATGCGGGCTTTGTCGATCTGCGTGGGTTCTGCGGCGAGCATCGCCGGGCCGTGCTCGGCATACCACTGGCACAGGCCGACGCACTTGCTCACCTCGCCACGGGCCTGGGCGATCGGCTTGCCGATTTCGCGGGCGATCATCTGGGCGAAGGCTTCGGCATTGGCCTGCAGGGCCTGCCCAAGCGCGACCAGGTATTCGCTGCGCTGACCCAGCGACACCTTGCGCCACTGGTCGTAGCCGGCCTTGGCGCGTTGCAGCGCCGCGTCCTGTGCGGCGTCGGTGTCGAAGACGTAGTGGCCGATCCGCTCGCCGGTATAGGGGTCGACGGAGATGGCGTGGGTCAGGCTGCTGATCTCGCTCATGGCAGGACTCTCATTGTTTTGATGGGGTGAGCCCAGACTAGTGGTGGCGCGCTTTAATGAAAACTGAATAATAATGAGCGAAACATTCACGTTTGGAGAATGATTGTGGACCTGGTGCAACTGGAGATCTTCAAGGCGGTGGCCGAGCACGGCAGCATCAGTGCGGCGGCGCAGCAGATCCATCGGGTGCCGTCGAACCTGACTACCCGTATCAAGCAGCTGGAAGAAGACCTGGGCGTCGAGCTGTTCATCCGCGAGAAGAGCCGTTTGCGCCTGTCGCCGGCGGGCTGGAATTTTCTCGAGTACACCCGGCGCATTCTCGACCTGGTGCACGAAGCGCGCCTGACCGTGGCTGGCGAGGATCCCCAGGGCACTTTCGCCTTGGGTTCGCTGGAGAGCACCGCGGCGGTGCGTATCCCGGCATTGCTGGCGGCCTACAACCAGCGCTACCCCAAGGTCGACCTGGACCTGTCCACCGGGCCGTCCGGGACCATGCTCGAAGGCGTGCTGTCCGGGCGCCTGGTGGCGGCATTCGTCGATGGCCCGGTGCTGCACCCGACGCTCGAAGGCGTGCCGGTGTTCGAGGAGGAGATGATGGTCATCGCGCCGCTCAACCACCCGCCGGTCACTCGGGCGCGCGATGTCAATGGCGCGAGCATCTATGCCTTCCGGGCCAACTGCTCGTATCGCCACCATTTCGAGAGCTGGTTCGTCCACGACCAGGCGGTGCCGGGCAAGATCCACGAGATGGAGTCGTACCATGGCATGCTGGCCTGCGTCAGCGCCGGGGCCGGGCTGGCCATGATGCCGCGCAGCATGCTCGACAACATGCCGGGGTGCAGCACCGTGAGTGCCTGGCCGATGGCCGAGGATTTCCGTTACCTCAAGACCTGGCTGGTGTGGCGGCGGGGCACGGTGTCGCGCAGCTTGAGCATGTTCATCCGGTTGCTGGAGGAACGCGGCGACTCGGTCGGTACCGACTAACGGTGCCGATCGGCCCGAACGGTGGCGCCAGGCGGGTATCCAAACTGTGTAGACCACCCCTGGAGGGAGGAACGCACCATGCAGACCCATCACCCTGGATTTTGCGCAGCCTTGCTGCTGGCGCTGAGCATGCCTTTGACCCTGGTCGCCGCCGACCCGAACGCCCCTGTCGACCCTCAGGGCGTACAACTGCAAGCGCAGGAGCAGAACGGCATCCGCTACCTGCAAGGCGGTATCGGCCAGGACGAAGCCAATGCCCTGCGGCGCACCCCGGGCTACAACCTGCACATCACCCTGTCCACCGGCCCTGAAGGCAAGTTCCAGAGGGGCGCGAGCCTGGTCATCGAATCGGCCCAGGGCAATCAGCTGCTGGCACTGCAGGATGTCGGCCCGCTGATCTACGTACAGTTGCCCCCGGGGCATTACCGGGTGGCCGGTAGCGCCGATGGCCAGACCGTGCAACAGCAGGTGACGGTGGACGGCAAGGCGCCGGCGCGCGTTGACCTGAACTGGCGCTGAAACACTCCCGGCGGCGCACGAGGCTCACCACCATGGATGTGCAGCGTTGCCTACAGGCCCTCGACGATGATGGCTACACCGTGATCCCCGGGGTGCTGGATCCGCTGCGCATCGCCTTGCTGCGCTGCGCGATCGATGACCTGCAGCCCATCCACTGGGACTACCAGGGCCTGCTCGAACACTACAAATGCGTGTTCAACCGCGATCCACTGTGGCTGCCGTTTCTCGACCTGCCGCCGCTGATCGGACTCGCCGAGGCTGCCCTCGGCCGCGACTGCCACATCATCGGCCAGACCGCCTGGCGCAGCCATCCGGGGTATGCGGGCATGGCGCTGCACCTCGATCACCTGCCCATGGCGTTGCCGGCCTGGCTGCAGGCGCACGAGCATTTCACGCCAGCGCCGCAGATCATTACCGCGCAGCTCTATCTGTGCGATATCGACCAGGCGCTGGGGCCGACCCTGATCGTGCCGGGTAGCCACCGGGCCGGCCGGGCGCCGGGTGACGACGAGGCCAGCTGGCAAGGGCAGGGGGCTCGCCCGATCCTGTGCCGGGCCGGTGACGCGTTGCTGTTTCGCAGCGATGTCTGGCATGGCGGGGGCGCGAACCGGAGCGCCGGGCAGGTTCGCGACCTGCTTCAGGTCCACTACGGGCGGCGGATGGTCGCGCAGAAGTTCTCGCCGTACCTGAGCTGGCGGTTCAACCCCGATGTGCTGGCGCAAGCCACGCCGCGCCAGCGCCGGCTGTTGGGGGAGCACGAGGAGTCGGAATACGACTGAGCTCACCTGTGGAACGCTGTGTCCTTAGCCAATGGTGGCAAAGCCCTTTCAACTTTCAGATTATTCGGACGATAATCCGAGAAGTATTACCACTTGTTACGCGGCCAGGAAGCGTCCGCCCGCAAGTGCACAACGAGGGGCGAAGCCCCCGCTTGCCGCAGACCCGCGTTCACCGCGCGGGCCTGCCCGTGAAGACCATCAGGAGAAGTCATTGATGAAAAACCGTCTCGCCACTTCGCTGGCCGTCGCCGTGCTGGCCTTCGCCGGCGCCAACCTGGCCCAGGCCGCGCAGGTATCGGGTGCCGTCGGCGCCACTGGCCAGGGCGACATGACCTACCGTATCGGCCTGTCGTTCGACTGGGACAAGAAGTGGTTGGAAAGCAGCACCGGCCACCTGACCGGCTACTGGGATGCGGCCTACACCTACTGGGAAGGCGGCGAGGCCAGCGGCGCCCATTCGCTGTCCTTCAGCCCGGTGTTCGTGTACGAGTTCAGTGGTTTCACCTACACCCCGTTCATCGAGGCCGGTATCGGCCTGGCGGCGTTCTCCAAGACCGACGTGGGCGACCAGCGCCTGGGCTCCTCGGTCAACTTCGAGGACCGGATCGGCTTCGGTCTGAAGCTGCCGGCCGAGCAGAAGGTCGGTATCCGCGCCATTCACTACTCCAACGCCGGCCTCAAGCAGCCCAACGACGGTATCGAGTCGTACTCGCTGTTCTACAGCAAGGGCTTCTGAGCCACAGCGCGGGGCGCCGCTTTCAGGAAAATCCTGGAGCGGCCTTGGCCCCGCGATCTCGTTTCAGCGCACCGCCTTGATCGCCAGTACATTGCACAGCGGGTGTTCCAGCACATGGGCGGTGGTGCCGCCGAGGAACGTCTGCAGGGCGTCATGGCGGTGATTGCCCATGACGATCACATCGACCCGGCTGGCCGCGATGTACTGGGTGATCGCCTTGATCGCCGGCCCTTCGAGGAAGTGTCGACGCTCCAGGTCGATCTGGTGATGATCGCCCAGGCGGTTGAACGCCGCGCGTTGCGCCGTGCGCACGCTGCCCTCGAAGCCCGGCATGGTCACAGTGCCGGCGCCGAAGTCGGCGATATGGGTCTTGGCCGCATCGCACACGTGCAGCAGGTGCAGCTCGGCATTGCACTGCAAGGCCAGGGCATGGGCGCTGCGGATCACCTGCTGGTCCAGGTGTTCGCCGTCACCCTGGCTGCTGAGGTCCACCGCGGCGGCGATCTGCCGTGGCAGGGGCAGGCGGATCTCGCTGACCAGGTGCACGGCCACCGGGCTGTCCTTGAGCAGTTGCCAGTCCAGCGGGGTGACCAGCAGGCGTTTGAGGATCGGCTCGTGCTCGACATCCTTGACCAGCAGGTCGCAGCCCAGGCGTTCGATCTGCTCGAGCACGCTGCCCAGCGGATCACGGGTCAGCAGCAGTTCGGTGGACACGTCCAGGCCGGCGCCGCGTAGCTGTTCGGCCTCGTCGGCCAGCCACTGGCGGTTGTGTTCGAGCAGGCGTTCGCGTTCGCGCCCGTCGCTCATCAGGCCGAAGGTGTCGACATCGTCGACGAAGACGTTGATATCCAGCAAGGCGCCGCTGGATTCGGCGAGCGCGGCGGCCCTTTGCAGGGCTGGCGTGTGGCGCATCTGCGGGCCGAGCATGACGAACAATCGCTGAAACTGGCTCATCTCACACCTCCACGTGTGGCAGCCCCCGTTCATGCCTGGTCTGCGCGGCCCTGCCGTGCGTTGCGGCGCGGGTGCGGTCCTTAGAGTCTAGCCGTTTCCGCGCAGGGCCTGGCGCCTGTGGCAGCGGGCCAACCCGCTGGCACAGGGATCGATGACGCCTCAAAGCGGATAGTGCTTGAGCTCCCGGGCGATCAGCATGCGCTGGATTTCGCTGGAGCCCTCGTAGATCTGGGTGATCCGCGCGTCGCGGTAGTACTTCTCCACCGGATAGTCCTCCAGGTAGCCATAGCCGCCATGCACCTGGATCGCCATCGAACAGACCCGCTCGGCCATCTCCGAGGCGAACAGCTTGGCCTGCGAGGCTTCGGACAGGCACGGCCTGCCGGCCGTGCGCAGGCGGGCAGCGTGCAGGATCAGCAGGCGCGCGGCGTTGATCCGCACCTGCATGTCGGCCAGCAGGTTGGCGATGCTCTGGTGTTCGTTGATCGGCTTGCCGAACTGGATACGTTCGCGCGAATACAGCAGTGCGGCCTCGAACGCGGCCCGGGCGATGCCCAGGGCCTGGGCGGCGATGCCGATGCGCCCGCCCTCGAGGTTGGACAGGGCGATGGCCAGCCCCTTGCCCTGTTCGCCCAGCAGGTTGGCGGCGGGGATACGGCAGTCATCCAGGGTCACCGCGCAGGTGTCGGAGGCGCGGATGCCCATCTTGTGTTCGCTGCGATCGACCTTGAAACCCGGGTTGTCGGTGGGCACCAGGAACGCCGACAGGCCTTTCTTGCCCAACTGTGGATCGGTCACGGCGAAGACGATGGCCAGCTTGGCCCGGCGCGCGTTGCTGACGAACTGCTTGGCGCCGTTGATCACCCACTGGCCGTCGATCCGCTCGGCGCGGGTTCGCAGGTTATGGGCTTCGGACCCGGCCTGGGGTTCGGTGAGGCAGAAGCAGCCGATCACTTCGCCGCTGGCCAGTTTCGGCAGCCAGGCCTGCTGCTGCTCGGGGCTACCATAGGCCAGCAGCGGACCGCAGCCGACCGAGTTGTGAATGCTCATCAACGCGCCGGTGGCGCCATCGGCGGCGGAGATTTCCTCGACCGCCAGGGCATAGGCCACGTAGTCGGTGTAGCTGCCACCGAACTGCTCCGGGGCGACCATGCCGAGCAGGCCCAGCTCGCCCATCCTGCGCACCACGTCGTCGTCGATCCAGCCGGCCTTTTCCCAGGCCTGGGCATGGGGCGCGATCTCGCCACGGGCGAAGTCCCGGGCCATGTCGCGGATCATGATCTGCTCTTCGCTCAGTTCCAGGTCTTGCATCTGTGTACTCCCGGGCTCACAGGCCTTCGAAGAATTGGTCGACCCGCTGGCGAGTCAGGCCCGCCAGGGTCGGCGGGTTCCAGCGTGGCTGCTTGTCCTTGTCGACGATCAGCGCGCGCACGCCTTCGATGATGTCGCCGTGCTCGAACCACTGGCGGTCGATGTGCAGCTCCATGGCGAAGCAGCCCTCCAGTGCCAGGTGACGGCCACGGCGCAACAGCTCGAGGGTGACGGCCATGGCCAGCGGCGAGCGCGTTTCCAGCAGTGCCGCAGTGTCCAGGGCCCATTGATGGCTGTCGCCGATGGTCACGGCGCGCAGCTGCTCGATGATGCTCGGCAGGTCGGGCAGGGCGAAGAAGTGGTCGATCACCGGGCGCAGCCGCGCCAGCGGCGCATCACCCAGGGTCTGGGTGCCCAGCCGTGCGAGCAGGCCTTGCAGGTCCTTGAGTGGCTGCTCGCCGAACGTCAGCTGGTCGAGCCCGGCGTCCAGCGCCGCCAGCTTGTCGCTTTGCAGGTACCAGTCCGCGAGGCCGCAGTACAGGGCGTCGGCGGCCTTGATCTGGCTGCCGCTGACGCCCAGATAGATGCCCAGTTCGCCGGGAACGCGCGGCAGGAAATAGCTGCCGCCGACATCCGGGAAGTAGCCGATGCCCACTTCGGGCATCCCCAGGCGGCTGCGCTCGGTGACGATACGCAGGTCGCAACCTTGGGCCAGGCCCATGCCGCCGCCGAGGGTGAAGCCGTCCATCAGCACCAGTACCGGCTTGCGGTAGCGGTGGATGCACAGATCCAGGGCGTATTCCTCTTCGAAGAACCGCTCGTGCAGCTTGCCGCCGGTCTTGAAGCTGTCGTGCAGCGAGCGGATGTCGCCACCGGCGCAGAAGCCCTTGGGCCCTTCGCCGCGCAGCATCACGGCATGTACCTGCGGATCCTGGGCCCACGCGTTCAGGTGCTCCTGCAGGCTGCGGACCATGTCGAGGGTGAGGGCGTTGAGCCCGGCGGGGCGGTTGAGGGTGAGGTGGCCAATGTGGTTGCGGACCTCGGCCAGTACTTGATCCGTTGCCGAGGGTTGAGCGTGCGCGGTCATCGCGGTCTCCCTGCCTTGTTATTGATTTTCCAGATGAAGTCTGGGATGCGCGGGCGAATCGCAGGATCCTGTCATGCGAATTTGCCTTGCACAATTGGCAAATGTGCAGGGCGATGCTGCATTTTTGCGTGACTGGCGCAGCCCGGACCGATCAGCTCACTTTAACCCCGTGGCACCTGTCGGCAACAGGCTGCTGATGGATTGGCGGGACACCTCGGTGGTGGTTGACCAGCCTCCGCCCAGCGCCGTATAGAGGTTCACCTCGGCGACCAGTTGCGCCAGCCGATCGCCGATCAGCCCCTGCTGGGCGCTGAACAGCTCGCGCTGGGCATCGAGGAAGGTCAGGCTGCTGTCGACACCTGTGCGGTAGCGATTCTGCGCCAGGTCGTAGTAGCGCTGGCTGGCCGCCACCAGATCACGCTGGGCCTGCAATTGGCGCTGGTAGGTGGCGCGGGCCGCGAGGCCGTCGGCCACTTCCTGGAAGGCCGTCTGGATGGCCTTCTCGTACTGGGCGACCTGGATGTCCTTCTGCAGGCGGGCGTAGTCCAGGCTGGCCCTGAGACTGCCTGCATTGAACACCGGCAGACTGATCTGTGGCTGGAACAGCCAGCTCCCCGAGCCGGCCTTGAACAGGTTGGACAGCTCCAGGCTGGAACCCCCGGCATTGGCCGTCAGGCTGATGCTGGGGAAGAACGCGGCGCGAGCCGCGCCGATGTTGGCATTGGCAGCCTGCAGTCGATGCTCGGCCTCGAGGATGTCCGGGCGACGCTGCAGCAACTGCGACGGCAACCCTGCCGGTATCTGGGCGATCAGTTCGCCGGCCAGTGGCTGGGCAGGCTGGGGCGGTGCAAACGGACCGCCGACCAGCAGCGTCAACTGGTTGAGGTCCTGGGCGGCCAGCCGGCGATAGCGCGCCACGGCAGCGCGGGTGCTGTCGACCCGGGTCTGGGCCTGGATCTGGTCGAGCGCCGAAAGGGTGCCGGTGCGGCGTTGTCGGGTGGTCAGGCGCAGGCTCTGTTCGTCGGCGGCGAGGGTGCGCTGGGACAGTTCGAGCAGTTCCTGGTCGGCGCGCCAGGTCAGGTACACGGTGGCGACGCTCGCCACCAGGCTGAGCTGCGCGCCACGGCGCGCTTGCTCGCTGGCCAGGTAAGTCTGCAGGGCCTGCGCGCTGGCGCTGCGGACCCGGCCGAACAGGTCCAGCTCGTAGGCGCTGATGCCAAGGTTCGCGGCGTACGTGGACCTGATCATGCCGTCGCCGCTTCCGGTCGCGCTGCGGGGCAGGTACTGGCGCTGGCCACTGGCGTTGGCCGAAACGGCGGGCAGCAGCTCGGCGCGCTGGATGCGGTACTGGGCGCGACTGGCTTCGACATTCAGCAGTGCCACGCGCAGGTCACGGTTGTTGGCCAGCGCCGTGTCGATCAGCTGGCGCAGCGCCGGGTCCTGGAAGACCGCCTGCCACTGCTCCGCGGTCGCGCCGGTTGCGCCGTCGGAGTAGGCCGGCCCGCTGGGATAGTGGCTGGCCACTGGCGCGTCCGGGCGCTGGTAGTCGGGGATCAGACTGCAGCCAGCCAGCGCCGCGGTCAGCAGGATAAGGGCGAATCCACGCATCGAGCACTTCCTTGACTGTTCACGCGCTCAGGCGCCGGCCATCCAGCGCGCCAGCCCGTGGCGACCACTGACCCCCAGCTTGGCCGTGGCGCGTTTGAGGTAGGTTTCCACCGAACTGTTCTTGACGTTGAGGCGCTGCGCCATCTGCGGCACGGTGCCGCCGGTCAGCAGTCCCAGGCAGACCTCCTGCTCGCGCGCCGACAGGCTGATCGCGCCTTGGGCCAGGCGTTCACCAAACGCCGCGCGCAGCGACCCAGGCGGCAGCACCGGCATGAGCTGGCCACATGTCGAGCGCTGCCGGACCGGCAGACTCAGCGCGTGGTGTTCGACCAGCGGCAGCAGGGTGTCGGACAGGCTCTTGAGCAGTGACAGCTCGGCCAGGGTGAACGCGCGCTGTTCGAGCAGGCGGTGGCAGCAGATCAGCCAGCGGCGTTCGCCGCTGCAGGACACCAGACTGCACTGATGGGCGCTCTGTGCCTGATACCGTCGCCCCAGTGGGCGACGGGTGTGGATCAGCACCGGGTCGTCCATCTGCAGAATGCGTTGCAGCAGCGCGTCGGGTGGATCGTCACGTGGCGTGGACGGCTCGCCGGCGCCGGCGCTGCCCAGCGGGACGATGCGTTCGATGCGCGCCTGGCGGCTGTCGAGGGTCCATTCGCTGAGGCCCAGCTGATGGATCGGCACCAGGGCGTCGACCAGTTTGAACATCTGTCCGGCAAAATCGTCGTCGCCACTGCTGGCTATCAGTTCGCCCAGTTGCAGATACAAGTGCGGGGCGTGGTGTCGCGCCAGGCTGTCGGTCAGCTTCATAGAGGTCTTCTTCCTTGATTCGCGGCTTGCGGTGGGCAGTCTCGTGGTCGAGTGCTCTCCTTCTGATTCAGGGATGGCGGTATTCAAGCCGCAGGTGACAGGCAGCGTCTGTAATGGAATTCCGGGACAGAAAATGCCATGTGTGACGGGCTTCGCCAGTGGTCTGAGGTGACGCTGGAAAGTCTGGAATCGGCAGAAAGCCGGCAAATTGACGCCAGTAAGCAGTGAATTGTCGGATTTTTCCGCATCTGGTGCGCGACGTAAGCCGCTTGTCAGCGCGTGCCGTGGTTATTTTCCTACATGAAAATCAGCGACCCGAGCCGGTGAGCAACGACGCCCGGGGGTGTCCGGGTTTCAGGGGCCATACAGGCGGCAAGGGGCAGTGCTTGAATCCGCGGACGATCAACCGCAAGGATGTCCCGACCCATGGCTGTCACCGATACCTTCCCCCTGACCTCCGCCCAACGGGACATCTGGCTGGATCAGCTCAGCCACGGTGACTCGCCGCTGTACAACATCGGGGGCTACATCGAGCTTGCAGGGAGCCTCGACGTCGGCCTGCTGCGGCAGGCACTGGATCACCTGGTGGCGTTGCACGACAGTTTGCGCACGCTGCTGACGCCGGGAGACGGCGGCCTGCCGCTGCAATGTTTCGACGCCGGCTTGACCCTGACCCTGCCGGTCATCGACCTGGGCGGCGAGGCCGATCCCGAAGCGGCCGCCACAACCTTGATGCGCGAGCGCATGGGGCAGCGTTTCCCGCTGACGAGCGGGCCACTGGCGCGCTTCTTCCTGGTCCGGCTGGGCCCCGGGCGTCACTGGCTCGCCGGCCAGGCGCACCACCTGATCATCGATGGCTGGGGCTTCGACCAGTTGTTCGACACCTTGGGCAACTACTACGGGCTGCTCGCCAGCGGGTCGCCTCTGCCCGAGGCGGCGCCGTCCTACCGCGCGTTCATCAGCGACGACAGCGCCTACCAGGCTTCACCTCGGCAGGCGCGCGACCGCGCCTACTGGCTGGCCAGGTACCAGAGCGTGCCCGCCGCCCTGATGCTGGCGAAGGAGCGTGTCGATAGCGACGCCGCCACGCCGAGCCAGGCGCTGGACCTGCCGTTCGATCCAGACCTGCTGGCGCGCATGGGAAAACTGGCCGGCGAGCTACAGGCCTCGGCCTTCCATGTGCTGCTGGCGGCCCTGCATGTGTGCTGCGTGCGCACCTGGCAGCGGGACGAGTGGGTGGTCGGCGTGCCGGTGCGCAACCGTGGCAATGCGCAGTTCAAGGCGACCCTGGGGTTGTTCACCCAGGTCAGCGCCTTGCGCATGGACTTTGCCGGTGAGCTGTCGTTCGCCGAGCTGGTGCGGGCGATCCGCGATGCCCTGAAACAGGATTTCCGTCATCAGCGCTTTGCCCTGAGCGAGCTCAACCGCGCGCTGGGCCTGCTTGGTGAGGGTCGTGGCCAGTTGTTCGAGCTGAGCGTGTCCTATGAAGAACAGGGCAGTGCACTGCGTTACGGCGACGTGCCGGGCCGCAGCGTCAAGGTGTGCAACGGCCATGAGCCGACCCCGCTGGCCTTGCACCTGCGCAACAACCGGCAGACCGGCGAGGCCTGGCTGCACCTGGTGTTCAACCTGGGCTGGTTCGATGCCGGCGAGGTCAGGGCGCTGGCCGGGCGCCTGCTGCACCTGCTGGGCCAGGGGCTGGCATCGCCTGGTCTGCGCGTGACCGAATTCGACCTGCCGACGGCCGCCGAACACGAGCGGCTGCGCAGTTTCGGCCACGGCCGTCGTACCCAGGCCGACGAGCGCTGCATTCACTGGCGTATCGCGCAGCAGGCCGCCAGCGCGCCGCAGGCAGTCGCCGCCTGGCACGAGGGCCACAGCCTGAGCTATGGCGAGCTGAACGGCCGCGCCAACCGACTGGCGGAGCATCTGCTCGCGTTGGGCGTGACGCCCGAGGACCGCGTGGCGATCTGCGCCTGGCGCGGCCTGGACACCCTGGTCGGCCTGTTGGCGATTCTCAAGGCCGGCGCAGCCTACGTGCCGCTGGATCCGGCCCACCCCGAGGAACGACTGGTCTACCTGTTGCAGGATTGTGCGCCGAAGGTGCTGCTGACGCTGTCCGCGCTGTCGCCTCGGCTACCGGCGGACGGACCGCCGCGACTGATGCTGGACCAAGGCGTCCAGACGCTGGCGGCTGACCCGCAGGTGCTGGGCCTCGGCGCCGGCAACCTGGCCTATGTGATCTACACCTCCGGCTCCACCGGCCAGCCCAAGGGCGTGATGGTGGAGCACGGCATGCTCGGCAACCTCGTCGACTGGCACTGCCGTGCGTTTGTCCTGCGCGCGGGTGACCAGGTGTCGTGCCTGGCGGGGTTCGGCTTCGATGCCATGGCCTGGGAGGTCTGGCCGGCGTTGTGCTGCGGCGCCACCCTGCACCTGGCGCCGGTACGCCAGGGTCCCGAGGACATCGATGCCTTGCTGCGCTGGTGGCACGCCCAGCCGCTGGATGTCAGCTTCCTGCCCACGCCGGTGGCCGAGCACGTCTTCGCCCACGGTCCGGATCACCCGACCTTGCGCACCTTGCTGATCGGCGGCGACCGCCTGCGCCACCTGACGCGGGATCCACGTCATGCCCTGGTCAACAACTACGGCCCCACCGAAGCCACCGTGGTGGCCAGCTTCGGCGCGGTGTATGCCGGACAGCCGCTGCATATCGGCGGGCCGCTCGACAACGCCCGCCTGTATGTGCTCGATGCCAGTCAGCGCCTGCTGCCGCCCGGGGTCGCCGGCGAGCTGTACATCGGTGGCAGGGGCGTCGCCCGCGGCTACCTCGGCCGCCCGGAAATGACCGCCGAACGCTTCCTCGACGACCCGTTCAGCGACGAGCCGGGCGCGCGCATGTACCGCAGCGGCGACCTGGTGCGCTGGCAGGTCGATGGCACCTTGGAGTACCTGGGCCGCAATGACGAGCAGGTGAAGATCCGTGGCGTGCGCGTGGAACTGGCCGAGATCGAGGCTGCCCTGGCTCGCCACGCCGCCGTGCAGGAATGCATGGTGCTGTTGCAGGGTGGCCAGTTGGTCGCCTGGTTCATCGGCGCGGCCGAGGTGGCACCGCGCGAGCTGCACGAGCACCTGGCCGAGCGCCTGCCCGCGGCGCTGCTGCCAGGCGCCTACGTGAGGCTGCCGCGCTGGCCGCTCACAGCCAACGGCAAGCTCGACCGCCAGGCCCTGCCGGCGCCCACCGCGCAGGCCAGCGTGCGCCGCGTCTACGCTGCGCCCGAGGGGCCGACCGAGCAGCGCCTGGCGGCGCTGTGGGCCGAGTTGCTCGGGGTCGAGCGGGTAGGACGGCACGATCACTTCTTCGAGCTCGGCGGGCACTCGCTGCTGGCCGTGCAACTCGTCGAACGCATGCGCCAGGAAGGCCTGCATGCCGACGTACAGGTTCTGTTCGGCCAGCCGACCCTGGCCAGCCTCGCGGCGTCGGCCAGCGCCAACGGCAGCCGAGCGCTGCCGGATAACCTCGTGCCTGTCGGTTGCCGGCACATCACCCCCGACATGCTGGCGCTGACGGCGCTCGAGCAGCCGGCCATCGAGCGCATCGTCGCCGGCGTGCCGGGCGGCGCCGCCAACGTACAGGAGATCTATCCGCTGGCCCCCCTGCAGCAGGGCTTGCTGTACCACCACATCACCGACGCCCGCGATCCCTACCAGCAACAGGCGCTGTTCGCCTTCGCCAGCCGTGAGGCCTGGCAGGCCTTCGCCCGGGCCTTGCAGCAGGTGATCGAGCGCCACGACATCCTGCGCACCAGCCTGGCCTGGGAGGCACAGGCGCAGCCGCAACAGGTGGTCTGGCGCCAGGCCGAACTGCCGGTCGAGGTGCTCCCCGGCGGTGACGATGCCGAGGATCGGCTCAAGGCCCGGAGCCAGCCGCTGGACTTGCGCCGCGCACCGATGATGGCCCTGAGCGTCGCCGAGGCACCGGGGCAGGGCCGTTGGCTCGGGCTGCTGTGCTTCCATCACCTGGTCAACGATGCGCTATCCCTCGAATTGCTGTTGACCGAGCTGCGCGCCTTGCTCGCCGGGCAGGGGCGCGACCTGCCGGTACCGGTGCCTTATCGCAACTTCGCAGCGGCGCATGCCGCGCCTGGCCGTGAGCGGCAGCACGAAGCGTTCTTCCGGCAGATGCTGGGCGACCTGGAGGCGCCTACCCGGGTGCTCGGCGTGGCCGGGCTGCCCATTGCGGCCGAAACGCTGCAGACCCTGGAACACCCTGTGCCGTTGCGCCTGGTCCAGGGCCTGCGGCAACTGGCGCGCAGCGCCGATGTCAGCCTCGCCAGCCTGTTCCACCTGGCCTGGGCCCAGGTGCTGGGCAGCCTCTCGGGGCAGGACGAGGTGGTGTTCGGCACGGTGCTGCTGGGGCGTCTGGCGGCGGGCGAGGGCGCCGAACGGGCGCTGGGCATGTTCATCAACACCTTGCCGCTGCGAGTGAGCCTGGCTGGACGGACCCTCGGCCAGGCCCTGGGCGAGAGCCACGAACGCCTTGCGGCGCTGCTGGCCCATGAGGATGCGCCACAGGTGCTGGCCCAGCGCTGCAGCGCCTTGCCCGCAGGCATGCCGCTGTTCGACAGCCTGCTCAACTTCCGTCACGGCGCGCAGCACAGGACGGCGCTGCCGGGAGTGGAACTGCTGGGCGCCAGCGAGGTGGTCAGCCAGCCGCTGATGCTGGCGGTCGACGACCTTGGCCAGGCTGTCCGGCTTAGCCTGCGGGCGCCGCGCAGCCTGGGCGTCGAGCGGTTGCTGGACTATCTGCTCACCACCCTGGAGGGCTTGCTCGCACCAGGCCTGGACACGCCGTTGACGCAACTGTGCAGCGTGCCTGCCGGCGAACTGCAACCCCTGCTGGTCGAGCTCAACGCCACCGAGGACCTGAGCAGCCCAGTGGGGCAGACCTGGCCCGCGTTGTTCGCGCAACAGGTGCAACGCACCCCCGATGCCATCGCGGTGCAGGCCGGCGACGACAGCCTCAGCTACCGCCAGCTCGACGCCCAGGCCAATCGCCTGGCCCACCAGCTGATCGAGTTGGGCGTGCGCCCTGATACCCGAGTGGCGATCTGCATCGAGCGAGGCCTGGCGCTGATGGTGGGCCTGCTGGGCATCCTCAAGGCGGGTGGCGCCTACGTGCCGCTGGACCCCGGCTACCCCGACGAACGCCTGCGCTACATGCTCGCTGACAGCGCGCCGCTGACGGTGCTGGTGCATGACGCCACCGAAGGCCTGTTGGCCAGCAGCGCAGTGCCATGTGTCAACCTCGATCGTCACGATGGCCGACGATATCCGGACCAAGCGCCGCAAGTGCCAGGCCTGAACGCCGCGCACCTGGCCTACGTGCTCTACACCTCAGGCTCCACCGGCACGCCCAAGGGGGTGATGATCGAGCATCGCGGCCTGTGCAACCTCATGCACTGGGGCTCGGGCCTGTGCCCGCCAAGGCCGGGGGATGCGCTGCTGCAGCGGGCGCCGTTCAGCTTCGACGGTTCGGTGTGGGAGTTGTTCTGGCCGCTCGCGGCAGGGCTGCGCCTGGTACTGACGCGGCCGGATGGCCATCGCGATCCAGCCTACCTCGCCGAGCTGATCCGCCAGCGCGCGGTCACCACCGTCAAGTTCGTGCCGGCCCTGCTGCATCAGTTCCTCGAAGTCGAGGGCGTGGAACGCTGCACCAGCCTCACCGACATCTTCTGCGGCGGTGGCGAGCTGACCCTGGCGCTGGCCAGCGCGGTGCGCGCGCGCCTGCCCAGGGTGCGCCTGCATAACGTCTACGGCCCCACCGAGGCCACCGTCGACAGCACTGCCTGGACCCTGGAGCCCGACCAGCCGTTGCCGGTCAGTGCGCCGCCGATCGGCCGCGCCCTCTGCAACACCCGGCTGTACCTGCTCGATGCCCATGACCGTCCGGTGCCGTTCGGCGCGGTCGGCCAGTTGCATATCGGTGGCGTCGGTGTCGCACGCGGCTACCTTGGCCTGCCGGCGTTGCAGGCCGAACGCTTCATCGCCAGCCCGTTCGTGGTCGGCGACCGGCTGTACCGCACGGGCGACCTGGCGCGTTATCGCGAAGACGGCGAACTGGAGTTCCTCGGCCGCAATGACTTCCAGCTCAAGCTGCGCGGCCTGCGCGTCGAGCCGGGGGAAATCGAGGCGCAACTGGCGAGCTACCCCGGCCTGGACCAGACCGTGGTACTGATGCGCGACGAGCGGCTGGTGGCCTATTTCACCTGCCGCGACGGTCAGCCGGCGCCGGGGCTGGAGGCGCTGCGCAGCCACATGCTGGCACGTCTGCCGGAGTACCTGGTGCCATCGGCGTTCGTGGCCCTGGCGCGCTGGCCGCTGAGCCCCAGTGGCAAGGTCGATCGCCAGGCGTTGCCCGAGCCCGGCCCCGAGTCGGTGATCAGCCGCCGCTACGTCGCCCCCGAGGGCGAGCTGGAAACCGCCCTGGCGCAGATCTGGGGCGAGGTGCTGCGCATCGAGCAGGTCGGCCGCGACGACAACTTCTTCGAACTGGGCGGGCACTCGCTGCTGGCCGTGAGCCTGGTGGCGCGCATGCGCCAGGCGGGGCTGCATGCCGACGCGCGGAGCTTGTTCAGCCAGCCGACCCTGGCCGGGCTGGCGGCCAGCACGCGTTTGCAACAGGCCCGTGTAGAAGTGCCGCGCACCACCATACCTGGCTTGCAGGCGCGCCGACGGCTCTGATGCCCGCAGGTGAACCCGCTCCCAGCGGCTTCAAGGCCGTGGGTGCGGATTCACCCGTGAAGAGGCCGGTGCAGACAGCGCGCCGGGAATGTCCCTGCTTCCCCTGTCAGCCCGATCCCCGCCGATCCATTAGCTTCACGACCATTCTCCCGACTGGCAAAGCAGGATGCTTAACCATGCCCCTGAGCGAATTGATGGCTGTGCTCTCCACCCGCGCGATCCGACTGCAGCGCGAAGCCGACGACCTGATCGTGCTGGGTGCCGACGATGCGGTGGACGATGACCTGTGGCAGGCCCTGGCCGACAACAAGCCGACACTGCTGGCGTGGCTGGCCGGGCAGGGCGGCGACTGGGTGAGCCCGGCGCTGCGCATCACCCCGGACATGCTGCCGCTGGTGCGGCTGGACCAGGCCGCCATCGACCGTATCGTCGCCAGCGTGCCGGGCGCAGCGGCCAACGTGCAGGACATCTACCCCCTGGCGCCGCTGCAGGAAGGCATGCTCTATCACCATCTGGCGACGGACGCGGGTGACCCCTACGTGCTGCAGGTCCAGTTGCGCTTCGCCAGCGCGGCGCGCCTGGAGGCCTTTGCCGAGGCCCTGGACCAGGTGATCCAGCGCCACGACATCCTGCGCACGGCGATGGCCTGGGAGGCGCTGGACGCACCGTTGCAGGTGGTCTGGCGCAGCGCGCCGCTGGCGCGCGAAACGGTCGCGGTGCCCGACGGCGAGGATCCGCTGGGCCTGCTGCGGGCGCGCTTCGACAGTGGCCACTACCGCATGGACCTGCGCCAGGCGCCGCTGCTGCGCCTGGCCCATGGCCAGGGCAGCGACGGCCAGGTGGTGGCATTGCTGCTGTTCCATCACACCGTCATGGACCACACCGGGCTGGACATCGTGCGCCGCGAGATCCAGGCCTGCCTGATGGGCGCCGGCGACAGCCTGCCGCCGGCGGTGCCGTTTCGCGATCTGCTGGCCAGGGCCGGGTTGGCCATGGACGAACAGGCGCACGAAGCGTTCTTCAACGACATGCTCGCCGACATCGACGAGCCGACGCTGGCCTTCGGTGTCGAGGCCCTGGCCGGACAGCCAGTGGAAGAGGCGCGCCTGACCCTGCCATTGTCGCTCAGCCAGCGCTTGCGCGCGCGCGCGCGCCAGCTCGGCGCGAACCCGGCGAGCGTCATGCACCTGGCGATGGCTCGCCTGCTGGGCGCACTGTCCGGGCGTGACAGCGTGGTCTTCGGCAGCGTTCTGCTCGGGCGCATGAGCGCAGGTGCCGACGCCGAGCAGGCCTTGGGCATGTTCATCAATACCTTGCCGCTGCGCGTCGACCTGGCCGGGCGAGGGGTGCGCGATGGCCTGCTCGACACCCACCAGCGCCTCACCGGGCTGCTCGACCACGAGCAGGCAGCGCTGGCCCTGGCCCAGCGCTGCAGTGGCGTGGCCGCACCGACGCCACTGTTCAACAGCATGCTCAACTACCGCCACAGCGCGGCGGGCGATGCCGACGCGGTGATCGTGATGGCGCCGGGGATCGAGGTGGTCGGGGCCGAGGAGCGCACCAACTATCCGCTGAACCTTGCCGTCGACGATCTGGGCGAAGACCTGCGCCTTACCGTGCAGGCCCCGGCGGCCTGGGGCGCGGAGCGCCTGTGCGGGCAGTTGCGGCAGATCATCGGCGAACTGGTCGACGCGCTGGAGCATTCGCCACAGCGGCCGCTGCTTGACCTGCCAGTCGTGCCGGCCGCAGAGCGCCGCCAGGTGCTGGACGACTTCAACTGCAGCGAGGTGCCCCACGACCTGACGCAGACCCTCCATGGTCTGTTCGAGGCCCAGGCCCAGCGCAGCCCCGAAGCGCTGGCCGTCAGCGCCGAACAAGGTGAACTCAGCTATCGCCAGCTCAACGAGCGGGCCAACCGCCTGGCCCGTCACCTGATCGAACTGGGGGTCAAACCAGACGATCGCGTGGCAATCTGCGTCGAGCGCGGGCTGTCGCTGGTGGTCGGCCTGCTGGCCATCCTCAAGGCCGGTGGCGCCTATGTGCCGGTCGATCCGGACTACCCGGCCGAGCGCATTCGCCACATGCTCGCGGACAGCGCGCCGGTGGCGGTGCTGGTGCACGGCGCCACCCGCCACGTGCCCGAGGGCGGGCAGGTGATCGACCTCGATCAGCCAAGCTGGACGAGCTTGTCAGGCGACAACCCACAAGTATCGGGCCTGAACGCCCAGCACCTGGCCTATGTGATCTACACCTCCGGCTCCACCGGGGTGCCGAAGGGGGTGATGGTCGAGCACCGCAACGTGGTCAACCTGGTGCGCTGGAGTGCCGGGCAGTTCCCGGCCGAGGGGGCGGTGCTGCACAAGACCCCGATCAGTTTCGACGCCTCGGTGTGGGAGCTGTTCTGGCCGCTGTGCAGCGGGCTGCGCCTGGTGCTGGCGCAGCCCGACGGGCAGCGCGATCCGCAGTACCTGGTCGAGCTGATCGAGCGCCGGCAGGTCGGCGTGGTGCAGTTCGTGCCGGCGCTGCTGCAGCAGTTCCTCGAACAGGCGGACAGTGCGCGCTGCACGAGCCTGACCGACATCGTCTGCGGCGGTGGCGAGCTGACCGCGGCGCTGGCCCGCCAGGTGCGCGAACGCCTGCCGCAGGTGCGCCTGCACAACGTCTATGGCCCGACCGAGACCACCGTGGACTGCAGTGTCTGGACCCTGCAGCCGCAGGATCCACTGCCACAGGGCGCATTGCCGATCGGTCGGCCGATCGACAACACCCGGCTGTACGTGCTCGATGGCCATGACCAGCCCGTGCCGATCGGGGTCGCCGGCCAGTTGCACATCGGCGGTGCCGGGGTGGCGCGGGGTTACCTCGGCCTGCCCCAGCAGCAGGCCGAGCGCTTCATCGCCAGCCCGTTCGTCGAAGGCGACCGGCTGTACCGCAGCGGCGACCTGGTGCGCCAGCGTGCCGATGGCGTGCTCGAGTTCCTCGGCCGTACCGACCATCAGATCAAGCTGCGCGGGCTGCGCATCGAACCGGGCGAGATCGAGGCCTGCCTGGAGCGCCTGCCGGGTGTGCGCGAAGCCGTGGTGCTGGTGCATGACGCCGCGCCGGCCGGCCCACGCCTGGTGGCCTACCACACGGGTGAACCGCAGCCCGCCGAGGCCCTGCGCGATGCGCTGCTGGCGCGGTTGCCGGAGTACATGGTGCCGGCGCTGTTCATCCACCTCGACGCGCTGCCGCTGACCCCCAACGGCAAGCTCGACCGCAAGGCCCTGCCGACACCGGAGCTGCCGGCCCGCGCCTATGAGGCTCCCGAGGGCGACACCGAACAGCTGCTGGCCGGGATCTGGGCCGAGCTGCTGGGCGTGGAGCGGGTAGGGCGCCACGACAACTTCTTCGAACTGGGTGGCCACTCGCTGTTGGCCGTGACCCTCACCTCGCGCCTGCGTGAAGCCGGCCTGGAGGCTGATGTGCGCAGCCTGTTCGAACACCCGACGCTGGCAGGTTATGCCGCCATCACAGACAGAATGGAGATCGTCCTGTGAGCATCAATGAACTACTGGCCACACTGGCCGCCAATAATGTCCAGCTGGCGCTCAAGGATGGCCAGCTGGCGGTGCAGGGCAATCGCCAGGCCCTGACTGACGCGGCACTGGTGACGCAGTTGCGCGAGCACAAACCGGCGCTGCTGGCGTTGCTGGCAAGCGGCGCGTACGTGGCCGCTCGCCAGGGCGCGGTCGAGGTGCCGGCGAATCGCATCCCCGCCGATTGCACACGGATCAGCCCGGAGTTGCTCAGCCTGGTCGACCTCGACCAGGCCAGCATCGACCGTGTGGTCGCCGCCGTGCCTGGGGGCGCCGCCAATGTGCAGGACATCTACCCGCTGCTGCCGTTGCAGCAGGGCATGCTGTTCCACCACGCCAGCGCGGGCGAACACGATCCTTACGTGATGCAGGCGCGCTTCGTGTTCGCCAGCGATGACCGGGTGCAGGCCTTCGCCGAGGCGTTGCAGGGGGTGATCGAGCGCCACGACATCCTGCGCACCTCGGTGCACTGGAAGGACATCGAGACCCCGGTCCAGGTGGTCTGGCGCCGCGCCGAGCTGTGCGTCACGCAACTGTCGGCCGGACAGACGCCCGTGGCTGGTTTCGACCTGACCAAGGCCCCGCTGATCCGTCTGCAATGCCAGGCCGCCGAGATGGACGGCAGCGTCCATGCGACCCTGCAGTTCCACCATCTGGCCATGGACCACAGCGCCCTGGAGGTGGTGCGCCACGAAATGCTGGCGTTCCTGCTGGGCGACGGCGCCGGACTGGGCCGGCCGGTGCCGTTCCGCAACCATGTGGCCCAGGCCTTGCTGGGCGTGGGAGAGGCCGAGCACGAGGCGTTCTTTCGCGACATGCTGAGCAGCGTCGACGAACCGACCCTGGCTTATGGCCTGAGCGATGTGAAGGGGGACGGCGCGGCGCTGAACGAGCATGCCCTGGACCTCGACCTGCCGCTGTGCCAGGCCTTGCGCGGCCAGGCACGAGCGCAGGGGGTGAGCGTCGCCAGCCTGTTCCACCTGGCGTGGGCGCGGGTGCTGGGCGGCCTGACCGGGCGCGATCAGGTGGTGTTCGGCACGGTGCTGATGGGGCGTCTGCTGGGCGCCGAGGCTACCGACCGGGCGTTGGGGATCTTCATCAATACCTTGCCGCTGCGCGTGGACCTCGACGGCGCCGGCCTGGCCGTGGCGATCAAGGCCACCCACCAGCGGCTGAGCAGCCTGATGCGCCACGAGCATGCCCCGCTGGCCTTGGCCCAGCGCTGCAGCGGCGTGGCGGCGCCGACGCCGCTGTTCAACGCCTTGCTCAACTACCGCCACAGCGCGCCCTCGGGTTCCGAGGCAGCGCGCCGGGCCGGCTGGGCGGGTATCGAGATCGTCCATGCCGCCGAAGCCACCAACTACCCGCTGACCCTGAGCGTCGATGACTTCGGCGAAGCCTTCCGGCTGACCCTGCTGGCCAGCCCCGAGGTGCCGGCGCAGCGCGTCTGCGCCTACCTGGAACAGGCACTGCGCAGCCTGCTCGAGGGCTCGGTCGACGAGGTTCGCGCGCTGCCCATGCTGCCGCCGCAGGAGCGCGCGCAGTTGCTGGAGGGTTTCAACCACACGGCGGGCCGCGCGGTCACCGCTGGCACCCTGCATCGGCGCATCGAGGCCATCGCCCAGGCGCACCCGGACGCCACCGCCAGCACCTGCCTGGGGCAGGCGCTGAGCTACGCCGAGCTGAACCGTCGCGCCAACGCCCTGGCCCACCACCTGATCGCCTTGGGCGTGCGCCCCGATGACCGGGTCGCGGTACTGGCCCGCCGTGGCCTGGACACCCTGGCCGGCCTGCTGGCCGTGCTCAAGGCCGGCGCCGGCTATGTGCCGGTGGATCCGGCCCACCCCGACGAGCGCGTGCGCTACCTGCTCGATGACAGCGCCCCAGTGGTGGTGCTCACCCTGCAGGCCCTGCGCGGGCGACTGGGGGAGGTGGCCGTGCCGGTGCTGGCCCTCGACCAGCCCGACTGGCCGGCCCGGGTGGACGATCCTGTGGTGCCGGGGCTGAGCGCGGCGCACCTGGCCTATGTGATCTACACCTCCGGTTCCACCGGCCAGCCCAAGGGCGTGATGGTCGAGCACGGCACCCTGAACAACCTGGTGGACTGGCATTGCCGGGCTTTCGACCTGTGCCTGGGCCGGCACACCTCGAGCCTGGCCGGTTTCGGTTTCGACGCCATGGCCTGGGAAATCTGGCCGGCGCTGGCCAGCGGGGCGGTCCTGCACCTGGCACCGCCGGGCGAAGGCCATGAAGACCTCGACGCCATGCTCGCCTGGTGGCGCGCGCAACCACTGGACGTGAGCTTCCTGCCCACCCCCGTGGCCGAGTACGCCTTCAGCCACCAGCTGGAACATTCGACCCTGCGCACGCTGCTGATCGGTGGCGACCGCCTGCGTCAGTTCAACCGCACCCAGACCTTCGCCGTGGTCAACAACTACGGCCCCACCGAGACCACCGTGGTGGCCAGCTCAGGTGTGCTCGAGGCTGGCGGCGAGCTGCATATCGGCGGGCCGGTGGACAACGCCCGGCTGTACGTGCTGGGCAGCGATCTGCAACCCGTGCCACTGGGCGTGCCGGGCGAGTTGCATGTCGGCGGCGCGGGTGTCGCCCGTGGCTACCTGAACCGCCCGGCGCTGACCGCCGAACGCTTTCTCGATGATCCGTTCGACCCGCGCCCGGGGGCCCGGATGTACCGCACCGGCGACCTGGTGCGCTGGCGGGGGGACGGGACCTTGGACTACCTGGGCCGCAACGATGACCAGGTGAAGGTGCGTGGCGTGCGTATCGAGCTGGGCGAGATCGAGAGCCGCCTGAGCGGCCTGCCGGGCATCAACGAGGCGGTGGTGCTGGCCCGCGAGGACCAGCCCGGCCAGCCACGGCTGGTGGCCTACTTCACGCCACAGCCGGGCATTGAGGCACCCTCGCCGGAGTTGCTGCGCGGACAACTGCTGGCACACCTACCGGACTACATGGTGCCGGTGGCCTTCGTCGCGCTGTCGGCATTGCCGCTGACCGCCAATGGCAAGCTCGACCGCCGGGCCCTGCCCGCGCCGGAGCGCTCGGCGCTGTTCGAGCAGGCCTACGTGGCCCCCGTGGGCGAGCTGGAAACCGCCCTGGCCCAGCTGTGGGCGCAGCTGCTGCAGGTGGAGCGGGTAGGGCGGCATGACCAGTTCTTCGCCTTGGGTGGGCATTCGCTGCTGGCCATGCGCATGGTGTCCCAGGTACGGCTGCGCCTGGGTGTGGAACTGGCCCTGGGCGAACTGTTCGCCAATGCCGAACTGGCGGCGGTGGCCCAGGTGCTGGCCGGTGCCACGCGCAGCGCGCTGCCGGCGATCATGCCGGTCGCTCGCGCACAGCCGCTGCCGTTGTCGTTCGCCCAGCAGCGGCTGTGGTTCCTGGCCCAGCTCGAAGGCGGCAACCAGGCCTACAACGTGCCGCTTGCCCTGGGCCTGCGTGGTGAACTGGATGTCGAGGCGTTGGAGCGTGCGCTGCTGCGTATCGTCGCGCGTCACGAGACCTTGCGCAGCCGTTTCGTGCCCAGCGGCGACAGTGCCGAAGTGCAGCTGCTGGACACGCCGCGCGCCGGCTGGCTGCACCGCGAGACGATTGCGCCCGAAGCCCTGGCCGAACGACTGCAAGGGGAGGCGCTCGCCCCCTTCGACCTGCTCGCCGGGCCGCCATTGCGCGCCAGCTTGTTGCAACTGGGCGGGCAGCGGCATGTGTTGATCCTCACCGTGCACCATATCGTTGCCGATGGCTGGTCCCTTGGTGTGCTGACCCATGAGCTCGGCGTGTTGTATGCCGCCCTGCGCGCAGGGCGGGAGGATCCGCTGCCGGCGCTGGCCATTCAATACGGCGACTATGCCGTGTGGCAGCGCCGCTGGCTGGCCGGCGAACAGTTGCAGCGCCAGGCCGACTATTGGCGCGAAGCCCTCGACGGTGCGCCGAATCTGTTGAGTCTGCCAACCGATCGACCTCGCCCGGCCCGCCAGGACTTCAGTGGTGCCAGCCTGGCGCTGCACCTGGACGAACGCCTGGGCGTCGGTCTGCGTGCCCTGGCCCGGCGTCACCAGGCGACCTTGTACATGGTCCTGCTCGGCGCCTGGGCCGCAACCCTGGCGCGTCTGGCCGGGCAAACCGAGGTCGTGGTCGGCTGCCCGGTCGCCGGACGTGGCAGTGCCGAGCTGGAGCCGCTGGTGGGGTTGTTCGTCAACACCCTGGCGGTGCGCATCGACACCGGCGGGGCGATCGGCACCGAGGCCTTGCTGGGCCGGGTCAAGGCGCGTTTGCTGCAGGCCCAGGCGCACCAGGACCTGCCGTTCGAGCAGGTGGTGGAGATTGTCCGTCCGGTGCGTAGCCTGGCCCATACCCCTTTGTTCCAGACCACGCTGAACTGGCAGGCCGGCGCGGGCGCCGCCCTGAGCCTGGACGGGCTGCAGCTGGAGGCGGTGGCACAGACCAGCCAGGTGGCCAAGTTCGACCTGTCGCTGAGCCTGGGCGAGCAGGGCGAGGCGTTGCTCGGCAGCCTGGAGTACGCCACGGCGTTGTTCGACGAGGCCCGCGTGCAACGCATCGCCGGGTACTTCGATGCGTTGTTGAGGGCCATGGTGGCCAACGACCAGCAAGCTTTGGCCGACGTCGAGCTGGTGGTGGGCGCGGAACGCCAGCGCCTGCTGCACGGCTTCAACAACACCCGGCGGCGGTTCCCGCTCGGACAGACCGTGCATGGCCTGGTCGAAGCCCGGGCTGCGGGCATCCCGCACAGCATGGCCGTGGTGGCGGGCGGGCTGCGCCTGAGCTACGGCGAACTGAACCGCCAGGCCAATGCCCTGGCCCATCACCTGATCGCGCTGGGCGTCCTGCCCGATGACCGCGTGGCGGTGGTCGCCCGCCGTGGCCCGGACACCCTGGTGGCGTTGCTGGCGGTGCTCAAGGCCGGCGCCGGCTACGTGCCGGTGGACCCCACGCATCCGGACGAGCGACTGCGCTACCTGCTCGACGACAGTGCCCCGGTGGTGGTGCTGGCCCAGCAGGCGCTGTTCGAGCGGCTGCCCGGGCTGAACGTGCCGCTGCTGGCCCTTGACCGCCCGGACTGGCCGGCGCGGGACGACAATCCGCAGGTGCCTGGGCTGGGTGTGAATCACCTGGCCTACGTGATCTACACCTCCGGTTCCACGGGCGAGCCCAAGGGCGTGATGGTCGAGCATCACACCCTGGCCAATCTTGTGCACTGGCACTGCAAGGCCTTCGAACTGGGCGTCGGCGATCACACCGCCAGCGTCGCCGGCTTCGGCTTCGACGCCATGGCCTGGGAGGTCTGGCCGGCGCTGTGTGCCGGGGCTGTGCTGCACCTGCCGCCCGCGGCACTGGGCAACGAGCAGCTCGACGCATTGCTGGCCTGGTGGTTGGAGCAGCCGCTGAAGGTCGCCTTCCTGCCCACGCCGGTGGCTGAATACGCCTTTGCCCAAGGACTGCGTCATCCGACCCTGCGCAGCCTGCTGATCGGCGGGGATCGCCTGCGCCAGTTCCACGCGGACCCCGGGTTCGTGGTGGTCAACAACTACGGCCCCACCGAGGCCACGGTGGTCGCCACGTCCGGCCTGGTGTTGCCTGGCGGCGCGCTGGATATCGGCCGACCGATCGCCAACGCCCGAGTCTACTTGCTTGATGCGGCGCGCCAGCCGGTGCCGTTCGGCAGTATCGGTGAGCTGTATGTGGGCGGCGACGGCGTGGCGCGGGGCTATCTGAACCGCCCCGAACTGACCGCCGAACGCTTCCTCGACGATCCCTTCGGCGAGCAGCCTGGGGCGCGCATGTACCGCACCGGCGACCTGGCCCGCTGGAACGCCGACGGCACCCTGGATTACCAGGGGCGCAACGACGACCAAGTGAAGATCCGTGGCCTGCGTATCGAACTGGGCGAGATCGAGGCGCAGTTGCTGCGTTTGCCGGGCATCGACGAGGCGTTGGTCCTGGCCCGGGAGGAAACCCCCGGCCAGCCTCGGCTGATCGCCTGGTTCACGGCCCAGGGCGAGGCACCATCCGCCGCGGCGCTGCGCGCCAGCCTGGCGCAGCGCCTGCCCGGTTACATGGTGCCGGCGGCGCTGGTGCGGCTGGACAGCTGGCCATTGACCGCCAATGGCAAGGTCGATCGCCGCGCGCTGCCGGCGCCCGCGCGTGAAGCCCTGGCCAGCCAGGCCCATGAAGCTGCCGAAGGCGAGCTGGAGCATGCCCTTGCCGCGTTGTGGGGCGAACTGCTGCAGGTCGGCCAGGTCGGTCGCCAGGACCGATTCTTCGAATTGGGCGGCCATTCGCTGCTGGCCATGCGCATGGTTGGCCAGTTGCGCCAGCGCCTTGGCCTGGAGCTGTCCCTCGGCCAGCTGTTCGCCGATGACCGCCTGCTGGCGGTGGCCGTGGCGCTGCAAGACACCAGACCCTGCGCGGTGCCGATGATCGAAGCGGCGCCGCGCGGCCAGTCGCAGCCGCTGTCGTTCGCCCAGCAGCGCCTGTGGTTCCTGGCGCAGATGGACGATGCCAGCGCCGCCTACCATATTCCGCTGGGGCTGGTGCTGCGTGGGGCGCTGGATCGTCCGGCGCTGGAGCGCGCCCTGGCGCGCATCGTCGAGCGCCACGAGAGCCTGCGCAGCCACTTTGCCCAGGAAGGCGCCGAAGCGCGGGTACGGGTGGCACCCGGCAACGGTGGCTTCAGCCTGGCCTGGCACGACCTGCGCGACCAGGGCCAGGCATTGGCCGCGCTGGTGCGCGAGGAAGCGCGGCTGCCGTTCGACCTGGCGCACCAATTGCCGATCCGCGGGCGTCTGCTGTGCCTGGGGCAGGACCACCACGCGCTGCTGCTGACCCTGCACCATATCGTTGCCGACGGCTGGTCGATGGACGTCTTCACCCAGGAGCTGGCGGCCTTGTACCTGGCGTTCAGCGCCGGTGAACCGGATCCGTTGCCCGCGCTGGCGATCCAGTACGGCGACTATGCCATCTGGCAGCGCCGCTGGCTGGCCGGGGACGCGTTGCAGCGCCAGGCCGACCACTGGCGTCAGGCCCTGGCCGGTGCACCGTTGCTGCTGAGCCTGCCCACCGACCGACCTCGTCCGGCGCGCCAGGATTATCGTGGCGAGCGGGTCGAGGTACGCCTGGACCGGCGCCTGAGCGCCGACCTCAAGGACCTCTGCCAGCGCCATGCGGTCACCCCGTTCATGCTGTTCGGCGCCGCCTGGGCGGTGTTGCTGGCGCGCCTGTCCGGCCAGGCCGAGGTGGTCATCGGCACGCCGGTGGCCAACCGGCGGCATGCCGAGGTCGAGGGGCTGATCGGCTTGTTCGTCAACGCCCTGGCCCTGCGCATCGATACGTCCGGCACTCCCGACGTGGCCGCGCTGCTGGCCCGGGTCAAGGCTGTCGCCAGTCAGGCCCAGGACCACCAGGACATCCCGTTCGAGCAGGTGGTCGAGCTGCTGCAGCCGCCGCGCAGCCTGGCCCACACACCGCTGTACCAGGTGTCGCTGGCCTGGAACGGCGGGGCGGCGCACTCCCTGCACCTGGGCGGTTTGCAACTGGAGCCGCTGGGGGCGCCGCAGGCCATCGCCAAGTTCGACCTGACCCTGAGCCTGGGCGAGACCGGCGAAGGCTTCGCCGGCGCGCTGGAGTACGCCACCGCGCTGTTCGACCGGGCAACCATCGAGCGCCATGTCGGCTACCTGGAACAATTGCTCTGGGCCTTCGCCAGCAGTGACCAGGCGGTGCCGGCCAGGGTCGAGCTGCTTGGCGCCGCCGAGCGCCGCCAGGAACTGGTCAGCTGCAACGCCAGCGAGCTGGTCGGTGGTCTGCAGCAGCCGGTGCAGGCGCTGTTCGAGGCACAGGTGCTGCGTTCGCCCCAGGCCATCGCGGTGCAGGCCGAGGACGGCCAACTGAGCTATCAGCAGCTCAACGAGGCTGCCAACCGCCTGGCCCATGTGCTGATCGCCCGCGGCGTGCGGCCCGACAGTCGGGTGGCGGTGTGCCTGGCCCGTGGCCCGCAGTTGCTGGTCGGCCTGCTGGCCGTGCTCAAGGCAGGTGGCGCTTATGTGCCGCTGGACCCAGGGTACCCGGACGAACGCCTGGAATTCATGCTCGAGGACAGCGCACCGTTGCTGCTGCTGGTGGACGGTTCCAGCCGTACGCGTTTCGCTGCCAGCCTGTTGCCACGTCTTGACCTGGACCAGCCGACCTGGGCCGCCGAGCCGGCGCGCAACCCGCAGGTCAAGGGGCTTGGCGCGCGCCAGCTGGCCTATGTGATCTACACCTCCGGCTCCACCGGCACGCCGAAAGGTGTGATGGTCGAGCACCGCAGCCTATGCAACCTGGTGCACTGGAGTTCGCGCCTGATCGCTCCAAGCGCCGACGGCGCGCTGCTGCACAAGACCCCGGTGAGCTTCGACGCCTCGGTGTGGGAGCTGTTCTGGCCGCTGTGCGCCGGGCTGCGCCTGGTGCTGGCGCGTCCGGACGGCCAGCGCGACCCGGCCTATCTGGCCGAGCTGATCCAGCGTCAGCGGGTCGGCGTGGTGCAGTTCGTGCCGGCGTTGCTGCAGCAGTTCCTGGCGCTGGACGCCAGCGCTGCCTGCGATAGCCTGACCGACATCGTCTGCGGTGGCGGCGAACTGACAACGGCCTTGTTGCGGCAATTGCGAGCGCGTCTGCCGAAGGCGCGCCTGCACAATGTCTACGGGCCGACCGAAACCACCGTCGACTGCAGCGTCTGGACCCTGGAGCCAGGGCAGGCGTTGCCTGACGGCGCACCGCCGATCGGCCGGCCGATCGCCAATACCCGGCTGTATGTGCTCGATGGCCAGGGTCTGCCGGTGCCGCGTGGGGTGGTCGGCGAACTGTACATCGGTGGCGTCGGCGTCGCGCGCGGCTACCTCGGCCTGCCGGAACAGGAGGCCGAGCGCTTCAGCGACAGCCCGTTCGTGGTCGGCGAGCGTCTGTACCGCAGCGGTGACCTGGTGCGCCGTCGCGCCGATGGCGAACTGGAGTTCCTGGGGCGCAACGACTTCCAGGTCAAGTTGCACGGCCTGCGTATCGAACTGGGCGAGATCGAGGCCTGCCTGGCGCGCCACGCCGCCGTGCGTGAGGTCGCGGTGCTGCTGCGTGGCGAGCGCCTGGTGGCCTGGTTCACCGCGCGTGAAGGCGCCGGAGCACCGGGCATCGACGCGCTGCGCAAGCATGTCCGGGCGCGGCTGCCGGACTATATGGTGCCGTCGGCCTATGTGATGCTGCCGGCCATGCCGCTAACCGCCAATGGCAAGCTCGACCGCCAGGCCTTGCCCGAGCCTGGCGCCGAGGCGGTGCTCAGCCGCGCCTACGCGGCTCCGCTGGGTGAGGCCGAGAGCCGCCTGGCGGCGCTGTGGGCCGAACTGCTCAACGTGCCGAAGGTCGGGCGCCATGACCATTTCTTCGAGTTGGGCGGCCATTCGCTGCTGGCGGTGACTCTGATCGCCCGCCTGCGCGCCGAAGGGTTGGCAGCGGATATCCGCGTGCTGTTCGCCGAACCGACCCTGGCCGCGCTAGCCGCGACTCTGGGCCAGGACACCGGGCCACAGGTACCGGCCAACCGCATCGCCGCCGACTGCCAGCGCATCACCCCGGACCTGCTGCCACTGGTGCAGCTGGAACAGGCAGCGATCGAGCGCATTGTCGGCCAGGTGCCCGGTGGCGTCGCCAATGTGCAGGACATCTACCCACTGGGCCCGCTGCAGGCCGGTATCCTGTACCACCACCTGGCCAGCGAGGGCGATGACCCTTACCTGTTGCAGGCGCGCTTCGCCGTGGCGGATACATCCCGGCTGGCGGCCCTGCACCAGGCCCTGGACCAGGTGATCGCGCGCCACGATATTCTGCGCAGCTCGCTGTGCTGGGAGGGGTTGGCGCAGCCCGTGCAGGTGGTCTGGCGCCAGGCGCCGCTGCCAGTGCAGCAGCTCGCCGCCGGCGAAGCACCGGCCCTGCGCCTGGACCTGACCCGGGCACCGCTGCTGCGCTTGTTGCACAGCCAGGACCCGACCACTGGCGCCATCACCGCGACCCTGTTGTTCCACCACCTGGTCATGGACCATGTCGCCCAGGACGTGCTGCGCGCCGAACTGCAGGCTTGCCTGCTCGGCGAGCAGCACCGCTTGCCAGTGCCGGCACCGTACCGCAACTACATCGCCCAGGTGCAGCAGGGTGCGGGCGAAGCCGAGCACGTGGCGTTCTTCCGCGAACAACTGGGCGATATCGATGAGCCAACCTTGGCGTATGGCGCCCATCCTCGGCCGCACGCGGATGCCGCCGTCGAGGCCCGGCGTTGGCTTGACGCCGGGCTGGCGCGACGGGCTCGTGAGCAGGCCCGGCAGTTGGGCGTCGGCGCCGCCAGCCTGATGCACCTGGCCTGGGGGCTGGTACTGGGGCAGTTGTCGGGTCGCGACAGTGTGGTGTTCGGCACCGTGATGCTGGGGCGCCTGCAGGGTGGCGAGGGGGGCGAGCGGGCGCTCGGCGTGTTCATCAACACCTTGCCGCTGCGCTTGGACCTGGGCCGGCTGCCGGTGCGCGAGGCGTTGCTCGACACCCATCGCCGACTCACCGGCCTGTTGCTGCACGAGCACGCCCAACTGGCCCTGGCCCAGCGTTGCAGCGCACTGCCGCCGGGCACGCCGCTGTTCAGCGCCTTGCTCAATTACCGCCACAGCGCCACTGCGCTGAACCAGGACGCGACGGCAGGGCAGGCCTGGGCCGGTATCGAGCTATTGCATGCACAGGAGCGCAGCAACTACCCCCTGGCCCTGAGCATCGATGACCTGGGCGAGGCGTTCGCTCTCAGCGCCCAGTGCGCCCAGGGGATCGATGCGCGGCGCCTGTGCGCCTACCTGGAGCAGGCGTTGGATAGCCTGGTGAAAGCGCTGGAAACGGATCCCGAGCAGGGGCTGGAGCGCTTGAGCATCCTCTCGGCCGAGGAGTGCCAGCGCCTGGTCGTCGAGTACAACGCCACGCGGCGCGACTACCCACGCGAGCTGCCGGTACAGCGCCTGTTCGAGCAGTGCGTGGCCCGTCATCCGTTGGCGCTGGCAGCGCTGCACGACGAGCGCCGGCTGACCTACGGCGAGCTCAACGAGCAGGCCAACCGCCTGGCCCATTGGTTGATCGGCGAAGGGGTGCAGCCAGGTGAGCACGTGGCGATCCTGCTGCCGCGCTCGCTGCCTCTGCTGGTGGCGCAACTGGCGGTGCTCAAATGCGCCGCGGTCTATGTGCCACTGGATATCAATGCCCCCGCCGAGCGCCAGGCGTTCATGGCTCGCGACTGCCAGGCCGTGGTGCTGCTGACCCTGGCTGGCATGCTCGGTGACTGTGGCGTGCGGCGCGTCGACCTCGACTGCCTGAGCCTCGACGACCAACCGGGGCACAACCCGGGCCTGAGCCAGGGTGCCGGGGCGCCGGCGTACGTGATGTACACCTCTGGCTCCACCGGCACGCCGAAGGGCGTGTGTGTGGCGCACCGGGGTATCGCCCGGCTGGTGTTGAACAACGGCTATGCCGACTTCAACGCGCACGACCGCATCGCCTTCGTCTCCAACCCAGCCTTCGACGCCGCGACCATGGATGTCTGGGGCGCGCTGCTCAATGGCGGGCAGGTGCTGGTGATCGACCACCAGACTCTGGTGGAGCCTGCGCGGTTCGGCGCGGCCCTGGACGATGGCGGCGCCAGCGTGCTGTTCGTCACCACGGCGTTGTTCAACCAGTACGTGCAGCTCATCCCCAAGGCCCTGGCCGGGTTGCGCATCCTGCTGTGCGGCGGTGAACGGGGCGAGCCTGGGGCGTTCCGCGCCTTGCTGGCGCAGGCGCCGGACTTGCGCCTGGTGCATTGCTACGGGCCCACCGAGACCACCACCTACGCCACCACCCACCAGGTCACGGCGGTCGCGCAGGGCACCGAGCACGTGCCGATCGGCCGGCCGATCGGCAATACCACGACCTATGTGCTCGACCGCCAGGGGCGGTTGGTGCCCGAGGGCGTCGCCGGCGAGCTGTACATCGGCGGCGACGGTGTCGCGCTGGGCTACCTCAACCGCCCGCAGTTGACCGCCGAACGTTTCAGCGACGATCCGTTCGCCACGCCGGCCGGCGCCCGCCTGTACCGCACCGGTGACTTGGCCCGCTGGAACGCCGACGGCCTGCTGGAGTGCCTCGGACGCAGCGACGATCAGGTCAAGATCCGTGGCTTTCGTATCGAACTGGGCGAGATCGAGCAGCAGCTGGCCCAATGCCCCGGGCTGGACGAAGTGGTGGTCATGGCCTTGCGCCTGGAGCAGGGGCCGCTGCGCCTGGTGGCCTGGTTCACCCGCCACGATGCCTCCCTCGACAGCCAGGCGCTGCGCGCCTGGCTGCGCGAGCGTCTGCCGGAGTACATGCTGCCGGCGGCCTACGTGGCGCTCGCGGCGCTGCCGCTGACCAACAATGGCAAGGTCGACCGCAAGGCCCTGCCACTGCCGGCCGCGCAGGACATGGCAGTCGCCACCTTCGAGGCACCCCACGGTGCGCTGGAGCTGGCCCTGGCCGCACTGTGGGCGCAGGTGCTGGAGGTCGAGCGGGTCGGGCGCCACGATAGCTTCTTCGAACTGGGCGGGCATTCGCTGCTGGCGATCCGTCTGGTCAGCGAGATGGAGCACGCGGGCCTGCGCACCACCTTGGCGGAGCTGTTCCAGTACCCCTGCGTCGCCGCCCTGGCCGAACGCCTGGGCCAGCGCGAAGCGCCGGAGCAGGACGACAGCCTGGTCACCGTGCGTGCCAGCGGCAGCCAGCCGCCGTTGTTCCTGGTCCACGAGTTCAGTGGCCTGGACCTGTACTTCCCGGTACTGGGTCGGCATATCCCGGGCGACTTCCCGATCCATGGCCTGCCGGGCGTGCCACTCGGCCAGCCGCAATCGGACACCCTGGAGTGCCTGGCGGCGCGGCTGGTACAGCGGATCCTCGCGGTGCAGCCGCAGGGGCCGTACCGTCTGGCCGGCTGGTCGTTCGGCGGGGTGCTGGCCTACGAGGTGGCCGCCCAGTTGCTGGGGGCGGACCAGAGGGTGGCCTTCGTCGGCCTGATCGACAGCTACGTGCCGCGCCTGAGCGACCAGGGCAAGGCTCGCTGGCAAGGGCCGCACCTGGCCGAAGCGCAGCTGTTGCTGCACTGCCGAACGCACTGGCAGGCCCAGGGCGAGGGCGGCGCGGCGCAACTGGCCGAGGTCGAGGCACTGCAGCCCGGGGCGCTGGCGTTCGACGCGCTGCTGGCCCATTGCCGTGAGCGGCAGTTGCTGGTGCCGGGCCTGGTCCAGGCCAGCGACGGGCAGTTGCGCCACTTCTTCGAGCGCCATGTCGCCCACGGGCATGCCTTGGCCCACTACCACCTGGCGCCGTTGCCGTTGCCGCTGCATCTGTTCAGGGCCGAACTGCGCGACGCTGGCATTGCCTGCGACAGCCCGACCCTGGGCTGGGCCGAAGCGTTGCCGGGGCAGCGGGTGCATTGCGTGAACGTGCCGGGGGACCACCAGAGCATGGTGCAGGAACCCCATGTGGCTGTGCTCGGGCAAGCCATCGCCGAGGCCCTGGACGCCGTGCAGGCCCAGGCCATCCCGGCGCACCAGCCGCTGCTGGCGATCCAGAGCGGCACACCGGGGCATGTGCCGGTGTTCTGTGTGCCGGGCGCTGGCGACAGCGTCACCAGTTTCATCGGCCTGGCAGAAGCGCTGGGACCGGACTGGCCGGTGCATGGCTTGCAGGCCCGCGGACTGGCGGCGGACGAGGTGCCGCACAGCAGCGTGGAGGCGGCCACCGATTGTTATCTGCGGGCCATCGAAGCGTTCTACCCCGAAGGGCCGTTGAACCTGGTCGGGCATTCGTTCGGCGGTTGGCTGGCGCACGCCCTGGCGGTGCGGCTGCAGGCCAAGGGCCGTGAGGTGCGGTCGCTGACCCTGATCGACAGTGAGGCACCGGGCAGCGCTGGCAAGTCGTACACCTTCACCCAGGCCCTGCTGCGCCTGGTCGACTCGTTGCAGCTGTCCACCGGCAAGCCGTTGGGTATCGCCGCCTCGGCCTTTGCCGAGGCCGAAGATCAGGCGCAGCTGGAGCAGTTGCACGGGGCGATGGTACGGGTCGGCCTGATGCCTGCGCGCTCCACGCCTCAGGCCCTGGCCGGGGTGACGCGGACCTTCGCCACGGCGTTGCGCACGGACTATCGCCCGCAGGTTGGCTTCAACGGCCTGGCGCGGTTGGTGCTGGTGACGGACCCGAGCCTGGACGCCGTCGGCAACCAGCGTGAGCAAGAGGCGATGGAGCAGGGCTGGAGGCAGTTGATGCCACAGCTGGAAATGTGGCGAGGCCCTGGCAACCACTTCAGCATCCTCAAGGTACCGGATGTGTTCAGCCTGGCAGCCTGGTGGCATGACGGGCAGGCCTTGGCCGCCAAGGCGAACCTGTCGTGAGGACGGGCGAGGGCTGTGCCCTCGACCGCGACGCAAGGCTGCTTGCGCAGGGGCTTGCGTCGCAGTGGATGGATGAATGTCTGTGGGCGCGGCGGCGTGCCGCGAAAGGGCCGCGCCGCGGCCCCCTCTTTGATCAGTAGTAGGCCCTCATGGAAAAGAGCAAGTTTCGCAAGATCACGCTGGGCGTCGCGGCGGCCCTGGTCGCCGGTATCGTGCTGTACGCGGTGCAGGCACCGGCCAAGCCGCCGCGGTACATCACCGCCACTGTCGAGCGGGGCGACATCGAGAACGCAGTGCTGGCCACCGGCACCCTGGAGGGGATCCGCCAGGTGGATGTCGGCGCCCAGGTCTCCGGCCAGTTGCGCGTGCTCAAGGTCAAGCTCGGCGACAAGGTGAGCGAAGGCCAGTGGCTGGCCGAGATCGATCCGCTGGTGCTGCGCAACACCTTGCGCCAGGCCGAGGTGGACGCCGAGAAGCTGCAGGCCGAACGGCGCTCGACCCAGGCCAAGCTCAAGCAGGCCAAGCGGGTCTACGAGCGCTACGACGTGCTGCAGGCCGACGAGTCGATCTCGCGCCAGGACTTCGAGAACGCCGAATCCGAGTTCGAGGTGCAGCAGGCCAACCTGCGCTCGCTGGATGCGCAGATCAAGAGCGCGCAGGTCCAGATCGACACGGCCCGGGTGAACCTCGGCTACACCCGTATCGTCGCGCCGATCGACGGTCACGTGGTGGGCATCGTGACCCAGGAAGGCCAGACCGTGATCGCCAACCAGCTGGCGCCGGTGATCCTCAAACTGGCCGACCTCGACACCATGACCATCAAGGCCCAGGTATCCGAGGCGGACGTGATCCATATCAGCCCCGGCCAGCAGGTGTACTTCACCATCCTCGGTGAAGACAGGCGCTATTACGCCAAGTTGCGCGGCACCGAGCCTGCGCCGCAGAACTATCTGGAGAGCAGCGACAAGAGCAGCGGCGCGGCCAGGCAGGTCAGCGCGGTGTTCTACAACGCGCTGTTCGAAGTGCCCAACCCCGAGCATCGCCTGCGTATCGCGATGACTGCCCAGGTGCGCATCGTCCTCGACACCGCCCAGGGCGTGCTGACCGTGCCGGTGGCGGCGCTGGGGCCACGTGATGCCGACGGCAGCTTTCCGGTGCGGGTGCTCGATGCCAAAGGCTTCGCCCAGGTGCGCAAGGTGCAGGCCGGGATCAACAACAACGTCAGGGTGCAGGTCAAGGACGGCCTGGCCGAAGGCGACCGGGTGGTGATCGGCGAGCCGGTATCGGGCGAGGCGGGGGCGTGAGCATGAACATGAATGTCGAGCTGGCGCCGCAGCGCCCGGTGGTGGCGAAGGAGGGCCAGCCTTTGCTGCGCCTGGAAGGGGTCGGCCGCAGTTTCATGGCGGGCGACCGCGAGTTCCTGGCGCTAAAGGATATCGACCTGGAGATCCACGCCGGCGAGCTGGTGGCGATCATCGGTGCCTCGGGCTCGGGCAAGTCGACGCTGATGAACATCCTGGGTTGCCTGGACCATGCCAGCGCCGGCAGCTACCAGGTCGGCGGCCGGGAAACCGCCGACCTCGACGACGATGCCCTGGCCGCGCTGCGTCGGGACCACTTCGGTTTCATCTTCCAGCGCTACCACCTGCTGCCGCACCTGGACGCCCTGCGCAACGTCGAGATCCCGGCCGTGTACGCAGGCGCCCCCCAGGCCGAGCGCCATGGGCGGGCCCGCGAGCTGTTGACCCGGCTGGGGCTGGCCGGGCACCTGGGGCACCGCCCGAGCCAGCTGTCCGGTGGCCAGCAGCAACGGGTGAGCATCTGCCGGGCGCTGATGAACGGCGGCGAGGTAATCCTCGCCGACGAGCCCACCGGGGCGCTGGACACCGCCAGCGGCAAGGAAGTGATGAACATCCTGCTGGAGCTGCACCGCGCCGGCCACACGGTGATCCTGGTGACCCACGACCCCAAGGTTGCTGCCCATGCCGCGCGCATCATCGAGGTCAGCGACGGGCAGATCGTCGACGACCGGCGTGTCGTGCCTGAGGGGGCGTCGGTCGCGGCCGAGCAGCGACCGCCCGGCGAGGCCACGCCACGGCGTCTGGTGGCCAGCCTCGGGCTGTTTCGCGAGGCCTTCAAGATGGCCTGGATCGCCCTGGTCTCGCACCGCATGCGCACCTTGCTGACCATGCTCGGGATCATCATCGGCATTACCTCGGTGGTGTCGATCTCGGCGATCGGGGAGGGTGCCAAGGGTTATGTGCTCAAGGACATCCAGGCGATCGGCAGCAACACCATCGACATCTACTCCGGCACCAGTTTCGGCGACAGCCGCGCCAAGGCCATCGAGACCCTGGTGCCGGCCGATGTCAGCGCGCTCAATGCGCTGTACTACGTCGACAGCGCCACGCCGGTGATCGGCCAGAGTTCACTGGTGCGCTACCGCAACGTCGACGCCGATGTGCAGCTCAACGGCGTCAGCGAGCAGTACTTTCAGGTGCGCAACATTCCATTGGCCGAGGGCATCGTGTTCAGCGCCGAGGACGCCCGGCGCCAGGCCCAGGTGGTGGTGATCGACCACAACACGCGCAAGCGCCTGTTCGCCGCCGGGGTCGATCCGCTGGGGCAGGTAATCCTGGTCGGCAACCTGCCGTGCACGGTGATCGGGGTGACCGCCGAGAACAAGAACCTGTTCGTCGCCGGCAACACGCTGAACGTGTGGATGCCCTACGAGACCGCCGCCGGGCGGGTGCTCGGCCAGCGCCACCTGGACAGCATCAGCGTGCGGATCAAGGACGGCATGCCCAGCAAGCGGGTGGAAGAGGAGGTCAACAAGCTGATGCTGCAACGCCACGGCAGCAAGGACTTCTTCACCAACAACCTCGACAGCATCATGCAGACGGTGCAGAAGACCAGCCGTTCGCTGACCTTGCTGTTGTCGCTGATCGCGGTGATCTCGCTGGTGGTAGGGGGCATCGGGGTGATGAACATCATGCTGGTGTCGGTCACCGAGCGCACGCGCGAGATCGGCATCCGCATGGCGGTGGGCGCGCGGCAATCGGACATCCGCCAGCAGTTCCTGGTGGAGGCGGTGATGGTGTGCCTGATCGGTGGGGTGATCGGGATCGGGATTTCCTACGGGATCGGCTATCTGTTCGCACTGTTCGTCAAGCAGTGGCAGATGGTGTTCTCGCTGGGCTCGATCGTGACGGCGTTCGCCTGCTCGACGCTGATCGGCATCCTGTTCGGCTTCGTGCCGGCACGCAACGCCGCGCGACTCGACCCGATCGAGGCGCTGGCACGGGACTGAGGGTTGGCGCTTTCGCGGGCAAGCCCGCGCCCACAGGATTGGCGTCATGACTGTGGGCGGGGGGCCCGCGAAGGGCCGCCAGGCGGCCGTCAGTGGCTGCGCGGCGCGGCCTCGCAACCATACATCCAGCGCATCAGCGAGTGCCGCCCGCTGATGCCCAGTTTGATCGCCGCGCGGCGCAGATAACTCTCCACGGTACTGATCTTGAGTGCCAGGTGTTCGGCCTGTTGTGGCGCGGTGTGGCCTGCGAGCAGGCCAAGGCAGACCTGGCGTTCACGCTCGGAGAGGCTCGGACCGCTCTGCGCCAGGCGCTCCAGAAAGCGCGCCTGCAGTGACTCCTGTGCCGCTCTGGGCGCTGCCTCGGCAGGCGGACGCAGGGCATCGCCATGCTTCTCCAGCATTGGCAGCAGCAGCGGCGAGATGTCCTCGAGCAGGTTGCGTTCGTCCGGCGAGAAACCCTCCGTGCAGGCCGCGCGCAGCACGGTGATCTGGTAGTGGTAGCCGTTCTTGCGCCGGGCCAGGTGCAGGCATGCCGAGTCGCAGAGGGCGACATCCGGCGCGGACAGTACCGTTTCGCAGAGCAGCGGCGTATCGCTGTCATCAGGGCCGATGCGTGACTGGCAGATATGGGTGGCATCGACGGTCAGTTGGGTACGGATCAGATCATGCAGTCGACGCGGGAAATGCGCGCTGCCGGTGCTGGCGATGGCTTTGCCGATCTGCGGGAAGGGCAGTTGTGTGGGCATGGTGTCGTCCGTGAGTCAGTGATTGCGGGCGCTGCCTGGGTCCGCTGGCAACGTGGAGCGTTTCGAATGCTAGTACAACGATCGAGTGACCGTTGAATGAAACGCATGATGTCATGATAGTGGCTTTGTGGCGGTGGGTGACCCACGTTCCTGCCTGCTGATCATCCCGCAGCGCTGCTGGCCCTGGCTCAGGCGGGTGCGCGGGCGCCTTGCAGGAACAGTTGCTCCAGCGCCTGCGCGGTATTGGCGCTGGCCGCGCGCCCGCGGCGCTCGGCATCGACCATGCCGTAGATCATGGTCATGAACATCTCGGTGAACACCGCCGCACTGATGTCGATGCGCAGCACGCCCAGTTGCTGGGCCCGCAGGAAGAACGCGTCCATGGCCTGGGTATAGGCCAGCCAGCGACGGTCCTCGGCGTTGTTGAGCAGGGTGTCGGGACGGTACTGGAACATCAGGAACACCAGCATCTCCCGGTGCTTGAGGTGTTCGGTGATGAGGTGTCGTATGCCGCTCAGGGGTTCGGCGCGCTCCAGGTCGGCTTCCTGGATGACCTGGTTGAGCACCTGCTCACCATGGTCCTCGAGCAGGTTCACCAGGTTGTCTCGGGTGCCACAGAAGCGGTGCAGGGTGGCTTTGCTGACGCCGGCGGTCTCCGCCAGCTCCTTCAGGGTGGCGCGGGGGTGCACCACGATGGCGTGGGCAAGCGCCTTGAGCAGGCGTTCTTCCTGGAGAGAAATGCGCATGAGCAGGCCTCGGATCTCTGGTAGACGATGCGAAAGATACTCAAGTGTATCATTTGAGACCAAATAATCTCAAAGGGTAACACCAGCATTGCTCCCACGGGTGGCCCCGTGGGAGCGCAGGCGGGTCAGTGCGGCGCGCGGGGGATGGTCTTGAGCAGGTCTTCCGGGCTGATGTGGCCGACCACCTGGGCCACCGCGCTGCCTGGCGTCGGCAGGTCGATGATGTGGTCCTTCATCTTGCCGATCACGTGCATTTCGCAGGGCTTGCAATCGAACTTCAGGGTCAGCACCTCGTCACCCTGGATCAACTGCATCGGCGCGACCTTGGTGCGCACGCCCGTGACGCCCTTGGCCTGTTTCGGGCACAGGTTGAAGGAAAAGCGCAGGCAGTGCTTGGTGATCATCACCGGTACTTCGCCGTGCTCCTCGTGGGCCTCGTAGGCGGCGTCGATCAACTGCACGCCGTGGCGGTGGTAGAAGTCGCGCGCCTTCTGGTTGTAGACGTTGGCCAGGAACGACAGGTGCGACTCTGGGTACACCGGTGGCGGCGTGGTCTGGGCCTTGCGCCCGCCGCGCGGGTGCGCCTTCACCCGGGCCTCGGTCAACGCCTCGATGGCTTCGCGGCGCAGGGCCTTGAGCTGCGAGTTGGGGATGAAGTATGCCTGCGGCGCATCCAGCTCGATGGCGTTGGCATGGTACATCGTGGTGCCCAGCTGGCCGAGCAGGTCGTGCAACTGGTCCAGGGCCTGTTGTGGCTTGTTGGCTGCACCGAACGGGCCGTCCAGGGCCACCTGCACGCTCACGCCTTCCTCGCTGGTGACGGTCAGCGCCAGGCGCTGCTCACGCAGCACGGCCTGCCACTGGACGCCGATGCGACGTTCGGCGGAGGTGCGCTGCAGGGCCTGCTGCCAGTTGTGGTCGAGGTTGCGCGACAACGGATGGTTCGGGCGCAGCTTGTGCAGGCCCTCGGGCATCTCGTTGGGCTCGACACGGTAGCGGTAGCGCTTCTGGCCGTCTTCCTCGGATTCGCTGCGAAGCTCGGCGATGTTGGCCCGGAAGCCCACCACCTCGCGCTTGACCAGCACGTTCAGGCCGTCGCCGTTGGTCAGCGGCACGTCGGTGAGCACTTGCAGGTCACGCTTGCCGACTTTCTCCACCACGCCCACCGGCAGGCCGGTGAAGGTCGGCGAGTCGAACGCGCCGATGTCGATCTTGCGGTCGCTGACGAAGTAGTCGGTGCTGCCACGGTGGAAGGTCTTGTCCGGATCGGGCACGAAGAAGTGCTCGGTGCGCCCGCTGGAGGCGCGGGCCAGGTCCGGGCGGTCCTCGAGGATCGCGTCGAGTTCCTTGCGGTAGTGGGCGGTGATGTTCTTCACATAACCGACATCCTTGTAACGGCCTTCGATCTTGAACGAGCGCACGCCTGCGTCGACCAGGTCGCGCAGGTTGGCGGTCTGGTTGTTGTCCTTCATCGACAGCAGGTGCTTCTCGAAGGCCACCACGCGGCCCTGGTCGTCCTTGAGCGTGTACGGCAGCCGGCAGGCCTGGGAGCAGTCGCCGCGGTTGGCGCTGCGGCCGGTCTGGGCGTGGGAGATATTGCACTGGCCGGAGAAGGCCACGCACAGCGCGCCGTGGATGAAGAACTCGATGGCCGCGTCGGTCTCGGCGGCGATGGCACGGATCTGCTGCAGGTTCAGCTCGCGGGCCAGCACCAGCTGGGAGAAACCGGCCTGGTCGAGGAACCTGGCGCGTTCCAGGGTGCGAATGTCGGTCTGGGTGCTGGCGTGCAATTCGATCGGCGGGATGTCCAGTTCCATCACCCCCAGGTCCTGGACGATCAGCGCGTCGACGCCGGCGTCGTACAGCTGGTGGATCAGCTGGCGTGCGGGCTCCAGTTCGTTATCGTGGAGGATGGTGTTGATGGTGGTGAACACGCGCGCATGGTAGCGCCGGGCAAATTCCACCAGGGCTGCGATATCGCTGACCTCGTTGCAGGCGTTGTGGCGCGCGCCGAAGCTCGGGCCGCCGATGTAGATGGCGTCAGCGCCGTGCAGGATCGCCTCGCGGGCGATGCTGACGTCACGGGCAGGGCTGAGCAGTTCCAGGTGATTCTTTGGAAGAGACATGTCGTTATGGTTCGGGCGGTCACGGTAAGGCGGGCATTGTAGCGGTGAAATGACTTGGCGGCATCCTCAGGGCATCGGGTGGCCGTCATCGTCCTGCTGGAGCGGCCTTGCGCCGAGAGAGGCCGCTCCAGGGGGCAAGCGACGAGCTCCGACGGCTCAGCCCTTGGCCGCCATCGCCGTCACTTCCACGCGCATGCCTTCGAACGCCAGCGAAGCGACGCCCACCGCTGCGCGGACCGGCCAGGGTTTCTTGAAGAAGCGCTGGTAAACCTCGTTGAACGCGGCGCGGTCGGCCATGTCGGTGAGGTAGATGGTCAGGTGCAGCACGCGGTCCATCGAGCTGCCGGCGCGCTCCAGGGCCACCTTGAGTGCCTGCAGGGTGCATTCGCACTGGCTGGTGATATCGCCCAGCGCCAGGCTGCCGTCGGCGTGCACGGGAATCTGGGTGCTGACCAGGATGCCGTTGTACTCGGCCACGTCGGAGGAAATGGAGTCCGCGTCCGGGTCAGGGGTGTAGATGATGTCTGTGTTTGCCATGGAGTGTTCGCCTTGCAACGGAAGGAAAGCGGCAAGCCTACGCGAGCGAAAGGGGCTGGTCGAGGCGGGGCGCTGGTCGCAGGCATTTGAAATGCGCCGCCCGGCCCGGCAGAATCGCGCCCCGACCCGGCCACAGGCGCCGGGCCCTGGTTGCGAGAGAGGCTGCAGTTGAACGAACACAGATTGTCCATGCGCCTGGAGCGCGTGGCGGCCCATGTGCCCGCAGGCGCGCGCCTGGCCGATATCGGCTCGGACCATGGCTACCTGCCGGTGGCGCTGCTGCGTCGTGGCGCGATCGTCGCGGCGGTGGCCGGCGAGGTGGCGCTGACGCCCTTCCACTCGGCCCGGCGCACCGTGCGCGAGAACGGCCTCGGTGAGCACATCAGCGTGCGCCATGCCAATGGCCTGGCGGCGATCGAGCCGAGTGACGGCATCACCGCCATCAGCATCTGTGGCATGGGCGGCGAGACCATTCGCGACATCCTTGAAGCTGGCAAGCGGCATCTTGGCGGCCACGAGCGCCTGGTCCTGCAGCCCAATGGTGGCGAGCAGCCGCTGCGCCAATGGCTGATGGACAACGACTACCGCATCCTGTGCGAGGAAGTGCTGCGGGAAAACCGTTTCGACTACGAGATCATCGTCGCCGAGCGCGGCAGCGCGGTTGCCTATACCGCCGAGCAGCTTTACTTCGGCCCGCTGCTGATGCAGGCGCGTAGCCCGGCGTTCCTGTTCAAGTGGCAGCGCATGCTGCGTCAGAAACAGCAGGCCCTGGCCAACTTCACCCGGGCGCGACAGGCCGTGCCCGAGGACAAGGTGCGGGATATCGCCCGTCAGGCACGCTGGATCAGCGAGATGCTGGCCTGAGGCCCTAGCGCGGGTTGGCCACCTCGGCCGCCACCTTGAGCACCAGCAGGCCGCCCAGCGCGATGGCCACCGCCAGCACTTGCAGAGCCAGGCCCGGGCTGCCGGCGGTGTCGCGCATCCAGCCGATCAGGTAAGGCGCCAGGAACGAGGCGATGCTGCCGAACGAGCTGATCAGGGCGATCCCGGTCGCCTGGGCGCTGCCAGCCAGGAATGCCGGTGGCAGCTGCCAGAACATCGGCAGCGCGGCGCTGGCACCCATGCCGGCGAGCACCAGGCCGCTCATCACCAGCAGCGCATCGCCAGGTGCCAGGCCCGCGAGGGCGATACCGCCGGCCGCCATCAGCAGCGGCACGCACAGGTGCCAGCGGCGTTCGCGGTGACGATCGGAAGAGCGCCCGCAAGCGAGCATGAACAGGCACCCGGCCAGATAGGGAATGGCGCTGAGCAGGCCGACCTGGCCGTCGCTGCCGATCCCGGCGGCATGGATCAGCGTCGGCATCCAGAACGCCAGGGTGTTGACCGCCAGCATCACCGCGAAGTACACCGCCACCAGCAGCCATACCTGTCGATCGCCGAGCAGGCCACGCATCGAACTGATCGGTTTGCGCCGCTCTTCGCCGGCCATTTCTTCGCGTAGCGCGCGCTTCTGCTCGGCATCGAGCCAGCCCACCTGTTCGAAGCTGTCCGGCAAGGCCTTGAGCACCACCAGGCCGAGCAGCACCACCGGCAGCCCTTCGATCAGGAACATCCACTGCCAGCCGCGCAGCCCACCCTGGTCGTGCAAGGCCTGCAGGATACCGCCGGACAGCGGCCCGCCGACCACGCCGGCCAACGGCACGGCAATGGCGAACAACGCGGTGATCTGCGCGCGGCGCCGGGCCGGGTACCACCGGTTGAGCACCACCAGGATGCCGGGGAAGAAGCCGGCTTCGGCCACCCCCAGCAGGAAACGCAGGGCATAGAACCCGGCCGCGTCCTGCACCCACATCATGCCGGTGGACAGCAGCCCCCAGACCACCATCAGGGCGGCGATCCAGCGTCGTGGCCCGACCCGCTCCAGGGCCAGGTTGCTGGGCACGCCGAACAGCGCGTAGGCGACGAAGAACAGGCCGGCGCCGAGGCCGTAGACCGTGTCGGAGAAGCCCAGGTCGGCGCTCATCTGCATCTTGGCGAAGCCGATGTTGATGCGGTCGAGGTGGGCGAACAGGTAGCACACCAGCAACAGCGGCATCAGCCGCCAGGTGATGCGGGCGTGGGTGGCGTGCGAGGCATGCGTGGACGTGGCAGCGCTGGTGTCGATCGTATTCATGGTCCGGGCCGTTCTTGTTGTTGTCCCGGAAGATCATGCGATGGTGCTGGAGGCGGGCAAATGCACTTTCAGCACGTTGGCTGGTATTTTTCCCGGCTTTTACAACTGCGAGCAGTTACCCATCTGCCGGTAGTCGACCTCGCGGGTCTGGCCCTGGTGATCCACGTAGACCATGTGCGCGGTGCCCACCTGGCAGTCGGCGTCGTTGCTGGCCGGGGTGATGGAGATGACCTTGGCGATGTCCAGCGGCATGCCGTACTCGTAGTGGGCGGCGGCGGGCGTGCTGGGGGTGGTGTCGGCGAAGGCGGTGAACGAGGCAAGGCCGCTGAAGAGGGCGATGAAGGCAAGCGAACGTTTCATGACAGGCTCCTGGTTTTACGGGAATGCCTGATGATCCATTCATTTGTGTTTCACAATAAATGGGCTATCCCGTGATAGATTCCTACCTCTGATGCATGAATGAGAGCGCCAACCCCATGGATATGCTGCATGCGATGCGAACCTTCGCCCGGGTAGTGGAGTGCGGCAGTTTCGCCGCCGCCGCCCAGGCCCTCGACATTTCCGCGGCGCAGGTGTCGCGGATCGTCGCCGAACTGGAAAACCAGCTGCAGACACGCCTGTTGCACCGCACCACCCGCCGGCTGCGCATGAGCGAAGCCGGCGAGCGCTTCCTGGAACGCTCGCGGCAGATCATGCTGCTCACCGAGGAGGCCATGGACGAAGCCCGCGGCGCGCATCTAACGCCCCGTGGCCACTTGCGCGTTCACTGCACCCACGGCCTGGGCCTGCTGATGATGCCACTGGTGGCGCGCTACAACGCATCCTGCCCCGAGGTGGTGATGGAGTTGACGCTGTCGCAGCGCAACCCCGATCCGCTGGCCGAGGGGCATGACGTGGTGATCGCCATCGGCCAGGGGTTGCCGGACTCGCAACTGATCGCCATCGCGCTGGGCAGCATTCACAGCATTCTCTGCGCGTCCCCCGACTACCTGGCCCGTCACGGCGTGCCCAAGCAACCGCAGGACCTGCATCAGCACATCTGCCTGCGCACGGTCGATCCGTTGTTCGAGGAGGACTGGTCGTTCGAAGGCAACCCCGACAATTGCGTGATCGTGCCCCAGGACACCTTCCTCACCAATGTCGCCGACGCCATGCTCAAGGCCACCGAACTGGGCATGGGGGTGGGGCTGCTGCCTTACTACTCGGCGAGCCAGGCGATGGAGGAAGGGCGGCTGTGCCGGCTGTTGGCTCCGCACCGCCTGCGTCAGCGGGAGATCTACGCGATCTATCCGTCAAGGCATTACCTGGATGCGAAAGTGCGCACCTGGCTGGATTTTCTCAAGGAGCAACTGCCTCTGCTGTTCGCCGAACATCAGCGGGTGGCGGATGAACCCCGCTACTGGCGCTGATGCCTGTGGGAGCGGGTTTACCCGCGAAGGCCGCGACGCGGCCCCCAGGCTCCCACAGGATCTCTGAGCTCGGCTCAGCGGCTGTCCTGATCCTCGGCTGTCCCTCCTGACGCGCCGGCTCCGCTACCTGTGGCTTCGCCTGTGCTGTTGGAGCCACCGGCAGCGCCATCGGCGGCATCGGAATCGGTGCCGGTGTCGCTGCTGTCGTTGTCTTTGCTGCCGCCGGGGTTGTTGACGCTGCTGCCGTCGTCACCGGCGGTCTTGCCTTTGGGGTGATCGCCCGAGGAGTGCTCGCTACTGCCGCTGCCGTGCATGTCGGTAGCGGCGAAGCTGGCGGTGGAGGCGATGCCCAGGGTCAGGGCAAGCAGCAAAGCGAGGGGGCGGTTGCGGGCCATGGTGAGTCTCCTGTCGGATGAGCTGTCATGGCTTTGGCCGCCGAGAAGGGGCAAGGGTGCCCGCCGGGCGACGGGCGGTCACGCAGGGGCCTTGCGGCCCCCTGACTGTCAGTTGGCGTCCGTGCGGGGCGCCGGTTGAGTCGCCACGCCATCCATCGCGTCCAGGGTCGGGTGTTCCTGCGCCGCCTGCATCAGGTCCTCGGTCACCCGCAGCTCGGCGCCGGTGGGCGAGAAGGTCGCTGTCGGTGCGAACGGCGCGGGGTGTTCCGGCGCCGGCCGCTTGCCGCGGCGCCACAGGAAGAAGCCGACCATGGCCAGGTTGATCACCGCGAACGCCCAGAACAGCCCGACTTCGCCATAGGAGGTCATCATCGGCGAGATGGCCAGCGGCGCCATGGCCGACCCCAGCGAGTTGATCAGCAGCAGCCCCTGGATCATCGGCACCAAGGCATCGGCCGGGGCGCGGTCGGCGGCACTGCTGACCGCCACCGGGTACAGCGCGAACACCCCGCCACCGAGCAGGAACAGCAAGGCCGGCAGCAAGGCAGTGTCCGCCGGCAGCAGCACGATCAGCACTGACAGCACGGTGCACAGGGCGGCCAGGGTGATCAGCACATCCTGGCGGTCCTTGCGGTCGGACCAGCGCCCCACCGGGTACTGCAGCAGCATGGCGCCGAGGATCACCCAGGCCATCATGCTGCCGACCTCGCCGACATCCAGGCCGATGCGCTGCAGGTACAACGGCAGCAGGGCGTAGATCCCGGCGATGGCGACGCCCGAGCCGAAGCAGCCGACCAGGCCGGTGGGTGCAACGCCCAGCAGTTGGCGAGGCTTGAGGGGTTCGACCTGGTCCAGCAGCGGCGATACCCGCGGCAGGATCACGATCGGCAGCACCGACAGGGTGGCGAGCATGCCGGCCAGCATGAACGGCGCGCTGTCGCCCAGGCCGGTGATTTCGCCGAGAGCGGCCTGGGCGATGACCCCGGCGCCATAGAAGGCGATCATGTACAGCGCCAGCAGGCGGCCACGGATCTTGGCGTCACCGGCCAGCAGCAGCCAGCTCTCGATGACCAGGAACACCCCCACCGCGGCCCAGCCGTTGATCAGGCGCAGCACGGCCCACCAGGTGGTGTCGTAGAACAGCCCTTGCAGCAGGATGGTCGCGCCGATCAACGCGGCGAAGCTGCTGTAGGCGCGGATATGGCCGATGCGCAGGATCAGCCGGTCGTTGAATACCGCGCCGAGGGTCAGGCCGATGAAATAGGCCGACGAGACGATGCCGATCGTCGTGGCCGATTCGCCGGCCGCGCCCAGGCGCAGGGTGGTCAGGGAAGACAGGAAACCATTGCCCAGGGCAATGATGAACAGGCCGAGCAGGGGTGCCAGCGCCATCGCCAGCAAACGCGGAGACATACGTACCTCAAGGTTGGAAAACGCCGATATGCGCCTTCTCGGGCGTGCGCCGCGGGATGTGCGACCTTGGCAAGATTCAACCGCTGGGCCTGTTGCGAAGGCCGGGCGGGGGGGCGGTTGAGCCTGTGGCACATGCGCGATGTGGTGAGGCACGGACGCGTTCTTTGCGGGCGGTTGCCACCGGGTAGGGCGACGGGCGAAAAGGAGGCGGAATTTTACGGCCTGTGACGGATTTGCCAAGGGGTAGCGCCCTGCGACGAGAGGCCGCAGGGCAGACGACGTGGTCGCGAGGGCCGGCGGTCACCGGCCCTTGGCTGTCCCTCAGCTGGAGGGCTGGTCGGCGCTGCTGTCTGTCTGTTGGGCCGTGGTGGGGGTTCCGGCCTCGCCCTTGGCGACCTGCTCGGCCGCCTGCTGACGCTGCAGCGCCCATTGCTCGCTACGCTCCCTGAGGCGGTCGGCGCCACCCTCGGCGAAGGCGGAAGTGGCCGAGATCGCGGCCAACAGGGCCGCTGCGCATGCGATGGTCTTCATCACTGGGTCTCTCTCATCTAACCTGAAAACCGGCCGCAGGGCGGCCGGGCTGAGGCAAGGATGACGCGCGGATATTTTCCCAGGATTAAGCGATCGCTCAGCGGGTGAGCAGTTGCTCGTGCGTCCAGCCTCGTTCGGTGAGCACCATGGCACGGGTTTCCTCGATCGGCTTGGCGATGCTGGCGACGGCCAGGTCCAGGCCGGCGATGCTGGCCTGCACGGTGGCGTCGCCGGTCCAGGCCGGCAGGTCGGTCACCTGGTAGCTGTAGGTGACCTGGGCCTGTCGACGACCGCCGTGTTCCGCCGGCTCGTCGAAGCGCTTGATGGCGGTGACCTGCGCCTTGCCGAAACACAGCCCACCGGCATTGCCGCCATCCTTGGTCTTGCGGGCGTCGGCCTTGAAGTAGCCGCGCCCCTCGTCGGTCAGGTCGTAGGCGTAGTAGATATCGGTACGCGCCGGCTGCCACAGGCGCTCCGGGACCTCGGTGCGGGCGATTTCGCGCTCGCTGACCACGCCGACCTGCGCCAGGGCGTGCAAGGCCTTGTTGGTCCCTTCCACGTCGAAGTCGCGGGTGCGGGTGGGGAAGTTGCTGATCACGAAGCAGTGCGGATATTGGGTGTCGAGGTAGGCCTGTGCTGCCTGGCGCAAGTCGGTGTCGCTGGGCTGCCGGTCGTCGGAGCAGCCGAGCAGGGTCGCCAGCAGCAAGGCCGGCGGTACGAGCTTCCTGTTCATCGTAAGACTTCCTTGAGTTGCCAAGTGCAGGGTCGCGCGCCGGCCGGGCTGGCGCGCGACGAGATTAGAACCCGCGAGCCAGAGCGGCTGCAATCGTGGCAAGACGACATGTCGAGGCCACCAGAGGCGATCGAAGAGCGCTGCCCGGCAAATTGGCGGGGCTCATCCATACTGCTCTGATCCGCCGCGGCGCTGCCGAGGCACACACAGGGAGGAACTGGCGATGGCCAAGGCTGCTGGCAAGAAACCCAGGGGCAACGCGCTGGAAAAGCTTGGGCGCAAGCCCTATGAGGCGCAGCTCAGGCGCCTGCATGTGGAGCTGGTCAAGCTTCAGCAATGGGTGGTGGAGAAGGGCCTGAAGGTGTGCGTTGTCTTCGAGGGGCGCGATGGCGCCGGCAAGGGTGGGACCATCAAGGCCATCACCGAGCGCGTGAGCCCGCGGGTGTTTCGCGTGGTCGCGCTGCCGGCGCCCACCGAACGGGAGAAGACCCAGATGTACGCCCAGCGCTACCTCACCCACCTGCCGGCGGCGGGCGAGGTGGTGATCTTCGACCGCAGCTGGTACAACCGCGCCGGGGTCGAGCGGGTAATGGGCTTCTGTACCGACGAGCAGGCCCACAAGTTCCTGACCGTGGTGCCGATGTTCGAGCGGATGATGGTCGAGTCGGGAATCGTGCTCATCAAGTACTGGCTCGAAGTCAGCCCCGAGGAGCAGACCCGTCGTCTGCAGGACCGCATCAACGACGGCCGCAAGCTGTGGAAACTGTCGCCCATGGACGTCAAGTCCTACGGCCGCTGGGACGATTACACCCGTGCCCGCGACGACATGTTCGCGGCTTCCGACTCGTCCTGGGCGCCGTGGTTCATGGCCCACTCGGACGACAAACGCAAAGCACGGCTGAACATCATCAGCCACCTACTGCAGCAGATTCCCTACAAGGACCTCGGCGACGCGCACAAGGCCGCGCTGCCCAAGCGCGGCAAGATCGGCAAGTACAAGGCCCAGCCGTATCCGTTCAAACAGGTACCGGAGCGCTTCTGACGGGATCGACGAGCAGGCGCATGGCACAGCGACCGGCCAGGCCATGGGCCTGCTCGCTGGCGATGATGGCCTGCAGGCGCTGATCCAGCTGCCGGGCGGGGAGACGTTCGAAGCCGTAGCGTTCGTAGAACGGGGCATTCCATGGCACATCGGCGAAGGTGGTCAGTGTCAGCCAGCGCAAGCCATGCCGCTGGGCGGCCTGCCTTGCCTGGTCGAGCAGGCGCCTGCCCAGGCCATGTCCCTGAGCGTCCCGGGCGACGGACAGCTCCTGGATGTGCAGGGCGGCGTCGGCGACCAGCGCACACAGGAAGCCCACAGGCCGGCCCTGACCATCCACGGCCACCCAGCTGCGGCCGGCGTCGACGAAGGCCTGGTGCGCGGCTTCGTCCATCACTTCGCTGTCGGCCAGCCAGGCAAGGTCCGGCAGTGCCCTGAAGGCCTGGGCGGCGGAGCGCTCGATGGCTGGGAGCAGCACGACATCGTCGCTGAGGGTGGGGCGGATACACATGACGGGCAGGACACCTGTGAGAGCGGGCTTGGTTCGCGCGCCGGGCTGAGGCAGCTGGCACTGTCGCGGGAAGAACGAGTGTGCCAGAACGGTGTTCGAAGGTGTTGCATTGTTATTGTTATAACGTAACATTTGTGGCTTTCCTCCAGCTCAGGGCGCCACCGTGATCCGCAGAAACCCTTCCGGCCACCTTCCGCAAATCGCTGAATCGGCCTACATCGACCACACCGCCATCATCTGCGGCAAGGTGATCATCCAGGACAATGTGTTCGTCGGCCCCTACGCGGTCATCCGTGCCGACGAGGTGGACGCCAGCGGTGACATGCAGCCGATCGTCATCGGTGCCAACTCCAACATCCAGGATGGCGTGGTGATCCACTCCAAGTCCGGCGCGGCAGTGCGCATCGGCCAATACAGCTCAATCGCCCACCGCTCCATCGTCCACGGCCCGTGCGAGGTCGGTGACCGGGTGTTCATCGGGTTCAACAGCGTGCTGTTCAACTGCAAGGTCGGCGATGGCAGCGTGGTGCGGCACAACTCGGTGGTCGATGGTCGTGACCTGCCACCGCGCTTCTATGTGCCGCCCACCGAGCACATTGGCCCGCATACCGATCTGGATCGCTACCCGCCGGTCAGTGTGTCGGCGTCGGAGTTCTCCGAGGACGTGGCGCGCACCAACATCGACCTGGTCCAGGGCTACAAGGCCCTGCAGAACGAGTTCTGAGCATGGACACGCTACTGGTGCGCAATGCGCGGCTGGTCAATGAAGGGCGCGAATTCGAGGCTGACCTGCTGGTGCGCCATGGTCGCATCGAGCGCATAGGCCGTATCGACAATGGCCGCGCCGCGCTGGAGATCGACGCCAAGGGGGCCTGGCTGCTGCCGGGCATGATCGACGACCAGGTGCATTTTCGCGAGCCGGGCGCGCCGCACAAGGGCAGCATCGCCAGCGAATCGCGGGCGGCGGTGGTCGGGGGCATCACCAGTTTCATGGACATGCCCAACACCAACCCGCCCACGCTCACCCTGGCGGCGCTGGCGCAAAAGAAGCGCCTGGCGGCGGTCAACTCGCGGGCCAACTACGGCTTCCACTTCGGCGTGAGCCACGACAACCTCGACACCATCGCCGCCCTCGACCCCCGCGAGGTGGCCGGTATCAAGGTGTTCATGGGCGCCTCCACGGGCGACATGCTGGTGGACGATCCACAGGTGCTGGAGAAACTCTTCGTCTATGCGCCGACGATCGTCCTGGCCCATTGTGAGCACACCCCGAGCATCCTCGAGAACGAGCGTCGCTGGCGCGAACACCACGGGGAGTTCATTCCCCCGGCAGCGCATCCGCTGATCCGCGATGCCGAGGCCTGCCATCGCTCCTCGAGCCTGGCCGTCGAGCTGGCACGCCGGTTTGGCACGCGCCTGCACGTGCTGCACCTGACCACCGCGCGGGAGCTGGCCTTGTTCGAACCCGGGCCGGTGACCGGCAAGCACATCACCGCCGAAGTATGCCTGCACCACCTGCTGTTCGATGACAGCGACTACGCCAGCCTCGGCCACCTGATCAAGTGCAACCCGGCGATCAAGACCGGCACCGATCGTGACGCGCTGCGCCAGGCGCTGGCCGGGGACCGCATCGATGTGATCGGCACCGACCATGCGCCGCACACCCTGGAGGAAAAGCGCCGGGTCTACACCCGCGCGCCGTCGGGCATGCCGCTGGTGCAGCACGCCCTGCCGGCGGCGCTGGAGCTTGTCAGCGAGGGCGTGCTGAGCATGGCCCAGGTGGTGAACAAGACCAGCCACGCGGTGGCCGAGCTGTTCGCCATTCGCGAGCGCGGCTTCCTGCGCGAGGGGTATTGGGCCGACTTCGCCATCGTCGAGCGCCTGGACCGGCCACGGGCGGTGGCGGACGACCCGATCCTGGCGCGCTGCGGCTGGACGCCGTTCCAGCAGCGTGGTTTCCACCATGTGGTACGCAGCACGGTGGTGTCCGGGCAATTGGCCTGGCACCGCGGACGATTGCGCGAACAGTGCCAGGGATTGCCCTTGATGTTCGACCGTTGATCGCCCCCCTGCGCCCCCAGCCTTCCGGAGCCTTATCCATGACCGAAGAACAACTCTTGCAACAACCAGCCAGCGCCTACATGAACGAGCCCCAGCGCCAGTTCTTCCGCAACCTGCTGCTGACCCAGCGCGGCGAGCTTCAAACCCGCATCGAACAGGAGTTCCGCGCCCTGCGCGAACAGGAAGTGCACAGCGACCCCGCCGACATCGGCAGCGCCGAGGAGGAGCGCCATTGGCAACTGCGCTCGCTGGAGCGGGAAAAGAAGCTGCTGGACAAGATCGACCAGGCGCTGGAGCGCCTGGCCCGCGGCGATTATGGCTGGTGCGAGGAGACCGGCGAGCCGATCGGCCTGCGCCGCCTGCTGCTGCGGCCCACCGCCACCTTGTGCGTCGAGGCCAAGGAGCGTCAGGAGCTGCGCGAGCGGCACGTGCGCGACGATGTCTAGTCGGTGCTCAGGGCCTGGGCCTGCAACTGCCAGCGCACGGCGCTGACACCTTTCTCCAGGCTCACCCGGCCGACCAGACGCTCCAGCTGGGTCGGCGCCTGCGGCGTGCCGAGCAGTTCGGCGCGTACTTCCAGGCGCGCCGGGTCGGCCAGGTCCTCGCTGTGCAGCGACTGCAGGCGCAGGCCCGGGTCGCTGAGGCTGTGCAGCATCAGGCTGCGCACCTGGATCTCGTCCTCGGCGCGGCAGACGATGCGCACCTCGTAGCGCTGCTCGACTTCGCTGGCCGGCAGCACGTCCTGGCGGTCCAGGCGCTGGGCGAGGTCGCGCAGCAGGATGTTGGCGCACAGCACCACCAGGCTGCCCAGCGACGCCTCCAGCAGCAAGCCGAGGCTGCACAGCACACCGACCGCGGCGGTGCACCAGAGGGTGGCGGCGGTGTTCAGGCCGCGCACGTTGAAACCGTCGCGCATGATCACGCCACCGCCGAGAAAACCGATGCCCGACACCACATAGGCGGCGATGCGCGAGGCGTCGGTGGGCGCCATGCCCGGCGCCGCCTGGGTCATCAGCACGAACAGGCAGGCACCGGTGCTGACCAGCGCGTTGGTGCGCAGGCCGGTCAGGCGCTGACGCAGTTGACGCTCGGCACCGATCACGGCTCCGAGCAGCAGGGCCACGCTGACGCGCAGCAGAAAGATTTTCCAATCCATAGCGAACTCCGTTGCGCGGGCCACTGCCCGCACCAGCGCCGGCCGAAGGCGGCGCGATTGAAAGCGAGGAATGCGCAGGACCACGCGCCAGGCCGGATGGCAAGGCGGGAGGAAAGGAGGAATGCTCAGCCGGGAGGGCTGGAGGAAACCACCGTCTACCGTGTGCGGCGAGACAGTGGCAGGAACGCTGCCGGACTAGCTCGCCGTGTGGGCCTGTCGCAATCGACTGGGGCTACTGTCCAAAGCAGGGGACTCCTGTGTCTGGGGATGCTTGAGTGCGCGGCGGACCATACGCCTCGACCCGCGCAGGGTCAAGGCATGAAACATGACAATTGCGTTACGCCAAGCGTTGGCAGACGTAAGCCTGGGTGCGATACGGGAAGGCGATGCGGTCGCGACCCTTGAGGTCCGGGTGATTGTCGATCAAGGCCTGCAGCTGGTCCATGACCCGGTCCTGTTCGGCCGCCGGCAGGGCGGCGATGAAACTCACCGAGCGCAGCCGCTCGAGAATCACCGTCCGTGGGCTGCCTTCATGGGCGTGGGGCAGGGTGGTCAGTTGTGGCGCGCTGAACCAGCGACCATCGAAGGCCTCACGCCAGCGGCCAGTGTGAAACCGTGGGGTGTCGCCCTCGTAGGGCGTGATGATGTCGGTGATCCGCGCCACCCAGTCCACCGTCTCGTCGCGCACATTCCAGATCAGCCCCAGCCGCCCGCCGGGGGCGAGGACCCGGTGCATCTCGGCCAGGGCTTCGGCGTCGGCGAACCAGTGGAACGCCTGGGCGCAGACCAGCACCTGCTGGCTGGCGTCGGCCACCGGAATACGCTGGGCGGTGCCTTCGAGCACGGGCACTTCGGGTAGCCCTTCACTGAATCGCTCGCGCATGGCGGCCACCGGTTCCACCGCCGTCAGGCGGGGCGCAAGCGGTTCGAGCAGACGGGTGAACTTGCCGGTACCGGCGCCCAGGTCGAGCACCGCCGTGCCCGGGCCGATGCCCAGGGTATCGCGCAGCCAGCCCTGCAAGGCGGCAGGGTAGTCCGGCCGACCCTGCTCGTAGTTGCCCGAATGGCGGGTGTAGCCGGTACTGGCCGAGGCGTGTACATCCTTCATGGAAAATCCCTCCGAATGACCTGACGGCAATGTTACCCTTGCGCCTTTCGTTGCCAACCCCCGGACCGATTCATGCTGTTCAATCTCGCCGTGCTGTTCGGCACCCTGGTGGCCATGGAGGGCGTCGGCACGCTGGCCCACAAGTACGTCATGCACGGCTGGGGCTGGTGGCTGCACCGCTCGCACCATGAACCGCAGCTGGGCATGCTGGAGACCAACGACCTGTACCTGCTGGCCCTGGGCCTGATCGCCACGGCGCTGGTGGCGCTGGGCAAGGCCGGGCATGCGCCGTTGCAATGGGTCGGCGGTGGGGTGGCGGGGTACGCAGTGGCCTATGTGCTGGCCCACGACGGTTTCTTCCACCGACACTGGCCACGGGCGCCGAAGCCGGTCAACCGCTACCTCAGACGCCTGCACCAGGCCCATCGCCTGCACCATGCGGTGAAGGAGCGCCGGGGCAGCGTGTCGTTCGGGTTCTTCTACGCGCCGCCGTTGCGGGTGCTGAAGCGGCAGTTGAAACGGCGGCGCGACGGGGACAGCTGAGCTTCACGCGTCTATGCGCCGTCGCTGATCGTGCTGGCGGCCTTGTGCCCCCGGCTCACCCACCAGCCAAACCCGGCCGCGGTGAAGAACATGATCAGGCTGTAGATCGCCGCCGGCACCGCCATGGTGGCGTTGTTCAGCAGCGATGGGCTCAGGGCCAGGGCGATGGCCAGGGTGCCGTTATGGATGCCGATCTCCATGCCGATGGCGATCGCCTGGCGCTTCGGAATGCTCAGCAGACGAGGCACCCAGTAGCCCACCCCCAGGCTGAGCAGGTTGAACAGCAGCGCGGCGGCGCCCACGATCGGCGCGTACTCGACCACGGTCTGCCAGTCCTTGGCCAGGGCCAGGACGATGGTGAAGGCCAGGAACAGCGCCGCCACGATCTTCATCGGCTTTTCCATGCGCGCGGCGAAGCGCGGCGCCCAATGGCGGATCAGCATGCCCAGCGCCACCGGCAGCAGCACGATGGCGAACACCTGCATGACCTTGGCGAACTGCAACGGGATGGCCTGGTCCGACTCCATGAACCAGATCAGCGACAGGTTCACCAGCAGCGGCATGGTCAGGATGGCGATCAGCGAATTGACCGCGGTGAGGGTGATGTTCAGCGCCACATCGCCGTGGGCCAGGTGGCTGAACAGGTTAGCGGTGGTGCCGCCCGGCGAGGCGGCCAGCAGCATCAGGCCCACCGCCAGCGCCGATTCCAGGCCGAAGCCGTTGGCGATCAGGAAGCACACCAGCGGCAGCAGGAGGATCTGGCAGACCAGGCCGACCACCACCGGCTTGGGATACTTCACCACCCGGGCGAAGTCGGCCAGGGTCAGTGACAGACCCAGACCGAGCATGATGATGCCCAGGGCCAGGGGCAGGAGGGTGGTGAGCAGGGGCGATGCGGTCATGGTCGTCTCTCGGGCGAAGGATCTCGACGAGTGTAGGTGGCGGTGGAACGATAGCTAATCGCAATGCCCCCTTCTTGGTAACCGTTTATTGCCGGCGCCAGCCGTGCTCGCGGCCCCGTGTCGCGTTGCGATGCGACGCCCGGCGCAGTAGCATTCGCGCTTTTGCCGAGGATTCGCCTGTCATGCCGTTCCAGCCAGGTCTGCTTGCCACCCCGGTGCCGGCCCATGCCCGCCACCTGTTCTTCGCCCTCGATTCGCTCGAGGCCTTGCCCGCCGTCCTGGATCAGCTGCTGTCGCAGGTCGACGGGCAGCGCCTGATCCTGGCGGTCGGCGCGCCGCTGGCCAAGGCTCTGCGCCGCGAAGTGCCGGGCCTGCGCAGCTTCCCGCAGCTGGACGCGGTGGTGGAGAACCCGGCGACCCAGCACGCCCTGTGGCTGTGGCTGCGTGGCGCCGAGCGCGGCGAACTGTTCCTGCGGGCCCAGGCCTTGCAACAGATGCTGGCGCCGGCCCTGCGCCTGGTCGACAGCGTGGACGGCTTCCTGCACCAGGGCGGTCATGACCTGACCGGCTATGAAGACGGCACGGAAAACCCGGTGGATGAAGATGCGGTTGCCGCGGCCATCGTGGCGGGCGATGTTCCGGGGCTGGCGGGTTCGAGCTTCGCCGCCTTCCAGTTGTGGAAGCACGACCTGAACTACTTCAAGTCGCTGCCCCAGGCCGAGCAGGACAACATCATCGGCCGGCGCCTGAGCGACAACGAAGAGCTCGATGACGCCCCCGAATCGGCCCACGTCAAGCGCACCGCCCAGGAGAGCTTCGAACCCGAGGCGTTCGTGGTACGTCGCTCGGTGGCCTGGACCGACGAGCGTGGCGCGGGCCTGGCGTTCGTCGCCCTGGGCTTCTCGCTGGATGCCTTCGAGGTGCAGCTGCGGCGCATGAGCGGGCTGGAGGATGGTGTGGTCGATGGCCTGTACCGCTTCAGCCGGCCGTTGAGCGGGGGCTATTACTGGTGCCCGCCGCTGGGCGAGGCCGGCGCCGACCTGAGCCTGTTGCTGGGCTGACAGGCCCTCATCGCGGGGCAGGCCCACTCCCACAGAGCCCGTGGGAGCGGGCTTGCCCCGCGCTGGTTCAGAACGGCACCGCCACCGTCAGCTGGCTGTACACGTTGGTCCCACTGCCCACCTGATTCCCGCCATTGCTTTGATCCTTGCGCGGCTTGAACAGCCCCAGCAGCGGGGTGACGATCAGGTGCTCGCTGATCGCCCATTCCACATACAGGTCCAGCTCCTGCGCATCCAGGTTCAAGGTGTCGCGGCTGCGCACGGTATCGAAGTCGAAGAACAGCGCGCCGACGGTGACGTTGTCCAACGGCGTGGCCTTCAGGCCGACATGATGAATCCCGCTGTTGGTGTTGAACGGCCCGGCATAGTTGCCGGCCACCTCACCCTGGATCCAGGTGCCGTAACCGCTGGACAGACCGGTGAACAGCAGGTCCCAGCCCGCCGAGTAGCGGGTGTAGCGATAGGTCAGGCTTGGCGCCCAGGGCGCATCGGCGAAGGTGTAGCCGGCCTCGGCGTACCAGGCGGTCTCGTTGCCGCCACGCCTGTCCTGCCAGGCGTACTCGAAGGCCAGCCGGGTGTTTTCCAGGCCTGCGTTGCCTTCGCCGCGCAGGCTGTAGACGTCCATGCCTTCGCGGGCCTTCTGGAACTCGCTGGCCCACTGGTCGGCCACGTCGATGCCATGGAGGTAGGTCAGGCCCAGGGTGCCCAGTGCATGGGTGTACTCCAGGGTGCCGGCCGCGAGTTCGGTCTCGGCCTGGGCACGGTTGTCGGACTTGAGCCACAGCACGCTGCCGTGCAGCCCTTCCTTGCCGCCCAGGCGCAGCACCGCCGTGCGGTCGAAGGCATGGCGCGCGCCCAGGTAGAAGCCGCCGCCACGGTTGAGGTGGCCGTCGGCCGGGCCCTTGCCGAGGTTGGGGCCGTCGTCGTTGATCAGGAAACCGGTGCCCAGCTGGATGACTTGGCGGCCAGCGGAGATGTCCACGCCATCCTTGCCCAGCAGCGGCAACAGATCGCCCGAGCGCCAGCCCAGGTAGGCGTCCTCGATCTTGGTGGTCCGCTCGGAGCCGTCCTGGTTGCCCCCCGCGTCGCCGTCGCCCCAGGCACCGGAGCTGACCCAGTTCAAGGCACCGTACAAGGTGCCGTTGCCGGCCAGGCCCTGATCGCCGCTGAGGCCGTACTTGATGAAGGCCTCGCGCCAGGTCGAGCCGCCCTGGGTGCCGTCGTAATTGTGGCGGCTGTTGAACATGCCCCAGACCGCGAGCAGGTCGGCGTTCAGGTGGCTGTCGTCATCGGCGTACAGCTCGTGAGCCGGGCTGGCCTGGCCGTGAACCAGCAAGGTCAGGGCCGTGGCCAGGGCGGTGCGACGTGGGGTCAGACGCATGGATCGATCCTCGTTTGTTGTGTGCGGTCTTGCGTGCCGCGTTGTTGTGGAGGCAGGTGTCGAAAGGCGACGCGCCATTAGCGCGTGGAACGGTAAGTACGGTCTTGCCCGTGGCTGCCAGCGGGCTTGCACGTCGGCGCCAACGCGATTTGCAGGCCTGCTGCGGACTTCGTGGGCTCACCGCCTGACAGTGGTCTCAGGCAACGTGGCGCCTCCGTCCACCACCAGGGTTTGGCCAGTGATGTAGCGGGCGGCGTCGGACGCCAGGAACAGCATCGCTGCGGCGATATCGGCGGGCTCTCCCAAGCGCCCCAGAGGTACGCCGGCGGCGATACGCGCGTTCAAGGCCACATCGCCGAGGTTGCCCATGGCCGGTGTGCGCACCATCCCAGGCTCCACGGCGTTGACCCGCACGTTCAGCGGCGCCAGTTCCAGCGCGGCATTGCGAATGAAACCGTTGACCCCGGCCTTGGACGCGGCGTAATGGCTCAGGCCCGGATAGGCCACCCGCGGGCCGGTCACCGACGAGGTGGCCAGCACGCAACCGCCGCCCTGGCGGCGGAACAGCGCCAGGGCGCCCTGGGTCAGCCAGAACAGCGCTTCCAGGTTCACGGCCAGGGTGCGCCGCAGCAGTGCCGGGGTTATCTCGGCGAACGCCGTGAGCGGGAAATACGCGGCGTTGTGCACCAGCACGTCCAGGCGCTCGAGCCCGGCCAGCAGCAGGGCGATCGAAGCGTGGTCGGCCAGGTCCAGGGCATGGGCGTGAACCGGGTGTCCCCGGTCGGCCTGTGTCTCGACCAGGCTTTGCAGTGCCTGCGGGTCGAGGTCCAGCGCCAGTACGCGAGCCCCGCCACGGGCAAAGCCCTCGACGATGGACCGGCCGATCCCGCCCGCCGCGCCGGTGACCAGCACCGTGCTGCCTGTGAAGTCGTAGCGCGCGCTCATGCGGGCTGCTCCAGGCGGGCGTACGCCAGGGTCGGCACGTCGACCACGGTCGAGCCGCCGTCGGCGGTGATCACCGCGCCGGTGACGATGCTGGCTTCGGCGCTGACGAGGAACTGGCACACGGCGGCGATCTCGACGCTGCTGGCCGGGCGCCGCAAGGGCACGTCGGCGGTGACCCGGCGATAGGCGGCGTCGAGGTCCTCCTGGAAATGGTCCATCAACGGCTGCATTTCCTGATCCGCCATGGGCGTGCGCACCCAGCCCGGACAGACACAGTTGACCCGTACCCCGAATGGCCCATAGTCGCGGGCCAGCGAGCGGGTCAGGCCAACCAGAGCGTGCTTGGCGGTGGTGTAGCCACACACCTCGGGACCGGCGGCCAGGGAGGCGATGGAGCCGAGCAGCACCAGGCTGCCGCGCCGTTCGCGCAGCAGCGGCAGGCAGGCCCGCGCTGTGTGGAAGGCGCTGTCGAGGTTGACGCGCAGGGCCTCGCGCCAGGCGTCGTCGCTGGTCTGATCGGCGCGCCCGAGGCCATGACCGCCAGCGCAGGCAATCACTGCGTCGAGACCACCAAAGCGCTCGCGCAACCGTGCGATGAAACTGTCCCAGGTGCTGCTGTGCGCGGCATCTCCGGCCAGCACCAGGCCACCGCAGATCTGGGCGACCCGCTCAAGCGCCTCGGCGCGGCGACCGACCAGCGCCACCTGCCAACCCTGGCTGGCCAGGCGCAGGGCGCAGGCTTCGCCGATGCCGCTGCCCGCTCCGGTGACCAGCACGCAGCGTGTCACAGCCCGTGCTCCGTGCGATTGAGCACCCGGCAGTGCGAGGACACCGGGAAGTTGGCCACCGCGTCGAAGCCGCCGCCCTGGTAGCCGAAGATCTTGCCGTCGCTGCGATGCTGCGCCAGGTCGATCATCACCAGGCCCAGGGTCGGGACGATCTTTTCGCACCAGACGAACAGGTACAGCCGCTCGGCGATCTTGTAGTAGTACGCCCGGTCGGTATCGCACAGGCCTTGCTCGACACCCTTGAGGCACTGCCAGCTGTAGTGATTGGCGTTGAGGTAGATGTGCTCGTATTCCTCGGTGGGGCTGTAGCGATAGTGGTTGCGCAGGCCGACCAGCTCGGTGGTCGGCGTGTGCGCACAGGCGCCGGCCTGCCAGGGGCGGTCGAGGCTGCCGTGCAGGAATCTGGCCTCGACGCCGGTCAGCGCCTCGCCGGCCAGGGCCAGCGGGTACAGGCCACGTTGGGTGCGGGCCTGGTCGGGCAGGTGGCCGAGCACGGCGGTGAAGGCCTGGCTCAGGGTGTCGAGCACCAGCGACACCGACCAGGCCTGGCCGGCCTCGTGCTTGATGAAATCGACCAGGTAGATGCCCGGACGCACGGACGTCGCCCGGTAGTCGGCGCTGCCCCTGCTGTGGTCGTCGGCCGCCTGCCAGTGCAGGCGCTCGCCGTCGAAACGGTGGTCGATGACCCAGCCATTGGCGAAGTGCAGGGTGAGCGTGCGTCCGGACAGGTCGGCCAGTTGCGGCAGGATGAACGCGTCCGGGGCAAAGCCTTCGGCGAGGGCGCCCACGGTGATCCAATCGGCGTGGTTCGGCATGGCGGTGACTCCTGTGGTTGGGATGCCCACAGGGTGCAAGCGCGCGCAGGGCGGCGGTATCAACCGGAAGGTTGAGTCACAGGTAGAGGCTGGCCACCAGTTCGGTGCGATTGCTCACCCCGACCTTGCGGAACAGATTGATCAGGTGGGTCTTCACCGTCGGCAGGCCGACGCCCAGAGCACGGGCGATCAGCTTGTTGCTGCTGCCCTGGCGCAGCAATTCGGTAATCTGCCGTTCGCGTGGGGTCAGTGCGACCGAGGTGGGTTTGCCCATCGCCGGCTGGCGGGCCACCGCCAACTGCATCAGCCCGTGCAGAGGCAGCAGGCGCTCGAGCTCGTCGCTGCGGAACTCACCCAGGTTGGCGCAGCGCAGCAGCGAGACACCGGCCAGCGGACGGCCATCGGCTTGGGCGATGATTTCCACCACGTCCACCACCTGGTGCTGCGCCAGAAAGCGGCGATAAGCGTGGCCCTGTGCCTCGGGCAGGCGGGCCAGCCCCTGGCGCAGCGACACCACCGGTCGACCGATGGCTAGACAGCGCCCGGGCTGCAGCGGGTCGAAGGCCCGGTAGTGCGACAGATAGCGGGCATGCATCGGTGCCTGCAGGTCCTGCAGCAGGAAATCGCAGGCCTGCTGCCCGGCATCGACGCGGTAGAAGGCCGCCAACGAAGCCGGCACCTGCTGGCTGAAGGCCTGCAGGCAGAAGCGGCCCAGATCGTGCGAGGCGCCGCCCATGCTCAGTAGCGGATCATCACCGACTTCAGCTCGGTGAAGTCGTCGATGAAGGCCGAGCCGAACTCGCGGCCCATACCGGAAGCCTTGATGCCGCCGAACGGCACCGCCGGATCGAGCAGGGTGTGCATGTTGACCCACAGCGTGCCCGCCTGGATTTCCGGGATCAGGCGCATGGCCTTGGCCAGGTCGTTGGTCCACAGGCTGGCGCTCAGGCCATAGGGGGAAGCGTTCATCAACTGCAACAGTTCGTCCTCGTGGTCGTAGGGCAGGAACGTTGCCACCGGGCCGAAGGTTTCCTGGTTGAGCAGGGTATCGCCGGCAGTGTTGGCGAGGATCACGGTGGGCTCGACGAAACAGCCCGGGCCATCGCCGAGGCGTCCGCCATGGACGATGCGGTTGCCCTCGGCGCGCGCGGTGGCGAACAGCTCGCCGAGTTTCTGTTGATGCGGCTTGTTGGCCACAGGGCCGAACTGGGTGGTTTCGTCCAGGGGCGAGCCGATCTTCAGCTGGCCCAGGCGCCGGGACAAGGCTTCGAGCAGGGGCTCGAGGCGTGAGCGGTGGACGTAGAAGCGCTCCCCGGCGGCGCAGATCTGCCCGCAATGCAGGAAACCGGCCTCGATGATGCCGTCCACCGCCTTGTCGACGGCGACATCGGGCAGGAAGGCCACGGCGTTCTTGCCGCCCAGTTCCAGGGTCGCCCGGGTCAGTCTGGCGCCCATGGCCGCCTGGCCGACAGCGATGCCGGTGGGCACGGAGCCGGTGAACGATACCTTGTCGGTGCCCGGGTGCTCGACCAGCGCCTTGCCCACCTGGCCACCGCCGGTCAGCACGTTGAGCGCGCCGGGCGGCAGACCGGCCTCGCTGGCCAGCTCGGCGATGCGCAGCAGGGTCAGCGGGGTGAACTCGCTGGGTTTGAGCACGATGCTGCAACCGGTGGTCAGGGCCGAGGCCAGCTTCCACAAGGCGATCATGGTGGCGAAGTTCCATGGCACGATGCCCGCCACCACGCCCACCGGCTCGCGCAGGGTGAAGGCGCTGTAGCGTTCGCCGGCGAAGGAGGGCAGCGAAGGGGTGATGGTCTGGCCGGTGATCTTGGTGGCCCAGCCGGCGTAGTAGCGCAGGAAGTGCGCGGCCTGTTCCACCTCGAAGGCGCGGGCGATGCCGATCAGCTTGCCCGACTGCAGGGTTTCCAGCTGGGCCAGCTCCTCGCGGTTGGCCTCCAGCAGGTCGGCCAGGCGCAGCAGTACCGCGGCGCGGGCGGCGGGGCTGGTGCGCGACCAGCGGATGAACCCCTGGCGCGACGATTCGACGGCGCGGTCGACATCGGCCTGGCTGGCCTCGGCAACCTGGGCGATGGCCTCGCCGTTGGCCGGGTTGTACACGGTGATGCGCGTGGTGCCATGGCTGGCGACCGACTCGCCGTGGAGGTAGAGGCCGTGGTCGCGAGCCAGGAAGGCGCTGACGCTGGGGAGGAGGGGGATGTCGCTCATGGCGGGGCTCCGGGTAATGGCGAAATTCATTGTTACCTCCAGGTTACGACGCCAAGGGCGTTGCTTCTTGTCTGCCCATGCCACCCTCCATGACCCAGCCTGCCAGCTCCATGAAAAGTGCAATCCGAGGTGCGGAAGTTGCATTTTCCACCTCGCTCACGGCTCCCATACTGACCCGGCATTCATCAGAGAGCCGCCCATTTCAGGCACAGCTCGCCAGGGTCCAATAACAATGAGCCAGACCATGAAAAAGCCAAATTCCCTGCTCGAAGACCTCAAGCCCCTGCTGCCGGCCATCGCTGCCCGCGCCGAACAGGCCGAGCGCGAGCGTACCGTGCCCGCCGAGAACATCGCCGCGCTCAAGGCCATCGGCCTGCACAGGGCGTTCCTGCCCAGGCATTACGGCGGCCTGGAAATCAGCCTGCCGCAGTACGCCGAATGCATCGCCACACTGGCCGGCGCCTGCGCCAGCACTGCCTGGGCCATGAGCCTGCTGTGCACCCACAGCCACCAGCTGGCAATGTTCCCCGCACAATTGCAGGACGAGATCTGGGGCCGCGATCCGGACGCCACCGCCAGCAGCAGCATCGCGCCTTTCGGTCGGACCGAAGAGGTCGAGGGCGGCGTGCTGTTCAGTGGCGAAATGGGCTGGAGCAGCGGTTGCGACCATGCCGAATGGGCGATCATGGGCTTTCGCAGGGCCACTTTAGAGGGGGGCCAGGACTACTGCTTCGCCGTGCTCCCACGTAGCGACTACCAGATCCGCGACGACTGGTTCGCCGCCGGCATGCGCGCCAGCGGCAGCCGTACGCTGGTCGTCGAGCGTGCCTTCGTACCCGAGCATCGCATCCAGAAGGCCAGGGACATGATGCAAGGCACGTCGGCGGGCTTCGGGCTGTACCCGGACAGCGCCATCTACTTCAACCCGTACCGACCGTATTTCGCCAGCGGGTTCTCCACGGTCAGCCTGGGCATCGCCGAGCGCATGCTCGAGGCGTTCAAGGAGAAAACCCGCAACCGCGTGCGCGCCTACACCGGTGCGGCCGTGGGTGCGGCCACCCCTGCACTGATGCGCCTGGCCGAGTCCACCCATCAGGTCGCCGCGGCGCGAGCGCTATTGGAAAAGAGCTGGGAGCAGATCGCCGAGTACAGCGCTCGCCACCAATACCCGACCCGCACCGAGCTGACCTACTGGCGTACCAACCAGGGGTATGCGGTGAAGCTGTGCATCCAGGCCGTGGACCGGCTGATGGAAGCCGCTGGCGGTGGTGCGTGGTTCGACAGCAACGAGATGCAGCGGCTGTTCCGCGACGCGCACATGACCGGGGCGCATGCCTACACCGACTATGACGTCTGCGCGCAAATTCTGGGACGCGAGCTGATGGGGCTGGAGCCGGATCCGGCAATGACCTGAGAACATCCGTGGGAGCGGGCTTGCCTCGCGATAGCACTCGACCAGGCAAGCCTGCTCCCACGCACCGCCCCGGCCCAGACCACAACAATGACGGAGCCTTGCATGTCCACTACCTTCGATTCCCGCGCCTTTCGCCGCGCCCTCGGCAACTTCGCCACCGGCGTCACCGTGATCACCGCCGCCGACGCCTCCGGGCGCAAGGTCGGCGTCACCGCCAACAGCTTCAACTCGGTGTCCCTCGATCCGCCGCTGGTCCTCTGGAGCATCGACAAACGCTCCAGCAGCCATGCGGTCTTCGAGGCGGCCGGGCACTTCGCCGTGAACGTGCTGGCCGCCGACCAGATCGACCTGTCCAACACCTTCGCCCGCCCCAGCGATGACCGTTTCGCCGGCATCGCATGCGAAACCGGCGAAGGCGGTGCGCCGTTGCTGCTGGGGTGCGCGGCGCGCTTTCGCTGCGAGAAGTTCCAGCAGCTCGATGGCGGCGACCACTGGATCCTGATCGGCCGGGTGCTGGCCTTCGACGACCTGGGGCGTTCGCCGCTGCTCTATCACCAGGGGGCCTACTCCATGGTCCTGCCCCACACGCGCATGACCCGCCGCACGGAGGGCGCGCCGCCCATCAGCCACTTCCAGGGGCGCCTGCGGCACAACCTGTACTACCTGATGACCCAGGCGCTGCGCAGCTACCAGTGCAGTTATCAGCCACGCCAGCTGGCCACGGGGCTGCGCACCAGCGAGGCCCGCATGCTGATGGTGCTCGAGCATGACGCTGGCCTTGCCCCGGCGGACCTGCTGCGCGAAGTGGCGATGCCGGAGCGCGAAGTCAGTGAAGCCATTGTCAACCTCACCCGCAAAGGGCTGGTGACCGACGACAATGGCCGGGTGTGCCTGACCGAGGCCGGACGCGAGCAGACCGAAGGCCTCTGGCAGATCGCCCAGGTGCAGCAGGAGCAGGTTTTCGGCCAGTTCAGCGAGGCGCAGCTGGAGACGTTCAGGACCGTGCTCAAGGCCGTGATTGCCAGCTGAACGCCGTGCCAGCCGCCGCTACCCACCCAAGGCTGCTGGCACGCAGCAGCAAGGCGGACGGCAGGCAGTGGCAAGACTGCCCTGGGAGCAAGCATCACAGTGAGGGGGTAGTAGCACAAACGGGGTGAGCCGATCACCGGGCAAGCCCGTTCCAATGGCCATGAACAGGCTGCTGGAGCGGGCTTTCTCGCGCTGATGGCGAACACCCCTTCGGCAGGCCGGGCGATCGCCAGCACTTGCGGGGTCCCCGGCGAGCCGTCATCTTTTCCCTCGTTCAGCCAGGGCCCGCCCATGACAATCAACAATAAGCTCACCGAGCACCTCAACCGCGGCAGCGTCGGCTTCCCCACCGCGCTGGCCAGCACCGTCGGCCTGATCATGGCCAGTCCCGTGATCCTCACCGCGACCATGGGCTTCGGCATTGGCGGTAGCGCCTTCGCCGTGGCCATGGTGATCGCCGCGGTGATGATGCTGGCGCAGTCGACCACCTTCGCCGAAGCGGCGGCGATCCTGCCGACCACCGGCTCCGTGTACGACTACATCAACTGCGGCCTGGGCCGCTTCTTCGCCATCACCGGCACCCTGTCGGCGTACCTGATCGTGCATGTGTTCGCCGGCACCGCCGAGACCATCCTCTCCGGTGTCATGGCCCTGGTGAACTTCGAGCATCTCAACACCCTGGCCGAGTCGGCCGGCGGTTCCTGGCTGCTGGGAGTGGGCTTCGTACTGGTGTTCGGCGTGCTCAACGCCTTTGGCGTGAGCGCCTTTGGTCGCGCCGAAGTGGTGCTTACCTTCGGCATGTGGAGCACGCTGATGGTGTTCGGCGTGCTCGGCCTGATCGCCGCGCCGGCGGTGGAGCTGGAAGGGCCGTTCGGTGTGTCGCTAGTCGGCACCGACCTGATGACCATCCTGTCGCTGGTGGGCATGGCCATGTTCATGTTCGTCGGCTGCGAGTTCGTCACCCCCTTGGCGCCGGAGCTGCGCCGCTCGGCCTGGGTGATGCCCAAGGCCATGGCCCTGGGCCTGTTCGGCGTGGCCAGCTGCATGTTCATCTACGGCGCGGCGATGAAGCGCCAGGTGGAGAACGTCGTGCTCGACGCCGCCAGCGGCGTGCACCTGCTGGACACGCCCATGGCCATTCCGCGCTTCGCCGAGCAGGTGATGGGCGAGGTCGGCCCGGTGTGGCTGGGCATCGGCTTGCTGTTCGCCGGTGCCGCGACCATCAACACGCTGATGGCCGGGGTGCCGCGGATCCTCTACGGCATGGCGGTGGACGGGACCTTGCCCAAGGTGTTCACCTACCTGCATCCCCGCTTCAAGACGCCGTTGCTGTGCATCCTAGTGGTGGCGCTGATTCCGTGCCTGCATGCCTGGTACCTGGGCGGCAACACCGACAACATCCTGCACCTGGTGCTGGCGGCGGTGTGCGCCTGGAGCACGGCATACCTGCTGGTGACCCTGTCGGTGGTGCTCCTGCGCATTCGTCGACCGGACCTGCCACGCGCCTACCGCTCGCCGTTGTTCCCGCTGCCGCAGATCGTCTCCAGCATCGGCATCCTGCTGGGCATGTGGTTCATCACCCCGCCGGGCATGAACCCGGCCGATGTCTATGTGCCGTTCGCCGTGATGCTCGGCGCCACCGCCGCCTACGCGCTGTTCTGGACCCTCTGCGTGCAGAAGGTCAATCCGTTCAGGCCAGCGCGGGTCGAGGACGTGCTGGAACAGGAATTCGCCGCCGAACCTGGCCAGCCCCACAACGAGCAGGTGCAGCATGTCGGCAAGCTGGCTTGAGCGCCTGACCGGCCCGCGTGCCCCGGCCGGATACCGGCCGGGAGCGACCCTGGCGCGGCTGCGGCGCAATCTCGGGTTGTCGGATTTGCAAGCCGCGGCAGCCTTTACCTACCGTGAGGATGGCCCGTGTATCGAGGTGCGTGAGCGGACCGAAAGCCATTTGCTGATGCACCTGGTGATGTGCGAGTTCATCCTGCGCGTGCCTGCTTGCGGCCAGGGCGCGTTGCGTGCCGAAGTGCACCATACCGGGGCGCTGCGTCGTACCGGCGTTGCCTGCCGACTGCGCGGTGGCGACCAGGCCCTGTTCGAGACGCTGCAGGCACGCCTGGCAGCGGTTCACGCCATCCTCATGCCTCTGGACTTCAAGCGCCTGAGCATCGAATGCCGCGACGGCCAGTGGCAGGTAACCCTGGAGCACATGGGCGCCAGCGAGGTGGTCAACCGCATGCCCGCTTGGCGTCGCTACATCCCCCTCGCCGCCGAGCAACGCTGCCACCTCTGGCTGGCCTTCGACGCGCTGGCGCGCACCCTGCGCGAACTCTGAATCCGGGGCTGCACGGCAGCCCCGATACCAACGGGTGACTCGAAGAAGTCCTCTGGCATGGAACCTGCTGCCGGTATCCGCGAACAATGATGGTTGTGCACTCATTGATAACATGTTAACAATTGGCGCATAACAACAATGCCCGCGTGTGGAGGTCGCCATGCCCATGCCCCAGCCCGCTTCATCGCACCGCGCAAGCCCGGCCCACGACGGCCTGGAACGCTGGACCACGGCCATGCAGAAGGTCTGCGGTCGGTTCCAGACCGAGCTTGCCTTCAACCGTTCGCTGTTCATCGGCGAGATCGCCACCTTCAACCGCGCAGGGCTCGCCCTGGCCAACCTGCGCACCAACGCCGGCAACATCCGGCGCCTGGGCGACAACCCCGACTGCGATGACGACCAGCACTGTTTTCTGGTCAGCCAGCGCATGGGGTATTCGCAGATCACCCAGGATGGGGTGAGCGTCCAGTTGTCGCCGGGAGAGCTGCTGTTGATGGACTCGGTGGGGCCGTGCGAAATCACCCCGTTCGGCCTGATCGAGCATGTCTCGCTGTCGTTGTCGCGCGAGCAGGTGCGCAAGCATGTGACAAGCCAGGGCGCGACCTTCGGCAAGATCTCTTCGACCAACGCCTGCGGACGCATGCTGCACCTGCTGATGGACCAGCTGTGCCGCGAGGGCGACGAGGCCGGTCAAACCCAGGGCGAAGCGCTGCAGGCGGCGTTCATCGCCCTGCTGGAGCCAGGCTTCGAGCAGGGCGACGACAATCCGGGACTGCTGGCCGGGCTCGGCGGCGCCAGCCTGCGAGGGCATGTGCAGAAGGTGATCGACGAGTCGCTGGGCCAGCCGGGCCTGACACCGGCCAGCCTGGCCGAGCGCCTGAGCATTTCGGTACGGCACCTGTACCGCTTGTTCGAAGAAGAGGGCGACAGCGTCTGTCGCTACATCCAGCGCTCACGGCTCAAGCGCAGCGCGGATGACCTGTCCAATCCGTTCCTCCAGCGCGAGTCGATCACCTCGATCGCCTACAAGTGGGGGTTTACCGACTCGGCGCATTTCAGCAGGGCGTTCAAGAAGCATTTCGAGCAGTCGCCGAAGGATTTCCGGGCGATGGCGTTGATGGCCGGGCGATGATGCATTCAGACTTGGCACGCTTGCCGCCGCTGTTCCTGGGCCAGGCGTTGCCGCGCCGGGATCAGGGCGTTGATCAGCGTGAAGCCGTGGGATGCGAGGAAATAGCACATGGGCGTGGGAGCGGGCTTGCCCCGCGATAGCGTCCGTTTGCCTGGCGAGGGTGTGCCGGCGCTCGCTATCGCGGGGCGTTTCGTCAGGCAATCGCCAGGTAGTGCTTGACGAAGGTCTCGCTCAGCACCTCCCAAAGCACCGGCGTACCCTTGCTCACGAACCAGGCATCGCCTGCCTTGTAGCGGGTCACCTGGCCTGTGGATTCATCGGTCAGCTGGATCTCGCCGGTGACGATCACCGCCTGCTCGCTGAACGGGTAGACCATGCGGAACTTGCCCTGGGTGGTGCCGAAATAGGCGCTGCTGATCAGGTCAGTCGGGGCGCCGTGGGTCATCTTGCCGTAGCACTTGACCTCGCCTTCGAGGATGGTCGAGCCCAGGTCGGCAACGGTGCCCCAGGCGTCGAGTTCGGACAGTTGCACACCCTGGCGGACGGCGGTGAGGGTCATGGTGGTTCTCCAGTCTGGTGGGATGAAAAATCAACGGCGGCCGTTGAAGAAGCCCGACAGCTGATGCACGGTCTTGCCGGCGGTCAGCAGCAGCGGGCGGATATGGTCCTTGCCGAGGATGCGCGCGTGCTTGACCGAGCTGATCAGGTCGTAGCGGCTGGAGCCTTCGCTCATGCCCTCGGCGAGGATCTTGCAGATGATGTGGCTGGGGGTGACGCCGAAGCCCGAGTAGCCTTGCACGTAGAAGGCGTTGGGGCGGTTGCTCAGGGTGCCGATCTGCGGGAACAGGTTGGCGCTGGTGGCCATCGGGCCGCCCCAGGCCAAGTCGATGCGCACGTCCTTGAGGTACGGGAAGATCTTCAGCATCAGGTTGCGGTTCCAGGCCTTCAGGTCCTTCGGAATGTGCTCCACGAACGGTGTGGCGGCACCGAACAGCAGGCGGTTCTCGCGGGTGACGCGGTAGTAGTCGATCACCGGGCGGATATCGCTGTAGGCGCCGCGGATCGGGCTGATGCGCTGGATCATCTCGTCCGTCAGCGGCTCGGTCATCAACTGGAAGGCATAGGTGTTGACGGTGCGGGCGTGCAGCTCGGGCTCGAGCTTGTTGAGGAAACTGTCGCAGGCCCACAGCAGCTTGCCGGCCTTGACCGAGCCGCGCCCGGTGCGCACGGTGATGCGTTCGCCGTAGCGCACCTCCAGCGCCGGGCTGTGCTCGAAGATCCGCGCCCCGTGGCTGACCAGCGCCTGGGCCTCGCCGAGCAGCAGGTTCAGCGAGTGCACATGGCCACCGCCCATGTGCAGCAAGGCGCTGCTGTAGGCGTCGGAGCCGATGATCTGCCTGACTTGCGCACCGCCGAGGAAGCGGATCTCGTCCTTGCCGTTGATCGCCTTGAATTCCTTCTCCCAGGCGCGCAGGGTCTTTTCCTGACGGGCGTTGAAGCCCATGTAGCCATAGCCGTGGCAAAAATCGGCATCGATGGCGTAGCGAGCGATGCGCTCCTTGATGATGCCGGCACCCAGTTCGCTGATCTCGAAGATCTCGCGCAGGCCCTTTTCGCCGACGCTGCCCTTGATCTTTTCCAGGTCGTGGCCGATGCCGGCCATGATCTGCCCGCCGTTGCGGCCGGTACCGCCGAAGCCCAGGTAGCGGGCTTCGAGGACGACGACGTTGGTGATGCCTTTCTCGGCGAGTTCCAGGGCGGTGTTGATGCCCGAGAAGCCGCCGCCGATCACCACGACATCGGCTTCGATGTCGCTTTCCAGGGTGGGGAAGCTGAGGTTGTACTTCTTGGTGGCGGTGTAGTACGTGGGCGTTTCGATGTTGATCATGGCGCGGCCTGGACAGTAGGTATTGTTGGAATTATTGAAATGCAGGGCTTGCACAAGCGCTGTCTGTTGCCGGTCATTGAGCGCCTAACGCGCGGTAGGTGTCTTGCCTGTGGCTGCCGCGATCTTGACCGAGGCTGCCAGCTCCGTTCAGTAGACCCCGCCCTGAGCCGTTACCCCGGCGCTTTCCTTGAACGTGCCGGCCAACCCCTGCAACCCGCGCATCAGCACCGTGGTATCCACCCCGACCGCGACGAACGCCGCGCCCAGGTCGATGTAACGCCGTGCCAGCTTCTCGTCGGCACTGAGAATCCCGGCAGCCTTGCCGGCGCCCTTGATACGCACGATGGCGTCCTCGATGGCCGTCTGCACCTGCGGGTGCCCCGGATTGCCCCGGTGGCCCATGGCGGCGCTGAGATCGGCAGGGCCGATGAAAACACCGTCGACGCCGTCGACGGCGCAGATTTCATCGAGGTTGGCCAAGCCCTCGCGGTTCTCGATCTGCACCAGCAGGCACACCTGTTCGTCGGCCACGTCCAGGTAGTCGGCAATGCTGTTCCAGCGCGACGCGCGCGCCAGGGCGCTGCCGACGCCACGCACGCCGTGAGGTGGATAATGCATGGCCCGCACCAGTTGCCGGGCCTGTTCGGCGCTTTCGACCATGGGCACCAGCAGGGTCTGGGCGCCGATATCCAGCAATTGCTTGATCAGCGCAGTGTCGCCGAGCACCGGACGCACGATTGGCTGGGCCGGGTAGGGCGCCACGGCCTGCAGCTGGCCGAGCAGGCTGCGCAGGTCGTTGGGGGCGTGCTCGCCGTCGAGCAGCAGCCAGTCGAAGCCGGCGTTGGCGGCAAGCTCGGCGCAGTAGGGATTGGCCAGGCCGAGCCACAGGCCGATCTGTGCCTGGCCGCTGCGCAGGCGTTGCTTGAAGGTGTTGATGGGCATGTCCATGGGCGGTCCTCGGTGGCTCGGGATACGGGGCTGTGTGGGAGCGGGCATCAGACGAACCGGCAGGCGATCGAGCCGAGCTGGTCGTAGTCGACATGGAAGGTGTCGCCGGGGCGGGCGGCCACCGGACGGGTGAAGGAGCCACCGAGGATCACCTGGCCGGCTTCGAGGCCCACGTCATACGGCGCCAGCTTGTTCGCCAGCCAGGCCACGCCCTTGGCCGGGTGGTTGAGCACCGCCGCCGACACGCCCGACTCCTCGATCACCCCGTTGCGGTACAGCACCGCGGGCACCTTGCGCAGGTCGATATCCCCCGGGCGGACAGCGCGCCCGCCCATGACCACGCCGGCATTGGCGGCGTTGTCGGAGATGGTGTCGAACACCTTGCGGGTGACGCCACTGACCGGGTCGAGCTGTTGGATACGCGCGTCGATGATCTCCAGGGCCGGTATCACCCACTCGGTGGCCTCGAGCACGTCGAACAGGGTCACGTCCGGCCCCTTGAGCGGTTTACCGAGCAGGAAGGCCAGCTCCACCTCGACCCTGGGCACGATGAAGCGCTCGAAGGGAATATCACTGCCTTCCTCGAAGAACATGTCGTCGAGCAGCGCGCCGTAGTCCGGCTCGGTGATGTTCGACGAGACTTGCATGGCCCGGGAGGTCAGGCCGATCTTGTGGCCGACCAGCTTGCGGCCGTCCTTGATCTTCTGCGCAACCCATGCGCGCTGGATGGCGTAAGCGTCCTCGATGCTGATCGAGGGGTGTTCCAGGGAAAACTGGCCGACCTGCTCGCGGCAGCGCTCGGCCTGGTCGAGGCGGGCGGCGGCTTGCTGGATGATACGGGCGTCGAGCATGGGAACCTCAGGGCTGACGGTTGAACAGGGGGTGCAGGCTGCTGTGCTTGGCGTCGTACACCTGCGCCTGGCTTTCATCGATCTGCACGGTCACGCCGACCGGGCGGCGTTGCAGCACGTCGTCCAGGTGTCGGCGCAGCACTGCCAGCAACGCGTCCCCCACCTGCTTGTGCACCGCAGCGCTGCGGCCGCTGCCCATGCGCAGGTTGGCGTAGACGAAGCCGTAGTCGCCCTGGCCGTCGGCGATGGCCGCGTGGGCGGCCGGATAGGCCAGTACGCGGGTGCCGCCGGTGGGAAACACCTGGCGACCGTGCTCGTCGCGTTGCTCGAGCATGCACTCGGCCAGGGCGCGGCACAGGTCGGGCATATCGCTGTCGGCTTCGATATCCGGGCTGTAGAGCAGGACCAGATGGGGCATGACGTCACTCCTTACAGGCGGCTGGCGGAAACGACGCCTGCCGGGTTCGAGGCCTGGGCGGCGGGGAGAGCTGCGCCGTCCTGCGGGGTGACCGGGAAGATCGCGTTGATCTGGCCGGTGCCGGAGGAGCCGAAGTACGGCGTGACCACTTCGGCCTTGCCGTCGTAGTCCGACCAGCCCAGGGCACCGAGCAGCATGGCGGTGTCGTGCATGAAACCTTCGCCGTGGCCCTTGACCGCGTACTCCGGCAGCATTGCGCAGAAGTCGGCCCAGTCGCCGTCCTGCCACATGCGCACCACCCGGTGGTCGAGGGTTTCCAGGAACGGGCTCCACACCTTGGTGGCGAAGTCCGGCGCCTGGCCGTTCTGGGCGAAGCGGTGCGACAGCGAGCCGCTGGCCAGGAACGCGACGTTGCCGTCGTAGTGCTCCTCGACCGCCTTGCGCATGGCCCAGCCCAGGCGGGCGCTGTCGTTGAGGTAGTGCGAGGTGCACAGCGCCGAGACCGAGATCACCTTGAAGTGCTGGTCGGCGTTCATGTAGCGCATCGGTACCAGGGTGCCGTATTCCGGGGCCAGGGTGGTGGCGTCATGGGCCATGGTCTCCACGCCCAGGCGGTTGCATTCCTCGGCGAGGATTCGCCCCAGCTCGGGGTTGCCGGGAAAACCGTAGGTCATGTTGGCGATGAAGTGCGGCAGTTCGTTGCTGGTGTACAGACCTTCGAAGTGCGCGGCGCAGTTGATGTGGTAGTTGGCGTTGACCAGCCAGTGGGTGTCGAACACGACGAGGGTATCCACGCCCAGTTCGCGGCAGCGCCGGCCGATCTCGTGGTGGCCGTCGATGGCCGCCTGGCGAAAGCCCTGGCGCGGGCCGGGCAGTTCGGACAGGTACATCGAGGGCACATGGGTGATCTTGGCGGCGAGAGCGAGTTTGCCCATGGTATGTCTCCTGTTGAAGGTTGTTGTTCTTGGTGTCCATGGCGAGGGCTGCGCCCTCGTTTCGCCGGCAAGCCGGCTCCCACAGCGTCCGATGATGCCTGTGGGAGCCGGCTTGCCGGCGATGGGCTGCGCAGCAGCCCCCGCTTTACACGCCCCAGCGCGGAATGTGATGGCTGCCCATGGATATGCACACGTTCTTGATCTCGGCGAAGACCTCGAAGCTGTACTGCCCACCTTCGCGCCCGGTACCCGAACCCTTCACCCCACCGAAGGGCTGACGCAGGTCACGCACGTTCTGGCTGTTGATGAACACCATGCCCGCCTCGATGCTGCGGGCCAGGCGATGGGCCTTGCCGATGTCCTGGGTCCAGATGTACGACGCCAGGCCGTACTCGGTGTCGTTGGCCAGCTGCAGCGCCTCGGCTTCATCCTTGAACGGGATCAGGCAGACCACCGGGCCGAAGATTTCCTCCTGGGCGATGCGCATCCTGTTGTTCACGTCGGCGAACACGGTGGGCTGGATGAACTGGCCCTTGGCCAGGTGCGCCGGCAGCCCCGCCGGACGCTCCAGGCCGCCGGCCACCAGCCGTGCGCCTTCCTCGAGGCCGATACGGATGTAGCCGGTGACCTTGTCGTAGTGCTGCTGGGTGATCATCGAGCCGACCTGGGTCTTCGGGTCGGTCGGGTCGCCGACCACCAGGCGCTTGGCGCGGGCGGCGAACTCGGCGACGAACCGCGGGTACACGCTCTCCTGGATGAAGATGCGGCTGCCGGCGGTGCAGCGCTCACCGTTGAGCGAGAAGATGGTAAACAGCGCGGCGTCCAGCGCGCGCTCCAGATCGGCGTCCTCGAAGATCAGCACCGGCGACTTGCCACCCAGTTCCATGGAGTACTTCTTCAGACCGGCCGTCTGCATGATCTTCCTGCCGGTGGCGGTCCCGCCGGTAAACGAGATGGCGCGCACGTCCGGGTGGCGCACCAGGGCGTCGCCGGCGGTGGCGCCGTAGCCCTGGATCACGTTGAGCACGCCGGCGGGAATGCCGGCCTCGACCGCCAGGCGGCCCAGTTCGTTGGCGGTCAGTGGCGACAGTTCGCTCATCTTCAGCACTGCGGTGTTGCCCAGGGCCAGGCACGGCGCGGTCTTCCAGGTGGCGGTCATGAACGGCACGTTCCACGGCGACACCAGAGCGCATACGCCCACCGGCTGGTACAGGGTGTAGTTGAGCATCTGGTCGTCGACCGGGTAGCTGTGGCCATCCATGCGCGTGCACACTTCGGCGAAGAACTCGAAGTTGTGCGAGGCGCGGGGGATCAGCACATTGCGCGTCTGGTGGATCGGCAAGCCGGTGTCCAGGGTCTCGAGTTCGGCCAGCTGCGGCACGTTCTGGTCGATCAGCTCACCCAGGCGGCGCATCAGTCGGGCGCGCTCCTTGGCCGGGGTGTTGGCCCATTTCGGGAAAGCTGTCTTGGCCGCGGCCACCGCCTGGGCGACTTCCTCGGCGCCGCCGCTGGCGACTTCGCCAATGGCTTCGCCGGTGGCCGGGTTGTAGTTGATGAACGTGTCGCGGCTCTCGACTTCGCGGCCGTTGATCCAGTGCTTGATCATGCTGATGCCTCTTGTGCTTTGCGGGCGAAGAACTCGGCTTCGCTGACGATTCGGTTGACCAGGCGGCCGACGCCTTCCACCTCCACCACCACTTCGTCGCCCGGCAGCACGTCGGCCAGGCCTTCCGGGGTGCCGGTGGCGATCATGTCGCCTGGCTGCAGGGTCATGAAGCTGGAGAAGTATTCGATCAGGTAGGGGATGTCGAAGATCATGTCGGCGGTCGTGCCTTGCTGTTTCAGCTCGCCGTTGATCCAGGTGCGCAACTTCAGGTTCGACGGGTCCGGCACATCCGCGGTGTCGACGATCCACGGGCCGACCGGGGTGGTGGCGTCGCGGTTCTTCACCCGCAGATTGGGGCGGTAGTAGTTCTCCAGGTAGTCGCGGATGGCGTAGTCGTTGCACACCGTGTAGCCGGCCAGGTAGCCGAGGGCATCCTCGCGCCGGACGTTGCGCGCCGGTTTGCCGATCACCGCCACCAACTCGCACTCGTAATGCATGTACCTGACGTTGTCCGGGCGCCAGGTGACCTGGTCGTGCCCGGTGTAGGTGCCCGGCGACTTGATGAAGGCCAGCGGCTCGGTGGGCGGGGTGAAGGCGAGTTCGGCGGCATGGTCGGCGTAGTTCAGGCCAAGGGCGAACATGTTGCCGGTGGCCGGCGGCAGCCAGGTGACCTGGCTGGCGTGGACCAGGCGGCCATCGGCCAGGCGCAGTTGCTGGTCGTTTTCGACGGTGACCTGGTGAACCTGGCCGTCGAACTGGATACGAGCGTGCTTCATGGGGCGAGTCCTTGTTCGGCGACGATGGGGTTGGTCAGTTGGCCCAGGCCGTCGATCTCGACCGTCACGCGGTCGCCGGGCAGCACATCGACGCGGCCCTCCGGGGTACCGGTGATCAGCACGTCGCCGGCATGCAGGGTCATGAACTCGCTGATCTCGGCGATCAACTGCGCCACGCCGCGCACGCAGTTGGCGGTGTTGTTCTGTTGGCGCAGCTCGCCGTTGACCCACAGGCGGATGCCCAGCGCGTCGGGGTTGCCGACCTGCGCCGCCGGTACCAGCTGCGGGCCGAGGGGGCAGAAACCGTCGCGGCACTTGGCCTTGACCGCGGGGCGGTAGTAGCTGTCTTCGGGCAGGCTGAATTCGTTGACGACGGTGTAGCCCAGTACATGGTCCAGGGCGTTGTGGACGCTGACGCGGCTGGCGTCCTTGCCGATCACCACACCCAACGCCGGGCCAGGCTGCAGGCGTTCGACTCCCGAAGGGTAGGTGACTGGCCGGGCATGTCCGTTACGGGTGTTGGGGGTCTTGATGAACAGCACAGGCTTGACCGGTGGCTGTTGGTACGGCGCTTCGTGGAAGGACGCCAGATGCTGTTGCAGCAGGCCCTGATAGTTCAGGGCGACGCCGAACAGGCTGCCGCTGGCGACCTCATGCAAGGCACGGCTCATGCTTTTCTCCTGCGGTGAGCGAAGCGACCGGGGGCGCTTCAAGGTGTTTTTGTTAATGTGTTAACGTTATACTTAATATGTTAACGATCGTCAAGGCATTCGCCGCTGGCCGGTGGTGCTACGATGGTTTCCCCGGCGCGTTTCACCGCTGCGAGAACAACAATGAAAGAGCGACAGCCGATCCCCAACATCAACATCGGTCAGGTGTACGACCAGCGCTACAGCGACAGCGAGGTGCACTACGACCGGCTTGGCAACCTGGCCGGCTTCTTTGGCCGAAACATGCCGGTGCACCGCCACGATCGCTTCTTCCAGGTGCACTACGTGAAAAGCGGCAGTGTGCGGGTGTACCTGGACGACCAGCGCTATCACGAGTCCGGGCCGATGTTCTTCCTGACACCGCCGACCATTCCGCATGCCTTCGTGACCGAGGCTGACTCCGATGGCCATGTGTTGACCGTGCGCCAGCAGTTGGTCTGGCAACTGCTGCAGGCCGAGCCTGGGCTTGCGGGCGGGCCACGCCTGCAGCCGGCCTGCGTCGCGCTTGGCCACCTGCGCGGCGCGGCGGCCGAAGAAGTGCAACGCCTCGAGCAACTGTTCGACCTGCTCGGCGGCGAGCTTGGCCAGGCTCAGGCGGGGCAGGGTACCGCAGTGCAGGACCTGGCTCGCCTGGTGATGATCAGCCTGCTGCGCCTGTGCGCCAACTCGCTGGAAGCGATGCCCGCACGGCACGAGGACCTGCAACTGTTCCATCGCTTCAACGAGCTGATCGAGCATCACTACCTCGATCACTGGACGCTGCCGGCCTACGCGGCAGCCCTGGGCGTGACCGAGGCGCGGCTGAACGACGTGTGCCGGCGCATGGCCGACCTGCCCTCCAAGCGTCTGGTGTTCGAACGGCTGATGCAGGAAGCGCGGCGGCTGCTGCTGTACACCGGCGGTTCGGCCAACGAGATCTGCTACCGCCTGGGGTTCAAGGACCCGGCGTACTTCAGTCGGTTCTTCCAGCGCCATGCGCGGATGACGCCTGGGGAGTACCGCCAGCGCCAGGCGGCGTTGCGTTGAAAGGGACATGCGGCGGGCAACTCCAGGCGACCGGCTTCAGGCAAATCGTGCAATCGCGCCGGCAACGGGAGAATGGGCGTTTGGCAGAAGCGCTGGTACTTTTCACAGGTGCTGGACAGCACAGGTGAAAATGTATTTCACTTTATTAATATCTTAATGAAACCAGTGCCTTATCCTGATGACCAACCCAAGACCTTCCCTGACGTTGACCCTGCTGCAGGCCCGCGAAGCGACCATGGCGTTCTTTCGCCCGGCGCTCAATGCCCATGACCTGACCGAACAGCAATGGCGGGTGATCCGCATCCTGCGCCAGCAGGGCGAGCTGGAGAGCCACCAGCTGGCGGACCTGGCCTGCATCCTCAAGCCGAGCATGAGCGGCGTGCTCAAGCGCCTGGAGCGCGACGGCCTGGTGGGCCGGCGCAAGTCGCCGGAAGACCAGCGGCGGATCTTCATCAGCCTGACCGTGCGCGGGCAGCAGGCGTTCCTGGCGATGAGCGAGGAGATGGAGCGCAACTACCAGGAGATCCAGCGCCAGTTCGGCGCGGACAAGCTGGAGCAATTGATGGCGCTGTTGAACGAGCTGAAGAAGGTCAGGCCCTGAGCGACAGGGCCCTTGAATCCACTGCGGGGCCCCAGCTACAGGCCGGCAAGATGCAGTGAGTCATCGAGAATCTTCAGCAGTGAAGCCGCTCGTCGCGCGTACACCGCCGGGTTCGCGTACAACAGCTCCACATGCAGGCTGTCGATGATCCCCAGATAAGCGTCGCCATACAGTTCCAGCTTGTTGCCATCGCCACGGGCCCAGGCGTGCCGCTCACGCAGGGCCTGGCAGAAGCCCTGGCGGATCTGCTCCAGGTAGTGCTCGAAGCCGCTGGTAACGATCGCGCGGATCGGCGCCGGCGGCAGGAATGCCGTGCGCAGCACGAAGCGCAGGTTGGCCGATGCGGCATAGCGCTCGGCCAGGTGCAGCGGATGCCAGTGCCCTGGAGCCTCGCGGCCTGCCGCTTCATGGCGGAACCCGGCCTGGACGTAGTCGGTCTCTTGCGCCAGCGCCCGTTCGAAGGCGCAGACGAACAGCGCGTCCTTGTTGGCGAAATGCGCGTACAGCGAGGCCTTGCGCATGCCCGCCAGGGCGGCGATCTCGTTCAGCGACGAGCCGTCGTAGCCGTGTTCGGCGAAATGATCGACGGCATGCTCGCAGATTCGCGCGGCGGAAGGGGTCAGGGCTTTCAAGGCATCACTCCGGATTGACGCGGTAATTCGAGGCGCTGATTGTCTTTGCCACGGCCGCGCGGGTCAAACCGACGATGACCAGGGCAGCGATCGCCAGCAACCAGGCCCAGGCGGACGGCCCGAGGGTGGCCAGGTGGCCGGCCAACGGCGTGGCGCTGGACGAGATCACCAACTGCAGGGCACCGAGCAGGGCCGCCGTGGAGCCGACGTCGCGCTGCTGCGAAGACATCGCCAGGGCCATCAGGGTGGCTTCGCAGATGCCCAGGCCGAACAGCGCCAGCACCACGCCGCCGAGCATCGGTGCCAGCCCGCCGTCCGCCACGCCCGCGCCGACCATCAGCAGCGCGCCAGCGCCCATGCACAGCGCCCCCCACCAGGCCACGCGGGCGACGCCATGTCGGGTCACCCAGTGCCCCGACAACGCGGCGCCCAGCAGGATGGCGACGCCGCAGCCACCGAACAACAGGCCGAAGTGCGCGCTGGAGAGGCCGAAATGCTGCTGGTACACATAGGCCGAGCCGGCAATGTAGGCGAACAGGAAGAAGAACACCGCCGACAGCGCCAGGGCGGGGCGCAGGAACGCGCTGTCCGCGGCGATGCGTGCATAGGTGCGCCACACCGTGGCCGGTGCCAGGCGGACCCGCTGCGCCGCTGGCAAGGTCTCGTCGAGCGCCAGCGTCGAGTTGAGCAGGGTCAGCAGGCCCAGGCCGGCGAGCACCAGCATGATCGCCCGCCAGCCATAGGCCGCGTCGACCAGGCCACCGAGCGCCGGGGCGAGGATCGGAGCCAGGCCTTCGATGGTCATCAACAGCGCGAAGATCTGCGCCGCCCGCGCGCCCTCGGCGGTGTCACGGACCATGCTCATGATCACCACCAGCGTCAAGGCGCTGGCCAGGCCCTGAACCAGACGTGCCAGCAGCAACAGATCCAGCGACGGGGCTGCAGCCGCGGCCAGCGAGGCCGCGCTGAACACCACCAGCCCCGCAAGCAGCGGGCGGCGTCGCCCCAACGCGTCCACCAGCGGCCCGAACAGCAGTTGGCCAGCCCCCATGGCCAGCAGGAACACGGTCAAGGTCAACTGCACCTGGCCATAGCCGGTGGCGAACTCGCGCGCCATCTCCGGCAGGCTGGCCAGGTACATGTCGATGGCCGAGGGGCCGAGGGCGCCGATCAGGGCGAGGGAGGCGGCGAAGCGCAGGTTGGAAGCGGGCATGGCACGTGAATCTCTTGGATGAAAACAAAGTCCATCAGGACTACCTACCGATCGGTAGGTTTGCGAGAGTAGACCAATCGCCCAGTGGGGTCAACGCAGCTTCCACTTGCGCCCCAGATACACGGATACCGCTTGTTTAGCGCCACCGGTCCGATCCGCGCGGAATAAACCGAATCCGCCTTTATCGCCGTACTCCCAATCCATGTACGGCGCACAGCCGTGCATTCCTGAAGCCACATGAGGTTTTTGCAACCATGGCCAACAGAGACAGCAACATGACCGGTCGGCAGGACAGCGGCAAAACCGGCAGCCAGGGTGGATCGAAGAACCCTGGCAATTTCGCCAACGACCGCGAGAAAGCTTCCGAAGCCGGCCGTAAGGGCGGGCAAAGCTCCGGCGGTGGTAACCGTCAGCCCGAGTCCGACCGCAAAGGCGGTCGCACGTAAGTGAGGCCATGCAGTGCCGGGGCCGCCTGGCACTGCGTTTACCGGCGAAGGAGAATCCCATGCGCACCATGCCCTTGATCTGCCTGCTGGGCAGCCTGAGCCTGCTCGGTGGCTGCTTCGACCGCGACACCGATCACCCGGCGAAGGATGCCGATCAGAGCAAGCCATCGCTGCAGATGCAGCAACCCAATCCACCGACCAGCAATCCGTCCCCTGAAACCAAGCCGCAGAATCCCTGAGCGAGGTGTCTGGCATGGTGGCGACGACACGTGGCACCGCGTATTCGGCGACGGCCCAGAACGCCAGCGATGGACTGGAGCATCGCTATCGCGCCTTGCTGGAAGGGCGTGGCTTTGCGGCCGAAACCTGGCTGGAGGAACAGCTGAGCCGAGTTCGCACACAGGACGACGACCTGCCGGATGACCCCGCCGATCTACCCCAGTGGGCGGCCGACCATGCGGCCGGGGTGGCCCTCGGCCATTCGGTCTATCTGCAACAGCGCCGGCACGGGGCGCCACGGCGCTATTTCGCCACGCGCGCCCAGGCCCTGTGGTTCCTGCAACAGGTCGCGCCGACCAAGGCGGTCGACGGCGCCTGGCTGCACGGCAGCTTGCGACACTGGGGCGACCCGCGCTTCCATGGGCTGATCCGCACCTTCCTGGAGGAATTGGGCGATGGCGCGCCACGCTGCAACCATGTGCTGATCTATCAGCGCCTGCTCAGCCGACTGGGCTGCCTGCACGGCCTGCCGCTGGCGCCTGCGCGTTACCTGCAGGGCACCGTGCAGTTGGCCCTGGGACAGCACTGCGAGCGTTTCCTGCCCGAAGTGATCGGCTACAACCTGGGCTACGAACAGCCACCGCTGCACCTGCTGATCACCACCCACGAGCTGGCCGAGCTGGGCATCGATGCCCATTATTTCCAGCTTCACGTCACCATCGACAACGCCGCCAGCGGCCACGCCCGACGCTCGCTGGAGAGTTTCAGGCTGTTGGCGCGGGACCAAGGGCCAGGATTCTACGAACGGGTCAGGCTGGGCTACCGGCTCAATGACCTGGGCATCGACACGCCATCGCTGATCGCCACGTTCGACCTGCAGGGCGAATTGCTCGCTGCGCTGGAGCGCAAGCGCCTGTATGGGCGACTCATGCATTCCGACCGCTGCCGTCTGCAGGGGCGGACCATCAACCAGTGGCTTGCCGAGCCCGACGCACTGCCCCGGTTCCTCGAAGCCTTGCAGGCCCAGGGCTGGGTAATACGCGACACGGATCCTGCTCGCAGCCGCTTCTGGTCACTGATCGATGGGCCGGCGGCGGCCATGTTCGGCGTGTTCAGTGCCTTTGAGAAGCAGCTCTGGCATGACTGGATCGCCGGCAGCTGGCAGGGCGGGAAGGTTCGTCGCGTGCCGCCCGGGCAGTGGGAGAACGCTCTGGCCCTGGAAGATCAACCGCCCAGCGCGGCGCCGACGATGGACATTGCCGCATTGATCGACGCCATGGCCGGCAATCGACACGCCGAGCCCGAAGGGCTGCGCGCCACCCGCGACTTCATCCAGGCCACCGGACTGAACCAGGGAGGTCCGCGCTGATGCTGCTCGACCAGGACCAGATCCGCGCCGACGAAGCCCTGCTGCGGTTGGGCCGGCGCCTGCACGCCGATGGCTACCGCTTCACTTGCGTGACCCCGGCCACCCAGGCCCGGGTCAATGCCCGGGCGGATGCGCGGCGGGCCCACACCCTGCGGGACGTGTTCGGCTGGAGCCGACCCTTCTCGCCTTCGCTGATCAGCGCCGACGAGCTGAACTCGCTGGACACCGCGGGCGTCCTGGAGGCGCAAGGAGCGTTGTGGCGCAGCCGGGTGCGCTGGTCCAGCCTGGACGATCTGCTGCTGGTCCACTCCGCCTGGCCCACCGATGGCAGCGACGCGGTGTTCTTCGGCCCGGACAGCTACCGTTTCGCCCAGGTCATCCGCGATCACCTGCGGCACGGCCCAGGTCAGGTGCGGCACGCCGTCGATATCGGCTGCGGCACTGGCATCGGGGCCCTGCTGATTGCCCGTGCGGCGCCACGGGCCCAGGTCAGCGCCGTGGACATCAACCCGCTGGCCCTGCGCTACACCGCCATCAATGCCGCCCTGGCCGGCGTGTCCAATGTATCGGTCGAGCCCAGTGACCTGCTCGACGGCATCACCGGCACCTTCGACTTCATCGTCGCCAACCCGCCCTACATGCTCGACGCCAGGCAGCGGGTGTACCGCCATGGTGGGGGAGCCCTGGGCGCGGCGCTGTCGCTGCGGATCGTCGAGCAGGCCTGCGAACGCCTGGCGCCCGGCGGCACGTTGCTGCTGTACAGCGGTGTCGCGATCGTCGACGGACGCGATGCCCTGCTCCAGGCTATCCGCCTGCGCCTGGCCGGACGCGCGTTCGCTTGGGCATACCGGGAACTGGACCCGGACGTGTTCGGCGAGCAACTGCTCGAGCCAGGCTACGAGCAGGTCGAGCGCATCGCGGCCGTGGTCCTGACTGTCACCCGGCAGGGCTGACGCCGCCATGGCGCGGTCTTGCACGTTCGGCATCGAAGAAGAATACCTGCTGATCGACCTTGCCAGCGCACGGGTGTTGGCCACGCCGTCGGCGGCGGTGGCGCGTCGCTGCCGCCAAGCGCTGGGGCCGCATTTCGCCGAAGAGATGTTCCGCAGCCAGATCGAGGTGGTCTCTCCGGATTTCGACTCGCTGCACCAGGCCCGCGGGTTTCTGCTCGAGCACCGCGAACGGCTGCGCGAGGCGCTGGCCAGCGAGGGCGCCGGTCTCTACGGCGCGGCCAGCCACCCCAGCGCCCAGTGGCTGCGCCAGCACCCACGGGACACTGCCCACCATCGCCAGCTGTTCGACGACTACCAACGGGTCGCCCGGCGCAGCCTGTTGAACGGTCTGCACGTGCATGTCGGCGTGCCGGCCGGGGTGGACCGCATGCAACTGATCAACCGCTTGCTGTACTGGTTGCCGCTGTTCCTGCTGCTGAGCACCTCTTCACCGTTCTGGGGTGGCCAGGACTCCGGCTACATGAGTTATCGGCGAGTGATCTGTGGCGAGTGGCCGCACATGGGCCTGCCAGAACCCCTGGCCGACTGGAGCGCCTACCAGCGCTACCGGGCATTGTTGCAGCGTACCGGCACGCTGGCCGAGGACGGCGACTTCTGGTGGGCGATCCGCCCGTCGCGACGGTTTCCCACGGTCGAGTTGCGCATCTGCGACGGCTGCCCGCGGCTGGAGGATGCCCTGGCCATTGCCGGGTTGTTCCGGCATCTGGTCGAGCACTGCGCCGACTGCCATCCCGCGCCCAGGCCGGTGAGTCGCGAACTGCGCTGGATCACCCAGGAAAACTACTGGCGGGCACTGCGCCATGGTCGTCACGGCACCTTCATCGGCGTGCACGCAGAGGCCGACGTGAATGCCGAAGGCTGGCTGGCACAGTTGCACGGCTTGTACCCGCCCGATAGCGCCGATGCCGAGCGGGCGTCGATGCATGCCCGGCGCATCCTGCGTGAAGGCACCAGTGCCGATCGACAGCTGGCGGCGTTCGCGCGGGCACGCTCGCTGGCGCTGGACAGCCGACAGGCGCTGCGGGCGGTGGTGGCCCAGGTGCAGGACGACCACCTGTCGGTGTCCACGGCAGTCTGAACAAACCTGCGACGGGTTCCCCGCCTCGAAACCGCTATGGCCTTCATCACGGAGCACCAGGACCGTTCGCACAGAGCGAGGTCATCCTTCCCCCAGGAGTACCGTCATGCCCAGCAAGCCTCACGACCAGTTCACCTTGCAGAACCCCTTGACCCAATACCCGCACCCGCCATTTCCCGCCCAGGGCCAGCCCGCTCCTGGGTTGGACGCGCAGATGCAGCCCAAGCCCGATCACGGTGAGACCACCTACCAGGGCTTTGGCCGTCTCGCCGGGCGTCGGGCACTGATAACCGGTGCCGATTCGGGCATCGGCAGGGCCGTGGCCATCGCCTTCGCCCGCGAGGGCGCCGACATTGCCCTCAACTACCTGCCCATCGAGGAACGCGACGCCCGCGAAGTGGTCCGGCTGATCGAGGCCGAGGGCCGCAAGGCAGTGGCGCTGCCCGGCGACCTGAAGGATCCGCGGTTCTGCGCCGAACTGGTGGACCAGGCCCATGAACAGCTCGGCGGGCTCGACATCCTGGTCAACGTCGCCGGCAAGCAGGTGGCGCGCAAGGACATCGGCCAGATCACCCACGAGCAGTTCGACGACACGCTCAAGACCAACGTCTACGCGCTGTTCTGGCTGTGCCAGGCCGCGGTGCCACTGATGCCAGCCGGGGCGACCATCATCAACACGGCATCGATCCAGTCCTATCAGCCGTCGGCAACGCTGCTCGACTACGCCACCACCAAGGCGGCCATCGTCGCGTTCAGCAAAGCCTTGGCCAAGCAGGTGATCGAACGCGGGATCCGTGTCAATGCGGTGGCCCCCGGGCCGATATGGACGGTATTGCAACCCAGCGGCGGCCAGCCAGCGGAAAAGATCCCCGACTTCGGTGGGCACACGCCGATGAAACGCCCCGGCCAGCCCGCCGAATGCGCGCCTCTGTACGTGCTGCTGGCCAGCCAGGAATCGAGCTATATCACCGGCGAAGTGTTTGGCGTCACCGGCGGCAATCCGTTGCCCTAGCCAAACATGAAGTAAACCTTCGCGGCGGCGTGCAGTCAGTTGCAATAGGAGCCCGCATTTGTCGGGCCAAGGAGGTGGACGATGAAACTTGCCTGCCTGCTGCGGGGCTGCCAGTGGCGCAGCCTGCTGACCCATGAGATCGCCGGCCTCCAATGCCAGTGTTGCGAACGCTGTGGCGCACTGCGCTACAGCCAGCCCGGCCAACCGTACGATGCGTAGGAGCCGAGCATGGCCCGGGCAATCTGGAAAGGCGCGATCAGCTTCGGCCTGGTGCACATCCCCGTGTCGCTGAACACCGCCGTGCGCAGCGAGCGTGTGGATTTCGACTGGCTGGACAAGCGCAGCATGGAACCGGTCGGCTACAAGCGGGTGAACAAGGTGACCGGCAAGGAAATCGACAAGGACAACATCGTCAAGGGTGTCGAGTACGAGAAAGGCCGCTATGTGGTGATCAGTGAAGATGAGATCCGCAAGGCCCGCCCGGAGGCGACCCAGACCATCGATATCTTTTCCTTCGTCGATGCCGGCGAAATCCCCCTGCAACAGTTCGACACCCCTTACTACCTGAGCCCCGACCGCCGTGGCGGCAAGGTCTACGCCTTGCTGCGCGAGACCTTGGAAAGCACCGGCAAGGTGGCCTTGGCCACCGTGGTGCTGCACACCCGCCAGCACCTGGCGCTGTTGCGCCCGCTTGAAGCGGCGCTGGTGCTGATCACCCTGCGCTGGCCCGAAGAGGTGCGCGGCATCGAGACACTTGAACTGGAGCAGAGCGTGACCGCCAGCAAGCTCGACAAGCGCGAACTGGCCATGGCCAGGCGCCTGGTCGAGGACATGAGTGGGCCGTGGCGGCCCGACGAGTACCACGACGCGTTTCGCCAGACCATCCTCGACCTGGTGGAGGAGAAAGCCAGCAAGGGCAAGATCGAGACGGTGGAGAAGGGCGATGGCGAAGGGACGGAGAAGGGCGCGGACATCATCGACCTGACCGAGCTGCTCAAGCGCAGCCTCGGTGGCAAGGCCAAGCCGAAGAAACCGGCGGCGAAGCGTTCGCGCAAGGCGTCCTGATCTCGTGCAGTGGGGTTTGCGCTCAACTGCCTGCAGGATGAGCTGGATTCACATGCTGTTCTGCAGGCGCGATGCCTTGGAGAAAGCAGCGCAGCGCCCCCCGCCGTCACCCGCCGTCATGCGCGTCTTCACGTCCTTCCAGCCCGCTCAGGTAATCGCCGAATCCCTGTCTCGCCCGACTATCGCGCCGACTGCTGGTGGCAACGCTGTGCATGGCGGTCCAGACGATCTGCGCGCCGCTGGCTTCCAGGGCAAGGACCAGTTGCACATCTTCATGGGCCGGCAACGGTTGAAACCCACCGACCCGCTCATAGGCCCTCGCGCAGACCCCGAGGTTGGCGCCATGGATATGCCGGTGGCCCTCGCGCGCCTGGTAACGGCTGCGGTACAACTGCCGCAGCGCGGCGCTCTGCCAGGCCTGCCAGCGCTCGATATGCACGGTGCCGCACACGGCATCGGCATGCCATTGCAACTGAGACCGCAGCCAGTGCACTGGCACGCGGCTGTCGGCATCGGTGAAGGCCAGCCAGTGCGCGCCGCGTTCGAGCATCGATGCGGCTCCCGCGCGGCGGGCGATACCGACATTGCCGGCGTCCAGCTGGAGTGTCGCCACGCCGTGGCGGTGCGCTATGGCCAGGCTGGCGTCGGTGCAGCGGTCAAGCACCACCAGAATCTCCACCGTCGAGCCATCGGACTCGGCGAGCGCGGCGGCGGCCTTCACGGCTTTCAGGCAGTGCCCCAGGCGCCGTGCCTCGTTATGGGCGGGGATGACCACGGCGATCATGAGCAGCGCTCGTCGAGATCGACCACGCTCGGCTGGCACGACCAGTATTCGAGCAGGAAGTCCGCCTCTTCGTGGCGCAACTGCGGGTATAGCGGCAGGTGCCTGGCCAGCAGCGCGTGGACTTCGCCTCCGTCCTGCGGACAACCGGCGATCGGGTGACGCCAGTGGCAGGCGAGCAGCCCGCCGTCGCAGTCGAGGCTGGACACCGCTTGCTCGATCACCTGCCGCCACTGCGCAGGGTCCAGGTAGTAGCCGATCTCGCTGAGCACGATCAGGTCGAACCGCCCGCCCGGCCAGTCGCCCGGCAGATGCCCCTGTTCGACGGCCGCATGGTCGATACCGGCCAGACGCTGACGGGCCAGGGCCACCGCGGTGGGATCGATGTCCTGGCACAGCAGGCTGGCGCAGCGCTCGGCCAGGAGGACGCTCAGTTCGCCATTGGCGCAGGCCGGCTCGAACACCCGCGCGAAGCATTGGCGTGGCAGGCAGGCGAGGGTGAGCTCCCGCTTGCGCCGTTCGTACCAGCGGCTGCGAAAGGCCCAAGGGTCTTCGCTGTGGGCATACAGGTCGGCGAAATACTGCGCGTCGAGGCTCATGGTCACGGTGCTCAAAGAAAGATCAGTTCGAAAGGTTGCAGCAGGCATTCCTGCAGGCGCACAGGCAAGATCGGTGGACGCTCGCCATCCGCGTGCAGCTGGCTGACGTGGGCAGCCAGGGCCTGGCGCTTGCGCGCCAGGCGCGCTTCGTCGAGTGCCACGCGGCGAGCCCGCGACCAGGGCAGGCGCGGGTCGCCCGGAGCGGCCCAGTGCCAGGCCCATACCGGCACTTCGGCCAGTTGCGCGCGACGGACCTGGGCGGCCTGGGCACAGGCGCGACCTACCGCTTCGTGATCGCAATGACCGTCGCCGCGCCAGGTGGTCAGCACCAGGTCGTCGGGCTTGAGCAACTGGTTGAGATGGTTGACCAGGAAGGCTTCGTCGCGGGGCAGTGCGCCATCCCTGAGGTTGAGCCGTCGCCAGTCCAGGCGGTTGAGGTCCAGGTCCAGCTGGCGCAAGGCGTGCCGGCTCTCCAGCGGGCGCTGGTGGCGCAGGCGGTGCTCGGTCCAGTGCGGGGAGTGCGGATGACTGCGCTCGCCATCGGTGGCGGAAATCAGCAGCAGATCCTGTTCGCGCCCGGCAAAGCCGGTCAACAGGCCACCGGCCATGAGGATCTCGTCGTCCGGGTGCGGCGCCACCAGCACCACGCGGCGGCCGGGCGGACACAGCTGTTCGGGGCTGAGCCAGGCGGCCCGTGCCAGGTGCGCGCAGTGCTGCCAGTCGCTCCACGGCGTGCCCTGGCAGGCCTGAATCAGGTTGTCGTTCATAGCTGCCACGCTCCCGCCGGCATCTCGGTCACCTGCCGGCCCAGCTCGGCCAGGTCGCGTTCGGCGTGGCTCTGGCGCAGGTACACCGGCAGATCGGCGCTGAGCCTGGCGAAATGGCCGCTGCGGCAAAATGGAGTGGCGCCCAATGCCCGGCCGACGTGGTGGATCACCTGCTCGACAGCCTGCTCGACCTGGGCGCGCACGCGGCGTACCTCGAAAGCGGCATCGGCGCGTGGCTGCCGGTCGATCCAGGCGGCACACTCGCGAAGGGCGGCGCGGGCACCGACCAGGGCGGCATCGACCGCTCCCAGATGGGCGTCGGCGTGTGGATCGGGCCGGGGCTTGCGGCAGTGCTCGCGCAGGTAGTCGGCCAGGGCCTCGGCGGCGCCATACCAGCAGGCGGCGATGCCGGCGCCACCGTGCCAGAATCCCGATCGCTCCAGGTACTGGCCCGGCGCGCCGACGGCCAGCCCCGGCGTGTCTTCGAACTCAAGGGTCACACTGGTGGTGGTGGCCATGCCCACCGCCTGCCAGTGATCGGCGTGGATACGCTGGCTGGGATCCGACAGCTCGATGGCCACCAACTGTGGCCGTTGTTCGAGGTCCCAGGCGGTGATCAGCGCCCGGTCGATCTGCAGGGCGCCCGAACACCAAGCCTTGCGCCCCTGCAGGCGCACCTGGTCGCCATGACGCTCGACAATGCGTGCCCGGGCATCCGGCGGTTCGGCGGCCCATACCCCCCAGATACCATCCGCGGCACGATGGGCCGCGCCGCACTCGGCGAGGATCGCCAGGGCGTCGGTATGGCCTTCGTAGAGCTTGGCCAGGGCGAGGTCGCAACCGGCAACCCGGGCCAGGGTCTGCCAGCGCTTGAGCGTCTGGCCCTGGCCTGGCAGGGGGAGCAGATCGAGATGATCGGCCTGCAGCGCCTGCAACAGCTCCGGCAGCAAGGTATCGAGGTCGATGGCCTGCGCACGGGTACCGAAGCGGCGCAGCAGGCGGTCGAGGTTGGTCAGGTCGAAGTCCTGGACGATGCTCATCGAAGCGGCTCCCCTTGAGTGTTTGCGTGCGCCCATGCAGGCATGGGGCGCACGCGCAACCGCGGCGCCATCAGGCGATCCCCAGCTGCTTGCGCATGCGCGCGGTGATCGATTGCCGGGTTGCGGCCATGTCCGCCCAGGGGTCGTCTGCCTCGGCCAGCCGCTGGTGCAGGTTGCCGATGTGCCACTGGTTGACGCCCTTGAGCCGGACCAGCTCTTCGCGCCAGATCGGCACCGAAACCGGCAGGCCTTCGCGGGCGCGCAGCGAATAGGCGGCCACGGTGGTGGCGCCTTTGCCGTTGCGCAGGTAGTCGATGAAGATTCGGCCCACGCGGTTCTTTGGCCCGGAAACCGCGCTGAGGCGATCCGGGAACAGCCCGGCCATGTGCTCGACGAGGGCGTGGCTGAAGGCCTTCACCTCATCCCAGCCGGCCCTGCGGATGAGTGGCACGACCAAGTGCATGCCCTTGCCGCCGCTGGTCTTGAGAAACACCTTCAGCCCCAGTTCGTCGAGCAGGGTGAGGGTCAGCTGGGTGGCCTCGAGCATGGCTTTCCACGGCAGCGCCGGGTCAGGGTCCAGGTCGAGGACGAAACGGTCGGGCCTGTCGAAATCCTTGTCGGTGGCGTTCCAGGTGTGCAGTTCGAGCACGTTCATCTGCACCGCGCCCAGCAGGCTGTCGGCGCAGTTGAGCACGATCGCCGCCTGACCGGCCTGGGCCTTGCTGTAGCTGATCAGCCTGGGGATGTGCAGCTGGCCGGCGTGCTTCTGGAAGAACAGCTCGCCGGCCAGGCCCTCGGGCGCACGAACCAGTGCCACGGGCCGATTCTTGAGCTGGGGCAGCAACCAGTTGGCGACCTGGGCGTAATACTCGGCGACCTGGCGCTTGGTCGTGCCGCTGCTGGCGTCGATCACCCGGTCAGGGTGGGTGAGGCGCAATTCGCCCAGGTTGCCGGGCCGCGCTTTCGCAGCGGGTCTGTCGGACATGGTGCGCTCCAGGCCTATGGCGGTGGCGGGTTTGTCGTCGCGCAAGCCGTGGAATACCGAATGACGCACCACGCCGTCGCGGGTCATCTGCGCGTAGGCGACTTCGGCCAGCAGTCGTGGCTTGAGCCAGTGCACGCCCCGGCTCTCGGCACCTGTGGGGGGGCTGGGCAGTGGCGGCTTGTCGGTCTCCAGCGCTTTGAGCCGGGCATGGAGGCTGTCCAGGGTCGCGGTGCTGAAGCCGGTGCCGACCTTGCCGGCATAGCGCAGTTCACCGCTGTCGTCGTGCAGGGCAAGCAGCAGGGCGCCGAAGGCGTGGCGGCTGCCCTTGGGCTCGGTATAGCCGACGATCACGAATTCCTGGCGTTGCTTGCACTTGAGCTTGACCCAGTCACTGCTGCGCCGGCCCTGATAGGGACTGCCGTCGCGCTTGCCGATCAGGCCTTCGAGCGCCAGGCGGCAGGCGCTGTCGAGCAGCGCATCGACCGGTTTGTCGAAATCTGCGGAAAACCTGAGCCGGTCGCAGACGTTGTGCTCCAGCAGCCGGGCGAGGGTGGCTCGCCGCGCTTGTACCGGCAGCTGGCGCAGGTCCTTGCCGCCCAGGTAGGGCAGGTCGAACAGGAAGTAAGTCATGCGTTCGTCATGCTCGGTGTCGAAGGCGTTCTGCAAGGCCTGGAAGTCGGCCACGCCGTTGTCGTCGACCACCACCATTTCGCCATCCAGCCATGCCGAAGCGAGCCCCAGCGCCTTGAGCGCCTCGACCTGGCGCGGCATCTTCGCGCTCCAGTCATGGCCGTTGCGGGTGAACAGGCGCACGTCGTCACCGTCGAGCCGGGCGAGGATGCGGTAGCCGTCGAACTTTAATAGGCACCTGCCGGCCTGTTGCGATCTAAGCTCAATGGGATGGGGTCTCCTCAAATGATTCACACTCAGTGATCGGTGGCTTTCATGATGGTTAAAACTGGTGCGTTGCCCGACCTCGTCATCGTTGATCCTCATCGCATGCTCCCTAGGTTTTGGGCAACCGTGTGGTCCCTGAGTAATCAAGGACATGCCCTAGCGGAGAACACCCGTAAGACAACCCTGCGTCACATAGATGTTTTCTACTCTTTCTGTGATGACCGGTACGGGGTTGATTCGTTCGATTCAGCTGTGAGTAGCCGTGATGCGGCCAGAACGCAGGAGTTGGTGGAGGCGTTTTATCTGAATCTGACATCCGCCAAAAACTACTCAACAACGGCTGTTCAGCGATGGGATGCTGTCAGAAGGTTCATGGTGCACCTGGCCTCTCATCGATCAGCTTCGTGCGAAGCATGGCGTTCTCTTCGATCGACCTTGTCTGCGATGGGAAGGATGAGAAAGCCTCAGAGGGGGCGGGTAAGGTTTATCCGCTCGATTCCAGCGAGCACATTGTTTGATCTGCTTGAGGTTGGAAATCCTGCTTCAGATCGAAACCCCTTCCAAGGTGTGCGCATTAAGAACAGGAATTGGCTGATCCTTAACATGCTTCTGCTGGTAGGACTCAGGCGCAGCGAGTTGATGCTGCTGACTTGTGATGCTCTCAAATCTGACGTAGATACGAAGTCTCAAGAGGTTGTGTATTGGCTGGACGTTACGGCCGGGACAGAATCTGAAACCCGATCTACTGCCCCAAGCATGAAAACTGAGCAGGCACATAGGCAAGTACCAATTTCGCCGGAACTTGCAAACCTTTATCAACAGTACATAGCCGAGAGCAGATACGACTCGTCAGAGCACGGCTACGCTTTTACAGCGGCTACAGGAGCTCCTCTATCTGCTGAGGCTGTAACCAAGATTTTCCACGCACTGTCAGGCGCAATCTCACCCAAGGCATTAAAAAAATTCAGTGATCGCACAGGCGGAAAGGCACATATATCCCCCCATGATCTTCGGCATACCTGCGCAACAGCATATTACGCGACGTTCATGGATTGTGAACAAGACAGGGAACTTACGTTCCAGCGTATGCGTGCATTTTTTGGCTGGTCCGTAAATTCGGCTATGCCAGAGCATTATGCCCGCGCAGCAATTCAAGAAGATCTCATGCAGGCGTGGGGTCGGCTATTTGACTTAAAAATAAGCGCGTTGCGAGATATTCAACATGAGAGCATATAAGGGTAAGAGCGCTTCAACTACCGTGAATTGTGCGGGAAGTAGTGCTGAAACTTTTATTCTCGAATGGGCCTGGCCACTGCCGCCAGCAATTATTTCTCTTTACGATAAGTACACTGATGTTACTTATGTGGTTGAGGCTGACGAAAATGAGTGGAAGTTCAGTTATAAAGGGGGTGCTGAATCGATTTCATTCGCGAGCGGCTCCGCGGGCGCTTTGCAGAGAAGGCTAGCAATGTTGACGTCTGGGCATCAAAGTCCTAGTAGTCTTCATCGTGCTGCAAGGTTATTGGTCCGCAAATGGGAGAGTGTTTGTACGCTGGTTACGACCCCTGCGGAAGAGCTAAGAAATGCTTGGAATGAGCATGTCACAGACTCATCTTTTTCAGGTGTTATGAAACGTCTCCTTAAAATGGCTTGCGATGCTGAGGTGGGGCATTGGAATGGGAGGGCCCTAAGTCTAGTTCGTAGCTTGAATACCCATGCAAATGCAGGAATGGCACGCAGGAAGAACACCCTTATAAGTCGGGAAGAACTTGTAAATATAAGCTTGCAGGCAGATATTGTAAGATCATTAGATGCAGAAGCATGGAGTGCTGAAGTCGAAAATGAATATTTAGAAGGGGCGGCCGCTTTGGTGTTTATATATCAACACGGTGTTCGACCTGTGCAGGTGTTGTGCTTGGATACTGAGCATGTAAGATTTTTTAAGGATGCAAATGATGAAAGTGCTTGCATTGTTTCGTTTCACGCAGCCAAGCAGCGTGATGAGCAGCAATTTGAAATTGTTCGTCAGGTTAAACCAGAGTGGGTCCAGATAGTAAAAAGACTGTGGGAGTCTGCAAAAGCTGCAGGCAGAAAACGACTATTCGAAGCAACCAACTCTACGGCTCTTTGGGCGGAAGCCAAGGCTTTCTGCCGGCGTTATGGAGTTAACCTGGATTGTACCGCTCCACAGTTGCGTCATACTGCAGCGCAGTCATTGGCAGATGCCGGGCATAGTCGCGAAAGCATTTGTAAGTTCTTAGGTCATGTCTATACGGGTACTTCTGGAGCTTATATACACGCTAGCATGCAACAAGCCGACCTCGTCAATTCGGCGCTTGGGGCATCTAAGTTGTATGCGAAACTCCAAAGCATTGCTTCAGGTAGATTTGCTTCTCTTGAGGAAATTCTAAACGCGCAAGAAGATCAGCAGATAGGAGCTGTCGTAGGCAATTCCCTCATTGCAGGAGTAGGGCTATGTCAGACAGGTCAGAGCCATTGTGCCTATAATCCAGTAACGTCTTGTTATGGATGTGCAAAGTTTATGCCCTCTTTGCAAAAGGAACCTCATCTGCAGGCCGTTGACGGCATGCGACAACAGGTTAGGAGGTTTTTGGACATTGGTATCAGTGCGGAAAGCCCAGCTTATCTCCAGCTCACTCGTGCGCTCTCAGGAGCTCAGCAAATTTTAGACAATATCGATCAGATTGCGGGGGCGAAGTAAAATGGCCGTGATTGAATCTCCGTCCAATGAGCCATCGGCGAAATATCTATTTGAGAAGTTTGTCACCAGTGTGCGCAGAGCTGTTGAGGCAAAAGGAGTAATCTGGGACATTCCTCTGAATGACTGTGGCCAACCGATAAAAGGTACAGATTGGGATCTTCGAATCCTTAACGATAGTCACGACAGGCATGCATATGGTACAGGGGGCTTCGGAGTAGATATAGAAACTCATCAACTGGCCCTAACCGCAGGCTGGCCTGAAGCACGCCTTCCAGCCAGTCGAGTGCTTCCAACAATAGTCCAAGACTTCATCAAGGCTATAATCGGGAGTATTTGCTTGAGTGGTCGCACAGCGGATTGCGCGCAAGTAGTAGCTAAGGCAGCAAGGCGACTATTCTCAAGTACCGTACTAACTCCATATGAGATCTCACGAGAAAATTTTGAAGCGCTACTATCTATTAAGTCGTGGAGTGAAAAGGCCTCGCGGGATATAGCTACTGTGGCCAAGATTATTGATGAAAACATGATCTCAAACTTCTGTCCTGTTCGCCCAACGGTAAAGCGAGATCGAAGGCCAGGGCTTTTAGCCGGCTACCTGGTACGAAAAGATGCATCCAAGCTTCCTGAGGCAGACTCGCTATTCGAGTTGACTAGAATCGTGTTTTGTGAGCGCGCAAGAACATATAATGATTTAATTTATTTTTTAGTTATCAGGATATTAATACTTACGGGTTTGCGTATTAATGAGGTGTTAACGCTGCCTGAAGACTGCCTGACATGGGTCGAGCATGTAGATGTGGTCACCAATAAAAGCGCATCCGATATCGGCGGGGTAGGACGTTCTTTGAGATTGCGCTATTATTCAGAGAAAAAACGAAACAAAACTCCTGGCACTCTGATTGAAAGTTTTTATTTTGTGCCAAAAAGATTTGAGCAGCTCATTGAAAGCACGATACTGGAAGCGAGGCTTGCTACGAAGCCATTTAGGGGGGTTCTGGAAAATCAATATCTAAATCAGTCTCAAACGTTCGGATCTGACCTGCGAATATTTAGAACGGATTCAGGAGGTACTGTAGGGACATGGCAACGGCTATTTCTTACTGCCGGGTGTATTAAGAAATGGCCTTTGTCGAGCGCCGCTGTTTCTGGTGATTCAGTTATTACCACGCCGCGCGAGCTTAGAATGTACACTTCGCTTGGTATGGTGAAAGGTAATGGTTCACTTTCCTTCTTTAAGAAGTATGGCTCAACTTCGGAAATGAAGAAATTGTCTATCAAACCTCATTCGTTGCGACACTTGATGAATACTGAGTTGTTTCGCCAGAACGTTTCAGATACAGTCATCACACATCAGTTTGGCCGAGTGTCAGTAGCACAGAGTTATGAGTACGATCATCGTAGCCTTGCTGAAAAACTCAAATTCGTCGAACTGCCCACTGTAGCGCAGCAGTTTATTCCCGCAGGTAGCACTCACGAATTAGTGGCAAAAATGGTCGTGAGCGGCATAGCTGTTAGTAGCCATATCGGAGAATCTTTCAAGAGAATTCAACTAGAACATGGTGATGAGGCAGCGTTTGCATACCTCGCAGCCAACTCAGATGGATTTCATGTAACTCCTTACGGCTTCTGCACCAACAGCTTCTCCCTTAATCCTTGCTCGAGACATCTCAAGTGTTTCGATGGATGCAGGCATTTTGCAGCAAGTGGCTTGCCCCATCATCGGCAGACGTTGATTGATTTGAAAGAAAGTCTAGTGATTATGCGCTGCTCTGCTGAGGGCAAGCCGGTGAGAACAACAGGTCGAGCGAATCAAATTGCGCATGCATCCAAACTCATTGATGGTGTGCAAAAAGCAATTGAAGCTCAGCCATATGAAACAATTTATCCCGATGGAGTCGATTACTCAAGACTTGACAAAAAGGACATCTTCTCATGAGAACCTTGCTGGATCCTTCAAATGTTGAATTGAAAAAAGTTCTTGATCAGTTGGCGCTAGAGGACGTCGATATTACGGCGCGGGCAATCGCTCGCCACCATTCGCTGCTCAAAAACGCCTCGGCATTTACACGCAACCCTGCACGAATGAAACTCATTGTCGAAAGTCGCCAAAAACAACTTGAAGCGCGGGCTGCGGCAGCGAGTTTATCTTCTTTCGACGTACACGACAAAAAATCGCAGCGCTTAAACAGAGACAATGAAGTACTGGTACTTAAATTAAAGAGGCTGATAGCTGCGCATGCAGGTCTTATTCGCGCAGTACAATTAGCTGGTGGTATGAGCGCACTCGAACGATTCTGGAAGGAATACAAAGAGGTAGGTGATGCTGTACAAATTCTTGATGCTGCTCCTGCAAAGGCGATGGTTGTCGACATCAAATGATTTGGTGCTGTCGCATTCAGTTTACGGTTGGTGCAGTCTGTTGCTGCACCGAGTCCATATCGCCCCGGATGATTGCCTAAACGAATCTATATTCCATCAAGATGATTTTTTCGATACTCTTCATGACGGGCCATGAGTTGTCGCGCACGCTTTTCCTCTTCGGGGCTTGGATCAGGAAGATTCATCAGAACTGGCTCCCATCGTTTCATTATTCCAGCAAACGAAACCTCGTCAGTCATTCCTTTTTCCATTTGAGGCGCTAAAAGCTCTAGCAACTCAGGGCTCAAATCTTTTTTCTCAAAAAGACGCTTCATCAACCAAAGATAAATATCCACCAATTCTAAACCAGCACTCATATCGCCAGGGGTGCACGTGATAGGAATGTCGGGGATGTTGGATAGATCCATTTTAGGCAGGCCCGGCCCAACTTCCCATGGCCCACCCTTATCTTTCGCGCTCCTATAAAAGTTAGCGACCCATTCTTGAGCGCGATTAAACTCACCTTGCCTGTCAACCACGATTGCAGCGGCATCCCCTCCGCCGACTTTCAGTCTGAGTGCAATACCATGCATGACTGACTGGAAGCCGATTAAATTAGGAGATATTTGAAGGCGATCATTGTTGCTGTATATGTTGTAATGGATTTCATCAGGATGCTTGCAGGCCCATGTAAGAGCATCTCGTATTATTTCGCGACTTCTAGGGTCGGGAAGATAGTCAATCCGACACAGCAGCGTGTTACATACCTCTTGCAATATAGTATTTGCTTTTTCGGTCTTTTTCTCGATTCGAGCCTTCCTGGCTAGTTTAATCAAATCCTCATCAAATAGGTATGCAAGCTTCGCTAATACTACGAAACGTAAAGGAGTCCAATATGCTGACCATGGAACTGCCTTGTTGAGCCCCTGATCAAAGAGCTGGTCAAAAAAACTTATCAAAGCATGATCAGGTTTGGATATCCGATAAATATCTATGGTCAAGTCTAGCTTTGCTTGCAATGCCGAGAGTTCAGAGGCAATACTGGTCAGTCGCCCCATGCCCAACTCACTTGAGTGCAATCTTGCAACGCCAAAGCGTTCGCGTAGTTCTTGAATTTCATCATTAGCGACCTCATCCACATTGTGCGGCGAGGACAGTACACCATAGTATAAAATCGGCTGCTGCGGGTCGAACAGATTCAGACCCGTTTGCCCACTCTCATCTACATAAAAATACATAAATCTATTCCTTGTGCGGCGTGTCAGTGGTAGTAGTGATTCCCTTCACGCATGCCGGGATATCTGTTTCATTCTAGACGTGAACCACCATTTGACAGAGCATCATCATTCCGGTCAGGAAGGTCTACGCATGCAGGCGGTAGGGCGTCACCGCAGTGTAGGATGCTTCGATCATAGGATTTGGGAACCGCGGTTGCTCTGGGAGCACTGAAACCCGCATGGGGGATGTCATGCGCCTAGCTTGTAAAGGCTTCGCGGGGGGCTAATGGCGGAAATTAAGCCACGCTACCATCGATGTCGCGCTCAAGACCTGTCTGCCGATCGCCTAAGCCAACCATGGAGTAATGCCGCATGCCGACACCTGTAGGTCGAACCGAAACGGAGGTTCTAGCTGATCTTGTGCAGCTAACTGCCTCACCTGGCTACGTTCATGCGATTGCCTTCATATGTCACCGGGACAACCTGGTCCTGTACCGCGATGAGCTGAACCCGAAGGATATGGCTCATCTGTTCACCAACGACCGATTATTGAGGACTGAGATCACGACTTTGCTTGGGTTGATGGTCCGCCAGGCTTTGGACATGAGCGTGCCCACCGTAGAGGTCCTGGGATATTTGGTAGAACGCACCGACACGCTGATGTTGGAGCTACACCACGCACTTTCTCGACCGATGCTTTCATCTCTGACGGCCCAAGCGGTCAGCGGTAGCACAGCCGAGATAGGCTGGGACGGTATGTCCATGCGGGAGCCGATTTTTTATGGAACCGAGTCCGCATATAGTTTCCAGTACCGAGATTTACTTCCCACAAAGTACGGCGCGGACGATACCTGGCTCGTTGAAAAAATGGGCTTCACCATCACCCAGGCCCAGTTGGTCGCTAGCACAATGTGTAACCTAATGGACGAGAAGGCGTGCGCGACTTTTGCCAAGTCCAGAGCCCCAGTGATTGACCCCCACATATTGATAGGAGCGTTCGAATATTCAGCACAGCTTGTTGCGGACTCAAGCGGGCTGGATGTTCCCATTGTCGAAGCTGTTTTCGGTGCATTGACGCTAACTGGCGATAACCTGCAGTTCCAAACCATTGGCGATTTCAACGCGGTCGCTGCCACACCGTTGCTGCCAACCGGTCGCGGTACTGTGTTGCTGTTCCAGCACTACGCAATTTATGAGGCACTTTATGAGTCGCCCTTTTTTTGGATGTGGGCCGACAAGCCGTACCGGCCGACTGCTATGGAGCATCGCGGTGCATTTGCAGAGCAGTTCTCAGCGCTGAGATTGAGAGCCGTTTTCGGTCAGGACAACGTGCATACCAATGTGAATTTGTTCAAGGGCAAGGACGTTGCGGGTGAAGCAGACGTGCTGGTGGTGTTCGGGGATCGACTGATCATCATCCAAGCCAAGGCGAAAAAGCTGACCCTTGAGGCTAGAAAAGGCAATGACGGACAACTAAAGTCCGACTTCGCCGCTGCCATTCAGCAGTCCTACGATCAGGGATGGATTTGCGCCAATATTATCGTGGAGGGAGAGTGCAGACTGGAGAATGATCAAGGTCGAGAATTGAAGCTTCCTCATCCTCCTAAAGAGATCTATCTTTTCAGCGTCGTTTCTGAACACTATCCGGCATTAGCTTTTCAATCCAGTCAGTACCTAACTTACCAGACGACTGAGGTGATCAAAGCGCCACTCGTTATGGACGTCTTCCTCTTGGACGCTATTGCGGAGATGTTAACGTCACCGCTGAGGTTCCTCAGCTACATTCGTCTACGGATTGCCGCAGCCGGTAAGGTGAATCTGAGTCATGAACTGACGGCCTTGGGATTCCATCTTAAACGAAACATGTGGCTTGATGAGGAATTCAGCTACGTGATGATTGATGACTCATATGCAGTCGATCTCGATACCGCTATGACTGTACGGCGGGAGGGGCATCCCGGCAAGCATACACCTGAAGGCATACTGACTAGATTGGCAGGCACGCGCTATGAGCAGGTTATTTCTCAGATCGAAGCTGAGGCCAATCCTGCAACGCTTGAACTCGGACTTCAGCTTTTAGCCATGAATGAGGATGCTGCTTTTAATGTGCATCGTGGGCTGGAAGCCATTACTCGTATGACGCGAGAGGATGGGCAGGGGCACGACTTTACGATCGGGGCTGAGCAAGGTAACTCCGGGATCTGCTTCCACTCTAATAGAATGCCGTCGCCGGCAGCGATGCGCCGGCTGCAATTCCATTGCCACAAGCGTAAGTACATTATGCGATCAGATACTTGGTTTGGCTTGGCTGTCGACGGGGATTGTGACATTCAATTCGGCGTAACTTTGAATTTTCCCTGGACTGAGTCTGATCAGATGGACGAACTCACCAGAGATGCTCAGGCGCCAGCGCCAATATCATCGTTAAAGTCTCTCATACGCCAGTCGAATGGGAGGAAAGTGGGTCGGAACGAACCCTGCCCCTGCCGGAGTGGGAAAAAATACAAAAAGTGCTGTATGTCTTAGCCTGGTTAATGAGCAGCAGGTTCACCGAAGGGGAGTAGTGGACACCTATACGCTCAACCGAAGCCTTCACATTAGGGAGCGAATACCGAGCAAGGCAGCGAGGTGTCCTGGATAAAACCAATAGCTCCACTGAGTCACAGGCGGAACCCTGAAAGGCATACGCGACCACAGAACTATCAGTCCGAGAAGTGGCGCCAGAGCAGCCAGTATGAGGGCGGCCAAGGCAGCGGGCTCCAAGTGGATGGCTTGCGAAAAAAGCCCTGTACGCGAATTGGCTAGCACGCACAGTACAACCGGGACCATCGCGAAAAATTCCGGGCGCTTGATCGCAAGTACTAAAGCCGCTGGTACCAATACCCCGTAAAACCCGTACATCAGTGGATCTGCGAAAACACTGGCGAAACCGAGTGCTATGGCAGCCATCAAGAGGCTGGACCAGTTCCGGTGGTGGACTCCCCAGGCAACCATCAACCCCAAGATCAGCGTGAAAAGCACGTTAAACGTGCCTGAGCTACTGATCATTCGGTACGGGACCTCCGAGATGGCAGCGAACAGCACCATCAGCGCGAGATATCGGCCATTACTACGGGTGAAGAGTTCGCCCGGCTGGGTGCGTGCGACGTTGATTGCGATAGCGAGGCAGAACAGGGGAAACGAAAGTCTACCCAGGACGAAAAGATCCTCTGCACCAGGCCATACCAAACGCATGTGGTCAAAAACCATCGTGAGGAGAGCGATCCACTTGATCAAGTCTTGTTCTGCGTTGCGTGGCTTTGTAGGGGCCGTGTCCCGGCTTTGTACGTTCAAGGCATACTTCCCAGGACAAGCATGGTGAGAATGAGGTACCGAGCGCCCTTGGCCACCGAGACGATCAGAAGAAAGCGCCAGAGCGGCTCTCTCATGATGCCCGCGACAAGGGTCAGGGGGTCTCCTATCAGCGGGACCCAGCTGAGCAGGAGAGACCAGTAGCCATAGCGGTGGTACACGTTCTGCGCTTTCTGCAGCTTGTCAGGACCTACTGGGAACCAGCGGCGATCCCGGTAACGCTCAACCCCCAACCCTAGCAGCCAGTTCACCACAGAACCCAGCACGTTGCCCAAGGTGGCAACGGTCAAAAGCAGCAGGGGATCGTAATACTCAGAGACCAGCATCCCTGCAAGCACTGCCTCGGACTGCATTGGAAGCAGAGTCGCAGCACCGAATGCGGCCAGGAATAGACCTAGGTAACTGCCAAGGGCCAACATCATGGTGACCGCCTTACGGGCAAGCGATGGACAACCTTTAGAGGTATTTGGTGATCTGCTTGAATTCGTCGATTGCGGATCGATCACCATTGCTCAAAGCGGTAACCGAATCTTCCAGGCAGTGATCGATATGGTCTTGAATGAGCGTGCGCTTGGCTTGGCAAACTGCCTTTTCGACAGCATGTAGCTGCTGGGCGATGTCTACGCACTCACGGCCTTCTTCGATCATGGTAATGATGCTGCGCAGATGGCCGTCAGCACGTTTCAGGCGTTTGATGATTGCTTCGTGACTCTGATGAGTATGGGTGTGGCCATGGATATGTTCATGGACTGGCTCGGTCATGGCTTGAGTCTCGGACGGCTTTACATTAGGCTTGCATGCTATCCCCCTAGGGGGGTTAGGTCAAACGTGTCCGTTTGCTAGTCCGTATCCGTTACGAAGGCGTCAGGATGTCTCGCCGTCTACTTTCAGCGACCATGACTGTGTTTCTGGCTATAGCCTTTCTGCTGGCTTGGACCGGTCACGCCTATTCGCTTTCAGTGCCGACGCAGAGCCCTGTGTACAGCAAGCAGGTAGTCCAGCACGGGCATGACCATGCTGAGTCCTCCTGGAGCTGTGCCCAGTGCGCAGACCACTATCACTCACCGCTTACCCCTGACCATCAGCACGAGACGCCTCAACTCACGTCCTCCGTCCAGCTTTTTTCTACTTTCGAGCCCTCGGTTCGCATGGGATTACCCGGCGATTCAGTGCCTCGACCGCCTATTTTCCGCATCGAGCGCCCACCTCGTCCTCTACTTGCCTGCTGACATCAGCCGCTTAGCGGCTCACGATCATTGCAAGAAAGGGTTTATCCATGCATCTGCACTCGATAACGGGTAGGGGACTGTTCGCCACGCGTTCACGCCACCCATTGTTTCTGCTGTTCCTGTTGGTTGCTTCCCTGTTCATTGGCATGCCAGAAGCCTTGGCCCATGCTGTAGCAGAGGGTGACAAGGGCTTTATCCAGGAAAGCACAGGGGTCATGTTGATCCCGTTCATCTACATGGGCGCCAAGCACATGATGACGGGCTACGACCATCTGCTGTTCCTTTTCGGCGTCATCTTCTTCCTCTATCGCCTGAAGGACGTTGGCCTTTACGTCACGCTGTTTGCTGTTGGCCACTCGGTGACCTTGTTGTTTGGGGTGCTGACGGAGATCAGCATCAGCTCGTACATCATCGACGCGATCATCGGCTTCTCGGTGGTCTACAAGGCTTTGGACAACCTGGGCGCCTTCAAGCGCTGGTTCGGCTATCAGCCTAATACAAAGGCCGCGACCTTGATCTTCGGCCTCCTGCATGGTTTCGGCCTGGCCACCAAGATCCAGGAGTACGAGATTTCGGCGGATGGCCTGATCCCCAACCTGATTGCCTTCAACGTAGGCGTCGAAATCGGCCAGCTTTTGGCGCTGAGCGCAATCCTCATCCTGATGGGGTTCTGGCGCAGCACACCAAGCTTCTGGCGCCATGCCTATACCGCCAACGTTGCCATGATGAGCGCCGGTTTCCTCTTGATGGGTTACCAGATTACCGGCCTGTTTATCTCTGCTTAAGGACCTTCGATCATGTTCAATTCTCCACTTCCTTCGGCAAGTGAACTGCCGTCCAGCCGTCAACTCGTCCGTTCCTCTGTTATCGCGTTTGCCGTTGCGATGGGGCTGCTCGTTACCGTTGTAATGCCATCGGAATACGCGGTGGACCCGACAGGCGTCGGTCGTGCCATGGGCCTCACCCAGATGGGGGAGATCAAGATCACATTGGCTCAGGAGGCTCTGGCTGATGAGTTGGCTGCGCAACAGGCCAAAGCACCTGTTGCCGCGGTAGCGGCTACACCGGCTCCGGCTCCTGCACCTGTTCAGGCACCTGCACCGGTTCAGCAGCTTGCAGCTGTGCAACCCGCTCAGCCAGCCGCTCAAAAGTCAGCCGCGAAGTCTGACGAGGTTACGTTGACCCTCAAACCTGGCGAGGGTCGTGAGATCAAGCTGGAGATGCTCAAGGGCAGCGTGGTTTCTTACCAATGGACGGCCTCCGGTCCAGTCAACCACGATACCCACGGTGAGACTTACAACGCTGCGCAAGGCGATTTCCACAGTTACAGCAAGGGGCGTCAGGTCAAAGGCGATAACGGCGAGCTGACAGCGCTGTTCGATGGAACCCACGGCTGGTTCTGGCGTAACCGCACCTCGGGCAATGTGACCATCGCGCTGCAGACATCAGGCGACTATCTGAACGTCAAGAAGTAAACCGCGACCGGCGCCCATGTCGAGTGCGGGGGGCCGGTTTTACCTACAGTCAATTTTCCGGAATTTTGCCAAATGGCTATCAAACTGACCCGTTCCATCATGATGATCTGCTTGCTCGGCCTCTTGACCGCCTGTGGCGGTACAGAAACCGAGGGCACCTCTGGTTCAGAGGGCCATGGGCACTCTCACGAGTGATTGAACGTTGCGGGGTCGCTCGGCCCCGCAACTGTCTCCGTTCATCCCCCATCGATAGGCCACCACGCTAATTACCTGACGTGTAACAGGTGGGGTGATCAGGTTGAGCTATAACCCGTAATGCACATGTCAGAAAGCCTGGGAGAGGGCCTCACATGCGTTTACGGGACTTTTTCGTTGGAAGGGATGCAACTGCGCGCCTTATGCAGTTCGATTTGCTGCGCTGGTTTTCCATTGTGAGTGTCCTGATCATCACTCTGGTCGCATTGGGCCTGGGTTTCATCGCCTCTCGATTCGTTGTGAACGAAAGCATCCAGCGCGATGCGGCCCTCACTGCACAATTCATTCAGTCGCTGGCTTCCAGTGAGTTGAGCAAACATTACTTGCCAAACCGTCAGATGGGGGAGGTGTTGGACCCTCGGGCCGATATCGTTCTATCGAACCAGGAGCGCATTCGGCGACAAACTGCCCGCCGAGAGTTTCTGGCACACATCGACAACATTTCGAAGCAACCTGATTCGTTACTGATCAACATCTACGCCCCTGACAACGTCGTGATCTGGTCAAGCAATCCAGCACTGGTCGGCATGCAAATATGGGGTCATGCCGAGATAAAGGAAAATTAGGACATACGCGCTGCAACTGATTGTATTTAAATATTTTTCTAGCGTCGCTGAGCTGCTCAGGGTGGGCTTTATAGGCTTTTATAGTCAATTATAGAAACGGCTCTGAACGCCTGATTGAGGTTATGCCGAGGCAAGGGGGAAATTCACTCATTTGTCCTGTAACTCATTGTTATTAATGAGTTTATTTCGACAAGAGGGCGTGCCGAGATAAGGCAAAAATTAGGGCATTCGCTCTGTAACTTGCCGCACTTAAACGAACAGATTGGAAATCCTGCTCAAGCGAAGGCGCGCTTAGCGTAATGGCTTCAGCCAGATACCGCTGAGGATCAGTTCGGCCTGCTGCGAATTAAGTAGGCCGATCTGGAGTTGGCAAAGGTACTGGGGTGTCGGTATCAAGGCTCTGAGCCCAAGTCTCGACCAATGCGTGATCGATCACCAAACCCTCGCTCACGTCGGCCAATGCCTCGCGTGTTAGATCAGCGAGTCGTTGGTCGTGATTTATTGAATTGGCCATTCCCCGTCCATTTTGCCGTGCTCTGCTGCTAGCTGACGGGCGTTGGCTCTGAATAGCCCGTCTTCACGCCCTGGGTGGCCGCGTAATGGCGGGTTTGGAAAGCCAGGACATCCTGCATCTGCTTGCTGACGTCCTCTTCAAGCCCCCATTCATAGGCCAGCTTGTCGAGTTGGTAGCGAGAGACAAGCTGGGTCGCACGCGGTGAGCGCTCTGCTGGTTTCAGGTTTGACCAACTGCTGACAAAGCCTTTTAGGCGCGCGGCTTTGTCCGTTGATACACAGGGAAAGCGACGCAGCAGGTCGACGAGATAGAGGGCACGCAGCTTCTGTTCAGGCTGGCGCAGCTTGCCTGCCACTTCACGCTGCAGTACTGGCACGAGGTCGCGCTCTTCGTACCACAACTGCTTGGCGAGCTCCACAAGAGCATCGGACGCAACTTGGCTAAGACGCTGCTGGGTGACAGTCTCCAGAAGCGTGCCAAAGCTTTGTTTACGATCCAGACGTGGCATCTCGCCCATCCTCCAGGTACTTCGCTGTGACCAGTTTCAGGCAGCCTAGCATTGCACTTCGGTTGCCCACGGCATAATCGATTGCCTCTGTTGCTAGTGTAACAAACTGGCCGACATCGACACGGCCACATTCGATGAGCTGTTCGATATCAGATTGATCGTTTTCCGTAAAGCGGCCGAGCTTGGAGATGGCCAGATCCACGCCGGCGGCAACGAAGATATGTAGCGGCTGCTCACCCTCGAAACCCTCCATGGGGATGGCGCGCTCGCGGTAATCCTCGTGCAGTGGCCCGAGGGCATTGGTGTAGTTCTGGTCCAGGTACACCTGCAAGTCGCGGCCGTCGCCGTCCTCATATCCCTCTGGCGGTGTGTAGACGGCCATGATCTCGTCCTTACGCAGCACACGGGCCGCCTCGATCTCCGCATCGATGTCCGCACTACCACGCGCATGGGTGAGCAGGTGCACCGCGCAGCCGCCGAAGACGAAGACCTTGAGTGAGCCTGGCGGATTGCCATCCAGTAGCGGCAAGGCCCGGGCGAACAGATTACCAATGGCCTGGCCCAGCGGCGTAGTCAGCCGGACAGGTTCCGCAGCCCCCTCATCGGCAGTCTCAAGTAGTGTCATCTCCACCTCCGCTCAGTGCATAGGCTCAGTGTGCCGGTTCATGTGCTACGTGCGCCATCGCTGTTCACAAGCGGCACCCCGAGTAGCTTTAGCTGTGTAGTGGCTTCGACCAAGCGCTCCTGCAGGCCCTGCGTCTACTGCACCTGAAGCGCGGATGCTTCGCTCAGCCGGGACACCTCCTCCTGCAATGTGCGACAACGCTGTTCAAGGGCTTCATTCGAGCGTTCGGAGCCGGCCAGCGTGCTCTGCAGAGCCTCCAGGGCCTGAGTTTTCTGCGCCACTAGCTGTTGCTGTGCATGTCGCTCTTTTTGCAACTGCCGCGCCTCGGTGAGCAAGCGTGCATTGTCGCGGTTCAGTTGCGTCAGTTCGTCCTGCTTGATTATCAAGGTCTGCTGCAGTTGCCGCAGTTCTAGTTGCAATTGTTGTATCTGCGACTCGTGTCGGCGTTGTTCCTGCTCACGCTGTTCCTTGCTGGCCTGCCGGTAGTGCTCCAGGGTGTCGCGCGCATGTCGGTGTTTTTCCTCCAGCGAGTGGATCTGTGCGTCGCGATCCTTGTGCCGCTCCTCCAGGTCGCGATTAGCCTGCTGTAGGCGGGCGTTCTCGATCTCGGCCTGCTGCAACTCGTGATGAGTGGTCTGAAGTCGTTCCGCGTCGAGCGCGGTCTGGCCTTCCAGTTGTTGGATGCGGTTTTCGGCCTGTCGAAACCGATGCTGGTAATCGAGCCGTTCGCGGGCCAGTTGTTCGCGCTCCTGGGCCACGGCGGCCTGCGCCTCCTCCTCTAGCTGATCTGCCAGTTGGCTGACCAGATTGGCCAACTGTTCGCTGAGCGGGATCAAGGCCGCATCCCGGCCGCGCTCGGCGTCTTCAAGCTCTTTCAGGTAGCGGTGAATGGTGGTCTTTGAACCGGTATTGCCCAGCTCGATGCGCACCGCATCAATACTGGGGTGGATATCGCGGGCGAGTAGAGAATTCCGGGCTTTCTGCACGATTGCTTTGTTGATGCCACCGCGGGCCATAAGTGGAACTCCTGACGATTTCGTTCTGTGGTATGTACTATGTAAATACATAGCATATTATCAAGAACTTCGTTTTTTTCCGCTCGTATTCTAGAATTGGATAATCATGAATTATCCAAGGTGATGCGGTGTTTTTGTCGTTTGGCAGTCGCTCACCGGTACACCAAGGGGATGCGCTCAGATGAGCCAGGAGATCGAGCGGTACCTGCAGGCCGGCACTCGTGCCAACACCCGGCGGAGCTATCAGCAGGCGCTTGAGCACTTCGAGGTGACGTGGGGTGGCTTTCTGCCGGCGACTAGCGATACAGTCGTGCGCTATCTGGTCGATCACGCCGCCACCCTGTCCAGCAATACCTTGAAGTTGCGCCTCGCGGCGTTGGCGCAGTGGCATGTCAGCCAAGGCTTCCCGGATCCGACCAAGACTCCGCTGGTCCGCCAGATCCTCAAGGGCATTCGTACTTTGCACCCACGCCAAGAGAAGCAGGCCGAACCTTTGCAGCTGCGCCAGTTCGAACAGTGCGTGTTGTGGCTGGAACAAGCTTTGGAGCAGGCCCGCGCGGAAGACGACTTGCCACGGCTACTGCGCTGTTGCCGCGATCGCGCTCTGATACTGATCGGCTTCTGGCGGGCCTTTCGCAGTGATGAGCTATGTCGCCTACAGGTCGAGCACATCCAGGTGCGGACCGGGGAGGGCATGCAACTGTTCCTGCCCTGGAGCAAAGGTGATCGGGACAACCAAGGCCAGACCTTCAACGCGCCGGCGCTGGCCAGGCTGTGCCCAGTACAAGCCTACGTCGACTGGATCAGTCTTGCGGGTATCGCACGCGGGCCGGTATTCCGTGGAATTGATCGCTGGGGGCACTTAGGTGAGCAGGGCTTGCACCCAAATAGCGTTGTCCCACTCATGCGCGCCGTACTGCAGGCAGCAGGGCTGCCTTCGGAGCTGTACAGTAGCCACTCGCTGCGCCGCGGGTTTGCCACCTGGGCCACCCGCAGCGGCTGGGATATCAAAGCGCTGATGCAGTACGTAGGCTGGAGCGATGGGCAATCCGCATTGCGCTATGTCGAGAGCACAGGAGTGTTCCCTGGGCAACTGAGTGCGCTACAACACATCTCAAACTGGCCCGAGGGACTGCCATAAGACCGCCTTCCGCGGCCCCGATCTGCACCTAGCTGCGCACTGGGAACACCAGCTCGTCATGTGCGGTGCAAATGAGTCGATGATCCAGCACATGGAAAATTGCAGGGTTCTTGGCATCCTGGGCACCCACAAAGAAGAGGTAACTGCGGGATGCCTGCTTGTCTTTTTTGGCTTTTATGTTCTCTTGCCGGGCTATTTCCAGCTCATTTTTCAGTCGCCCGCGGGCAGCTGCTGACCACTCGCTCCAAAGGACGACCACCTGGTAAGGCGTTAGTTTTTTCTCTTCCCATTCGCCCGCGTTGAGTGAAATGGTCAAGTGTTCATGCTACAAAGACGCGCTGAGGGAACGCTGGTCGAGGCAGTCCAGGTTGTACTGCCTGCGAGGCTGAATGGATCCAATGACTGGACGATGGAGAAGCTGACCGAGCTGATAAGGGTCTATGACCGGGACGAACGAGTCTTGGGCTACGACTTCCAAACGGCATCAGGCCAGACCTACTCGCACAGAGATTGCCTGTACTCACAGGACGGAGCCAAGCACCAGGTCTATTGTTCGATGATGTGTCCCGCATGAGATGGTCGCCACCTCTGGTGGTTCTTGGCAGGGCCACTCACGAGGTTTGACAGGACAATGAAGGCTCTTCCCGAGAAAATCCTGGACATCATTCAACAGCTTCCAGAAGGTGAGGTTCTGACACCTAGCAGATTCCTGCATCATGGTTCTCGCCATGCTGTGCAGCGAGGACTCTCTCGCCTGGTCGAAGGTGGAAAGCTGTTTCGCGTTGCTCGGGGCATTTATGTTGCCGCAGTCGAAACTCGGTTCGGCGTGCGCCCGCCGGCACCGGAGAAGGTTGTCCACTCGCTGGCTAATGCGCTGGGTGAAGTGCTGGTCGACCACGGGGCTCGTGCCGCGAATAAATTAGGGCTGAGCACACAGGTTCCAGTTCGCTATGTCTTTCTAACCGACGGACGCTCTAGGGAGCTTCAGGTAGGCAAGACCACCGTGTCGATTCGGTATGCGCCTCGATGGTTGATGGCTCTAGGCGCTACTGGAGCGGGGGAAGCCATTCGAGCATTGGATTGGATTGGCGAGGCAAGCGTGGGGTATGCCGTTTTCAAACTTCATAAACTACTACCCGAGAGCGAATGGGGTGATCTGGTGTCAGCTCACCGCTCGTTACCTATCTGGATGGCGAATGCAATCTGCGCTCAGTCGAGTTGCACCCACCCTGTCAAGTTGGGCTAGCGGTTTAGCTGTAGCCTACTTACCGCCAGATCGGCATCATCTGGAATGGGGCAATTCGATGTGAAAGCCCGTGAGGCCGGCGGCTGAGGTGCACCAGATGCGGCCTTTGTGAGCCTCAATGATGGATCGGGTGATGGCAAGTCCGAGCCCGGCGTTGCTCGGGCTTCCCTCCCGCCGAGCGGGGTCGACCCGGTAAAAGCGGTCGAAGAGCTTCTCTAAATGCTCTGAGCTAATTGTGTCCCCTGGGTTCTCGATGCTGAAGGTTGTGGAGTCCGCTGTCTCGCGGATCAAAACCGAAATTGTATGTCCCACCGGCGTGTAGCGCAGCGCATTGGACAGCAAGTTGGAAAGTGCACGATCAAGCATCAGCCGATCTCCCAGCACTTGGCCTGTGCCTGTGAGCGATAGTTCAATGCCATGTTCTTCGGCCAGAAGGTGGTAGTAGTCAAACAGCTTGAAGACTACGTCAGCCAGTTCGATCCTGGCCTGCTCGGGGATGATCAGGCCATTATCAGCCTTGGCCAAGAAAAGCATGTCATCAATCATCCGAGACATGCGCTTCAAGTCCTCCAGGTTGGAGTAGAGATTCTCTTCATAGGCATTGATATCGCGTTTCTTGCTCAGCACGACCTCGGTGTGGGTCATCAGGTTGCTAACGGGCGTGCGTAGCTCGTGGGCAATGTCGGCCGAAAAATTGGAGAGCCTAACGAAGGCATCCTCTAGCCGAGCCAACATCGCATTGAAGGATAGAACCAGTTGCTGAAGTTCCCGCGGCACTGGTTCGAGAGGGATTCGTTCCTGTAACGAGCGAGCGGACATCCCGGAGGCCACATGAGTGACTTGCCGCAGAGGCCTAAGGCCGCTGCGAGCAACCACCCAGCCGAGCGCGGCACTGAACAGGGCACTGATGACCAATCCAATCCAGAACCATCGTTGCAGCGTGTCGAAAAAGTGTGTGTGATTGGTGACGTCAAGAATCAGCAAAGCTGTGAGCGGCTCAGCCTGATCGGCTACCGAGATTTGCGCCGTCATGCCGCGGTACATGTGTTGGCCGTTCTGCCACTCCCACATGCTCTGCTCATTTTCACGTCTGAAACGCTCTGGTACTTCGACTGCTCTGGGGTCGGAGAACAGTACAGAACCGTCACTGGCCAGGATAGTGGCCGCCAGATCCTGATGGGCTCCCAGCAAGGCTCGCAACTGCGGTAATTCTTCCGAAAGGCTCGCTTCACCGCGAGCATTGTTGAGGATATGTTTGGCGGATTCGAGTTTCTCCACCAGGGCCTGCCGATCCAGCATCTTGAAGTGGTGCTGGCTGAGCATATTGAAACTCAGCCCTGCTACCGTCAGGACTGCAATTACCGCGGACATGAACATCAGGCTCATGCGTGCTGTCAGCGAAAGGTGCTTCATATTCACTCCGGCGCATCCATCATGTATCCCATGCCGCGGGCGGTATGAATCAGCTTGAGATCGAAATCGTCATCGATTTTTGCGCGTAGCCGGCGTACCGCAACCTCAATGACATTGGTGTCGCTGTCGAAATTCATGTCCCAAACCTGAGAGGCAATCAGCGACTTCGGGAGCACCTCGCCGCGCCGGCGCAGTAGCAGTTCCAGCAGTGAAAACTCCTTCGCGGTCAGGTCAATTCTTTTCCCGCCACGGATCGCACGCCGCTTCATCAGATCGACTTCCAGATCGGCAATTTTCATCGTTGTTTGCGTGGGTGAGCCATTGCCTCTACGCAGCAGCGTTCTGACCCTGGCCAGAAGTTCTGAAAAAGCAAATGGCTTGATTAGGTAGTCGTCCGCACCTAGCTCCAACCCTTTAACGCGGTCCTCCACACCATCGCGTGCCGTCAAGAACAATACGGGAACGTCTTTTCCTGCGGCGCGCACCATGCGCAGCACTTCCCACCCGTCCAGCCCAGGCATCATCACATCCAGGATCAGGAGGTCATAGGACTCACTCAGCGCGTGCTGTAGAGCATCTGTACCGGTCATAACCCGATCGACATTGAAGCCCGCTTCACTCAGGCCTTGCTGCAGGTATGCACCGGTTTTGGGTTCATCTTCAGCTACCAGTAGTTTCATGCGAGCAGACTCCAAAAATCGGGTGGCCTGAGTTTGCAGGCAAACCGCGGCCCCAACCAGAAGCTTACGAAAATGTAATTCTGACTTCAGGTCTCTGACAGGGTGGCTTGTCTAGGGTGCTAGCATGAGCATTAGGTTGTGCTCTCGGCCCTCGACAGACCAAAAGCAGAGGTGCCGGCCATAGTTTGCACTGATGGAGACTGCCCTATGAAATCGCTGAAACCTTTGCTTCTGGTTGGTTCGCTACTGCTGTCTTCTATGGCTTGGGCCGAAGGGGGCAGCGACCGTGTATTCGAGCGCATCCAGCAGATGCGCGACAAAGCAGAAGCCGTGCTGATCCAGGCGGAGAAGGCCCCGGTCGGCGAGCGGCATGTGCACATGAAGGAGCATATGAACATGCTCGAAGAGATCATGAGCCAGCTGCACAACGAACATCCCGCGCCAGACATGTCAGCCGAAGAGCATCTAGCCTGGATGGAAAAGCATGACAAGCTGGTAGACGACGTGCTGGGTCAAATGATTCGAGAGCACAAGCTGATGATGGCCGACAAGGAATGCCATCAGTAAAGATTTCCCCCATCTTCCAGGCCTTTCGTGATTGCTCCTTTGGCCTAGCGGCGCCTTTATGGCGCCGTGCTTTTTCCCAGCTGACGCAATTGTAGTTTTGGGGTCAGCGGCCTGGCAGCAAGCGGGGAATAGCATGAGATTTCCAGCATCCATCGCGAGGTCTCACCATGAAACGCATACCCCTTAAGCTGCTGATCAGCACTCTGTTCATCAGCACCACTTTTCCGGCATTTGCCGAGGCCGGCGGCAGTAGCAATGGCATTGGGCAGCAGGCCCAGGCGACGCCAGCGACTCGTACCATCTTGGTAAAGATGGACGACATCAACTACAGCCAGAAAACGATCGATGTGAAGCCAGGTGAAACCGTGCGCTTCGTTCTGAAGAACGAGGGCGCGTTGATGCACGAGTTCAACATCGGGCAGGCAGCGTCCCAGCTGGAGCACCAGCGCAAGATGGCGTCCTTGTTCAAGGACGGCACACTGACCCCGACCGGCATGGCCGAGCGCATTGTCTGGCATGAGCGTTATGGCACGGGAGACTCCAACCCTCCAGGCTATCCGAAAGTCATCAAAGCCAAGCATGACGACCCGAACGCGGTTCTCGTCGAGCCCGGCACAACCAAAGAGTTCGTGTGGACCTTCCCTAAGGCGGGCAGTTTGAGCTTCGCCTGTACATTGCCTGGGCATTACCAGGCGGGGATGGTCGGTGAGTTTGCTCTGCGTTAGTCCGGCACCGGTGCTACCCGTTGGCCGCGAGCTGGCTAGCACCGATTTGACGAACCTTACTGCGATGTAGTTTTCACGTCAGCGTACCGCCAGCTGCACCTCATTAGCATCGGGACTCATCCCTCCTCAACACCTCAGAGGCACACCATGAAACTCAGACCCGCTTTCATAATCACCACCCTTGGCTTGCTGCTCAGTGCTGCCAATGCGCTGGCCAGCCCGGGCCACAAGAAAGACAGTATTGGGCAACCGGGAGACGGTCAGGCAGTAGATCGCACCATCGAAGTCCGGATGGGGGACATCTTCTTCGAACCCAAAGCAATGGAGATCAAAGCAGGCGAGACAGTTCGCTTCGTCCTGAAAAATGACGGTGCACTGCTACACGAATTCAATCTTGGCAAAGCGGCATCCCATGCCGCGCACCAGAAAGAGATGGCCGCGATGTTTCAGAACGGCACGCTGTCCCCTACAGGTGTGCATGACATGAGCAATATGGGCCATGCCATGGGCGGCATGAAGATGGTCGGTATGGAACACGATGACCCCAACAGTGTTCTTGTCGGACCTGGAGCAAGCGAAGAGTTGATCTGGACCTTCTCCGCCGCCACCGAACTGGAGTTCGCCTGCAATATTCCAGGACATTATCAGTCGGGAATGGTCGGTAAGGTGACCGTACGCTGACGTTTATTGATACTCGCCAACTCCGTCCAGTCTGAGACACCTATACTGATCCGGCCGCCATTGAAACGAGGCTATTGTCGTGGACCATACCCATCACACCAGTACCACTGAGCCGCCTTTTTGGAAGAGCAAGATTGGCATTGCGCTGATCATGCTGGCCGTAATCGGCATCTTCTATGTAGCGCGTGAGCATTACGGTCATCTTTCGCAGGCCCTGCCGTACCTCATCCTGCTGCTATGCCCGCTGATGCATCTGTTTGGCCACAATCACGGCGGGCACTCCCACTCCAGCAGCACCGCTGTTTCCAAGGACGAAGAAAGGACATAGATCGCATGCAAAAGACCTCCTGCCATCATGACCAGGATCATTCACATAACTCGCACGCCCACTCCGAGAGCCAGCGCGACCCGGTGTGTGGCATGGAGGTGAAATCTGATAGCCCATACCGCGAGAGCGTTGAAGGGAAGACCTATCGCTTCTGCAGTGCCAAATGCCTGCAGAAGTTTCAAATTGATCCCCACTCGTACATGGGCCACTCGTCTCATGAAGCACATCAGCATACGAGTCACCCTACGATATCGGCACCAGAAGGAGCCGCATATACCTGTCCGATGCATCCAGAGATTCGCCAACCGACCCCTGGCAACTGCCCGATCTGTGGCATGACGCTGGAGCCTGTCATCCCGGAGCTGGAAGAGGAGGAAAACCCGGAGCTGAAGGACTTCTCTCGGCGATTCTGGTGGACCCTACCGCTGACCGTCATCGTGACCGTGCTGGCGATGGCTGGCCATTCCTTGCAACTGTTTCATGGCACGACCCAGAACTGGGTCGAGCTGGCTCTGGCGACGCCCGTGACGCTATGGGGTGGCTGGGTGTTCTTCGCCCGCGGCATTGACTCCATCCGGCACCGCAGCCCCAACATGTGGACGCTGATCGGATTGGGAACTGCAGCTGCCTACCTCTACAGCGTGGCCGCTACCTTGGTTCCGCAGTCGTTTCCGGCGGCCTTTGTCCAGGACGGACGTATCGGCGTCTATTTTGAAGCAGCCGCGGTGATTATCTCACTCACGCTGTTGGGCCAAATGCTCGAACTAAAGGCCCGCTCGCAGACGTCCGCAGCTATCAAATCGCTGCTGGGACTGGCACCAAAGACAGCGCGGCGCATCATGCCCGATGGAGTAGAAGAGGACATTCCTCTAACCCATGTCCATCAGGGCGATCATCTGCGTGTCCGGCCAGGCGAGAAGGTTCCTGTAGATGGCACTGTGCTGGAGGGTGAGAGCGCAGTCGACGAATCGATGCTTACTGGAGAACCGTTACCCGTGACCAAACGGGCAGGGGATGCCCTTATCGGTGCCACCCTAAACACCCACGGCAGCCTAGTTATGGAGGCGCAGAAAGTCGGTGCCGAAACCATGCTGTCGCAGATCGTGCTGATGGTGGCCAAGGCCCAGCGCTCTAAGGCACCCATGCAGCGTATGGCCGATGCCGTTGCGGGGTATTTCGTGGTCGGGGTGATCCTGATCGCGATTCTGACCTTCTTCGGCTGGGGGCTGTTCGGGCCGGAATCTGGCTGGGTATTTGGCCTGATCAATGCGGTGGCGGTGCTGATCATTGCGTGTCCCTGCGCCCTGGGTCTGGCAACCCCGATGTCCGTCATGGTTGCGACTGGCAAGGCCGCTAGCAGCGGTGTGTTGTTCCGCGATGCCAGCGCCATCGAAAATCTATGCAAGATCGACACGCTCATCGTCGACAAGACCGGAACCCTGACTGAGGGGTGCCCCGTATTCCATAGTGCGGAAGGGACAGGCGGTTACGACTCCAATGAAGTGCTGCGCCTGGCTGCCAGTCTCGACCAGGGTAGTGAGCACCCGCTGGCTCATGCCATCGTCGATCATGCGCGGGGTCAAGGCATTGCACTGGTCAAGCCGGACACTTTCGAGTCGGGCTCGGGTATTGGCGTGCGCGGTCAGGTCGATGGCCATCAGCTGCAGCTCGGCAACACCGCACTGATGGACGAGGCGGGCGTCGATATTACCCCGCTGCGCAATCGCGCCGAGCAACTGCGTCTGGAAGGCATCAGCATCATCTATTTGGCCGTTGATGGTCGCCTGGCGGGACTCCTGGCCGTTTCCGATCCGATCAAGCCTACTTCTCAACAGGCTGTCTCCAAGCTTCAAAGCGAAGACGTAAAGGTCATCATGGCCACTGGTGATGGCCTCACCACAGCAAGAGCCGTGGCGAAGCAGCTCGGAATCGAGGAAGTGCATGGTGAGGTCAAACCGCAGGATAAGGAGAAACTGGTCGCCGATTTGCAGGGCTATGGCCGTCGTGTCGCCATGGCGGGTGACGGCATCAACGATGCGCCCGCCCTGGCCAGGTCTGACGTAGGTATCGCCATGGGCACCGGTACCGATGTGGCGATGAACAGCGCCCAAGTGACGCTGGTCAAGGGAGATCTGATGGGCATCCTGCGAGCGCGCACCCTGTCAGTGGCAACCGTGAAAAACATGAGGCAGAACCTCGCCTTTGCGTTCCTCTACAACGCGATGGGAATCCCGCTAGCAGCGGGGCTGCTGTACCCGCTGACGGGGCATCTTCTGTCGCCCTTGATTGCTGCGCTGGCGATGAGTGTCAGCTCGGCGTCGGTGGTCTTCAATGCTCTGAGGTTGAAATCAACGGACATCGGATAGGCTTCCATACCACCGACCAGGTGATTATTCAGAAGCGCATCTGACCGGAAAATGCCGTACGGTAGTTTCCGGTCCGACCTATCTGTCGCAACACATAGTGACGAGGTGACGTTCGATGGACTGTTGCCGCTGCGGGTAGGAGACTGGTCGTCGTTAACCCATGAGGACTCTCGGTGGCCCGCATTCGCAGACTGATTATCAGCAACTTCCGATCTATCCAGGCGCTCGACTGGGTGCCGGCCCCAGGAATTAACTGCCTCATAGGTCCTGGCGATAGTGGAAAGTCCAGCATTCTAGATGCGATTGACCTTTGCGTCGGTGCCCGCCGGGGCGGCACGTTCGGCGACATGGACTTCTTCGCTCTGAACGTCGAAACACCCATCACCATCAGTGTGACGCTTGGCGATTTGCAGGTATCGCTGATGGATATCGATGTTTACGGCGAGTTCTTGCGTGGATTCAATCCAGGAACGGGAGAAGTCGAAGACGAACCGCGAGCGGGGCTGGAGACCGTTATCACCTTGCTTCTGCAAGTTGGTGCCGATTTGGAACCTACCTGGACACTTTTTTCTGAGCGTGCGGAGCAGCAGCAACTCGAACGCACTCTTCCCTGGAAGGAACGAGCGGCACTAGCACCCGCCCGTATCGGCAGCTTTGCGAGTTCGAACTTGTCGTGGAGTCGTGGCTCAGTGCTCAATCGACTTACTGACGAGCGTGCAGAGCTAGGTGCCGAACTTGCGCGCGCCGCGAGGCAAGCAAGAGCGAACTTTGGCAATCAAGCCGTCGGACATCTAACTCAGACGCTTGAGGTGGTGCAACGCACGGCTCAGCATCTTGGGGTTTCGGTTGGAGCGATGCCACAAGCACTCCTTGACGCACATTCTGTGTCGATTGGCGAGGGTGCGATCGCGCTGCACAGCGACACAGGCATTCCCCTTCGCTCCCTTGGCACGGGCTCGTCGCGATTGCTAGTGGCAGGGTTGCAAAGAGCTGCAGCTAGCGCCGCGCCAATTGCTCTTGTCGATGAGGTGGAATATGGGCTTGAACCTCATCGGCTCATGCGATTCCTGGACTCCCTGGGCGCAAAGGACGCTGCCGCTCCGCTGCAGGTCTTCATGACGACTCACTCACCGGTCGCGCTGCGCGAATTGTCCGGCAGCCAGTTATTCGTTGTTCGGTCTGGGCCTCAACGCCACAGCGTTATGGCGGCAGGGGAGGCCAACGAAGTACAAAGTACCCTTCGGAAGGACCCAGAGGCATTCCTCGCCAAATCCATTATCGTTTGCGAGGGTGCCAGCGAGGTTGGCTTCGCGCGTGGCCTTGACCAATGGTGGGGCAGCCTTGGCGCTACCTCATTCCTGGCTCATGGTGGCGCTTATGTGGACGCCGGCGGGGGAAGTCCCGATAACAGTCTTATCCGCGGAACGGCACTTCAGAACCTAGGCTATCGCGTGATGGTTTTTGTAGACGCCGACAAACCTTCGACCGCAGGGCTACCTGAAGCATTCTTGGCCGCAGGCGGACAAATTCTGACATGGCGACCAGGTCTCACTCTGGAGGACGAGATCTTCCGCCATCTCAGTGACCAAGCACTCGATGCACTTCTGGCGAAAGCCGAAACAATAGTGGGTGCAGAGCTGATGAATGCGCACATCCAGACGAAGTCCCAAGGACGTATGACACTACATGACATCAAAGCTGAAAGACTTATTCAGGGCTACTTGCCCGCGACGCGAGAGCTTTTGGGAGCTGCATCTCGTATCCGCAACAGCGGGTGGTTCAAGTCGTTGACAACCTATCAGGAGGTTGCAAGGGACATCGTCGGCCCGTCTCTACAGAACGCCGACCAGGGCTTCATGGCAGTCACGAATCAGCTCTGGACGTTTACAAGTGCCCCTTGAGATCGATCTTTTCGCTATCGAGCGTGGCTCCATAACAGCCCCCGCAGGTTGTGGAAAAACGCAATTGATTGCCGAGACGCTCATCGCGCATAGGCAGAGCAAACCCATACTCGTACTAACGCACACGAACGCAGGCGTTGCGGCCTTACGGGCACGCCTGAGACGAGCCGGCGTTCCTAACTCCGCATATCGAGTCTCCACCATTGATGGATTCTCGATGCGCCTCATCGCTAAGTTCCCAGCGCGAAGCGGCCATAACCCACAGATCTTACAGCTCCACCAGCCCAACACCGACTACCCTGCAATTCGGCACGCCGCCATGCTGTTACTGCAGGCAGGCCACCTTGCTCAGCCTCTCCGTGCCACTTACGCGCGCTTGCTTGTCGACGAATACCAGGACTGCAACGTCGTCCAGCACGCCATCGTGTCAGGTTTGGCCCGGGTGCTACCGACCTGCGTGCTCGGTGACCCAATGCAAGCCATCTTCGACTTTCGTGGCAATCGACTGGTGCATTGGGCGAATGAGGTGCAGCCCCTGTTCCCCGCGGCAGGAGAGCTGAGGATACCCTGGCGCTGGCGGCTGGCCGGAGCTGAGAACCTTGGGCAGTGGCTACTCGCCATACGGCAGCAACTTCAAGTTGGCCAGCCGGTGGATCTGCGCACGGCTCCGGCAGAAGTGCGCTGGGTGCAGCTCAACGCCGGGACCGAAGTCCAGCAGCGGCTGGTGGCCGCTAGAACCGAGTCACCCAACGCTCGGGGCAGCGTCCTCATCATCGGGGACTCCATCAACGTGCAAGGTCGCCATCAGCTCACGAGCCAGACACCCGGCGCCATGGCCGTCGAAGCCGTCGACCTAAGGGACCTCGTCAACTTCGCCAGGAACTTTAACCTGCAGGGTGCCAATGCTCTGGCACAACTTGCGGAATTTGCTTCAAGCGTGATGACGGGGGTAGGTGCAGCAAACCTGCGAACGCGTGTGGAGTCTCTGCGCACAGGACGTGCCCGAACGCCACCGACCCCAGCCGAGGCCGAGGCCGTCGCATTCGTCGGGGAGCCAACACCGCAGCGAGCACTCCTTGTGCTCAACGCCCTCGCCGAACAGCCGGGGGCACGGGTGTACCGACCGGAAGTTCTGCACTGCTGCCGGTCCGCTATGCAAGCTGTGGCGGGAGGTACAGCCGACTTTCTGAGTGCAGCCATTCAAGCGCGAGAACGCAATCGACACCTTGCCCGCCCCATCGCAAGACGCTCGGTAGGCAGCACATTACTTCTCAAGGGGCTCGAGGCGGATGTCTCGGTTGTTCTGCATCCTGAACTTATGACCGCTCAGAATCTGTATGTCGCCCTTACGAGGGGCGCAAGGCACGTAGTGGTGTGTTCATCGAACCCCATCCTGATGCCTGTGAACAACGGCTGAGCCTTACTGTTGCGTTTGCGCACTTGACCTTGCCATCGTGTCAAGGTCGATGCTGTCTGTGCGGTAACTTGAGCCGCGGACGAAATGAGGTGAGAGAGATGTTCAGCCTGAATGTTTCGGGTATGGGTTGTGGCAGTTGTGTCAGCAAAATCACGAAGGCCATCCAGACGCTGGATCAGGACGCACGCGTAGAGGTGGATCGGGCAGCCGGCAAGGTCACTGTAGAGAGCACAGAAAGTGCCGAATCGATCCGCGAGCTGATCCAGGAGCTTGGTTATGCGGCCCAGGTCAGCGCTTGAGCGCTGGCCTGCCGACCGACTAAATCTCCAGTTCTGAGAGCTCTTTCAGCCCGTGAATACTGGTGACCTCGTTAGTAATACCTTCATCCCCATCTCGGCCGCGAAGCCAGTTTGAGTGATCGCCTGGCTCGCGCATTTCCAGCGTGTCATAGGAGTAGCGCTTTCGCTTGAACAGGCTTTTCAATGCGGCGAACTCGTGGCTTTTCTCGTCTTCTATTCCGACGACTTTTCCTACAAGCGCCTCCCAATGACCGACGCCGTCGGCCAGCATCGCCTGGTAAGTCTCTGGGTCCAGCAAGGCTTGCTGTTTGAAATGAATGATGCGGTGTGTCATAGACGCGCTCGGGAGTGGCCAAAGAGAAGCCGCTAGCCTATAGGTTCCGGGTCATTCGTGAATAGTTGCCCTGAGCTTTAGCAAACCTTCGTTGACCCACAATTTCAACCAAGTTGCGGCCTGCAGGGGGGCTTGCTCTCCATGTGTTGCGCTCAATGACTCGCAGAGTTCGGCGAACGATCCACCCTCGACGAAAAACCGCAATGCTGACGCCTCTTCTGGCTCCAGGCTTCGGTAATGGCATACGAGGTTATGACGCCAGACCAGACAGTCTCGATTCCCGGCTGGTTGGGTGGCAACGGGAAGCAGATCCCCAGACTTGGCAGCCTTCCACAGCGCCAGGGTGTTGTACTGCAATCGCAGCCATCTGGCAGATGGAGTCAGGGAAACCCTGAATGAAACCCAGTCTTCAGCCGAAAACTCACTGATGGCCTGCAGTGAAAGCGCTTCGACATCCTGAGCATCGAAAGCCAGTGTAAAAGCCCACTCCAGCTCCGCGAGTTCGCGCATCGGTGAAAGTTGAGGTTCCGCAATGTAGCTGCGAATGAACTCGGGCAGCTTTTCACCCAGCCAGCGAATGCTGAAATGCCGCGGTGGCCAGGCGGCGATATAGGCCAGTGCGAGTTGCTCGAACGACTGTTCTCCCAGCCATTGCTGCAGCGCCGGGAAATCCTCGCGCAGCACCGCCAGCAGGCGCGAGCGATAGGCGTTATGGTAGATCCGCAGGCCTTCGAGGGCACTCAGCGCAGTGCAACCCCGGACTTGCTCCAAAAGCTCGTTGGAGGGCAGGGCACCATCTGTCAGGTAAGTTTCAAATGCAGTCTGTAAGGCGCTTAGGCTCAAAGGGTTGCCCTCGATATCACGCCATTGGCGATAGCTCGGGCATGCTCCAACTCGGATAACAGATCCTCGAACGGTGGAAAATGATCATCCCGCTCGATCAACGTCGACGTTGGACCCAAGTAGCTCAAAGTCTTGCTGTAGAGCGCCCAAACCGGGTCAGCGATGGGCTGGTCGTGGGTGTCGATGAGGTATTGCCCGTAATCGCTATGCCCGGCCAGGTGAATTTGACGAATCCGCTCGTGCGGCAATTCCAAGATGAACTGCCATGGGTCGAAATCCTGATTTCGTGCGCTGACGTAGACGTTGTTCACGTCAAGGAGCAATTCGCAACCGGTCAGGAAACTCAGTTCCGAGAGAAACTGCGATTCGCTCATGCTGGACGTCTTCCACTGCACGTAAGAAGAAACGTTCTCCAGCACAATGGGACGTTCCAGAACATCCTGCACTAGACGCACCCGCGCGGCGACATGCAGCAGGCTTTCTTGGGTAAACGGCAGCGGCAGCAGGTCGTGGAGTTGATGGGCGTTGCCGCGACTCCAGCACAAGTGGTCGGAAACCCACTGGGGCTGTACCCGGTCCGCCAGTTGCTTGAGCTGTCGTAGGTAGCCCATGTCCAGGTTATGCGAACCGCCGATCGACAGCGATACTCCGTGCATCACCAACGGGTATTGCTCGCCAATCGCATCGAGAAAGTAGAGGGCCTTGCCACCGCCCACCAGGTAATTCTCGGAAATGATCTCAAACCAGTCGACCGCAGGTCGCTGTTCAAGAATCTGCTGGTAATACTCACTGCGAAGGCCAAGACCGAAACCCAGTGTTTTGCGCTTACTCATTCAAGACTCCAGCAGGGGAGTGGCAGGCACTCCCCGCAACGGCATTATTCGCTGGTCTTGCCACCGGCCTCATCGCACTTGGCCTGAGTCATCAGCTTGAAACCCTGGCCTTTACATTCTCCCTGGCCTTTGCAGGCATTTTTGGCGGTCATGCAGTCGTTCTGGCCCTTGCAACCGTTGACGCCGAAGCACTTCACTTCAGCTGCTTTGGTGTCCTGGGCGGCCTGGACAGGCAGGGTAGCAAACAGGCTGGCGGCCACGAGAGCCAGAGCGGCACCGGTAGCGACGTTGGATTTATTCGACATAGTGACAATCTCTCTTAATTGTTGGTGGTCTTATCCGCGGGTGCGAATGACCCTGAGTAGCTTAGGCATCGCTGCCGAGCATGCCCTCTCAAGAAATTCGCAAGGCTTTATGAGGGCATGAAAGACAGTACCGAGCCTTCTGGATGGGCTACAAGAAAGAAATAGCAACCTGACAGAACTGTAATGTTCGGCTCAGGTTGCTGACAGGCCCTCTTAGGGATGCTCCGATCAACTTGTCGTGCAGCCGCGGCAAGTTGCAATTTTCCAGGCACCTACAGCGTCATTGGACGAAAAGTGACCGAAAAATCATGTACGGAGAGCTTTTTCGACCGGTTCTCCGTGTTAAACGCGAACCTCACCCATACCCATGAGCTGTTTTCGAACCCTCCACAGGTTTGCCAGGGCGAACAGCGTGGTCAACTGAGCCGTGTTTTTCATCAGCCCACGAAAACGTACTTTCACGTAACCAAACTGCCGCTTGATCACGCGAAACGGATGCTCGACCTTGGCCCGTGTCTGAGCCTTGCAGAACTCGATCTTGCGCTTGGCTTTGTACAGTACGCTGCGCTGGTTCAGCTTGGAATAGGTGCTGCGACGCGCTGCAATCTGCCAGATCACCCCCCGATTTTCATGCTCTTCGCGCCTTTCGACACCGGTGTAACCGGCATCTGCATACACGGCGTTTTCTTCGCCATGCAGCAGTTCAGCCACCTGCGTGACATCGGCCACATTGGCAGCGGTGCCATGGACGTGATGCACCAGGCCGGACTCGACATCGGCACCGATGTGCGCCTTCATCCCGAAGAAATACTGACCGCCTTTCTTGGTCTGGTGCATCTCGGGATCACGCTTGCCTTCTTTATTTTTGGTCGAGCTGGGGGCATGAATAATGGTGGCATCGACGATGGTGCCTTGGCGCAGCGACAGGCCTTTTTCCTGCAGATAACCATTGATGACCGCAAGGATTGCCGGTGCGAGCTGATGCTTCTCCAGCAAGTGCCGGAAGTTCATGATCGTGGTGTCTTCGGGGATTGGCGCGCTCAGCGTCAGGAGTGCGAACTGGCGCATGGGCGTGATTTCGTAGAGCGCTTCTTCCATGGCCGGGTCGCTCAGGGAGAACCAGTTCTGCAACAGATGGATGCGCAGCATGGTTTCCAGAGGATAGGGTTTGCTACCGCCGCCGGCCTTGGGGTAGAACGGTTCGATCAGCTCCAGCAGGCCTGCCCAGGGCACCACCTGATCCATTTCGGCGAGGAAGCGCTCTCGGCGGGTTTGCTTGCGCTTGCCGGCGTACTCAAAGTCGGAAAAGCTCATCTGGCTCATGGGCGGCTCGGATCAGGTGTTGCGGGGATTCTCGCATAACTGAAGGCTTGTTCGGAGATTCCTTAGTTAACGTGACATCGAGCCTAAAGCTCGGCCTCTGCAGTTGCAGGGACCACTTAACTTACGAGGAATACCCAAAATGAAATCGATCAAAGCTCTGCTTGTAGTTACTGCTCTGAGCATCTCCAGCTTGGCAATGGCTGAAGGTGGTGCTGACCGAACCTTCGCGCGCATGGAGCAGGCACGCCAGACGTCTCTGGAGGCCTACCGGGTGGCCCAGCAGCAGAAAGTTGAGGCTCCTGTAGCCAGCAGTCCAACCGAGCAAGCAGAGCACACCAACTGCTGAAGTCATCTACCTTACAGAAATGTAATCACCCGGATGGTTGGGATATGGCAGTTTCATACTGCTCATCGTCGGTAAGGCTTGTGCAATGCACCGACGTGGAAAGTTGAGGGGTAAATACCCGACATTGAAGCAGCCATGAACCCGAGACCGGGCACACCATCACCGGCTCATTTGACGGATTGGACAAAACGGCATGCAAAGCAAAACCACAAGGCGCACCTTCGTCAAAGGCCTGGCAGCCACCGGTATTATCGGCGGACTTGGCCTGTGGCGCACGCCGGTCTGGGCGGTGAACAGCCCCGGCCAGCCCAACGTACTGACTGGTAACGAATTCGACCTATTCATCGGTGAAACCCCGGTGAACATCACCGGCGCAGCGCGCACGGCCATGACCATCAACGGCTCGCTCCCTGGGCCGATTCTTCGTTGGCGCGAAGGCGATACCGTCACATTGCGCGTGCGCAACCGCCTCAAGGAGGACACCTCCATCCATTGGCACGGCATCATCCTGCCGGCGAACATGGATGGCGTTCCTGGCCTGAGCTTCCATGGCATCGCCCCTGATGGCATGTATGAGTACAAGTTCAAGGTCAACCAGAACGGCACCTACTGGTATCACAGCCATTCTGGGCTCCAGGAGCAGGTCGGCGTATACGGTGCGCTGGTCATCGATGCCAAGGAGCCCGAGCCCTTCAGTTACGACCGTGATTACGTCGTGTTGCTGAGCGACTGGACGGATGAAAATCCAACGCGGGTACTGGCCAAGCTCAAGAAACAGTCGGACTACTACAACCAGCACAAACGCACCGTTGGTGACTTCATCGATGACGTAAGCGAGATGGGTTGGTCCGCCGCCGTAGCCGACCGTAAGATGTGGGCCGAAATGAAGATGAGCCCGACTGATCTCGCCGACGTCAGTGGCTACACCTACACCTACCTGATGAACGGCCAGGCACCTGATGGCAACTGGACCGGCATATTCAAACCGGGCGAGAAGATTCGTCTGCGTTTTATCAATGCCTCGGCCATGACGTACTTCGATGTGCGTATCCCCGGCCTGAAGATGACGGTAGTCGCGGCCGATGGCCAGCACGTCAAACCAGTCAGCGTCGATGAGTTCCGTGTCGCCGTAGCCGAGACCTACGACGTGATAGTCGAGCCCGATAGCGAGCAAGCCTACACCGTCTTTGCTCAATCCATGGATCGCACTGGCTATGCGCGCGGCACCCTTGCGGTACAGGAAGGGTTGAGTGCACCGGTACCAAGCCCTGACCCGCGCCCACTGATTGCCATGGGTGACATGGGCATGGACCACGGCAGCATGGGCGGCATGGATCATGGGAGCATGGCCGGGATGGATCAGGGCAATATGGCGGGAATGGATCATGGCAGCATGCAGGGTGGCATGGCTGGTATGGATCACAGCCAGATGGCCGGAATGGATCATTCAAACATGGCTGGCATGGCTGGCATGGCTGGCATGGCTGGCATGGCTGGCAACATGCAGGCACACCCGGCCTCAGAGACCAACAATCCTTTGGTCGACATGCAGACCATGACGCCGACGCACAAGCTGGACGACCCAGGTATCGGCCTGCGTGATAACGGCCGGCGCGTCCTGACTTACTCTGACCTGCGCAGCACCTTCCCTGATCCGGACGGGCGTGAGCCAAGTCGCACCATCGAGCTGCACCTCACCGGGCATATGGAGAAATTCTCCTGGTCCTTCGATGGAATCAAGTTCTCTGACGCCGAGCCTCTGCGCCTCAAGTACGGCGAGCGTGTTCGCATCACGCTGGTCAACGACACCATGATGACTCACCCGATCCATCTTCATGGCATGTGGAGTGATCTGGAGGATGCGAACGGCAATTTCCTGGTGCGTAAACACACCATCGACATGCCGCCAGGTTCCAAGCGCAGCTATCGGGTGACCGCCGATGCGTTGGGGCGTTGGGCCTATCACTGCCACCTGTTGCTCCACATGGAAATGGGCATGTTCCGTGAAGTCCGTGTGGATGAGTAAAGGAGATTTCTGATGAGTACTTTTATGAAGCGTAATGCCCTGTTTGGCAGCGCAGCGATGTTCAGTCTTTTGGCTGTTCTGCACGCGCCGACGTCATTGGCAGGTGAGGGGCACAGCGAGCACGAACAACATGCTGCCGAGTCGGCTGCGCCCGACGCCAGTGACAAGCCTGCAGATCAATCGAAAGGCAAGGCCGCTGGCCATCAGATGGATCATGGCGCCATGGATCATGAGGGTATGAACCATGACGATATGGGGCACGAGAAGATGATGGATAAGCATGGCGGCACCGAAGCCGAAGCAGGTTCGAACCATGACCACTAGGTTTTCACGCCCGTCCCTCATAGCGCTGGCCGTGTCGCTGAGTGCACTCAGCGGCGGCGTTACCCAGGCTGCGGAAGAAATGGATCATTCGGCAATGGGGCACGGCTCCATGTCGATGGACCACAGCCAGATGGGCCACGGTTCCGCCAAAGCGCCGATGGTGGGCATGGATCACAGCAAGATGGATCATGGTGCCATGCAGAGCGAATCGGGCAGCATGGACCATAGCCAGATGGGCCACAGCCAGAGCCAAGAGAAGGCCCCAGCCATGGACCACAGCAAGATGGGACACGGCACCATGCAGGGACAGATGGAGGGCATGGATCATTCGAAGATGAACCATGGCTCCGCTGAAGCCCCGAGAACTACCAGTCGTACGCCGATTCCCGTTCTGACGGATGCTGATCGCCAAGCGGCTTTCCCGCCACTGCCTGGCCACAAGGTGCATGACAGCGCCATCAACAGCTTTTTCCTGCTCGATCAGCTCGAATACCAAGACGCAGATGAGGGCAGCACCCTGGCCTGGGATGCGTCGGGTTGGGTAGGCGGTGATATCAACCGGGTCTGGTTCCGCTCCGAAGGCGAGCGTACCAACGGCGTTACCGAGGACGCTGAATTACAGCTGCTGTACGGCCGCTCGATCGGCCCTTGGTGGGATGTCGTCGCGGGCGTTCGCCAGGACTTTAAACCGGAGTCGCCGCAGACTTGGGCTGCCTTCGGTATCCAGGGCATGGCGCTTTACGCCTTTGAGGCCGAAGCCACGGCCTTCGTCGGCGAGAATGGCCAAACTGCTGCCCGACTGGAGGGCGAGTACGACATTCTGCTGACCAACCGGCTGATTCTCCAGCCAACTGCCGAAATGAACTTCTACGGCAAGAACGATCCTGAGCGAGGTGTGGGGTCTGGGTTGGCAAATACCGAGCTCGGCTTGCGTCTGCGTTACGAGATTGTCAGACAGTTTGCTCCCTATGTCGGGGTTTCCTGGAGCCGCTCCTATGGCAACACGGCAGACATGGTGCGCGACGAGGGCGGTGATGTAGACGAGGCGCGTTTTGTCGCCGGTATCCGGATGTGGTTTTGAGAACCTGACATGAAAAGAACAATTAAAACTTTGGTGGCGGCCGGCGTGGTCGGTAGCACAGCTGTCCTGGCCGGCGCCTACTTTGGCGTGGTCAACGTGGGGGCCGATGATCCCCATTTTCCTGCAGTGCATGCGTTTCTCACGATGGCCCGCGACCGCTCTATCGAAGTCCGTTCGCAGGACATCGAGGTTCCCAACCTGGATGATCAAGCTCTTATTCGCGCCGGTGCGGGCAACTACAACTCCATGTGTATCGGCTGTCATTTGGCGCCAGGTGTGGCGGAGACCGAGCTAAGCCAATCGCTTTACCCTGCGCCTCCCAACCTCGCCAAGATCGGTGTCGATGGCAATCCGTCAGCAGCGTTCTGGGTGATCAAGCATGGCATCAAGGCAACGGGTATGCCTGCGTGGGGCAAGAGCATGGGCGATGAGTACATCTGGGGCATGGTTGCCTTCATTGACCAATTGCCGACGATGGATGCCAAGCAATACCAAGCACTCGTCGCATCCAGTGGCGGCCATCAGCATGGTGGTGGGGAAACGCAAATGCACAATCATGAAGGTCAGCACGGCGACAACAAGCCTGGCCATCATGGCAATAGCGGCGGTGGCGAAGACCATCATGGAACAGGTGATGCCGGAGAGCCTGGCCATCACGATGCCGCGGCTACTGATAGCGAGGGTGGCTCCGCACCTGAGGCAGGTCACCATTCGGACATGAGTGGCGATGATCACCATGCCGGGGATGAGGCCGCCCCAAGCGGCGGAGACCATCATTCCGAGCAAACTCCGAATGCCTCGCCCAAGACCCACACCCACGCCGATGGCAAAGAGCACGTGCATGAAAGCTAAATATCTGGCCTTGCTGGCCGCTCTCTCCGTCACAACTGGAGTTCAAGCCGCTGATGCCCTGACGATTGATGTCCATCGTGATGCTAATTGCGGATGTTGCAAGAAGTGGATCTCACACCTCGAAGCGAATGGCTTCAAAGTCGTCGACCATGTCGAAAGCAACATGTCGGCAGTGAAGCAAAGTCTGGGCGTTGCGCCGCGGTTGGCGTCTTGTCACACCGCGGTGATTGACGGCAAGTTCGTCGAAGGTCATGTGCCGGCGGCTCAGGTCATCGAGCTCACCAAGCGCGATGATCTCGTGGGCATCGCTGTTCCCGGGATGCCGGCGGGCTCCCCCGGTATGGAAGTCGATGGCGTACAGCATGCCTACCAGGTCATTGGCTTGACCAAGGCGGGGTCTGATCAGGTCGTTGCAGAATATCCCGCTCAGTAGTACTGCCTGCCAGCACGGCCGCTTGTGTGTAGTGGCCGACTCTTTTTCATACGCCATTTAACCTAAGTAAAAAAGGCGCCCGAGGGCGCCAAGGGCTGTCTCCAAACCAAAGGAGCACTACGAGGGGACAGCAGGACCAAGGCGCGAGCGGGCAATCAACCCGCCCGCTTGCCAGGGTTAGAGAACTTCCAGCGGGTACTCGACAATCAGGCGGACTTCATCCAGATCCGACTCGTAATCGGTCGCGCGAGTGGTCATTTGGCGAACACGGAAAGACATATCCTTCAGTGATCCAGTCTGCACAACGTACTTGGCCTCGATGTCCCGCTCCCAGCGCTTCTGGTTGGTCAACGGATCGCCGTTGTCATCACGGCGCATATAGACTTCGTTGGCCTTGCTGTAGTCGGCATCCCAGCCCTGGGCATATCGAGTCATGAAGCTCAACCCAGGCACACCGAAAGACTCCATATCCAGGTCGTAGCGCACTTGCCATGACTTCTCCTTCGGCGAGTTGAAGTCGCTGTACTGGATGGAGTTGTCGAGGTAGATGGAGTCCGATTGGCGCAAGTAATCGAAGTCATCATCGCCATTGTTGCGCTGGAGACCCACCAGTACTGTGTGAGCGCCGAATTGGATGCCGACCTTGCCGCTCCAGATGTTGTTATCGAAGCTCCCGAGGAGCTGCTTCCCTTCATCGACCGCCTTGTAGTAGTTCAGCCCGCCGATCAAGGCGACATCGTCCGCAAGCGGGTAGCTCAGCGTGGTGCCCGCGTAATATTGATTCCAGGCATCCTTGAGGCGGCTGGTGTAGAGACTAAAGCCGACGTTGTCATTAAGCGTGTAATCACCACCGAAATAGGCGATCCATGGCGAGTCCACTTCGCCTGCGTAGAAGGTAGCGAAGCCGTCGCGCATGCTGCTGGTATTGGGTTGGCTCATCGAGTGGAGGCGACCGCCTTGAAGCGACAGTCCTTCCACGCTGCTGTTGAGCACGGTGATACCTCGGAAACTCTCCGGTAAAAGCCGCGCATCACCGTATTGGACGACAGGGCTGACAGGAAAGACGTCGCCTACCTTGATCTCGGTATCCATGAACCGAGTTTTCACCGCGCCCCCCAGTTTTGAGTAGTTGTCCTCAGCCTGCCCGAGGCTGTTGTAAGGCATCACGTCGACTGAGCCGCCTGCTCCAGAACGGCCGTCGCCGGTGTCAAGCTTGAGCCCTAGCATGGCAAAGGCATCGACACCAAAGCCTATGGTGCCCTCGGTGAAACCAGACTCGAATCTGCCTATCACGCCATGCGCCCACTCTTCCGAATAGCCATTACCCGAGCTGCTGGACTGGCCTTTACGGAAATCGCGGTTGAAGTAGAGATTTCGATTGAGAATGGTCAGGCTGCTGCCTTCGATAAATCCCTAGCCTTTCTCGCCGGCGGCCATCGCAGCTTGCCCGGTACTGACGCTCAGAGTGAGCAGAGAAAGTCCTAACAGGGTTCTGTTATTCATAAATGCTCCTGATGTTATTGGCAGTTGTCATTGTGTGGTCGCATATATGTGCCAAGCGCGCCGGGCATAGCCAGGCACGCCTTGGTCATATTTCCACATGCCAAATAACGTCAGGGTGACTTGGAAATTACATTTCAGTCAGCGCGATGTCATTTATCTAGTTTTGATTACGGCAACCTGTCCCGGCTGCCCGGTATTCAAGAATATTCAGATCGCCATTGGAGTCCTCGTAGGTCATCTGGGCCGGCATCACACCGCAGCTAGAGTCCGTCGGGGTAGTGGCCACGACCCTGGCGATATCGAGTTTCATGCCGTAGCGGTAATGAATAACTTCAGGCGGATTCTTTCCGTTAGCGGCAGCATACTCTTGCATGGCCTGCTCATTGGCCTGAATCATCCGACCATAAACACGATCAGCGCCGCCTTCTGCCAGAGTGGCAGAGGAAACAACCATAGCGGCAAGGGCTGCAATAACTTTGAGGCTTTTCATGTTTAATCACTCCTTCAAAGTGGTGATTAAAATATATCCGCTCAACCTGTCATAAAAATGAAGTCAAAGTTACATCGCCGTAATGCTTCCTGCCGCGTTACCCGGGCGAGTCAGCTTGGCGCGTGGCTTGCCCGGGTTTGTAAAGCTATAGCTCCTGCGGTGCGCGAACCTTCTGTGTACGCTGCCTTCGCATCAGCCAGTACGCGGCCGGCAAAACCAACATGGACATCAGCGGCGCGGTAATCATGCCGCCGACCATGGGCGCGGCGATGCGCTTCATCACTTCAGATCCGGCACCTCCGCCCCAGAGGATTGGCAACAGGCCGGCGATGATCACGGCCACCGTCATCACCTTGGGCCGCACGCGCAGCACTGCGCCTTCACGAATTGCCTCCAGTAGTGCCGGGTCACCGCTGCGCCCGGCATCCATACGTGCATGCCAGGCATTCTTCAGGTACAGCAGCATGATCACCCCAAATTCCGCCGAGACGCCGGCCAAGGCGATAAAGCCGACCCCAGTGGCAACCGACAGGTTGAAGCCGAACCAGTAGAGCAGCCAGATGCCGCCCGATAGGGCGAAGGGCAGGGTTGCCATGATCAGTAGGGCCTCACCGAAGCGGCTGAAGGTCAGGTAAAGCAGCACGAAGATGATCAACAAGGTCGCCGGTACCACCCAGGCCAGCCGTGCATTGGCGCGCTCCAGGAACTCGAACTGACCGGAGTAGGAGACGGTCATGCCAGCATCGAGTTGTACCTGCTCAGCTACGCGTTGCTGCAACTCGCGCACGGTCGATGCCAGGTCGCGCCCACGGACATCGACATAGACCCAACCGGACAGACGCCCGTTCTCGCTGCGCAGCATTGGCGGCCCTTCGGTCAGACTAACCTGGGCGACGGTGCCCAAGGTGATCTGCTGGCCGGCTTGCGTGAGGATCGGCATACGCCGTAGTGCCTGCGGACTGTCTCGCCACTCCTTGGGATAGCGCAGGTTGATCGGGAAGCGGGCCAGTCCTTCAACCGTCTCACCAATATTGCTGCCGCCGATGGCGCCCGATACCACCGCCTGCACATCGGCGATGCTCAGGCCATAGCGCGCCGCGGCCAGTCGATCGATCTGGATGTCCACGTAACGGCCGCCAGTAAGGCGTTCTGCCAAGGCCGAACTCACCCCAGGCACCTCTTTGGCCACGGCCTCGATATCGCGCGTTATGCGCTCGATGTCGACCAAGGAGGTTCCGGACACTTTCACCCCAATGGGGCTCTTGATCCCCGTCGCCAGCATGTCGATGCGGTTGCGGATGGGCGGCACCCAGATATTGGACAGCCCCGGAACTTTTACCGCGCGATCCAGTTCCTCGATCAGCTTTTCGGGTGTCATCCCCGCGCGCCATTGATCGCGTGGTTTGAACTGCACCGTGGTCTCGAACATTTCCAGCGGTGCTGGATCGGTGGCGGTCTCTGCTCGCCCGGCCTTGCCGAATACCCGTGCCACTTCGGGCACCGTGAGGATCATCCGGTTGGTTTGCTGCAGCAGCTGGGTGGCCTTGCTGGCCGGCAAGCCGGGCAGGGCTGATGGCATGTACAACAGGTCGCCCTCGTCCATCGGCGGTAGAAACTCTCCTCCGAGTCTGCTGAGGGGCCAGAGACTGGACAAAAACACTAGCAAGGCCAGCGCTAGGGTCACCTTAGGCCAAGCCAGCACCCACTCCAGCACCGGCCGGTATGCACCGATCAGCCAACGATTCAAGGGGTTCTGTTGTTCGCTGGGGATATGCCCACGAATCCAATAGCCCATCAGCACCGGTACCAAGGTGATCGAGAGGCCAGCAGCGGCAGCCATGGCATAGGTCTTGGTGAATGCCAGCGGGCCAAACAGGCGACCCTCCTGGGCCTCCAGGGTGAAGACCGGGAGGAAAGACAGGGTGATGATCAAAAGGCTGAAGAACAGCGCCGGCCCGACCTCGGCCGCAGCTTCGCCGATCACCCGCCAGTGCGCCTCGCCCTGAAGCGGTTCACCGGGGTGTCGAGCCTTCCAGGCCTCGATGTGCTTGTGCGCGTTCTCGATCATCACCACGGCGGCATCGACCATGGCGCCGATGGCGATTGCGATCCCGCCGAGCGACATGATGTTGGCATTGACGCCCTGGTAGCGCATGACGATGAAGGCCATCAGGATGCCCAGGGGCAGGGTGATGATCGCGACCAGCGACGAGCGCAGGTGCCAGAGGAAGATCAGGCAAACCAGGGCAACCACCGCGAACTCTTCCAGCAGCTTGTAGCTGAGGTTATCGATGGCGCGGTCGATCAATTGCGAACGGTCATAGGTGGTGACCACCTCGACGCCGGCCGGCAAGCTGCCCTTCAGGCTGTCCAGCTTGGTCTTCACCGCGGCGATGGTATCGCGGGCATTCTTTCCGGAGCGCAAGATGACCACGCCACCTACAACTTCACCCTGGCCATCCAGCTCGGCAATGCCACGACGCATCTCTGGCCCCAGCTGAATGGTGGCCACCTGACCCAGCAGCACCGGAACTCCGCTGGCCGAAGCCCGCAGCGGCACATTGCGGAAATCCGCCAGGCTCTCTAGATAGCCTGAAGCCCGGACCATGTACTCGCGCTCTGCCAGCTCCAGGATGGCGCCGCCGGTTTCCTGATTGGCGCTCTTCAGCGCCGCTTCGACCTCCTGCTGAGTTACCCCATAAGCCACCAGCTTCTGGGGATCGAGCAGCACTTGGTATTGCTTGACCATGCCGCCGAGGGTGGCCACTTCGGCTACGTTGGGCAGGCCCTTGAGTTCGTACTTAAGGAACCAGTCCTGCAGTGCCCGCAGCTGGGCAAGATCATGCTGGCCGCTGCGGTCGACCAAGGCGTACTGGTAGATCCAGCCCACGCCGGTGGCATCCGGCCCAAGGGTGGTGGTAACACCCTCGGGCAGGCGTTCCTGCGCCTGGTTGAGGTACTCCAGCACCCGCGAGCGTGCCCAGTAGAGGTCGGTATCGTCCTCGAACAGCACATAAACGAAGGAGTCGCCGAAGAACGAGTAGCCGCGCACTGTCTTCGCCCCCGGCACCGAGAGCATGGTGGTGGCCAGCGGGTAGGTCACCTGGTTCTCGACAATCTGCGGTGCCTGCCCGGGGAAGCTTGTGCGGATGATGACCTGGGTGTCGGACAGATCCGGCAGTGCATCCAACGGCGTGTTGCGCAGCGACCAGATGCCCAGGGCGGTGATGAACAGGGTCGCCAGCAGCACCAGAAAGCGATTGCCGATAGACCAGTGGATCAGGCGTGCGATCATGGCTGGTCTCCTTCCTTGCTGAGCTGCTCGATCATCAGGCCGGAGTTTTTCTGGCGGGCGCCGATACGTACGTGATCTCCTGGCTTAAGTCCCACAGCTACTTCTGAGCTGACCAATGGAAAAGCCATGGTCATACCTGGCATATTCAGGCTCTCGAAGGGCCCGTGCTCCAGGGTGACTGACTCCGCGTCCAGAGCACGAATCACACCATGGGCCTCATGTAGTTCCTTCTTATTGTCCTGCTCGGCATGGCTGGCCATGACACCCTGTAGGCTGGCCTCCGAATCGATGAGGAACTGGCCGGAGGTAACGACCGCCTGACCCTCCTCAAGACCGGACAACACCTCCAGACGCCCATCAGCCTCGCGGCCCAAGGTTATTTCCAGGGGGCGGTAGCGCCCATCGCCTTCTACCAGCATCACCAACGCACGCTTCCCGGTGCGAATCACGGCTTCACTCGGCACAAGAAGCGTGGATTGTTCGACGGCACTGTTCAGGCGTACGGCGGCGAACATGCCGGGGCGCAACTTACCGGCAGGGTTGGGTAGCTCGCTGCGTACCGTGAGCGTGCGTGTTTGCGGATCGGCACTCGGCAGCAAGGCTATGACGCGGCCCAGCAGCGGTCGATCAGGAAAGGCCGTCAGGTTGGCGCGGATCTCGTCCCCGACCTGGATACTTCCGGCCATGGCCTCGGGTATCGCCGCATCGAGCCAGACACTGGATAGCCCGTTAATCAACGCCAGATCCTGCCCGGCTTCGACGGTCATCCCGGCGCGTACCTGCAAGGCTTGGAGCTCGCCGCTGATAGGTGTGGTGAGGGTTTGCACCGCCCGTGGTCTGCCGCTGCGGCGGACCTGCTCGATCAACGTTTGAGGCATGCCAAGCAGGCGCAGGCGCTCTTGGGCCGCACTTATCAAGCGAGTGTCAGCGGTACGCAGTACCGCCAGGAACTCCAACTGCGCGGCGGACCATTCGGGAATCAGCAGGTCGACCAGGGGGGCTCCGGCAGGCAGCACATCGCCCGGGGCGCGACCGTAAACCCGCTCGACGAATCCGCCGGCGCGGGCCTGGAGGTTCGCCACTTCTCGCTGGTTATAGGCCAGGGAACCCACCGCCTCGATATCCGAGGGCAGTACACCTCGGATCACCATCGAGGTTCGCATTCCGAGGTTCTGCACGGCTTGAGCGGGGATGCTCAGAACAGACGGATCCTGCTCGGATCCTGCGTATTTAGGGACAAGTTCCATATCCATGAAAGGTGACTTGCCCGGCTTATCGAAGCGCTGCTCAGGCTGCATCGGGTCGTACCAATAGAGCACCTTGCGCTCGTCCGTCGGTGCGGAGCTAGGCAGGATCTCGTGTTTGGCTTGCCGCTGGGCCAGCCAGTAGCCACCGCCCGCCGCGCCAATGCCCACGGCCAGCAAGGCGACCGCAAAACCAAATGCCGATATCTTCATTTCAGTCCCTCCACATAGGCGTAGTACAGGCTTGCGGAGAGCTGGCTCAGCTTGCGCTGCTGTTCAATCTGCCGTAGCTGAGCCTCGATCAGGTCGCGCTGGGCGGTGAGGACGGATGTCAGCTGGCTGTTGCCGGCCTGGTAAGCGGCAAGTTCGAGATCGGCACGTTTGCTTGCAAGCGGGATCAAGGTTTTTTCGGTGCGTGACAAGGTCCTGCGCAGTTGCTCAAGCTCGGCAATACCGCCTTCCAGCTCAGCCTGATGGGCGCGCAGTAATGCTTCCTGCTCGGCTTCCATCTGCGACACGCTTTGTTGTCTGGCGTTGATCTTGGGCCCCTGACGTGTGCCTACGAACAACGGCAGGTCGAAGGTAAATTGCACCATCACCATATCGCCGAATTGGTTGTCGCGATTGTTGTAGGCAAACTCAACACCCCAGTCGGGGGTCTTCTCGGCGATGGCCTCGTTCAGCTCGGCGCTAGCCTCGCCGACTCGGGCGGAGGCAGCGCGCAACTCAGGGTGTGAGGCAATGCGTTGCTGCAGGTGCGGTACCACCAGGTTCAGATTGGGAACACCTCCTTGCAAAGGCTGGTCAGCCTCGTTGCCTATCCAGCGGCGCAGCTTGGCACGAGCTACTGCCACATCGCGATTCAGTTCATCTCGCCGATCTTGTAACGCCAAAGCTTCCTGGTCGGCCTGCAACAGCTCGCCAGGCTGAGCACTACCGCCGGCAATCAGCGATTGCACGGTCGAGCGGAGCATCTCGATCTGACGGTCCAGTTGATCGAAGAGGCCAACACTGCGTTCGGCGTAGTACACGTCCAGCCAGCTCACTGCTGTCTGGCGCTTGATCTCCAACTGCATGGCACGCTGCTCGGCCTCGGCTCGGACAACTGAAGCCTCGGCCACCTGGCGCCGAGCCTGACGCTTGTCACTGTTGGGGACTTCCTGCATGAGCCCAATGCGGCGCATGGTCATGGAGTCACGATTAAGTGTGTAACGGTCAGGGCCTTCGATCGGCAGGTTGTCGATGCCTAGAATCAGCTTGGGATCGGGCAGGGCGTCTGCGGGCCCTACAGCCTGTTGTGCCGAAGCCACCTGCGCCTGGCGCGCGAGGTTCTCAGGGGCACTCTGCTCGGCCAGAGCTTGGGCTCGTTCGAAGGTTAGGGGCTGCGCCTGCGCGGCAAGCCAGGGAGCTGCCCAGAATGCGGCAGCCAACACACCGAGATAGCCACGGCGTGGAAAAAGGAAAGCGGACATGCTTTCGCCTCCAATGCGATTGATCGAGGTCGCAGCTACGAAACGTGGCCGCGACGATGCGCCTGACTGTAAGGCGCGGGATGATCACTGCATTAGACGAAACGAGGAGGGCGCCAGAGTCCTGCTGGCTCTCGCTTAATCACCGACTGTGTCAGCAATATTTCGGAGCGTGAGGGAAGAGGGGATATGCTCTTGATCACATTGGTCTGGAGAAGTCCTCCGGTCTTGCATTCCTGGCCGGATTTGCAGGGAGACTTATTGGCCACCCCATCAGACGTGTCCATTTGCTCGCAGCACGGAGCATCGGCCGTTGCATGGCCCTGATGATCGGCGCTCTGCATCGGGCAAGGTTGTGCCGGCATGCTGAAAGCCATACCGCCGAAGGTCGGCAGCACGAGGCTAGCAATCATTACCAGGATCAATCCAATCCGACGCACAGCAATTCACCAAGCGGGGCTATAGGGCGACTATAGCAGATTGCCTCGAGGCATGAGCGCTCCTTTTGACGATAACAGCACTTCGTTGATTTGGATCAAATAGAGTGTCTAATCTCAAAGGGGGAGCTGATTTTGTAGCGGGTGAGATTTCAATCGAGCAAGCGATAGAGTTCAGGCCAAAGAGGATTCTATAATCACTCTATAATTAGCTATAAAGCTCATTAGTGCACAAAATGCAGCTGGATGTGGAACCCTGAGGTGCCGCTGAATGAACGCAACGCAGGGTATCGGCTGGCATGGCAGAGCCTGGATTTCACCCGGGCTGGGCATTTTTCTGGGGCAGGCGGGTAGCCAAGATTGGCATGGCCACATGGCGCATCAAATTACCGTCAGCTTGAACGGCCGCTTGACGGTGAAGTGTACATCCTCGTCGGTGACGGCAAGGGCCATCTGCATCAGGGCAGGGGTGGCCCATCAGATCGAAGCTGACGAAGTGTTGTCGATCTACCTCGACGCGCTGTCCGATGAGGCGCGAGCACTTCCCGATAACATCGGGGAGGGCATCACTCCGATTCAGATGGGCGATACAGCATCGCTGCGAAAATTGCTGAGCAGCTCCGATCCGTCAGCCCAGCAAATTCGGGAAATGGTGCGCCTTGCTCTCAACCTTACGACTCCGCCGGCCTCCGATCCGCGACTGCAATCGGTCCTCGCTGCGTTAAAAGAGCCGATTAGTGGCAGGCAGGCGTTGGCAAAGCGCGTTCATCTGTCGCCTACCCGATTCTCACATTGGTTCGTCGAACAGACCGGCCTGCCGCTGCGCAGCTACCGGAAATGGAATCGCCTGGTCATAGCGCTCCAGCATATCGCCAGCGGCGCCAACCTGACTGCGGCCGCCCACGCTGCCGGATTCGCCGATGCGGCCCACTTTTCCCGCACCTTCCGCGAACTGTTTGGCCTCGACCCGTCGTCTGCCTTGGGTCATGTCAGTCTGAAAGGCTGAATTCAGCTTTTTCGTTCAAGCGCCAGCACAGGTAATTGGCACAAAGTGGAGTCATCTTAGGGAGGGCTTCACGATGGGCAATTCACTCAGGTTCATGATCCGCTGGCTCAGCTACCCAGCAATCTTTGGCGGGGCCGCAGCCTGGATGATCTGGTTGCTCTACACGGGTATTCCGTATTGGCCCAGCACGCCGATCATTGCCGCCCTAGGGATTCTGCTGGTGGCGTTGCTGGAACGCGTGCAGCCTTTCCGGGGCGACTGGTTGGAGGACCACCAGGATACCCTTACCGATATCATCCATATGGTCGTGAACCTGTCTGTGATCCAGTTTACGGCGACCGTGCTGGCCCGGCTGGGCGATTGGGTGTCCGCAGAGTTCCGTGTCTTCCCAACAGATTTACCGCTGTGGGCTCAGCTAGTCATTGTCGCCGCCGTGCTGGACCTTAGTTTGTACGCCATGCACCGCTTCAGCCATCAGGTTCCATGGCTGTGGCGTTTGCATGAGCCACATCACAGCGCTGAGCGGCTCTACTGGATGAACGGCGAGCGCCGGCACCCGTTGCATGCCGCTATCATGGCAGGGCCTGGGCTGCTCGTGCTCTTTTCGATGGGCACTCCTTCTGCACTCGTGGCCACCTGGTTCGGCATCCTGACGGTACATTTGGCCTTTCAACACTCAAATCTGGACTACTCGTTGGGCTGGCTACGGCGCGTCATCGGTGTTGCAGAAACACACCGCTGGCATCACAACCGCGACTTCGAGGATGCTCAGGTCAATTTCGGTGAGTTCTTGCTGGTGTGGGATCAGTTGCTTGGAACCTTCTATGACAGCGCAAGCAAGCCCGGCAGCGCCGAAGTAGGACTGCGTGACCGGAACTATCCGACAGGCTATGTGGGTCAACTTGTTGAGCCGTTCAGAAGCCAGTAGCTTGCTCGGTGTTGCTGGCGACTAGTTGGTTAATGAGGATCGGCCGGCATGAGTTCAATCAAAGGCCTCAGTTGAGCTCTGACGCTGGCCAGCCAATTGCCCAGTTCCACCAGATCCTCATCAAGCGACTCGGCTTCCTCCCAGATACTGCCGCCTTCCGTCACAGACACCGATAGTGCCGCACCATCGAGCACCGTTTTCGCCATGGCATGTACCCGCAGGAGGCCATCCCTGAGGCCGCCGATGTTGTTCATATCCTTAAGCAGCAGATCCAGCCCATCGACTAGACACAGCAACTGGGTGGTGTCGTAGACGTCATGCAAACGCTCCAGCGCCTCGGCATCTACCTCGCCGTAGGGCGTGACGCGAAATGACGCAGGAGGAATGTTCATCAGGTCATCTCCTCGGTTTCCGCAGTACCGAGCTTGCCAGTGCGGATGGACCCGGCTGCCTGCTGGAACACCGAGTCTTTGATCCAGGGCTCCGGCGGCCGGTTGAGCTTGAGGTTGAACTCGCCGAAACGCTTGACGTTGCTGGTCAGGTAGGGGCTGAGGAAGGACACATCCTCATCGGAGAACTGCCAGCCCTCGCGAGCCAATTTCTGCAGGATCCGCATCATGTCCACAGTGTTCTGCAGGATCACCGACGAGGCCACCATGTCGTTGTAGCGCAGTCGCTTCTGTTGCTCGTCCGGATCGTTCTCGGCGATCACGTCGCCGCCGAAGGACAACCACTTGGAGAATCCGTTGTAGGACTCGATCTTGTTGGTGTTCGCGGTAACCTCCTGGCGCAACTCGCGACTGCCGATCCAGTTGAGCAGGAAGATCGTACGGATCACGCTGCCCAGTGCCTGTGCCGCGTGGTAGAGCTTGTTACGCCGGCTGTAGGAACCGAGTTTTCGCAGCAACATAGGCGAGGAGATTTTGCCCGCCTGGATCGATAGCGCGACCTGCATCAAATCCTGCCAATGGGTTTCAATCAGGTGCCAGTCGGCGGTGTCGGTGAACAGGCGGTTGATATGCTTATACGCAGCGCCGCGATCCGGCCGGCACATCACCAGGTCGCGCCAATTGCGGATGCGTGGCATGAGGTTGATGCCAAGCAGATGAGTGAAGGCGAACACCGTGGCCGACTGGCCCTGGGTATCGGAATACACCGTATCAGCTTCGACGCTGAGATCGGCCTTGAGCAGCCCCTCGATTACATAAATTGCCTCCCAGATGCCCGGGGGGATGAAGTGCTGGAATACAGCGATGTAGTTGTTGGCCACATGCCGATAGGCCACGGCTCCCATCTTGCGGTAGCGGAAGTGGTAGCCGGCCAGCAGGTTGTCGTCATAGAAGTCGAACTGGGTGCCGTCCGCAGCCACCGCCTTGCCATCGCCCCAGAGTTTGGGCAGATCGAGCTGCAGGTAGAGTTCCACCAGCTCGCGGTTAGCCTTGTCCAGTTTCTCCAGCGAGAGGTGACGGCGATTGGTATAGGAAAGCATGTGCGGGGTGACATTACCGGCCAGATGCCGCGCGGCCTGGCTGGGGCCGAGGTTGCAACCCATGGCGAAGATCGTCATCAGGTAGCGCTCGGCAGGTTCTTTGAGCTTTGGCTCGTTGCCGGACATCGGCCCGAAATGTCGAGTGAACTGAATCCAGTGCTCGATGTTGGCCATGATGTCGAGTACGTGCCTGGCCGGCATGCGTTGCATGAGGGCCGTCTGTAGCGAGATGGCCGATGGCGGGATGTCGCGCGCCGTCACTCGGCGCAATACCGGTTCGCCGGCTTCGTTGATCGATACGTCCCCTCGGCAAGAGGGGAATTTGTCATCCAGTTGCTGCGCGGTTTCCTCCAACTGGGTCTTGAGGGAGGCAACAAACTCCTTTGCCGTGCCAGGCAGTTCCATTTTTTCGCAGTAGGCCGGGAGTCGCTGGAGACATTCCTCCCAGGGTAGCAACTGCTTGCGATAGTCGGCGAAGGATTCCGACCCTTGTACGCACATGTCACCGGATCGCAGTTCGTTGGCCAGGTAGGAGAATACGCAAACTTCCAGATAGCGCCGGTTGGTCGGTGGCCCCTCACTGGCAGGACGACGAACGACCTTGACCCAGCGCTCCGACGCAAACGACAAGTCGACGTGCTCGTCGATCCACTCGCGGTGCAAATTCTCGCTGTCCTGTATCAGTTGAAGTGCCTGAACCAGCGACCTATCCTGAGTCGTGGGCTCCAGTTGGAGAAGGTGGCTGAGACGGAACAACAGCGAGCGATGGGACCTGAAATGCTTCCAGATCAACGGCAGGTAGTTATTACCGCCGGTAGCCTGGACTTCGGCACAGGTTTCGCGCAACCGTTCCAGGTTGCCGTCGGGGGAGAGGTATTCCCGAATCAGGCTGCCTGCCTCTTGGTCATCCGGTTCATGAACCAAAATCTGCACCACACCGTCCAGGGTGGCCGCCAGTTGCTCCAGTTTCTGACGTTGCCGTGCTTGGATGTGCTCCAGTTCTTCCTTGGCGCGTTTGTGAATCGTAGAGATTCGCCGGATGAACATCTCGGCTAGGTGATCGCGAGTCCGTACGCGCATCCGATATATCAGGGCAAGCATCAGCGTGTAACGCTTCGGCAGCGAACAGTCCTTAAGCTCGGCGACGTCCGACGCCGCAGCTTGGGCAGCGAAGTGGCGGATTTTGGTATCGACGATTCCATCAAAAATGACATCTAGATTCCCAAAGCTCTCGAGCCAAGCCATGTGATCTATCAGCACATCCAAGTGTTTGCGGGATGGTTTCTTGGGTGCCTGTTTGAGGGCGTTGAAGTCACTTTGGCGTCGCCCGAAATCCGTTTCGAGCAGTTCTTTCAGTTTGTAGACCGCCTCAATTGGCGCCCTGGTCACAACGAGATTGAATAGCCGCTCCTGCATTGCAACTAAGGCATCCTCAGCAGCGTCATTGAGGGTGGAATAGGCTGGGAGTTCGTAGCTGCGCTGCAGCAACTCGCCGATCAGCACATTGATGATATCCGCCCGCTGGTCGAGTACCTCGGCAGATTCGTGCGCAAGGTGGAGAGCTATGGTGAGCGCTTCACTACCATAGAAAGCCTTGATCTGGAGGTACTCACGAATGGCCGCCTGATGCCTATAAAAAGTACGCGGGTTGGTGTAGCGGGAAGTGATACGAGGGCCAAAACCGAGGGTATTCCTGATGTGATCAGTAATTTCTGGAGGTATCTCGTCTAGGGGAGGAAAGTAATGGAGCTCTTGGAATACCTTGAGCTGGACTGCCAGCCCAAGGGAAAGGGCAGGGCTACGAGCTGCCCTGGAAATCCAGTCAAGCTCTCCTGCGGAAAGCGAATAGTTGCGGTGTAAATCCTTAGCACTGAGGGTAGTTGCTAGTCGTGGATATGCCGTTCTCTCCAAAGCCGCCATCGCTCAGCCCCCATGTAAATAGATCAGCATAGACGCTTACGAGCATGAGGCAGGCGAGACAAACAGACCAAATAGAATTCTTTTTATATCAATACGATAGGACCCCTATGTCCTAATTTTCCTTTATCTCGGCATGACCCCAATATGGGATGACGAGGAACTGGCCCGTTCCTTCGCAACCAGAAAGCGTGTGTTCGCGACCTATCACAGTGCGGTACCTGAAAGAGAGGAGCAGAACTTCCCAAGGCCTCCACAAGGGCTGTTCATTGAAAACTACATTCCCATGCTCAATGCTTCTGGCGAAGCGGTTGCCCTTATTGAAATTTACAAGGAGCCCTCGGATCTGATCGCCAGAACGCAGCGCGGCTATTTGTTGATGTGGCTGGCCACTTCGATTGGGGGAGCGCTGATCTACCTGGCTTTGTACCGGGTCGTGCGGAAAGCGGCAGGCCTTCTCATCGCCCAGCAAAAGCAGATTATCGAAAATGAAACGCTAGTCGCGATGGGTGAGATGTCTTCCGCTGTTGCCCATAGTCTGCGTAATCCTCTGGCGAGTATTCGATCGAGTGCGGAGCTCATGCAGGCGATGGCACCCGATGGGCTGCAACGTAACCTGAATGACGTGATCAATCAGGTTGATCGCATGTCGCAATGGGTCCGCGACCTCCTTGTGACATCCGGCCCATCAGCCGGAGCCAGCGAAAACGTTGATCCCATGGCCGTGGTAGAAGAGTCTTTGGCTTCTTTCCAGTCGCAAATCCGCAGTAGCGGCGTTGAAGTTGAACTTGTAGCAGCCAATGACCAGCCAGCGGTTCTGAGCCAGCGCCTCCTGCTCCTGCAGGTCCTGAACAGCCTGTTCTCCAACGCTCTTGAGGCAATGCCAAAAGGGGGCCTTCTCACCATCGAAGTGCTCAGACATTCCTCCGAACCGAAACTGACCATCGCGATCGCCGACACCGGTAGCGGGATGTCGGTATCACAACGCAAAAGGCTCTTTCAGCCATTCACAACGACCAAGCAAGGTGGTTTGGGCATTGGGTTGGTGATGGTCAAAC
>NZ_JAOEBG010000050.1 GCF_029836165.1 Pseudomonas sp. GD04091
CGGCCGGTTGATGAAGAAGCGGGGGAAGTTCATTTGCGGGCCTCCGCCGAGCCAGCCGCGCCGTCAGCCTTGGCGGGGTCTGCGCCACCGGCCTTGACAGGCGCCGCAGCGGGGGCCGGGGCGTTTGCCGCAGCCTTCGTCGCGCCGGCCGCGCCGGCCGCGCCGACGGCCGGTGCCGCGGGCGCCTGCATGGGCACCATGCGCGGCGTGACCGCCATGCCGGGGCGCACGAGGCCCTTGATGACGATCTTCTCGCCGGCCTGCAGGCCGCCGTTGATGACGCGCAGCCCGTCCACCACCGGCCCCAGTTCGATGGGCCGGTACTGGGCCTGGTTGTTCTCGCCCACGACCAGCACGTAGTTGCGCCCCTGGTCGGTGCCCACGGCCTGATCGTCGATCAAGACGGCCTCGCGCGCCGCGCCGGTGGACAGCTTGGCCCGGGCGAACAGGCCGGGCGCCATGCGCCCATCCGGGTTGGGCACGACGGCGCGCGCGCGGATCGTGCCGGTGCTTCGGTCGATGGTGTTGCCCACGAAGTCGAGCGCGCCCCTGTGCGGGAAACCCTTGTCCGTGGTCAGCCCGACCTGCACGGGCAGCGAGGCCTTGCCACCACCCGCGCCGGGCCGAGAGCGGCTCACGATGTTGAGGTAGGTGGCTTCGTCGATGTCGAAGTACACGTGCAGCGGGTCGATGGACACGATCGTGGTCAGCAGCGTGGCCCCGCCAGCGCCGCCGCCGCTGACCAGATTGCCCTCGGTCACGAGCACGCGGTCCACGCGCCCGGCGATGGGCGCGGTGACGCGGGCGAAGGAAAGGTCCAGCCGCGCCGCAGCGACGGCCGCCTTGGCCGCCTGCACCTGGGCTTGGCGCGCGCTGCGCGCGGAGACGGCATCGTCGTAGGTCTTGCGCGCGACGGCGCCGGTCGCCACCAGGCGCTCGGCGCGGTCGAAGTCGGCCTGGGCCTGGCTGGCCAGCACCTCGGCCTGACGCAGTTGCGCCGTGGCCGTGTCGAGCGCCACCTGGAACGGCCTCGGGTCGATCTGGAACAGCAGTTGTCCCTTGCGCACCAGGCTGCCCTCGGGGACGCTCACGGCATCGACGGCA
>NZ_JAOEBG010000051.1 GCF_029836165.1 Pseudomonas sp. GD04091
GGGCCGGTTGATGAAGAAGCGGGGGAAATTCATTTGCGGGCCTCCGCCGAGCCGGCCGCGCCGTCAGCCTTGGCGGGGTCCGCGCCGGCGGCCGGTGCCGCGGGCGGCTGCATGGGCACCATGCGCGGCGTGACCGCCATGCCGGGGCGCACGAGGCCCTTGATGATGATCTTCTCACCGGCCTGCAGGCTGCCGTTGATGACGCGCAGCCCGTCCACCACCGGCCCCAGTTCGATGGGCCGGTACTGGGCCTGGTTGTTCTCGCCCACGACCAGCACGTAGTTGCGCCCTTGGTCGGTGCCCACGGCCTGATCGTCGATCAGGACGGCCTCGCGCGCCGCGCCGGTGGACAGCTTGACCCGGGCGAACATGCCGGGTGCCATGCGCCCATCCGGGTTGGGCACAACGGCGCGCGCGCGGATCGTGCCGGTGCTTCGGTCAATGGTGTTGCCCACGAAGTCGAGCGCGCCCCTGTGCGGGAAACCCTTGTCCGTGGTCAGCCCGACCTGCACGGGCAGCGAGGCCTTGCCGCCGGCGCCCGCAGCGGGCCGCGAGCGGCTCACGACGTTGAGGTACGTGGCTTCGTCGATGTCGAAGTACACGTGCAGCGGGTCGATGGACACGATCGTGGTCAGCAGCGTGGCCGCGCCGGCGACACCGCCGCTGACCAGGTTGCCCTCGGTCACGAGCACGCGGTCAACGCGCCCGGCGATGGGCGCCGTGACGCGGGCGTAGGACAGATCCAGCCGCGCCGCAGCGACGGCGGCCTTGGCCGCTTGCACCTGGGCCTGGCGCGCACTGCGCGCGGAGACGGCATCGTCGTAGGTCTTGCGCGCGACAGCGCCGGTCGCCACCAGGCGCTCGGCGCGGTCGAAGTCGGCCTGGGCCTGACTGGCCAGCACCTCGGCCTGTTGCAGTTGCGCCGCAGCCGTGTCGAGCGTGACCTGGAACGGTCGGGGGTCGATCTGGAACAGCAGTTGTCCCTTGCGCACCAGGCTGCCCTCGGGGACGCTCACAGCATCGACGGCG
>NZ_JAOEBG010000052.1 GCF_029836165.1 Pseudomonas sp. GD04091
TGATGCCCAGCGCGGCGATCAGGCCCGAGGCCACGCCGAAGCCGACCCCGACCACGTATCCGTTGCGGCGGCCATGGCGCCGCATGATGAACGCCGCAGGCAAGGTGCCGATGGCAAGACCCAGGCCGAACAGGCTCACGGGCAAGGTGATCCAGGCCGAGTCCTTGGCAAGCTGCTGGCCGACCAGCCCGCCCAGCGACATCACGATGGGCGCGCTGGCGCCACCGAGCGCCTGCGCGGCGGTGAGAACGCCGATGTTTCGGCGCGTGATGCTCTGGTCGGTCATGGGCGGTCTTTCTTGTTCGTTTGTCTGGCCGGAAATATTACACGCATGAATATATGTTCAGTTATCCGACCATGATTCGGCCATGCGATGCTCATGAACCGCCGCAACCTGGTCGCTCCTCGCAAATCTCCCGAGCGGCAGAAGGAACAGCCTGCCGTTCCAATGCGAGCAGGTGCTCTTTCACCCGGGTCAGTTGCGCCATGCGTTCCTCGACATAGGCGAGATGGTCCCGGACAGCCTGCGTCAGCAGCTCGGGTTCCGGGGACTCGCGATGCGTCCAGCCCAGCAAGTTGCGCATGTCATCCAGGCCGATGCCCGACGCGCGGTAGTTGCGAATCAGGTAAAGCCGCTCGACATGGGCCGGGCCATAGCGCCGGTAGTTGTTGCGGGACCGCTCGGGAGCGGGCAGCAGGCCCTCCCGTTCGTAGAACCTGATGTTCTCAGGGGGCGTGCCGGTCAAGCGCGCGAGTTCACCAATCCTCATCCAGCTCTCCGCGCGCAGCGATGGGGGACGCCACCGCTGCGCGCCGGCCCTCATCCCGGCGACCGGGCGGACTGCTGCGCCGTGGCGCCCGATTGCACCGTGTGCTCAGTCCAGCCGCCGCCCAGCGCCTTGTACAGATGGATGAGGTTGTTCAGCCGCGTCAGGCGCGTGCGCACCAGGGTCTGCTGCGTGCCGTAATGCGTGCGCTGCGCGTCGAGTACAGTGAGGTTGTCGTCCACGCCC
>NZ_JAOEBG010000053.1 GCF_029836165.1 Pseudomonas sp. GD04091
AGGCGTGGACGACAACCTTACCTTGCTCGACGCGCAGCGCACGCAGTACGGCACGCAGCAGACCCTGGTGCGCACGCGCCTGACGCGGCTGAACAACCTCATCCACCTGTACAAGGCGCTGGGCGGCGGCTGGACCGAGCACACGGTGCCATCGGGCACCACGGCGCAGCAGCCCGCCCGGTCGCCGGGATGAGGGCCGGCGCGCAGCGATGGCGTCTCCCATCGCTGCGCGCGGAGAGCTGGATGAGGATTGGCGAACTCGCGCGCTTGACCGGCACGCCCCCCGAGAACATCAGGTTCTACGAGCGGGAGGGCCTGTTGCCCGCTCCCGAGCGGTCCCGCAACAACTACCGGCGCTATGGCCCGGCCCATGTCGAGCGGCTTCACCGGATTCGCAACTACCGTGCGTCGGGCATCGGCCTGGATGACGTGCGCAGCCTGCTGGCCTGGGCGCATGGCGAGTCCCCGGAACCCGAGCTGCTGAGGCAGGCTGTCCGGGACCATCTCGCCTGTGTCGAGAAACGCATGGAGCAACTGACCCGGGTGAAAGAGCACCTGCTCGCATTGGAACGGCAGGCTGTTCCTTCTGCCGCTCGGGAGATTTGCGAGGAGCGACCAGACTGCGACGGTTCATGAGCATCGCATGGCCGTATAACTGAACACATATTCATGCGTGTAATATTTCCGGCCAGACAAACGAACAAGAAAGACCGCCCATGACCGACCAGAGCATCACGCGCCGAAACATCGGCGTTCTCACCGCCGCGCAGGCGCTCGGCGGCGCCAGCGCGCCCATCGTGATGTCGCTGGGCGGACTGGTCGGCCAGCAGCTTGCCAAGGACTCGGCCTGGATCACCTTGCCCGTGAGCCTGTTCGGCCTGGGTCTTGCCATCGGCACCTTGCCCGCGGCGTTCATCATGCGGCGCCATGGCCGCCGTAACGGGTACGTGGTCGGGGTCGGCTTCGGCGTGGCCTCGGGCCTGATCGCCGCGCTGGGCATCT
>NZ_JAOEBG010000054.1 GCF_029836165.1 Pseudomonas sp. GD04091
AGCTTCTGGCTGACCTTGACGGTGAAGGCCGGCTGTTGATCTTCGGTGACACCGCCTTTGCCGACGATGGTCACGGAAACCTTGTCGCCCTCGTTGCCGGTGCCTGGAGTGCCGGTGCCTGGCTCGTCGGTGACGGTGGTGGTGATGCTGTTGTCGCCAAGGGTCAGCTTCTCGAAGTTATCCGAGCCGGTGACGCCTTCGATCTTGTTGACGATCGAAGGCTGACCGCCGACGAACACGTCATCCTTGGCAGTGATGGTCACGGTGCCGCTGGCGCTGCCGGCCGGGATGGTCACCTTGGTGCCATCGGTCAGGGTGAAGGTCAGGCCGTTGTGGCCGGTGACCGACAGACCCTGAGCGTTGGTCAGCGTCACGGTATAGGTGACCTGGCCACCTTCGCTGACGGTGGTCTTGTCCGCCGACAGGGTGGCGACCACTTCGCTGATGGTGTCGGTGATCTGGACGGAAGCATCGCCGCCCAGCTCGAGATTTTCGAAAGCTTTGCCTTCAACGCTGGCATCGGCGATGCCGACGGTCAGGGTGTCGCCATCTTTGAAGACGTCATCGCCCTGGGCCTTGGCCTTGTACTCGGTTTCGGTCTGGCCGGCCGGGATCACCACTTTGTCGCCGTTGGACAGAGTGATAGTCAGGTCGTGATCA
>NZ_JAOEBG010000055.1 GCF_029836165.1 Pseudomonas sp. GD04091
TGGGATCACCACTTTGTCGCCGTTGGACAAGGTGACGGTCAGGTCGTGATCGAGCTTCTGGCTGACCTTGACGGTGAAGGCTGGCTGCTGATCTTCGGTGACACCGCCTTTGCCGACGATGGTCACGCTGACCTTGTCGCCTTCGTTGCCGGTGCCCGGAGTACCTGTACCCGGCTCGTCGGTAACGGAAGTGCTCAATTCGTCCTGACCCAAGGTCAGTTTTTCGAAGTTGTCCGCGCCGGTGACGCCTTCCAGCTTGTTGGTGATGGTTGGCTGACCACCGACGAACACGTCATCCGGGGCGGTGATGGTCACTGTGCCGGTCGCGCTGCCTGCCGGAACGGTCACTTTGGTGCCATCGGACAGGGTGAAGGTCAGGCCGTTGTGGCCGGTGACCGAGAGACCCTGGGCGTTGGTCAGGGTCACGGTGTAGGTGATCTGGCCACCTTCGGTGACGGTGGTCTTGTCCGCCGACAGGGTGGCGACTACTTCACTGATGGTGTCAGTGATCTGGACCGAAGCATCACCGCCCAGCTCGAGGTTTTCGAAGGCTTTGCCTTCAACGCTGGCGTCGGTGATGCCGACGGTCAGGGTATCGCCATCT
>NZ_JAOEBG010000056.1 GCF_029836165.1 Pseudomonas sp. GD04091
AGCTTCTGGCTGACCTTGACAGTGAAGGCCGGCTGTTGATCTTCGGTGACACCGCCTTTGCCGACGATGGTCACGCTGACCTTGTCGCCTTCGTTGCCAGTGCCCGGAGTGCCGGTGCCTGGCTCGTCGGTCACGGTGGTGGTGATGCTGTTGTCGCCGAGGGTCAGCTTCTCGAAGTTGTCGTCGCCGACAACCGATTCGATCTTGTTGACGATGCTCGGTTGGCCACCGACGAACACGTCATCCTTGGCGGTGATGGTGAACGTGCCGCTGGCGCTGCCGGCTGGAATGGTGACTTTGGTGCCATCGGTCAGTGTAAAGGTCAGGCCGTTGTGGCCGGTAACCGACAGGCCCTGGGCGTTGGTCAGGGTGACGGTGTAAGTGACCTGACCACCTTCCGAAACGGTGGTCTTGTCCGCCGACAGGGTGGCCACGACCTCGCTGATGGTATCGGTGATCTGAACCGAGGCGTCGCCGCCCAGTTCAAGGTTTTCGAAGGCTTTGCCTTCAACGCTGGCGTCGGTGATACCGACGGTCAGGGTATCGCCGTCC
>NZ_JAOEBG010000057.1 GCF_029836165.1 Pseudomonas sp. GD04091
CGGCCACAACGGCCTGACCTTCACCTTGTCCGATGGCACCAAGGTCACCGTCCCGGCCGGCAGTGCGACCGGTACCGCGACCATTACCGCACCGGACGATGTGTTCGTCGGTGGCCAGGCCACCATCAGCAACAAGCTGACCGGCGTCACCGGCGCCGACAACTTCGAGAAACTGACCTTGGGCCAAGGTGAGGTGCAGACCTCCGTGACCGACGAGCCAGGTACCGGCACCCCAGGCACCGGCAACGAAGGCGACAAGGTCACGGTCACTATCGTCGGCAAGGGCGACGTCACCGAAGACCAGCAGCCGGCCTTCACCGTCAAGGTCAGCCAGAAGCTGGATTACGACCTGACCGTGACCCTGTCCAATGGTGACAAGGTCGTGATCCCTGCGGGCCAGACTGCAGCCGAGTACAAGACCACGGCTCAGGGCGATGACGTGTTCAAGGATGGCGATACCCTGACCGTCGGTATCACCGACGCCACGGTACCTGGCCATACCTTCGAGAACCTGGAGCTCGGCGGCGACGCTTCGGTG
>NZ_JAOEBG010000058.1 GCF_029836165.1 Pseudomonas sp. GD04091
GTGAAGAAGCTCGGCCCGAACATCGCCAGCAGGTGCCACTGGATGCCCAGGGCGGCGTTGTCCACCGAATGCCCGTGGTTGACCATCGCCACCGGCGCGGCGGTCATCACGAACGCCATCACCCCATAGGACACCACGCCCGCGGCCACGGCCAGCGCGTAGCGCGGCATCGCCAGGAGTTGCAGCACCGTGCGGCCGCTGTCGGCGGCGGCGGCTTCGGCCTGGGTCTGGCGCGGCGTGCGCAGCATCAGCAGGATCGGCAAGGCGATCAGCGGCAGCAGCGCCTGGCTGAGGAAGCTGCCGACATAGGGCGTGCCCGCCACCGCGTCGCGCGTGAAGATCACCAACTGCGGCCCGATGATGGCGCCCGCAAGGCCGCCCACCATCACCCAGGAAATGGCCTTGGCCTTGAGCGCGTCCTCGGCGGTGTCGGCGGCTGCGAAGCGGTAGCTCTGCACATACGCGCCGTAGAAGCCCGCCAGGAAGGTGCCGGCGCAGAAGATCCAGAACGAGGCCAGCA
>NZ_JAOEBG010000006.1 GCF_029836165.1 Pseudomonas sp. GD04091
GCTGCTCACCGGGCAGCGGCTGCTGCCCGGCTGCTGCCACAGCAGCACCCCACCCTTGCCACCCCATGCAGCTTCGGCCCTGCAGCGCCATGGCACAGCCGTTGCACCACCCACCCCATCGACAACCTCCCCTTCAGGAGCCCCCATGACCACCGAATTCTTCTGGCGCCTGCCCCTGGGCACCGATGGTCCGCAGCTGTCCACCGACCGTCACAACCGTGGCAACCCACAACACCGCACGGGCAACATCGCCCCCGGCCGCCTGCCCAACGGCGAGGCCGACGGTTTCAGCTACATCGACTACATCGCCCAGGTGGCCAAGGCCGCCGAACTGGCCGGCTTCGAAGGCGCCCTGCTGCCCACTGGCCCCGAGCCCTGGATCGCCGCCGCGGCGCTGGCCCGCGAGACCCGGCGCATCCGCTTCCTGATCGCCTTCCAGGCCACCTGGACCCTGCCCGCCTACGCCGCGCAGCAGGCGGCGATCCTGCAGAACCTCAGCGGCGGGCGGCTGGACTGGAACATCATCACCGGCGGCAACCCGGCCAGCCAACGCGCCAACGGCGACTTCCTCGAACACGACCTGCGCTACAGGCGCACCGGTGAATTCCTCGACGTGATCCAGGGCCTGTGGGCCAACGACACGTTCTCCTACGAAGGCGACATCTATCGCCTGGAGCATGGCAGCCTGCCGCCCGGCCTGGCCCGGGAGCGCAAGCCCGGCGTTTACTTCTCCGGCTTCTCCGACGCCGCGCTGGAGGTCGCCGCCCGCCACGCCGACGTCTACCTGAACTGGGCCGAGCCGGTCGACAAGCTCAAGCCGCATATCGAACGGGTGCGCGAGCTGGCCGACAAGCAGGGCCGCACGGTGCGCTTCGGCCTGCGCGTCGACCTGTTCGCCCGCGAGACCGAGGAACAGGCCTGGCGCGAACTGCGCCAGCAGTTCGAGCGTCTGGAAGGCAAGAGCAGCGCCATCGCCAAGGGTTTCGCCAGCGGCTCCGACTCGGTCGGCGGCGCACGCCAGGCCGCCTATCACCAACACCTGCAGGACTTCGACGAACTGAAGCTGGCACGCAACCTGTGGGCCGGTTTCGCCAAGGCCAAGCCCGGCCCGACCGTGGGCCTGGTGGGCAGCCACCAGAACATCGCCGAGCGCCTGGCCGAATACCGCGACGCCGGCTTCTCGACCTTCATCCTGGCGGCCAACCCGCACCTGGAGGAGGCCCTGCGCATCGGCCAGGAAGTCCTGCCGCTGGTCCAGCAACCCGCCGCCACACCACTGCTGGCCAGTGCCTGAGGAGCCCGACATGAGCCAACCCCTCGACACCCTCTGGTACACCCGCTGCCCGGTGCCCACCGGCCTGGGCATCGCCGTGCAGCAAGGCTGGCTGCAGCAGGACCTGTCCGCCCTGGGCACCCGCGTGCAGTCGCTGCGCGAGGCCGATGAACAGGCCGTGCGCGAATCGCACTTCGACCACACGCTGCGCAACTCGGTGCGCCACGGCGGCAGCATCCCGGCAATCTGGGCCCGCGCCCAGGGCCGCGAGACACGCGTGATCGGCCTGTCCTGGGCCGACGAGGCGCAGCTGATCCTGACCCGCCCGGACAGCGCCATCCACACGGTGAAAGACCTCAAGGGCCGGCGCTTCGGCCTGCCCGACTGGGCCGCGGCGCAGATCGACTTCACCCGCGCCCAGGCCCTGCGCGGTCTGGAAAACGCGCTCAGGCTCGACGGGCTGCAAGTGGGCGACCTGCAACTGGTCAACTACCGCTACGACGGCACCTTCAGCGACCGCCCGGTGCGCAACGTCGCCGGCACACCGGTCGCCACCACCCAGGGCGAAGGCCGCAACCTGGAGCTGGGCGGCCTGCTGCGCGGCGAGGTGGACGCGATCTTCCTCAAGGGCGCCAGCGCCGTGCAGCTGGCCCATGCCTTCGGCCTGCGCACCGTGATCGACACCGGCTGCCACCCCGATCCGCTGATCCGCAGCAACAACGGCACCCCGCGCACGCTGGCCGTGGACAGCCACCTGCTCGAGCAGCATCCGCAGGTGGCCCGCGCCATCCTCGCCAGCGTGCTGCGCGCCGAGCACTGGGCGCACCAGCACCCGGACGAGACCCGTCGCTACCTGGCCCGCGAGACCAACAGCAGCGAATACTGGGTCGGCGTGGCCTATGGCAACGACGCCCACCTGCGCCTGCGCACCGCCCTGGACGAGCAGGCCATCGACGCCCTGCAGGACTTCGTCCACTTCCTCGCGCGCTGGCGCTTCATCCCGGCCAGCTTCACGGTGCACGACTGGATCGACCGCCAGCCGCTGGACGCGTTGCTGGCCACGCCCACTCACATGGACAGGAAGCCCGTCGCCCTATGAGCAAGCCCCTGGAAACCCTCTGGTACACCCACAGCCCCGTGCCCACCGGCCTTGGCATCGCCGTGCAGTCCGGGCGCCTGGCCCAGGCCTTCGCGCCGTTCGGCACGCGCATCCAGTCGCTGCGCGAATCCAGCGAGCGCGAGGTGCGCGAAGCGCACTACGACCACCACCTGCAGAACTCGGTACGCCACGGCGGCAGCATCCCGGCGATCTGGGCCTACGCCAGCGGCGTCGAGACCCGGGTGCTGGGGCTGAGCTGGATCGACGAAGTGCAGCTGATCCTCACCACTGAAGAAAGCGGCGTGCGCGGCATCCGCGACCTGAAGAACCGCCGTTTCGGCCTGCCCAAGTGGGCCAACGTGCAGATCGACTTCACCCGTGCCCAGGCCCTGCGCGGCCTGGAGAACGCGCTCAAGCTCGAAGGGCTGACCGTGGCCGATGTCGAGCTGGTCGACTACCCCTACGGCGGCACCTACAGCGACGAGCCCAAGCAGCACCTGTACGGCTCGGAGGTGGCGCTGGACACCCGCCGGTTAAGCCGGCGCAACAACGAGCTGATCGGCCTGCTGCGCGGCGACATCGACGCGATCTTCCTCAAGGGCGCCCACGCCGTGCAGCTGGCCCACGAGTTCGGCCTGCGCGTGGTGGTCGACACCGGCAGCCACCCCGACCCGCTGATCCGCAGCAACAACGGCACGCCGCGCACGCTGACGGTGGATACGCACTTGCTGCACGCGCATTTCGACGCCAGCCGTACCCTGGTCGATACGGTGCTGCGCACCGAGCAGTGGGCCTGGGCCAACCCCGAGGACACCCGACGCTTTCTCGCCCGCGAGCTGAACACCAGCGAATACTGGGTGGCGGCGGCCTATGGCGAGGATGCCCACCGGCGCCTGCGCACGGCGCTCGATGGCCGCTCCATCGCGGCGTTGCAGGACTTCAGCGAGTTTCTCCACCGCTGGGGGTTCATCCCACGGCGCATCGATGTGCGCGACTGGATCGATTCGAGCGTGCTGGAGCAGGTGATCGGCTCCACCTCGCGATTGGCTGTCTGAACCTGTGGGAGCGGGCTTGCCCGCGAAGAAGATCATGCGGTGCATGGCACCGGCTTCGCCGGTGTTCGCGAGCAAGCTCGCTCCCACAGAGACCGGCCCTGCTGCCCCAGCAACACCCGCCAAACACCCCACTGCTGCAGCATCCACACCGACCGTTCGAGCACTCGGTAAATATCAATAAAAACAATAAGTTAATATCCTGGCACAGTCCCTGCTCTGCCCTCCCCAACAACGCTTTCACTCGGGGAGATTCCACATGCACCAGCGCCAACCACTAGCCCGCCAGATCAGCCTCGCGCTGCTGCTGGGCAGCACCGCCAGCCACACCTTCGCCGCCGATGACACCAAGACCGAGCCGGCCCTGGAGACCGTCACCGTCACCGCCCAGCACCGCGAACAGACCCTGCAGGAAGTGCCGGTGGCCGTGTCGGCGATCAAGGGCACGCAACTGGTCGCCGACGGCGTGCGCTCGATGGGCGACATCACCACCTTCGTGCCCAACGCCTCGGCCAAGAACCCCGACGGCGACGGCCGTCCACGCTGGTACATCCGTGGCCTGGGCACCGGCGACACCGGCGCGGCGACGGTCTACCCGGTGGGCATCTACGCCGACGACGTCTACCTCAACGCGCCCATCGCCGGTGGCGGGCCGCTGTTCGACCTTGAGCGCATCGAGATTTTGCGCGGCCCGCAGGGCACCCTGTACGGCAAGAACACCACCGCCGGCGCGGTCAACGTGATCTCGAAGAAGCCGACCTTCGACACCGATGGCTATGGCACGATCGGCTTCGGCAGCAAGAACGAACGCATCCTCAACGGCGCCCTCGGCGGCACCCTGGTGGACGAGAAGCTGGCCGGCCGGGTGTCGCTGTACTCCGAGGAACGCGACGGCTTCCAGCGCAACGACTTCGACGGCAACACCTACGGCGACGTCAACAAGAAGGCCGTGCGCCTGCAGTTCCTCGCCCAGCTCAACCCCAACCTCGATGCCCTGCTCAAGCTCCACAGCCGCCAGTTCAAGGGCGACGGCAGCAACGGCTCGCTGCCGGTGGGCCGCTACTACAACGTCGGCTACGAGCGCCCCGATGGCCGCGACATCTCGCTCAACGTCAACGAGGACTACCGCCTCGACCACGACGGCGCCTCGCTGACCTTCAACGGGTACCTGGGCGACTACACCCTGACCTCGATCAGCGCCTACGACTACATCCGCAACCGCTCCACCACCGACGCCGACTACACCCCCTACGAGGTCAACGGCGCCTCGATCACCGACAACAGCTACCGCCAGTGGTCCCAGGAGCTGCGCCTGGCCTCGCCGGAGGACCGCCCGCTGCACTGGCTGCTCGGCGCCCATTATTTCCACGAAGACCTCGACAGCGCCTCGCAGCGCATCGTCACCCCGGGCCCGACGCCCAACGGCAGCGGTTCCAACCAGCTCGGCAGCACGGCGTTTCGCGACCTGGGCTTCGACCACCGCACCGACAGCTACGCGCTGTTCGGCAACGTCACCTACGACTTCACCGACGACTTCAGCGTGACCGGCGGCCTGCGCTGGACCCAGGAGAAGAAGGACATCGACCTGGACCTGGTGCAGCTGACCCGCGCCACCGCCAATGGGCCGCTGATCCCCATCGCCGGCGCCGGCAGCAACGGCAACCGCCAGCAGGACAAGACCTGGGAAGCCTGGACCTACGACCTGACCCCGGAATACCGCATCAACGACAACCTGCGGGTGTTCTTCCGTTATGCCCATGGCTTCCGCTCCGGCGGTTTCAACACCGGGCTGTCCACCAGCCTGGCGCAGCTGACCACGGTCGATCCGGAAGAGCTGGACGCCTACGAGCTGGGGCTCAAGTCCGAGTGGTTCGACCGCCGCCTGACGGTCAACGCCAACGTCTTCTACTACGACTACTCGGACATCCAGGTGAACCTGCTGACGGTCAACAACGGCGTGCTCACCACCGCCCTGACCAACGGCGCCAAGGGCAAGGTCAAGGGCGCCGAGCTGGAGATCGAGGGCCAGCCCACCGAGCGCCTGCACCTGCGTGCGGCCGTGTCGTTCCTCGATACCGAGTACACCGATTTCAAGAACACCAACCCCACCACCGGTGCCGTGACCGGCGACTACAGCGGCAACAGCTTCGTGCGTTCGCCGCGCAACGTGGTGTCGCTGGGCGCCGACTACACCCTGCCGCTGGACGTGCCCGGGCGGGTGGTGGCCGGCGGCGACGTGAGTTTCCGCGACAAGGAGTACTTCCTCGCCGACCGCCAGAGCAGCGCCGACGAGACCCTCAGCCAGCCCCACTACACCCTGGCCAATGCGCGCCTGAGCTGGTTCAGCGCCGACGACAAGCTCAGCGTCACCGGCTTCGTCAACAACCTCACCGACCGCCGCTACCAGGTACACGGCCGGCCCAACGGTGGCGCCGGGCAGTACGTGATCACCTATGGCGACCCGCGCACCGTGGGGATGAGCGTTACCAGCCGGTTCTGATCTTTCTGCCCCCTTGGGGTGCTGCGCAGCCCTTTCGCGACAAAAGGCCGCTCCCACAAGGACCGCGCAATCCTTGTAGGAGCGGCCTTGCCGAGGCGTCGGACCGGTCGGAAAGGGCCTCGCAGAGGCCCCATTGCCCTTCAAAAGGACACCCCCATGCCCCACCACACCCCCTTGGCCCTGAGCCTGGCCATCGGCAGCCTCGCCCTGCCCGCACTGGCCGCCGAACCTACCGACCGCCTCGACACCGTGGTCGTGGTCGGCACCCACCGCAGCGACCTCACCGCCCTGCAGAGCGCCGCCCCGGTGGACGTGCTCAGCGGCGAGCAGCTCCAGGAAACCGGCGCCCAGGATCTGTCCGGCGCCCTCACCGCGCTGTCGCCTTCGTTCAACTACCCGCAGTCGCCGCAAGGCGCCTTCGCCGGCTCCATCGCCCAGGGCGCCTCGCTGCGCGGCCTGGCCTCCGACCAGGTGCTGGTGCTGGTCAACGGCAAGCGCCGGCACACCAGCGCCAACGTCACCCGCCAAGGCCTGGTCAACGGCCGTGGCGCGGCGGCGGTGGACCTGAGCCTGATCCCGCTGGCGGCAGTCGAGCGGGTGGAAATCCTGCGCGATGGCGCCGCCGCCCAGTACGGCTCGGACGCCATCGCCGGGGTGATCAACATCGTGCTCAAGGAGCGTGACGAGGGTGGCAACCTCGGCTACCGCTTCGGCGGCTACGACAAGGGCGACGGCCTGCAGCGCAAGCTCAGCGGCTGGAAGGGCTTCGCCCTGCCCAACGACGGCTTCCTCACCCTGGCCTTCGACGCCGGCAGCCAGGACCCGGCCAGCGATACCCGCGACGACAACCGGATCTTCTACCCCGGCTCCACCAGCACCAACACCCCGCGCGAGCAGAACAACCGCTACCGCAACTGGCGCTGGGGCGCGGGCAATGTCTCCGACCAATACAACTTCACCGCCAACGCCGAAATGGGCCTGGGCGACGGCCTGAGCGCCTACGGCCTGGCCACCTATGCGCACAAGAACACCGACGCCGAGAACTTCTTCGACCCGCCCACCACCCTGCGCAACAACTACGCCAGCGTGGCCCTGGCGCGCTACCCGGATGGCCGCCTGCCGATCACCCGCTACGGCCTGGAGGACTACGCCGTCACCGGCGGCCTGCGCTACGAGGACGAGGCCCTCGGCCACTTCGACCTGGCCCTGAACCATGGCGACAACCGCCTCGACTCCACCGACCGCGATGCCATCAACCCCAGCTGGGGCACGGCCAGCGCCTCGACGATCTACACCGGCCGGCGCGAGGCCGACCAGACCAACCTCACCCTGGACTGGACCCGCGACTTCGCCACCGACCTGCTGTTCAAGCCACTGACGGTGTCCGCCGGCCTGGCCTGGCGCGAGGAGAACTACGAGCTCAGTGCCGGCGACGCCCAGGGCTGGCAGAACGGGCCACTGTTCAACAGCGTTGACCCGCTGACCGGGCGGCGTATTCCCGGCTACTACTCAGGCATCACCCAGGTCGACGCCGCCTCCCTCGACCGCCGGGTGATCGGCGCCTACTTCGACCTCGAAGGGCAGATCACCGAGAAATTCCAGGCCGGTTTCGCCCTGCGCAGCGAGCATTACTCCGACTTCGGCGACACCACCAACGGCAAGCTGTCGCTGCGCTACGACTTCACCCCCGAGCTCGCCGCCCGGGCCAGCGCCAGCACCGGCTACCGCGCGCCCTCGCTGGTGCAGTCGGGGCTGTCGTCGTTCAGTGTGCAGGTGGTCGAGCAGCCACCGGGCAGCGGCAACTGGGTCGAGGTGCAGCAGCGCACCTTGCGGGCCGACAGCCCCGAGGCCCAGCTGCTCGGCGGCAAGGCGCTCAAGCCGGAGGAATCGACCAACTTCTCCGTCGGCCTGGTGTGGCGCCCACTGCCCAACGCCTCGCTGACCGTCGACGCCTACCGCATCGACATCGACAACCGCATCACCCTGTCCGACCAGTTGCCGGCCTCGGTGGTCGGGCCGATCTTCGCTGGCACGCCCTACGCCAACATCCAGAGCGCGGCGTTCTACACCAACATCGCCGACACCCGCACCGACGGCATCGAACTGGCCGGTCACTACCAGATCGACCTCGGTGCCTGGGGCGGCCTCGACCTCAACGGCGGTTACGCCCACACCAACACACGTATCACCGGTCTGGACGATGTCGGCGGCATCCCCGGCAACCAGATCATCGGCCGCAACACCCAGGGGCTGATCGAGGACGGCACGCCCAAGGACAAGCTGACCCTGAGCGCCAACTGGCGGTTCGACGGCTGGAGCGTGACCGTGGCCCAGCGCCGTTATGGTCAATGGCAGAACCGCAACGCCGCCAACCCAGCGCTGGACCAGACCTTCGGCGCGCAATGGGTGACCGACCTGGACGTGGCCTATCGCTTCGGGCTGGGGCTGACCCTGTCGGTGGGGGCGATCAATCTGTTCGACAGCCATCCGGACAAGCTCGAAGGCGCGCAGCTGTACGGCGTGCCGAAGTATTCGATCACCAGCCCCGAAGGCGCGCAGGGGGCTTTCTATTACACCAGCCTGAACTACGACTTCTGAGCGCGAACCGCGGCGGCGACAGGCCTGCGCCGCCTTCGATCCCTGCGCGAGCGGGCTGGCCCGCGAAAGGCCAGCGCAGGGCACGAATCAAGCCGGTTTCATCACCAGCACTCCCAACGGCGGCAGGTTCAGCGCCAAGGACAAGGGCTGGCCATGGCTGGGCACCGCTTCGCTGGCCACCGCACCGAGATTGCCCACATTCGACCCGGCATACAGCGCGGCATCGCTGTTGAGCAACTCCACCCACTGCTCGCCGAACGGCACACCGATCTGGTACCCCTCGCGCGGCACCGGAGTGAAGTTGGCCACCACCAGCAACGGCTCGCCCTGGCTGCTCCAGCGCAGCCAGGCATATACGCTGTTGTGCGCGTCGTCGCCGATCAGCCACTGGAAGCCCTGGGGCTGGCAGTCCTGCTCGTGCAGCGCGGGCAGCTCGCGGTACAACCGGTTGAGATCGGCCACCAGCTTCTGCACGCCCTGGTGCTCGGGATACTGCAGCAGGTACCAGTCCAGCTGATGATCGTGGTTCCACTCGCGCCACTGGCCGAACTCGCAGCCCATGAACAGCAGCTTCTTGCCCGGGTGGGTCCACATGAATGCCAGGTACGCCCGCAGGTTGGCGAACTTCTGCCAGCGGTCGCCGGGCATCTTGTCGATCAGCGAATGCTTGCCGTGCACCACTTCGTCGTGGGAGATGGGCAGGATGAAATGCTCGGAATAGGCGTAGATCAGCCCAAAGCTCATCTCGTTGTGGTGGTGGGTGCGGTGGATCGGGTCGTTCTGGATGTAGTGCAGGGTGTCGTGCATCCAGCCCATGTTCCACTTGTAGGCGAAACCCAGCCCGCCCTGCTGCACCGGCTGGCTGACGCCGGGCCAGGCGGTGGACTCCTCGGCGATGATCAACGCGCCCGGCGCCTCATGGGCGGCGACGCTGTTGAGGTGGCGGATGAAGTCGATGGCCTCCAGGTTCTCGCGCCCGCCATGGCGGTTGGGCACCCATTCACCGGCCTTGCGCGAGTAGTCGCGATAGAGCATCGAGGCCACCGCGTCGACGCGCAGGCCATCGATGTGGAAGTGCTTGAGCCAGTGCAGCGCCGAGGCCAGCATGAAGCCGCGCACCTCGTTGCGACCGAGGTTGTAGATCAGCGTGTTCCAGTCCTGATGGAAGCCTTCCAGCGGGTTGTCGTACTCGTACAGCGCGGTGCCATCGAAGCGGGCCAGGCCATGCTCGTCGGTGGGGAAATGCGCCGGTACCCAGTCGAGGATCACGCCGATGCCACCCTGGTGGCAGGCGTCGACGAAGGCGGCGAAGTCCTCGGCGCTGCCATAGCGCGAGGTGGGCGCGAACAGCGACAGCGGCTGGTAGCCCCAGGAGCCGCCGAACGGGTGCTCCATGATCGGCATCAACTCGATATGGGTGAAGCCCAACTCTTGCACATAGGGCACCAGGCGCTCGGCCAGTTCGCGCCAGTCATGGAACCGCGCGACTTCGCCGGCATCGTCCAGCTCGCAGCGCCAGGAGCCGGCGTGCAATTCGTAGATCGACAGTGGCGCGCTGTAGGCATGCCGTTGGGCGCGCTGCTCCATCCACTGGCCGTCGCGCCAGTCGTGGGCCAGGGCACCTGCCACCTTCGAGGCGGTGCTCGGCGACAGCTCGGTGGCCCGGGCCAGCGGATCGGCCTTGAGCGGTAGCACGCCGTCCGCGCCGAGCACTTCGAACTTGTAGGCCTCGCCCACGCCGAGCCTGGGCACGAACAGCTCCCACACCCCGGCGTTGTGCCGCAGGCGCATGGGATGGCGGCGCCCGTCCCAGTTGTTGAAGTCGCCGACCACCGACACCCGCCGCGCGTTCGGCGCCCAGACCGAGAAGCACACGCCGTCCACACCCTCGACCTGCAGGGGTTGTGCGCCGAAGCGTCCGGACAGGTCACGGTGGTTGCCCTCGGCGAACAGGTGCATGTCCATGTCGCCCAGTTGCGGGCCGAAGCTGTAGGGGTCCTCGCTGATCTGCTCGCCACCGGCCCAGCCGATCTGCAGCAGGTAGGGATGGACCGCGTCCAGGTGCGCGGTGAACAGCCCGGGCAGGCTGCCCTGGCGCATCTCGGCGAGGACACGTTCGTCATCACGGGCCAGCACGCGCACGCTGAGGGCGTTGGGCAGGTAGGCACGGATAGACTGGCCGCCCGCACCGTCGGGGTGCGGGCCGAGCACGGCGAACGGATCGGCGTGCTCGGCGCGGGCCAGGGCGTCGAGATCCCGTTGCCGAAGGCCGCCGTTGTCACGCGTGGTTGCATTCATCTCACTGCCCCTTTCCATGTTTTCATTGATAGAGCTGGGGCTGCGTTGCAGCCCTTTCGCGACACAAGGCCGCTCCCACAGGGATTGCGCGATCTCTGTGGGAGCGGCCTTGTGTCGCGAAAGGGCCGCAACGCGGCCCCAGGGTCTTTCAGGCTCATGCTTCACCCCAGGTACTGATCAGCCCATGCAACCCATGCAAAGGCACGGCCAGCCAGCTTGGCCGGTTCTCCGCTTCGTAGGTGATCTCGTAGGCGGCCTTTTCCAGGCAGAACAGTTCCAGCGCGGCGCGCTCGCCCTGCGCCTGCTGCCAGGCGTGAGGCATGCTGGCGGTGGCCAGCCCATAGGCTTCGACGAAGGCGTGACGCGACTGGTGCAGATACTGCCGGGCGACCCGTTGCCGAGCCTGGCGCGCCGCGTCCGACAAGTCGACCGCCGAGGCACTGCGCAGGATCATCGCAGCAGCATAGTCGAACGAGCGCAGCACGCCGCTGACGTCCTTGTACGGGCTGTGCCTGGCTCGGCGTTCCTCCAGCGGCCGGGCCGGCTCGCCTTCGAAATCGATGAGGTAGGCATCGCCCTGCACCACCAGCACCTGGCCCAGGTGCAGGTCGCCGTGCACCCGCATCAACAGGCCGCCCTGGGCTTGTCGGGCAAGGCTGTCGATGTGTTGCTGCAGGCCCTCGCGCTGTTGCTGCAGGTCGTCGACCAGGGCCTGGCTGTCGCGGTCCAGCGTGTCGCGGTGCTGGGCCAGCAGGTCGAGGGCGTGGACCAGCTCGGCGCTGATCTGTCGGCTCCAGCGTTCGCTGTCGCGTGCATCGCTCGGCCGCGACTGGAACGCTTGGTTGTCGCTCGGCGCGGCCAGCAGCAGGTGCATTTCGCCCAGGCGCTGGCCAAGCAAGGCGGCGAAGCCGGTGAGCTCGGCCAGCGCGTCGGTGTGCGCCTCCGGCTCGACGCTGTTGGGTTCCATCTCATCGCGGATCGCCCGTTCCAGGGTGTTCTGCGTCCAGTCCCAGGCATCGCCCTGGTTGCTCAGGTAACCCTGGGCGATCATCAGCAGATGGGACTGCCCGTCGCCATCGACGCGGCTGACCCACGCCAGCAACGGCGAGATGTTGGCGAAGCCCGCGGCGGTCAGGTAGCCGCTCATCTCCAGTTCCGGATGCACCCCGGGGTTCACCCGGCGGATCAGCTTGAGCACCAGGCTGCCACCGACCACCACCGAACTGTTGGACTGCTCGGCGCTCAGGTAGCGCACTTCGCTCTGCTCATCGAGCGCCAGCGCCCGCAGCGAGTCCGTGCATTCGAAACGCAGCTCGCCCAGTGCCTCGCCACAGGGCAGGCGCGTGCCCTCCTGGCAGGCCCGCAGCACCGCGCGCACGAAGCTGTCAAGCACGAAGGCGTCGGTGATCAGCCCCACCTGGCGACCACGGCGCACCCGCGACAGCGCCAGCTGCTGGGGCAGCGCGGCATTGATCTGCTCCTCCGGCAGCAGGCCGAAGGGCAGCTGATAGTGGGTGACCACCCCGTCGCTGTGCACCTCCAGCTCGCCGAGCAGCACCGGCAAGGTGCTGGTGGCGAAGCGCACGCCATAACGCAGGCGGACCTGGTCGATCGGCCCTTCCTTGCCGGCGAACCAGCGGCGCTTGGGCAGGTACTGCGGCAAGATCGCGCCCTGCAAGGTTTCCCGTGCCGGCGCCTCGAGCAGTTCCTCCATGCGCTTGCGCAGCACCAGGGTGGTCAGCTCGGGCAAGCCCTCGGTGGGCTGGACATGCCAGCTGGGCATGCGGTCGTGGGAGGCCAGCAGGAACCAGTAGAAGCCATAGGGCGGCAGGGTCAGCAGGAACGGCAGCTGGCCGATGGGCGGGAACGCGCTGCCGCCCAGCATTTCCACCGGCACCCGGTCGGCGTACTGCGACAGTTCCAGCTCCGCCGCCTGCGCCGCCCGTGAGACGTTGGCCACGCACAGCACGATTTCGCTGTTGCCGTCGGCATCGGTGTATTCACGCAGGTAGGCGAGAATCCGTCGGTTGCTCGGCGTCAGCATCTTCATGCTGCCCCGGCCGAAGGCCTTCTGCTGGTTGCGTACCGCCAGCAGGCGGCGGTTCCAGTTGAGCAGCGAATGCGGGTCGTGGGCCTGAGCCTCGACGTTGATGGTCTGGTAGCCGTACAGCGGGTCCATGATCGGCGGCAGCACCAGGCGCTGCGGGTCGGCCCTGGAGAAACCACCATTGCGGTCCGGCGACCACTGCATCGGCGTGCGCACGCCATCGCGGTCGCCCAGGTAGATGTTGTCGCCCATGCCCAGCTCGTCGCCGTAGTACAGGGTCGGCGTGCCGGGCATCGACAGCAGCAGGCTGGTCAGCAGTTCGATGCGCCGCCGGTCCCGTTGCAGCAATGGCGCCAGGCGTCGACGGATGCCGAGGTTGATGCGCGCGCGACGGTCCTCGGCGTAATAGTTCCACAGGTAGTCGCGCTCGCGGTCGGTGACCATCTCCAGGGTCAGCTCATCGTGGTTGCGCAGGAAGATCGCCCACTGGCAGTTGGCCGGGATCTCCGGGGTCTGGCGCAGGATGTCGGTGATCGGAAAACGGTCTTCCATGGCCAGGGCCATGTACATGCGCGGCATCAGCGGGAAGTGGAACGCCATGTGGCATTCGTCGCCCTCGCCCTCGCCGAAGTACGGGCGCGTGTCCTCCGGCCACTGGTTGGCCTCGGCCAGCAGCATGCGGTCGGGGTAGTTGGCGTCGATCTCGGCGCGGATCGCCTTGAGCACCCCATGGGTCTCGGGGAGGTTCTCGTTGTTGGTGCCGTCACGTTCGATCAGGTAGGGGATGGCGTCCAGGCGCAGGCCGTCGACACCGATGTCGAGCCAGTGGCGCATCACCCCGATCACCGCCTTGAGCACCTGCGGGTTGTCGAAGTTCAGGTCCGGCTGGTGCGAGTAGAAGCGGTGCCAGAAGTACTGGCCGGCGACCGGGTCCCAGGTCCAGTTGGACTTCTCGGTGTCGAGGAAGATGATCCGCGTGCCATCGTATTTCTGGTCGTCGTCGGACCATACGTAGAAGTCCCGGGCCTTGCTGCCGCGCTTGGCACGGCGGGCCTTCTGGAACCAGGGGTGCTGGTCGGAGGTGTGGTTGATGACCAGTTCGGTGATCACCCGCAAGCCGCGCTTGTGGGCCTCGGCGATGAAGCGCCGGGCGTCGGCCATGCTGCCGTAGTCCGGGTGCACGGCCTTGTACTCGGCGATGTCATAACCATCGTCGCGCCGGGGCGAGGGATAGAACGGCAGCAGCCAGAGCGTGTTGACGCCCAGTTCGGCGATGTAGTCGAGCTTGCCGATGAGCCCTGCGAAGTCTCCGATGCCATCGTTGTTCGAATCGAAGAACGACTTGACGTGCAACTGGTAGATCACCGCGTCCTTGTACCACAACGGATCATCGATGAAGGCTGCCGGGCGGGAACGCTTGGCCATTGGGGACTCCTTTCATTTCCAGTTCGGCACGCCCCCTGTAGGAGCGGCCTTGTGTCGCGAAAGGGGCGCGAAGCGGCCCCAGGTTCTCAACGACATGACAGATTGCTGGGGCTGCTACGCAGCCCTTTCGCGACACAAGGCCGCTCCTACAGGGGATCAGCGGAGCTTTTCGATGCGCCAGATGCCGAACGGCTGGTGCCACGGCTCGATGCGCATCCACTGGGTCTTGCCGTGCCAGGTCCAGCGGTGGCCGTTCATCAGGTCCTCGCCCTGGGTGTCGGCGTTGTCGTCCAGCCCCAGTTCCCACAGCGGCAACTCGAAGTTGGCCTCCTGGGCGTTGTGCGGGTCGAGGCTGACGGCCACCAGGATGAAGTTGTCGCGCTCGGGCGTGCGCTTGGCGAAGTACAGGATGTTGTCGTTCCAGCAGTTGAGGAACACCACGCCCAGGTGTGTCTGCAGGGCGCGGTTCTGCCTTCTGATGCGGTTGAGCTGGGCGATCTCGGCGACGATGTTGCCGGGCTGGTTGAAATCGCGCGGGCGGATCTCGTACTTCTCCGAGTCGAGGTATTCCTCCTTGCCCGGCAGCGGCGTGCCTTCGCACAGCTCGAACCCCGAGTACATGCCCCACAACCCCGAGCCCATGGTCGCCAGCGCGGCGCGGATCAGGAAACCGGCGCGGCCCGAAGTCTGCAGGAAGTACGGGTTGATGTCCGGCGTGTTGACGAAGAAATTGGGGCGGTAGCACAGGCTCCACGGTGGCTGGTTGAGCTGCTCGAAGAACTCGCGCAGCTCCTGTTTGCCGTTGCGCCAGGTGAAGTAGGTGTAGCTCTGGGCGTAGCCGACCTTGCCCAGGCGCGCCATCATCGCCGGGCGGGTGAACGCCTCGGCGAGGAAGATCACCTCGGGGTGCCGGCTGCGCACATTGGCGATCAGCCACTGCCAGAACGGCAGCGGCTTGGTGTGCGGATTGTCGACCCGGAAGGTCTTCACCCCCTCCTCGACCCAGCCGACCACCACGTCGCGCAGCGCCAGCCACAGCGACGGCACGGCCTCGGGCGCGTAGAAGTCGACGTTGACGATGTCCTGGTACTTCTTCGGCGGGTTCTCGGCGTAGCGGATGGTGCCGTCGGGACGCCAGCTGAACCAGCCCGGGTGCTCCTTGAGCCAGGGATGGTCCTGGGAGCACTGGATGGCGAAGTCCAGGGCGATCTCCAGGCCGTGCTCGGCGGCGGCGGCGACCAGTCGGCGAAAATCCTCGCGCGTGCCCAGCTGCGGGTGGATGGCGTCATGACCGCCTTCGGGGCTGCCGATCGCGTACGGGCTGCCAGGGTCGCCGGGCTGGGCCTGCAAGGCGTTGTTGCGGCCCTTGCGGTGCTGCATGCCGATGGGATGGATGGGCGGGAAATACAGCACGTCGAAGCCCATGTCGCGGATCATCGGCAGGCGCTGGTGCACATCGTCGAACGTACCGTGGCGCTCGGGGTCATCGGTGATCGAGCGCGGGAACAGTTCGTACCAGCTGGCGAACCGGGCCGCTTCACGGTCGACATCGACGGCAAGCTCCGGGCTGCGGGTGAGGTAGCTGCGGTGCTCGGCCTCCGCCATCAGCCGGGCGGCATCGGGATGCAGCAGCTGCGCCACCTGAGCGTCCACCGACTGCTCCGACAGGCCCTGGCGCAGCGCCTGCAACTGCTCGCGCAGCGGCCCGTCGCTGCGCTCGACACCCTTGCCCAGCAACCGCCGCCCCTCCTCGAGCTCCAGCTTCACATCGACACCGGCGGCGTACTTCTTCTCGAGGTCGTGGCAGTAGGTGGCGTAGGGGTCGATCCAGGCCTCGAGGCTGAACAGGTGCAGGCCCAGCTCGGTGGGGGTGAACTCGGCCAGCCACAGGTCGTTGCCGGGCGAGAGCATGGCCACGCAGTGCCAGCGACGGCTGTGGGCCTGGCGCCAGTACAGGCTCACCGCCAGGCGGTCGTGGCCATCGGTGTACACCTTGGCGCTCACCTCGACCTTGTGACCACGCACCGCCTTGGCGGCGAAGGTACCGCCGTCGAGCACCGGGCTCACGTCCTCGATCACGATGCGCGGGGCCAGCAGCGCCTGCGAGAGGCTGATGGCCTGGTCCGGATGGTCGTTGGCCATGGGCACGCTTTCGAAGGGCTCGTTACCAGACATCGCACTCGCTCCGTGGGGATTGTGGCGGTAAGGGTTCAGAGCCATGGCGGCGGGCGGGGTTCAAAAAAAATGAGCGAATGGCGCACGGCCGGGTCGAAGCCTGCAGTACCGTTTCATTCATCCCGCGAGGTCAGGCCCATGAACATTCCCATTCCACCAGAGACACCCGACCCGAACATCGACGACCCGACATTGCCGCCGCCGGTACCCGAGGAAGATCCGGACGAGCTGCCGATCAAGCCGACCGTGCCGCCGACCGTGGGCGACCCGCCGAGCGAGGAGCCGCCGGTGAAAGGTAGAGGATAGACAAGGTTGTTGCGGGGCGGAGTCACCTGATATTTCTGCCAGTAGCACAGCGCGATCAATCAGCATACAACGCTCATGTCACTTACATGAGGGTACTGTCATGGATTACTTGGAAGAAAGACTGATAACTCTTATCACGGAACAGCTTAGTATTGAGAAGACATATGTCATCCCCACCGCAAACTTTGAGACGGATCTAGGTGCAGACAATCTGGATATTATTGGGATCGTCATGGCTACCGAGAAAGAATTCGATATTACCCTCGATGGAGATCAAGCGGAGAAAGTCAAAACGGTAAATGACCTCCTCGTGCTAGTACGAAAAGCATCACCCAAGTAATACCTCAAGGCCGAGAACTGTCCCGTGCTCTTGCGGGGCAGTCTGGCGCTCGAACCAGACAATTGCACACCTGGTATTTCTGCCAGTAGCAGAGTCTTCTGGGGCCATGTATAGAAAGACACTCCTCTCTGACGGCAGCCCCAGGCATGCGCTCGCGCCTCTACATCGCCTTCCAGTTGCAATGGATTCTCGCCGGCTTCCTCGAACAGAGCCTGCACCGGATCCGGCCGGACATCGCCATGGACGAACTGGGCGCCGACAGTTTCGACGTGGTAGAGCTGCAAGCCATCGTGGAGGAGACATTCGGCATCTTCATCCCCCACCAAATCCAGACGTACACCACCTTCGCCGAACTGGTCGACCTGGTCTACAAGGCGATGCCTAGCCCCCAAGCTCCTCCACGCTGATTTCGCGCATCCGAAACTTCTGCACCTTCCCCGTCACCGTCATCGGAAACTCATCCACGAAACGGAAATACCGCGGCGTCTTGAAATGCGCCAGCCGCGCCTTGCACCACTGCTGCAGTTCCTCCGCCGTGGCACTGTGCCCGGGGTGCAGGCGAATCCATGCCACCACCTCCTCGCCATACCTGCTGCACGGAATGCCCACCACCTGCGCCTCGGCCACCGCCGGATGGGTATGGAAGAACTCCTCCAGCTCACGCGGATAGATGTTTTCGCCGCCCCTGATGATCATGTCCTTGTTGCGCCCGACGATGCGCACATAACCCTCGTCGTCCATCACCGCCAGGTCGCCGGTGTGCATCCAGCCGGCCGGGTCGATGGCGTCATGGGTGGCCTGCAGGTTGTCCCAGTAGCCGAGCATCACGCTGTAGCCCCGGGTGCACAGCTCGCCGATCTCGCCTCGCAGGACGGTGCGCCCGTCGGCGTCCACCAGCTTGGTTTCCAGCTGCGGCTGGGTGCGGCCCACCGTGGTCACGCGCAGCTCCAGGCCGTCGTCGGGGCCGGTCTGCAGCGATACCGGGCTGGTTTCGGTCATGCCGTAGGCGATCTGCACCTCGGCCATGTGCAGCTGGTCGATGACCTTGCGCATCACCTCGATCGGGCAAGTGGCGCCGGCCATGATGCCGCTGCGCAGCGTGGACAGGTCCAGCAAGGTGCGGCTGGGGTGATCGAGCATGGCAATGAACATGGTCGGCACGCCGTAGAGGATGCTGGCGCGTTCCTCGGCCACGGCACGCAGGGTGAACTCGGCGTCGAAGGCGTCGTTGGGATAGACCATGGTGCTGCCGTGGGTGATGCAACCGAGGTTGGCCATGACCATGCCGAAGCAGTGATACAGCGGCACCGGGATCACCATGCGGTCACGCTCGCTCAGGCCCAGGCTCTCGCCGACCATGTAGCCGTTGTTGAGGATGTTGTAGTGGCTCAGGGTCGCGCCCTTGGGCGCGCCGGTGGTGCCGGAGGTGTACTGGATGTTCACCGGCTGGTCGAACTGCAGGCTCTGCTGGCGGGCTTCGCAGGCGGCAGGCGTCACCTCCCCCGCCCGCCCGGCCAGCGCGGCCCAGGGCAGGAAGCCCGAGGGCGGCTCGGCGGCCAGGCTGATCACACCGCGCAGGTCGGGCAGGCGTTCGCCGGCCAGTTCGCCCACGGCATGGTTCGCCAGCTCAGGCACCAGCTCCTGCACCATCGCGTGGTAGTCGCAGGTCTTGAAGGCATCGGCGCACACCAGCCAGCGGCAGCCGGACTGGCGCAGCACATACTCCAGCTCGCCCACCCGATAGGCCGGGTTGATGTTGACCAGGATCGCGCCGACCTTGGCCGTGGCCAGCTGCAGGATGCACCACTGCGCGCAGTTGGGCGCCCAGATGCCGACCCGCTCGCCGCCCTCCACGCCCAGCGCCATCAACGCCCGGGCATGCACGTCGACCTCGGCGGCCAGCTCGCGCCAGCTGTAGCGCAATCCTTGGTGGCGCACTACCAGCGCCTCGCGTTCGCCGTGGCGGGCGACAGTGGCATCGAAGGCCTGGCCGACGGTCAGGGTCAGCAATGGGTGATCCTGGCGGCCGCGCGTGTAGCTTGGTTGAGGCATGGTGATCCCTTCTTGTGGTTGTTCTGGGCATGACTGAAGCAGGCGTCAATTACTCTGGCGCAGATTTACGTTTACGTAAAGGTGACATCTCGATTGACAGCCCCGGAAGGCAGGTTTACGTTAACGTCAACCACGAGCACCGACTCTGTGGGAGCGGGCTTGCCCGCGATGAGGCCGGACCAGACAACATCGCTGGCCGTTCTGACGGGCATCGCGGGCAAGCCCGCTCCCACAGGGTCGGTGCAGTACCTCGAATTTCAAGAACAAGAAGGTGCCCCATGCATTACCCCAGCCTGAACTTCGCCCTGGGCGAGACCATCGACATGCTCCGCGACCAGGTCCGCACCTTCGTCGCCGCCGAGCTGGCACCACGCGCCGCACAGATCGACCACGACAACCTGTTCCCCGCCGACATGTGGCGCAAGTTCGGCGACATGGGCCTGCTGGGCATCACCGTGCCGGAAGAATACGGCGGCGCCGGCCTGGGCTACCTGGCCCACGTGGTGTCGATGGAAGAGATCAGCCGCGCCTCGGCCTCGGTGGCCCTCTCCTATGGCGCCCACTCCAACCTGTGCGTCAACCAGATCAACCGCAACGGCACCCACGAGCAGAAGCTCAAGTACCTGCCCAAGCTGATCAGCGGCGAGCACATCGGCGCCCTGGCCATGAGCGAGCCCAACGCCGGCTCCGACGTGGTGTCGATGAAGCTGCGCGCCGAAAAACGCGGCGACCACTACGTGCTCAACGGCAGCAAGACCTGGATCACCAACGGCCCCGACGCCAACACCTACGTGATCTACGCCAAGACCGACCTGGACAAGGGCCCCCACGGCATCACCGCGTTCATCGTCGAGCGCGACTGGAAAGGCTTCACCCGCAGCAACAAGTTCGACAAGCTCGGCATGCGCGGCTCCAACACCTGCGAGCTGTTCTTCGATGACGTCGAAGTACCGGAAGAAAACATCCTCGGCCAGCTCAACGGCGGCGTGCGCGTGCTGATGAGCGGCCTGGACTACGAGCGCGTGGTGCTCGCCGGCGGCCCCACCGGCATCATGCAGAGCTGCATGGACCTGGTGGTGCCGTACATCCACGACCGCAAGCAGTTCGGCCAGAGCATCGGCGAGTTCCAGCTGATCCAGGGCAAGATCGCCGACATGTACACCCAGCTCAACGCCAGCCGCGCCTACCTGTACGCCGTGGCCCAGGCCTGCGACCGCAGCGAAACCACCCGCAAGGACGCCGCCGGGGTGATCCTCTACACCGCCGAGCGCGCCACGCAGATGGCCCTGGAGGCGATCCAGATCCTCGGCGGCAACGGCTACATCAACGAATTCCCGGCCGGGCGCCTGCTGCGCGACGCCAAGCTGTACGAGATCGGCGCCGGCACCAGCGAGATCCGCCGGATGCTGATCGGCCGCGAACTGTTCAACGAAACCCGCTGAGCACAAGGAACCGGCGTCCATGGCTACCTTGCATACCCAGATCAACCCGCGTTCGGCGGAATTCGCCAGCAACAGCGCGGCCATGCTCGAACAGGTCCAGGCCCTGCGCGGCCTGCTCGGTCACATCGCCCAGGGCGGCGGGCCGAAGGCCCAGGAGCGGCATACCTCGCGGGGCAAGCTGCTGCCCCGCGAGCGTATCGACCGCCTGCTCGACCCGGGCTCGGCGTTCCTCGAGATCGGCCAGCTGGCCGCCCATGAGGTGTACGGCGAAGACGTGCCGGCCGCCGGCGTGATCGCCGGCATCGGCCGGGTCGAAGGCGTGGAGTGCATGATCGTGGCCAACGACGCCACGGTCAAAGGCGGCTCCTACTACCCGCTGACGGTGAAAAAGCACCTGCGCGCCCAGACCATCGCCCTGCAGAACCGCCTGCCGTGCATCTACCTGGTAGACTCCGGCGGCGCCAACCTGCCGCGCCAGGACGAGGTGTTCCCCGACCGCGAGCACTTCGGGCGGATCTTCTTCAACCAGGCCAACATGAGTGCCTTAGGGATACCGCAGATCGCCGTGGTGATGGGCTCGTGCACCGCCGGCGGCGCCTACGTGCCGGCCATGGCCGACGAAGCGATCATGGTGCGCCAGCAGGCGACCATCTTCCTCGCAGGCCCCCCTTTGGTGAAAGCCGCGACCGGTGAAGTGGTCAGCGCAGAGGACCTCGGCGGCGCCGACGTGCACTGCCGCACCAGCGGTGTGGCCGACCACTATGCAGACAACGACGAGCACGCCCTGGCGATTGCCCGGCGCAGCGTCGCCAACCTCAACTGGCACAAGCAGGGCAAGCTGCAATGCCAGGCGCCGGTCGCGCCGTTGTACAACGCCGAAGAGCTGTACGGCGTGGTCCCGGCCGACGCCAAGCAGCCGTTCGACGTGCGCGAGGTGATCGCCCGCCTGGTCGACGGCTCGGTGTTCGATGAGTTCAAGGCGCTGTTCGGCACCACCCTGGTGTGCGGTTTCGCCCACCTGCACGGCTACCCGGTGGCGATCCTGGCCAACAACGGCATCCTCTTCGCCGAGGCCGCGCAAAAAGGCGCGCACTTCATCGAGCTGGCCTGCCAGCGCGGCATCCCGCTGCTGTTCCTGCAGAACATCACCGGCTTCATGGTCGGCAAGAAGTACGAGGAAGGCGGCATCGCCAAGCACGGCGCCAAGCTGGTGACCGCGGTGGCCTGCGCCCAGGTGCCGAAGTTCACGGTGATCATCGGCGGCAGCTTCGGCGCCGGCAACTACGGCATGTGCGGCCGCGCCTACGACCCGCGCTTCCTGTGGATGTGGCCCAACGCCCGCATCGGCGTGATGGGCGCCGAACAGGCGGCCGGCGTGCTGGCCCAGGTCAAGCGCGAACAGAGCGAGCGCAGCGGCGAAGTGTTCAGCAGCGAAGACGAGAAGAAGCTCAAGCAGCCGATCCTCGACCAGTACGAGCGCCAGGGCCACCCCTACTACTCCAGCGCCCGGCTGTGGGACGACGGCGTCATCGACCCGGCGCAGACCCGCGACGTGCTCGGCCTGGCGCTGTCCGCCGCGCTGAACGCCCCGATCGAACAGAGCCGCTTCGGCATTTTCCGGATGTGACCCATGAGCGACTTCGCGACTATCGAACTGGAAAAGGACCCTCGCGGCTTCGCCACCCTGTGGCTGAGCCGGGAAGACAAGAACAACGCCTTCAACGCGCAGATGATCCGCGAGCTGATCGTCGCCCTCGACCGCCTGGCCGAGGTCGCCAGCCTGCGCTTCGTGGTGCTGCGCGGCCGTGGCCGGCACTTCAGCGCCGGCGCGGACCTGGCGTGGATGCAGCAGTCGGCGCAACTGGACTTCAACACCAACCTGGACGACGCCCACGAGCTGGGCGAGCTGATGTATGCCCTGCACCGGCTCAAGACGCCGACCCTGGCCGTGGTGCAAGGCGCCGCTTTCGGTGGCGCGCTGGGGCTGATCAGCTGCTGCGACATGGCCATCGGCGCCGAGGACGCGCAGCTGTGCCTGTCGGAAGTGCGCATCGGCCTGGCCCCGGCGGTGATCAGCCCATTCGTGGTCAAGGCCATCGGCGAGCGCGCTGCCCGCCGCTATGCCCTCACCGCCGAGCGCTTCAGCGGCGTGCGCGCCCGCGACCTGGGCCTGCTGGCCGAGGTATACCCGGCCGCCGAGCTGGACGCCCAGGTCGAGGCCTGGGTCGACAACCTGCTGCAGAACAGCCCGCAGGCGCTGCGCGCCACCAAGGACCTGCTGCGCGAGGTGGACGCCGGCGAACTGAGCCCGGCCCTGCGCCGCTACTGCGAGAACACCATCGCCCGCATCCGCGTCAGCGCCGAAGGCCAGGAAGGCCTGCGCGCCTTCCTGGAAAAACGCCGCCCCGCCTGGCAAGACAACAAGGAGCCGCGCCCATGAGCCGACCCACGCTGACCACCCTGCTGGTCGCCAACCGCGGCGAAATCGCCTGCCGGGTGATGCGCACCGCCAAGGCCATGGGCCTGACCACCGTGGCCGTGCACAGCACCACCGACCGCGATGCGCGCCATAGCCGCGAAGCGGACATCCGCGTCGACCTCGGCGGCACCAAGGCCGCCGAAAGCTACCTGGTGATCGACAAGCTGCTCGCCGCCGCCAAAGCCAGCGGCGCCCAGGCGATCCACCCGGGCTATGGCTTCCTGTCGGAGAACGCCGGTTTCGCCCGCGCCATCGAACAGGCCGGGCTGATCTTCCTCGGCCCGCCGGCCAGCGCCATCGACGCCATGGGCAGCAAGTCGGCGGCCAAGGCGCTGATGGAGTCCGCCGGCGTGCCGCTGGTGCCGGGCTACCACGGCGAGGCCCAGGATCTGGAGACCTTCCGCGCCGCCGCCGAGCGCATCGGCTACCCGGTGCTGCTCAAGGCCAGCGCCGGCGGCGGCGGCAAGGGCATGAAAGTGGTCGAGGACGAGAGCCAGCTGGCCGACGCCCTGGCCTCGGCGCAACGCGAGGCGCAGTCGTCGTTCGGCGATGCGCGGATGCTGGTCGAGAAGTACGTGCTCAAGCCGCGTCATGTGGAGATCCAGGTGTTCGCCGACCAGCACGGCAACTGCCTGTACCTCAACGAGCGTGACTGCTCGATCCAGCGTCGCCACCAGAAGGTGGTCGAGGAAGCCCCGGCGCCGGGCCTCTCCCCGGAGCTGCGCAAGGCCATGGGCGAGGCCGCGGTGCGCGCCGCCCAGGCCATCGGCTACGTGGGCGCCGGCACCGTCGAGTTCCTGCTCGATGCCCGCGGCGAGTTCTTCTTCATGGAGATGAACACCCGCCTGCAGGTGGAGCACCCGGTCACCGAGGCCATCACCGGGCTCGACCTGGTGGCCTGGCAGATCCGCGTGGCCTGCGGCGAACCACTGCCGATCACCCAGGAGCAGGTGCCGCTGATCGGCCACGCCATCGAGGTGCGGCTGTACGCCGAGGATCCGGCCAACGAATTCCTGCCGGCCACCGGCACCCTGGCGTTGTACCGCGAGTCGGCACCGGGCGAAGGCCGTCGGGTGGACAGTGGCGTCAGCGAGGGCGATGTGGTGTCGCCGTTCTATGACCCGATGCTGGGCAAGCTGATTGCCTGGGGCCAGGACCGCGAGCAGGCGCGCCTGCGGTTGCTGGCGATGCTCGATGAGTTCGCCATTGGCGGGCTGAAGACCAATATCGCCTTCCTGCGGCGCATCCTTGCGCACCCGGCGTTTGCCGAGGCGGAACTGGACACCGGGTTCATCCCGCGTCACCAGGATGTGTTGCTGCCTGCGCCCCAGGCTTTGTCGGCCCATTTCTGGGAGGCCGCCGCCGAGGCGTGGTTGCAAAGCGAACCTGCTTCGCAGCGCCAGGACGACCGCGCTTCACCGTGGGCGGCTCGCGATGGCCTGCGCCTGGGCTTGCCGGCGCGCAGCAGCCTGCACTTGCAGTGCGACGGGCATGAGCAGGCGATGGCGCTGGAGCGCAGCGCGCCTTCGAGTTATCGCCTGGAGGGGGAGCAGCTGTGTCATGACCAGGACGGCCTGCGCCGTCGTCACCTGGCGGTGCGTCGGGGTGGCACGCTGTACCTGCAGTGGCAGGGTGAGTTGCACGCCGTCAGTGTTCATGACCCGATCGCGGCGGCCGAGGCCAGCCATAGTCACCAAGGGGGGCTGGGTGCGCCGATGAACGGCAGTATCGTGCGGGTGCTGGTGGAACCGGGGCAGGTGGTCGAGGCCGGTACTGCGCTGGTGGTGCTGGAGGCGATGAAGATGGAGCACAGCATTCGGGCGCCCCATGATGGGACGGTGAAGGCGCTGTTCTGTCAGGAGGGGGATATGGTCAGCGAGGGGACAGTGCTGGTGGAGTTGGAGGGAGCGTAACGGCGGCAATGTGTTCGCCGAAAGGGTTGTTTCGCCTATGAGATCGAGCGCCGCCCGCGCGGCGCTCGATCTCAAGAGCGCTGCAAGGCTACCGCCTGGCACCTCGCAGCCCCAACGCGCTCTGCGCGCGAATCTAGAGCACCCCGTGCATCCGCACCACGACACCAAGAAACTCGCACCCTTCCTCGCACAACACCGTCGGATACAAGGTATTGAGCGGCCTGAGCATCTGCTGTCCGCCCTCCTCGATCAACTCGCGCAGGACTGCCGGCCGACCTGGCTGGCGAGCAACGACCAACCTGCCCGGCGCCACCTCGATCCCCGCATCCACCAACACCCGCATGCCCAGCGGCACGCTCCTGCCGCTGGCGGCATTCATCGAATCATTCTCGACCGGCAACCAGAAGGCGTTCCCCGCCGGCATGTAGTCGGTCAGCTCGTGGATCTCACTTGACTCGGGCAAGGGCCCGCTCAGGTCGGCCCAGCTCAGTACGGGAAAGCGAAAACTCGCATGGCGCAGGGCATTGACCGAAAGCGGCCGGTCCACCGCGTACACCCCCCTGCTCTCGCGCGCCATGCTGTCGCGCTCGACCACCATCACCCGCGCTTCCAGGTACACCAGCCCGAGCTTTTCCAGTTTTTCGTTGACGGTTGCCAGGGTCGGCCTGCGCGTGCCGCGCAGCCAATGGCCGACACCGCCTTGGGTCATGCCCAGGCGCTCGGCCAGTTGGTGTTGTTTGAGGCTGTGCTCGCGCTGGTAGCGCGACAGAAATTCGATCCAGTTTTCCATGGCTGAGAACGATACGGACTGGATGAACGGCATCAATACACATCTAGAATTATCTTAGCAGCTAAAAATAATACATATTGACCTAATATCAGCGTTCATTGTCCTGGAACGGATTTCATAGGTGCAGTCATGAGCAATACGAAAAAAGAAGAAACAGATCTCGACGAAGAGGCCGCCCGCCGCGCCCTCGACTACTACCTCAACCCCACTCCCAGCACCCCGGACCTGGAGCGCACGCTCTGGACCCTGCGCGAAGGTGTGAGCAGCGCCCAGGCCAGCGAGCACGCCATGGCCCTGCTGCGCTGCGCCGCCGCCACGGCACAGGAAACCGGCAGCCATCTGCAGGGCACGACGCGGGAAGTGGTGTTTGCGCTGATGCACATGATCAACATGGCCCGCGCCCTGCTGGAGCAGTGCCACGCCACGGAAAAGGCATCGATCTGAAGGACAGCCCTTTCAAGGTGTTGATAATTGGCGTCCGGCTTGGATTTGCCGGGGCTGCTTTGCAGCCCTTTCGCGACACAAGGCCGCTCCTACAGGAGACCGCGCCCCCTGTAGGAGCGGCCTTGTGTCGCGAAAGGGCCGCAAAGCGACCCCGGCAATCTTGAGTTGAAACAGCCATATCCCAAAAATCGCAAAACCTTGAAAGGGATGGCTCTGAAGAAAGAACGTGTGGTCGACAAACGACAAAAGCCCCGATTGCCGAGGACGAGGAGTGCGTCAGTGTGAGTCGACGCCGTCTTTGGTACCAGCGCTGCGTTTGGCACTCGAGACAAATAAATTATAAATCAATAGGTTACGACCGATATCGATGCCAAAAAGCGCGCTACGGAAAACCGAGGATTTTCCTCATTTTTACCCTATTAAGCGGGCTCTTTGGCACTCAGAATCGTCTCTACCCCGCATGTTTCCTGAAGGTGCCAAAGACCGCGCTTCGAGGTGCCAAATCCACCGCTTCCTCACAAGAGGGTGTTTACGCGTATGCACACAGTCAACATGGCCCGCGCCCTGCTGGAGCAGTGCCACGCCAGGGAAAAGGCATCGATTTGAAGGGAGAACGTGATAGCTGACGAACGGCAAAAGCCCCGATTGCCGGGGACAAGGGGTGCGTCAGGAAGATTTTTTTAGCAGATCGCGGAAAAATCATTTGACTGGCAAATGATAACGATTATTATTGCACTCAGCTGGTCGCGAGACCCGCTGGATAACCTGCAACGTCCTCAGGTCGGACGCTCAGATTATCTCCTCATCAGGCTAATCACGGTTTTTGACCCGGCTTTTTGCCGGGTCATTTTTTTTGGCTCTTCAGGCTAATGAAGATCGTTGATGGCGGCGATGATAGCAAAACTGTGTCAGGACGTGAACGCTCATTACAAATCTTTGCGGAATCAGCACTTGAGAATCAATCTCGTTTAGCCTAAGCTGGCTCCGCATCAAGGAAGATGCCCCCACCCCTTTCCTTAATGAGCAAGGAGCTGTCCATGACCCGCCTGTTGCTGCCCCTCGAGCACGACCCGCGCACCGCCGAACAGTATGGCGAGGACGCGCTGCTGCATGCGCTCAAGCGCCTGCCGCGCCGGGTCCAGCAAGTCTTCCTGCTCAATCGCCTCGACCAACAGGGCTTCGCCGCCATCGCCGAGCGCCTGGACCTGCCGCTGATCAGCATCGAGCGCCACATGAACCAGGCCCTGCAGACCGCCCGCGCCCCCGGCGACGCGCTGGCCAGCATCGCCGGGCAATGGTACGTGCGCCTGCAAAGCCCGCAGGTGACCGCCAGCGAACGTATCGACTTCCGCCGCTGGCTGGATGCAAACCCCGACCACCTGCGTGCCTTCCACGAAACCGAACTGCGCTGGCGCAGCCTGCTCGCGCCGGCCCGGCAGCTCGGGCATGACGGCTGGTACCGGCAAGGGCGTGCGGCGCTGTCGTTGGGTGGCTGTTCGATTGCCATCGGGCTTGGCGTTGCCGCCCTTGTGGCGCTAGGCCTGCTGGCCTGACACCTCATGCCATGCCGCAACCCCTGTAGGAGCGGCCTTGTGTCGCGAAAGGGCCGCAAGGCGGCCCCGGCTTTCTGCATCGCCAATAAAAAACTGGGGCTGCTGCGCAGCCCTTTCGCGACACTAGGCCGCTCCTACACACGTTAATCCCGATCAACATACGCACCCCCACCACCAAGCGGTGTAGAGTACGGTCACAACAACGCCAACAGGAGGCTGGCAATGACCGTGACGCGCTCCCCGCTGCACATCGACTGCGATTTCGACTCCGGCAACATCCTGATCAAGGACGCCAGCGACCCTGCGCACGTCCACCTGAACATCCGCCCCGACACCCACAGCGGGCACTTCCAGTGGTTCCATTTCAAGGTCAGTGGCCTCACCCCGGGCCAGGTCCATCGTTTCAGCCTGGACAACGCCCATGAGTCTTCCTACAAGAACGCCTGGACCGGCTACCACGCCGTGGCGTCCTACGACCAGCAGACGTGGTTCCGCGTGCCCAGCCAGTTCGACGGCAAGGCCCTGAGTTTCGACTTCAAGGCCGAACAGGAACAGGCCTGGTTCGCCTACTTCGAACCCTACCCTCGCGCCCGCCACAACCAACTGATCGAACGTGCCCGGCAGATCCCTGGCGTCGAACTGCTGGCCAGCGGGCGCAGCGTGCAAGGCCGGGATATTCCGCTGCTGCGCGCGGGCGACGGCGCGGCCGCCAAGCGCAAGCTGTGGATCATCGCCCAGCAGCACCCGGGCGAGCACATGGCCGAATGGTTCATGGAAGGTGTGATCGACGCCCTGCAAGCCAATGGCCCGGTCATCCGGCAACTGCTGGCCAAGGCTGACCTGTACCTGATCCCCAACATGAATCCGGACGGCGCCTTCCTCGGCCACCTGCGCACCAACTTCAAGGGCAAGGACCTCAACCGCGCCTGGCAGGACGCCAGTGTCGAGCTGAGCCCCGAGGTGTTCTTCGCCCAGAGCCAGATGAAGCTGCACGGAGTGGACGCATTCATCGACGCCCATGGCGACGAGGAAATTCCCCATGTGTTCACCGCGGCCTGCGAGGGCAACCCCGGCTACACGCCGCGCATTGCCAAGCTGGAAGAGCAGTTCCGCAGCACCCTGTGCAGCCTGACTCCGGACTTCCAGACGAAGTACGGCTACACCCGCGACGAGCCGGGCAAGGCCAACATGACCCTGGCCTGCAATGCCGTGGGCCAGGCCCATGACTGCCTGTCGCTGACCCTGGAGATGCCGTTCAAGGACCACGACGATGCGCCGAATCCGTGTACCGGCTGGTCGGGCGAGCGCTCGAAGGCGCTGGCTGGGGCGGTGCTGGAGACATTGCTGAAGATGGTCGGCGATCTGCGCTGAGCAACACGATCCCGTGTAGGAGCGGCCTTGTGTCGCGAAAGGGCTGCATAGCAGCCCCGGCAATATCTGCCGCGACGCTGAGATCCTGGGGCTGCTCCGCAGCCCTTTCGCGACACAAGGCCGCTCCTACACTAGGATTGCGCACTGCAGGTGAGATTACTCAGAACTGCACATCCAGAATCACACTGTCGGTATAGGTCGCCGCCGGTGGCGTCGCCTGGTCGGTGTACACCTTGGCGTTGTAGTTGAACACCTGGCTCCCCGTCCCGGTCCCCGCCCCAGGATTCACCTCGGCATCGCCGCTCGAGCGCCGCGCCGCGCCCACCGAGCCCCAGCGCACCACGCCGGCACTCTTGAAGATGTCGTAGGCCAGGTAGTTGTTGGCGCTGGACTTCATCCGTCGGCGCCCGCCCGAGACGTTCTGCCCGTCGTCCAGCCCCACCGTGTAGCTGCTGCCCTTGGTACACGACACGCTCAGGCTTTGGCTAACCGTGCCGAACCCGGCCACCACCGGCGCGCTGGCGAAACTGATGTTGGGCGTGGTGATCTGGCAGTCGTTGGTCACCGTGAGACTGACCAGCAGGGTCTGGTTGCCGCTACCGATATCACGCCCCAGGCAGATGTTGCCGATGCCGATGCCCGAGCAATAGTTCCAGCTCCAGGCGATATTCAGGGTTTCCTGGTACAGGCCAGCGGCGACGTTGGCGCCGACCACGGTCTTCAGGTACAGCGGCACGGTCTTGGGCGTGGTGCCGTTAAGCAGGCCCAGCGCATCGATGATGCCATTGCGGGCAAAGTCGAACTGCACGCCACGGCTGATTGGATAGCTGGTGGTGTTGTTGGCGTAGATCGTATAGGGGATCACATCGCCGGTCGGCCCCACCAACCCGCTATTGGACGAGGTGATGGTGGCGTAGAAATGGTCGCTGTTGACCAGCAACGACAACAGCGAACCGGTGCACTGCAGGCCGGCGTTGGTGCTCGAAGCGCTCTGCACCGTGGTGCGCACCAGCGTCGAGTTGACCGATCCGAACGCCGCCGGCGCGGTGGCCACCGCCGAGCACAACGCCCAGGCCGGCCCTGGCAGCGACAGCAGCCCCGCCAGACAACCGCTGGCCAGCCGGTTCATCGGCACACCAACGGGCCGATCAGCGGAATCGGGCCCTGCCCTTCAGGCAGGTCGAAGGTCACCTGGCACTGTCCGCCATCGGCCTTGTCCACCTGCAGGCGGTTGTGCGGTGCCAGGTTCTCCAGGTAGACCAACCCATCCCAACCCACCACCGCCTCGCCACCGCTTTCCTGGTGGCGCACCCGACTGCCCAGCTTGAGTTCCTGCTGATCACCGTCGACCAGAACCAGGCTCGCCGCCAGCACACGCTTGAGCGGGAACTCCAGCAGATAGCCGCTGCCACGGCGCACGGCCACGCGCTGCTCCACTTGCGGCGCCAGCACGTCGGCGGGCAGGTCCATCGGGTCGATTTCGTATTTGCCGCGGTAGTAGCCGCTGCTGTACGGCACCAGCAGGTGACCGTTGCGGTCGGTGCGGCCGATCTGCTGGTTCTCGTAGCGCACCGGCACGTCGGCATAGCCGCTGGTGCTGACCACCACGAAGGCGTCGTCGATGCGGTTGGCGGCGAACAAGCCTGCGTCCATCAGCACCAGCGAGCCGCTGGCGTCGGCCCAGCGGGTCATCTCGCCGCTGCTGCCGTAGGCGCCCACCTGCAGCTGCACCGACTGCAGGCGCCAGGTCAGGTCGGCCTGGCGGTAGTCGTCGCGATTGCCGCCGGTGGCGTAGCCGAGGTTGTAGCCCACCCCGCCGCCCACCGGTACCGCCTGGCTGTAGTTGACCCGCTGCAGGTCCTGGCCGTCCTTGCTGCGCTCGGCGCTGAAGGCCAGGGTGCCGCGCAGGTCGAAGGGGATCACCAGTTGCGCCTGCACCGCCCACTGACTGTCGCCGACCTCGCGGTTGGCCGACAGGTACAGGCTGCTGTTGCGCCACAGCGGCTTGCTCCAGCTCAGGTTGATCAGCCGCGTGCGCGTGCCGTCGCCGGCGCGCACGTCGAAGTAGCCGGCGCCGAGGCTGCCGTAGTGGTCCAGGTTGAGGCTCAGGGTGGCCTGCTCGCTGCGCTGGCTCAGGCGGGTGAAGGGGCTGTCGACCAACGACAGGTCGGCATAGTCGCCATGGCGCTGCACGCGCTGGTAGTTGAAGCCGATGCGCCGGCTGTTGTACTGGTAGCCCAGCGCCACCTGCTGGCCGCTGTCGCCCTCGAAGCGGCTCTGGGTCATGGCCGCGTTGAGCACGCCGTAGGTACCCAGGCGCAGGTTGCCGCCCAGGCCGCCGAGCATCATCGACTCGGCGCTCTCGGCATGGGTTTCCAAGGTGAAGTAGTCGGACACACCGTGGCGCAAGGTCGCCGAAGCCACGCCCGGACCATAGGCGAAATCGCGCACGGCGTAGTCGCGACGCAGGCTGCCGGCGGCCACCGAGAAGTCCGACAGCCCCTTGGCCAGCAGGCTGCTGGTGACATAGAACGGCAAGGTGGTCGACACCTGCCGGCCGAGGGCATCGGTGGTCACCACCACCGCTTCGCCGGCACCGTTGATGAACGGCACGTTGGTCAGGGTGTAGGGGCCCGGCTGCAGCTCGGTGCTGCTGCTCTTGTAGCCGTTGATGAACAGGTCCAGCGAGGTCGGCACGGCGGCTTCGCCGGCAAAGGCCGGCAGCGGATAGGTGACCAGGTCGGGACGAGCGCCGAAGTCGCGGGACAGTTGCAGGCCGCCCACGCGCACCGAGGTGGTCCAGGGCAGCGCGCCGGTCACCAGGTCGCCCGCCTCGTAGGTGAGCAGGCGCTGCTCGTCGGTGTAGCGAAAGGTGGTGTCGTAGCGCAGGAAACCCTGGCGACCCTGGGCCTGGGCGCCATTGAACGACTGGCGCCACTGCCCGGTGGTGGAAAAGGTGCCCCAGTCGTCGAACAGGCGCAGTTCGTTCCAGGCGGCCAGGTAGCTGCCGCCCTCGTCGGTGTCGTTGAGGTAGGCGTCGTAGTTGAGCAAGGCGCCGAAGCTGCTGCGCGCGTCGCTGGCCGGGTACAGGTTGCGCTCACCGACCTGCTGGTCGGGCAGCCAGGCCGGCGGCACCTGCAGCAGCAAGCGCTGGTTCTGGCTGTCGTAGTCGCTGTGCAGGCCGGGGATATTGTCCAGGGCCACTTCGCCCTGGGGACCGCCCGGCAGCTGGATGCCCGCCTCGCGCAACACCTCGCTGGCCAGGTACAGGCGCCCGGCGCGCTGCTGCACCGGCACCAACTCAGCCTTGGCCACCTGGTTCACCAACAGGTCGAGGTACAGCGTGGCGTCGGCGATGGCGGCATGTTCCGAGGGTGGCGGCGGCAGGTCGTCGGCCACGCCCAGGCCGGGCCCCAGCACCGCCAGGCCCAGCCACAACCGGTGCGTTGCCACCCGCACCCAGCTCACACACGATTTCCAACCATTACCGGGTCCTCCCTGGCCCCTGTGATTCGTTCAAGCCCCTGTCACTGCCCTTGCCTGATGGCCTGTGCCACCTCCTGGCCGTTGACCCGCCCCTTGAGCACGCTGGCCGCGCCCGGCGTGGCCGGCGCTGGCCAGCGCATGCTCGCGCCGGGCAGCACGTAACCGAGCAGCCCCTCGACCAGCGGCCGGTCCTGCCCACCCTGCTGCAGCACCACGTCGGTCAGGCGCGCATGCACCGGCCCGCTGTTGCGCAGCTCCACGTAGGGCTTGCCCTGCACCGTCACCGCGCGCCAGCTCAACTGCGGTTTGCCCACGCCTTCGGCACTGCGCTTGCCCTCCGGGTCGGGCTTGCCCCACAACCCTTCGCCGTAGACGAACAGCGGCACCGAGTAGCGCATCTGCAGGCGGATCGCCGCTTTCGGCCCTTCACTGGCGGCATCGGTCGGCAGCGGCGAGGGAATCTCGTCGATGATGATGCGGTAGGCCTGCTCCTGGCCGACCGGCGCGCTGGCGGTGCGGGTCAGGCGGATCAGCTGCTTCTGCCCCGGCGGAATGTTGGCCACCGGCGGGCTGCCGATGATCTCGCGCTGGGCCTGGAACTGCTCCTGGTATTCGCCCTGGCGCCAGGCGAACACCCGGACCTGCAGGCTGGTCGGCGCCGTACCGCGATTCTCCAGCCACAGCGCGCCGGCCTTCTGGTCGGCCTCCAGCACCGGGTCGATCGGCCAGATCAGCACCGAAGTGGCCGCGAAGGCCGGTGCGCTGGCCAACAGCAGCAGCCCGATGATCCCACGCGCCCGTTTCGCGCCTGCCCCCATGCCCCTCTCCTTCTTTCGTTATCCGCGGTGGCCTTTCACCAGGTCACCGTCACTTGCACGACATCTGTGTAGGTCCCGGCCGGCAGGGTGCCGGTCAGGGAGGTACGGCCATAGACCGGCAGCTTGATCGCCGTCGGGTCGCTGTAGCTCACCGCCACGCTGCTGCCGATGCCCAGGGCCTGACTGAACGCCGCGTCGCGGTACAACTGGTAGGCGAGCAGCTGGCTGCCGCCCGAGCGCTTGAGGTTGCGCGTGCCGCTGGCGCTGTTCTGGCCGCCGTCCAGGCTCATGCTCAGGGCCACGCCCGGTGTGCACTGGAAAGTCACCGTGGTACCGCCGAGCGAGGTGCTGAGGGTGGCCGTCGAGAGTGCCGAGCTGGTGCCGAAGTCCAGCACCCCGTAAGCCGTCACGCCGCCGACCACCAGGCATCCGGCGACGACCTGCGCGGTGACCTGGAAGGTGCTGGTGGTCACCGCGTGCGCGCCTTGCACCAGTACCAGGCACAGGCCGGCGAGCAGCAGACGCGCCGCGCCGGACACGGCTCAGAAGCTCAGCTCGACCGCCACCGTGTCGGTATACACCCCCGCCGGCAGGCCGGCCTTGCCGCGGGCCTGGCCATACAGGTTGACGGTCTGGGCCACGCCGGTGCTGGTCGGCAGCGTGATGGTGCCATCGATCGCCAGCAGCTGAGTGTGCCCGGCGTCGGTGTAGAAGTCGTAGGGCACGAAATTGCCCGAGCCATCGGCCAGGGCCCGGGTCCCCCCGGCGGACTGCGAGTCATGGGCTCCGGCACGCACCTTGATCGTCGGCACCGTGCCTGCCGAGCAGAGAATGCTCATGGCCCCGCCACCGCCGCCGAGCACCTGGCCGTTGGCGGTGGTGAACAGCGAATCCTGGGTGCCGAAGTTGAGGCTGCCGAAGTTCAGCCCGGACGTACCGCCGCTGCCGTTGACCTGGCAGGCGGCGGTCAGCGTCAGGGTCGAGCTGATGGTGCCGGTCACGGTGGCGGCCTGGGCCTGGGCAGCCAGGGCCAGGCCAAGGCCGGCGAAGATGCAGCGGGTGAGGTGCTTGGGCATCGGAGTCTCCTTGCGTGTTACCAGTCCAGGGTCACCCTGAGGGTGTCGCGATACAGCCCGGCCGGCAGCGCGCGCGGTTGCGCGACCACCACGCCGTAGATGGGCACGGGCACTTGCTGGGTGCTGCTGATGGTGAAGGTACGGGCCTGGCCGATGCCGTAGCGGCTGTTGCCGCCTGGGTCGATGGCCAGCTGGTAGGGAATCAGTTCACGGCCGTTGCTCAGACGGCGTACGCCATCGCTGCCATGCTGGCCACCGTTGATGCGCACGCTGAAGGCTCGCACCTGTGGCGTGCAGCTGATCTGCAGGCTGCCTTCACCGCCGGCCTCGTCGACCCGGCTGGTCAGCGGCTGGTCCCAGCTTGGCCCGCGCGCGCCGAAGTCCATCAGGCCCGGGTTGCCGAGGGTGGCTGGCTGCTGGTCGCTGCTGATCTGGCAGGCGGCGTTGATCACCAGGCGCGCCTGGATGAAGCCGGTGCTGGTGCCATGGGCCGCGCCGCTGGGCAACAGCAGCGGGCCGAGGGTGAGCAGCAGGATCGAAGTACGGTGCAGCGCGTCCATGGGCATGCCTCTCGCTACCAGGTGACCGTGACTTTGAGCAGGTCGGTGTACAGCCCGGTACGAGGAACCCAGGCCAGCTTGTCGATCCGTGCATACAAGGGCAGCGTCACCGAGCCACTGTCGGGCACCCGTGCCGATTGCGCCACGTCCACCGCCAGTGGCTCGCGCCAGGCCGCGTCGCGATAGAGCCGATAGGGAATCGGCCGGTCCCTGGCATCGAGGCTGGCGAGGTAGCGCAACTCGCCGACACCGCCATGCTGCCCACCATCGACTCGCACCTGGTACGGGGTGTCGGGGTTGCACTCCAGGCGTGGCGGGCGCTGGGCGAGCAACACACCGCTCAATGGCGCACCCGGGCCATCGAGGCGCGCCACGACGCCGAGGTCGATACGCCCCAACGCTTGCGGGCCGGCATCGCGCTGCTGGTTGACCAGCATGCAACCGCGCTGCACGCGAACCTGCACCTCGACGAGAAAGTCCGCCGCCAGGGCGCCGCCACTCAAGCACAGCCCCAAAAGCGCGGCAACCACGCGTTCCGTCACCCTGTCGATCCTTGTCTACAAAGGTTGAGTTTGAGCGTAGCAGCGGGATTGGATCCGCACAGCTGTCGGCCTACCCCTCTTTGGCATTAATGAAAATGGCTGATCGATGGTGGGAAATTTCCTCGCACCTTGATGAAACCCTTCATCCGCTGCCCTCTCTAAATGGCCATATGCCGGCAAACTCACCGGCCTTCTGTTACCGTGCACGACAAAACACCCTGTGCCGACCGCATACCCCGTGCATGGAAGGCCCCGACCGGAGCTTCCCTCTTGAGCGATTCAGCGACCCCGCTCGACCAGGCGATCGAGCGCTGTGCCCAGGAGCCGATCCAGGTTCCGGGCAGCATCCAGCCCCAGGGCTTCCTGCTGGCCCTGGACGAAACGACCTTGCGCGTGCTGCAGGCCAGCGAGAACGTCGAGCGCTGGTTCGGCATGCCGGCAAGCGAGCTGCTGGGGCAGCCCTTCCCGGAACTGGTCAGCGCAGACTTCGACTTGCCCGGCCAACTGGACTACCTGCCGCAAGGGGATGTCTTTCCGTTCCATATCGGCGATGTCCGGCTGCGCCAGGGCGCGCCTTGGCAACAGATGTTGCGAGTACTCGCCCATCGCCATGACCAGGTACTGATCCTCGAGTTCGAACCCTGCCAGAAAGGCGCCGCGAGCCCATACCAGGGCGACTACTATCCGCTGGTGCGCGCGTTCGTCAGCACCCTGCACCAGGCCACCAGTATCGAGGAGCTGCTGCAGCAGTCGGTGCGGCAGATCAAGCGCATCACCGGCTTCGGCCGGGTCAAGGCCTACAGCTTCGACGCCGAGGGCAACGGCACCGTGCTCGCCGAAATGGCCGACCCTGGCTACCCGAGCTACCTGGGCCTGAGCTTTCCGGCAGCCGACATCCCGCGCCAGGCCCGGGAGCTGTACCGGATCAATCGCATCCGCCTGATCGAGGATGCCGACTACCAGCCCTCGCCGCTGCTGCCGCCCCGCAATCCGTTGACCGGCAAGCCGCTGGACATGAGCTTCGCCGCGCTGCGCAGCGTCTCGCCGGTGCATCTGCAGTACATGCGCAACATGGGCACGCTGGCTTCCATGTCGTTGTCCATCGTGGTCGACGACACGCTGTGGGGCCTGGTGTCGTGCCACCACGATCAACCGCGTCCGGTGGACTTCCAGACCCGCACGGCCTGCGAGCTGCTGGCCAGCATGCTGTCGCTGCAGATCGAATCGCGCGAATCCCACGACCGCACCCGCACCCTGCTCGAACTGCGCGAGCGCATCGTGCGCATGCTGGCGTCGATGGCCGACCACGACAGCGTCAGCGACGGCCTGCTCGAACTGCCGCAGGTGCTGCTGGCCTTCGCCGGCGCCAGCGGCGCCGCCATCATCAGTGCCGAGCGCTGCGACCTGATCGGCGACACGCCCTCCGCGGCCCAGGTCAACGCCCTGGTGCACTGGCTGGGGCAACGCGGCGAGGACGCGGTGTTCCATACCGACAACGTGGGGCGGGACATCGATGAACTGCCGGAGCTGGCCAGCCATGTCGGCGGCGTGCTGGCCGTGGCCATCTCCCAGATCCACTCGCACTACCTGGTGTGGTTCCGCCCCGAACAGGCGCGCCAGGTCAACTGGGCGGGACGACCCGACAAGGCGATCAGCCCTCAGGGGCACCTCAGCCCACGCCACAGCTTCGACCGCTGGCAGGAGGAAGTCCGTGGCTTCAGCGCGCCGTGGGATCCACTGATCATCGATGGCGTGCTGGAGCTGCGCACTGCCGTGCTGGGCATCGTCCTGCGCAAGGCCGAGGAACTCGCGCAGCTGGCCGGCGAGCTCAAGCGCTCCAACAAAGAGCTCGAAGCCTTCTCCTACAGCGTCTCCCATGACCTGCGCGCGCCCCTGCGGCATATCGCCGGCTACACCGAGCTGCTCACCGAGATCGAAGGCGAGCACCTGAGCGAGCGCGGCCGGCGCTTCCTGTCGCACATCGATGAAGCGGCACATTTCGCCGGCTCGCTGGTGGACAATCTTCTAAACTTTTCACACATGGGGCGCTCGGCGCTGCGCCTGTCGGACGTCGACCTCAATGCCTTGGTCGACACCATCCGCCAGGAGCTCGAGCCGGACTACCAAGGGCGCGAAATCGTCTGGTCGGTCGCCCCGCTGCCCAAAGTCATCGCGGACCCGGCGTTCATCAACATGGCACTGCACAACCTCATCGCCAACGCCATCAAGTACAGCCGTGGGCGCGCGCCCGCGCGCATCGAGGTCGGCGCCGTGCAGCATGCGCAGGAAACCGAGGTGTACGTGCGCGACAACGGCGTAGGCTTCGACATGGCCTATGCCAACAAGCTGTTCGGGGTGTTCCAGCGCCTGCATCGCATGGAAGAGTTCGAAGGCACCGGTATCGGTCTGGCCAGTGTGCGCCGCATCATCGAGCGTCACGAGGGCCGGGTCTGGGCCGAAGGCCAGGTTGGCCAGGGCGCCAGCTTCCACTTCACCCTCCCCCATCACTCACCGCATTCCTGAGGCGTCTGCACCCATCATGCTCAAACCCATTCTGCTGGTCGAAGACAACCCCAGGGATCTGGAGTTGACCCTCCTTGCGCTGGAGCGCAGCCAGCTGGCCAATGAAGTCATCGTGCTGCGCGACGGTGCCGAAGCCCTGGACTACCTGCTGCGGCGCAACACCTATGCCGAGCGTGACGATGGCAACCCCGCGGTGCTGCTGCTGGACCTCAAGCTACCCAAGATCGACGGCCTGGAAGTGCTCAAGCAGGTGCGCGAGACCCCGGATCTGCGCAGCATCCCGACGGTGATGCTGACCTCCTCGCGCGAAGAGCCGGACCTGCTGCGCGCCTATGAGCTGGGCGTCAACGCCTACGTGGTCAAGCCCGTGGAATTCAAGGAATTCGTGGCCGCCATCTCCGACCTGGGGGTGTTCTGGGCGGTGCTCAACGAACCACCGCCGGGCTCCCTGCGTCTGAACCGGCGCGGCAACAATTGAGTCCGGCCACGATGCAGGGCACCCCACTCAGGCTGCTACTGGTGGAAGACAGCTCGATGGATGCCGAGCTGACGCTGCTTGGCCTGGAGCGCAGCGGGCTGCAGGTCCACTCGCGCCTGGTATTCGACCACGTCGGCGTCGAGCACGCGCTGAGCGAGGCCAGCTTTGACCTGATCCTCTGCGATTGCGTGCTGCCGGGCTCGTCGGGCACCGACGTCCTGGCGATCGCCCAGCGCCTGGCGCCCGACGTACCGTTCATCTTCCTCTCCGGCATCTATGGCGAAGAGCATGCGGTGGAAATGATCCGCCTCGGCGCCACCGACTACGTGCTGAAGAAGAACCTGCCCCTGTTGCCCAAGGCGGTGCGCCGGGCGCTGACCGAGGTGCACGAACGCCAGCGCCGCCGCCGGGCCGAAGAGGCGCTGGCCGACGTCGAGGCCCGTGCGCGCATCGCCATCGACGCGGCGGGCATGGGTACCTGGGACTTGCGCCCCCAGGAAGGCCTGTTGATCTGGGATGACCGTTGCAAGACCTTGTTCGGCCTGCCCACCGATACCGAGATGAGCCTGGAGGTGTTCTACGCCGGCATCTATCCGGACGACCTGCCACGGGTGCGCGAAGCCGTCGAGCAGGCCATGCGGCCGGACAGCGATGGCCTGTACCGCGCCGAGTTCCGTATCGCCCAGCCGGATGGCCTGGAACCGCGCTGGCTGCTCTCCACCGGCCAGACCCAGTTCGTCGACGAGCGCTGCGTGCGTTTTTCCGGCGTACTGCAGGATATCCACCAACAGCGCCAGGCCACTCGCGCGCTGGAACAGCTCAACGAAATGCTCGGGGAGCGGGTCGAGCGGCGCACCCGTGAACGCGACCGGGCCTGGGAGCTGTCCCAGGACCTGCTGGCGGTGCTGAACAAGGATCTGACACCGGTCACCTTGAACCCGGCCTGGGAAGCCAGCCTGGGCTTCACCCGCGAACGGCTGAGCCAGACCTCGCTGCTGCAACTGCTGCCCGAGGCCGACCAGGAGTCCTTGCTCGCCGAGCTTGGCGCGTTGTCGCTGGGCCGTACCAGCGCTCGCTTCGTCGGTCGCATCCTGCACGCCAGCGGGCAGCAGCGCTGGCTGTCCTGGGTGGTGGTCCCGGACGACAACCTGCTGTACGTGGTCGCCCGCGACATCTCCAGCGAACGTGAAGCCGTGCTCGACCTGGCTGAAGCCAACGAGCGCCTGCGCGAGCAGATCGCCGAGCGCGAACGCATCGAAGCCGCGCTGCAACAGATGCAGCGGCTGGAGGCGGTCGGCCAGCTGACCGCAGGCGTGGCGCACGACTTCAACAACCTGCTCACGGTGATCCTCACCGGTGCCAGCTTCCTCCAGCGCGACCTGGACAAGGGCTCGCTGGACAAGGCCCACACCCGCCTCCAGCACATCCGCGAGGCCGGCGAGCGCGGTGCCAAGCTGACCGCGCAGTTGTTGGCCTTCTCGCGCAAGCAACGTCTCGAACCCGTGGCGATAGACCTCAACCGCACCCTCTCCGGCCTGGAGGAGCTGCTGCGGCGCACCCTGGGCGGCAGCATCTCGGTACGGCTGGACCTGGATGGCCATCTCTGGCAGGCACTCACCGACCCGACCCAGACCGAGATGATCATCCTCAACCTGGCGATCAACGCCCGCGACGCGATGCCCGACGGTGGCCAGCTGACGCTGGTCACCCGCAACAACCGGGTCAGCGCCCGCCCCCGCCGCCCGGAAGCCCCTGAGCCGGGCGAGTACGTGGTGCTGTCGATTCGCGATACCGGCTGCGGCATGAGCGAGGAAGTGGTGGCCAAGGTCTTCGAGCCGTTCTTCACCACCAAGGATATCGGCAAGGGTTCGGGCCTGGGCCTGGCCCAGGTGTTCGGCTTCGCCAAGCAATCCGGCGGCGGCGTGCGCATCGATACCGCGCCCGGTCGCGGCACCCAGGTCAGCGTCTACCTGCCAGCGGTGCAGCAGCCGGCGTCGCTGGTACCCGCCGAGCCGGACAAGCCCGTGATGCTGGCACGCCATGCCACGGACCGTCAGGTATTGCTGGTGGATGACGACCACCTGGTGCGGGAGATGATTGGCGACGTCCTGCGCCGCCAGGGTTACCTGGTGCGGCAGGCGCACAGCAGCGAGCAGGCCTTGGCCTTGCTCGACGAGCACGTGGAAGTGTTGCTCACCGACTTCGCCATGCCCGAATTCAATGGTGCCCAGCTGGCCCTGGCGGCCCGCGAGCGCTTCCCGAACCTGCCAGTGGTGTTCCTCACCGGCTATGCGCAGTTGCAAGGCCTGGAGCTGCCCGGCTGTCCGGTGATCCAGAAACCGGTGAGCGAGCAGGCGTTGGCCCAGGCGCTCGCCGAGGCACTGGAAAACAGGTAGGCAGAAACGAAAAAATCGCCTGCGGGCGATTTTGGGGAAGGTGTTGCTTGGAAATGGCAGGGGCGGCTGGATTCGAACCAACGCATGGCAGGATCAAAACCTGCTGCCTTACCGCTTGGCGACGCCCCTGTATCGGATGCGGCGAGTGACTGAGCACCGCCTATCTGACCATTCGCTGCACGTTGCGAGTGTCGCTGTGCAGGAATGGCGCGCACTTTAACAAGCTTTTTTCGGAGTGGGAAGCTTTTTTTAAAAAAAATCGCAGGAAAACAGCAAGTTAGTCATAACTGCCGAGCCATGTGCTGGTTCAACAGGCCTTTTCGCGGGGCAAGCTGCTCCCGAGTGAGTCTGCCCGTGAAATGACCACGGCTGCCATTCGTCGCTTTTCCCCCTGCGCGCCTCAACACAATCGCGCTCCCCCCTTCCAATCAGATAGAACCCCATCTGCGCATCACAAGGAGGGCGCCATGCCAGTTTCCCATGACCTCTATCAGGACCTTCACTACCCACGCGAAATCGTGCAACAACGCCGTCAGCAGGACAGCAAGCTCGACCGCCTGCTCGACGAATACATGGACATCGACAACCAGGTGCTGGCCGCCGAATCCATCTCGGCGGGCAACTTCGTCGACGACGATCTGCGCCATCTGAAGGAAAGGCGCCTGGCGATCAAGTACATGATCGAGCGCCAGCTGGAGCGCAAGGGCTGACCTATCGCGTTTCACGATCATTGCCCGGCACATTCTCGATTGCTCACAATGGCTGCCCTCGCGCAAGCTGCGCCCTGCCAAGTCCCGACCCGAGGAGCACGCCCTTGTCCATCTGGATTCCCGCCCCCCTGCGCCACCTGGGCCGGCGTCGGCATGCCGACGCGCCGGCGACCAGTGCCTTGATGGAGCACTTCCAGCGTCGGGCCGGCGAGCGCGGCTACACCGTGAGCGACGGCCAACGCCGGGTGATCGAGGCCATGGCCGCGCAGCTGGACGCGCTTGCCACCGGCCGGGCGCACAGCCTTTACCTCCACGGGGCGGTCGGACGCGGCAAGAGCTGGCTGCTCGACGTGTTCTTCGAGGCCGTGCCCACGCCGAGCAAACGCCGCCTGCACTTCCATGACTTCTTCGCCCGCCTGCACCAGGGCATGCATCAGCACCGGGCGTTGGACGACGCCCTTGGCACGACGCTCGACGAACTGCTCGGCGACTGCCGGGTCCTGTGCTTCGACGAGTTCCACGTCCACGACATTGGCGATGCCATGCTGCTGACCCGGCTGTTCGACGCCCTGTTCACGCGCGGTGTGTTGCTGCTGTTGACCTCCAACTACGCGCCCGAAGGCCTGCTGCCCAACCCGCTGTACCACGAGCGCTTCCTGCCGGTGATCCGCCTGCTCAACAGCCATATGCAGGTGCTCGAGTTGGGTGGTGACACCGACGGACCTCAGGTGATGTTCGGTTTCCACGATCTGTGCGAGCAGGCCACCGCGGTGATCGACTACCTGGTGCTGGCCGAGCGCTTCGAGCGCTGGATCATCGACGGCCTGGACGACCTGGCCGAGTGCTCGCTGGCGGCGCAGCAGCGCTTCGTCAACCTGATCGATGTGCTGTATGACCAGGATCGCGAGCTGGTGCTGCTCGGTCGACGGCCCCTCGCGCAGAGCCTGGGCGGCGCCCTCGCCGACCTGATGCGCACGCGCAGCCGTCTGGGGCAGTTGCATCAGGTCGGGCCAGGCCAGCCGCTCGCCGAACTGTAGGCGCACGCGGCCTTTCGCCGGCAAGTCGCACCGCCGCCCCACAGGTATTGCCTGATCCTGTGGGAGCGGGTTTACCCGCGAAGCAGGCGCCACGGTGCAGGGTCGACTTCAACCCGCCCGTGGCAGGTCCGCCAATACCGCTTCCATTTCCCCCAGCACCGCCGGATCGTCCAGGGTCGACGGCGGCAGGTAATCCTGCCCGTCGGCGATCTTGCGCAGCACCGCCCGCAAGATCTTGCCCGAGCGGGTCTTGGGCAGGCGCTTGACCAGCCGCACCCGGTTGAAGCAGGCCAGGGCGCCGATCTGCTCGCGCACACTGGCGACCAGCTCGCCCTGCAACTGCGCCTCGCCGATGCCCTGGCCGTCCTTGAGCACCACCAGCGCCAGCGGCACCTGGCCCTTGATCTCGTCATGCACGCCGATCACCGCGCACTCCGCCACCGCCGGATGACGTGCCACCAAGTCCTCCATCTCGCCGGTGGACAGGCGATGGCCGGAGACGTTGATCACATCGTCGGTGCGTCCCATGATGTAGACGAAACCCTCGTCGTCCAGGTAGCCGCCGTCGCCCGTGTGGTAGTAGCCCGGGTAACTGTGCAGGTAGGCCTGCAGGTAACGTTGGTGATCGCCCCACAGCGTCTGGCTGCAACCGGGCGGCAGCGGCAGGGCGATGACGATGGCGCCTTGCTGGTTCGGCCCCAGGGGTTTTCCGTCATCGTCCAGCACCTGCACGTGGTAACCAGGCACCGCGCGATTGCTCGAACCCGGCCGCGCCGCGCTGCCCTCCAGGCCCACGCATGGCGCGGTCACCGGCCAGCCGGTCTCGGTCTGCCACCAATGGTCATGCACTGGCTTGCCGCTGACCCGTTCGAGCCACTCATGGGTGCTGGAGTCGAGCTTCTCGCCCGCGAGGAACAGCTGGCGCAGCGAACCCAGGTCGTGACGACGGATCAGCTCGCCTTCGGGGTCCTCCTTGCGAATCGCGCGCATGGCGGTCGGCGCGCAGAACAGCGCATTGACCTTGTACCGCTCGACCACCCGCCAGTATGCCGAGGCGTCCGGCGTACGGATCGGCTTGCCTTCGTAGAACACCGTGGTGCAGCCGCTCATCAGCGGCCCGTAGACGATCAGCGAATGCCCGACCACCCAGCCCACATCGGAAATCCCCCACCACACGTCGCCCGCCTGCATGCCATAGACATGGCGCATCGCGTAGCGCAAGGCGACGGCATTGCCACCGTTTTCCCGGACGATACCCTTGGGTTTGCCGGTAGTGCCCGAGGTGTACATGATGTACAGCGGATGGCTCGCCTCCAGCTCCACGGGCGCCACCGGCTCGGCGCCGGCCAGCGCCCGCTGCCAGTCCAGGTCGCGCCCGGCCTGCAATTCGGCGCGCGCCTGGGGCCGCTGCAGCACCAGCACATGGCGCGGCTGGTGCGTGGCCAGTTGCAGGGCGCGGTCGACCAGCGGCTTGTATTCGATCACGCGGTCGAACTCTAGCCCGCAGGACGCCGTCAGCAGCAAGGTCGGACGGGCGTCGTCGATGCGCAGGGCCAGCTCGTTGGCGGCAAAGCCGCCGAACACCACCGAGTGCACCGCGCCGATGCGCGCGCAGGCGAGCATGGCCATGGCCGCCTCGGGCACCATCGGCATGTAGATGATCACCCCATCGCCCTTACCCACGCCCAACGCGCGCAGCAGCCCGGCCAGGCGCGCGACCTCGTCGCGCAGTTGCTGGTAGGTGAAGGTCTGCTGTACACCGGTCACCGGCGAGTCGTAGATCAGCGCCGCTTGCTCGCCTCGACCCTGTTCGATCTGATGATCGAGTGCCAGGTAGCAGCTGTTCAGACGGCCATCGGCGAACCAGCGGTGGGTGCCGTCGGCGTTCTGCTGCAGGGTCAGGGTCGGCTTGCGGTGCCAGGCCAGTTGCTCGGCCTGGGCCTGCCAGAAAGCGGCGGGGTCGGTGATGGAGCGGGCATAGCTGTGCTGATAAGTCATTGGTTCGCAACCCGGTACTTGTTGTTATTGAAGGGCGAACGCTGAGTATGGACCGGGGTCGCGCGACTGCCATCGGACTTAAGTCGCAACCCTTGTGCAGATTTGCCATGGCCAACGTCTGGACTGACCGGCCCCAGCACGGCCGGACGCGGTCCCGCGCTACACCGGCAGGACAGTGTGGAGAAGCACTCGGCCACGGCGCCTGGAGCAATCGCCCCATTACGGTGCAAAGCCTCTAGAATAGGCCACCTCTTCAGCCACCGAGCAGCCCATGGACATCGATCAGGCCCGAACCTTTCTGGAAGTGGTGCGCTGCGGCAGCCTGGTCGCTGCCGCCGAACGCCTGTTCGTGTCGCAGACGGCCATCACCGCCCGGGTCCAGCGTCTGGAGCAGCAGCTGGGCTGCCAGCTGTTCGTGCGCAGCCGCAGCGGCGCCAGCCTGACCAGCGATGGCGAAGCGTTCGTGGTCTACGCCAATCAGTTGGTGCAGACCTGGGAAGCGGCCCGTCGCGACCTGCCACTGCCGCAAGGCTGCCAGCAGGTGTTGCACGTGGGCGGCGAGGTGAGCCTGGGCAATCCGATGATGCTCGACTGGGTCAGCGCGCTGCACCGCGAGCTGCCCAGCCACGCCATTCGCAGCGAGGTCAGTGACGGCGAGTCGTTGCTGCGCAAGGTGGAGATGGGCCTGCTCGATGCCGCGCTGGTGTATCAGCCCACCTATGGGCCAGGTCTGCAGGTCGAGCAGTTGATGGAAGAAAAGCTGATTCGCGTGCGCCGGGTGGATGTGCCCGAGCCCTATGTCTATATCGACTGGGGCGAAGCCTTCCGCCGCCAGCATGACGCCGCCCTGCCCGACCTGTCACGCCCGGCGCTGAGCTTCAATCTCGGGCCGCTGGCCCTGCAGTTCATCCTCGACCAGGGTGGCAGCGGCTATTTCCGTACTCGGGTGGTGCAGGCCTACCTGCAGCGCGGCACGTTCGAGCGCGTGCCGCAGGCGCCGGAGTTCACCTACCCGACCTACCTGGTCTATGCCCGCAAACGCGACAGCGAGGCCCTGCAGCAGGCCTTCAGCGTGCTGCGCCGGTTGGTCGCGGCCGGCGAGAGCGACTGGTCACAACGCTGGGACCCGCTGATCTGAAGCCTGCGCGGCGGCATTGAGCAAGTGCCGCTTGAGCCCGGCGATCAGGTCGGTCTGGGTGATCACCCCCACCAGGTTGTCGCCGTCGAGCACCGGCAGGCAATGCAGGCCTTGCTCGCCGAGCAGCGGCAGCAAGCGCTCCAGTGGATGGTCGCTGCCGACGCTGACGACTTGGCGGCTCATCACCTGTTCCAGGCGCACGGCCTGGCGCCGGAACAGGCCACGCCAGCTGAAACGCCCGCGGGCCATGGCCGGGCCGAGCAGATCGCCAAGGCTGACGATGCCGACCAGGCGGCCGTTGTCGAGCACGGGCAGGGTCTTCAGCTGGTGACTGGCGAGCATTTTCCAAGCCTGATCCAAGGTGGTGCCTGGCGTGGCCGCCTGCACGTCGCGGGACATCACCGAGCGTGCGGTGATGCCGCCCAGGCTGCGCTGCAGGGCATGCTGTTCGGTGGCCAGGATGATGCGCTCCAGTTCATCGCGGGTGACGTCGACGAACTCGCCGATTTCTTCCAGGGCCTGGTCCAGGTCCTCGCCGCGAATGCCGACCCGCTCCCCCGGCAACGGGTCGTGGGTATGGTGCAGGTCCTTGCGCGGTAGCGCGCCCTTGGGGTAGCGCACGCCGGTCAGGCGGTTGTACAGCACCGCCACACCTACCAGGATCAGCGCATTGAGCATGACCGGTTCGAGCAGGTGGTCGCCCATGGCCACCAGCCCCGGGTCGGCCAGCACCGCGCTCACCGCCACGCCACCGCCGGGCGGATGCAGACAGCGCAGCAGGCACATCACCAGGATCGCCAGGCCCAGCGCCGCCGCCGCGACCCACAGCCCATCGCCAAAGCCGTGACGCATGGCCAAACCCACGATGCCGGCCAGGGCGTAACTGCCCAGCACCGGCCAAGGCTGGGCCAACGGCCCCGAGTGCACGGCGAACACCAGCACCGCCGAGGCCGCCAGCGGGCCGAGCAGGTGCAGGGCAATGGACGGACCATATGCCAGGCTGCACAGGTAGCCGGCCAGGAACAGGCCCAGCAGCGCGCCGAGGCCAGCGCGCAGCCACTCTTGGGGGGGAATGTTCAGGGGCGCCGGAAGCAGGCGCTGCAAGCGGGATTGGGGACGCGAGGCAGACATCGAGGTATTCGGATCGTGTTCTTGTGCTGAAAAAGGAAAGCCCAGCGCGACCGGCCTGGGCCCTGTGTTGCGCAATGCAGTGGCGCAAAGGGGCTCCGTCCATGGAGAGATGGAAACCGCAGGGTTTCGTGGGGAGGGATTGTGCCGGGCGCGGGCAGTGGTGAGCCAATTCAAAAAACTGCGGCTGTACTGCAATTTTTTTGCACAGTTGATCCGCTGTGCGTCATCGGCCCAATCGCGAGGCGCCGCCGATCAACGCCCTTTGCACGGCAGTTCGATGCTGACCCGCAGCCCACCCTGGGGGCTTTCCAGCAGCACGATCTGGCCGCCCCAGGCCTCGACGATATCGCGCACAATGCCTAGACCAAGGCCATGGCCCTCGACCTGCTCATCGAGCCGCAAGCCGCGTTCGAGCACCTGCAGGCGCTGCGCCTCGGGAATACCCGGTCCATCGTCATCCACCCACAGCCGGTAGCCCTCGGTGGTCGGCGCGATGCCCAGGCGCACCTCGCTGTCGGCCCACTTGCAGGCGTTGTCCAGCAGGTTGCCGAGCAGCTCCAGCAGGTCCTCGCGATCCCATGGCAGCAGCAGGCCCGACGGCACATCGCGTTCGAGCAGCAACCCCTCGCCATGGATCATGCCCAGCGTCGACAGCAAACCCGGCAGCTCGGCATCGCAGTCGAACTGCGCCCCGGGCAACGCATCGCCGGCCAGCCGCGCCCGGTTGAGTTCCCGGGCCAGGCGCTGCTGAATCTGCTCCAGCTGCTCGCGCATCTGCGCGCGCACGTCCGGCAGGGCCTGCAGGCGCTCGCTGGCGGCCAGGCTGAGCAACACCGCCAGCGGCGTCTTCAGGGCATGGCCGAGGTTGCCCAGGGCGGTACGCGAGCGGCGCAGGCTGTCTTCGGTATGGGCCAGCAGGTGGTTGATCTGGTTTACCAGCGGTTGCAGCTCGCTGGGCACCTCGGCATCCAGCTGCGAACGCTGGCCCTGCTGCAGCTGGGCGATCTGCCGGCGCGCCCGCTCCAGCGGGCGCAGTGAACGGGTCACGGTGATGCGTTGCAGCACCAGCACCAGCACCAACGCCACCAGCCCCATGCCCAGGCCGATCTGCTGCATGCGCCGGAAGCCCTCGCGTACCGGCGAGTAGTCCTGGGCCACGCTGATGGAGATGTCCTGTCCCAGGCGCCGATAGTCGCCGCGATAGGCCAACAGCTGCTGGCCTTCCGGGCCCAGCTCGTGGCCATCGTCGAGGCCGGGCTTGCCGGGCCTGGGCATGTCCAGGTCCCACAGCGAACGCGAACGCCACGTGCCCTGGGCAAAATCGATGCGGAAGTAATAGCCCGAAAACGGCTGCTGGTAGGCCGCCGACAGGCGCCGCTCGTCCAGCTGCAACCCGGACGGCCCACGCACGATGGCCACCAGCAGGTTTTCGCTTTCCTTGCGCAGGCCATTCTCCAGGTAACGTTGCAGCCCCGCCTCGAACAGCCAGAGCGTGAGCTGCGCCAGCGCCAGCCCCACCACCACCAGCACCGCCACCAGGCCCAGGCTCAGGCGCGCCTGGATCGATTTCACGCAGCGCTCCCGGCGTAGACATAACCCTGACCACGGCGCGTCTCGATCACGCTGCGCCCGAGCTTGCGACGCAAGTGATTGACATGCACCTCGAGCACGTTGGAGTCGCGCTCCGTCTCGCCGTCATACAGGTGCTCGGCCAGGTGGCTCTTGGACAGTACCTGCCCCGGGTGCAGCATGAAGTAGCGCAGCAGGCGAAACTCGGCGGCCGTCAGCTGGATGTCCGCGCCATCGCGGCTCACGCACTGGCGCGATTCGTCCAGGTGCAGGCCGGCGGCTTCCAGTTTCGGCTGGTTGGCCAGGCCCTTGGCCCGACGCAACAAGGCCTGGAGGCGCAATTGCAGTTCTTCAGGATGGAATGGCTTGCTCAGGTAGTCGTCGGCACCGGCCTTCAGCCCCTCGATGCGCTCGGCCCAGGAGCCGCGCGCGGTGAGGATCAGCACCGGCGTGGCCAGGCCGGCCGCGCGCCATTGCGCCATCACCTCGAGCCCGGGCAAGCCAGGCAGACCGAGGTCGAGAATGATCAGGTCATAGGGCTCGCTCTGGCCCTGGTACACCGCGTCGCGGCCATCGGCCAGCCAGTCCACGGCATAGCCCTGGCGTTGCAGGGCAGCGGTCAGTTCGTCGGCCAGGGGGACATTGTCCTCGACAAGCAACAGGCGCATTCAGTCGTCTTCCTCGTCTTTGAGCAGCGCGCCGGTGCGGGCGTCGAGCTTGATCTCGCGCACCACGCCCGCCGGGGTCAGCAGTTCGACCTCGTACTCGTAGCGCTCGTGCTTTTCTTCCAGCTCGGCCTCCAGCAGGCGCGCCCCGGGGTAACGCCCCAGGGCGGCTTCGAGCAGTTGCTCCAGTGGCAGGATGATGCCCTTTTGCCGAAGCTCCAGGGCTTCATCCTGATCCAGGTCGCGCGCGGCGGCCAGCGAGCAGACGGTCATCAGCGCAAAGGCGAGATAGCGCGTCGTTCGCGGTAGATCGTTCATCAGTTATCCCGAACGTCTCGCAATACTTCACCGGTCTTGGCATCAACGTCGACATCCCACTCGACGTTCTGCGCGTCACGCAGTTCGACCTTCAAGACGTAGCGGCCGTATGTGTTTTCCAACTCGGAATCCGTGATGGCGGCACCTGGGTGCTTGGCCTTAGCGATATCGGCGATTTTTTGCAGCGACTGAACGGTACCCGCCTTTTCCAGGCCGCTGATTTCGTGAGCCGGAACATCGGCCAGGGCAACGTTGGCAGCAAAGGCCAGGGTGGCGGCAGTAGCAAGGGCAGTCAGGGTTTTCATGAGCTTCTCTCCATCGAGATATGTAATTTGTCTACGGGGTTAAGATTAACCACCGGTCCTTAACTCAACCTGAAAACAGCTGGCCGCATGATAGCGCAGCTCATGGATGCCCGTGCGCAGTCCCTTGTAGGAGCGGCCTTGTGTCGCGAAAGGGCCGCAAAGCGGCCCCAGGATTTCAGCGTTGGTGCAAAGATCGCCGGGGCTGCTTTGCAGCCCTTTCGCGACACAAGGCCGCTCCTACAGGGGAACGCGTCCGTCCAGTGCCGCGATACAGCCGGCAAAACCTCTATACTGCCCGCCTGCCCCACCCGAGACTCCGTCATGAACGCCATCCACATCAAGTACCCCGCGCTGACCTTCAAGGCCGGCCAGCGTGCCCTGCGGCAGATCCGCGAGCGCGGCCTGCGGGCCGAAGATGTCGGCGTGCTGCCGGGCGCCGCCGGAGGCCCCAAGCCACTGGGAATCCAAGGCCTGGACCTGGCCCTGTTCGGTGAATGGCTACCCAGGGCGCCGCGCCAGCGCGCCCTGATCGGTGCTTCGATCGGCTCCTGGCGCTTCGCCAGCGCCTGCCTGGACGACCCGGTCGCCGGCATCCGCCGCCTGGGCGAGCTGTACACAGAGCAGGATTTCGCCAAGGGCGTGACAGCAAAGCAGATCAGCCAGAGCTGCCAGCGCATGCTCGACGAGTTGCTGCAAGGCCGTGACGGACAGATCCTCGCCAACCCGCATTACCGCCTGAACATCCTGGTGGTGAAAAGCCACGGCCAGCTCGCCCACGACCATCGAGGGCGGCTGGGCATGGGGCTGTCGTCGGTGATCGCCAGCAACCTGCTGGGGCGCTCGCGCCTTGCCCGGCACTTCGAACGGATCATCCTGCATGACCGACGCAGCGCGCCGCCGCTGGATGCCTTGACCGACTTCCCCTCGCGCTGCCTGCCGCTGGACCTGGCCAACCTGCGTCACGCCCTGCTCGCCTCGGGCTCGATCCCCATGATCATGGAAGGGGTGCGCGACATCCCCGGCGCGGGCGCGGGCACCTACCGCGACGGCGGTCTGCTCGACTACCACCTGGACCTGCCCTATCGCGGCGACGACCTGGTGCTCTACCCGCACTTCACCGACAAGGTAGTGCCCGGCTGGTTCGACAAGACCTTGCCCTGGCGCAAAGGCGACGCCACGCGCCTGCAGAACGTGCTGCTGATGACGCCGTCGCCGCAGTACCTGGCCGCCCTGCCCTTCGGCAAGCTACCGGACCGCAAGGATTTCAAGCGTTTCATGGGCGATGCGCCGAGCCGCAAGCGCTACTGGTACAAGGCCATCGCCGAAAGCCAGCGCCTGGGCGACGAACTGCTGGAGCTGATTGCCACCGGGCGGCTGCAGGAGCGTCTGCAAGCCCTGTAGCGGGCATGCTGGTTAAACTGCGCGCACCATCGATTCACCTAGAGTTACGACAGCGTGGAAATTTTTCAAAAGATTCCACAATGGACTCCTGCCAGAAACCGACAAGTCACGACAGCAGTAGAAACACCTTCACATGGGCGCCTTTGTCGTCTTGATAGTCCCGATACAAACCTACACATCACGAATTAATTAGTACGTCATCCAGTACATCGACCACACCACCATGAAGCAATGTACTAGGGGCACTTACGGACACCAAGAGGCGCGTGCGCGCAGGGATGAGGCGCGCGAAAGGGTGGCGCAGAACAAGGACCCACGCGAATCGAGAAGGGAAAAGAAGGTCGAGCGCCTGGGCGCCCAGAAGAGGACATTCCGCCGAGTCCTTGGGGAGTGGCTTGAATTCCGCTAAGGAGGGCTGACCGCGTCGACGGTCAAGGTGATTTCGAACGCCATGGAACTGGACGTACTCTCGGCGTTCGGCCTGCGCCAGATCGCAGCATCAAGCGCGCCGACGTGATCACGCTTATCCGCAGAATTGAGCGACGCGGATCAGTGATCCACGGCAGTGAAGACCAGGCAATGGATGGCCCAAGTGTTTCGCTATGCGATAGCCACCGGCATGATCGAGCGCAACCCCACAGCGGAAATGCATGCGGTCACCGAGAAGATGGCTTCCATAAGAACAGGCCTTTCCTGGCGTTCACGGAAATGCCAGAAATCATCAAGGCAATCCGGGATAGCACCCTTCGCACGCCCTCGGCAAACACCTACTTGTAGTTCGCATTCCCGTGCTTGATGATCGCGTGCACCAGGCCGCTCAGGACCTTCTGATCCTTGATGTCCTTGATCTGATCGCCAGGGCCAAGGCCGCAGCGTTTGGCCACGGCACGAACGTAAGCCCCGCGTCGTTCTCGACCTCTGGCGCCCAGCGCTTTATGATCGACGCCACAGTGTGCAGGCCATGCTTGTTGTAGTAGGTATGCAGCAGCTTGCGCAGGGCGCGAATCCCATTCTCAGGAGTATCGAAGAGGCAGAACCGGCTGCCGGGCTCTTTGCCGATCTGGCCAACCCAGTGGTTGGCCGGGTTGAAATCGATGTTTCCAGGGTTGCGATTACGCACGCCGCGGGGAAGCGAGTTGCTCATGGTTTTTCTCCAGACCTATGAACATTTTTAAAACTCCAAGGAAAGAACATGAATCTCAAGTCAAGCACTATATCCATGCGCCTTATTAACGAAGGCGATGCCGAGTTTGTAATAAGCCTTCGCACAGATGAAAACCTAAACAAGTTCCTATCATCTGTCAGCTCAGATGTCGAGGCGCAGAAAAAATGGATAAAATCATACAAAATTGATGAAGAGAAGAAGTCTCAATTTTACTTCATAATAGAACGAAACGATGGAGTAAAGTGCGGAACAGTTAGAATATACGACATACAAAACGACTCTTTTTCATGGGGCAGCTGGATACTAAACGAACAAAAAACTCGTTATGCCGCTGTTGAGAGCGCATTCTTGGTTTACGAATTCGGATTCAATCACCTAGGTTTCCAAAAGTGTCATTTCGAGGTGATGAAGGGAAACGAAAAAGTAATATCTTTCCATGAAAAAATGGGCGCAGAGCGCGTCTCAGAAGACGAAACATTCATCTACTTTAACATCACAAAGAGCTCAATAGAGTCCTCAAAGAATTCCTTCTCAAGGATTCTCAAAAACGGATAATAACCACCGACTGTTCAGGTTAGTCTCTTCTGCCAAAAACATGACAAAGACTAAATCGCCTGGAATTATTCGTCATCTAGAGATGCCTATCATAAGACAACAAACAACAACGGATGTGTAGGTGGGCTTGGCCGACACTAGAATATAGAAAATCGATGGCGTGAAACAACCTTCACGCCACAACTTATCTATAAGAGATTTCGAAAATGATCGAGAGCGCAGAGGAAATCGCCATTGCGTTCAAGCCGCCCCCGGAAATCCCGCTACCCGAATAGAGCACTCGAACTCTTGTGGTCCCCGGCAGCATTGCGATACCAAGCTGCGTGCCGCGTAGCCAGTGACCACCCCGGTCTGCGGCTGTACCCTCTGAAGCGCGACTGCCAGGGTATAGGTCTGGCCAGGCCACTGATAAGCCAGGGCCTGTACGTTGGTGGTGAAGCCGCTGTCGCTGGCAATCTCCAGGATAACGTCACCGTTCTGACCGCCTGCTATCGAGGCGGTGACGGTGATCTGCACGCCGTAGCTGACCGAGGCGTCGCGTGTGGCGCTGATCTGGAAAGCAGTGTTCAGTGCCGGGGGGCACTTCTTGGCCTGAGGAGATACGCAATGGCACACACAGAAGGTATCGACCGCCTCCTTCGCCTGTCGGACGTGATCCGGATCACTGGCACGGGGTGCAACACCGTCTACGCGCGAATTAAGGAGGGAACGTTGCCAAAACAGGTTAAGATAGGCCCCAAATCGGTTGCCTGGCGCCAGTCCGAAATCAACCAGTGGATGGCCTCTTTGAACCCCAGCGATGACCAATCAGTACACTGAGCAGTACACCGAAAACCGAAATTCCGCTCAAAACCTTACCCCAATCAGCATTACAGGCCCACTAGTGGAAATTTTCAAAGAGTTCACATTCGAATCGGCCCACCGCCTGCCCAACGTCCCGGCCGGGCACAAGTGCGGCCGCCTGCATGGCCACTCGTTCAAGGTGGCCCTGCACCTGACCGGCCCGCTCGACCCGCACACCGGCTGGATCCGCGACTTCTCGGAGATCAAGGCGATCTTCAAACCGATCTACGAGCAGCTGGACCACAACTACCTGAACGACATTCCCGGCCTCGAGAACCCCACCAGCGAAGTGATCGCCAAGTGGATCTGGGATCAGGTCAAGCCGTTGCTGCCGGAGCTGTCGAAGGTGCGCATCCACGAAACCTGCACCAGTGGGTGCGAGTACACCGGCGACTGATCTTCACCGGTTTATTCGCGGGTTTACCCGCGAATAAACCGGCTCTATCACCCCAGAGCTTCAGCCCTGCCCGCTCTCGAGGGCATCACGCAGAAAGCTCGGCGCGATGTAGCGCTGGTAATGCGCCTCGGACAACAGGAAGAACTCCCGGTCGATGGCATCGCGCAACTGCGGCAGTTCCCAGTCGCGGAACTCCGGCAGCAACGCCATCCCGTACGCATCCAGATCACGGATCATCCGCGCGCCCCGGGCGATCAACTGATAGGCCCAGCAGTACTCCGACTGATGCGCCACGAAGCGGATCGAGCGCTGCTCCAGCTGCTGGCGCAGCAGGTCTTTGTCGAACACTTCCAGCTTGGCCATCATCACCTGCACCAGCAGTTGCTCCAGGCGCAGCCACACGGCGCGCTTCTGCTCGTCGTCATAGCCGTTCCAGTGGATCACTTCGTGGTGGAAGCGCTTGCAGCCACGGCACACCAGGTCTCCGTACACCGTGGAGCAGAGGCCGACGCAAGGGGTCTTGATGGACTGGTTGGACATTGGAAAACAACGGCTTGGCGGTGGAACACCGGCTCATGTTAGCCCTTTGTCTAACCAGGGTCACCCGTTAAAGTCATCTTCGCCGCCTTACTTTCGGCTTATTTTTGCCGTAGAATCACTCCGCCTTTTCAAGGCACCAATGTCCGTTGGAAGCTGTTTTCAAAGCGTCACGAGCACAGTTCATCCGGTAGAACGGCGTTGGCCCTGTCCATGCGAGCGCGCATGGCCATGGCCAACCCCTCATCAGCCTTCCGTTCTACAGGCGTAAAACTTTGAAAGCAGCTTCTGTAAGGATTCCTTGCGACCCTGGCGGGGCGACTCAAAAAGTCGTCGTTGCGCATGGGTGCCAGGAATGCTGGATGAGCGTCCCGGACTCCCTTTAGGGACCACTGATGAGGGTAATAACTGTGCTTGAAGCCTACCGCAAACATATCGAAGAGCGTGCCGCTCTGGGTATCGTGCCCCAGCCGCTGAACGCCGAACAAACTGCAGGCCTGGTCGAGCTGCTGAAAAACCCGCCGGCCGGCGAAGAAGCCTTCCTCGTAGATCTGATCACCAACCGCGTTCCGCCAGGAGTCGACGAAGCCGCCTACGTCAAGGCCGCGTTCCTCTCCGCCATCGCCAAGGGCGAAGCCAAGTCCCCGCTGATCGACCGCAAGCACGCCACCGAGCTGCTGGGCACCATGCAGGGCGGCTACAACATCGAGACGCTGGTCGCGCTGCTGGACGACGCCGAGCTGGGCGCCGTCGCGGCCGAACAGCTCAAGCACACCCTGCTGATGTTCGATGCCTTCCACGACGTGGCTGAAAAAGCCAAGGCTGGCAACACCCACGCCAAGGCCGTGCTGGACTCCTGGGCCGCCGGCGAGTGGTTCACCAGCCGTCCGGCCATCGCCGACAAGTACACCCTGACCGTGTTCAAGGTGCCTGGCGAAACCAACACCGACGACCTGTCCCCTGCCCCAGACGCCTGGTCGCGCCCGGACATCCCGCTGCACGCCCTGGCCATGCTGAAGATGGCCCGCGACGGCATCGAGCCGCAGCAGCCTGGTTCGGTCGGCCCGCTGGCCCAGATCGAGGCGGTCAAGGCCAAGGGCTTCCCGGTCGCCTATGTCGGCGACGTGGTCGGCACCGGTTCCTCGCGTAAATCCGCGACCAACTCGGTGCTGTGGTTCTTCGGCGACGACATCCCGTACGTGCCGAACAAGCGCGCCGGTGGCTTCTGCTTCGGCACCAAGATCGCCCCGATCTTCTACAACACCATGGAAGACGCCGGCGCCCTGCCGATCGAATTCGACTGCACCAACCTGGGCATGGGCGACGTGATCGACGTCTACCCATTCAAAGGTGAAGTGCGCCGTCACGGCAGCGACGAGCTGGTCACCAGCTTCGAGCTGAAGACCGAAGTGCTGCTCGACGAAGTCCGCGCTGGCGGTCGTATCCCGCTGATCGTCGGCCGTGGCCTGACCGAGAAAGCCCGTGCCGAACTGGGCCTGGCGCCTTCGGACCTGTTCAAGAAACCCGAGCAGCCAGCCGCTTCGACCAAGGGCTTCACCCTGGCGCAGAAGATGGTCGGCCGCGCCTGCGGTCTGCCGGAAGGCCAGGGCGTGCGCCCAGGTGCCTACTGCGAACCGAAGATGACCACCGTCGGTTCCCAGGACACCACTGGCCCGATGACTCGCGACGAGCTGAAAGACCTGGCGTGCCTGGGCTTCTCCGCCGATCTGGTGATGCAGTCGTTCTGCCACACCGCCGCTTATCCGAAGCCGATCGACGTCACCACCCACCACACCCTGCCCGACTTCATCCGCACCCGTGGCGGCGTGTCGCTGCGCCCGGGCGACGGCATCATCCACAGCTGGCTGAACCGCATGCTGATGCCTGACACCGTCGGCACCGGCGGCGACTCGCACACCCGCTTCCCGATCGGCATCTCGTTCCCGGCCGGTTCCGGCCTGGTGGCTTTCGCCGCCGCCACCGGCGTCATGCCGCTGGACATGCCAGAGTCGATCCTGGTGCGCTTCAAGGGCAAGCTGCAGCCAGGCATCACCCTGCGTGACCTGGTCCACGCCATTCCGTACTACGCGATCCAGAAAGGCCTGCTGACCGTCGAGAAGAAAGGCAAGAAGAACGCCTTCTCCGGCCGCATCCTGGAGATCGAAGGCCTCAACGACCTGACCGTCGAGCAAGCCTTCGAGCTGTCCGACGCCTCGGCCGAACGTTCCGCCGCCGGTTGCACCATCAAGCTGCCGGAAAAGGCCATCGCCGAGTACCTGCAGTCCAACATCACCCTGCTGCGCTGGATGATCGGCGAAGGCTACGGCGATGCCCGCACCCTGGAGCGTCGCGCCCAGGCCATGGAAGCCTGGCTGGCCAAGCCTGAGCTGCTGTCGGCCGACGCCGATGCCGAATACGCCGAAATCATCGAAATCGACCTGGCCGACGTCAAGGAGCCTGTGCTCTGCGCGCCGAACGACCCGGACGATGCCCGCCTGCTGTCCTCGGTACAGGGCGAGAAGATCGACGAGGTGTTCATCGGTTCGTGCATGACCAACATCGGTCACTTCCGCGCCGCCGGCAAGCTGCTGGACAAGGTCAAGGGCGGTATTCCGACCCGTCTGTGGCTGGCCCCGCCAACCAAGATGGACGCCCATCAGCTGACCGAGGAAGGCTACTACGGCATCTACGGCAAGGCTGGCGCGCGCATGGAAATGCCAGGCTGCTCGCTGTGCATGGGTAACCAGGCACGTGTGCAGACAGGTTCCACCGTGGTCTCCACCTCGACCCGTAACTTCCCGAACCGTCTGGGCGACGCCACCAACGTGTACCTGGCCTCGGCCGAGCTGGCCGCGGTCGCCTCGATCATCGGCAAGCTGCCGACCGTCGAGGAGTACATGCAGTACGCGAAGGACATCGACAGCATGGCTGCCGACGTCTACCGCTACCTGAGCTTCGACCAGATCGCCGAGTTCCGCGAAGCCGCGGCCAACGCCAAGATCCCGGTGGTTCAGGCGTAAGCTGAGCAGTACGTTGTAAGCGAAAGCCCCGGTAGCGATACCGGGGCTTTTTCATTGGGGCTGCTTTGCAGCCTTCGCCGGCAAGCCGGATCCCACAGGGTTACGCGGCCCCTGTGGGAGCCGGCTTGCCGGCGATGAGGCCGGGACAGGCAACTTCAGATCACGAACAGATCGACGAACCTGTGTACCGGCATGGCCTCCAGCGCCTGCTGATCCTTGCACACGGCCAGGATCGCCTCACAGCGCTGCCGCGCGAACCGCGTCGCCAGGTTCTCCCTGAACTTGTCCTCCAGCAACGGCATGCCCTCCTCCCGGCGCCGCCGATGGCCGATCGGGTACTCCACCACCACCTGCGGCGTATGCGAACCGTCCTTGAAGAACACCTGCACGCCATTGGCGATGGAACGCTTGTCGGCCTCCAGGTACTCACGACTGAAACGCGGTTCCTCGACGATCACCATCTTCTCGCGCAAGCGGTCGATGCTCGGATGCGCGGCGTGGAAGGCGTCCTCGTAATGCTCGGCCACCAGATCACCGAAGATCAACGGCACAGCGGTCATGTATTGCAGGCAATGGTCACGGTCGGCAGCGTTGGCCAGGGGGCCTTCCTTGGAAATGATGCGAATCGCCGACTCGTGGGTGGTGATGAGAATGCGGTCGATCTCATGCAGGCGATTGCGTACCTGCGGGTGCAAAGTCACCGCGGCCTCGCAGGCGGTCTGGGCATGGAACTCGGCTGGGAAGCTGATCTTGAACAGCACATTTTCCATCACGTAGCTGCCAAACGGCTGAGGCAGGCGCAGTTCGCGCTGCCCCTCGGGCTTGAGCGCCAGGTCCTTGTTGGTGTGGCTGAACGACACATCGTAGAACCCCCACTGCTTGGCCGTGAGCGCACCGGGCACGCCCATCTCGCCACGCAGGGCGATATCGGCCAGACGCACGCCGCGACTGGACGCATCCCCCGCCGCCCACGACTTGCGCGACCCGGCGTTGGGGGCGTGGCGATAGGTGCGCAGGGCCTGGCCGTCGACGAAGGCATGGGACAACGCCGACAGCAGCTGCTCGCGATTGGCCCCCATGAGCTTGGCGCATACCGCCGTGGAGGCGACCTTGACCAGCAGCACGTGGTCGAGTCCGACCCGGTTGAAAGAGTTCTCCAGCGCCAGCACGCCCTGAATCTCGTGGGCCATGACCATGGCATCGAGCACGTCACGCATGACCAGCGGCGCCTCGCCATTGGCCACGCGCTTTTGCGACAGATGGTCGGTGACCGCCAGGATACCGCCGAGGTTGTCCGAGGGATGACCCCACTCGGCGGCCAGCCAGGTGTCGTTGTAGTCCAGCCAGCGGACGATGCAGCCGATGTCCCAGGCGGCCTTGACCGGGTCGAGGCGGTAGCTGGTGCCGGGTACGCGGGCACCATTGGGCACCACGGTGCCCTCCACGATTGGGCCGAGGTGCTTGGTGCACTCGGGGAAGCGCAAGGCCAGCAAGCCGCAGCCCAGGGTGTCCATCAGGCAATGGCGAGCAGTGCTCAGGGCTTCGGGAGAATCGACGCGATAGCCGAGCACGTAGTCGGCGAGGGTCTGCAGGACCTGGTCGTAGTCGGGGCGGGTGTTGAGGTCTACGTTTGCGCTCATATACAGCTCCCTTCTGGATTGCCGGGGCTGCTCCGCAGCCCTTTCGCGACACAAGGCCGCTCCTACAAGGGGAACGCAATCCTCTGTAGGAGCGGCCTTGTGTCGCGAAAGGGCCGCAAAGCGGCCCCAACCAACGAAAGCCGAACGCTGATGATGCCTTAGAAACTATCACCGGGCACGCGCACCCAGCCCTCCATCAGCACCCGAGCGCTTCGGCTCATGATTGCCTTGGTCACGGTCCATTGCCCGTCCACCTGACGCGCTTCGGCCCCGACCCGCAGTGTCCCGGACGGATGACCGAAACGCACGGCACTTCGTTCCCCGCCACCGGCGGCGAGGTTGACCAGCGTCCCCGGGATCGCCGCGGCGGTGCCGATGGCTACCGCGGCGGTGCCCATCATCGCGTGATGCAGCTTGCCCATCGACAGCGCACGCACCAGTAAGTCGACATCTTCAGCACTGACGATCTTGCCACTGGAGGACGTGTAGCTCGTCGGCGCCGCGACGAACGCCACCTTCGGCGTGTGCTGGCGACCGACGGCCTGGTCGACATGCTCGATCAGCCCCATGCGCACCGCGCCATGGGCGCGAATGGTCTCGAAACGCTGCAAGGCCGCGGCATCACCATTGATGGCGTCCTGCAGCTCGCTACCGGTATAGCCGATATCAGCGGCGTTGACGAAGATGGTCGGGATGCCGGCGTTGATCAGGGTCGCCTTGAGGGTGCCGACACCCGGCACTTCCAGGTCGTCGACCAGGTTGCCGGTGGGGAACATCGCCCCGCCGCCACCGTCCTCGTCGGCGGCCGGGTCGAGGAATTCCAGCCCCACCTCGGCGGCCGGGAAGGTCACGCCATCGAGCTCGAAGTCGCCGGTCTCCTGAACCTCACCCTCGGTGATCGGTACATGAGCGATGATGGTCTTGCCGATGTTGGCCTGCCAGATGCGGACCGTGGCCATGCCGTTGCGCGGGATGCGCGCGGCATCGACCAGACCACTGGCGATGGCGAACGAGCCGACCGCGGCGGACAAGTTGCCGCAGTTGCCGCTCCAGTCGACGAAAGCCTTGTCGATCGACACCTGGCCGAACAGGTAGTCGACATCGTGGTCGGGCTTGATGCTCTTGGACAGGATCACGCTCTTGCTGGTGCTGGAGGTGGCGCCGCCCATACCGTCGATCTGCTTGCCGTACGGGTCGGGACTGCCGATCACCCGCAGCAGCAGGGCGTCGCGGGCCGGGCCAGGAATCTGCGCCGGCTCGGGCAGGTCCTGGAGGCAGAAGAACACGCCTTTGCTGGTGCCGCCACGGATGTAGGTGGCGGGGATTTTGATCTGGGGTACGTGTGCCATTGTCTTGGGCATCCTGATAGTCCGGTGAAGTACCCTGGGGCTGCCCTGCAGCCCTTTCGCGACACAAGGCCGCTCCCACAGGTACTGCGCCGCTCTTTGTGGGAGCGGCCTTGTGTCGCGAAAGGGCCGCATAGCGGCCCCCGTTTCATGCTCAGACCGTGCCTTCCAGGAAGTCCTGGGCAAAGCGCTGCAGTACCCCGCCCGCCTCGTAGATCGACACCTCTTCGGCGGTATCCAGGCGGCAGGTCACCGGCACCTCGACACGCTCGCCATTGCGCCGCGTGACCACCAGGGTCAGTGTCGCCCGCGGCTTGCGCTCACCGAGCACGTCATAGGTCTCGCTGCCGTCCAGGCCCAAGGTCTTGCGGTCGGTGCCCGCCTTGAACTCCAGCGGCAGCACGCCCATGCCCACCAGGTTGGTGCGGTGGATGCGCTCGAAGCCTTCGGCGACGATCGCCTCGACCCCGGCCAGGCGCACGCCCTTGGCCGCCCAATCACGGGACGAACCCTGGCCGTAGTCGGCGCCGGCGACGATGATCAACGGCTGCTTGCGCTCCATGTAGGTCTCGATCGCCTCCCACATGCGGGTCACCTTGCCTTCCGGCTCGATGCGCGCCAGCGAGCCTTGCTTCACGCTGCCATCATCCTTGCGCACCATCTCGTTGAACAGCTTGGGGTTGGCGAAAGTGGCGCGCTGGGCGGTCAGGTGGTCGCCGCGATGGGTGGCGTAGGAGTTGAAGTCCTCCTCCGGCAGGCCCATCTTCGCCAGGTATTCACCCGCCGCGCTGTCGAGCATGATCGCATTGGACGGTGACAGGTGGTCGGTGGTGATGTTGTCCGGCAGCACCGCCAGCGGGCGCATGCCGCGCAGGGTGCGTTCACCGGCCAAGGCACCTTCCCAGTACGGCGGGCGGCGGATGTAGGTGCTCATCGGACGCCACTCGTAGAGCGGCGCTACCTTCGGCCCCCGGTCTTCCTCGATGGCGAACATCGGGATGTACACCTGGCGGAACTGCTCCGGCTTGACCGAAGCGCGCACCACGGCGTCGATCTCTTCGTCACTCGGCCAGATGTCCTTGAGGCGGATCTCCCTGCCATCGACCACGCCCAGCACGTCCTTCTCGATATCGAAGCGGATGGTCCCGGCAATCGCGTAGGCCACCACCAGCGGCGGCGAAGCGAGGAAGGCCTGCTTGGCGTACGGGTGGATGCGCCCGTCGAAGTTGCGGTTGCCCGACAGCACGGCGGTGGCATAGAGGTCGCGGTCGATGATTTCCTGCTGGATCACCGGGTCCAGTGCGCCGGACATGCCGTTGCAGGTGGTGCAGGCGAAGGCGACGATGCCGAAGCCCAGTTGCTCCAGCTCCTGCTCCAGCCCCGCTTCTTTCAGATACAGCTGCACAGCCTTGGAGCCCGGCGCCAGCGACGACTTGACCCACGGTTTGCGGGCAAGACCCAGCTGGTTGGCGTTGCGCGCCAGCAGGCCCGCGGCAATCACGTTGCGCGGGTTGCTGGTGTTGGTGCAGCTGGTGATGGCGGCGATGATCACCGCGCCATCCGGCATCTGCCCCGGCACCTCCTCCCACTGCCCGGCGATGCCCTTGGCCGCCAGGTCGCTGGTGGCCACGCGCGCATGCGGATTGGACGGGCCGGCCATGTTGCGCACCACGCTCGACAGGTCGAAGCTCAGGGTGCGCTCGTACTCGGCCTTGGCCAGGCTGTCGGCCCAAAGGCCGGCGACCTTGGCGTAGGTTTCCACCAGCTGCACCTGCTGCTCGTCGCGACCGGTGAGCTTGAGGTAGTCGAGGGTCTGCTGGTCGATGGCGAACATCGCCGCGGTGGCACCGTATTCCGGGGCCATGTTGGAGATGGTGGCGCGGTCGCCCAACGTCAGCGCGCTGGCACCGGCGCCGTGGAACTCCAGGTAGGCACCGACCACCTTCTGCTGGCGCAGGAACTCGGTGAGCGCCAGCACCAGGTCGGTGGCCGTGATGTTCGGCGCCAGGCGGCCGGTCAGTTCGACGCCGACGATTTCCGGCAGACGCATCCACGAAGCGCGGCCAAGCATCACGTTCTCGGCCTCCAGGCCGCCGACGCCGATGGCGATCACGCCCAGGGCATCGACGTGCGGGGTGTGGCTGTCGGTGCCGACGCAGGTGTCCGGGTAGGCCACGCCCCGGTCGTTGTGGATCACCGGCGACATCTTCTCCAGGTTGATCTGGTGCATGATGCCGTTGCCCGGCTGGATCACGTCGACGTTCTTGAACGCCTGCTTGGTCCAGTTGATGAAGTGGAAGCGGTCTTCGTTGCGACGGTCCTCGATGGCGCGGTTCTTCTCGAACGCCTGCGGGTCGAAGCCGCCACATTCCACGGCCAGCGAGTGGTCGACGATCAGTTGCACCGGCACCACCGGGTTGACCTGGGCCGGGTCGCCGCCCTTGTCGGCGATGGCGTCGCGCAGGCCGGCGAGGTCGACCAGTGCAGTCTGGCCGAGGATGTCGTGGCAGACGACCCGGGCCGGGAACCATGGGAAGTCGAGGTCGCGCTTGCGCTCGATCAGCTGTTCGAGCGAGGCGTTGAGCGTGGCCGGGGCGCAACGGCGCACCAGGTTCTCGGCCAGCACGCGGGAGGTGTATGGCAGGCCGTCGTAGGCGCCGGGCTTGATCGCCTCGACCGCGGCACGGGCGTCGAAGTAGTCCAGGGCGGTGCCTGGCAGATTCTTGCGGAATGCGGTGTTCATATCGTTATCAGGCTCGGTCACGGTATTCAGTAAGCAGGTCTGGCCTTGGGGGGCGCTACGCGCCCCTTTCGCGACACAAGGCCGCTCCTACAGGGACTGCGCCGCACCTGTGGGAGCGGCCTTGTGTCGCTGGGGCTGCGCAGCAGCCACAGCGATCTATCACTCAACGCTGCTCGATCGGCACGAACTGGCGCTGCTCGACGCCGACATACTCGGCGCTCGGGCGGATGATGCGGTTGTTGGCGCGCTGCTCGAACACGTGCGCGGCCCAGCCGGTCAGGCGCGAGCAGACGAAGATCGGCGTGAACAGCTTGGTCGGGATGCCCATGAAGTGATACGCCGAGGCATGGTAGAAGTCGGCGTTGGGGAACAGGCGCTTCTGCTCCCACATGGTCTTGTCGATGGCTTCGGAGACCGGGTACAGCACCTTGTCGCCCACTTCGTCGGCGAGTTGCTTGGACCAGCCCTTGATCACCTCGTTGCGCGGGTCGGACTCTTTGTAGATGGCGTGGCCAAAGCCCATGATCTTGTCCTTGCGCTCGAGCATGCGCAGCAGCTCGGCGGTGGCTTCCTGCGGGCTCTGGAAGCGCTCGATCAGCTCCATGGCCGCCTCGTTGGCGCCACCGTGCAGCGGGCCGCGCAGCGAGCCGATGGCGGCGGTGACGCAGGAGTACAGGTCGGACAGGGTCGAGGCGCAGACCCGGGCGGTGAAGGTCGAGGCGTTGAATTCGTGCTCGGCGTAGAGGATCAGCGAGACGTTCATCACCTTGACGTGCAGGTCGCTCGGCTTCTTGCCGTGCAGCAAGTGCAGGAAGTGACCGCCAATGGTCTCTTCGTCGCTGCTGCAGTCGATGCGCACACCGTGGTGGGTGAAGCGATACCAGTAGCACATCACCGCCGGGAACAGCGCCAGCAGGCGGTCGGTCTTGTCGCGCTGGGCATCGAAGGTCAGCTCAGGCTCCAGGGTGCCGAGCACCGAGCAGCCGGTGCGCATCACGTCCATCGGGTGGGCGTCGCGCGGGATGCGCTCGAGCACTTCCTTCAGGGCTTGCGGCAGGTCGCGCAACCCCTTGAGCTTGCGCTTGTAGTCGGCAAGCTCCGCCTTGCTCGGCAGCTCGCCGTACAGCAGCAGGTAGGCGATCTCCTCGAACTCGGCGCCGGCGGCCAGGTCGCGCACGTCATAGCCGCGGTAGGTCAGGCCGGCGCCGGCCTGGCCGACGGTCGACAGCGCGGTCTGGCCGGCCACCTGGCCACGCAGGCCCGCGCCACTGAGTACTTTTGCTTCGGCCATGGTGTTTCTCCTTTCTTGAATTTGTTATCGAAGTCTTGTCTGGCTAATCGTATGCACCCGCACCGGCCCTTTCGCGGGCAAGCCCGCGAAAGGGCCGACACAGGCCTTCACTTATCCTTTTTTCTGCGCGAACAACGCATCGAGGCTCTGCTCGAAGGCGTGGTAGCCGATGGCATCGTAGAGCTCCATGCGGGTCTGCATGGTGTCGATCACATGCTTCTGCGTGCCGTCGCGGCGCAGTGCGGCATAGACATTCTCGGCGGCCTTGTTCATGGCCCGGAACGCCGACAGCGGATACAGCACCAGCGACACGTCGACCGAGGCCAGTTCCTCGGTGGTGTACAGCGGCGTGGCGCCGAACTCGGTGATGTTGGCCAGGATCGGCGCCTTCACCCGGTCGGCGAAGGTCTTGTACATCTGCAATTCGGTGATGGCTTCCGGGAAGATCATGTCGGCACCGGCCTCGATGCACGCGGCGGCGCGGTCCAGCGCCGCGTTGAGGCCTTCCACCGCCAGGGCGTCGGTACGCGCCATGATCACGAAGCTGTCGTCGCTGCGGGCGTCCACCGCGGCCTTGATGCGATCGACCATCTCCTGCTGCGAGACGATCTCCTTGTTCGGGCGATGGCCGCAGCGCTTGGCGCCGACCTGGTCCTCGATGTGGATGGCGGCGGCACCGAACTTGCTCATCGACTTGACGGTGCGCGCCACGTTGAACGCCGAGGCGCCGAAGCCGGTGTCGACATCCACCAGCAGCGGCAGGTCGCACACGTCGGTGATCCGGCGCACGTCGGTGAGCACATCGTCCAGGCCACTGATGCCGAGGTCCGGCAGGCCCAGGGAGCCGGCGGCGACACCGCCACCGGACAGGTAGATGGCCTTGAACCCGGCACGCTTGGCCAGCAGGGCGTGATTGGCGTTGATGGTCCCGACCACCTGCAGCGGGTGTTCGGCGGCGACCGCGTCACGGAAACGCTGGCCGGGCGTGCTCTTCACTGTCATGACTCACCTCGTGGGCTATTGTTGTCGGCACCTTGGTAATGGCGCTCGATATTGCGTTTGGATGCGCCGATGTGGCGGCGCATCAGGAGTTCTGCGAGTTCACCGTCGCGGGCTTCGATGGCGTCGAGGATGCGGTGGTGCTCGGCGAAGGCCTGGCGCGGGCGATTGGGTGTGCTGGAGAACTGGATGCGGTACATCCGCACCAGCTGGTAGAGCTCGCCGCAGAGCATCTTGTAGAGGGTCTGGTTGCCGCTGCCCTGAATGATCCGGTAATGGAAGTCGTAGTCGCCTTCCTGCTGGTAATAGCCCTGCCCGGCCTGGAACGCGGCATCGCGCTCATGGGTATCGAGCACGTGGCGCAGCTCGTCGATGGCCGCCTGGCTCATGCGCTCGGCGGCCAGCCGGCAGGCCATGCCTTCGAGGGACTCGCGAATTTCGTACAGCTCGATCAGCTCGGCGTGGCTGAGCGACACCACCCGGGCGCCGACATGCGGCACGCGTACCAACAGGCGCTGGCCTTCGAGGCGGTGGATCGCCTCACGCAACGGACCACGGCTGATGCCGTAGGTGCGCGCCAGCTCGGGCTCGGAAATCTTGCTGCCGGGAGCGATCTCACCCTTGACGATGGCGGCCTGGATGCAGCGGAAGACGTGCTCCGAGAGGGTCTCGGTCTCGTCTTGGGGGAGCAGCGCGGCCGGGGCTGTGTCCAGCATGATTGTCGACACCTTTTAAATCAATGACGGCAAAACTAGCCAAATGGAGCAAAGGAGTCAAAGACAAAAAGAACATTGTCGACAATCGTCTAATAACGAACTTACCCAGGCTTGCCGCGGTCAGATCGCGGGCGCGCTGGCGTCAACACATCGGCGTGATAGAATGCCGCGCTCCTTCGGGAGCATGGATCGTGTGTCTGTCATCATTTCATGCTGTCGACAGATCAATGAGGACGCTTGGCCAGTCGCCTTGCCCTGAACTTCGCACCGCAACGCGCCAGGACTATGAGACTCATACCCGCTTCACTGCTGCTCTGCCTGACCCTGCTGCCGGCCCTTGCCCCGGCGGCGGAAAAGACCGTGTACGGTCTGAACGAATATGCCCGCCTGGGCGACCTTGACCTGGAAGTGGCCGCCAAGCTCGACACCGGCGCCAAGACCGCCTCGCTCAGCGCCCGCGACATCAAGCGCTTCAAGCGCAACGGCGAGAGCTGGGTGCGCTTCTACCTGGCCATCGACGCCGCGCACAAACATCCCATCGAACGCCCCCTGGCCCGCGTCAGCAAGATCAAGCGCCGCGCCGGGGACTATGATGTCGAATCCGGCAAGGCCTACACGGCCCGCCCGGTCATCGAACTCGAGATCTGCATGGGCCAGACGCAACGCACCATCGAGGTCAACCTCACCGACCGCAGCGCGTTCCAGTTCCCGCTGCTGATTGGTTCCGAGGCCCTCAAGCACTTCGGTGCGCTGGTCGACCCAAGCCTTAAATACGCGGCCGGCAAACCTGCCTGTGCCACCGACGCTCCCAAAGCAGAGTAATTCCGATGCGCTCTCTTACCCTTCACCTGAAAGTCCTGATCACCGTCCTGGTGTTGCTGGGCGTCGCGATCACGGCCTACCAGATCTTCGCCCTCGGCATCCCGGTGACCGAGGACGAGACCGACGACCTGTGGAACATCGATGCCAAGGTCGAGTTCGTCGCCAGCGCCAAGGACCCGGTCAAGGTGCAGATGTTCGTGCCACCGCTGAACCGCGACTACGTGAGCCTCAACGAGAGTTTCATCTCCAACAACTATGGGGTGAGCGTCAACCGCGCCGACGGCAACCGCAAGGTGACCTGGTCGGCCCGTCGCGCCAGCGGCAACCAGACCCTCTACTACCGCCTGGTGCTGACCAAGCGCTACAGCACCGAGAAGGCCAAGATCAAGGGCCCGACCTTCCGCGACAGCCTGGCCGTCGAAGGCCCGGAGAAGATTGCCGCCGAAGCGCTGATGGCGCCGATCCGCCAGCACTCGGCCGACGTCGAGACCTTCGTCAGCGAGACCATCAAGCGGGTCAACAACCTCAATGACGACAACGTCAAGCTGCTGCTGGCCGGCGACACCTCGCCGATGAAGAAAGCCCAGGTGATCGACCTGCTGCTGTCCATCGCCCACGTGCCGCTGGAAAAGGTCCATACCATCCGCCTGGTGGCCGATACCCCGCAGACGCCCGAACTGTGGCTGCGCAGCTTCAACGGCAACGACTGGCTGTACTTCAACCCGGACACCGGCGAGCAAGGCCTGCCCAGCGACCGCCTGCTGTGGTGGACCGGTGACGAGAACCTGATCAGCGTCGATGGTGGCAAGAAAGCCAACGTCACCTTCAGCATGAACAACAGCGAGATGAATGCCATCCGCCTGGCCAAGCTGACCGACGAGAACACCGACGCCGACTTCCTCGAGTACTCGCTGTACGGCCTGCCGCTGCAGACCCAGCAGACCTTCATGATCATGGTGATGATCCCGATCGGCGTGCTGGTGATCCTGGTGCTGCGCAACCTGGTCGGCATCCAGACCCTGGGTACGTTCACCCCGGTGCTGATCGCCCTGGCCTTCCGTGAGACCCAGCTGGGCTTCGGCATCATCCTGTTCACCGTGATCACCGCCCTTGGCCTGTCGCTACGCTCGTACCTGGAACACCTGAAGCTGCAGATGCTGCCGCGTCTGTCGGTGGTGCTGACCTTCGTGGTGGTACTGATCGCCGCCATCAGCCTGTTCAGCCACAAGCTGGGCCTGGAGCGCGGGCTGTCGGTGGCGCTGTTCCCGATGGTGATCCTGACCATGACCATCGAACGCCTGTCGATCACCTGGGAGGAGCGCGGCGGCGGCCATGCCATGAAGGTGGCCATCGGCACCCTGTTCGCCGCGTCCATCGCGCACTTGCTGATGACCGTGCCGGAAGCGGTGTACTTCGTCTTCACCTTCCCGGCGGTGCTGCTGATCCTGGTGGGCTTCATGCTGGCGATGGGTCGCTACCGCGGCTACCGCCTGACCGAGCTCGTGCGTTTCAAGGCATTCCTGAAGAAGGCTGACGCCTGATGTTCGGACTGATCAAGACATGGAAAGCCCTGGAGGCCCGGGGCATCATGGGTATCAACCGGCGCAACGCGGACTACGTGTTGAAGTACAACAAGCGCCACCTGTACCCGATCGTCGACGACAAGATCATCACCAAGGAGCGCGCGCTGGCCGCCGGCATCCATGTGCCGGAGATGTACGGCATCATCGAGACCGAGAAGCAGATCGAGAAGCTCGACGAGATCATCGGCGGGCGCAACGACTTCGTCATCAAGCCGGCCCAGGGCGCCGGCGGTGACGGCATCCTGGTGATCGCCGACCGCTTCGAGGACCGCTACCGCACGGTTTCGGGCAAGATCATCAGCCATGAGGAGATCGAGCACCAGATCTCCAGCATCCTCACCGGCCTGTACTCGCTGGGCGGGCACCGCGACCGCGCGCTGATCGAGTACCGGGTGACCCCGGACCAGATCTTCAAGAGCATCAGCTACGAGGGCGTGCCGGATATCCGCATCATCGTGCTGATGGGCTACCCGGTGATGGCCATGCTGCGCCTGCCGACTCGCCAGTCCGGTGGCAAGGCCAACCTGCACCAGGGCGCCATCGGCGTGGGCGTGGACCTGGCCACCGGCCTGACCCTGCGCGGCACCTGGCTGAACAAGATCATCAGCAAGCACCCGGACACCACCAACGCGGTGGACGGCGTGCAGTTGCCGAACTGGGACGGTTTCATGAAGCTCGCCGCCAGCTGTTACGAGCTGTGCGGCCTGGGTTACATCGGCGTGGACATGGTCCTGGACCAGGACAAGGGTCCGCTGATTCTCGAGCTCAACGCTCGTCCCGGCCTGAACATCCAGATCGCCAACGACTGCGGGCTGACCCAGCGCACCCATGCCATCGAGGCGCACCTGGAAATGTTGGCGAAGGAAGGTCGCAGCGAAGATGCCGAGCAGCGCGTGAAGGTCTCCCAAGGCCTGTTCGGGCACGTCAATCCCCTGTAGCCACCTCGGCCCCGCTTCACTGTAGGAGCGGCCTTGTGTCGCGAAAGGGCCGCAAAGCGGCCCCAGCAAACTCTGCATCAACGCTGAAATCCTGGGGCTGCCTGGCAGCCCTTTCGCGACACAAGGCCGCTCCTACAGGGGAATGTGCAAATCTGGATGGTGAATGTCGTTGCCAGCGCTAGGCGCATTTCCTGCGCAGGTCTACAATCGCCTCCCTCGCCTGTTCATCGCCGTCCATCCTGATGCCGACCTGTACGCTTCACCCCCTGCCCTACCAGCCTGACCCCGCTTTCTATTTCGCCCGCCTGCGTGCGGCGCCCGGCGCGATCCTGCTCGACAGCGCCCGCCCTGGCGCCGAGCGCGGCCGCTACGACCTGCTCAGCGCCTGGCCACTGCAGCAGCTGCAGGCACAACCCGACGAAGGCGGCCAGGATTACCTGTGTCGGTTGCGCCAGGCCCTGGCCGATCTGGGGCAAGCACAGCTGCCCGACGGGGTCGAGCTGCCATTCGCCGGTGGCCTGATCGGTTACCTGAGCTACGACTTCGGCCGTCGCCTGGAACAACTGCCCACGATCGCGATCGATGACCTGGAGCTGCCTGATGCACGGCTTGGGCTGTATGCCTGGGCACTGGTGTCCGATCATCGGCTGGGCAGCAGCCAGCTGGTGTTCCACCCGAGCCTGCCCCTGGCCGAGCGGCAGCGCCTCATCGCATTGTTCGAAGCCAGCGCGCCGGCCGAGCCCGGCGAGTTCAGGCTGCTCGCACCAATGACCGGCGACCTTCGCGCCGAGCAGTACCGGGCGGCATTCGACCAGGTCCAGCGCTACATCCAGGCCGGCGACTGCTACCAGATCAACCTCACCCAGCGCTTTTGCGCACCCTGCCAAGGCGATCCATGGCGCGCCTACCAGGCCTTGCGCGCCGCCTGCCCAACGCCGTTCTCCGGTTATCAGCAACTGGATGACAGCACCGCCGTGCTGAGCTTCTCGCCCGAGCGCTTCATTCGCGTCAGCCAGGGCGAAGTCGAGACCCGCCCGATCAAGGGCACCCGCCCACGCGCCGCCGACCCGGCCGAGGACGCGCGCAACGCCGCCGAACTGCTGGCCAGCCCCAAGGACCGCTCGGAAAACCTGATGATCGTCGACCTGCTGCGCAACGACATCGGCCGTACCTGCCGCACCGGCACGGTCAGGGTGCCGGAGCTGTTCAGCCTGGAGAGCTACCCCAACGTCCACCACCTGGTAAGCAGCGTGGTCGGCCAGTTGGCCGACGACAAGGACGCCCTGGACCTGATCGCCGGCAGCTTCCCTGGAGGCTCTATCACCGGCGCGCCGAAAATCCGCGCCATGCAGATCATCGACGAGCTGGAACCCACGCGTCGGGCGCTGTACTGCGGCTCACTGCTGTATCTCGACGTGCGCGGCGAAATGGACAGCTCCATCGCCATTCGCAGCCTGCTGATCAAGGATGGCCAGGTCAGTTGCTGGGGCGGCGGCGCGGTGGTGGCCGACTCGGATTGGCGGGCCGAATATGAAGAGTCGATCGCCAAGGTGCGAGTGCTGATGGAAACGCTGCAGGCCTTGTGATCGGCGACGCCTGCTTCGCGGGCAAGCCCGCTCCCACAAGGCCTGCGCCACTGCCGGAATCACTCGACAGCTGTGGGAGCGGGTTTACCCGCGAAAGGGCCCGCACAGGCAGCACAAACCCTTGAGATAAACGTCTGCCCCGCCATTTTTTGTTACCATCTGACCACTACGAGCGCACAGCGCCACTCACCCGATGGAAACCGCCTGATGAGCCAACCCTTCGACGTCGCAGCCCTGGCCGCGACCTATGCCAGCAAGTCCCCGCAGGAGATCCTCAAGCTCGCCTTCGAACACTTCGGCGACGACTTGTGGATCTCCTTCAGCGGCGCCGAAGACGTGGTGCTGGTGGACATGGCCTGGAAACTGAACAAGCAGGTCAAGGTGTTCAGCCTCGACACCGGCCGCCTGCACCCGGAAACCTACCGGTTCATCGACCAGGTGCGCGAGCAGTACAACCTGCCGATCGAAATCCTCAGCCCGGACCGCGACAAGCTCGACCCGTTCGTCAAGGAAAAGGGCCTGTTCAGCTTCTACAAGGACGGTCATGGCGAGTGCTGCGGCATCCGCAAGATCGAGCCGCTGCGCCGCAAGCTGGCTACGGTCAGTGCCTGGGCCACCGGCCAGCGTCGCGACCAGAGCCCAGGGACCCGCAGCCAGGTGGCGGCCCTGGAAATCGACAGCGCCTTCTCCACTCCCGAGCGCACCCTGTACAAGTTCAACCCCCTGGCGCAGATGACCAGCGAGGAAGTCTGGGGCTATATCCGCATGCTCGAGCTGCCCTACAACAGCCTGCACGAGCGCGGCTTCATCAGCATTGGCTGCGAGCCGTGCACCCGCCCCGTGCTGCCGAACCAGCACGAGCGTGAAGGGCGTTGGTGGTGGGAAGAGTCGACCCAGAAGGAATGCGGGCTGCACGCTGGCAACCTGATCAGCAAGGCCTGAAATAGCGGGGGCCTGTGGGAGCGGCCTTGCGTCGCGAAAGGGGCGCGCAGCGCCCCCGGATTCCGAGCCACCATCAAAATTGCTAGGGGCTGCTGCGCAGCCCATTCGCGACGCAAGGCCGCTCCCACAGGGCTGGGCGATCCCCTACAGGGAAACGTGATCCCCTGTTGGAGCGGTCTTGTGATCAGTGCACTGGCAGCTCAACGCCCTCGAACAGCTCTTCGAGCTCTTGCTTGTTATGGCACTGGATCGCCTTGGCCATCACTTCGCGGGTCAGATGCGGGGCGAATTTCTCGATGAAGTCGCACATGAAGCCACGCAGGAAGGTACCGCGACGGAAGCCGATCTTGGTGATGCTGGCCTCGAACAGTTCGCTGGCATCCAGGCAGACCAGGTCGCTGTCGAGCTTCGCATCGACCGCCATCTTGGCCACGATGCCCACGCCCAGGCCCAGGCGCACATAAGTCTTGATCACGTCGGCATCGGCAGCGGTGAACACCACCTTCGGCGTCAGGCCGCGATGATTGAAGGCCTCGTCGAGCTTGGAGCGGCCGGTGAAGCCGAACACGTAAGTGACGATCGGATACTCGGCCACCGCTTCCAGCGTCAACTTCGGCAGTTTGGTCAACGGGTGGCCCTGGGGCACCACCACGCAACGGTTCCACTTGTAGCAAGGCATCATGATCAGGTCGCCGAACAGCTCCAGCGCTTCGGTGGCGATGGCGAAATCGACGGTGCCGTCGGCGGCCATCTCGGCAATCTGCATGGGTGAGCCCTGGTGCATGTGCAGGGCAACTTCCGGGTACTGCTTGATGAAGCTGCTGATCACCGGCGGCAGCGCGTAGCGTGCCTGGGTGTGCGTGGTGGCGATCGACAGGGTACCTTTCTTCTCGTTGGAGAACTCCTGGGCGATCTGCTTGATGCTTTCGACCTTGCGCAGGATTTCGCCGGCGGTATTGATGATGCGCTCACCGGCCGGAGTGACACGGGTCAGGTGCTTGCCGCTGCGGGCGAAGACTTCGACGCCCAACTCGTCCTCGAGCAGGCGGATCTGCTTGCTGATACCGGGCTGGGAGGTGTACAGGCTCTGCGCCGTCGCGGAAACGTTGAGGTCATGGTGCGCCACTTCCCAGATGTAGCGCAGTTGCTGAAGCTTCATAGATATCCCTCAGAGACGGTAGGTCACCGGCGCGCCGGTCGCGACGAGTTATAACTATATTAGTGGCTTGAGAAATAAATCTAGAACTATTTTGTTACGATCGCCGGATAAAGTCCTACCTCCAGAGTCACGACTTCCTACGCCCAAGGTGTTGCGCCAACGGCACCATGTAGACCGGCACCGGCGACAGTTGCAGCAACCGTACCGCCGTGCGACCGATCGGCACATCCACGCCAGCGCCTGCGCTGTGGCTGCCGAAGATCAGCAGATCGACCGCCAGGCGCTGGGCCTGCTCGAGGATCACCTGGGCGGGATCCCCCTGGCGCACGCGCACCGCGCGGATCAGCGCGAGGTCGGCAACCTCCCCGAGTTCATCGCGAAAGTTCTCCAGCACCCGCTGCTCGATGTTGGCCATCACCGTGTTGACACCCTCGCTGTGCAGCTCATCCAGCGTCTGTTCGTCCAGATAGCTCTGCAACAGCGACTCGGCGAACTGGCCCATGGGCTCGACGGCGTGAATCACATACAGCTCTGCTTGGAAGGTCCGCGCCAGGGCCAGGGCGTGCTGCATGACAAAAGGCGCGTATACACCGAGGTCGGTGGCATACAGCATGGAACGGATCATTCGACCTCCTCGACTGCCGCTACGGCAGAGCAAGCTTGAGCTTAGCAGTGCCATGGGCAGTCGCTCGCCCGTCCGGCGCACAGCCGCCGCAGGGTTCAGCCCTGCCGGTTGCGCCGGTCGATGAACGCCAAGGACTGGTACAGGGCCTCCATGCGCGGCAGCGCGCAACCCGCCGCACGGGCGCGCACCAGCGGTTCGGCGTAGATCGCCTGCAGCTCCAGCGGCCGCTGCTGGGCATGGTCATGGTACATGCTGGGCCAGTAGTCCGGCATGTTCTCAGTGACTCGGAACAACTGCTCGGCATATCCGGCCGGCAACTCATGACCGCATGCCCGGGCCCCTTCCACCACTTCCGCCATCAAGGCCTGGATGAGCGCACGACTGTCAGCGTCGCCCATCAGCGGCGTGGTGCTGGCCTGCAGCAGCACCGACAGGCCGTTGTAGGGGACGTTCCACACCAGCTTCTGCCAGCGCGCCTGGTTGAGATCGGCCATGGCCTGGGAGTCGATGCCCGCTGCGCGGAACAGCCCGGCCCCCTCCTCCACCACGGCGGCGCCACCCTCCGACGCCGGGCCGCTGTGATAGCCCAGATTCACCGCGCCCAGCGACTGGTGGCGGATCACACCGGGGCGCTCGCGGTTGACGCAGATGAAACACAAGCCACCCAGCAGGTGCATGTCCGGACGCAACGCCGGGCGCAGTTGCTCCTCGACGCCGAGGCCATTCTGCAACAGCACCACCTTCGCGTGCGGCGCCGCCGCCTGCACGATCAAGGGCGCCAGCTCTGCGTTGCTGGTGGCCTTGGCGCCCACCAGTAGCCAGTCGCAGGGCGGCATGTCGGCGGCGCAGGCATAGGCCTGGATCGGCATGTGCACCTGGCCATGCACCGCACTGTCGAGCTGCAACCCCTGCGCGCGCACGGCTTCGTATTCACTGCGCAGCAAAAAGTGCACGTCGAAGCCGGCACGGGCCAGCATCAGCCCATAGAAACCACCGATTGCACCGCTGCCGATGATGCCGATACGGGCATTGCCCACGAGAGGGTCGAGAGACGCCATGCCGTGCTCCTGATCGAGGATGATTGTTGTGAGTCCGACTTACCCGCGACCGATCCGCTGGTAGTCGGTCAGCCACTATACGCGGGCGACCGCGCTGACAGTCAAAGCAGCTGGCCACACGTCAGCCTTGCTCTGAAATGCCACTTCCCGGCCAAAAACCCTGCGCCGACGGGGACCAGACCATTGTCGCGCCCCCGCTAACGCGCTAAGGTTCGGCCTCCCCGCTGCGAACAATCTGCTGCTGGGCCGCACGGGGTTTGCTGGCGGCCGGCACCCGTGACCTGACGAGTAACACGATGGCTGATTTACCGATCGATGACCTTAACGTTGCCTCCAACGAGACCTTGATCACCCCCGATCAGCTCAAGAAAGAGATCCCCCTCAGCGCCAAGGCCCTGCAGACCGTGACTGCCGGCCGTGAAGTGGTGCGCAATATCCTCGACGGCAAGGATCATCGCCTGTTCGTGGTGGTCGGTCCCTGCTCGATCCACGACATCAAGGCCGCGCACGAGTATGCCGAGCGTCTGAAGGTGCTGGCCGAGGAAGTCTCCGACACCCTGTACCTGGTCATGCGCGTGTACTTCGAGAAGCCGCGCACCACCGTAGGCTGGAAGGGTCTGATCAACGACCCTTACCTGGATGACTCGTTCAAGATCCAGGACGGCCTGCACATCGGCCGCCAGCTGCTGCTGGACCTGGCGGAGATGGGCCTGCCAACCGCCACTGAAGCGCTCGACCCGATCTCGCCGCAATACCTGCAGGACCTGATCAGCTGGTCGGCCATCGGCGCCCGCACCACCGAATCCCAGACCCACCGCGAAATGGCTTCGGGCCTGTCTTCGGCGGTCGGTTTCAAGAACGGCACCGATGGTGGCCTGACCGTGGCGATCAACGCCCTGCAGTCGGTCTCCAAGCCGCACCGCTTCCTCGGCATCAACCAGGAAGGCGGCGTGTCCATCGTCACCACCAAGGGCAACGCCTACGGCCATGTGGTGCTGCGTGGCGGCAACGGCAAGCCCAACTATGACTCGGTCAGCGTCGCCCTGTGCGAGCAGGACCTGGCCAAGGCCAAGATCAAGGCCAACATCATGGTCGATTGCAGCCACGCCAACTCCAACAAGGACCCGGCCCTGCAGCCACTGGTCATGGAAAACGTGGCCAACCAGATCCTCGAAGGCAACCAGTCGATCATCGGCCTGATGGTTGAAAGCCATTTGAACTGGGGCTGCCAGGCCATTCCGAAGAATCTCGACGAGCTGCAGTACGGCGTCTCCGTCACCGATGCCTGCATCGACTGGGCGGCCACCGAGAAGACCCTGCGCAGCATGCACGCCAAGCTCAAGGACGTATTGCCCAAGCGCCAGCGCGGCTGACACCTGCGCACATGAAAACGCCGGGCAATGCCCGGCGTTTTCATTGAAGGGATTTGTTCAGGCCTTGCTCGAATGGCGCTGCTGGCGCTCCATGTAACGTTCGACATAGGAACACGACGGGATCACGGTGTAGCCCATCTGCTCGGCATACTCCAGCGCCTTCTCGGTCAGCGCGGCAGCGATCCCCCGCCCGCGCAGGGCGTTGGGAACGAAGGTGCGATAGATGTCCAGCGTCTGCTTGCCCAGGTCCATGTACGTGAGGTACGCCCGGTGACCGTCCACGGTGGTCTCGAACTGATGACCGGCCTGGTCATGGTGGATGGTCAGCGTCTCGCTCATCATTACTCCTCGCAGGTCTTGTCGGCAGACCCTTACCTTACCGATGGGATTTATCCGGCGGAGGAACCTCTACGCCACCTGTTGCCCTTGGACAGCAGGACGATCTGGACGTTCTGCGTCGACGGCACCCTCAAATAGTAGGCGCCGTCAACAAGAATGCTCAAGCTGCCAGGAATGAAAATGCTGACAGCTACCTGCCCCAAGCCTGACAACAGCAACCGGATGTTCTTGGGCTAAGACGCTGACCGACAGTTAAAGTCACCCTTAGTTCAACAAAAAAGTTCCTGTACTACAGTCGCTTGCGAAGGCTGATCAAGATTTTCACAGTTTGTTTACAAACCCCGGCGCCGGCGCCGTCCGCAGCATTTTTTTTGCAGTTCTTGCGCTCAGTCAGTTTACTTACTACAAGTAATGGGTACTATGTACGCCGGCCAGTTTCTCTTTTCCGAGAGATGGCTCTTTAATAGAAAGTCCTTGAAGGGGAACACGATGAACAACGTTCTGAAATTCTCTGCTCTGGCTCTGGCCGCAGTTCTGGCTACCGGTTGCAGCAGCGTATCCAAAGAAACCGAAGCTCGCCTGACTGCTACCGAAGACGCAGCAGCTCGCGCCCAGGCTCGTGCAGACGAAGCCTACCGCAAAGCTGACGACGCCCTGGCAGCTGCTCAGAAGGCTCAGCAGACCGCTGACGAAGCCAACGAGCGCGCTCTGCGTATGCTGGACAAAGCCAGCCGCAAGTAATAATCCTCACGGATTGTTATGGAGCCGACCCACTTGTGGGTCGGCTTTTTTATTGCCCGGAAAATGGCCAACCGGCACATGCGAAAAGGCCCGCGCTGAGGCGGGCCTTGGGCAAGTAGCGAATTGCTTACTGCAGTTCGGGCGGGATGCTCGAGACCATCGGCGCGTTTCCGCCATTGACCGGCACGGCAATCTCGACCGGCATGCCATCTTCGGCGGCGACCACATCGCGCACCATGTCCCAGTTCATGCGCAAGTTGTTGGCCAGGTCTTCACGCTTGAGCAGGGCATTGATCACCGCGGTGTGCTTGTCGACCACCGAGGGGTTGCCATGGTCATCCAGCGGCGTGTGCGCCTCCAGATAAACCTTGCCGCCACTGAGGCCGAACTTGTACGGCTCGTTGATGATACGTACCGGCGTGCCCACCGGGACCATCTTCGACAGCTCCAGCACATTGTTGTTGAGCATGCGGAAGCAACCGTGGCTGGTACGCATGCCGATCCCGAACTTCTTGTTCGAACCATGGATCAGGTAGCCCGGCACTCCCAGGGTGAACTTGAACGGCCCCAGCGGATTGTCCGGCCCGGCCGGCACCACCGTAGGCAGGATATCGCCATCGGCGGCATGCTCGGCGCGAATCGAGGCAGGCGGCGTCCAGGTCGGGTTCGGGGTCTTGGCGGTGATTTTCGTGTTCGCGATCGGCGAGCCCCAGCCCTCACGACCGATGCCCAGCGGGAAGGTGTGCACCACGCCCTGCCCCTTGGGGTAGTAATACAGGCGGTACTCGGCGAGGTTGATGACGATGCCCTCGCGCGGGCCCGGCGGCAGGATGTAGCGAGTGGGAAGAATGATCTCGGTGCCGGCGCCCGGCAGCCAGGGGTCGACACCCGGGTTGGCGGCGATCATTTCCAGGTAGCCCAGGTCATTGGCGGTGCCGATGTCGGCGAAGGTGTCTTCGTACTTGGCCTTGATCGTCTGGACCTGGCCAACGACATCCTCCCCTGGAGGTGGCAACGGCAGTTCCAGCGCAACAGCGGGGCCTGTCGCCAGCAAGGCGGCCAGGGTCAGGCTACGGGTGACGGCAGGAAAGCGCGACAACATCCGGGAAATCCTTCGAAAGATCAGTCAAGGGGATCGATTGTACACCCGCGCCGAAACAAGCGGGAGGCGCAAGCATTTCAGATGATGAAAGGCGCTCAGAGTTCCGGCCACACCGGGCGCATGCCACGGCGCTGGGCATCGAGGATCGCCCGGCACAGCGGGCACAGGCGCTCGTCGCGGTAGATCGCGCGCTCCACACCCGACCAGCGCGGCTGCGCCGGCAGCAGGCCGCCACACAAGGTGCGGTCGACGGGCACCCCCAGCTCGAGCTGGCGGGCGGCCAGGTGGATGCGCACTTCCTGGCAGGCAAACAGGTCGAGCTGTTCATCGGGCTCGATCAGTTGATAGGCGTACAGGGACCAGGCGGGGCGCGGCATCGGGGGCACTCGAAACGGGGGGCGCAACATTAGCCGAAAGCGGCCCCCGATAAAAGCGTCACAGCAAGGGTTTTATCGTCGGCCAGGCATTTTCCAGCAGCCGTTGCTGGGCGGTCGCCGCCGGGTGGATGCCATCGGCCTGCATCAGCTCCGGTACCCCGCCCACGCCTTCGAGGAAGAACGGCACCAACGGCACCTTTTTCTCGGCGGCCAGTTGCTCGTACACCTGGGCGAACGCCGTGGTGTAGCGCACGCCGTAGTTGGGCGGCAGGCGCATGCCCAGCAGCACGACCTTGGCCCCCGCCGCGCGGGACTGATCGATCATTGCCGCAAGATTCTGTTGCAATTGCTGTGGCGGCTGCCCGCGCAGGCCATCGTTGCCACCCAGCTCCAGCACCACCAGGTCCGGCTTGTGCGCTGCAAGCAGCGCCGACAGCCGCGCCTGGCCACCAGCACTGGTGTCGCCACTGATCGAGGCATTGACCACCTGATCGTCAAAACCCTCCTTGCGCAACTGCTGTTGCAGCAGGTTGACCCAGCCCTGGCGGGTATCCAGGCCAAAACCCGCGCTGATACTATCGCCGACGACCAGCAACGTTCCCGCCGCCGCGCCCTGGGCCAGGCAACACAGGGCCAGACCGGCACTCAACCACCACATTCGCATCGGATTCTCCATGGGCCCCAGCATTCTCGTTGCGCAGAACCTTAGCAAAGTGGTCCCCAGCGCGGAAGGCGACCTGACCATCCTTCACGCCCTTTCCCTCGACCTCGCCCAGGGCGACAGCCTGGCCATCGTCGGCGCCTCGGGCTCCGGCAAATCCACGTTGCTGGGGCTGCTCGCCGGCCTCGACCGGCCGAGCGCCGGCAAGGTGATACTCGCCGGCCACGACCTCGGCCCGCTCGACGAGGACCAGCGCGCCCGCGTGCGCGCCGAACACGTGGGCTTCGTGTTCCAGTCGTTCCAGCTGCTCGACAGCCTCAACGCCCTGGAGAACGTCATGCTGCCGCTGGAACTCGACGGTCGGCGCGATGCCCGCGAGCACGCCCGCAGCCTGCTCGAACGGGTGGGCCTGGGCAAGCGCCTGAGCCATACTCCGCGCCAGCTCTCAGGCGGCGAACAGCAACGGGTGGCGATCGCCCGCGCCTTCGCCGCGCAGCCGGCGGTGCTGTTCGCCGACGAGCCCACCGGCAACCTCGACAGCCACACCGGCGAGCGCATCAGCGACCTGTTGTTCGAACTGAACCAGGAACGCGGCACCACCCTGGTGCTGGTGACCCACGACGAGCGCCTGGCCAAGCGCTGCCGTCGCCTGATCCGCCTGGATGCCGGTCGCCTGGTGGCGCCCCTGGAGCCCTGATGACCCGCCTATCGTTCCCACGCCTGTGCGCTCTTGCGTTACGCCAGCTACTGCGCGACGCCCGCGCCAGCGAAGTGCGCGTGCTGTTCTTCGCCTTGCTGGTGGCCGTGGCGGCCAGCACCGCGATCGGTTATTTCGGCGCGCGCCTCAACGGCGCCATGCAATTGCGCGCCAGCGAGTTCCTCGCCGCCGACCTGGTCCTGCAGGGCAGCGCCCCGCCCAGCGAGGCACAGATCGCCAGCGGCACCGCGCTGGGCCTGCGCCACGCGCGGGTGGTGGAGTTCACCAGCGTGGTCGGCGGCGACAGCGGCATCCAGCTCTCCAGCATCAAGGCCGCCGACGCGGCCTACCCGCTGCGCGGCCAGCTACGCAGCGCGCCTGCGCCTTACACCGCGGAATCCACCGGCGGCGGTCCGGCGGCGGGAGAAGCCTGGGTCGAGCCGCGCCTGCTCGCCGCGCTCGGGCTGGCCATCGGCGACTCCATCGACGTCGGCATGAAGAGCCTGCGCATGACCCGCGTGCTGACCTACGAACCCGACCGCGCCGGCAATTTCTACAGCCTGACTCCGCGCGTACTGATGAACCTTGCCGACCTGGAGGCAACCGGCGTCATCCAGCCCGGCAGCCGGGTCAGCTATCGGGACCTGTGGCGCGGCGATATCGACGTGGTGCAACAGTATCGGCAAGACACGGAAAAGAACCTGGCAGCCAACCAGCGCCTGCTCGACACCCGTGACGGCAATCGCCAGATCGGCGGCGCCCTGGGCAAGGCCGAACGCTACCTGAACATGGCGAGCCTGGTGGCGGTGCTGCTGGCCGGCGTCGCCGTGGCTCTGTCGGCCAGCCGCTACGCCGCGCGACGCCTGGATGCCAGCGCACTGCTGCGCTGCCTGGGCCTTTCCCGGCACCAGACGCTCGGCCTCTACTGCCTGCAGCTGGCCATGCTGGGCGCGGTCGCCGCGCTCGCCGGCGCCCTGATTGGCTGGCTGGCCCAGCTGGGGTTGTTCGAACTGCTCAAAGGCCTGCTGCCCAGCCAGGTGCCCCCTGGTGGCCTCACCCCGGCGCTGGCCGGCATCGGCACCGGATTGGTAGCCCTGGCCGGCTTCGCCCTCCCTCCCCTGGCCGCCCTGGGCCGCGTGCCGCCATTGCGCGTCCTGCGCCGCGACCTGCTGCCACTACCGCCAAGCAGCTGGTTGGTATACGGCGCCGCACTGTTCGCCCTGGGCCTGATCATGTGGCGCCTGAGCCTCGACCTGCTGCTCACCTTCGCCTTGCTGGGCGGCGGGCTGATCGCCGCGCTGCTGCTGGGTGGGTTGCTATTGCTTGGGTTACGCAGCCTGCGCCAGTTGCTGGCCGGTGCGCCGCTGGCCTGGCGCCTGGGCCTCGGCCAGTTGCTGCGCCATCCCCTGGCCGCTGCCGGCCAGGCCCTGGCCTTCGGCCTGATCCTGCTGGCGATGGGGCTGGTGGCCCTGCTGCGAGCGGAATTGCTCGACACCTGGCAGGCACAGCTGCCCAAGGATGCGCCCAACCACTTCGCCCTGAACATCCTGCCCGATGATCGCCAGCCGTTCGCCGAGCACCTGGCCCGGATCAACGCCACCGCCGCGCCGCTGTACCCGGTGATCCCCGGCCGCCTGACGCATATAAACGAGCAGCCGGTGCGTCAACTGGTCAGCAAGGAATCCTCGGGAGAACGCGCCATCCAGCGCGACCTGAGCCTGACCTGGGCAGCCGACCTGCCCCAGGGCAACGCGCTGAGCGCAGGCGACTGGTGGCAACAAGCGCCCGCAAGCGACGAGCTGCCCGGCGTTTCCGTGGAGGCGGAGCTGGCGCAGAGCCTCAACTTGCAACTGGGCGACCTGCTGACGTTCGACATCGGCGGCCAACAGCGCCAGGCACGGGTCAGCAGCTTGCGAACCGTGCACTGGGACAGTTTCCAGCCCAACTTCTACATGATCTTCCAGCCCGGCACCCTGCAAGGGCTGCCCGCCACCTACCTGACAAGCTTCTACCTGGCGCCAGGCCATGATCAGGAGGTGGTCGCGCTGTCCAGGGCATTCCCGGCGGTGACGGTGCTGCAGGTCGATGCCCTGCTCGGCCAGCTGCGCAGCATCCTCGCCCAGGTCACCCTGGCGGTGGAGTACGTGCTGTTGTTCGTGCTGGCCGCCGGCTTGGCGGTGTTGTTCGCGGGACTGCAGGCCACCCTCGACGAACGCATCCGCCAGGGCGCGCTGCTGCGAGCGCTGGGGGCGGCGCGCCCCTTGCTGGTCAAGGCAAGACGCATCGAGTTCGGCCTGCTCGGCGCGGCCAGCGGCGTGCTTGCCGCCCTGGGCTGCGAGCTGATCACCTGGGCACTGTACCGTTACGCCTTTGACCTGCACTGGGCGCCGCACCCGTGGCTGCTGGCGCTGCCGCTGGCCGGGGCGGTGCTGGTGGGCGGGGCTGGCGTGATCGGCACACGCCGGGCGCTCAACGCCAGCCCGCTGGCAGTGCTACGGGAGGGGTGAAGCGGGCGATGCCGTCAAACGCCGTAGCGAATGCTGTTCACGTACCAGGTCGCCTCACCCGTGGGCGTATGTACCAGAACCTCGTCCCCCTGCTCTTTCTTGAGCAGGGCACGGGCCATAGGGGAATCGATGGAGATATAGTCGCTGCGTCCGTGGATCTCGTCGTAGCCGACGATGCGAAACTTCAGCTGTTCACCTTCGTCGTTCTCGATCTCCACCCACGCGCCGAAGAACACCTTGCCTTCCTGCTGCGGTGAGTACTCGACCACCTTGACGTCCTCGAGGCGCTTGCGCAGGTAGCGCACGCGACGGTCGATCTCGCGCAGCAGCTTCTTGTTGTACTGGTAATCGGCGTTCTCGCTGCGGTCGCCCAGCGAGGCCGCCCAGGTGACCTTCTGGGTGATTTCCGGGCGATAGACCCGCCACAGATGGTCAAGCTCCTTCTTCAGGGCTTCATGACCTTCGGTGGTGATGATGTTGGTGCTCAACAACTGTCTCCTCAGTGCATCCGCACGGGCGCCAGGCGCCCGCCGAGTGTCCGAGCTTAGCGAAACCGCGGCAGCTCGTTCAACGGCGCGTGATCAGGCCCTGGCGTGCAATACGGGTCAACTGGCCGATGACTTCGGCAGCGTCCTCGGCCGCCGGGGCCTGGATCACTGCCAGGTCGAACCGGTCGTTGCCGTACTGGTCGAGCTGTTCGCAGGTGTCGGAGAACTGGATGAGGAAGGCACAGGCCTGGCCCTTGCGTCGGGAGAAACCGTCGAGATTGCGCAAAAGCGTGGGTTGATGCTGGCCGCCGAGCAGGATGCGCGGGGTACGGGAAGCCTGGTTCTTGGCCAGGGGGGTCAAGCAGACACTGGTACGTGGGCAACTCATGGAGTCTCTCTCCGCCTCGCTGATCCCGCTGGGCAGCGGTGGGAGGCGTCACCGAACCAGCGCTTTAGCGGTATTTCGGAGACCCTTGGGGGCATCTCCTGCGCCCCGCAAGTAGCTGTTTAAATCGGCGCAGTCGGTATGCTAGAGCGACACGCTTCAAGTTACAAGCTGCAAGTTGATCGCTTTCGACTACTTGCAGCTTGAGGCTTGAAGCTTGCAACTTTATTTCAACGTGCGATCAGACGATCCAGCGACAGGCGCCCCGCGCCTTCGATCAATACCGCCACGGTGCCGGCCATCAGCGCCAGGGCAAATTCATAGCCGTTGTTGGACATGAACAAGCCGTTGCCGATGTGCACCGAGAAGATCGCCACGATCAGCGTCACCGTCAGTGCCAGCGCAGCGGGACGGGCCAGCAGGCCGACCACCAGGGCCAGGCCGCCGAAGAACTCGGCGCTGCCGGACAGCAGGGCCATCAGGTAGCCCGGCGCCAGGCCGATGCTTTCCATCCACTGGCCGGTGCCTTCCAGACCGTAGCCGCCGAACAGGCCGAACAGTTTCTGCGCGCCGTGGGCCATGAAAATGATGCCGACCAGGACACGCACGACGCTAAGGCCGTAACCGGCGCGGGTGGCGAACAGGGCGTTGAGGGAATTGTTCATGTCTTGCTTCCTTGTTTGAGCAGGTGTGTGTTGGATGGGCGCCATAATAATCAATATATCGAATAAGAAAATCGCAAAAATCGCGTTAAATTTATCCAATAAATCGATGTTTAGCGCTTGGCAATTCGCTCCAGGGAAGCCCGCTCGCGGTTGAACGCGAGGTAGTACTTGTTGACGCTATTGACGAAGTTCACCGGCCCCATGCCCACCTGCTCCATGGCGACCCGCTCGGTCTGGAAGAACCACTGGTTGCCATTGAGCCCTCGCCGCCGGGCCTCCGCGCGCATCGCCTGTACCCGTTCCGGCCCCAGGTTGTAAGCGGCCAGGATGAAGGCCATGCGTTCACGCTCGTTGAGCTTGGGGCTGGCGAAGAACTTGCGACGGATCAACGCCAGGTAACGCGCGCTGGCCTGAACATTACCGTCAACCGTGGCGGTATTGCTGACCCCGACCCGCTGGGCCGCCGACGGGGTGATCTGCATCAGCCCGTGTGCGCCGCCCACCCCTCGCGCCTGGGGATTGAGGGTCGACTCCTTGAATGCCAGTGCCGCCAGGTTCAACCAGTCGAACTGCTGGTCACCGCCGTGCTTCTGCAGCACCGGGCGCAGTGACTCCAGGCGCTGGCGGTCCTTGCGGGCCAGCGGATTGTGCACCCGATACTGGCGCCGATAGATACGCTCGAAGGCCGCATCCTGGTTGTCCGGAGCACGGTAGGTGGCGAGGAAGCGGTCCACCGCGGCCCGGAACATCGGCGCGTCTTGCCGTACATACCAGCGCATGGCCCCCGGCTGCGCCAGGTGCACCTTGCTGTCCACCCGCAGACGCGGCATCACCCGCGCCCAGCGCTGGGCAATCGGACGCTCCACCACGGTCAGCGGGTAGATGCCGGCCTGGACCATCTCCAGCACATCCTCCACTGCCAGCGTCGGGTCGACCCACTCCACCTTGATCGGCGCCCGCTTGCGCAAGGCCAACTGCTGGTTGATCGCCTGGATCGCCGCTCCGGCGGCACTCGCGCTGGTCAGGGCGACGGTGCGCCCGGACAGTTGCTCGACGCGGCTGTAGCTCCGCTCGCCCTTGCGCCCCACCAGTTGCAAAGGCACCTGATCGACCACCGGGGCACTGGCGTCGACGCCGCGCACCACGCTCGGGTCGAGCAACTCGCCCGGCGCGGCGAGATCACCCTCGCCTCGCTGCAACGCCCCTACCAGTTGTTCCTTGGCACGCGGAATGATCCTCAGGGTGATTTCCTGCCCATCGGCGACCCGGGCATTGAGGTAGTGCTCCAGGGCCCGCAGGCGGTAATACTCGACGCCCACTGGCTCGCCCTTGACCTCGCCGGAGCTGTTGCGGCTCTGGTTGACCAGTACCCGCAAGACCTTGCTCGAGCGGATCTGCGCCAGGTCACGTGCCTGGCTGGCGGGCACGTGCTGTTGCGGCCCGGATTCACCGGCAGCCGCCGACCCGGCGGCCAGCAGCCCGGACAGCAACAGGATCGTCAGCAGGGTTCGCAGCATGAGAGAGGGTCCAAGGGTGGTTGGCAGGCACCACGCGCGGTGATCGTCCGTGACAAATGACGGCAAGAGACCACGGCAAACGTTTGAAGTTCTTGGTTTTTCGCGATTTCTCGGTTTTTGCTATGCTGGCCGCCCCGCGGCACGAGGTAGCACCATGCAACTGATCGATATCGGCGTCAACCTGACCAACAGCAGTTTCCATGACCAGCAGGCGGCGATCGTCGAACGCGCCGTGCAGGCCGGCGTGGCGCAGATGGTCGTCACCGGCACCAGCCTGGACGTCAGTACAGAGGCACTTGACCTGTGCCAGCGTCTGGATGAATCCGGCCAGCGCCTGTTCAGCACAGCCGGCGTGCACCCCCACGACGCCAGCCACTGGAACGCCTCCAGTGATCAGCAGCTGCGCCAGCTGCTGGCCCAGCCGCGGGTCAAGGCCGTGGGCGAGTGCGGCCTGGATTTCAACCGTGACTTCTCTCCACGCCCCGCCCAGGAAAAGGCGCTGGAGGCCCAGCTGGCACTCGCGGTGGAACTGCGCCTGCCGGTATTTCTCCACGAGCGCGAGGCCAGCGAGCGACTGCTGGCGATCCTCAAGGAGTACCGCGACCAGTTGCCCGCCGCAGTGGTGCACTGCTTCACCGGCGAGCGCCAGGCGTTGTTCGCCTACCTCGACCTGGACCTGCACATCGGCATCACCGGCTGGATCTGCGACGAGCGCCGCGGTACCCACCTGCACCCCTTGGTGGGCAACATCCCGCAAGGCCGCCTGATGCTGGAAAGCGATGCGCCCTACCTGCTGCCCCGCAGCCTCAGGCCCAAGCCGAAGAACGGTCGCAACGAACCGGCCTTCCTGCCCGAGGTGCTGCGCGAAGTGGCGCTGCACCGCGGCGAAACAGCGCAACGCACCGCCGCCCACACCACCGCCTGTGCCCGGGCGTTCTTCGGCCTGCCCGAGGTTTCTTGACGCACGTCAACGAGGCTCCTGGCCTTGGCGGTCACAATGATGGCACCTTGCCAATAATGTTTCCGCCAACTCAGAGAAGACCTGCCATGGGTGCCTGGATTAGCAACCTTTCCCTCAAATACAAGTTCTGGGCCGTCAATGCCGTGGCCTTCGTCACCACGCTGATGCTGGTGCTCTATGCGGTGTACCTGGAGCAGCAGGCCCGCGCCACCGGCGCCCAGGCGCAAGCCCTCGCCCAGGCCGAGCTGCTGGCGGCCTGGCCCACCGGGCAAGCGCTGCCGGCCCAGGCCAACCTGATCACCTGGCGCAACGACCAGACGCCACAATTCGCTGGCGAGCCGCTCGAGGCCCTGCGCGATGCCCAGGGCTGGGTCGAACTGCCCAGCGCCTGGATCCTCGGCGACAACCCACTGCGCGGCGCCCAGGTGCTGCGCCAGGGCGACCGGCATATCGCCGTCATCGCCCAGTCCCCAAGCTTGCGCCAGGTCTACTTCGACCGTTTCAGCAACTACGCCGTGTGCGTGCTGATCCTGATGCTGGCGATGCTGTGCGCCTCGCAGCTGTTGATCCGCTTCCTGCTCAGCCAACTCAACACCCTCAAGGACGTGATGCTGCACGTGGAGAAGACCGGTGACCTGGCGGCCCGGGTCCCCCTGGCCTGTGGCGACGAAGTCGGCCAGATGGCCGGCGCCTTCAACGCCATGCAGACCACCTACCACCGCGTGGTCAGCACCGTGGCACGCACCGCCGCCCAGCTGGACTCCGGCGCCGCGCGCCTGGCCGGCAGCATGGACGAAGTGCGCCACGGCATGATCGGCCAACAGAGCGAGACCGACCAGGCTGCCACCGCCATCAACGAAATGACCGCCACCGTCCACCATATCGCCCAGCATGCCGGGGCCACCCGTGACCTGTCGCAGACCGCCGACACCCTCGCCGGCAGCGGCCAGGCCGTGGTCAGCCGCGTGCAAGACTCGATCGCCGGCCTCTCCAGCGGCGTGCAGCAGACCGCCGAGATGATCCGCCAGCTGGCCGACGACAGCCAGAAGATCAATGGCGTGGTCGGGGTCATCCACAGCATCGCCGAACAGACCAACCTGCTCGCCCTCAACGCCGCCATCGAAGCCGCACGGGCCGGCGACCTGGGCCGTGGCTTCGCCGTGGTCGCCGACGAGGTGCGCAACCTGGCCAAGCGCGTGCAGACCTCCACCGACGAGATCACCACCATGGTCGCCGACCTGCAGGCCGGCACCCGCGATGCCGTGGACTTCATGCAGGAGAGCTCGTACAAGGCCGACGACTGCGTCAAGCAGGCACGCGAAGCCGGTGAAGCCCTGGCCGAGATCACCAGTGCCGTGGCGCAGATGCGCGAGAGCAACACGCAGATCGCCGTGGCCGCCGAACAGCAGAGCCAGGTGGCCGAAGAAATGAACCGCGCCGTGGTGAGCATCCGCGACGTGACCGAGGAAACCGTGCAGCAGACCGTGGGCTCGGCCACCACCAGCAACGAGCTGGCGACCCTCGCCGGCGAGCTGAACAAGGTGATCGGTCAGCTCAAGCTGTGAGGCTGACGGGCTATGGTCACCATAGCCAGCCTCGATTGGCCGGCTTGCCCGGGCAGCACTAAGCTTTGGACATGTCCTCGAGGATCTGTCCATGAGCAAACGACTGCCCAACCTGCCCGCCTGGCAATGGAGCGGCTACCACCACAACCACCGGCACCCCGCCAACCTGGTGCTGCACCTGATCGCCGTGCCACTGTTCATCCTCGGTGCGCTGCTGGTGCTGTCGGGCCTGTTCGAGCTGGACCTGTCGCAAATTGCCGTGGGCATCATCGCCCTGGTCGCCGGGCTGGGCCTGCAGCGTCAGGGGCATCGTCTGGAAGCCGAACAGCCCGAGCCGTTCAGTGACCGCAAGGACGCCGTGCAACGCCTGCTCACCGAGCAGTTCATCACCTTCCCACGCTTCGTGCTGAGCGGCGCCTGGTGGCGTGCCTGGCGCGAGCGACACAAGCACCGCCACTGACGGAGAGGCATCGCGGGGCAAGCTTGGCGGGGATGAATCAGGCGAACACCGTCACCGTCTGCCGGCTCAACGCCAGCAATTCCCCTTGCGCCGTCCACAACGCGGCGGCGGCATGCCCATAGCCATCGCGCGCATGCTCGGTTTCGACGACATAGCGGCACCAGTCGCTCGTCGACAGCCGTGGCGTGGGTTGCACGAACTCGATGGTCCAGGTCAACGTGCTGCCTGCGGCAGGCTGCCTGAGGTACGGCAGCAGGCTGGGCGGCCAGGCGTCGACCAGCGCCAACAGGTGCGCCACCTCGACCGGCCCTTCGGCGACATCGCGCAGGCGCACCCAACCGCCCATGTGGCGCGAGTCGTTGCCGCTGAATGGCAGGCCACCCACCGCCCAGCGAAACGCCACGTGCTGCATGAACTCAGGCGTGACGCCCTTGATGTAGGGCAATTCAGGCGCAGCTTCCTGCAACGGCTTCATCGGCATGGCCGGCGAAGCCTCGACGGCCACCACCGAGCTGCGGCCGGCGCCGAAACTGCCCTGCACCAGCGTCACCACCTGGCCACCCTGCGTCGCACGGCCCAGCAGGGTGCTGACTGCCTTGCCCTCACGCAGTACCTCCACTTCCAGGCTGATCGGCACATCCGGCGCCGCCGGCCCGACGAAGGTAATGGCCAGCGACCGCACCGGGCGGTCATCAGCCAGCTTCTGGCGCATCACTTCATGCACCATCGCCGCCATCAGGCCGCCGAACACCGCACGCCCTTGGGCCCATCCGGCCGGTACGCTGACGGCCTCGGGATGCGCGCGTGCCGCAGCCAGCAACTCGTTGAAATTCATATGCCTGGGCTCCTTGCGGGAAAAACCCGATGGTAACCAGCGCTCGCGCCAGCGACAGCCCGCATATCGGTCATTTACCGGGACTAACGGCGCACGAGGGCCTCGCGCAGCGCCTCGAGCGTGAGATCGGACCTGCCCTCGGCGGTATGCAGCTCATGCTCCCAGGCCACCTTGCAGCCAGCCAGGTCGCTGTGCTCACGCACCTGGAGCAACCACTGCACCCGGTCATGCCAGTCGCCCAGATCGCCTTGAGCCCGCTTGAGCAAGCGCTGCAGCTTCTTGCCGGCATGGTCGAGCTGCGGGTAGGCCTCGTCGCCGTAGCGCACACGCTTGATCAGCAGGCGCAGACGGTGTCGATCATGGGTCGGATCGGCGAGTGCCTTGCCGAGCTTGCGCCATTGCTTTTCCAGGCGCTCGTCGATGCGCTTCTCCAAGCCCTGCACCAGCCCTTCCCGATCAGCCGCGCGCAGGAACAGCGGGAAGGCATCGAGGATCGCCAGCACCCGGCCGAGCTGGGGACTGACCGCGACACTGGCGAAGGTCCGTGCCCTGCCCTCCCGGCGGCGCTCGCCCGCCTGCAGATGGCCGCGACTGATCAGTTGCGCCGCCAGCACTTCGCGGTCACGCAACGGTGTGGTGAGTGTGCCCAGCGATTTGGCCGCATTCTCCAATTGCTCGACCCCCGGCAGGTCGCGCAGCGGACGCAGCAGGCTGCGCAAGCGCCGCAGGGTGGTGCGCAGATCGTGCAGCGCTTCGCTGTCGGTGTCGGCGGCCAGGCGCTCGCGACACGCCAGCAGTCGCACCTGGAGTGCGAGCACCTGGCAGACCACATGATCGAGCATGGCGGACATAGGTCTCTCCCTGATCAACGTCCGGCGCGGGACTCACGAATGTAGAAGCGCGCCTTCTCGGCCTTGTTGGTGCAACCTTCGAAGCCCTCGAACTGCTGCTGGGTCTTGGCACCGGTCAGCAGCGACAACGCCTTGGAATAGCTCACGGTACCGGCAAAACCTTCGGCCTTGGCCAGGTCCAGTTCCTTCCAGGCGGCATCGAGCTGAGTCGCGCAACTGTCGCGATAGGCCGTCTTGCCCGCGCAGCCAACCAGCGCCAGGGCAATCAGAGGAAGGGTGATCCAGGCTTTCATGGGTAATACCTCGAGGGGTCGATAACTAGGGTGGCCGTTCGACGGCAAAGCAGACGAAAAGTGCCCTGCTCAGCGTAGTCCAGCGCGGACTACATTGAAGCACAGGCGGCAATGGGTGCATTGTTGGACCATGGTTGCACACTTGCAGGGGGAACGGTCATGAGCAAACGCGTGGCATTGGTACTGGGCTCCGGCGGCGCCCGGGGATACGCGCATATCGGCGTGATCGAGGAAATCGAACGTCGCGGCTACGAGATCGCCTGCATCGCCGGCTGCTCCATGGGCGCGGTGATCGGCGGCATCTATGCCGCCGGCAAGCTCGACGAGTACCGTCGCTGGATCGAAAGCCTGGATTACCTCGATGTGCTGCGTCTGGTCGATGTCAGCTTTCGCCTGGGCGCCATCCGTGGCGACAAGGTGTTCGGGCAGATCCGCAAGATCGTCGGCGAAATCAATATCGAGCAGTTGCGCATTCCGTATACGGCGGTCGCGACCGACCTGACCAATCAGCAGGAGATCTGGTTCCAGGAGGGCTGCCTGCATCAGGCCATGCGCGCCTCGGCGGCGATTCCCAGCCTGTTCACCCCGGTGGTGCAGGGCAACCGCATGTTGGTCGACGGCGGCATCCTCAACCCGTTGCCGATCGTTCCGGTGGTGTCCAGCCACTGCGACCTGATCATCGCGGTCAACCTCAACGCCACCAACCAGAAGCAGTATCAGTTGCCGGTGATCGAACGCCCCGCGGCCTTCAAGATGCGTTTCGATGCGCTGATCAGTTCGCTCGGCTCGCGCCTGCCGTTTCGCCGCAAGCCGGCGGAACAGCTGATACGCCTGGAACAGGAAATCACCGCCGAGGGCCTGGCCTCATCCAACCCCTGGCTGGCCGACAGCGCGGCGCCAGATGGGCAGCAACCGGCGGCGGCGCCACAGAGCGAGGGGGCGCCGAAGTCCGCCACCGGATCGTTCATCGTCGACAACGTTGGCCCCGCGTCCCTGCTCGACCTGATCAACCAGAGCTTCGAGGTGATGCAGACGTCGCTGGCCCAGTACAAGATCGCCGGTTATCCGCCGGATGTCCTGATCAACGTGCCCAAGCGCGTGTGCCGGTTCTTCGAGTTCTACAAGGCGCCGGAGCTGATCGCGCTGGGGCGGGAGATCGCCCGGGACACGCTGGACAATCATGAGGGAGAGCGGCGGTAGGCTCCGCACCCAACATGCCGCACGCCTGTTCAGGCCATGCGCTCTCGCAAGGAATGCGTAGACCCCGATCATCATGGATGCCCATCCCGAAAACGAAACAGGCCGCATACGCGGCCTGTTTCTTCAGCGGTGCGGCACTCAGTAGCGCGTGATATCCGCGCTGCCTTCGAGCAGCTTGCGATAGGCGGCAAAGTCCTGCGAGCCGGCACGCGAAGCGAGATAGCGGCGAATCTGCGCCTTCTCTTCGTCGGTGGCGGCAGCGCCTTCATTGACACCCTTGAGCTGCAACACCACCAGGCTGCCGTCACCCAGGACCACACTGCCGTAGACCGGCTTGTCCTTGGACTCGGGCTTGCCCAGTCGGAATACCGCCTGCAGCTCGGCCGGCTCGACGCCGTCCTGGCCACGCGTAGCCGCTTCCTGGACTTTCCAGTGCTGGCTATCAGCCTTGATCGAGCCGTCACGCAAGCCGGCAATCAGCTTGTCGGCCTTGCCCTTGAGCTCGGCGGTCGCCTTCTCCTTGGCCAGGTGCTCGCCGATGTTCTTGGCGACGGCCTCCAGCGGCAGCTGCTCAGACTTGCGATGCTCCTTGACGCGCAGTACCACCACGGTCTCCGGATCCAGCTCGATGCCGTTGCTGTTGGCGCCCTCTTCCAGCACTTCTTCGCTGAACGCGGCCTGGATCACGCCACGGTTGGCCGTGATGCCTTCGCCACCCTCACGCCCGAACGCAGCGGAGGTGTGCACTTTCAGGCCCAGGTCCTGAGCCGGCTGAGCCAGGTCGGAAGCCTCGAACGAGGCATCTTCGAGCTGCTTGGTGGCTTCGACGAAGCGCTGCTCCACCTGCTGGGTCTTCAGCTCGTGGGTCAACTTGTCCTTCAGGCTGGCAAAGCTCGGTACATCCGGAGCCTCGACGCCCAGCAGCTTGATCAGGTGATAGCCGTACTCGGTGCGAACCGGGGCGGAAACCTGCTCCTTGCTCAGCTTGTACAACGCATCCTCGAAGGCCGGGTCATAAACCCCCGGACCGGCGAAGCCGAGGTCACCGCCGGTGCTGGCAGAACCCGGATCCTGCGAGAACTCCTTGGCCAGGGTGGCGAAGTCCTCGCCCTTCTGCAGACGCTGCTGGATCTCTTCGATGCGAGCCTTGGCCTGCGCGTCGGTGGTCTTGTCATTGACCTCGATGAGGATGTGGGCAGCATGGCGCTGCTCGCCAAGGTTGGCGATTTCCTTCTCGTACGACGCCTTGAGCGCTTCGTCATCGACCTTGACCTGGTCGAAGAACGCCGACTTCTTCAGCTCGATGTAGTCGATGACCACCTGATCGGGGGTCATGAACTCCTTGGCGTGCTGGTCATAGTGCGCCTTGACCTCGTCATCGCTGACCTTCACCGCGGCCGGGTCGGCCTTGAAAGTCAGCGAGGCGAAGTCGCGGGTCTGCTTCTCCAGACGGGCAAAGGCATCGACCTGCTTGTCGGTGACGAAGCTGCTGCCGGCGAGGCCGGTGCGCAGCTGGCCGATGAGCATTTCCTGGGCGAGCATCTCGCGGAACTGCATACGGCCATAGCCCATCTGGCGGATCACCGAGTCGAAGCGCTCGGCGCTGAACTTGCCATCGACCTGGAATTCAGGCGTCTGCAGGATCAACTGATCCAGCGCGGCCTCGGAAAAAGCGAACTTGGCGTCTTCGGCACCCTGCAGCAGCAGCTTGCGATCGATCAACCCCTTGAGTGCTGCTTCGCGCAGCATTTTTTCGTCCAGCAGCGCAGGGTCGAAATCCTTGCCCAGCTGTTGCATCAGCTGGCGGCGCTGCATGTCCACGGCCTGACTCAGCTCGTTCTGGCTGATGGTCTGGCCGTTCACCTTGGCGGCGTCCTGGCTATGGCTGGCGGCCTGGAAGATGGCTTCGAAGCCGGTCAATGCCATCAGTACGACGATGAGGCCGATGATGGTCTTGGCAATCCAACCTTGTGAATTGTCCCTGATATTCTGCAGCATGCGTCCCCCAGAAACGGCTGTACCACTGCATCGACAACCGCGGAGCGTGGGTAGAATCCTGATAGAAGAAAGGCGCATCCAGTGGATGCGCCTTTTCGAAGCGAGCGTGCCAGCGGGAACGTTTGCGACCCCGCGTACCACGCGGTCGGCCCATTCAGAAACCTGGGCCGGCTGAAAGAGACGACTTAGTTGACGGCGTCTTTCAGGCCTTTACCAGCCTTGAAACCTGGAACCTTGGCGGCAGCGATCTTGATCGCCTTGCCGGTTTGCGGGTTGCGGCCGGTGCGCTCGGCGCGCTCTTTGACCGAGAAGGTACCGAAGCCAACCAGCACGACGTCGTCGCCTGCTTTCAGGGCACCGGTCACGGAGTCAATGACTGCGTCCAGCGCACGGCCGGCTACAGCTTTCGGGATGTCAGCAGATGCGGCGATAGCGTCAATCAGTTCCGACTTGTTCACTCTAAGTCCCCTTATATCTCTATTGAGTTTGTTTCTAAGTATGTAATGAAAAGCTTATGAAACGAGCGCTGGGTGGCCTGTTGACACTGGCGTGCCGCTTTATAGCAAGGGCCGGAAAAAACTGTCAACCAACGCCCCCCAGCGAAATACGTATTAATGCGTGCTGATTCTTTCCTTGGCATCACCGTCGCGCTTTTCATCTTTTGCGACGATCTCCGGAGCCACATCTGGCAAGGGCTCCGGGGCGTATTGCAGCGCAATTTGGAGGACTTCGTCAATCCATTTGACCGGTTTGATCTGAAGATCCTGCTTGATATTTTCCGGAATCTCCTTGAGATCGCGAACATTCTCTTCGGGAATGATCACCGTCTTGATCCCACCACGGTGTGCCGCCAGCAGTTTTTCCTTGAGCCCACCGATGGCCAGTACCTGACCACGCAGGGTGATCTCCCCGGTCATCGCCACGTCGGCGCGTACCGGAATCTGGGTCAGGGCCGACACCAGCGCGGTGCACATGCCGATACCGGCGCTCGGGCCATCCTTCGGCGTGGCGCCTTCCGGCATATGGATGTGAACGTCGCGCTTTTCGTGGAAGTCTGCCGCGATCCCCAGGCTCTGGGCGCGACTGCGCACGACCGTCTGGGCGGCGGTGATGGACTCGACCATCACGTCGCCCAGCGAACCGGTCTTGATCAGCTGGCCCTTGCCAGGGATGACCACAGCTTCGATGGTCAGCAATTCGCCGCCTACCTGGGTCCAGGCGAGGCCAGTGACCTGGCCGATCTGGTCCTGCTGTTCGGCCAGGCCATAGCGGAACTTGCGCACGCCCAGCAACTGCTCGAGCTGCTCGCCAGCCACCTTGACCTTCACCTGCTTGGCCCCGGTGTGCTCCTTGACCACCTTGCGGCAGACCTTGGCGATCTGTCGCTCCAGGCCACGCACGCCGGCTTCGCGGGTGTAGTAGCGAATGATGTCGCGGATGGCCGATACCTCGACCTCCAGCTCATCTTTCTTCAAACCGTTGGCCTTGACCTGCTTGGGCACCAGGTACTTGACCGCGATGTTGATCTTCTCGTCCTCGGTGTAGCCCGGCAGGCGAATGACTTCCATGCGGTCGAGCAGCGCCGGCGGAATGTTCATCGAGTTCGAGGTGCACAGGAACATCACGTCCGAGAGGTCGTAGTCGACTTCCAGGTAGTGGTCGTTGAAGTTGTGGTTCTGCTCGGGGTCGAGCACCTCCAGCAATGCCGAGGCCGGATCGCCACGCATGTCGCTGCCCATCTTGTCGATTTCGTCGAGCAGGAAGAGGGGATTGCGTACACCAACCTTGGTCATTTTCTGAATCAGACGACCCGGCATCGAGCCGATGTAGGTACGCCGATGGCCGCGGATCTCGGCCTCGTCACGCACGCCACCGAGCGCCATGCGTACGAACTTGCGGTTGGTGGCGGCGGCGATCGACTCGGCCAGCGAGGTCTTGCCCACGCCTGGCGGGCCCACCAGGCACAGCACCGGACCACGAATCTTCTTCACGCGCTTCTGCACGGCGAGGTATTCGAGGATACGCTCCTTGACTTCCTCCAGCCCGTAGTGATCCGCATCGAGGATCTCCTCGGCCTTGGCCAGGTCCAGGCGTACCTTGCTCTGGGCTTTCCACGGGACCTGCACCAGCCAGTCCAGGTACGAGCGCACCACGGTGGCCTCAGCCGACATCGGCGACATCTGCTTGAGCTTGTTCAGCTCGGCCTGGGCCTTGGCCAGGGCATCCTTGGGCAGGCCAGCGGCGTCGATGCGCTTTTTCAGCTCTTCGACTTCATTGTGGCCTTCGTCGCCATCACCGAGCTCCTTCTGAATGGCCTTCATCTGCTCATTCAGGTAGTACTCGCGCTGGCTGCGCTCCATCTGCTTCTTCACGCGGCCACGAATGCGCTTCTCGACCTGCAGCAGGTCGATTTCCGCATCCAGCAGCGCCAGCACGTGCTCGACGCGGGTCTGCAGGTCGACGATCTCGAGGATTTCCTGCTTCTGCTCGATCTTCAGCGCCATGTGCGCGGCCATGGTATCGACCAGGCGGCCAGGTTCTTCGATGCTATTGAGCGAGGACAGCACCTCTGCCGGGACCTTCTTGCCCAGCTGCACATACTGCTCGAACTGCGACAGCAGCGTGCGCACGAACACCTCGGACTCGCGCTCGGCGGTCTCGGTTTCGTCGATCAGGCTGACTTCGGCGCGGATATGGCCGTCGACTTCGTTGAAACGCTCCACGGCACCGCGCTGCTCGCCTTCGACCAGCACCTTGACGGTGCCATCGGGCAGCTTGAGCAACTGCAGTACGGTGGCGACGGTGCCTACGCGATACAGGGCGTCTTCGCCCGGATCGTCGTCGGCAGGATTCTTCTGGGCCAGCAGGAGGATCTGCTTCTCGCCCGTCATCGCGGCCTCGAGGGCCTCGATGGACTTCTCACGCCCCACGAACAGTGGGATGACCATGTGCGGATAGACGACGACGTCACGCAATGGCAAAAGAGGCAAGTCGAGGGTGGTCTTCATGATTTCGCCTCTACAGCGGCCTTGTGGCCGGAAACCGTTGGAAATGGTGCTTGGGGCTAATGTGGGGGCAGCCCTGCAAAATTACAAGCGCCGGGGCCATGAAATGCAGAAAGGGGCCCTAGGGCCCCTTTCCTCTTGCTGCTTGCTCGCCCGATCAGGCGTCGGGGGCGGCCTTTGCTTGCGGCTCGCTGTTCTCGTAGATCAGCAGTGGCTGCGAAGTCCCCTCGATGACGCTCTCGTCGATCACCACCTTGCTGACTTCCTTCTGCGAAGGAATCTCGTACATGGTGTCGAGCAGCACGCCTTCGAGGATCGAACGCAGGCCTCGGGCGCCGGTCTTGCGCTCCAGGGCCTTGCGCGCGACAGCCTTCAACGCATCGCTGCGGAACTCGAGATCGACATCTTCCATCTCGAACAGCTTGGCGTATTGCTTGGTCAGTGCATTCTTCGGCTCGGTGAGGATCTGCATCAGCGCAGCCTCGTCCAGCTCGTCCAGCGTCGCCAGTACCGGCAGACGGCCAACGAACTCCGGAATCAGGCCGAACTTGACCAGATCGTCCGGCTCGACCTCACGCAGCGATTCGCCGACTTTCTTGCCCTCTTCCTTGCTGCGCACTTCCGCGCTGAAGCCGATGCCACCTTTGGTGGAACGGTTCTGGATGACCTTTTCCAGACCCGAGAAGGCGCCCCCGCAGATGAACAGGATATTGCGGGTATCGACCTGCAGGAACTCCTGTTGCGGGTGCTTGCGTCCGCCTTGCGGCGGCACCGAGGCAACGGTGCCCTCGATCAGCTTCAACAGCGCCTGCTGCACGCCCTCGCCCGAGACGTCACGGGTGATGGACGGGTTGTCCGACTTGCGCGAGATCTTGTCGATCTCGTCGATATAGACGATGCCCATCTGGGCCTTTTCCACGTCGTAGTCGCACTTTTGCAGCAGTTTCTGAATGATGTTCTCGACGTCCTCACCCACGTAACCGGCTTCGGTCAGGGTGGTGGCATCGGCGATGGTGAACGGTACGTTCAGCAGGCGTGCGAGCGTCTCGGCGAGCAGGGTCTTGCCCGAGCCGGTCGGCCCGATCAGCAGGATGTTGCTCTTGCCCAGTTCGACTTCGTCGCCCTTCTTGTCACGCTGGTTCAGGCGCTTGTAGTGGTTGTACACCGCTACGGACAGCACCTTCTTGGCGCGTTCCTGACCAATGACGTACTGGTCCAGGATTCCGCTGATTTCTTTCGGCGAGGGTAGCTTGTGCGCGTTGCTCTCGGCCTGGGCTTCCTGCACCTCCTCACGGATGATGTCGTTGCACAGGTCGACGCACTCGTCGCAGATAAATACCGAGGGGCCGGCAATCAACTTGCGCACTTCATGCTGGCTTTTGCCGCAGAAGGAGCAATAGAGCAATTTGCCGTTGTCCTCGCCGTTACGGGTGTCAGTCATTCGATCGATCCAATCCGGTAGGCTTGAAACACAAGATGAAGGCAATCGCTGGCTTTTTCAAGTCCGCGGGCAGGCGCAATCCGCGCCCACCCGCCCTGGCGCATTGCTTCAGGATGCCAGTTGCCGCTTGTCGTAGACCGAGTCGATCAGGCCGTACTCGGCCGCGCGTGCAGCGCTCATGAAGTTGTCGCGCTCGGTGTCGCGCTTGATGGTTTCCAGCGGCTGGCCAGTGTGGTGGGCCAACAGCTCGTTCAGGCGCGCCTTGATGTTGAGGATTTCCTGGGCGTGGATCTCGATGTCGGTCGCCTGGCCCTGGAAACCACCCAGCGGCTGGTGAATCATCACCCGCGAGTTGGGCAGGCAATGGCGCTTGCCGGCGGCACCGGCCGCGAGCAGGAAGGCGCCCATGCTGCAGGCCTGGCCGATGCAGATGGTCGAGACGTCCGGCTTGATGAACTGCATGGTGTCGTAGATCGACATGCCTGCAGTCACCGAACCGCCCGGGGAGTTGATGTACAGATGGATATCCTTGTCCGGGTTTTCCGCTTCAAGGAACAGCAGCTGCGCCACCACCAGGTTGGCCATGTAGTCCTCTACAGGGCCGACCAGGAAGATCACGCGCTCCTTGAGGAGGCGCGAGTAGATGTCGTAGGCGCGTTCGCCACGGGCGGACTGCTCGATAACCATCGGGACCAGGCCACCGGCGGCCTGGATGTCAGAGCTCTGCTGAATATAAGAATTGCGGGACATGTCCTGCACTCACTCCCAAATAGTCATGGCTTGAATACGCACAAGCCAGCGCGAAGGCTGGCTTGTGGGGGTTTCCTACGAGAGTAGCCTGTTACTCAGCGGCGGCAGGAGCCTGTGCTGGCTTTACAGCTTCTTCGTACGAGACCGACTTGTCGGTCACAGTCGCTTTCTGGAGGACAGTATCTACAACTTGTTCTTCCAGTACAACCGAACGGACTTCGTTCAGCTGCTGGTCGTTCTTGTAGTACCAGGCGATGACCTGCTCAGGCTCTTGGTAAGCCGAGGCCATTTCCTCGATCATCTTGCGCACTTCGGCTTCGTCAGGCTTCAGCTCGAACTGCTTGACCACTTCGGCGACGATCAGGCCCAGCACCACGCGGCGCTTGGCTTGCTCTTCGAACAGCTCGGCCGGCAGCTGGTCAGGCTTGATGTTGCCACCGAACTGCTGAACGGCCTGCACGCGCAGACGGTTGACTTCGTTCTCCAGCAGCGCTTTCGGCACTTCGATCGGGTTGGCGGCCAGCAGACCATCCATGACCTGGTTCTTGACCTTGGTCTTGATGGCCTGGCGCAGCTCACGCTCCATGTTCTTGCGAACTTCGGCGCGGAAGCCTTCCAGGGTCGATTCCTTGATGCCGAACTGGGCGAAGAAGGCTTCGTTCAGCTCAGGCAGCACAGGGGCCGAGACGCTATTGACGGTGATGGTGAACTCGGCGGCCTTGCCGGCCAGCTCCAGGTTCTGATAGTCCTCGGGGAAGGTCACGTTGACCACACGCTCTTCACCGGCCTTGGCGCCCACCAGGCCTTCTTCGAAGCCCGGGATCATGCGGCCGGAACCCAGAACCAGCTGGGTGCCCTTGGCCGAACCACCGGCGAAGGCTTCACCGTCGATCTTGCCGACGAAATCGATGTTGACCTGGTCGTCGTTCTGCGCGGCGCGCTCGACGGCCTCGAAACGGGTGTTCTGCTTGCGCAGGACTTCCAGCATGTTGTCCAGGTCGGCGTCGGCCACTTCGGCGCTCAGGCGCTCGACGGCGATCGAGTCGAAACCGGCAACGGTGAACTCAGGGAAGACTTCGAAGATGGCGACGAACTCGAGGTCCTTGCCCTTTTCGAACGATTTTGGCTCGACGGCCGGAGCGCCAGCCGGGTTCAGCTTCTGCTCGACGATGGCTTCGTAGAAGGAAGCCTGGACCAGATCACCGAAGGCTTCCTGACGGGCGTCAGCCTCGAAACGCTGGCGGATCACGCTCATTGGCACCTTGCCCGGACGGAAGCCGGCAACCTTGGCGCGCTTGGCAGTCTGCTGCAGACGCTTGTTGACTTCGTTCTCGACGCGCTCGGCCGGAACGGCGATGGTCATGCGGCGCTCGAGAGCGGAAGTGTTTTCAACAGAAACTTGCATGGATATTCCTCGTTGCACAGACGTTAGCCGGCGATAGCCCGACTCCAGAATCAAGGGCAAGCATTCTAGTGACTCAGGCCACAGAAGTCACCCCACCCGGACTGTCGGCCAACCACACCGGTCGATTTCCTTGAAAGGCCCGCACGCCGTGGCGTCGAGCCTGCTTCAGCAGCGACCGCGCAGCCGCCTGGACGGCGCGCGATTGTAAAACCTTGTCAAACAAACAACAGCCGGAAAGATCGCCCTTATTACTGCCGGTCGATCTCGTTGAACTGGCAATATTCTTCCCAAGGCATGCCCAGCGCCTCGGCCACCTCGCGGTGCACCTCCAGGCGCATGACCCGCAACTGCTCCGGCGACTCGGCAATCAGTCGCAGCGCGTACTCCCAGGGCTCGATACCCTGCTCCAGCGCCGCATCCTCGAAAGCCCACTCGATCTGCTGAGCCTGCTCGCGGGCATCCAGCTCGCGGATCTCCTCGATCAATTGCGGATTGGCCTCGGCGAAACGCTGCAACGCCAGGACCTGGCGAGCTTCTTTTGCAATCATCTGCGCTACCCCCCCTGCCAGCCTGCTCGGCCGGGCGTTCAAACGGCTGAAATCTATCAGCTTTTATCACATCACCACCAGTGTCCGCCGATACCGGACACCAGAAACGAAAAAGGCGCCCGGTCATACGACCCGGGCGCCTTCTGAAATATGGGGTGGACGATGGGAATCGAACCCACGACAACTGGAATCACAATCCAGCGCTCTACCAACTGAGCTACGCCCACCATAATGCAGTGTTGCGGTACAGCCTTACAGAAACATGGTGCGGACGAAGAGACTCGAACTCTTACAGCTTGCGCCGCTGGAACCTAAATCCAGTGTGTCTACCAATTTCACCACGTCCGCATGAAACTCAAAAACAAAGGCGCCAGATCATCAAATCGAGGCGCCTCTGCAGAATCTGGGGTGGACGATGGGAATCGAACCCACGACAACTGGAATCACAATCCAGCGCTCTACCAACTGAGCTACGCCCACCATATTGCGGTACCACTTACTTGCCCAGGCCTAATGGCGCACCCGGCAGGACTCGAACCTGCGACCATCCGCTTAGAAGGCGGATGCTCTATCCAGCTGAGCTACGGGCGCTTAAGCTTCCAGCCTGACTGAACGAACCGCTCATTCTGCCCGACTTTGCCAACCCGTGCCAGGCAGCGCCCGACAAGTGCGGCGAATCTTATAGTCGGCCCTGCGGGGCGTCAACACCTTTCTCTAAAAAATTTAAATTATTGAAGGGGTTAGGGGATTTGCCCGACCACGCGCCTTTGCCCTTGCGCCGTGTCGTGCGAGAATGCGCGCTTCTTATATGTTCCCTTCTCGATGGTTAATCACGCGTCTATGACTGCACACCTTATCGATGGCAAGGCGATCGCCGCCAACCTGCGCCAGCAGATCGCCCAACGTGTCGCGGAGCGCCGCCAGCAAGGCCTGCGCACCCCCGGCCTGGCGGTGATCCTGGTCGGCACCGACCCCGCCTCCCAAGTCTATGTCTCGCACAAGCGCAAGGACTGCGAAGAGGTCGGCTTCATCTCCCAGGCTTTCGACCTGCCCAGCGATACCACGCAGCAAGCCCTGACCGACCTGATCGATCGTCTCAACGATGACCCAGCCGTCGATGGCATCCTCCTGCAGCTGCCGCTGCCAGAACACCTGGACGCCTCGCTGCTGCTCGAGCGCATCCGCCCGGACAAGGACGTCGATGGTTTCCACCCGTACAACATCGGCCGCCTGGCGCAACGCATCCCGCTGCTGCGCCCGTGCACGCCCAAAGGCATCATGACCCTGCTGGAAAGCACCGGCCAGGATCTGTACGGCATGAACGCCGTCATCGTCGGCGCCTCCAACATCGTTGGCCGCCCCATGGCCATGGAACTGCTGCTGGCCGGCTGCACCGTCACCGTCTGCCACCGATTCACCAAGGACCTGGCCGGCCATGTCGGCCGCGCCGACCTGGTGGTCGTGGCCGCCGGCAAGCCTGGCCTGGTCAAGGGTGAGTGGATCAAGGAAGGCGCCATCGTCATCGACGTCGGCATCAATCGCCAGGACGACGGCAAGCTGGTCGGCGACGTGATCTACGAGACCGCCCTGCCCCGCGCCGGCTGGATCACCCCGGTACCGGGCGGCGTCGGCCCGATGACCCGCGCCTGCCTGCTGGAGAACACCCTGTATGCAGCTGAAGAGCTGCATAAGTAGGTTGTTCCGGCCATGACGCAACGGCGCCTTTCGAGGCGCCGTTTTCGTTTGCGCACTTCATCCTCGTGGGAGCGAGCACGACGTCAGCCGATTCAGCTGCCAACCAAGCCATTTCAGCTGGACCGGCTGCCCACCCCTCGCGCTTCAGCCGGGATTACTTCCCGATCCCTTCGACAATGGACACACAGCCCACCCGTGGATGCGTGCCCAATGCAAACAACAAATACCGTCCTCATGATTCGCCCGGCGCGGTTCGCCTTCAACCCGGACACCGCCGTCAACAACCGCTTCCAGCAGCTCCCAACGAACCCTCAGGCCGCCAGCGAAAAGGCCCTGGAAGAATTCGACGATTATGTCCAGACCCTGCGCCAGCATGGTGTCGATGTGCTGGTCGTGCAGGACACCCCCGAACCTCATACCCCCGACTCGATCTTCCCCAACAACTGGTGGAGCAGCCACGCCGACGGCAGCCTGGTGCTCTACCCGATGGAAGGCGAGAACCGGCGCCTGGAACGCGACAAGGGCGTGCTGCGCGTACTGGAAGAGCGCTTCGCCATCCAGCGCACCATCGATCTGAGCCCACTGGAACAGCAGAATCTGTTCCTCGAAGGCACCGGCAGCATGGTCCTGGACCGCGAGCACCGCATCAGCTACGCCTGCCACTCCGACCGCACCCATGAACGCGCCCTGCACCAGTTCGCCGAGCGTCTGGACTACCGCCTGTGCCTGTTCCACGCCGTGGACCGCCAGCAGGCGCCGATCTACCACAGCAACGTGATGATGAACATCGGTCGCCAGCTCGCCGTGGCCTGTCTCGACGCCCTTCCCCACAGCGATGAGCGCCGCGCCCTGGAGCATTCGCTGCGCGACACCGACAAGCAGGTGCTGGCGCTGAACTTCGATCAGCTGGAGAACTTCGCCGGCAACATGCTCGAAGTCCACGACCGCGAGGGCCGCTCGCTGCTGGTGATGTCGCGCAGCGCCTGGCGCTCGCTCGACGCCGGCCAGCGCCGACAGGTCGAGCGACACAGCCATCCGCTGGTGGTGAACATCGACCACATCGAACGCATCGGCGGCGGCAGCGCGCGCTGCATGCTCGCCGAGATCCACCTGCCCTCGCGCCACTGACTTGAATGAAAAGGAGCATCACCATGACCCGCTACATCGACGTGCAGGACCTCGCCCACCTGGTCAACCGCAAGGGCCTGCCGAGCTGCCTGGCCGAGATGGCCGACTACATCCGCCAGGACTACCTGCGCTGGCACGACTTCGAGAAGTGCGCGCGCCTGGCCAACCATTCGCCGGACGGGGTGATCGAGCTGATGCCGGTGTCCGACGCCAACCTGTATGCCTTCAAGTACGTCAACGGTCACCCGAAGAACACCCACGATGGCCTGCTCACGGTGATGGCCTTCGGTGCCCTCGGCGACGTGGACACCGGCGCCCCGGTATTGCTCAGCGAAATGACCCTGACCACCGCCATCCGTACCGCCGCCACCTCGGCCCTGGCCGCGCGCTACCTGGCGCGCCCTGAAAGCAAGCGCATGGCGCTGATCGGCAACGGCTCGCAGAGCGAGTTCCAGGCCATCGCCTTCCACACGATGCTGGGCATCGACGAGATCCGCCTGTTCGACATCGACCGCGCGGCGAGCGAGAAACTGGCAGCCAACCTCGCCGGCTATCCGCAGCTGAGGCTGATCATCGCTTCCAGCGTGGCCGAGGCGGTGCGTGGCGCCGACATCGTCACCACGGTCACCGCCGACAAGGCCTACGCCACCATCCTCACCCCGGAGATGATCGAGCCGGGCATGCACCTCAATGCCGTCGGCGGCGACTGCCCGGGCAAGACCGAGCTGCACCGCGACATCGTCGAGCGCGCTCGGGTGATCGTCGAGTACGAGCCGCAAAGCCGTATCGAGGGAGAAATCCAGCAGATGCCGGCCGACTCGCCGACCACCGAGTTCTGGCAGGTGGTCGAGGGGATCGCGCCGGGGCGCGAGCATGCCGTGCAGGTGACACTGTTCGACTCGGTCGGCTTCGCCCTGGAGGACTACTCGGCGCTGCGCTATGTGCTGGATGTGGCCAGGGCGCTGGACATCGGGCATGACATCGCGCTGGTGCCGGAGCTGAAGAATCCGAAGGATCTGTTTGCCTTGCTGCAGCCAAAAGCAGTTGCGCACAAGGCCTGCGCCGCCTGACCTGCCATGCCCCCGTGTAGGAGCGGCCTTGTGTCGCGAAAGGGCTGCGCAGCGGCCCCGGCAATCTGTGCGTCGATGATGAATCCTGGGGCCGCTGCGCGGCCCTTTCGGACACAAGGCCGCTCCTACAGGGCCTCGCGCAAACCACGACCGACAGCTCGACCTGGACAGCGCCGATGACAGAAACCGCTGTCGCACTTGCATAAATCTTTGTCGGAACAGCCGATTCGGCTGCACGGAGGATCCTAACAGCCGAATCCGGCAGCCCACGCGCGGGCAAACGACACAAAAAACCTGTCTATCTCGCGCATCCTGAGCCCGACCCATGAGTCACCCACGGACCTACACGCGGTAATCGCCCTACTACCAATAACAACACCCAGGGACCCCAGACCATGCTCTCCATGCGAAAACGCCTCGGCGTGCTGCTGTTCTCGCTATGCACCACCACCATCGCCCAGGCCCGGGAGTGGACCGAAATCCGCTTCGGCGTCTTCCCCGAATATCCCCCCTTCGAATCCGTCGCCGCCGATGGCAGCCTGCAGGGCTTCGACATCGACCTGGGCAATGCCATCTGCGCCAAGCTGCAGGTCAAGTGCACCTGGGTGCACAACGAGTTCGACGGCATGATTCCGGCCCTGCGCGCCCGCAAGTTCGACGCCATCATGTCGTCCATGGCCGTCACCCCGGCACGCCTGAAGCAGATCGACTTCACCGACCGCCTGTTCCTCAGCCCCACCTCGGTGATCGTGCGCAAGTCGGCCGATTTCGGCGACACCCTCGAATCGCTCAAGGGCAAGCAGGTCGGCGTGCTCCAAGGCTCGCTGCAGGAGGCCTACGCCCGCGCCGTGCTGGCGCCGCTGGGCGCCCAGGTCAAGGCCTACCAGGGCCAGGACCAGAACTACGCCGACCTGATGAATGGCCGTCTTGACGCCACCGTCACCGACAAGCTCGAAGCCCAGCTGAACTTCCTCTCCAAGCCCGAGGGCGCCGACTTCAGGAGCGGCCCGGCGATCAAGGACCCGACCCTGCCGCTGGACATCGCCATGGGCCTGCGCAAGACCGACCCCGAGCTCAAGGCCCTGCTCGACAAGGGCATCGCCATGATCCACGCCGACGGCACCTACGCCGAGATCCAGAAGAAGTACGTCGGCGACCTGGACATCTACAACGAGTGACCCGACGGGCCGCCCGCCTCCCTGTGGGAGCGGGCTGGCCCCGCGATAGCCTCCCCCCGAGATCCCTCCCATGCACGATTTCCTCACGAACGGCCTGCAAGGCTTCGGCCCGCTGCTGGCCCAGGGCACCTGGATGACCCTCAAGCTGGCCTTGCTGTCGCTGGCACTGAGCCTGACGCTCGGCCTGATCGGCGCCAGCGCCAAGCTGTCGCGATCGAGGCTGCTGCGCATCCCGGCCACCCTCTACACCACGCTGATCCGCAGCGTCCCCGACCTGGTGCTGATCCTGCTGATCTTCTACAGCATGCAGATCTGGCTCAACGACCTGACCGAGGCGCTGGGCTGGGATTATATCGAGATCGATCCGTTCGGCGCCGGGGTCATCACCCTGGGTTTCATCTACGGCGCGTACTTCACCGAGAACTTTCGTGGCGCGATCCTCAGCGTGCCCAGCGGCCAGCTGGAGGCCGCAACGGCCTATGGCCTGAGCCGGGCGCAGCGGTTCCGGCTGGTCCTGTTCCCGCAGCTGATGCGCTTTGCCCTGCCGGGCCTGGGCAACAACTGGCTGGTGCTGCTCAAGTCCACCGCGCTGGTGTCGATCATCGGCCTGGCCGACCTGGTCAAGGCCGCGCAGAACGCAGGCAAGACCACCAACGACGTGCTGTTCTTCCTGTGCCTGGCGGGCCTGGTCTACCTGCTCATCACCACCCTGTCCAACCGCCTGCTCAAGCACCTTGAACGGCGCTACACCATCGGCATCAAGGAGCTGGCGCGATGATCGAACTCCTTCAGCAATACGGGCTGGCCTACCTGTACCACGATGGCGCCGGGCTGTCGGGCCTGGCCATGACCCTGTGGCTGTTCCTGGTGAGCATGGTGCTCGGTTTCGCCCTGGCGCTGCCGCTGGCCCTGGCCCGCAGCTCGCGCCACGCCTGGCTGCGCCTGCCGGTGCAGCTGTACACCTTCGTGTTCCGTGGCACGCCGCTCTATATCCAGTTGCTGATCTGCTACACCGGGCTCTACAGCCTTCAAGTGGTGCGCGAGCATGCCCTGCTCGACCAGTTCCTGCGCAACGCGCTGAACTGCACCCTGCTGGCGTTCGTGCTCAACACCTGCGCCTACACCGTGGAGATCTTCGCCGGGGCCATCCGCAACCTGCCCGCCGGCGAGCTGGAGGCGGCCCAGGCCTACGGACTGCGCGGCTGGAAACTCAACCTGTTCCTGGTGCTGCCGGCCGCGCTGCGCCGTTCGCTGCCGGCCTACAGCAACGAACTGATCCTGATGCTGCACGCCACTTCGCTGGCCTTCACCGCCACCGTCGCCGACATCCTCAAGGTGGCCCGCGACGCCAACGCCGCGACCTTCCTGACCTTCCAGGCCTTCGGTGTGGCCGCCCTGCTGTACATGCTGCTGTCCTTCGCCCTGGTCGGCCTGTTCCGCGTGGCCGAGCGTCGCTGGATGCGCTTCCTTGACCCTGTACGAGGCTGAACGAATGAACGCTACCGCATTGCCACTCAACACCTTCGAACAGGCCCCGACAGCGCACGCCCACGTCGGCGCCATCAAGCTCAGCGTCGACGGGCTGCACAAGCACTATGGCGAGCACCAGGTGCTCAAGGGCGTCTCGCTGCACGCGCGCAAGGGCGATGTGATCAGCCTGATCGGCGCCAGCGGCTCGGGCAAGAGCACCTTCCTGCGCTGCATCAACTTCCTCGAGCAGCCCAACGCCGGCAGCATCACCCTCGACGGCCAGACCCTGGAGATCCACCCCGGCACCCGCACCCCACCACCGGCCCAGCTGCAGAACCTGCGCACACGCCTGGCCATGGTGTTCCAGCATTTCAACCTGTGGAGCCACCTGACGGTGCTGGAGAACATCTGCCTGGCGCCGCGCAAGGTGCTGGGGGTCAGCGCCGGCGAAGCCGAGGCCAGGGCGCGCAAGTACCTGGACAAGGTCGGCCTGCCGGCACGCGCCGCCGAGCAGTACCCGGCGTTCCTCTCCGGCGGCCAGCAACAGCGCGTGGCCATCGCCCGGGCGCTGGCCATGGAACCGGAGATCATCCTGTTCGACGAACCCACCTCGGCACTGGACCCTGAGCTGGTCGGCGAAGTGCTCAAGGTGATACAGACGCTTGCCGAGGAAGGACGTACCATGCTCATGGTCACCCACGAAATGGGATTCGCCCGCCAGGTCTCGAGCCAGGTGCTGTTCCTGCACCAGGGCCTGGTCGAGGAGCACGGTAGCGCCGAGATCCTCGACCAGCCACAGAGCGAGCGCCTGCGGCAGTTCCTCTCCAACCGCCTCAAGTGAAGTCACGCCGCATATGGATACCAAGGCCACGCCCCGTGCCGCCGCGCCGCTCGATCGCATCGATGAAGCGATCATCGATGTGCTGCGCCACCATGGAAGGATCACCTACGAAAAACTCTCCACCCTCGTGCACCTGACGCCCAGGCCCTGTCTGGAACGGGTGCGCAAGCTGGAACGGCGCGGGGTGATCCGCGGCTACGGGGCGATCATCGACCTGCAGCAAGTCGCCCCGGGGCTGTCGCTGCTGGTACTGGTGGCCTTGTCCAACCAGAGCGGGCGCTCCGCGCAGAAGGCGTTCGAGGCCACGGTGCGGGCCTGCCCGCAGGTCTACGAGTGCCAGCTGATCAGTGGCCACTTCGACTACAGCCTGCGCATGCGCTGTCGCGACATGGAGCATTACCGGGTGCTGACCGAGACCTGGATGAACAACGACGAGTTGCACATCGACAAGCTGGTCGCGCATCCGGAACTGGCTGCGGTGAAGAGCACGGCGCCGCACGCCTGAGCCCTCCTGGCGGCGGCCGGGTGGCATTTATGTAGCCCGGCCGCACGCCCTGCGACCATTAGCCTCGCTGCTCCTTTTCACAGAGCAGCGACGATGACCACCCTTCCTCTTTCCCCGCACCTGGCGTTCGTCCAGCAACGCCTGCCCAGCTGGCTGGCGCGCACGACAAGCGCCCAGCGCGATACCCTCAAGCGCCACATCCTGCGCAGCCATGCCGCCGCACGCCGGGTGGCCGAGGCACTGGCGCCGGTACAGGATATCGACAGCTACTGTCGCCCCCTGCTCGAAGCGGCCCTGCGCCATTGGTATCCGGATGCGACGCTGCCCGACGTCGACCAGGGCCGGGTACGCCTGGCACGCCAGGATCACTCCTGGCTGGAGGCGGCGTTGCAGAACTTCGCGGCCAACGCCAGGCCCACCCTCTTCGACCGCGCCAACAGTCGCACGGCCTGCGCCCTCGACATCCACACCTTCGTCAGTGGCGTGCGCAACCTCGACCTGGGCCAGCGCTACCGCTATCACCTGGCCGACCATATCGACAACGACGCCTTCCGCGAACGGTTGCGCCAGCAGGACCGCGCCGCCTTTGCCGCCACGCTGTGCATGGCCAGCCTGCAGGGCCATGTCGACCACCAGGGGCAGGCCATCGGCGAGACCGTGATCGGCGGCCTGGCCGACGCGGCCAGGCGCGTGCTGCATTGCAGCTTTCTCAGCGTGTTCGACCTGCCACTGAACGGCCCGATGCTGATCCACCTGGATGCCGTATCCCGGGTCGGCAGCTGCCTGCTGTACCTGCCGGGGCATGCCACTCAGCCAGTGCGCCAGTATCCCAGCGAACAGGCGGCCGCCGCCGCCCTGACCCGGCTGCTCTGGCAGGAGCAGGAACGGCTGTTCTTCACCCGCTACGTCAATCTCGCCGAGCAACCTGCCTTCGCCGCCCGCCTGCGCGCGACGCTGTACCCCCGCTACCCCTACGCCACCCTGCACCCGAGCCCCCCGACGCTGGAAAAGGGCCAGACCTTCAGTTGGATCAAACGGCTGTTCCCCGCGCCCACCGACCTCTGGCAGGAGACCCTGGACAAGAACGCGCGCCTGCCGGTGACCACCACGCCGTGGAAGAAGGATGCCTTCGCCGAGCGCGCCCGCACCCATGTCGAGCGCCGGCTGCAGGACGCGGCGACCCTGGCGGTGCCCGTCGCGCAGCGTGACGCCATCGCCCGGCTGGGCTGTATCGAGCGCTGGCTGGGCATCGGCCTGACGCTGCTGAATGTCGCCGGGCTGTTCGTGCCCGGCCTGGGCGAGCTGATGATGGTGGTCGGTGGCGGGCAACTGGTGGACGAGTTCGTCGATGGCGTGCACAGCGCCAACGAAGGCGATGCCGATGCCGCCATTCGCCAGCTGTTCGATGTCGTCGGCAATCTCGCGCTGTTCGCCGCGCTGGGCAGCGCCGCGCACCTCGGCGAAACCCAGGGCCCCCTGCAGCAGTGGCACCCGGTCGGCGCGCCGGGCAAGGAGCGCCTGTGGCCCGGCGAGCTAGCCCCCTTCTCCCGAGAGCGACCTTGGCCCCGGACCCAGGCACCGGGCGCCGACGGCCTGTACCGATGGCAGGGCCAGCCCTGGCTCGAACGCGGGGGCCAGGCGCTGCCGCTGGAACGCAGCGCCGACGGCATCTTGCGCCTGGCCCCGGCCCGTGGCCTGAATCACCAGCCCAGGCTGACGGGTAACGGTGAAGGCACCTGGCTGCTCGAACATGATCGTCCCCTGGCCTGGGACCAGCCTCGCCTGCTCGAGCACCTGGGCCCTGCGACCGCAGGCCTTGACCCACTTCAACTCGAACACGCCTTGCGCTGCAGCGGCTACGATGCCGCCGTGCTGCGCCTGGTGCTGCACGATCACCGCCCCCTGCCCGCCCTGCTGGTCGACAGCCTGGAGGCGCTCGGCGCTCGCCCGCTGACACCACCAGCCGAGCCGGGGGAAGGGGCGGCGCTGGCACGTGGCTTTCCTTCGCTCAGCCCCCGGGCCCGTGCGGAAATCCTGGCCCAGGCCGGACCGGCCGACATTGCCCGCCTGCGCAAGACCGCTCGACTGCCCCTGCCCATGGCCGAAACCGCACGCCTGTACCTGCGCGAAAGCCGGATCAGCAAGGCGCTGGCACGCTTTCGGCAATCCTCCGGCGCCACCACCGACCGTGATGCCCTGGCGCTGGGCGCATTGCAGCGCCTGCATGGCTGGCCCGGCCAGGTGCGCATCGAACTGCGCGATTCGCGCCTCGCCGGCCGCCTGCTCGGCGCAGCCGGCGAACCGGGCCTGCCCACCAAGACCCTGGTCCGCGCGGCCGAGGGTTATCAACCCTATGACGAGAACGGTAATACGCTGGCCAATTCCAGCGATCTCTTCGATGCGCTGCTGCGGGCGCTGCCGGATCGCGAGCGCAAGGCCCTGGGCCTGCGTATCGGTGATGATGCCCCGGTGCTGCGCGACAGGTTGTTCGAGCAGGCCGCCGGCGATCGGCGTCAGGCCGCCCGCGATCTGGGCATGGCGCCAGTGCGCCCGATGTATCGCCTGCCGTCTCGCCTGCCGGGTGATCGCCGGATCGGCTATCGCCTGAGCGGTGCCGCCCACGGTTGGCTGACCGAGGACCAGCTGTTCGACCAGCTGTACCCGGCCACGCCTGCCGGCGACCGGGAAATGCTGCGCCAGCGCCTGCGCCACCAGGCCGGTACCCGTCCGGGCGCGTTCGGGCGTCTGCTCATGCGCCTGCGCGAAGAGTACCTGCAGCTGGACTTCGCCCTGCAGCAATGGGTCGATGCCCCCGAAGGGAGCCCTGGCCAGCGCAGCCCGGCCCGCGAAGCGCTGGCCCAGCGCATTCGCAGCGCCTGGCGGCGCGAGCCCGACGATGCGCCCGCCAGCAGCATCGACCATGTGCCCCTGCTGCTGGAAGCACACCAGGCCGGTGATCTGCCCAGGCTGCCGGTGAAGCTGCCGCATGTGCGGCAACTGACGGTCAACGGCCTGACCGACCCCCACGCCACCGGGCTTGGCGAGCTGCTGGCGGCGTTTCCCGGCGTGCGCAACCTGGACATCGCCGGCAACGCCCTCAATCGCCTGCCATCGGCGCTGGGGCAACTGAGCGAGCTGGTTTCCCTGGACCTTGCGGAAAACAACATCGACCTGCTCGCCGAAGGCAGCCTTGCCCTCTTCGACCAACTGCCCCACCTGCAACACCTCAACCTGACCGAGGCGCTCCAGCAATTGCCGGTCGCCGCGCTGGAGCGGATGGCGAACCTGCCGTCGCTGAAGTGGTTCCAGGCCGACCTGAACGAACTGGCGCTGACCGCCGAGCACTTCCAGGCGCTGCAACGCTGGCCAGCCCTGCGCGGGCTGAGCCTGGGGCGCAACGCGATCGTCCTGGAGCCGGCCAGCCGCGCGGCGCTGGCCGGCCTGAACACACTGGAGCTGCTGAGCCTGTACGACAACCCACTGTCGCTGGCGCCCGACCTGACCGGCTGGAGCAGCCTGCAGCGCCTGGACCTGGAAAACTGCGGCATCAGCCTCTGGCCCGAAGGCTTGCTCGGCCTGATGGACCAGCAGCCACTGGTGCTGCGCCAGCTGGACCTGAGCGGCAATGCCTTGCGTGACGCTCCCGCCCTGGAGCAGCTGGCATACGCCCGGGCGATCCGCGAGCAGCAGCCCGACTTCATCTACTCGTTCGACAACAACCCGTTCAACCCGTCCGCGCGGGCCAACCTGACGGATGCCGGCTTCCAGCTGCACGTCTCGTCGCCCACCTCCGGCGACTGGTCCGTGCCCTGGCCGGCAGACTTCCTGGAGCAACTGGCCCAGTCCGCGCGGGACCCACAATGGCGACCACTGCACGACCTGTTCTATCGCCTGGCGGGCAGCGCCGACTATCAACGTCACCCCGACGCCATGCTCCAGCGCATGCGCCATGTGCTGCGCGCGCTGGTGGTCGACGAGGAAGGCGAAAGCGCGACCGGTTGGGGGCGGGCCCAGTTGCAACGCCAGGTCAACGACCTGCTGGAGGACGCTGGCCAGCACTGCGTGGACCAGGCCAGCCTGCTGTTCCAGCAGATCGAGACCGATGTGCAGATCTGGCAGGGCGTGAACCGGGCCGGCCCGGCCATGGCCGATCAGGAAGTCGCGGTGAGCGTCATGGGCTGCCTTTACCGACAGGGCCTGCTCGATACCCAGGTCGGCGAACTGTACAACGCCCGGGTCAGGCGCCGCGGCGCCCTGGCCGCGGCGAACAGCGATGCCGAGCGTGCAGCCGCGCCGGCCCGCGCCGCCGATGACGACATCAGCGACAGCGCGCTGAGCGAGCCGGACTACCTGCTCGACGAAGTGGAGATGGCCCTGTACGCGCGCCTGCACCTGCAGACGCAACTGCACCTGCCACCGCAGCCTGCCGAAATCCGCTTCGCCTACCTGGCCCGGCTCAGCGACGCGACGCTGCAGCGCCTGGCCGAGCGGGTCAACGCAGGTTTCGACGCACGCAGCCTGGGCAACTGGGCACGCGACCAGACATTCTGGCAAGCCTGGCTGCGGCGCCTGACACCCGAGCCGTTCGCATCGCTTGCGCAGGCCTGGGAGGGCGCGTCGGAATACTTCGATGCCTTGTCCAGCGCGGGCGGCCTGGAAGGCGACTACACCGGACCACCGGTACCGGAAGCGTTCGTCGAGGCACTGGAGGGTGAAATCGCCGACGTGCCTGGATTGGCCTGGCGCCGCAATGGCAAGCTGCAGCGCCTCGACCTCGGCGCCGCGCGCTTCGCCGCTTGCCAGCCCAGCGTGCTCGAGCGTGTCGGCGCGGTACTGCTGCACGCCAGGCAGACCGCCGAGGCAACGCTGGCGCACGCACAGACGGACCTGCTGATCGGCACGCACCTGCAACCGCCGGCGGCCCAAGCACAATAGCTTCGCCTACCGCACTCGCCACTCGGGTGGCTGGGCATAGCCCGCCACCCATCCGGCCACTTCGCTGGCCGGCATCGGCCGCGCGATCCCATAGCCCTGGGCCAGTTCGCAACCCAGCCCCATCAGCACCCGCCCATGCTCGATGGTCTCCACGCCCTCGGCCACCACTTCCCGCCCGAACGCACGCGCAAGGCCGATCACCGCGCCGGTCAGGGCCAGGTCGTCATGGTCATGGAGGATGTCGCGCACGAAGGATTTGTCGACCTTGATGGTCTGCGCCGGCAGGCGCTTGAGGTAGCTCAACGAGGAGTAGCCGGTGCCGAAGTCGTCCAGCGAGAAGCGCACGCCGAGTGCGCGGCAGGCATCGAGGCAGTGTCCGACGCGAGCCAGGTTGTCGATGGCGACCGACTCGACGATCTCCAGGTCCAGCCGGGCCGGCTCGACCCCCGGGTATTGCCCGAGCAACTGTGCCAGACGCTCGGCAAAGTCGCCCCGCTGCAACTGGCGCGCGGCGATGTTCACGCTCAGCGACCAGTCCCGCCCCGACAGCCGCCATTGCTGCAGCTGGCTCAGGGCCTGGTCGATGACCCATTCGCCCAGCTCGACGATCAGGTCGGTCTGTTCGACCAGGGGCAGGAATTCTCCGGGCGGTACCGGCCCTTTCGACGGGTGCATCCAGCGCAGCAACGCTTCGAAACCGATCACCTGGCCACTGCGCATGTTCACCTTGGGCTGGTAGTGCAGGCACAGCTCGTCCTGGCGCAGCGCCTGGCGCACGCGAGCCACCGTCTGGTGGGTGGCCTTGAGCTCCAGCTCCTGGGACACGTCGAACAGGTGGTAACGGTTGCGTCCGCGCTGCTTGGCCACGTACATCGCCTGATCGGCGTGACGCACCAGGGTGTCGGCATCCTCGTCGTCCTGCGGAAACAGGGTCACGCCAATGCTGGCGCTGAGCGCCAACGGATGCTCGCGGATCACATAGGGCGCCGCCAGGCCCTGCAGGATCCGCTGCAGCGCCGCGTGCAACTGCTGTGGGCCTTCGATGTGGCGCAGGATCAGCACGAACTCGTCGCCCGACAATCGCGCCACCGCGTCGCCGCCGCGCAGGATGCCCTGCAGGCGCTGGGCCACCTCCACCAGCAGCAGGTCGCCGGTGGCATGGCCATAGCCGTCGTTGACCGCCTTGAAGCCGTCCAGGTCGAGCATGCACACCGCCAGCGGGATGCGTTCGCGACGGGAGAACGCCAGGGCCTGGTTGAGCAGGTCGGAGAGGTAGGCGCGGTTGGGCAGGCCGGTCAGCACGTCGTGCCCCACGCGCCACTGCAAGGTGTGCAGCAACTGGCGCTTCTCGGTGACGTCGAAGCGGATCGACACGTACTTGCGCACCCTGCCGGTGTGCGGGTCGATCAGCGGCACCATGGTGCTGTCCACCCAGTACAGCGAACCATCCTTGGCGCGGTTGCAGATCTCGCCCTTCCACACCCGGCCCGCCGTCAGGGCGCGCCACATCTCGAGGAAGAACGTCGGCTCGTGCAACCCGGAATTGAGGATGCGGTGGTTGGCCCCGAGCAGTTCCTCCCGGCTGTAGCCGGAGATGCTGCAGAACTGCTGGTTGACGTAGGTGATGCGACCGCGCAGGTCGGTTTCGGAAAAGATCGCGGCCGCGTCGACGGCCGCGCGGTAGTTGTCGTCCATAAACTTCGCAACCTAGCGGTTGAAGCGCTCCACCAGGGCGCGCAAGCCGGCGCACACCTGCTCAAGTTCCGCCCCGCGCACCGCGGCGGCATTGGCACGGCGGGCGCTCTGCTGGACCGTGCCGGCCACCCCGTTGATCTGCCGCGAGACATCCTCGGCCACGCTGGACTGCTCCTGCGAGGCCGCGGCCATCTGCTGGCTCATGTCGCTGATGCGTTGCACCGCGTGGCGGATGCCTTGCAGGGCCTCTTGGGTCAGGGCGACCTGGTCGACCCCTTCCTGCGCGCCTTCGATGCCCAGGCTGGCGATGCTCACCGCCTGCTCGGCGCCACCGCGCAGGCTGTCGATGATCGACTGGATGTGCAGCGTGGACTGTCGGGTCTTGTCGGCCAGGGCGCGCACTTCGTCGGCCACCACCGCGAAGCCGCGGCCCTGCTCGCCGGCCCGGGCCGCCTCGATGGCGGCGTTGAGCGCCAGCAGGTTGGTCTGTTCGGCGATGGCGCGGATCATCCCGGCCGCCTCGGCGATGGCACCGGTCTGACCGGCCAGGTCGTTGACCGCCTGGTTGATCTGCCCGACCGTGCCGGCCAGGCCCTGGATCGCCGATCCCGTGGCGTCGGCCACCTGGCTGCCCTGTTCGGCCAGCAGGTGGGCGGTGTGCGCCTGCTCCGCGGTCAGTTGCACATGCCCGGCGACCTCGCCGATGGATGCGGCCATCTCGGTCATGGCGGTGGCGGTCAGATCGGTTTCGGCGCGTTGCTCGAGCAAGGCCGACTCGGTACTGCGCGACAGCCGCCCGGCGTCCTGGGCGGCATCGGCCATCTGCGCGGCGAGGTCGCTGAGGCGGGTGAGCGCGGTCTTCAGGCGTGCCTCTTCGCTGATCAGGATCAGCTCCAGCTGCCCGGCGGCGCCGGGCAGGTCACTGTAGGTCAGCGCCGCCACCGGGTCGCTGAAGGTGTTGTCGGCCACTTGGACGATGCGCCGCAGGTGGCGGCCCATGCGGCTTTGCGCCCACAGGCCGACAGCGGCGAACAGCGTCAGGGTCAGCGCCTGCGCCGGCAGGCCCGGCCACAGCCGGTTGGCGCCGACGGCCAGGCCGCCCGCCAGCAACGGCAGGGCCATGGCCCGCCCGAGCAAGGCCAAGCGCCGGGCCGGCGTCAGCGCCGCCCGGCCTTCGCGCAGGCGGGCGTACAAGGCCTCGGCACGGGCCACCTGCTCGCGGGTAGGACGCACGCGCACCGACTCATAGCCGATCACCTGGCCGTTCTCGAGCATCGGCGTGACGTAGGCGTTGACCCAATAGAAATTGCCGTTCCGGCAGCGGTTCTTGACGATGCCCATCCAGCTGCGCCCAGCCTTGAGGTACTGCCACATCAGTTCGAACACCGCCTCGGGCATGTCCGGGTGGCGCACCAGGTTGTGCGGGCTGCCAATCAGCTCTTCCTGGCTGTAGCCGCTGATGGCGGCGAACTCGGCGTTGCAGTAGGTGATCAGGCTGGCCGTGTCGGTCGCCGAAATGAGCCGCTGGTGCTCGGGAAAGCTTTGCTCGACCGGATTGACCGGCAGGTTCAGACGCACGATGAGACTCCATTCATACCCGGCCCGACGAGCTGCCTGACAGGGGTCAAGGGCATCGGAACCGTTCGTCCAGGATCAGCTCCAATGTCCGACAACGCTTGCACACGGGCCGGCGGATGGCCGGATCGCCCTGGACGATTACTTGAATGACTGATCAATCAAAGCGGCGAATTCTACGAATTCCATCACATTTTGCAAATAAAGGTGATGGATCGTGGCGTTGCGCCATATCGATATATATCGTTAAGTGCTTGATTCTAAATGGGAATTGAGCGATGACGAGAACAGGTCTAGGCCCAGCCCTGCGCCGCTACCGCAAACTGGCGGGCCTCACTCAGGCGCAGCTGGGCGAGCAAACCGGCTTCGACCCCAAGACCATCAGCCGCTTCGAAACCGGCGCCTATACCCCCAGTGTCGAGACCCTGGTCAGCTTCGCCAGGACGCTGGGGGTCAAACCCAAAGTCTTCTTCGCCGAGCCCGACGACGAAGAAGAACAGCGCGCCTACCTCTTCGGTGTCATCCACAACGCCCCGCCCAAGGACCTGGGCAAGCTGATCGCTGCCGTCGATCAGGTACTTGCCAAGCCGTGAAATCCCCCCGCGCACCACGCTAGAGCAGCTTCGCTGTCACTGCACCACAACTGGTCAGACCGGTCAGGCCAAAAAGCCTTGCAATGTGGGAAATTTCGGAGTTCCATGACCCGGCAGTGAACAAACCGGTAAGACCACAATAATTAAGTCCTGCACTCTTTCGCTCCGTGTGGCTGGGGGGCAAGGACACCGACCCGAGATCCCTCCCATGCTCAAATGGTGTTCGCGTTCGATCTTCCTCCAGGTTGTGCTCGGCCTTGCCCTCGGCATCGTCTGCGGCTTGAGCTTCCCCGACCTTTCCCTGCAACTCAAACCCCTGGGTGACGGCTTCATCAAGCTGATCAAGATGCTCATCGGCCTGATCGTGTTCTGCGTGGTGGTCAGTGGCATCTCCGGCGCGGGCGACCTGAAGAAGGTCGGGCGCATCGGCCTGAAATCGGTGATCTACTTCGAAGTGCTGACCACCCTGGCCCTGGTGATCGGCCTGGTGTTCGCCTTCACCAGCGGCATCGGCAGTGGCGCCAACATCCACCTCGACCAGCTGTCCAGCGCCGACGCCGGCGCCCTGGCCGAGCGTGGCCAGCACATCCACGGCACCACCACCTTCCTGATGGACCTGATCCCCACCTCGGTGGTCGGGGCCTTCGCCGACAACAACATCCTCCAGGTGCTGCTGTTCTCGGTGCTGTTCGGCAGCGCGTTGAACCTGGTCGGCGAATCGGCCTCGGGGATTTCCCGGCTGATCAACGAACTGAGCCACGTGATCTTCCGCATCATGGGCATGATCGTGCGCCTGGCGCCGATCGGCGTGTTCGGCGCCATCGCCTTCACCACCAGCAAATACGGCCTGAGCTCGCTGCAGCACCTGGGCGGTCTGGTGGCGCTGTTCTACCTGACCTGTGCCGGGTTCGTGCTGATCGTGCTCGGCACGGTGATGCGCCTGTCGGGCCTGAAGCTGCTGCCCTTCATCAAGTACCTGCGCGAAGAGCTGTCCATCGTCCTCGGCACCGCCTCCTCCGACGCCGTGCTGCCGCAGGTGATGCGCAAGCTCGAGCACCTCGGCATCGGCAGCTCCACCGTCGGCCTGGTGATCCCCACCGGCTACTCGTTCAACCTCGACGGCTTCTCCATCTACCTGACCCTGGCCATCGTCTTCATCGCCAACGCCACCGGCACGCCGCTGGCCATGAGCGACCTGCTGACCATCCTGCTGGTGTCGCTGGTGACCTCCAAGGGCGCCCACGGCATCCCGGGCTCGGCGCTGGTGATCCTGGCCGCTACACTCACCGCGGTCCCGGCGATCCCCGTGGTCGGCCTGGTGCTGGTGCTGGCCGTGGACTGGTTCATGGGCATCGGCCGGGCGCTGACCAACCTGATCGGCAACTGCGTGGCCACCGTGGCCATCGCCCGCTGGGAGAAAGACATCGACCTGGAGCGGGCCCACAACGTGCTGGCCAACAAACCCGGCTTCGCCCCGATAACCCGCAAGCAGGGCCAGGCCCATCAACAGGAATTCTAAGCCTCAGGCCGCCGGCGCCCAGCGCCGGCCGGCCAAGGGCATGGATGCCGCGTCAACCAAGGAGCGAACCGTGATCAGCTCGTCTACCGTAGTCAATTCAGTGGTGGAGAAACTCCGCCAGGCCCTGGCCCGCGGCCAGTGGCGCAGCGGCGACATGCTGCCCGGCCAGCGCGAACTGGCCGAGCAGCTGGGCATCAGCCGCCCCAGCCTGCGCGAAGCGGTGACCGTGCTGGAGACCCTCGGCCTGGTGCGCTCGCTACCCGGCAAGGGCGTGCTGGTGCTCGACATCGAGGCCGCCCAGGCCCAGGAACAGGCGCAGGAAACCGTGGCCCAGGCCAGCCTGGCCGACGTGCTCGAACTGCGCTACACCCTCGAACCCTTCATCGCCGGCCTGGTGGCGCAATCGGCCGGCAGCCAGGACATCGGCCAGCTGCGCCTGACCCTGATGGACATGCGCGAAGCGCTGGAGGCCAGCGACAGCGAAGCCGGCTTCAACGCCTACATCGCCTTCCACGAAGCGCTGTTCGCGCTGACCACCAATCCGATCTTCCAGAGCGTGGTGCAGCAGACCGGCAATGCCCTCAAGCAGAGCGCCGAGATGCTGCGCAACTCCCCCGAACACCTGGCTGCGCGGCTGAGCGAAAACGAAGCGGTGGTGCGCGCCATTCGCGAGCGCAACAGCGCCCTGGCCAGCCTGCAGATGCGCCGGCACATCCTCGCCGAAGGCCAGCGCATGGGCATCGCCCTGAACATCCCCGACCAGGTCCTTGAGTAAATAAGGAGAGCGACCATGACCGCCTGCGCCCCAGCCGCCCCCCGCCTGCCAGCCCTGCTCGGCGCCGGCGAGACCCGCCTGTCGGCGGAGCAGATCTACCCCCGGCTGTTCGACGCCATCCTCGAACAGCGCCTGCCACCCGGCAGCGCCCTGCCCGAGCAGGCGCTGGGCAACGCCTTCGGCGTGAGCCGCACGGTGATCCGCCGGGTGCTCGGACGCCTGTCCGACCAGCAGGTGGTGGTGCAGCGCCCCAGCCACACCGCGCACCTGGCCGCCCCCGACCCGCAGCAGGCGCGCCAGGTGCTCAGCGCCCGGCGCCTGGCCGAGACCACGCTGATCGGCCTGGCCACCCAGCGCGCGCGCCCGGCGCAGATCCGCCAGCTGCGCCAGCTGGTCGAGCGCGAGCGCCAGCACCATGAACGTGGCGAGCGCTGCACGGCGATCCGCCTGGGCGGCGAGTTCCACATGAAACTGGCGCAGATGGCCGCCAATGCACCGCTGGCGCGCTTTCTCGACGGCCTGGTGCCGATGACCTCGCTGATCATCGCCCGCTACGAATCACCCTGCTGCGAGCACTGCGCATGGGAAGAACACGCGGCGATCATCGATGCCGTGGAGCGCGGCGATGGTGCCGCGGCCCTGGCGCTGATGCACGAGCACCTGGACCGCCTGGAAGCCAAGCTCGACCTGGATCAGACCGGCTGCGCGTAACGCTTGCGGTACTCGACGGGGGTCACCCCGACGTGCCGCACGAACGCCCGGCGCAGGGTATCGGCGTTGGCGAAGCCGCACAGCGCCGCCACCTGCTTGGGCGCTTCCAGCCCACCCTCCAGACGCTCGCGGGCGGCATTGACCCGCGCCAGTTCGACCCAGGCCGCGGGGGTCATGCCGACATCGGCCTGGAACAGCCGGGCGAAATGCCGAGGGCTCAGACCGACCCGCGCCGCCAGCCGGGCGACGCCGTGGTCCTGCGCCGGATGAGCCGCCACGTAGCGCTGCACGCCCTGCAGCGCCGAGCGCCCCAGCGCTGACGACGCGCCCTGGCGACTGAACTGCAGCTGGCCGCCCGGGCGCTTGAAGTACATCACCAACTGGCTCGCCACCCGCTTGGCGATGTCCCGGCCCAGGTCTTCCTCCACCAGCGCCAGCGCCAGGTCCAGCCCGGCGGTCACGCCTGCGGCGGTGCGCACCTTGCCGTCGTGCACCTGGATCGCGTCGGCCTCCACCGTGACCTGCGGGTAGCGCTGCGCCAGCGCCTCGGCCACCGCCCAGTGGGTGGTGATGCGGCGCTCGTCGAGCAGCCCGGCGGCAGCCAGGGCGAAGGCGCCGGTACATACCGAGCCATAGCGGCGACTCAGGGCGGCCCGCCGCCGCAACCAGTCGAGGATGCCACTGCGCAGATGCAACTCGGCGGCCTGTGGCGTGCCGGCGATCAACAAGGTGTCGAAGGGTTCGAGTTCCTCACCGATCCAGCCATCCGGGAGCAGTTTCGCCCCCGACGAGCTGACCAGCGGCCCGGGCTCGCAGGCCAGCAACAGCAGGCGATAGGCTGGGTGCCCGGCCTGGCGGTTGGCCTCGGCGAAGACGTCGAGCGGGCCGCAGGCGTCCAGCAGCTGGACACCGGGCATGGCGAGGATGGCAAGGGTGATGGGCATGGGTTCGGTCTCGATGACGATACACAGGGACGGCGTCCTTGCCTGGCGGACAATGGCAGCATTTGGCGTATTACGTCAATTGAGGACAAAAATCGCCCCCCGCACACTGGACACCTCACCTACCGAGGAACGCCACCATGTCCACCGCCATCGCCGGCATCCACATCCCCGACAGCGCCATGGCCCGGGAAATCACCGAGCTGGTGCGCGACACCGCCTCGCCCCTGCTGTTCCACCACTCCAGCCGCGTGTACTACTTCGCCGCCCTCGCCGGTCGCCGCCTGGGCCTGAAGTTCGACAGCGAACTGCTCTATTGCGGCTGCATGTTCCACGACATGGGCCTGACCCAGGCGCACAGCAGCGATTGCTGCCGCTTCGAGGTCGACGGCGCCAATGCCGCCCGCGACTTCCTCCAGCGCCACCGCATCGCCGAACGCGATGTCGAGCGGGTCTGGACCGCCATCGCCCTGCACACCACCCCGGGCATCCCCGAGCACATGCACCCGCTGATCGCGCTGGTCACCGCCGGGGTCGAGACCGATGTGCTCGGCCTGCACCACGAACATTTGCCCGCCGGGGAGCGCGATGCCGTGGTGCAGGCCCATCCCCGTGGCGAGCGCTTCAAGGAAGCGATCATCCAGGCGTTCTACGATGGCATCCGGCACAAGCCGCAGACCACCTTCGGCAACGTCAAGGCCGATGTCATCGCCGACAAGGAAACCGCGTTCCGCCCCGGCAATTTCTGCAGCATCATCCGCCAGTCGGGCTGGCCGAGCTGAACACCACCGCGTCGACACCCGGCAGGATCCGCACCTCATCGCCCAGCGACCACTCCGCCGCCCGCGCCGCCAGGGCGGCGGGCACGCCTGGCGACCCGCCCGGCCCCGGCGGCACGTCATAGGTGGCATGGGCATCGTGGGGCAACAGCACCTCGAAGCCCCGTTGCAGGGCGGCGCGGGCGGTGGCGGCCAGACACATCTGCGAGAGCAGGCCGCACAGGGCCAGGCGCCGCACGCCCAGTGCCTGCAGCAGCGCTTGCAGCCCGGTCTCGACGAAGCCGTCGTCCTCGCTCTTGAACAGCACGTGCTCGCCAGGCGCCGCCGGGAAATACAGCGGCCAGCCAGCCGTGTGCGGGGCGTCCGGGCTGCCGGGCGCACCGTCGTTCTGCAGGAAGATCACCGCCACCCCGGCCCGCCGCGCCCGCGCCAACAGCCGGGCGATGCTCACCTGCAGGGCGAGATGCGCCGGCACCGCATCGGCGCCCTGCATGAACGCGCATTGCACATCCACCAACAGCAAGGCGTCGGCCTGAGGGACGGGGTCGAGGGTCATCGCGTGCTCCGGCGTGCGCAGTGAACGGAACGCCGAGCATAGCGCAGCCGTCGGAGCGTGCCGTACCATGCCCGCCGATTCATCACGATGCCCTGGAGGCCAACATGAAACACAGCATCGCGCCGGTGGGCGCGGAACATTTCGATCGGCTTGCCGATCTGTGGGAAGCCTCGGTGCGGGCCACCCACGACTTTTTGCCCGACGGCTACATCGAGCGCCTGCGCCCGTTGGTCCGCGAACAGTATCTGGGCTTCGTCCAGCTGCGCGCCTGGCGGGACGCCGACGGCCAGATCCAAGGGTTTGCCGGGGCGCACGAGGGCAAGCTGGAAATGCTGTTCGTCGACCCGGCCTGCCGCGGCCAGGGTATCGGCAAGGCGCTGCTGGCCGAGGTGGTCGAGCAGTTGGGCGTGCGCGAGGTCGACGTCAATGAGCAGAACCCGCAGGCGGTGGGGTTCTACCTCAAGCACGGGTTCGTCCAGGTCGGGCGGTCCGAGGTGGATGGGCAGGGCGATCCGTATCCGTTGCTGCACCTCAAGCGAGAGGGCTGAACAATGTCATTCAAGCCTGCAAAAGGGGCCGCTCTGCGGCCCATCGCGGGCAAGCCCGCTCCCACAGGGACTGCGACTGTACGGCCCCTGTGGGAGCGGGCTTGCCCGCGAAAAGGCAGTCAGGACGAACCTATACTCCAATAGACATTCCAGCCTCTTTCAAGGAGGCACCTCGCGTGAAATCCCTTTTTGTGATTTTCCCGCTCTGCCTCCTGCTGGCCCTCGCCGGCTGCGCCGGCAAACGTCCCCCGCCCCCGCCGCAAAACCTCCCGCCCGCCGTCTGGCAACGCATCGACCGGGAGATTCTCGACGCCTCCGTGGCCGCCGCAGGTTCGGCCAACGACTATGCCCGTCGCTCCATGCGCGTGTGGAAGGAGCAGGTGCAGCAACGCACCGAGAACAACTTCATCCCCTGGTTCACCGGCTACTGGACCCAGCAATGGCTCACGCTCAAGGTGGCCTGGTACAAGATGAACAGCGGCAACGGCAGCGAGACGCCGGAAAAGCGCCTGGGCCTGTACCTGCAAGAGCAGTACCACGAACGGGTCATCGAGCCGGTGGCCGAGCAGATCGACCCCGAGGGCATCCGCGACCGCGCCAGCGAGCTGTACCTGCAGCTGCTCGCCCAGCAACTGCCGGCGATCATCCAGCGCTACAACGCCCCGCCCGAGCAGTTCAGCCAGCGCCTGAACCGCATCCCGGTCATCGCCCTGGGGCCACCGGATGCGCGCAACGCCTCGCTCTACCTGCTGCTGCGGGCCAAGTCGCTCGACCAGCAGCCGGCCTGGCAGTCGCTGCGCGAACACCTGCACCAGCAAGCCAAGGCCCCCGGCCAGACCGAGGCGGGGCTGTCGTCGGTGGCCACCCAGGCCAGCGAGAAGCTCGGTGCCAGCCTGGCACCACGCGGCGCGGCCAGCGCTATCGCCGCGGCGGTGGGCAAGGCAGCCGGGGCGATGATCTCGGTGGCGGTGACCGGCTACGGCATGATCACCCACGACCGTGAACAGCCGCAGATGGTCGAGCAGCTGCGGGTGATCCTCAATGTCGCGCTGAACCAGGAATGGCAGGAACTGATGGAGAACCGCCAGAGCGGGGCCATGTCCGGGGTGTACTACCTGTCGGGGCAGGTGGAGGACAGTTTGCTGGGCTATCGGGCGCCGTGATCTGCAGGCAACGCGCTCCTACAACAGAACTCAGGCTGGCGCCAACGCCGAGGTAGGCAAGCCGAAAATCCGGTCGAACGCCCAGTTGTAGATGAACGTGTAGCACGGCACCAGGAGGATGAACGCCAGGTCCACCACGAACGCCTCCAGCAGGGTCATGTCCAGCCACCAGGCGATCAGCGGGATCAGGTACACCACCAGGGTCAGCTGAAAGCCGATGGCATGCGCCACCCGCCGCCCGACACTGCGCCCGCGCCTGGCCTGGCGGCTCTCCCACCACTCGAACAGGCTGTTGTAGATGAGGTTCCAGACCATGGCGATGGTGGTGATCATCACCGCCAGCGGGCCGGTGTGCGAGGCCTGGGTATTGGACAGATAGGCCAGGCCCAGCGTCGACATGCACAGGCCGATCAGTTCATAGAAGGTCACGTAGACCAGTTTGCGTTTGAGTCCTTGCACCGGCTTTACCTTGTTGCGGGTTTCACGAAGGCGGCAAGAATGCATCAACAAACTTGACAGAAAAAGTCGGCAGCTTTCAGATTCAGTGAAAGGAGACTGCCATGAACTTTTCCAGCGACACCATCCTGCTGTTCCTCGCCGTGCTCGACCGCGGCTCGTTTTCCGCTGCCGCCCGGGCTTTGGGGCGAGTGCCTTCGGCGGTCAGCATGGCCATCGGCAACCTTGAGGCCGAGCTGGGCTATCCGCTGTTCGAACGGGGCGCGCGCGAGGCGCGGCCCACCGCCCAGGCCCAGGCCCTGGAGCCCCATGCGCGGCTGATCGCCGAGCAGCTGGGATTGCTGGAGGTGCACGCGCTGGAATTGTCGCGCGGCCTGGAAAGCAGCCTGGCGATCGCCGTGGTCCCCGATATCGACCAGCGCCCGCTGCTCGAGGCCATCGCCCGCCTGGGCGAGCGCTACCCGCTGCTCGACATCGAACTGTTCGCCGCCCCGCAGGAAGACGCCCTGCAACTGCTCGACAGCGGCCGGGTCGGCCTGTGCCTGGCCTTCGCCGGCCTGCAGGTGGATCCGCGGCGCAGCTTTCAGCAGATCGCCATGGAGTCGCTGGTGGCCACACTGTCACCGCATCATCCGGCCCTGCGCGAGGGGCGCATCCGCCAGCTCGAGGATCTGGTCAACCTGCGCCAGATTCTGGTGCGCAGCCGCGACCTGCCGTTGTCCGACCCACGCTCGCTGATCGGCACCTCGCACTGGCGCACCGACAGCCTCGACCTGGCCGTGCAGATGGTCGAGGCCGGCCTGGGCTGGGGTGACCTGCCGCTGTCGCGGGTCGCGCCCCTGCTCGCCGCCGGGCGCCTGGTGCGCCTGGAATTCCAGAACACCCGCAACGAACTGCAGCTGCCGGTGAATGCCTTCTGGCTCAGGCAGCAGCCTCTCGGGCAAGCGGCCCGGTTGCTGGTGAGCCTGCTTGCGCCGACATGACTGGTCACCAACTCAGGGCAAATCAGCCAGGCACTGCGACATTTAGTCTTTCAACATTTTTCCGATCCGGCCGATAGCGTTGCAACAGGCTCCGCCCTTCGTGCCACAAGCACGCGGCGCCCTTCCTTCACTGGCTCAAGGTCTCGAAACATGAACCTGAAATTCCGCCACAAGATCCTGCTCAGTGCCTGCGCCGTCGTTGTCCTGGCCTTCGCGCTGTTCACCCTCTACAACGACTACCTGCAACGCAACACCATCCGCCAGAGCATCGAGTCGTCGGTGCGCCAGGCCGGCGCGCAGACCGCCAGCAGCGTGCAGAACTGGATGAACGGGCGCATCCTGGTGCTGGAGAACCTGGCCCAGGACATCGCCCAGCAAGGCGCCGGCAGCAACGTGCCGGGCCTGGTCGACCAGCCGTCGTACACCAGCAACTTCCAGTTCACCTACTTCGGCCAGAACACCGGCCTGTTCACCCAGCGCCCCGACGCGAAGATGCCCGACGGCTACGACCCACGCCAGCGCCCCTGGTACACCCAGGCCGTGACCGCCAACCAGACCATGCTCACCCCACCGTACATGGCTGCGGTCGGCGGGCTGGTGGTGACCATCGCCATGCCGGTCAAGGCCCGCAGCAACGGCGAACTGCTCGGCGTGGTGGGCGGCGACCTGAGCCTGAACACCCTGGTGGACATCATCAACGCCGTGGACTTCGGCGGCATCGGCCACGCCTTCCTGGTCGACCGCAGCGGCATGGTCATCGTCAGCCCGGACAAGGACCGGGTGATGAAGAACCTCAAGGACATCTACCCAGGCTCGCCGCTGCGGGTCGAACCCGGCATCCAGGAAGTCACCCTCGACGGCAAGGACCGCATCATCTCCTTTGCCCCGGTGGACGGCCTGCCGTCGGCGCAGTGGTACATCGGCCTGTCCATCGACAAGGACAAGGCCTACGCCCCGCTCAGCCAGTTCCGCACCTCGGCGATCATCGCCATGCTCATCGCCGTGGCCGTCATCGCCGGCCTGCTGGGCCTGCTGATCCCGGTGCTGATGCGTCCGCTGACCACCATGGGCCGTGCCATGCAGGACATCGCCGAAGGCGAAGGCGACTTGACCCGCCGCCTGAGCGTGGAGCGCAAGGACGAGTTCGGCGAGCTGGCCACCTCGTTCAACCGCTTCGTCGAGCGTATTCACGCCTCCATCAGCGAAGTGTCCTCGGCCACCCGCCTGGTGCATGACCTGTCGGAGAAAGTGGTGGTCGCCTCCAACGCCTCGCTCACCGGCTCCGAAGAACAGAGCATGCGCACCAACAGCGTCGCTGCGGCGATCAACGAACTGGGCGCCGCCACCCAGGAGATCGCGCGCAACGCCGCCGACGCCTCGCAGCACGCCAGCGGCGCCAGCGAGCAGGCCAACGGTGGCCGCCAGGTGGTGGAAGAAGCCATCAGCGCCATGACCGCGCTGTCCGAGCGCATCAGCGAATCCTGCGAGCAGATCGAGACCCTCAACGCCAGCACCGACGAGATCGGCAAGATCCTCGACGTGATCAAGGGCATCTCCCAGCAGACCAACCTGCTGGCGCTCAACGCCGCGATCGAGGCCGCCCGTGCCGGTGAAGCCGGCCGTGGCTTCGCCGTGGTCGCCGACGAAGTGCGCAACCTGGCCCACCGCACCCAGGAATCGGCCGAAGAGATCCACCGCATGATCACCAGCCTGCAGGTGGGCTCGCGCGAGGCAGTGCACACCATGAACACCAGCCAGGTGTCCAGCGAGGAGACCGTGCAGGTGGCCAACGAGGCCGGCGAGCGCCTGGCCAGCGTCACCCAGCGCATCGGCGAGATCGACGGCATGAACCAGTCGGTGGCCACCGCCACCGAGGAGCAGACCGCCGTGGTCGAGAGCCTGAACCTGGACATCACCCAGATCAACGCGCTGAACCAGCAAGGGGTGGAGAACCTCAACGAAACCCTGCGCCACTGCGACGCCCTGAGCCAGCAGGCCGGGCGCCTGAAGCAACTGGTGGGCAGCTTCCGCATCTGACCTGCCGCCCCGGCCCTCAGGCCCAGCCCTTTCCGGCCGGTCCGACGCCTCGGCAAGGCCGCTCCTACAGGCGACCGCGGCCCCTTGTAGGAGCGGCCTCGTGTCGCGAAAGGGTCGCAAAGCGACCCCGGCAACCTTCAGTCGGAACAGCCAAATCCCAAAAATCGCAGAACCTTGAAAGCAATGACACTCAGGCCGCGACCACCTTGCCTCCCCGCCCGCGTCGCAACCACCCCACCAGCACCGCCGCCATCAGCACCAGGCCCAGATAGCCGAACAATGGATACACCTGCCCCACCAGGCTGATGAACCCCACCAGGCTGCAGATGAACCCTACCCCACCGGCCACCACCGAGCCCCAGCGGAACCTGGCCGTGCCCGCCGGCAGCAACCGCGACAGGAACGAGAACAGCGTGCCCACCGCCGTGTTGACGATCATCCCGAAGATGATCAGGCACATCACCAGCCCCAGCAGCGGCGACACCTCGCCGGCGATCGACAGCATCGGCATCGGCAGCGCCGCGACACTGTCCAGGCGCGACAGCAAGCCGGCGCTCATCACCAGCATCAACCCGCCCAGCGCCGCGCCGCCGAGCAGGCCGCCGACCACGGCGGCCCGCCCGTTGCGCGCCGAACCACCGAGGATCGCCAGGATCGGCGCACCGGCCACGATGTTGTAGGACACATACAGGAACGCCCCGAGCAACCAGTGGTGAGCACCGGCCTCCTGCTGGCTGGCCACCTGGTCGAGCGCCGCGAAACTCAGGCTGCGGGTGCACACCGCATACAGTGCGATGGCCGAGGCCACCAGGATCAGCAGCGGGGTGATCGCGCCGATGGCCACCATCACCTTCTGCACATCCAGGCAGACGATGGCCACCACCAGCACGGTGACCAGCACACTACCGGTCAACGCCGGGATGCCGAACTGCTGTTCGAGCAGCGCGCCGCCACCGGCGAGCATGACCACGGTCACGCCGAACATGAAGAAGGTGATGAGCCAATCGACCAGCACGCCCAGGTGCCGACCGCAGATGGCCTGGATCACCTCTTTGTGCGAAGTGGCCTTGAGACGATTTCCCAGCCCCGCCAGGGCCATGCCGAGAAAGGTGAACAGCGCGGCGCTGACCAGCGCGCCGACCAGGCCCCAGACGCCGAAATCGACGAAGAACAACAGCAGTTCCCGCCCGGACGCGAAGCCCGCCCCTACGATCACGCCGACGAAAGCGCCGGCTATCTTCAGCTGCTCTTGCATGTGCACCTCTGGTTTTTATTTTTGTGTCGGGCAATTGAGCGACGCGCTGCCTGGCACCGGCTGCGCCGGTGTTCGCGGCTAAAGCCGCTCCCACCGGTATCAGCCGATATAGGCCTGCACCTCGATCTCTACATCCACGCCCAGTGCCAGGGCCGAAGCCACCGTCGAGCGCACCGGCAGCGCCGCGCCGAAGAACTCCTTGTACACCTCGTTGAAGCCGGCGAAATGATCCATGGCCGACAGCCACACGGTGCACTTCACCACCTGGTCGAAGCGCGCGCCGCAAGCTGCCAGGCTCTCGGCGATACGCTCGCAGGCGGCCCGGGTCTGCGCCTGGATATCCCCGCGTACCACCTCGCCGGACGGGCTCATCGGCACCTGGCCGGACAGGAACAGAAAGCCCCCGGCCTTCACGGCGCGGGAAAACGGGAATGGCAGGCTGCTGGGGAAACGCTGAATGTCATTGCTCATGGGAAAGCTCCACATTGGGTTGATTGAAACGTGCCGGGGACAGCCGTGCCGGCTCGACCCCTTGGCGAACAAGGCTGGAACACAATGGCTGGCCCAGCAACAGGTCGGCCGCCAGGCGCGAGGCCCCGGCGGCGGACTGGATGCCGTAGCCACCCTGGGCGGCCAGCCAGAAGAACGCGGGTGAAACCGGATCGAAGCCGATCACCAGGTCGCCGTCGGCGACGAACGAACGCAGGCCCGCCCAGCTGTGGCTGGGGCGGCGGATCTGCAGGGTGGTCATGGCCTCGATGTTGTAGATCCCCAGGGCCAGGTCCAGTTCTTCCGGCGCAGCGTCCTGAGGCTCGACCGGATCGGCATTGGCTGGCGAACCGAGCAACTGCCCGGCGTCGGGCTTGAAGTAGAAGCTTTCGTCGACACCGATCACCGCCGGCCAGCGGGCGAAATCGTGTTGTGCAGGGCCGGGGAAAGTGAACGCGCTGCGCCGGCAGGGTTGCAGGCCGACCGTGTCGACCCCGCACTGCTCGGCCACCCGATCGGCCCAGGCGCCGGCGGCATTGACCAGCTGCCGCGCGCGCAGGCGGCTGCCGTCGGCCAACTCGATATGCCACAGGTCATCCAGATGGTGCGCCTGCACCAGCTCGGCATTGCAGCGCAGCTCGCCACCGGCCTGGCGAAAGCCGCGCAGGAAGCCCTGGTGCAGGGCATGCACGTCCAGGTCCATCGCCCCGGTCTCGTGCACGGCACCGGCCAGCAGCTCGCCGCGCAGGCTCGGCACCAGCTCGAGCGCCGCCGCGCTGTCGAGCAGGCTGACGGCGGTGCCGTTGGCCAGATTCTGGGCGTAGGTGGTTTCGAGCAGATGACGCTGTTCGTGGCTGGCGACATACAGGCAGCCGCGGGGTTCGAGCAATGGGTGTTCGGCAAAGCCCGCTGGCGGCTGTTCGTAGAACGCTCGGCTGGCACGGGTCAGGGCCTGGATCTGTGGCGTGCCGTAGGCCTCCATGAACATCGCCGCCGAGCGCCCGGTCGAGTGATACCCCGGCTGCGCCTCGCGCTCGAGCATCAGCACCTGGCGCTGGCCGGCCAGCCGATAGCCCAGAGAGGCGCCGGCGATGCCGGCACCGATGATCAGAATGTCGTGAAGCTGTCCCATGCACGCTCCTGCATCGCTTAATTATCATTTGTGAGAATTCTAATATATGAGAATTTCGGATTGCGCAAGCCGACAAGGTAAGATGCCCGACCAAAGACCCGCCTGAGAGCCCCGATGTCCGACGCGCCTACCGCCCGCCCCTCACTCGACCGCAGCGAAGTCGGCGCACGCCTGCGCCAGGTGCGCAAGGCCCGGCACATGACGCTCAAGCAATTGTCGGCACTCAGCGGCGTGCCGGTGTCCACCCTGTCGAAGATGGAGTTGGCGCAGGTCTCGGTGAGCTACGAGAAACTGGCTGCCGCCGCCCGTGCCCTGAACCTGGACATCGCCCAGCTGTTTCGCGCCAGCGGCGCCGTCGGCACGCCGCAACCGGCCACCGTGGTGGTCGACTCGCTGGCCGCGGTGGCCGGCTATTCCACCGGCACCTACGACTACTACCCGATCGCCGGCGCCTTCCCCGAACGGCGCATGACACCCGCCTATGCCCGCATCATCGCCCGCGAACGCGGCCAGTTCGACGACTTCATCCGCCACCCCGGCCAGGAGTTCGCCATGGTCATCAGCGGGCGGGTGCGCATCGAGTTCGAGACTGGCGAGGCGGTCAGCATCGGGCCGCAGGAGACGGCTTACTTCGACAGCCAGGTGGGGCATATCTACCTGTCGGAAAGCGAGGATGGCGGTGATGCGCAGGTGATGGTGGTGATGACCGATCGCTGAAACGCCTGGGGGTTAGTCATCCCCCTGTAGGAGCGGCCTTGCGTCGCGAAAGGGGCGCGGAGCGGCCCCAGGATTTCGGCGTTTAAGCAAAAATCGCCGGGGCCGCTTTGCGGCCCTTTCGCGACGCAAGGCCGCTCCTACACGAAGCCAGCAGATACAAAGGACCGGTTATAACCTAATAACGAACAAGTCTATTTGGCTATAAAAAAATCTATATGCTGGCACCCATCCGATCACGGGCAAGCTGGGCGTCGAGTAGCGTATGGATGTAGGTTCTTTCGGTTTCACCCTTGCGGGACTGGTTGTAGGCTTCATCGTCGGCATGACCGGCGTCGGCGGCGGTTCGCTGATGACCCCGATCCTGCTGTGGTTCGGCATCAACCCAGCCACCGCCGTGGGCACCGACCTGCTCTACGCCGCCATCACCAAGGCCAGTGGCGTCTGGGTGCATGGCCGCAACAAGAACATCGACTGGAAGATCACCGGCTGGCTGAGCCTGGGCAGCGTCCCGGCGGCCGCGCTGACCCTGTGGTTCCTCAGCACCCTGCACGCCGACACCTCGGCGCTCAACGCCATCATCAAGCAGGGCCTGGCGGTGGTGCTGATCCTCACCGCCCTGGCGATCCTGTTCAAGTCGCGCCTGCAGGCCTTCGCCAGCAAGCACGCCGGCGATCACTACCACCTCAGCGACCGCAGCCTGAACCTCCTCACCGTCATCACCGGCGTGGTGCTGGGCGTGATGGTCACCCTGACCTCCATCGGCGCCGGCGCCCTGGGCACCGTGGCGCTGTTCCTGCTCTACCCGTTCCTGGTCACCCGCCGCCTGGTCGGCACCGAGATCGCCCACGCCGTGCCGCTGACCCTGGTGGCCGGCCTGGGCCACGCCGGCATGGGCAACATGGACTGGTCGCTGCTGGGCTACCTGCTGCTGGGCTCGCTGCCGGGGATCTACCTGGGCAGCCACCTCACCGGGCGCGTGTCCGACCGCGTGCTGCGCCCGTGCCTGGCGACCATGCTGCTGCTGATCGGGTACAAACTGGCGTTCTGAGCTGCCCCTGTGGGAGCGGGCTTGCCCGCGAAGCAGCCCGCGCGAGGCATGACACCGGCTCTGCCGGTGCTCACGAGCAAGCTGTCTCGACGAGGAAAAGCTGGCACTATCGACCCTCGAACCGCCAGAACCTCGCCCATGCCCGAAAACACCAGCCCGCTCCTGCTCGCCCTGCGCGAAGGCACCCGTACCCACCACCAGCAACTGGAAGCACGCCTGCCGTTCTTCAGCACCGGGTTCGACCTGACGGCCTACGGCAACCTGCTCGGTGCCTACCACGGCTTTTACGCACCGCTGGACCGAGCCCTGAGCAATCACCAAACCGCCGACCGCAGCAAGGCCCCAGCCCTGGCGCGGGACCTGCGCGCCCTGGCCCTGCCGATCGATACCTTGCCCCAGTGCCAGGTGCTGCCGACCATCGCCGACGAAGCCAGCGCGCTCGGCGTGATGTACGTGCTGGAAGGCTCCACCCTCGGCGGCCAGGTGCTCAAGCGCGCCATGGCCGAGCGCCTCGGTATCGATGGCGACACGGGCGCTGCCTTTCTCGATGTCTACGGCCCGCTCACCGGCGCGCATTGGCGCGGCTTTCTCGCTCGACTGACTGCGGCTCCTTACTCCGAGCGTGCCCAGACCCGCTCGGTACAGGCTGCAGTCGCAACCTTCGCCTGTTTCGAGCAATGGCTCGATGAGCGACGCGTGCTGCTCCCCTAGCGACAACTAGTCATGAAAGCCATCTGCCACCCTTGATCGAAACACCGGCATCTCGTTCCCTGAAGTAACCCACTACAACAGGGAAGTTGCAGCATGACCGATATGTCACGTCGCGCGTTGGTCGGCCTGGCCAGCCTGGAAGACCCTCGCCTGGCTGGGTGAGCGTGGGGCAGGCATCATGGCGGGTTGCAGAATACTGTCGGATCTACGGCAGTGACCTGCAATCGCTAGAAACAGCCTTGCGCTTTTGAAACTCGACAGCTCATAGCAAAACCTCTACGTCAAAGACGTAAGGAAGCGCTATGCTGTCGATCATTGAATCTCCACTCTTCACCAAACTGTGGCCCCATGCCCATGAATGAAAAAGAACTGCAGCAGCGCGACGCCAGCCGTAACATCGGCGAAGAATTGCTGCAGTCCCTTCGCGATGTCAAAGCCGGGCGGCATGGCGCGGTACGCCAGATCGAACTGACCGAAGCGGCGGCGGCCCGCAGTAAAACCGGGCTTTCCCAGTCCAGGTTCGCCCAACTGCTGGGCGTCTCGGTTCGCACGCTGCAGGAGTGGGAGCAAGGTCGTCGCACACCGTCGGGCGCGGCAAGGTCGCTGCTCCATATCGCCGCCGCGCGCCCCGATGTATTTCGTGAAGTGCTGCAAGACCGCCCCGTATGACCAGGGCATTGGATAGCCTGAAAGCGAGCCCCGACATGAATGTCATTGCCTGTGAACTGCAACACCTCGACGCCGCCGCAGACCTCTTCAACCAGTACCGCCTGTTCTACCAGGAGGTAGATGACCTGCCCGCCGCCCGCGCCTTCCTGCAGGCCAACCTCGAAACCGGCAACTCGCGCATCTACCTGCTGCTGGACAACAACGACCAGGCCATCGCGTTCGCCCAGTTGTACCCGGCGACCTGCTCGCTGGCGATGAAGCGCTTCTACTGGCTGTATGACCTGTTCGTCGCGCCGCATGCCCGCAGAGGTGGACATGCGCGCTACCTGATGCAGCGGCTGAGCGAGATCTTCCGCGCCGAGGGCGCGCAGCGATTGAGCCTGGATACCGCCAGGACCAACCTGGCGGCCCAGGCGCTGTACGAGTCGCTGGGCTATGAAGCGGAGCGGGACTTCGTGACCTATCACAAGATGCTCGATCACTGACCGACCGCCACAGGATCGGGCCGCACCGGCGGCCCTTGCGGCATGTTCTCTAGCCCCGCTCTATTCCCTCCAGCACCGCCGAAGCCAGCGCCAGCCGCTTTTCCAAAGAGTTCTCCGTGGCCACCAGCAGGCTGCGCAGCGGTTCGCTGGCTTTCTCCAGGGCCGTGGCATTGGTTTCATAGGCCGTCTGGAGCGCCGCCACGGCGCAGACCAGCGCGTCCTCGCCATCGATGCCAGCGTAGACGGAGAACATAGGGGGATGGGCGTCGTGGCAGGGGCGGGACTAAGGAGTGCGACAGACAAGGACAACCTTTTGCAGGCCGCGAAATCATGCTTGGGAAATTGGCCTACGCGGTATAGGGGAAGCCCTAAGATATCCCCCACAAACTACGCCCGTGTATGATCACGCCGCCGTTTGTTCAACTCACTGCAAGGATGCGCCCCTCATGCAACCGGTCATACAGCACGCCTGGGGCGTCAGTCCCGACGAAGCCATCACGATCCAGCAACGCCTGGCCGGGCGTGTGGAGAAGATCGACCGGCTTGGCCCTGTGGTCCGCGTCGCCGGTATCGACGTTGCCTACCACAAGGATGCCGATACGCTGATCGCCAGCATCGTGATCCTCGACGCGCAGACCCTCGAAGTGATCGAGCAACGCGCCGTCGCAGGCAAGGCCTGTTTCGCCTACGTGCCGGGGCTGTTCTCGTTCCGCGAACTGCCGCCGATCCTCGAACTGCTCGCGACCATGCAGCACCGCCCCGACCTCATCGTCTGCGACGGCCAGGGCCTCGCCCATCCCCGCCGCCTCGGGCTGGCCTCGCACCTGGGCGTGTTGTTCGATATCCCTACCATCGGCTGCGGTAAAACTCGCTACGTCGGCGAATACCAGGCCCCAGGCGCCGCTCGCGGCAGCCAGGCGCCGCTTGTGGATGGCGAAGAGGTCATCGGCGCGGTGCTGCGCACGCAGGAAGGCATCAAGCCGATTTTCGTTTCCATCGGGCATCGGGTGTGCCTGGCAACGGCATGCCATTGGGTGCTGGAACTTGCCCCGCATTATCGACTGCCTGAAACGACACGACAGGCCGATCAGTTTGGGCGGCAGTTTCAGACATTGGAAAACGCGTAAGGCCCGTTGCGCCCGGCCTGAAAGCCAGGCCACGGATAACGCAGGAAGACGCTAGCGTTTCAGCGCCGGCTAAAGGCAAGCCGCGCGGCAAAGAAGACGAAGACCAGCCCCGTTGCGCGATCCATCCACTTGATCACCTTTTCACGGCGAAGCAGGCCCGCCATTGGACGTGTCGCGTTGATCAATATCACTGACCAGAGCAGGCCTAGTACCACGTGAATGCTCACCAAACCGAAGGTCCAGGCCACCAGCGGCTGGCCTGGCGGTATGAATTGCGGCAGAAACGATACATAGAAGATCCCGACCTTGGGATTCAACAGGTTGCCCATCATCCCCTTGAGAAACCAATTGGCTTGCGGTTGCGCGTCTTCGCCTGCCGCCGCCAGGGAGTGACGTGGGCGAAGCAGCATGTTCACGCCCAGCCAAGTGAGGTAGGCGGCACCCGAATACTTGAGAATGTCGTAGGCCAACTCGGACACGGCAATCAATGCACCCAAGCCGAAAGCAACAGCCGCGCCCCATAGCAGGCAACCGGCATTGATACCCAACGCTGCGCGGAACCCCTGGCGACGGCCTTCCATCGTCGCGGTACGCAGGATCAAGGCCGTGTCGAGGCCCGGTGTCAGGGTCAGCAGCGTAGCCGCGAAGGTAAAGGCAATCAGGTTGTCGGCGATGGACATGGGAATGGACATCTCAAGGGAAATAGGCGCAGGTTAGCATGGACGCACGGCGTGCAAACGACGCGCACTGCCTATGCTCTTGTCGATAAGAAGGGCACATAAAACAAAGTGGATCTGTCACCTTTTTCGTCACTTCTTTTAAAGTTTGTATGAGAAGTCGCCAAACGGCGATCAGGCAAGGCGAAAACAGGCGAGGAACGGTCAGAGTCGCGCTCGACTTTACTGGTTGTAAATGAGCATTCCGAGCCTGTTTTCAACGCAGCAGGATCGTCGCGTAGGCACTTTTGGTATAAAGCCTAGGAACATCCCTAGCTAGCGTGGGTCAAGCGTGACCCGTTACGGACGCACTGAGTGCTATGCCTCCCGTACCTGATATTTTTACTAGTAGCGCCGAGCCAATGATCATCGTAAGGTTCGTTTCACCCAGCAGTGCCGTTGATAGGCGCCACTGGAGTGCTGGCATCATTGGTTTGATTGCCAATACGTCCTATGAACCATCAGCAGTTCAACTACAGAGGAACAGATCATGGGTATCGTGAGCGTAACTGTGGACGAAGTAAACGCTATTGATATAAACATTGACGACATCGTTTACCTTGAATCCAATGATGACGGGACCTCGCAGATTTACACCGGGACACAGCCGCACGGCTGGAATCTTGACAAGAAAAATACCGAAGCCGTGAAGTCGAAACTTGGAATCAAAAAACAGTGACCGTAGAAGGTTTGCTTGTTAAGGGGATGGGCAAGACCGCCAACAGGTACGAGTAAGGTTCGAACCCAAACCCTTCCACGCCTCTCCCAGTGCATTACCACACCTACAAAAAACAAACTTTTCAAGGCATACCATCATGACATACGTAACAGTTAACATTGACAACCGCGAGTTCTCGATTAACGTAAACTCCATAGGATATTTGATGCAGCACACGAACACGCAACAGTATTTTGTTGGTTTAAAGACTTACTATTCAGATTTTCCACAAACTGACATCGACGAGAAAAGCTTCCACAAATTACGCGCCGCTCTAGAACAAAACCGATAGAGAAAAAAGCAGAAAAAGGGGACAGATTTGTTTTTTCTACAATCCCTTCGGACCCGTAGACGGCGAAATTAGAGTAGGAAAAATAGATCTGTCACCTTTTTGCTTTTTTGCTTTTTCCGTCACCTTTTTGCTTTTTCCTCGCCCCCTTTTTCCTCCTTTTTCCTGCCTTTTTCCTGTCCCCTTTTTCCGTCCCCTTCCTCGATCAGCAAGGGCTGAACTCAGGGAATATGGACATCCGAAGCATGTTAAGTAAGTGCCATTCAGATCTGTCACCTTTTCGTAGCAATGATGTCACTGAAAAGGCTTTTGCAGTACTCCTAGTCTTGCCCTCGGCCACAGCGCCACCTGAAAGAGCGTCACGCTCAACACAGCACCCTAAACGCCTGCATTAGCCTTTAACTTCCTCAACACACCGCTCATATAGCTACCCAAATTACGATCCACAGAAGCAGTCACCATGCTGAGCGGACTAAACTGTGCAAGCTGACCCTTCATCCCGATAAGTTGCGGACGCTTATAAAAAACATTCTTCTTATCCTCATTATCGATAAACCATTTGCCACCTAAGTGCCGCCTAAACACCTGCCCCACATACCTGGCCGCGCCATCAACCATTGCAGCCTGATCTTGCTGGCGCATCGCCTCAATACTTTGATATCGGTTGAGCAGCCAGCTCTCCAAAAAATCCAGCGACTCTGAGGAATAGTCGAAACACTGCCTATCCCCCACAGGAAATCCGCATATAAAACGGTGAATGGCATCATCCATGCCCATCAACCAATATTCAAATAAATCGTCATCCTTATTCAATTCAATTCCCCACTTTAGTCGAAATACCCGCTTTCTCCAAAGCCTCCAGCAAAGGTTTGGAGGCTTGATCTCTAAATACCCATTCGACTTGCCAGCCTTGATCAACCAACACTTTATCCCTAGCGACTCCCCATAGATTGGACTGCATCGCTGTTTGATACCCCATCTTATATTCAATACCTTTCTGGAGATTCACATCTGCGATATCCAGACGACGGGCATAGTTGACTAAAAAGACTATGACTAAAAAGGGGACAGATTTATTTCCCCTACTCTAATTTCCGACAAAACGACAAAAGCGACAAAAGGGGACAGATCTATTTTTCTACTCTAATTTCAGCCCGTTCTGCATGACTGCACAACCCCTTCACCCCACAGGGTCGAAATTAGAAAGGGAAAAAGGGGACGGATTTATTTCCCCTACTCTAATTTCGGTCTACCCTGCTTCCTTCGCTCGATGCGTTTCCCTGTAATTATTTCGATCTCATCCACAAACCGATTGTTACCCGTCAGTTGCCCCCGCTGGAGGGCTTCTCGAATCACGCTTAGTTCTCCGCTCGATACCGCCTGGCTAATAAACTCGGCATAGCACTGGCGTCTGAGCGCCTCCGTCTCCCCCAATGCCTCAAAGCAGGGATTGTTGTCCAGCCAGCTCTGCCCTTGCACGATCCCCACCCGGACGGCGTAGCTCGACCAAGGATAGTCCCCCGCGTTAGCTACAAGCCTTGCTCGGACAGGGTTTAACTCTATATAGCGGCAACACGCCAAAAGATAGGTGTCGGACTGCACAATACTGGATTTATAACGACTCTCCCAAAGGGTACCAGAACGCCCCTCCAATCGGTTGCGGTAGCGCGTCATCCGCGCCGCCAACGTCTTCATCAATTGGCTAAGCCCCGCACAAGAATCGCCAGGAGCCAGCAACAGGTGTACATGATTGGTCATCAAGCAGTACGCATACACCTTAACGTCAAAAGCATCTTTCAAATCTCTAAGATCGGTCAAATAGCGTTGAAAATCTGTGTCTTCCGCAAATACAACCTGTCGGTTGTGGCCACGCTGCACGATGTGGTGCGGATAATGTGGCAGCAGCACTCGACCCATCCTGGGCATGAAGGCATCCTCCCGTGTCATCTCAACAGTTGATGATGCTGGAGACTGACACAACTACTCGCGTCTATTCGATCCCGCAAAAGCCGAAATTAGAGTAGGAAAAATAGATCTGTCCCCTTTTTGCGCTAATCTCAGCCCACTCTGCATGACTACAACCCCTTCACCCCACAGGGTCGAAATTAGAGTAGGAAAAATAGATCTGTCACCTTTTCGGTCCTTTTACCGCAGGGACCAATCATGTATTGATATAAACCTGATAACTTGTTCTGGCGCATCTTCCAATGAAGCTCTGTAGTCCGTAACAAAGCTAATTCCGGTCAATATACCTTCACTTCCTTTTAGAAGAAAGTCATCATCGACATCATTAAATAAAATCTCAAACTCTTTCTCTAAGTCTCGAAGATCATCCCCCACACCAACACCATTAAAATTCCCGCAATAGCCTTCACCCACGGCAACTCTATAAAGTCTTCCGCTGTTTTCGAAGTACAGTGAGACCGCCTCATTCATAAAGCGATATGATAATAAAAACTCATTACCAAAACCTATCTTTCTCTTAACTCCGATCCAAGCATGGCTTTTAAGGAGAATGTCACGGATAGGTACTTCAGGACCGTACCAGTCGACCACCCCAACTTTTTCGCTAACATCGGAAAACGATTCACCCAAAGAAAATCCTGCTGCCGATATACCTGGAACGAGGTCAGAGCTCAAATCAGGGAATAAATTTCTCATATATCACTTCCAGCCCTTCCACTCACCGCCCTCATATTTCAGACGATTTCCTTGGGCATCATAGTATTGTTGATAACGCGTAATAGTGCCCGGACTAAAATCAGGCGACGGATCAATTACCCGTATTTCTATATTTTTCGTACCAATCTTCTCAGTAGTAACAAGCTTATAATACGGACTATCGCCGTGGGTCCCACCGCCCGGATGGAACTCAACCTCTTTTATTTTCGGGTGTCCTTCAACGTTAAAGACCTGTGCTTTACCTGAAGTACCAGCCAATGGTGCTTTCGGCGTAAGACTCGCACCATCAAGCATCAGCGACTGCTTGATGTCATCAATCGATTTACCCCACATGCTCGACGGCGACTCAGCAATGTTTCGAGGAATCCCCGCTTGAGCGGCGAGATTGTCTCTCAGCCCAACACGCGCAATTGCAGAAGTAGCCGGCACTTCAGCTGCACCAGTCGCTTTTGCACCACCTACAGCTTTACCAAACGCAACAGCCGCACCAAATTTTAAAATCTCCTCCCGAGTAGCGCCATTGTCAACAAGATTGACAATTCCAGGAACGTCCACTGGTGCCAGCGTCGAACCAAGCAATCCATCCTGATGCGCCAGGGTGCTGATTTTTTCGTCGCTTAGCCCTTGCCGCCGCCACTCGGCGATCATCTCACTCGCCCTGATCGCACCAAGGTATGGATTGGCGATTCCGCCTAGCGGAGTCCAGTCGGCACCCGACAGCGAATAGATATTGAGGTAATCACCACCCTCGCCATTGCGTTGCCCTTGCTTCACCCCTTCCAGCATGGCGATGGCGTAGTCCGCCACCAGGATGTTGTAGTCCTCCCGGCTCAGCCTGCCGCTCTGGTACAGATCAGCAAGCTTCTCCCCGGCCTCCTTTTCCTGCTGCCGGTATTCATTGCGTATTCCACGCTGACATTCACCATTACCAGCACAAGCCTGGTACCGCTCCTGCAGCTCATCAATGCTTCCAATACCAGCAGCCTTGAGCTTCTCGTAAAGCGCCCGACTTGTCGCATCCAACCGCTCGATACCGTACTTGTTCGCCAACAAGTTGTTCTCAACGGCATTGCGACCAGCCCCCGCCCCCGCGACAACACCCGTGCTGTTACCTTCCACCAGACCACCTGACAGGCCAGCCGCCAACGTCGACAGTGCCGAGATCGTCTGCTTCTGCTCTTCACTCAGGGCATTGCCATCGGTAGTTCCATACAACTGCTGGGCAATAAGGCGTGCGGCCAATTCGCCACCGGCTGCACCGGCGGCTCCCGCCGCTGCCGAGTTGCCTTGTGCCTGGGCCACCACTGCCCCCAGCACGGCGTGAGCCATGACATTGAGCGCCGCGTTGTCACCGGTAGATTTCTTGATCAACTGCGCCAGATACGGTGCCGAAGCCCCAGCCAGCGCCGAGCCAATGTTGCCACCCGCCAACCCTTGCAAGGCCGCTGTGACCGCCTGAGTAACGCGCTGGTAATCACCGCTGGTACCGTACTTGCCCATGATCTTCTGGTAAGCATCGGTAGCGACCAGTTGCTTCTGGTACTCCTGTTCGGCCTCTTTGCTCGCGCCTTTCTCGGGAGCCTTGATCCCACGCGCCTCCAGCTCCGCACGCGCTTCCTCGTTGGCCTTGAGCTGGCCTTGGGTCCGCACGATGTCCGACACCTGCGTCCCGATCTCACCGATCAACTGCACTTGCCGCAGCCGCCGTTGCTCTTTCTCCTTGTCGAAGATCGGGCTGATGCTGTCATTGGCATGCTCGACGTCATGGCTCAGGGTCGCGACGTCCTGCTTCTGCTGGCCCGGATCGCGAATCTCCAGGGTGCCCTCGGAAATCGCCGATGACGTGGTGCCACTGGCGCTGCCGCTGTGGTTGTAGGCAATCAGCGTGCCGCTGGGCATGTTGCTGGTGAAGCCCGTCGAGCCGCTGTTGCCACCGCTGACGCTGGCGCTGGCCATCTGGCTCTTGAACTCGGCCTTGTTCTCGATATCGCTCCAGCCCAGAGTCCCGGTGCTCAGGCGGTTCTTGTCGGCCTCGGCGGTGCTGGCGATGACGCTGCCGTCAAGCTGGGTGTGCTTGCCCACATCGATCTGGTAGCCACCCTTGCCGGCGAACAGCCCAGTCTGCTCCTGCACGCTCTGGTACTTGGAGTCGAGCTTGTTCTGGCTGACGCTGAGGCTGCCGCTCGCGCCCGCGCCAATGATGGCGACGCTCACCCCGCCGCTGACATTGGTCTGCTTGGACTTGTAGTTGTCGGTGTCCTGCAGGCTCTGCAGCGTCAGGTCGCGTCCAACGTCGGCGACGACCTTGTCGGCGTTGACCTGCGCGCCCTTGAGCGTGGTATCCCGCCCGCTGAGCAAGCTGGCCTGGTTCCCGGCATCCAGGGTGGTTTCCGTCCAGGTGGTGCCGTTGCCCTTCTCGTTGCCCGAGCCTTTGTTGGCATTGGCAAAGATGCTCAGGCCGCCGCCGCTCGAGCCGAAACCGATACTGGCGCCGATGGCGCCACCACTGCTGTTGTTCTTGCCGTCCAGCTTCTGCGTGTTGGCCGCCGCTTCCAGCACGATGTCGCGCTCGGCTTGCAGCGACAGGTCGTTGCCGGCCTTGAGCTTGCTGCCCTGCACGCGGATATCGCCGCCGGTGGCGTCACTGCCATTGCCCTTGGCGACGATGGTCAGGTCGTTGCCGCTGGTCAGGCTGCTGCCCTGGCTGACGGTCTGCTCCTGGGTCTGGCGCGAGCTGGACTTCTGCCCGCCGAGCGAAATGGCGATGCCGACGAACTCGCCGGCGTTCTCGGCGTTCATACCGCCATTTTCCTGCGCGGCCTGCCAGGCCTGGACACCGGTCAGGCCGGCCTTGATGCCTTGCAGGGCCGAGAGCCGGCTGTCTTCTTCCTTGGTGGCCTGCTTGGTCGTCTGGTAGGCGGTATCGACAGCACTGCCTACCGTGCCGGACAAGGCCAGGGTCAGGCCGCTGCTCTTGCTCTTGGCGGTCTGCTCGCTGGTGTTGTGGTTTTCGGCCGCGACGATCTCGACGTTCTGCCCGACCAGGGTGATGTCCTTGCCGGCGATGACCTCGGAGCCTTTGACGCCCAGGTCCTTGCCCGCCTCGATGGAGACGTTGCCGAGCACGCTGCCCACCGTGCTGGCCTTGGCGCTCTCGCTCTTGCTGGTGGAGGTGTTCTCCAGGCTGGTCGAACCCAGGGTAACGCCGATCCCGCCGCTGCTGAGCAAGCCGGACTTCTTCTTCGAGCTCGAGTGGCTTTGCTCGAAGGTTTGCGTGGCACTCTCGATCTGGATGTTGCCCCCGGCCAGCAGGCTCGTATCGTGGGTGGACACGATGTTGCTGCCCGACACGCCGATATCCTCCCCGGCGCGGACCACCACCGTGTCGCCGCTGACCGACGAGCCCTCCTGGGTGACGGAGCGCGAGCTGTCGATACGGGTCTTCTGGCTGCTCGACAGCCCGGAGCTGCTGGTCTTGGTCTTGCGGTAATAGCTGTAGTCGCTGTTCTCCTCAGCGACCAGGTTCACATCGCCGCCGGCATAGAGATAGGCCTCATTCCCCGCCGTCACCCGGCTGGCGCTCAAGGCCAGGTCATCGCCGGCCTTCAACGCCAGGTTGCCGCCCGCCACCACGGTGCTGGACACCTGCTGGACATGATCTTCCTGGCTGGTGACCTTCTTCGTCTTGCTCGCCGAATGCTGTTCATTGGCCGCGGACATCAGGTCCAGGTCCCGGGTCGCGGTCATCGCCACGTCGCGCTTGGCCTCGATCGCGCTGGCCACCGCGCTGATGTCGCGCCCGGCGCTGACGGTCAGGTCGCGCCCGGCCTGCAGGCTGGCGCCGTTCTGGGTGACGCTGTAGTCGTTGTAGCGCACGCCGCGGTCATTGCTGACCACCTGCTCCACCGAGGTCAGCTTGACGTCGCGCCCGGCCTTGAGGCTGGTGTCGGCGCCGCTGTTGAGCACGCCGCCGCTGTTGCTCAGGTCGCGCCCGGCGTTGATCGCCAGGTTGTTGGCCGCCTCCACCCGTGCGGCGTTGTCGACGAAGTCGCGCTGCTGGGCGTAGCTGCCATTGCTGCTCTGGTGCGAGGTGGCGGTGCGTTGGTTGATCACGTCGCGGGTGGCGCCGAGGCTCACGTCGCGCCCGGCGATGATGCCGCCGGCCTTGTTCACCAGGTCGTTGCCCGCCAACAGGTCGAGGCGCTCGCCGGCTTCCACCAGGCCGCTGTTGACCAGGTTGTTGCCGGCCTGGGCCGACAGGTTGTGGGTGGCGCGCAGGGTGCCGACGTTGTCGAGGTTCTGCCCGGCGATCAGGTTGACGTCGCTGCCGGCGATCAACGCGCCGTTGGGCGCCAGGCGGTTGTTGGAGTGGGCCAGGTAGAGCACCGGCACCAGCACCTGCTCGCCGTTCACCTCGGCGTTTTCCAGCCAGACGATGTCGTGGGTCAGCGCCGCCACCTGCTCGGCGGTCAGGCTCACGCCCACCGCCAGGTCGAGCTGCTGCTTGCTCTTGATGGCGTTGTCCATCAGGTACTTGAACAGTTTCTCGTCGGTGTCCTGGCCGTCTATGAAGCGCTGGCCGGTGCGGGCGACCACGGCCTGCTGCACCAGCTTCTGCTCGTAGAAGCCATCGCCCAGGCGCTTGGCGCTCTGATCGGGGTCATAGCCGAGGTTGGCCAGCAGGTAGTCCGAGCTCATGAACTGCTTGAGGTCGGTGAGCACCGGGTTGGTTTCGATCAGGTACTTGTGCGGGTTGCTGCGCACGCTGCTGTCGGGCATGCCTTGCACGCGCTCGATGGTGATCGGTGCCGGGCCTTGCGCATTCAGCGCCGCGGCCTGGTTGATGCCGTCGTCCACTGCCGTGCGGCCGGGCAGCAGCGGGCCGCTGCCGGCGCCCGGCAGGGCGGTATTGATAGCACTGGCGTCGCTGCCGATGCCCGCCTGGGTGCGCTCGGCGGTGCTCAGCGCGGTGCCACGGGCTCCGGTCTGGGCCGCGTCAACGCTGTCGATGGCGCGGACCGCGACCTGCGGCAGCGGCTGCTGGCGTTGGGTGGCGCTCAGGCTGGCGCCGCCCATGGTCCAGCTTTGCGGGCCGGTGCTGGTGGGCGCGCTGCCACCTTCGGTGCTGAGGCGGAACAGGCCGTGCTGCCCGGTAGGCAGGCTGAAGCCGGGCAGCGCCAGCGGGTTGACCTGCTGCTGTGCCAGGTCCGGCGGCAGCTGCTGGTTCAGGGTGACGCGGGTGGAGAACGCCGTGCCGGGCGCGGTGGTATCGGTGCGCGCGCCGCTGCCGATGTAGGCATAGCCCGGACGCACCACGCTGTTGCTGATGCCGTTGCCGGCGGTGACGCTCACCGCACCACCGGCCTGCATCACGCCGGCGTAGCTCTGGTCGCCAGCCGCCAGTTGCCTGGTGCTGCCCAGCTGTACCCATTCGCGCTCGGTCATGCCGATGAAACCGGCCAGGGCGGCTTGCAGGCCGCCCAGGTCGTTGGGGTTATAGCCGGGGCTGTCGATCCAGTATTTGTTGGTGACGTTGTTGGCGGCGTTGTACCAGCCACCCGCGTTGCGGGTGCGCGCCGACATGAAGATGCGGGTGGTTTCGGTCTCGCCGGTCTCCAACCCGCTGTTGGTCAGGTTGTTGACCGTGGCCACCAGGCTGCCGGCCGCGGCGATGGTGCTGCTGCTGTTGAGCAGGTCGCCGCCGTTGATCGTCAAGTTGCCACCGGTGGTGATGCTCGACGCGGCGCTGGCTTCGGTGACCTCGAACTTGTCGCGCTGGACGATCTCCCAGACGTGGTTGCGCTTGCCGCCACAGTCGCCGGCGTTGTAGCCCTCGATACAGGCGACTTCGCCGATACGGGCGGTGTACACGCCCTTGTTGTCGGTCTTGAGCACCGCCCGCACGTTCTGGATGGTGCTGGCGGCCAGGCTCATCGCACCGTCGCTCTGCAGCGAGCCGGAGCTGTTGACGATGCTGCTGGCCAGGCTGCCCTGGCCGTCACGGTCGATGGTCAGCTTGCCGAGGCTGTACACGTCGGCATAGCTGTTGCTCAGGCTGTCGACGCGCAGGCCCATGTCGGCGCCGCTGAACAGCAGGCCACGGTCGTTGACCAGGGCGCCGGTGGTCAGGGTCAGGTTCTGCGCGGCGCCCAGGGTGCCCTGGTTGTTGACGCTGCCGGCGCCGACGCTGAGCCCGGCGGCGGAGGTCAGGCGGCCGGCGTTGTTCAGCAGGCCGGCCACCGACACGGTACTGGCGGCGCCGCCGGCGATGCTGCCGGTGCCGCTCAGGTTGACCTGCGCCGCGCTCAGGTCCAGGGTGCCACGGCTGCTCAGGCGGCCGTTGCCGTTGTAGGTGCCGCCCAGGTTGAGGTTGAGGCTGCCGTCACTGGCGATCAGGCCATCGTTGCTCCAGTTGCCGCCGCTGCCGACCAGTGCTTCGCTGGCCAAAAGCTGGCCGCTGGCGGTCTGGCTGAAGTCGCCGACATTGACCGTCAGGCGCCCGGCCTGGATCACGTTGCTGTTGCGCCAGCTGCCGGCGTTGAGGGTCAGGCCGCCGCGGGTGACGATGCTGCCGCCGGCGCCGGTGACGTTACCGGTGGCGATATCGAAGGTGCCACGGCCGACATGCAGCAGGCTGCCGCCGCCGTTGAGGAAACTGCCGACGCCCAGGCCGAGGTCGGTGTTGGCGGTTTCCAGGGTGCCGTTGCGGTTGTCGAACTGGCCGGCGATCTGCAGGCGGGTGGCGCCGCTGCTGCCGAGCGCGCGAATCTGGCCGGTCTGGTTGTCGAGGCTGGCCGCCGTGATCGCCAGGCTGCTGTCGCTCTCGATGATGCCCAGGCGGTTGTTCAGCGCACCGCTCAGGCCGAGGTCGATGCGCTGGCCGGCGATCTGGCCGTCGTTGTCGCCGCTGTTGTCGAAGTTGCCGCCACGGACCTGCACCAGCCCCTTGGCATACAGGCCGCCGTTGCGGTTGTCGAAGTCGACGGTGGTGATCAGCGCATCGCCGGTCTGGGCAGCGATGCGCCCGCCGTAGTTGTCGATGCCGCCCAGCGCCTTGAGCACCAGGGACTGGCCCTGGGTGATGCCACCCTGGCGGTTGTTGTCAAGGTCGTAGCCGTTCTTCAGCACGCCGCGCAGGTCGGCGTCGAGCGTGCCCTTGAGGCTCGACAGCACGCCGCCGCGATTGTCCAGGTTGCCGGCGGTCACGTTCAGATCGCCGCCCTCGGCGAGGATGCGGCCGCTCTGGTTGTCGATGTCGCCGCTCACCAGCTTCAGCGCGCCCTGCCCCTGCAGGGTGCCCTTGGCGTTGTTCACGGTGGCGGCAGCGACGTCGAGGTCGCCGTTCTGGCTGTAGATCAGGCCATCGGCGTTGTTCTGCAGGGTGCCGTCGATGGCCAGGGTCAGCGCTTGTTTCGCCGCCACGGTGCCACGGTTGCTGTTGTCCAGGCTGCCGGCCAGCAGGGTCAGCAGGCCCTGGCTGGCGATCTGGCCGCCCTGGTTGCTTACCTGGGTGGCGTGGTCGATACGCAACGGGCCGGCGCTGGCCAGCTTGCCGTTGGTGTTGGTCAGCGCGCCGAGCAGGTTCAGGGTCAGCGCGCCGTTGCCGACCAGGCTGCCGCTGCTGTTGTCCAGGGTGGTGGCATCGAGGTCGATGGCCTGCTGGGCGTTGATGCTGCCTGCGGCATTGCCCAGGGTCATGGCGTTGAGGATCAGGGCCGCGCCGCTGTCGATCAGGCCACCCTGGGCGTTGTTCAGCAGGCCGGTGACGACCAGGTGCTGCCCGGCGGCGCTGGACAGAATGCCACCGGCGCTGTTGTCCAGGTTGGCCGCCGTCACGTTCAGTGCCTTGCGACTGACCAGGGCGCCGCCGGCGTTGTTCTGCAGGTCGCCGCTGACATGCGCCTGCAGCGCGCCATCGCGACTGGACAAGGTGCCCTGGTTGCGGTTGTCCAGGCTGCCCAGTTCCACGTCCAGGCCCTGCCAACCCGACACCAGGCCGCCCTGGTTGACCAGGCGCTGGGCGTTGACGCCCAGCTGGTCGTTGCTGATCAGCTTGCCGGCGCTGTTGTCCAGGGTGCGGGCCGTCAGGTCCAGGCGCTGGCCGCTGGCGATCTCGCCGCCGCGGTTGCTCAGGTCACGCAGGTGGCTGATGGTCAACGGGCCGGCGGTGCTGATCAGGCCGGCGTCGTTGTTCAGGTCGCCGCTGGCGCTGCCCAGGTCCAGGGCGATGGCGCCGCCCAGCAGCGAACCGCCGTGGTTGTCGATGGCGCGGCTGGCGAGGGTCAGGGCGCCGTTGGCGTTGATCAGGCCTTGCTGGCTGTTGTCCAGACGCTCGGCCAGCTGCAGGTCGAGGTCGCCACGGCTGGTCAGGGTGCCGGCGCCGTTGTTCAGGCTGGCGGCACGCGCATCGAGGCTCACCGCGGCGACCAGGCCCTTGAGGTTGCTCAGCACCTGGTCGATGCGCAGGGTCAGGGCCTGGTTGCTCAGCAGCTTGCCGCTGCTGTTGTCCAGGCTGCGCGCAGCCAGGGTGAAGGCCCGGGCCGAAGAAATCTCGCCGCCCTGGTTGTTCACCTCGTCGAGCTGCTTGAGCACCAGCAGCGGCGCGTTGATCAGGCCCTGGCGGTTGTCCAGCAGCCCATGGTTGAGATCCAGGGTGAGCGTGCCGTTGCTGAACAGCTGGCCACCTTGCTGGTCGAGGCCGGTGACGCTGGCGTCGAGCGCGCCTTCGCTGGCGATGCGGCCACCTTCGCGGTTGGTCAGCTGGCCGGTGGTCAGGGCCAGGCTGGCACCGCTGCCCAGGCGCCCTTTCTGGCTGTTGTCCAGGCTGGCGGCGGTCACCTCGGCCACGCCCTTGGCACTGATGACGCCGTCATTGCTGTTGTCGATGTGGCCGCCGCGCAGCTTCAGCGCGCCATCGGTGACCAGCTCGCCACCCTGGTTGCGCACCGCGCCGCCGTGCTCGAGGGTCAGGGTGCCGGCGCTGGACACGCTGCCGCCACGGTTGTCCAGCTCGGCGCTGGTCAGGCTCAGGGTGCCTTCGGCGCTGATCTGGCCCTGGCGGTTGTCCAGCTTGCCTTGCAGGTCAGCCACCAGCGCCTGGCGGGTCTGCAGCAGGCCGGCGGTATTGTCCAGGCTGTCGCCGCTCAGGGTCAGGCCGGTCTTGCCCGACAGCAGGCCCTTGCTGCGGTTGATCACCTCGGCAACGGTCAGTTGCAGGTTGCCGTCCGCCAGCACCTTGCCTTCGCCGCCGTTGTCCAGCCGTTGGCCTTCGACGGTCACGTTGGCCTGGCTCGACAGCTCTCCGCCACTGTTGCTCACATCGCCGACGTTCAGTTGCAGGCCGTGGGTCGCGCCCACCAGGCCACCCTGGCGGTTGTCGAGGCGGTCGCCGGTCAGGCTCAGGGTGTCCGTGCCGACCAGTCGGCCGGCCTGGTTGTCCAGTTTGCCGACCTTGGCCACCACGTGGGTCTTGCCGGAAACCACCCCTCGCTGGTTGTTCAGTTCGCCGGCTTGAAGGTCCAGGCGTTGGTCGGCGATCAGCGTGCCGTCCTGGTTGAGCAGCTCGGCCTCGACGACGACCTGCTGCGTGCCCCGGCTGCTGATCAGGCCCTCACTGTTGTCCAGGCTGTGGCTGCGCAGGTCGAGGCCGTTGGCCGAGACCAGGCCCTTGAGGTTGTTCAGCGCCTGCTCGATGCGCAGGGTCAGGCCTTGCTGGCCGATCAGATTGCCGTTGCGGTTGTCGAGGTTGCGCGCGGCCAGGGTGAAGGCTTGGGCGCTGGAGATCTCGCCCTCCTGGTTGTCGACGTCGGCCAGTTGCTTGAGCACCAGCAGCGGCGCATTGATCAGGCCTTTGTGGTTGGTGAGCAGGCCGTGGTTCAGGTCGAGGGTCAGCGCGCGCTTGCTGAACAGCTCGCCCCCTTGCTGGTCGAGGCCGCTGACGCTGGCGACCAGCGCTTGCTCGCTGGCGATCCGGCTGCCCTGGCCGTTGTTGACCTGGCCTGCGGTGAGGTCGAGGCGGTCACCGCTGACCAGCCGCGCGCCCTGGCCGTTGTCGAAGGTGCCGGTGTCGACCTTGGCCGCGCCCTTGCTGCTGAGCACGCCACCCTGGTCATTGTCCAGGCGCTGGCTGGCGATGACCAGCGCGGCGTCGGTGGTGATCGAGCCGTTGCGATTGAGCAGTGCGCCGGCGCTGGTCAGGGTCAGCGCGTCGGCGCTCGACAGCTTGCCGGTGCCGTTGTCCAGGCTGCCGACCTTGGCGGTCAGTCGCCCTTCGGCGCTGATCAGCCCCTGCCGGTTTTCCAGGGCGTGTGCCAGATCGATGTTCAACGACTGCCCGGCGACCAGGCGTCCTTCGTCGTTGTCCAGGTGCTTGCCGGCCAGGTTCACCGTGCCCTTGCCGGACAGCTCGCCCTGGTTGCGGTTGAGCACCTCGGCGACCTGCAGGTCGAGGTCGGTGCCGGCGAGCAGCTTGCCGCTGTCGCTGTTGTTCAGCAGGGCGCCTTTGACGTTCAGCCCCGCACCACTGGAGAGCTCCCCGCCACGGTTGTCGACGTCGTCCACTTGCACGGTGAGCAGGTGCCTGGCGCCGATCAGGCCGCCCTTGCGGTTGTCCAGGCCGGCGCCTTGCAGGGTCAGGTCACCCTCGGCGACGAGCTCGCCCTTGTGGTTGACCACCTGGGTCAGCTGGGCCACCAGCGCCCGCTGGCTGGAGATACGCCCGCCGCTGTTGTCCAGGCGAGTGCCGTCCAGGCGCACGGGGCCCACGGCGTTGAGCAGGCCGCCACGGTTGTCCAGTTCGCTGCCGTTGAAGGTCAGCGCCGCGAGGCTGTTCAGCAGGCCTTTGTCACGGTTGTCCAGCTGGTCGACGGTGAGCAGCGCCTGCTGGTCCGCACGCAATTTGCCGGCGCGGTTGTCCAGCTTGGCGGCGTGCAGGTCGATGGCGCCCTTGGCGGTGATCTGGCCCTGCTGGTTGTCCAGCAGGCCGTGGATGCGGGCGTCCAGACGGGCGTCGGTTACCAGGTTGCCAGCTTCGCGGTTGTCGAGGCTGGCAGCCTCCAGATCCACCTTGCCGGCGGAGCCGAGGGTGCCGGCGCGGTTGTCCAGGGCGGCGCCGAGGGTGATGGTCAGCGCACCGTCGCCGGTGACCTGGCCCTTGCGGTTGTCCAGGCTGGCGCCCTTGAGGGTGGTGCTGCCGACGCTGGAAATCTCGCCATCCTGGTTGTCGGTCGCGCCGGCCAGGGTCAGGGAGAGATCGGTACGGCTGGTGACGGTGCCATGGTGGTTGCCCAGGCTGGCGGCGGTGACGCTGACGCCGCTGGCAGAAACCAGGCCTCCCGTGTTGTTCAACGCTTCGTCCAGCTGCACGGTCAGGCCCTGGTTGCCGAGCAGTTTGCCGAGGCTGTTGTCCAGGCTGCGCGCCACCAGGGCGAAGGCCTGGGCGCTGGAAATCTCGCCCTGATGGTTGTCCACGCTGTCGAGGTTCTTCAGGGTCAGGCGGGGGGCGTTGATCAGGCCGCCCTGGTTGTTCAGGTGACCCTTGTTGAGGTCCAGGCTCAGCTCGCTGACGCTGGTCAGGCGACCGCCGTCGCGCTGGTCCAGCCCGGTGACGCTGGCGGTCAGCGCCTGGTTGCTGGCGATGCGCCCCGCCGCGCTGTTGTTCACCTGTCCGGCCTTGAGGTCGAGGGTCTGCAGGCTGGTGATCTGGCCACCGCGGTTGTCCACCGCGCCGCTGGCCGTCAGGGCCAGGTGCTGGCCGGCGGTCAAGGTGCCGGCGACGTTGTCCAGGCGGGTGACCTGCGCGGTTACCTTGCCCTGGCTGGATAGCTCGCCGCCGCTGTTGTCCAGCTGGGCGACGCGGGCATCGATCGCGGTGTCGGCCTTGATCAGGCCACCCTGGCCGTTGCGCACCTGGCCGGCCTGCAGGTCGGCCTGGCCGGCGCTGAGCACACGGCCCTTGGCGCGGTTGTCCAGGGTGTCGGCGCTGGCCGTCAGCTGGCGCTGCGCGCTCAGGGTGCCGCCCTGGTTGTCCAGGGTCTGCGCGGCGCTGACGTTGAGATCGCGGCTGGCCACCACGCTCTGGCCACGGTTGTCGACCTGCTGCGCGCTCAGACGCACATCGCCGTTGCCGTTGCGGCTGTTGTCGGCGTTGACGCCGGCTTCGATGATGCCGTGGTTGGTCAGGCGGCCGCCGCTGTCGAGGCTGACGCGCTCACCGGCGGCGAGATTCTTGTGGTTGTCCAGGTCGCCCTGGGTCTTCACCTGCAGCTGGGTGCCGGCGTACACCGCGCCCTGGGCATCGAGCTGACCGGCGTTGATCGCCACCGCGCCCTTGGCCGCGGTGGCGTCGGCCATGCGCAGCTGACCGTTGGCGTCGAGCTGGATATCGCCACCGCTGGCGATCATCTGGCCGTCGAGCTTGACCCCTACGCCGGCCTCGGTGCCCACCAGGGTGATGGCGCCGGCGTACATGCCGCCCAGCGCCGAGGAGTCGATGGCCAGCTGCGGCGCATCCGCCGGGTTGGCGGCGCGCGCCGTGGCCTTGAGGGTCTGGGCATCGACATCGTTGGCGCCGGCGACCATCGCCAGGTGTCGGGCCTGGATCTGCGCGTTGATCTTCGCGCTGCGGGTGATGATCTCGAACTGGTCGATGTTGCTGGCATTGAGCCCCGCGCCTTCGATGGTGACGCTGCCCTGCTCCACCTGGTAGCGCTGCAACTGGCCGTTCTCGACCACCGGCTTGCCGGTGGTGAGGGTCGCCCGTGGCGTGTTGATGAAGCCGCAACCATTGCAGGTGACGCCATACGGGTTGGCGACGATGACATGCGCCGACTGCCCCGCCACCTCGGTGTAGCCTCTGAGCTGGCTGGGGTTGGCGCCGTTGACCTCGTTGAGGATCACATTGGCCGAGCGCCCGCCCAGGTTGCTGTTGCCCAGGATGATCCCGCCCAGCTGGGTGGACTGGGTGCGGTCGGTGGCGTTGTTGAGGATCAGGCCCTGCTGGCCGACGTTGTAGTCGCTGAACCTGTTATGCGACAGCCCAGCGTCGCTGGGCGTGGCGATGTTGACGATAGGCACGCCGTTGCCGGCCTGGCCGAGGCCGGTGTTGCTGCCGTTGACGACGATGCCGTCGGCCATCGCCACCAGCGGCTGCCAGAACATCATGTTGGCCAGCATGAACGCCAGTCCGCGCTTGGACAGGCCCCAGAAGGACTCACGGGATTGCAGGGCGGCCGAAGGCTGGCGAGCCAGGAAGGCGAACTGACGAACATCCATGTCGGGTATCTCGGCTTGAAAGCGGTGTTAAAGGAAGAAGTCCAGGCGGAAGTAGACCGGCGTCTCGCGCTCGGTCAACGCGTCGGGACGCTCCAGGGAATGGGCGAAGGTCACGCTGGCGGACAGGTTGCGTCCACGGGCGAACAGTTCGGCCGAGTGACTGGACACCCGCCCGTGCTGCTCACCGCTGTAGCGGTCGTGGCGGATGGCGCCGACGTCGTAGCCCAGGCCCAGGCCGTATTCGGCGAGCACCGGCCGCAGCCAGTCCCAGGCCACCTGGCGGCTCCAGCGCAGGTCGTTGCGCCAGTAGTAGCCGCTGTCGCCGTTCAGGCTCTGGTCCTTGTAGCCACGAATCGAGGACTGGCTGCCCAGGCTCATGCGCTGGGGGCTGAACAGCCGGTCCTCGCTGCGCTGGCCGGTGACCAGGCTGCTGAACACCAGCGACTCGCCCAGCACCTTGAACGGCTGCAGGTAGCTGACGGTGGCGGTGTACTTGCGGTAGCGGGCGTTGGGCAGGCGGTTGCCGAAGGCATCGCGTTCCTGTTCGCGCTGGGCATCGAAGGCGCCGATGCCGTCCTGCAGGCCCAGGTCGACGTTGACGAAGGCGCCGCCGATACGCCGGCCATGGTTGATGCCGAACTGGGCTTCGCTGAGACGGTTGCTGCTGTTGCTCAGCTTGCTGTCTTCGATGTAGTTGTTGGTGCGCAGGTAGCTCATGCCGGCGTTGAGCGAGGTCTTGCTGACCGAGTCACGGTGGACCACCCGCTCGAGCCGCAACTGGTGGTTCTGGCTGTCGCCGTTCTGCTTGAAGTTGTAGTCCGCCGCTTCGGCCAGGGAGCGGTATTCGCTCTGGCTGTAGCTGTAGCTGAGGTTCCACCAGCCGAACGGCAGGTTGTAGTAGAGCGCGGCATTGCGCGAGGTCTTCTGGTGATCGCTGATCGCGTCGTGGCCGCCGCGCAGCACCAACTGGTCGGCCAGGCCCAGCGGGCTGTCCCACTCCAGCGAGCTGCCCCACTGCTGCTCGCCAGTGCTCTTCTGCCCGTCGTTGCTGCGCGACAAACCCACCCGCCAGGGCTTTTGCGGCGCGTTGGCGACCAGCACCTCGCTGCCACCCACGGCCTTGCCCGGGGTCAGCTGCATGCGCGCCTGGTTGGAGGGCAGGCGGTTGAGCTGGTCGACCATCTGCTCGATCTCGCGCAGGTTGAGCAGGTCGCCCGCCTGCCCGGGGAACGCCATGTCCAGCTCGCGGGCGCTGAGCTTGCTGCCCTCGCCGGCCTTGAGCCCTTCGAGACGACCTTCGACCACCAGCACCTGCAGGTGGCCGCTGGACAGGTCCTGCTGCGGCAGATAGGCGCGGCTGGTGACCAGGCCCTTCTGGATGTAGCGATCGGTGATGCTCTTGAGCAGCTCGTTGAGCTGGGCGACGCCCAGGCACTGCCCGATGTAGGGGGCGAGCAGGCTTTCACGTTCGGCGGCCGACAGCGCGTCGGCGCCTTTGAGCTCGATGTCCTTGATCGGGAAACAACGGCCGTCGACCGGGGCCGAGGGCGCCTCGGGGGTGGCACGCTCGCCGGGCAGGTCCTTGAGCTCCTGGAGGCGCCGCTGCTGTTCTTCGAGCAGGCGATTCTGTCGATCGCGGATCAGATCCTGATCGCCGGGATTGTTGAAGGGCGCGGCGATCGCTGAGTCCAGCGCAGCGGCCAGGCAAAGGCCTGTCAGCACGGCGCACAGCCGGGTGCCGAGAGAGGAAAGGTGCATGTTCGGTCCTTCGAAACCGCCGAGCGGCGGGAAAGCGCGCGATGTTAATTGGCCATTATTCTTGACGTCAATCAATCGGCGACCAACGAACATGAAATTTTTCGCTTGAATCAAAGCGCCGACTTTCACCGATCGAGTGGCGGGGTTTCAGAGGGAAAGCGTTGCCCAGGATGATGAAGACACCGCCAATCGGCCAGCATTGTCTAAAGTGAAGCCGAGCAACGACGCGAGGCGACCATGACCCGTCACCGTGCCCTCCCCCGCAGCGTTTGGGCCTTGGGCTTCGTCTCGCTGCTCATGGACACCTCCTCGGAGATGATCCACGCCCTGCTCCCCCTGTACATGGTCGGCGTGCTCGGCACCTCGGTCCTCGCCGTGGGCTTGATCGAAGGCATCGCCGAGGCGACGGCGGCGATCACCAAGGTGTTCTCCGGCGCCCTCAGCGATCGCCTGGGCAAGCGCAAGCTGCTCACCGTGATCGGCTACGGCCTGGCCGCCGTGAGCAAGCCGGTGTTCCCGCTGGCCCCGGGGCTGGAGTGGCTGACCACGGCGCGCTTCATCGACCGTGTCGGCAAGGGCATTCGCGGCGCGCCGCGGGACGCGCTGATCGCCGACGTCACCCCGGCCGAACTGCGCGGGGCCGCCTTTGGCCTGCGCCAGGCGCTGGACACGGTCGGCGCCTTTCTCGGGCCGTCGCTGGCGATCCTGTTGATGGGGTTGACGGCCAGCCACTTCCAGACGGTGTTCTGGGTGGCGGTGATTCCGGCGTTCATGGCGCTGTATGTGCTGGTCGCCTTCGTCCGCGAACCCGAAAAAACTGCTGCGGCCGGCGCGGTGGCCGCACCTCTGGCATTTCGCGAGCTGGCCCGGCTGGGCAACGGCTACTGGCGCCTGCTCATCCTGGCCACACTGTTTACCCTGGCGCGCTTCAGCGAGGCCTTTCTGCTGTTGCGCGGTCAGGCCCTGGGGCTTGCGGCCCTGTGGGCGCCAGCGGTGCTGGTGCTGATGTCGCTGGCGTATTCACTGTCGGCCTACCCGGCTGGCGCGCTATCCGACCGGGTCGGGCGACGTGGTGTGTTGATGATCGGGCTGTCCCTGCTGGTACTGGCCGATCTAGGGCTGGCCTGGTTGCCGGGCATCTCCGGCCTGGCGCTGGGCGTGATCCTGTGGGGGCTGCACATGGGCTTTACCCAAGGCGTGTTCAGCGCCCTGATCGCCGACAGCGCGCCCGAGGATCTGCGGGGGACCGCGTTCGGCGTGTTCAACCTGGTGACGGGGGTGGCGTTGCTGTTGGCCAGCGTGTTGGCCGGAGGGCTGTGGGACTGGGTGGGGTATCAGGCGACGTTCATGGTGGGGGGCGTGTTCGCCGCTACCACAATGGCAGGTTTGTGGTTCATGGCTGATCGTGGGAGCGGGCTTGCCCCGCGATGAGGCCGGCAGGATCAGCTTCATTGCCTGGCCTGATGCCATCGCGGGGCAAGCCCGCTCCTACAAGGATGCGGGCGGCCTGAGGTTACACGGTCATTGCTGCCGGCTGTTGCTCCAGCAACGACCATCCCCCTTGCCCGTCCACTTCCAGGCGATGGGAGTGGAACCCCGCCAGGGTGCTGCGATGCCCGACACTGACCAGCAGCGTCGCCGGCAGCTCTGCGCGCAGCAGCGAATACAGCGCATGCTCCAGCCCTTCGTCCATCGCCGAGGTGGACTCGTCGAGAAACACCACCTGCGGCCGGTTGAACAGCACCCGGGAAAACGCCAGGCGCTGCTGCTCACCCAACGACAGGATCCGTGACCAGTCGCGCTGCTCGTCCAGCCGTTCGGCCAGATGGGCGAGGTTGACCTGACGCAGGGCCTGCTGCATGCGCGCATCGTCGCCCGGAGCGTCCTGCGTCGGATAAGCGATGGCGGTCCGCAGGTCGCCCAGCGGCAGGTACGGGCGTTGCGAGAGGAACAGCGCCTGCGTGCCCAGCGGCCGCCTGACTTCACCCTCGGCGTAGGGCCACAGGCCCGCCAGGGCACGCAGCAAGGTGGTCTTGCCGCTGCCCGAAGGGCCTCTGATCAACAGTGCCTGGCCAGCGTGCAGGTTCAGTTCGAGATCCTTGATCAACGCATGCCCGTCAGGACGTCGCACCTGCAGCCCCGCGATCCCCAGTGCATGGGCCTGCTCCACGCTGGCCACCTGCGGCAGGGCACTGGCCTGCTGGTTGGCATCGACGAAGCCGGTGAGACGGTCGAGGGTGGCGCGGTACTGGGCGAAGGTGTCGTAGGACTCACGGAAGAACGACAGCGAATCCTGCACCTGGCCGAAGGCCTGGGCAGTCTGCATCACATCGCCCAGCTTGATGGCGCCGCTGAAGAAGCGCGGCGCCTGGAGAATGAACGGGAAGACCACCGCCACCTGGCTGACACCGAGGTTGAAACCACTGAACTTCAGGTTCCGGAACACCAGCGCCCAGGCGTTGCCGATCAGCGCGAAGAAGCGCCCGAGCAAGGTGCCCCGCTCCACCTGCGCGCCCTGGTAGAAGGCGATGTTCTCGGCGTTCTCGCGCAGACGCATCAAGGCGTAACGGAAGTTGGCGGTGAGTTTTTCGTTGAGGAAGTTCAGGCGGATCAGCGGCTGCCCGAGGCGGAAGGCGATCCAGGTGGCGACCAGTACATAGATGTACACGGCGAACACCATCGCCCGTGGGACTTCGATGCCGGCCACCTCCAGCGGCGCCGACAGGCCCCAGAGAATGCCGGTGAAGGCCACCAGCGACACCACCGCGCTCACGGCGCCCAGCGCCAGGGACACGGAGCCGGTGACGAACGCATTCACGTCCAGCTCGATACGCTGGTCGGGGTTGTCCACGGGCTCGGCGAGGAACTGCCCGCGATAGTAGGCATCGCCGTGCATCCAGTCGGCGGTCAGGCGCTCGGTGAGCCAGACCCGCCAGCGGATGTTGAACGCCTGGGTCACATAGAAGGTGAACAGCGAACGCAGCACATGGATGCTCGCCAGCACCGCGAACACCCCGAGCATGTACCAGAACGCGGTCTGGTCCAGGCCCTGCAAGGCGCTGTAGAAACCGTTGTACCAGAACGAGAACAGTACGTTCAGGCGCACCGAGAACAGTGTCAGCACCAGCAGCAGGGCGAAGGCCAGCAAGGGGCGCCAGCTGCGCCGGAAACTGAAATAAGGCCCGGCCAGTTGCCAGAACTGCGCGCCCCAACGGGTGTAGCGCACCGCCAGGACGGCGATGGCGGTAAAGCAGACGAGCGTGATCAACGAGGCGATTGCCAGCCAGCTCAGGCTCTCTTGCAGTGCCTGGTGCCAGTTCATATCCATGGTGCGCTTCCGTAGAGGATGTTTTTGCGAGCGTAGCACCGGACCTGCATTGACCCTGCAAACATGACGGACATTTCATCCTGGCCATGTGTCGCAACAAGTTCTGGGCCGGACCTGCCCGGATGCGGATAATCACAGCACCTTCATTGCAGGGCCCAGCCATGCCTATTCGTCTCGCCGGACCACAAGACCTCACCGCCCTGATCGCCATCGACAGCGTTGCGCACCGGGAGCCGTACCGGGCCGAGCAAATCGCCGACTGGCTCGGGCAGTACCGTTGCCTGGTGGCTGAGGTGCAAGGCTCGGTGGCCGCGTATGCGGTGATGCACCAACACTTCTTTGGTTGCGCGTTCATCGAAATGCTGATGGTCGGCCAGGGCCATCGGCGCAGTGGGCTGGGCGCCGCGCTGCTGGCCCGCATACAGGCCGACTGCACGGGGCAGAAGCTGTTCACCTCGACCAATCGCTCCAATGGCCCGATGCGCCGCCTGCTGGAGCGCCGAGGCTTTGTCGAGAGCGGCGTTGTCGAGCACCTCGACGAAGGGGATCCGGAACAGGTCTACTACTGGAGATCAGAATGAGCCGGGGCGTCTTGCGCCCCATCGCCGGCAAGCCGGCTCCCACGGATGAGCGCGTGCGCTCGCGCTGACGCGGTCGGTGTGGGAGCCGGCTTGCCGGCGATGGGGCCGGTCCTGCACGACATCAAATCACCGGCTGCACCGCCTCTCGCACCAGCGCATTTAATTCCATGCCGCCATCAGCCTGCACCCACTCGGTCAACTGCCGGCGCATGGCCGGCGTCCAGAAGCTCTGCAGATGCTGGCGCACGCCCTGCACCGCCTTGGCGTGATCCGGCTCGCTGTCGAAGTAATGGGCGATCTGGTTGGCCATCTTCACCAGGTTGTCGCTGCTCATCGACGCACCCCCGCCGCTTGCGCCTGCCGCCGCTCCTTGAGCAACCTACGTTGCTCGTCGCTGAAGCGCTGGTAGCGCTTCTGCCACTCCGACGGCTGGAACACCTTGGCCACTTCCACGGCAGTGACCTTGTATTCCGGGCAGTTGGTAGCCCAGTCGGAGTTGTCGGTGGTGATCACGTTGGCGCCGGACTCGGGGAAGTGGAAGGTGGTGTACACCACCCCCGGCGCCACCCGGCCACTGACCCTGGCGCGCAGCACGCTCTGCCCGGAGCGGCTGCCGATGCCCACCCAGTCACCGTCGCTGATACCCCGACTCTCGGCATCGCTGGGATGGATCTCCAGGCGGTCCTCGTCGTGCCAGGCGACGTTGTCGGTGCGCCGGGTCTGCGCGCCGACGTTGTACTGGCTGAGGATGCGCCCGGTGGTCAGCAGCAGCGGATAGCGGCCATTGACCTTCTCGTCGGTGGGCACGTAGCCGGTGAGCATGAAGCGCCCCTTGCCGCGCACGAACTGGTCGATGTGCATGGTCGGCGTGCCGTCGGGCGCGGCGTCGTTGCACGGCCATTGCAGGCTGCCGTGGCGGTCGAGCTCGGCGTAGCTGACCCGGCGGAAGGTCGGGGTCAGGCGGGCGATCTCGTCCATGATCTCGGAGGGATGCCGGTATTCCATGGGGTAACCCAAGGCACCGGCCAAGGCCACGGTGGCCTCCCAGTCGGCCTTGCCGGCCAAAGGCTCCATCACCTTGCGCACCCGCGAGATACGCCGCTCGGCATTGGTGAAGGTGCCGTCCTTCTCCAGGAACGAGCTGCCCGGCAGGAACACATGGGCGAACTTGGCCGTCTCGTTGAGGAAGATGTCCTGCACCACCACGCACTCCATCGCCAGCAGCGCGGCGGTGACGTGCTGGGTGTTCGGATCGCTCTGGGCGATGTCCTCGCCCTGGCAGTAAAGCGCCTTGAAGCTGCCGTCCAGCGCGGCTTCGAACATGTTGGGAATGCGCAGCCCCGGATCGGGTTGCAGGGTCACGCCCCAGGCCTGCTCGAACTCGGCACGCACGCTTTGGTTGCCGATGTGCCGGTAGCCGGGCAGCTCGTGGGGGAACGAGCCCATGTCGCACGAGCCCTGCACGTTGTTCTGCCCGCGTAGCGGATTCACCCCGACGCCTTCGCGGCCGATGTTGCCGGTGGCCATGGCCAGGTTGGCGATGCCCATCACCGCGGTGCTGCCCTGGCTGTGCTCGGTCACGCCCAGGCCGTAGTAGATCGCCGCATTGCCGCCGGTGGCGTACAGCCGGGCGGCGGCGCGGATCTGCTCGGCGGGCACGCCGCACACCGGGCCAAGCACCTCGGGGGCGTTGTCGGGCCGGGCGACGAAATCGCGCCAGCGGGCGAAGTCCTCGGGCTCGCAGCGGGCGTCGACGAAACGCTGGTCGAGCAGGCCCTCGGTGACGATCACATGGGCCAGGGCGTTGAGCATGGCCACGTTGGTGCCCGGGCGCAGTTGCAGGTGCAGCTCGGCGCGGGCGTGGGGCGAATCGACCAGGTCGATGCGCCGCGGGTCGATGACGATCAGCCGCGCGCCCTGGCGCAGGCGACGCTTGAGCTGCGAACCGAACACCGGGTGCGCGTCGGTGGGGTTGGCGCCGATCACCAGCACCACGTCGGCCTTCATGACCGAGTCGAAACTCTGGGTGCCGGCGGACTCGCCAAGGGTCTGCTTGAGGCCGTAGCCGGTGGGCGAATGGCAGACCCGCGCGCAGGTGTCGACGTTGTTGTTGCCGAACGCCGTGCGCACCAGCTTCTGCACCAGGTACGCCTCTTCGTTGGTGCAACGGCTGGAGGTGATGCCGCCGATCGCGTCTCGCCCGTACTTGAGCTGGATGCGGCGCAACTCACTGGCGGCGTAGGTGACCGCCTCGTCCCAGCTGACTTCCTGCCAGGGGTCTTCGAGGCGCTTGCGAATCATCGGTTTGGTGATGCGGTCCGGGTGCGTCGCGTAGCCCCAGGCGAAACGCCCCTTGACGCAGGCATGGCCGTGGTTGGCGCCGCCCTGCTTGTCCGGGACCATGCGCACCAGCTGGTCGCCCTTCATCTCGGCGCGGAACGAGCAACCCACGCCACAGTAGGCGCAGGTGGTGATCACCGCCCGTTCGGGCTGGCCGAGCTGGATCAGGCTCTTCTCGCTCAAGGTGGCGGTCGGACAGGCCTGCACGCAGGCGCCGCACGACACGCACTCGGAACTGAGGAAATCGTCGCCACCGGCCGCCGCCACCCGTGAGTCGAAACCGCGCCCGGTGATGGTCAGGGCGAAGGTGCCCTGGATCTCTTCGCAGGCACGCACGCAGCGGTTGCAGACGATGCACTTGCTCGGCTCGTAGTCGAAGTACGGGTTGGACACGTCCTTCCGTTCGCCGAGGTGGTTGGCGCCGTCGTAGCCATAGCGCACCTCGCGCAGGCCGACCTGGCCGGCGACGGTCTGCAGCTCGCAGTTGCCGTTGGCCGAGCAGGTCAGGCAATCGAGCGGATGGTCGGAGATGTACAGCTCCATCACATTGCGCCGCAGGTCGGCCAGGCGTGGCGTCTGCGTGCGCACCACCATGCCCTCGCCGACCGGCGTGGTGCAGGAGGCCGGGTAGCCGCGCATGCCATCGATCTCGACCATGCACATGCGGCAGGAGCCGAAGGCTTCGAGGCTGTCGGTGGCGCACAGCTTGGGGATGGTGGTGCCGAGCAAGGCGGCGGCGCGCATCACCGAGGTGCCGGCCGGCACGCTGATCGAGCGGCCATCGATGACCAGGCTGACCTGCACATCGCTGACCCGTTCAGGCGTGCCCAGGTCGATCTCGCTGCTGGGGTCGAAGTAGTTGATCATTGCGCGGCCTCCAGGCCGAAGTCGGCGGGGAAGTGCTTGAGGGCGCTGACCACGGGGTACGGGGTCATCCCGCCCATGGCGCACAGCGAGCCGTACTGCATGGTGTCGCACAGGTCGCGCAGCAGGCCGGCCTGGCTTTCGCGGTAGGCCGGGTCGGTGCTGGCGATCAGCCGGTCGACCACCTCCACGCCACGGGTCGAGCCGATCCGGCATGGCGTGCACTTGCCGCAGGACTCCTCGGCGCAGAACTGCAGGGCGAAGCGGGCCATGCCGGCCATGTTCAGGGTGTCGTCGGCCAGCACCACGCCGCCGTGTCCGAGCATCGCCCCCAACGCGGCGAAGGCCTCGTAGTCCAGCGGTGTGTCGAACTGTTCGGGCGGCACCCAGGCGCCCAGCGGACCACCGACCTGGGCCGCCTTGATCGGCCGGCCGCTGGCGGTTCCGCCACCGTAGCCCTCCACCAGCTCGCGCAGGGTCAGGCCGAAGGCCCGCTCCACCAGCCCGCCATGCCGGACATTGCCGGCCAGCTGGAACGGCAAGGTGCCCAGCGAGCGGCCCATGCCGAAGTCGCGGTAGTAGGCCGCGCCCCTGGCCAGGATGATCGGCACGCAGGCCAGGGTGAGCACGTTGTGCACCAGCGTCGGCTGGCCGAACAGGCCTTCGAGCGCCGGCAGCGGCGGCTTGGCGCGAACGATGCCGCGCTTGCCCTCGAGCGATTCGAGCAGCGCGGTTTCCTCACCGCAGATATAGGCCCCGGCGCCCACCCGCACCTGCAGGTCGAAGGCCACGCCATGGCCGGCGACATCCAGGTAGCCCGCCTCGCGGGCCAGCAGGATGGCCTCGTTCAAGGCACGCACGGCGTCCGGGTATTCCGAGCGCACATAGATGTAGCCTTTGCTCGCCCCGACGGCGAGGCCGGCGATGATCATGCCCTCGATCAGCAGGAACGGGTCGCCCTCCATCAGCATGCGATCGGCGAAGGTGCCGGAGTCGCCTTCGTCGGCGTTGCACACCACGTATTTCTGACCGGCCGTGGCCTGGCGCACCGTGCGCCACTTGATGCCCGCCGGGAAGGCCGCGCCGCCACGGCCACGCAGGCCGGAATCGAGCACGGCGGCGACCACCTCGTCACCGTCCATCAACGTCGCCTGGCGCAGGCCCTCGAAACCGCCGTGGGCGTGGTAGTCGTCCAGCGACAGCGGCCGGGTGATGCCGGCACGGGCGAACAGCAGGCGTTGCTGGGTCTTGAGGTAGGGAATCTGCTCCACCGGCCCCAACGCCAGGGCGTGGGCACCGGGCTCGGCTCCCAAGGCATCGAGCAGGCCGGGCACGTCCTCGGGCATCACCGGCCCGAAGCCCAGGCGGCCTTGCGCGGTTTCCAGCTCCAGCAGCGGCTCCAGCCAGTACAGGCCCCGGGAGCTGGTGCGCTTGATGCGCAGCGGCAAGCGTCGCTGCTCCGCCTCCCGGGCCAACGCTTCGGCCACCTGGTCGGCCCCGACCGCACGGGCCAGCGAATCGCAGGAGATGCACAGGTTCAACATGCCTTCACCTCCTCGCGGCAGCCAGCCACCAACGCTCGCAAGCGCTCGGGGGTGACCCGGGCATGCAGCTGGCCATCGAGTTCGAGTGCCGGCGAGCAGGCACAGGCACCCAGGCAGTAGACCGGACGCAGGTCGAGCGCGCCGTCCGCGGTGGCGCCATGATCATCCAGGCCAAGCTGCTCGCGCAGCTGCGCGGCCAGCGCCTCGGCGCCACGGCTCTGGCAGGACTCGGCGCGGCACAGGCGCAGGGTGTGGCGGGCCGGTGGCGTGGTACGGAAGTCGTGGTAGAAACTGATCACCCCGCGCACCTCGGCCTGGCTGAGGTTCAGGGCATGGGCGATCTCGGCGACGGCCAACTCGGGAATGTAGCCAGCGCCGGCCTGGATGGCATGGAGGATCGGCAACAGGGCGCCGGGGGTGTCCTGCTCACGGGCCAGGACGCGCTGGATCAACGGCAGGTGGTTCAAGTCATCGGGCATACAGCGGACCTCGGCATCCCGGGGCGGCCCGAATCGCGGGCGGCTGTCCGGCGGTGTTCAGCTGCGGTGCGCCGGCCCGGTCACGGTGGCGGCAGGCCAGGCACCCTCCTTGCCCGTGGCCATGCGTCTTGCTGCGCTCGGTCCACGGGCATCCTCAGAGCATGGCAGCTATTGCGCGAGCGGGTTGCGCGCGGGCGACCCGGCGCGTCCTGAAACCGACCACCGGCGGCATGCCGATGACCCGCGCAGTGGCGCCTAGCCCTCCACCAACCGCTGCTCGACCTGCACCCCCGGCATCATCCGCGCCAACCCTTCGGCCAATCGCCCTCCCGCCGCCTCCAACGCCGACAGCGGCATCGCCGGCAGGCTCTCGAGCACGAACCACATCTGCCGCGCCTGGGCATCCAGCCGAGTGCGTACACCCTGGCGCCAGTTCCAGCGCCGACAGGTGACGCCCACCTCATCGCGCCACACCACCTCCCCGGCCGCCGGGGCTTCATGAACCAGCGCGCCGTCCTTGAAGGTATCGAACAGTTCGCTGCCATTGGCGACCAGCAACCGCGGCGCACCGACATACGCCTCCAGGTTCTCGCCCCCGACCGGCACCGCGTACTCCAGGCTGATGGCGTTGTACAGGTCCACCACCGGGTCGATGGCCGGCAACCCGCCATCGCGCAGCACCCGCTTGCGCAAGGCTTGCGCGGAGCAAGGGGTACGTTGGGGTTTTGCGCCAAAGCCGCAGAACACTTCGGCCCAGGCCTGCAGATGGGCTTCGGCCCAGGCCGGTCGCCCGGCCAGCACCGCCTGGCAGGCACTGGCCAGGGCCTGGCCGGCGACTTCGGGATGGCGGATCGGCGCGGCCCGCACCGTGATGCTCAGTGCCCGAAAACCGGGCGCCAGGACAGTGACCGCAGGATCGATGAAAGGCACTACAGGTTGCATCGGGCATCTCGCACAGGCTGAACGGATGCCCATGCTGACCGCCGCGTGGAGTGAGGAAAAGTGATATCTCCTTACACTGCATAAGCTCAGCTGATACCGACCCATTCGCCGGGGCAGGCGCTGTTCAATGCCCTACCCCGCTACCCGCGCCAGTCGTTGCAGCGCGTCGATCACCTGCGGATCCCGTGCCTCGAGCACATCGGCCTGGATCCGCGCGATCACCGCCTTGAGCAGCTCGGTCTGGCTCATGTGGGTTTGCCGCAACAATGCCAGGAAGTCCTCGGCCATGTGCGGATTGACCTTCATCGACAGCCGCCGGGTGGCCCCCGACGCCTGCAGACCTCGCTGGCGTCGCTGCGCCTCGAGGGCCTGCACGAAGGTCTCGTGGGCCGGCTGCAGGCCCTCGCCCTGACGGGCCTGCACCAGCCACTGGAAGTAATGGGCGAGGAACAGCTTGCGCAGGTGCGCCCCCGCCTCGCTGCTGACCGCGTGCATCGCCGCGTCCAGCACGTCGAGATAGACCGCCGGCAACCGGGCCTCGATGGACTTGAGCTGCTGCTTGCGCGCCTCGCGGATCGCCGGGGTGGATTGTGGCGGGATGGCCACGACCGCGTCGCAGCCGTCGCACACGCCCACCAGGATGTCCCGCGCCATGCCCTGGCCATCGCTGAACGGCACGTCGCGCCGGGTGTACCTCCCGGAAATGAACGATGGCTGGGTGCTTTTAGTCAGGTCGGCTGGGTGTGGAACCGGTACTTGCGGGGCTTTACCGGGTGTGTCGAGAAAGACTGGGCAGGCAATGGGCTCGCGCGAAACCCGGCGTTGCCGCGGGCCATCCGCCGAGTGAAGGCAACGCATGATTGCTTGAACATATGAATATCCGTATATTCGGATTTTCATATATCCAGGAATGCCACCATGCTCACACCTCCCGAGCTCTTCAAGAGCCTGTCGGACGAGACCCGCGTCCGCGCCACGCTGCTGATCGCCAGCCTTGGCGAACTGTGTGTCTGCGAGCTGATGTGCGCCCTGGACGACAGCCAGCCGAAGATCAGCCGCCACCTGGCGCAATTGCGCGGCAGCGGCCTGCTGCTCGACCGCCGCCAGGGCCAGTGGGTGTACTACCGCCTCAATCCGCAGCTACCCGCTTGGGTGCACGAGATGCTGCAGCTGACCTTGCAGGCCAACATCGAGTGGCTGCAGGACAGTGTCGCCCGCCTGCAGCACATGAATGACCGTCCCGTCCGCGCAGCCGCCTGCTGCTGACCTGCCAACGAGCGAACCTCCCGATGCTAGTCGCCGTCGCTGTCTTCCTCTTCACGCTGATTTTGGTCATCTGGCAGCCCAAGGGCCTGGGCGTCGGCTGGAGCGCCTCGCTGGGTGCGATCATCGCCCTGGCGGTGGGCGCGGTTTCCCTGGGCGACATCCCCACCGTATGGGCCATCGTGTGGAACGCCACCGCCACCTTCATCGCCGTCATCGTCATCAGCCTGCTGCTGGACGAGGCCGGCTTCTTCGAGTGGTGCGCCCTGCACGTGGCGCGCTGGGCCGGGGGCAGCGGCTACCGCCTGTTCGCCTTCACCGTGCTGCTGGGCGCCGCCGTCTCGGCGCTGTTCGCCAACGATGGCGCAGCGCTGATCCTCACCCCCATCGTCATGTCGATGCTGATCGCCTTGCGCTTCTCGCCCGCGACGACCCTGGCCTTCGTCATGGCCGCGGGTTTCATCGCCGATACGGCCAGCCTGCCCCTGGTGGTGTCCAACCTGGTGAACATCGTCTCGGCCGACTACTTCAAGCTGGGATTCGCCGAGTACGCCTCGGTGATGGTGCCGGTGAACCTGGCCAGCGTGGCCGCGACCCTGCTGGTGCTGTTCCTGTTCTTCCGCCGCGACCTGCCACGCCGCTACGAGCTTGCGGCGCTGAAGGAACCGAAGGCGGCGATCCACGACCGCGCGACCTTCGTCGTCGGCTGGTGGACCTTGCTGGTCCTGCTGATCGGCCTGTTCGCCCTGGAGCCGCTGGGCGTGCCGATCAGCGCGGTGGCCGCAGTGTGCGCGGCCATGCTGTTCGCGGTCGCGGCACGCGGCCACCGGATCTCCACCCGCCGCGTGCTGCGCGAGGCACCCTGGCAGATCGTGGTCTTCTCCCTGGGCATGTACCTGGTGGTGTACGGCCTGAAGAATGCCGGGCTCACGGACCTGCTCACCCAGTGGCTCGACCGCTTGGCCGCCCACGGCCTGTGGAGCGCCGCGCTTGGCACCGGCCTGCTCTCGGCGCTGCTGTCGTCGGTGATGAACAACCTGCCCAGCGTGCTGGTGGGTGCCTTGTCGATCCAGGCCAGCGACGCCGAGGGCCTGGTCCGCGAAGCGATGATCTATGCCAACGTCATCGGCTGTGACCTCGGCCCGAAGATCACCCCGATCGGCAGCCTCGCCACCCTGCTCTGGCTGCACGTCCTGGAGCGCAAGGGCGTGCGGATCACCTGGGGCTACTACTTCAAGGTCGGCATCGTCCTGACCCTGCCCGTGCTGCTGATCACCCTTTCGGCGCTGGCGCTACGCCTGAGCCTGTGAAACCGCCCCGACGCGAGGAGCCTTCCATGCGAGTCCTGTTCATGTGCACGGCCAACAGTTGCCGCAGCATTCTCAGCGAAGCCCTGTTCAACCACATGGCACCCCCAGGGTTCGAGGCCGTCAGCGCCGGCAGCTTCCCCAAGGGGCAGGTGCTGCCGCGCAGCCTCGCCACCTTGGAAAAGGCCGGGATCGCCACCGCCGGCCTGAGCAGCAAAGGCAACGAGGCCTTCGAGGACAACCCGCCGGACATCGTCATCACCGTGTGCGACAAGGCCGCCGGCGAAGCCTGCCCGGTGTATTTCGGCCCGGCGCTGAGGGCGCACTGGGGGCTGCAGGATCCTTCCGACATCGAGGGGGCTGAAGCCGTGATCGACGCGGCCTTCCGCGCCACCCTGGCAAGGATCGAAAAGCGCTTCGCAGCCTTCTTCGCCCTGCCCTTCGACACGCTCGACCGCGACCAGCTCAAGCATGAGCTGCAGCGGATCGGCACGCTCTGAGCGGGAGGACGACATGACGGAACAACTGCCCAACCTCGACCTTTCGCTGTTCGACACTCCCCCAGCCATGGCGCATGCCAGCGAGCACAAGCCGCGCATCCTGCTGCTGTACGGATCGACCCGGGAGCGCGCCTTCAGCAGGCTGCTGGCGGAGGAAGCCGCGCGCCTGCTTGAGCACTTCGGCGCCGAGACCCGCCTGTTCGATCCGTCTGGCCTGCCGCTGCCCGACGACGCCCCCGTCGAGCATCCCAAGGTGCAGGAGCTGCGAAACCTCGTGCAGTGGTCGGAAGGCCAGGTCTGGTGCTCACCGGAACGTCACGGCGCCTTGTCCGCCGTCTTCAAGGCGCAGATCCCCCTGGCGCTGGGCGCGGTTCGCCCCACCCAAGGCAAGACCCTGGCCGTGATGCAGGTCTGCGGCGGCTCGCAGTCGTTCAACGTGGTCAACCAGCTACGCGTGCTCGGACGCTGGATGCGGATGTTCACCATTCCCAACCAGTCTTCCGTGCCCAAGGCCTACCTGGAGTTCGACGAGGCCGGGCGCATGAAGCCTTCCGCGTACTACGACCGGGTGGTCGATGTGATGGAGGAACTGGTGAAGTTCACCGTGTTGCTGCGTGATCGACGGGAATTTCTGGTGGATCGGTATTCGGAGCGCAAGGAAAGTGCCGAGCAGCTGTCCGCTCGGGTTGATCAGCGCGGCCTCTGAGCGCGCGAGAGCAGCTTGCCGTTCCTGGTTTTACGGGGCTTTCGGCCAGCGGTTTGTCGATGTTTGCTTTCGGCCAGAACCCTTCGGCCGATTCACTTATGAACACCGGGGTGGCCGCTTTCGACCCATAGCGATCCTAAGCTGAGAGCAGCAAACGACCAGAAGCAGCCCTTCGCCCAAGGCAGCTACCGACCAGTAGCGACGCGTAGTTGCGGAAAAATAAATCCGTCCCCTTTTCGCTCCTTTTCGCTCTTTTCGCTCCTTTTCGCTCAAACAGCGGCTATCGATCGATAGCTGCTGATTGAAGAGGGTTGGCAATTAGCCGACGCATTTAAACGAGCTCCTTCGACGAAACGGTCACCTCATGACCATTTATACATCCTTGATGCAAAGACGAAGGCATGCAGCCTGCCGATGCTGCGCCATAAGACTGTGTGGTGTAGACCTTCACAGATCCCCTTCAGCGGTTTGGGTTGAGCACTTCGAAGTATGGCGCCTCTTCAAGACCTCGTTCAGCTCCACGCCAATCTTTACGATCAGATGCTGAATACGGTCATGTTCTTTTTGCATGAATTCGCGAGCGTTTGCTTTACTAAATAATTTCCCTGCATAGAAGAACGACTCCAAGTACAGAGTCCACTTCTCTTCCCTCCTGCCGGTCGCGTCCTCGTTTAATTCTGAACGTACGATACTACGGTGCTTTGACGTATAGGAACAATGGGAACAATGGGGACAGATTTATTTTTCACTCTGCCTCGCGAGAAATTTAACTCTGGCCCTGCCCGTTTTCTCTTGTTCAATCTCGAGCTTTCGCAATACGACGCTACGCCAGCCAAAGTGCGTCAGGGCGGTCACGAGCCGCCCATGCGCACGTCGCCATCAATCAGAACAGCCCACCCATGGTCAACGTCAAACCGCCCCCAGCTTGCACCCCGATGTTGAACCCGGCGGAGAAAATCACGCCCTTGGCCGAGCGCAACAGGCGCGGCAAGGTGTCCTGGGGCAGGATGGCGCCGCCCGCCCCCACTGCGGCGGTGCTCAGGATCAGCAGCTTGGGGTCCAGGCCGAACAGCACGCCCGAGCCGCTGCCACCGCCGACCAGGCCCAGCCCGCCTTCGAGGAATACGCAGCCACCTTTGAAATCATCGCGGACCAAGCCACGGCCAGCGACCGAGTCAGCCACCAGCACCGTGCCGATCGCCGGGAAGTCTTCGTTCGCACCCACCGCGCCGACGCTCTTGCCGCGCACCAGCAGGTTGATCTTGCCAACGCGAGGAAGGCGCGCGCCTACGCCAACGCCGATACCGAGCGAGCCATAGCGAAACTGCTGTTCGGCCTTGCTGGGATCGGTCAGGGTCAGCAAGCCGCCGTTGGCGGCGGCGAACATCACCGTCAGGCCGCCACCGCTGGCCGTCTTGTATTTCCAGTCGCTGACACTCAGGGGTAATGTGACTTGCATGTGAACCTCCTTGTATTGGCAGCGCCATCCGGCGCTGGCGAATCCGTATGCCCAGACCGCAAGCAGCATAGCAACCCGCTCATTGCCGAGCCTACGGCCATCGATCAGGACTGCGAACTGGAGACAGTTCCAGAACTTGTCTCTTGAACTGACGAACTTCGAGAGCCGGCAACAATCAGATTTGCCCACTTCCCTGTAGTCCATTTCCCAAACATACTTTTGCCGCATTTTTTCCGTTGCGAGCACCCTGACTGGGCCCTAGTCTCGCCAGGTCGTTGCACATCAACGACACAGCTTTGACAGGCTGCGACGAAAAATCGTGTATAGCCCCCTTATGGCGGCTGTACGTGCGGGCACGCTCGCGTGCGCCGGAATTTTTCGATTTTCGCCGGTCTGTCAACCCACGTACAGCTGCCACCCTTCTGTTTGACAGCAGGCAGGTGACCGCATCATTGAGGAAAATCGTGATGTTGAAGATCGTCCCCGACCCACCCCACAACCACCACTCCCTCGAAGACACCCTCATCCAGGCCACGGAATACGCCCTGTGCGCACAGACCGTGGCGCATCAGGCTGTTTTGCTGCATCCCAAGTCACCCGTGTCGATTCTGATCATGGCCGCGATGCATGAAATGGAGGCGCTGCGGATGTTGCTCGAGTCAGCGTTGATTCAGGTGCAGATGCCATCGGCGGCGCCACAGACCCAACACTAGGCCGCAGACAGGTATTGCCTGGCCCATTCGCAGGAAAGCCCGCGAACGGGCCAGACCGGGCACCGACGACTTCAGGGAGATCGAGCAATGAGCACAGACGACACCACGCCCCACACCACCGTGGGCAAGACCAAGTTCTACCAGGGCGAAGGGCATACCGACGGGCTGTTCTGCATCGAGCCCGGGATCCCGTGCCAGCATGCGCGGGATCAGGCTTCGGAGCTTATGGGGTGCGTACGCGACCTGACCATCACCGGGATCATGGAAGAGAAGCCACAGATGCTCTGGGCCGCGTATTACCTGAGTGCGCTGGCCAAGGCACTGATGGATGATGCGGAATTGGGGATGCGCCATTGAGCCGGGCGTAGGCCAGGTGGGCCGTTCGCCGGCACAACTCCCAATCTGGGATTTGGCGAAGCGCCGTCCGAGGAGCCAGCTGATCGACTACGGCGATATCGGGCGTCGGCTGGCCAGCAAACATCAGGCAGTACGCGTGGCTTTCCTGATAGACTGCTGCGCTTTTTTCAAAGGGGCGGGATATGCCGCCCCAGCTTTCAAACGATTTGCTACATGCCCAATCCTGTTGCAGATTTTCAGCAACGACGGCCCGTGCATGCGCAAGATCGGTAGCAAGCGGCACCCAGCGAGAGACTCGAAATGCGACAGATTCAGGCAGGCACCTCGGCGAAACCAGGCGATACGGTAGTCAGGAGGTTTTCTGTCGCGCCGATGATGGATTGGACAGACCGCCACTGTCGCTTCTTCCTGCGCCTGCTCTCCAAGCACGCCCTGCTCTACACCGAAATGGTCACCACCGGCGCCCTGCTGCACAACGACGCCCAGCGTTTCCTGCGCCACGACGAATCCGAACACCCGCTGGCCCTGCAACTGGGCGGCAGCGTGCCGGCGGACCTCGCCGCCTGTGCGCGCCTGGCCGAGGACGCCGGCTACGACGAGGTCAACCTCAACGTCGGCTGCCCCAGCGACCGGGTGCAGAACAACATGATCGGCGCCTGCCTGATGGGCCACCCGGCGCTGGTGGCCGATTGCGTCAAGGCCATGCAGGACGCCGTCGGCATTGCGGTGACGGTCAAGCACCGCATCGGCATCAACGGCCGCGACAGCTATGCCGAACTGTGCGACTTCGTCGGCCAGGTGCGCGACGCCGGTTGCCGCAGCTTCACCGTGCATGCGCGCATCGCCATCCTCGAAGGCCTGTCGCCCAAGGAAAACCGCGAGATTCCGCCACTGCGCTATGACGTGGCGGCGCAGCTCAAGGCCGATTTCCCCGAGCTGGAACTGGTGCTCAACGGTGGCATCAAGACCCTCGATGAATGCCGCACGCACCTGCAGACCTTCGATGGCGTGATGCTGGGGCGCGAGGCGTACCACAACCCGTACCTGCTGGCCGAGGTGGACCAGCAGCTGTTCGGCAGCACGGCGCCGGTGGTCAGCCGGGCCGAGGCGATGGAGAGGCTGCGCCCCTATATCGTCGCGCATATGCAAAGTGGCGGCGCGATGCACCACATCACCCGGCATATCCTCGGGCTGGGCCAGGGGTTCCCGGGGGCGCGGCGGTTCCGGCAGTTGCTGTCGGCGGATATTCACAAGACCAGCGAGCCGCTCAAGGTGCTGGACCAGGCCGCCGAGCTGTTGCAGGGGCGCTGAGGGAACCTGGGGCGGGGTTGGCACTCGAAGGGAGAGCCTTTTACCGCAGGCCCCCGGCGCTGGTCGGGGGCTGCTTTGCAGCCCATCGCGGGGCAAGCCCCTCTCTACACGGGATCTTGCCGCCAGCGAGGGGTTTCCCGAGACGCCTGCGACGGGCCTTGAGTGGCCGTCGGGGCTCGGGTAATGTCGAGTCATTGCACAGGACAGAGCACGCCCATGACCTCCAAGCTGGAACAACTCAAGCAATTCACCACCGTGGTCGCCGACACCGGTGACCTGGACGCCATCACCCGCCTCAAGCCGGTCGACGCCACCACCAACCCGTCGCTGCTGCTCAAGGCCGCCGCCATCCCGGGTTACGCCGACCTGCTCAAGCAGGTCAAGGCCGACGCCAAGGGCAATGTCGACCTGGCCTGCGACAAGTTCGCCGTGGCGGTGGGCTCGGGCATTCTCAAGGTCATTCCAGGACGGATCTCCACCGAGGTGGACGCGCGACTGTCGTTCGACGAGCCGGCGCTGCTGAACAAGGCCCGCCAGCTGATCGGGCTGTATGAAGCCGCCGGCGTGCCGAAGGACCGCGTGCTGATCAAGCTCGCCTCCACCTGGGAAGGCATCCGCGCCGCCGAGCAACTGGAAAAGGAAGGTATCCAGACCAACCTCACCCTGCTGTTCTCCTTCGCCCAGGCCCAGGCCTGCGCCGATGCGGGGGTGTTCCTGATCTCGCCGTTCGTGGGGCGCATCTACGACTGGTACAAGAAGAGCACCGGCAAGGACTACGTCGGCGCCGAGGATCCGGGCGTGCAGTCGGTCACCCGCATCTACGACTACTACAAGACCAATGGCTACGACACCGTGGTCATGGGCGCGAGTTTCCGCAATATCGGCCAGATCGAGCAGCTGGCCGGCTGCGACCGCTTGACCATCAGCCCTGAACTGCTGCAGCAGCTGTCCGACGACCAGGGCGAGCTGCCACGCCTGCTCAAGCCGGGCAACGCTGGCGAGGCCAAGCGACAGCTGAACGAGAGCCAGTTCCGCTGGGCAATGAACGAGGACGCCATGGCCACCGAGAAGCTGGCCGAAGGCATCCGTCAGTTCGCCCGGGACCAGGAGAAGCTGGAAGCCTTGATGGCTGACAAAGCCTGATACATCTCTGGCTTGATCGACGGGCGGTTAATGCAGAGCATTTGCCGCCCGTTTTCGTACCGGGCCCGCTGTCAGACAGCGCTGCAAGCATCACGCGCACCCTGTGGGAGCGGGTTTACCCGCGAACACCGGCGCAGCCGGTGCCCGCCCCCGCGATACCTTCTTCGCGGGTAAACCCGCTCCCACAGGGCCTGAGCCAGACCACCCTCTCATGTTTTGCTCAAGATAGATGACACCTACCTCGTCGCTCCCTCTCGTCCTCGCCGGCCCCATCCTGCGCCGCCTGGAACCCCAACGCCTGGCCATCTGGCTGGTCGGCTCGCGACCGCTGCAACCCGAATTTCTCCTCGACCAGGCCGGCATCACTGCCACTGCGCGCTGCGAGGTGATCCCGATCGGCGAGCACGCCTTCATCCACCTGCTGGACATCCACTTCGACCACCCGCTGCCGTGCAATACCGTGCTCGAGTACGACCTGCGCCTGAGCAACGGCCAGGGTATCGCCGGGTGGGCGCCGCACCTGCTCTACCCCGGCGCCAGCCGCCCGAACTTCGTGCTGCGTGAGCGCCTTGACCAACTGCTCCACGGCTCCTGCCGCAAGCCCCATTACCCCTCGGTCGACGGCCTGCTCTGCGCCGACCGCCTGCTCGCCGCCGACCCGCCCCCCGAACAACGCCCGGCGCTGCTGATGATGACCGGCGACCAGGTGTATGCCGACGATGTCGCCGGCCCGATGCTGCGCGCCATCCACGAGCTGATCGAGCGCCTTGGGCTGTTCGACGAGGCGCTCGATGGCGCCCTGGTCGACAGTGGCGCCGAGCTCTACCGCCACCCGGCCTGCTACTACCACCGCGCCGATTTGCTGCCGGCCCAGGAAGGCAACGAAACCCTGCGCGAACGCTTCTTCGGCGGCAAGCGCAAGCCGATCTTCTCGTCCAGCAACGCCGACAACCACCTGGTGACCCTTGCCGAGGTCATGGCCATGTACCTGCTGGTCTGGTCACCGACGCCCTGGACGCTGGTGGCGATGGCCATGCCGACGGGGCTGACCGACGAGCGCCAGGGTCGCTACCGGCAGGAGCTGCCACTGATCGAGGCATTCCGCGACGGCCTTGGCCAGGTGGCACGGGTGATGGCGCACCTGCCCTGCCTGATGATCTTCGACGACCACGACATCACCGATGACTGGAACCTGTCGGCGCAGTGGGAACAGACTGCCTACGGCCATCCGTTCTCACGGCGCATCATCGGCAACGCCCTGCTCGGCTACCTGCTGTGCCAGGGCTGGGGCAACGATCCTGATGGCTGTGCGGCGCTGGTCGAGCGCTGTCGGCAAGTGGGCCACGCGCGGGACGAACTGGTCGGCGACCTGCTGCGCTTCCAGGGCTGGCAGTACGCGCTGCCCAGCGATCCACCGCTGCTGGTACTGGACACCCGCACCCGCCGCTGGCGCAGCGAAAGCAGCCTGGCCAAGCCTTCCGGCCTGCTCGACTGGGAGGCCCTGAGCGAGCTGCAGCAGGCGCTGCTCGATCATCCCTCGGCGATCGTCGTGTCGCCGGCGCCGATCTTCGGGGTCAAGCTGATCGAGACCGTGCAACGGGTGTTCAGCGCCCTGGGCTACCCGTTGCTGGTGGACGCAGAGAACTGGATGGCGCACCGGGGCGCGGCGCAGGTGATTCTCAACATCTTCCGCCATTCACGCACACCGGGGCACTACGTGGTGTTGTCGGGGGACGTGCATTACTCGTTCGTCTACGAAGTGCTGATTCGCCACAGCCAGCGCAGCCCGCATCTGTGGCAGGTGACCAGCAGCGGGATCAAGAACGAATTCCCCCGGCGCCTGCTGGATGTGCTCGACCGGCTCAACCGCTGGCTGTATTCCCCCCGCTCGCCGCTCAACTGGTTCACCAAGCGCCGGCAGATGGAAGTGGTGCCGCGCACGCCGAGCCGCAGCAAGGCTGGGGAACGCCTGTGGAATGGCGCGGGCCTGGGACAGGTGTTCTTCGATGAGCAGGGGCGGCCGGCACGGGTATTTCAGCTGAGTGCCGACGGGAGTGAGGCGACCGAGTTCGTGCCGAGGAATGATTAGGCAGGTGTGATGCGCGGGGATTCACAGGCCTCTTCGCGGTAAATCCGCGCAGGCCGGGACAGGCGCTGGATCAGGTCCGCTCCAGCGCGCTCACCAGGTCATGGAACGCCTCGCGGTTGGAGTCGTTCAGCCCCATGAGGATCTTGTGCGCCTCGAGCACCTTGGAACGCACCACGTTCTCGTCCTGATCCTGGGAGGGCAGGTCGGTCAGGCATTCCGGGCATGGCACCGGGCGGTCGACGATGTTGAACACCTGATCGAAACCCATGGACTGCAACAGACGGGAGATGTCCGGGTTGGTGGTGACCACGGTCGGCAGCAGGCCGACTTTCTGCCGCGACAGGATCGACAGCTTGGCCAGCAGGCCGAGCGTGGTGCTGTCGATGCTTTCGGTTTCGGTCAGGTCGATGACGATGGCCGAGAAGTTCAGCGCGGTGAAAATCTTCTCGATCGTCGCATCCAGCGCCGAACACAGGGTCAGGCGCACTTCACCGACAAATTTCAGAACGAAGGTCCCGCTCTGTTCGGCGAACTGGATTCTACCGGTACTCATTCAAGGTTCCTGCTCAACACCAATAGGGCGATATCATCCGGCATCTCCCCAAGCGTAGCCAATTCGAATCGTTGGCGCAGCCCCTCCAGGCTACCCCCCGCTTCCTTGACGATTTCCGGCAAGGTCGCTTCCTTATCTTTGAGTGTGTCCCCCGGCAAAAGGTCCAGAATGCCATCGGACATCAGGGTGAGGCTGAACTGCGGCGGCAATTCCAGCACCTCGTCCTGGTAGCTGGCCTCGTCGAACAGGCCAACCGGCAGGCCACGGCCTTGCAGGTAACGAGCCTGGCCCGGGGTGTACAGCACGGGCAGCGGCAAGTGGCCGCCGACGCTGTAGGTCAGCAGGCCGGTTTCCTCGTCGATGACACCACCGACCATGGTCACATGCTTGCCGAGCTTGCAGTTGATCAGCCCACGGTTGATGTGGCTGAGCACCTGCGAAGGCTTGAACTCACGCATCTTGCCGCCACGCTTGAATTCGAACAGCAGCCGCGTGGTCATGAACTTGAGCAGCACCGTGACGAACGCCGACGAGGCACCGTGGCCGGAGACATCCGCCAGGTAGAAGGCGATACGCCGCTCGTCCACGCGGAAGTAGTCGGCGAAGTCGCCAGACAGGTACAGCGAAGGGATGATCTGGTGCTCGAAGGCAAACTCGCCGACCACCCAGGGGTTTTCCGGCAGCATGTTCATCTGAACCTGGCGCCCGGCGGTCTGGTCCTCCTGCAACAGGTGCAGGCTGGCCTCCAGTTCGCGGTTGGCGGCTTCGAGCTTGTCACGGTAGCGCTGGTTTTCCAGCACCAGGCGTGAGCGGTCCAGCGCGCGGCGCACCGAATGCTCGAGCACGGCGAGGTCTTCCAGGGGCTTGATCAGGTAGTCCGCCGCGCCCAGGCGCAAGGCTTCGACCGCGTCGCTCATGACGCCGGCACCGGACACCACGATCACCGGCAACTGCGGCGCGCGCTCGCTGACCCGGCGGATCAGTTCGAGGCCGCCCATCTGCGGCATGCGCAGATCGCAGATCACGAGGTCAGGCTGGTGTTCTTCGAAGACCTGGAGGCCCTGCTGGCCATTGCTGGCCTGGAGGACACTGAAGCCGCTGTCTTCCAGATAGGCGGCGAGGCTGGCACGAACCACGTCGTCGTCATCGATGATCAGCAGCGTTGCACTGGTTTTCTGCATGTGGGCGAACGGCGCCAGATTCTGGGGTTGGCGTAGCGACTGTGAATCGACAGACCGCTACTGGAAGAATGCTCTATAGCCACTCTACTCTTTGAGTTGTAGGACAAGAAAACTGGTCCGGCAAATAGCAGAGGTGCCCTGTAAGGCGCAGACGGTACTCCCATCCGCCTGGCGTTTCAAGCACGGGAAGGTAGACTTCCCTGCACTTTACAGGGCAAATCACCCGGCGTTATAAGAAAGGCGACCAGCGCAACCTGATGAAAGGATGCAAGCATGTCCCAACCCCCCGTGGATTACAGCGAAAAACGCGATTTCATTCGCATGCGCATCGACACCGAGGTCACCCTGCTGCACGAGGGCCAGGTGATCAGCGCGGTGTGCCTGGACCTCTCCAGCAGCGGCATGCAGGTCCAGGCGCCGCAGCGGTTCCAGGTTGGCGACCGCGTCGAGGTGCGCATCGACTCCGACCACCCTGCCCTCAAGGGCCTGCATGCCAGCACCGAGGTGGTGTGGATCGCCGACCAGCCGGGCGGCGCGCAGAAGTTCGGTTTGCGCATCCTGGCCATGCATTGATCTGTTACGAAAAAGGCGACCCGAGGGTCGCCTTTTTTCACAGCCATGCCGATCAGAAGTCGTCTTCGACCTGCCCGTCCTTGACCTTGAACTCGCGGTTCTGCAGGTAGGCGTTGCGCAGGAAGATGTACTTGTCGCCCTGCATCAGTTTTTCCACCGACAGCAGGCTGGCGCGGGTGTCGATCACGTCCACGGCGAAGATCGAGTTGCGCGTGGGCACGTGGTCGATATAGCGGTAGGGTTCGGTGTAGGTGTCCGGGTACTTGGCCAGGCCATCACGCACGGTGCTCGGGCCAAGGAACGGGATGACCACGTACGGCCCGCTGGGCACGCCCCAGTAGCCGAGGGTCTGGCCGAAGTCTTCATCGTTGCGCTGCAGGCCCATCTTGGTGCCGACGTCGAAGAAACCGCCCAGGCCGAAGGTGGTGTTGACGATCAGCCGCGCCGTGTCGACACCCGCCGCATGGGGCTTGAGCTGCAGCACGTTGTTGGCCAGGTTGGTGACGTCGCCCAGGTTGCGGAAGACGTTGTGGATGCCATCCTCGAGGAACTGCGGGGTGACGAACTGGTAGCCCTGGGCCAGCGGCTTGAGGGCATAGGTGTCGAGAACATCGTTGAACCTGAAGATCGGTCGGTTGACCGACTCCCACGGATCCTCCTCGGTGGCCGCCTGGGTAGCTGCCACGGGCGCCAGCAGCAAGCTGGCGCAGACACAGGCCTGGGTGACTCGCTCGATCACTCCGGCACCGATCCTACGCATAGATGTTTCTCCATCGGATTTCACGGTGGCAACGACATTTGGCGCGTTGCTCGATAGGGCGCAAGTATACTGGCTTGCTGACTGACGGATAGTCTTACACATCTCTGTCGAGATTATGTGAACAACTGTTACCGTCATCTGTCGGTAACAAACGCGGGATAGCCTGCGGACTATTTCAGGGAAGTCGCCATGCAAGATGCACCCGCCTTCACCGCCGTGCTCTTCGGTTTGCGCGGCTGCCTGGTCCAGGCCGCGAACGGCAGCCCCCTGCCCGCCCCTGGCGCCCTGGATTCTCTCGATCGCCTGCGCACTCAGCAGGTGCCGTGCATCTGGCTCGACGAGATCAGCGCCGCCCAGGGCCAGCACTTGACCCGTGTGCTACCTGAGTGGCTGCCAGGCCACCTTTCCAATGGCTGCAGATGGCCAGCGCCGAATGCCTGCTGGCAGGCGCTCATGGCCCTCGAAAGCGAACGCCTGGACGGTTGCGTGCTGGTGAGCGGTGATCCCTTGCTGCTGCGTTCGGGCCTCAACGCTGGCCTGTGGACCGTGGGCCTGGCCGCCTGCAGCCCCTCCTGCGACCTCACCTCCAGCCGCTGGCAGGCCATGACCCAGCAGGAGCAGGACCTGGCTCGCGGCAAGGCGACGCTGGAGCTGTTCAGCCTGGGCGTGCACTCGGTGATCGACCACCTGGAGTCGCTCGATACGTGCCTGGCAGACATCGCCCAACGCCGGTACAAGGGCGAGAAACCCTGATACATCCCGGTTGATGCGGGTCATGCAAAGCGTCGGCAAGTGGATTACGCTTGAGGGCAGGCAAGAACCTTTACCGCTTCGCTGAGGTCCATGCCTTGCCAAGTCATTGATGGAGAAAGAACAATGCCTGCCCGCGAACTGCAAGAGCGCCTCAATAGCCTGCGCGAGCAACTGGATCGCAACGTGCCGCTTACAGACGAAGAGCTGGCCAGTCTGCATGAGGAGGCGAGGCAGATAGAAGCACAGCTCAAACTTGAAGAAGCCACGCCCGACAACAATCTGGTAGACGGCGTGAATCTCGCCATCGAACGCTTCGAGGCCGATCACCCCGACCTGACAGCCACCCTGCGCAGCATCGTCAACTCGCTGCACAGCATGGGCATCTGAACACAGGCGTAAAACCGATTGGGGCCGCAAAGCGGCCCCAATTTCTTACTGACGCACCAACCGCAGGTTCTGCGGACTGATCGCCCGAGTGCTGCGGTACGGATTGATATCCAACCCACCACGACGCACATACCGTGCATACACCGTCAGGTGCTCCGGCTGCAGCAGCGTCTTCAGGTCCAGATAGATCCGCTCCACGCACTGCTCGTGGAAGTCGGCATGCTGGCGAAAGCTGATCAGGTAGGTCAGCAGGCTGGCATGGTCCAGTGCCCGCCCCTTGTACTCCACCACCACGCTGCCCCAGTCCGGCTGGCCGGTGACCGGGCAATTGGACTTGAGCAGGTGGCTGTGCACGGTCTCTTCCACCTCACGCTCGACCGAGCAACGCAGCAGCGCCGGTTGCGGCTGCTCGTAGTTGCTGATGGTGACGTCCAGCGCATCGATGCATTGGCCCGGCAGCGCCGTCACGCCCTGAGCTTCGACGTCGGCCAGGGTGCTGACCTTGACCGCCACCGGCTTGCCGGCCGCAGCGGACAGGTCCTTGACCAGGCAGGCCTGCAGCGCCTCCACCGACTCGAACACGGTCTGGTTCAGCGAGTTGAGGTACAGCTTGAAGGATTTGGATTCGATGATGTTCGGCGAGTCGCAAGGAATGGCGAACTCACCGATGGCCACCACCGGCTTGCCCGAAGGCAGCAGCCAGGAGAGCTCGAAGCAGTTCCAGAAATCCACGCCCTGCCATGGCAAGGCCTCGCCGCTCACCCCCAACTCGGCCCATTTGGCCAGGCGGGGAATGGGGAACAGCAGCGAAGGCGTGTAGGTAGCGATGTATTCGCTGGACTTGCCCAGCGGGGAGTGTTCGGCGGCGGGATGCATGGAAACTGACCTGAAGGTTCGAAATTGCGCCTAGTCTACCGGTTTTGCACCCCGCCTTGGAGCGGATGTCACTCGATGGTCAGCGGCCCGACCATGCCGGCCTGGTAGTGCCCCGGCACGTTGCAGGCGAACTCGATGGGCGCGGACTTGCGGAAGGTCCAGGTCAGCTCGGCACGCTGACCGGGCTGCAACAGCACGGTATTGCCGCCTGAATGACCGTGGCCACCGTCCATCTGGCCGTGATCCATCTGCCCATGGTCCATGCCTTGGTGATGCATGCCGGCCGTGAACATCTTGCCCTGCATGGCGATCATTTCCTTCTGGTGCTCGGTGTGCATGGCCTTGTCGCCCAGGTTGAATTCGTGGGGCAGCTTGCCTTCGTTGATCAGCACGAAGCGCACGGTCTCACCCGCCTTGACCTGCAGGCTCTTCGGCTCGAAGGCGATGTCCTTGAGCACCACCTCGACGGTACGGGTGGCCTTGGCCGCCGGGGCCGGCTCGCCGAAGGCGAAGGCCTTCGGGCTGTCGGCGAAGCTGGGCAGGCTGACCAGCGCGAGGGCGGCGGCGACGAACAGGTGTTTCATGTGTGGCTCCGGATAGTACAGCGAGAATGGCGTCATTCTCGAAAAGGCTGGCTGGCAGCTGGCTGACGGGAAGATTACAACTTTGTCAGCTTGGGCAGGCCGCCAGATCGTCACGTATCATTTCCCCAGCCACGCCTGCCGTGGGAGCAGGCAAGTCCGCCCCATAGAGGTCGCGTGCATTTTCGGAACAAGGGATGCCATGAAACTGCTGATCGTCGAAGACCAGGCCAAGACCGGCCAGTACCTGAGCCAGGGCCTGAGCGAAGCCGGTTTCGCCACCGAGCTGGCCAATGACGGCGACACCGGCCAGCACCTGGCCCTGACCGGCGATCACGACCTGTTGATCCTCGACGTGATGCTGCCGGGGCGCAATGGCTGGCAGATTCTCCAGGCCGTGCGCCAGGCCGGGCTGGACACACCGGTGCTGTTCCTCACCGCGCGCGACGCCATCGAAGACCGCGTGCATGGCCTGGAACTGGGCGCCGACGACTACCTGGTGAAGCCTTTCGCCTTTTCCGAGCTGCTGGCCCGGGTACGCAGCCTGCTGCGCCGGGGCGCCAATGCCAGCCAGGACACCTGCTTGACCCTGGCCGACCTGCGTCTGGACCTGATCCGCCGTCGCGCCGAACGCGCGGGCCAGCGCGTCGACCTGACGGCCAAGGAATTCGCCCTGCTCGAACTGCTGCTGCGTCGTCAGGGCGAGGTGCTGCCCAAGTCGCTGATCGCCTCGCAGGTCTGGGACATGAATTTCGACAGCGACACCAACGTCATCGAGGTGGCCATCCGCCGCCTGCGCCTGAAGATCGACGACAACCATCCCAGCAAGCTGATCCACACCGTGCGCGGCATGGGTTACGTGCTCGAGGAGCGCCAGGACTGATGCGTCGCCTGTCCCTCGGCGGGCGTCTGGCCCTGTTGTTCGCCGCCTGCACCGCCAGCGTTTCGCTGGGCGCCGGCCTGCTGTTCAGCCGCGCCAGCGAACAGCATTTCGTCGAACTCGACCAGCAGCTGCTCGACGGCCGCCTGTCACTGATGCGCAGCCTGCTCGACGGGGTCGGCAGCGCGGAGCAACTCGGCCCGCGCCTGCCTGCGCTGCGCAACGAGCTGAGCCATCAATCCGACCTGGCATTGCGGATACGCAGCGTCGATGGCGCGCCCTGGTTCGACAGCCGCATCGACCTGCCGGAAGATCCGCGCAAACCCGGCCTGGCCACCCTGCATGCCGGTGGCATCGACTACCGCAGCTTGAGCCGCCCCTTGAACCCGGACCAGCCCGCCTCGCCACAACTGACGCTGTTTCTCGACATCACCCACCACCAGCACTTCCTGCAAGGCATGCAACGGCTGATCTGGCTCACGGTCGGCCTCAGCGCGCTGACCACTGCGCTGCTCGGCGCCTGGGCGGCACGTCGCGGCTTGAAGCCCCTGCGGCAGATGGGCAAGGTCGCCGCCAGTGTCAACGCTCGCTCGCTGACCACGCGCCTGCCGGTCGGCGAGATGCCCGAGGAGCTGGCCGAGCTGGCCGATACCGTCAACGCCATGCTGCAACGCCTGGACGACGCATTCCAGCGCCTGTCGGCGTTCTGCGCCGATATCGCCCACGAGCTGCGCACGCCGCTGTCGAACCTGCTCACCCACACCCAGGTCACTCTCACCCGCCCACGCAGCCTCGAGGATTATCGCGAAGCCCTGCACGGCAACCTGGAAGAACTGCAGTGGATGGCCCAGCTGGTCAACGACATGCTGTACCTGGCCAAGGCCGATCACGGCCTGCTGATGCCTAACCGCCAAGCCTTGGACCTGGCAGCGGAGACCGATGCGCTGCTGGAGTACTACGCACCGCTGGCCGAGGAGGCCGAGGTCAGGCTGTCACGCGTGGGCCAGGCGCATGCCGAAGGCGACCGGCACATGTTGCGCCGGGCCTTGTCGAACCTGCTGGACAACGCCTTGCGCTTCACCCCGGCGGGCGGCGAGATCCGCGTGACTCTCACGCCCGGATTGCGCATCGAGGTGGCCAACAGCGGGCCGGCGATCGCGCCGCAAGTGCTGGAGCGGCTGTTCGACCGCTTCTACCGGGCCGACCCGGCGCGCCAGGAAGGCAGCAGCGAACATGCGGGGCTGGGGCTGGCGATCACCCGCTCGATCGTGCAGGCGCATGGCGGGAAGATTGGGGCGCGGTGCGAAGGTGGGTGGACGCGGTTCGTGATCGACTTGCCTGCGTAGGGGCTGCGGCGCAGCCCATCGCCGGCAAGCCGGCTCCCACCCCGATCACGCAGACTCCAAGCCCTGCGCCATTCCTGTGGGAGCCGGCTTGCCGGCGAAAGGGGCGCAAAGCCCCCCCGGAATCGCCATGCCTTACTCGTAACGCAACGCCATCGCCGGTTCGATCTGCGAGGCGCGGTACGCCGGGTAGATCGTGGCCAGGAAACTCATCACCAGCCCGGCGACGCAGATGATCGCCACATCACCCCACTGCAGCTCCGACGGCAGGCTGCTGATGAAGTAGATGTCGGAGGTGAAGATGTGCTGCCCGCTGACCCGCTCGACCCAGCCGACCACCGCGCTGACGTTCAGCGCCAGGATCACCCCGAGCACACCCCCGATCAGCGTGCCGACGATACCGATCAGGCTGCCCTGGACCATGAAGGTGCCCATGATCTGCGCCGGCGTGGCGCCGATGGTGCGCAGGATGGCGATGTCAGCGCCCTTGTCGTTCACCACCATCACCAGGGTGGCGATGATATTGAACGCGGCCACGGCGATGATCATCATCAGCAGCAGGCCGATCATGGTCTTTTCCATCTTCATGGCGCTGAACAGGCTGCCCTGGGTGTGCGACCAGTCATCGGCGTGGTAGGCGTCACCCAGCCCGGCGGCGATGGCCTTGGATACCTGCGGCGCGGCGTACAGGTCGTGCAGCTTCAGGCGTACGCCCTGCACCTGGCCTGGCGCCCAGCGCTGCATCTCGCCGGCATCGGCGACATGGATGTAGGCTTGCGACCCATCCAATTCGGCGCCGACCTTGAAGATGCCGACCACGGTCAGGCGCTGCATGCGCGGGGTGATGCCGCCCGGCTCCTTGCTGATCTCAGGGACGATCAGGGTCAGCTTGTCGCCGGTGTTGAGGCGAAAGCGCCGCGCCGTCAGCTCACCGATCACCACACCGTACTCACCCGGCACCAGCGCCTGCAGGCTGCCCTGGACGATGTGCTGGGTGACGATGGAAACCTTGCCCTCCTCGGCCGGGTCGATACCGGCGACCTGGATCGGCTGCATCGCCCCCTTGTACGAGAGCATGCCTTCCATCTCGGTGATCGGCGCCGCGGCCATCACCGCGGGGTTGCCTTCGGCGGCGGCGGCCACCTTGCGCCAGTCGTCCAGCGGTTGCACACCGAGGATGGCGGCATGGGGCACCAGGCCGAGCACGCGCGAGCTCATCTCGCGCTGGAAGCCGTTCATCACCGACAACACCGTGATCATCGCCAGCACGCCCAGTGACAGGCCGATCATCGAGGTCATGGAGATGAACGAGATGAAGTGATTGCGGCGCTTGGCACGGGTGTAGCGGGCACCGATGAACAAGGACAAGGGTCTGAACATGAACGAGAACACCCAAGTAGAAAATGAAGCGGGACGGCCTCACGGCGCCCCGCGCAAGCGACTCAGATCGCCACCAGGTGCCCGTCTTCCAGGCGCAGGACGCGGTCCATCTGACGCGCCAGGTTGAGGTCGTGGGTCACCACCAGGAACGCGGTCTGCGAGTGGCTCGACAGCTCCTGCATCAGTTCCTGGATACCTTGGGCGGTGTGGTGGTCGAGGTTACCGGTGGGCTCGTCGAGCATCACCAGGCCCGGACGGTTGACCAATGCCCGGGCGATCGCCACGCGCTGGCGCTCGCCGCCGGACAGCTCGGCCGGCTTGTGATTCAACCGATGGCCCAGGCCGACACGCTTGAGCAGCGCCTCGGCACGCTCGCGAGCCTCGGGGATCGGCGTCTTGCCGATGAGCAACGGCATGCAGGCGTTCTCCAACGCGGTGAACTCCGCCAGCAGGTGGTGGAACTGGTAGACGAAGCCCAGCGCGCGGTTGCGCAGCAGGCCACGGGCGCGCTCGCCGAGCGCCGACAGCTCCTCGCCGGCCAGCCAGACACTGCCGCTGCTCGGCGTGTCGAGGCCGCCGAGCAGGTTGAGCAAGGTACTCTTGCCCGAGCCCGAGCTGCCGACGATGGCCACCCGCTCACCCGGGTGCAGCTCCAGGTTCAACCCGGACAGCACCTGCACCGACTCCGGGCCTTCTTCATAGCTCTTGCCCAGGTTGCGGCAACTCAACACGGCTTTATCACTCATGCGCGACTCACTCATAACGAAGCGCCTCCGCCGGCTGGGTGCGCGAGGCGCGCCAGGCCGGATACAGGGTGGCGAAGAAACTCAGGACCAGCGCCGCACCGCAGACCATGTACACGTCCTGGGCCTGGATCTGCGACGGCAGGTAATCGATGAAGTACACGTCGGCATTGAGGAACTTGTGCCCGATCAGGGTCTCGATGCCGGCGATGGCCGCGCTCACGTTGAGCGCGCCGAGGATGCCCAGCACCGCGCCGATGAACGTGCCGACCACGCCGATCACCGTGCCCTGGACCATGAAGATGGCCATGATCTGCCCGGGCGTGGCGCCGAGGGTACGCAGGATGGCAATGTCGCCGCGCTTGTCGTTGACCACCATCACCAGGGTGGAAATGATGTTGAACGCCGCCACCGCCACGATCAGCAGCAGCAACAGGCCGATCATGGACTTCTCCATGCGGATGGCCTGGTACAGGTTGCCGTGGGTGCGGGTCCAGTCACGCGGGTAGTATTCCTGCTCGCCCAGCTGCTGGGCGATGGTCCACGCCACACGCGGGGCCTGGAACAGGTCGTCGAACTTCAGGCGGATGCCCTGGACCTGGTCGGCCTTCCAGCGGTGCAGGCGCGACAGGTCGGAGATATTGGTCAGGCCCAGGTAGCCGTCGATCTCGCCGGCACCGACGTGGAAGGTGCCGACCACGGTGAAGCGTTTCATGCGCGGGAACATGCCCGCCGGGGTGACACTCACCTCGGGAGCGACGAAGGTCAGCTTGTCGCCGATGCCCACGCCCAGCTTCTGCGCGGCCTTGTCGCCGATCATGATGCCCCACTCGCCCGGCGCGAGCTTGTCGAGACCGCCCTCGAGCACGAACTTGTCGATGATCGACACCTCGCGCTCACGGTCAGGATCGACGCCGTTGAGCAGCACTTTCTGCACCTTGCCGTCGTGGGTCAGCAGGCCCTGCATCTGGGTGAACGGCGCAACCGCCTGCACCTGAGGATTCTGCTTTACTTTGGAGGCGAGGGCCTGCCAGTCGTCGATCGGCTGGCCAGTCTCCAGCGTGGCATGGGGGATCATCCCCAGCACGCGGGTACGCATCTCGTGATCGAAACCGTTCATCACCGACAGCACCACGATCATCACCACCACGCCCAGGGCGAGGCCGATCATCGAAGTGAGCGAAATGAACGAGACAAAGTGATTGCGACGCTTGGCACGGGTGTAACGCGTGCCAATGAATACGAAAAGAGGTCTGAACATGTCGGGGCTTGTTCGGATGAAAGGGAACGTCCTTGTGGCGAGGCGCCTACGGCGGCTTTACACTCGGACCACCGCCGTAACCTTGGGTTCGCCATGACGACATTAGACGAAGAAGATCGCCGCGAATACTACCGCATCGAAGATCGGATCGCACTTCAAATAAGCCCACTCAGCGCGGCCGAAGCCCTTGAAACAGAACTGTTGCAGGATGATTCCGAGCTGTTCAACCTGCTCAGCGAGCTGCACCTGTCCGACTTCGAGTCGCAACATCTGCTGCGCCAGCTGAGCGAGAAAGACCGCACCCTGGCCGCCTTCCTGCGCGCCCAGAACAAACGCCTCGACCTGCTCAGCGCGGTGGTCGCGCAGACCCTGATCGGCGAGATCGGCCAACCCGTGCCGGTGATCATTTCCGAAGGCGGCATCGAGTTCGCCCAGGCGCGGCAGATCGCCCCCGGCACCCAGGTGAAAGTGAAAATGGTACTGATGCCCCGCGCGCATGGCCTGCTGTTGCGTGGCCGGATCACCCATTGCGATCCACGCCCCGATGGCGACTTCGAGGTAGGCAGCGAATTCATCGACATGACCGACGCCCAGCGCCAACTGCTGGCCCGCTATATCCTGCAGCGCCAGCAACAGCAGCGGCGCCAGGCGCTGGAGCAGAACGACTCCGCCTCCTGAGGCCTTTTCTCTCTGATTTGAAGGAACGAACGTGACCCTGATCTACGGCCACCGTGGCGCCAAGGGCGAAGCGCCCGAAAACACCCTCAACAGCTTTCGCCAGTGCCTGTCCCATGGCGTCAACCGCTGCGAACTCGACCTGCACCTGTCGGCCGACAACGAGCTGATGGTGATCCATGACCCGACCCTGAAACGCACCACCGGCCGACGCGGCAAGGTGGTCGAGCACTCGGCGGCCGATCTGGTCACCTACGATGCTCGCCGAGGCGGCCCCGGGCATGTGCAGCCCTGCCCCATCCCACGGCTCGAGGAGCTGTTCGAGAAATGCCCGTTCGAGCACTGGCAACTGGAAGTCAAGAGCGCCTCGCGCACTCGCGCCGCCACCACCGTGCTGGCGATCCGCGAACTGGCCCAGCAGCATGGCCTGCTCGACAAGGTGACCATCACTTCGAGCTCGCGGGAAGTACTGGGCGCCGCCCAGGAGCTGGTGCCGGACGTGAAACGCGGACTGGTCGCCGAATACGCCTGGCTCGACCCGCTGAAGGTCGCGCAGAACTACGAGTGCAAGATGCTGGCGCTGAACTGGACGCTGTGCACCCCCGAGCGCCTGATCAAGGCACAGCGCCAGGGCTTGCACGTGTCGGTGTGGACGGTCAACGAACCGGCGCTGATGCGCCGGCTCGCCGACTTTGGCGTGGACAGCCTGATTACAGACTTTCCCGGTTTGGCCAAGACCACCCTCGGGTAGGGCTGAAATCGGTCTCCCCGACCGGCTCAGGCCACCGGTCGGAGCCGCTCAAAAAAGCCGGTTCAGACCGTCGTAGGCAGCTACCCGATAGGCTTCGGCCATGGTCGGGTAGTTGAAGGTGGTGTTGACGAAGTACTTGAGGTTGTTCAGCTCGCCCGGCTGGTTCATCACCGCCTGGCCGATATGGACGATCTCCGAGGCCTGGTAGCCGAAGCAATGCACGCCGAGGACCTCAAGGGTCTCGCGGTGGAAGAGGATCTTCAGCATGCCCTGCGGCTCGCCGGCGATCTGCGCGCGGGCCATGCTCTTGAAGAAGGCCTTGCCCACTTCGTACGGCACCTTGGCCTGGGTCAGCTCCTGCTCGTTCTTGCCGATCGAGCTGATCTCCGGAATGGTGTAGATGCCGGTCGGCACGTCGTTGACGAAGCGCCAGCTGCCGTTGTCGACGATGCTGCCGGCGGCCGAACGGCCCTGGTCGTGGGCGGCGCTGGCCAGGCTCGGCCAGCCGATCACGTCACCGGCGCCGTAGATGTTCGAGACACTGGTGCGGTAGGTCTCGTCGACCTCGATCTGGCCACGGCTGTTGACCTTGATGCCGATGTTCTCCAGGCCCAGCTTGTCGGTGTTGCCGGTACGGCCGTTGCACCACAGCAAGGCGTCGGCCTTGATCTTCTTGCCCGACTTCAGGTGCAGGATCACCCCGTTGTCCAGGCCCTCGACCCGCTCGTACTCCTCGTTGTGGCGCACGGTGATGTTGTTGTTGCTGAAGTGGTAGCTCAGCGCTTGGGATATTTCCGAATCCAGGAAGCTCAGCAACTGGCCGCGGTTGTCGACCAGCTCCACCAGCACGCCCAGGCCGCTGAAGATCGAGGCGTATTCGCAACCGATCACCCCGGCACCGTAGACGATCAGCTTGCGCGGGGTGTGGCTCAGGCTGAGGATGGTGTCGCTGTCGTAGACGCGTGGGTGATTGAAGTCGATATCGGCCGGGCGATAGGGACGCGAGCCGGTGGCGATGATGATGTGCTTGGCGTTGAGCTTCTCGACCACGCCGTTGGAGCAGACCACTTCGATGGTCTGCTCGTCGGCGAAGCTGCCGGTGCCGACGAACACATCGACGCGGTTGCGCGCGTAGTAGCCGGTGCGCGAGGCGACCTGCTTGCTGATGACCTTCTCGGCGCTCTTGAGCACGTCGGGGAAGGAGAACCAGCGCGGCTCGCCGATGGCGCGGAACATCGGGTTGGTGTTGAACTGCATGATCTGCCGCACGGAGTGACGCAGCGCCTTGGACGGGATGGTGCCCAGGTGGGTGCAGTTGCCGCCGACCTGGCGGCGGCTGTCGACCATCGCCACCTTGCGCCCTGCTTTGGCGGCGTTCATTGCCGCGCCTTCTCCGGCCGGGCCGGAACCCAGCACCACTACGTCGTAGTTGTAGACAGCCATGCGTACTCCTTCAGAACTGGCCCGCCGGCCGGGTGGCCGCGGGGCGCGATCATGCCGCCGGGGCGCCATGAGAAAATTCGGGTGCAGTCTAATCAAGCGTGAACGCCGCGCACATTAACCCTTGGTCGCGTCGTAGGCCACTGTTGCCTGCACTACATGTGGTTTCACCGATTCCATGGCGGCGATCATCCGTGGCTTGCCTTTCACTCGCCTTTCACCGCCCGCTCGAAGGCAGGGGTAGACCGGGAGACGAAGCCACCTTCGGCCCGGGTCACCAGCACCGCGGCGATCCCGTGGGCGACGGCGAAGTCCCAGCCCTGTCGCGGCCCGAGGACCAGCAGCAAGGTCGAGTAGCCATCGGCCCGCAGCGCTGAAGCGTCAAGCACGGTCACCGACGCCAGATCATGCTCGACCGGGCGCCCGAGACGGGCATCGAAGGTATGCGAATAGCGCCGGCCATTGTCCTCGAAATAATGGCGGTAGTCACCCGAGGTGGACACCGCAAGGCCTTGCACATCGATGACCTGCCGGGCGATCTGACGATCTTCCTGCGGCAGCTCCAGCGCCACTCGCCAGGTACTGCCGTCGGGCTTGCGCCCCACCGCCTTGAGCTCGCCGGTGGCTTCGGCGAGAAAACTGTCGATGCCCATGCCTTGCAGGCGCTCGGCGATCAGGTCGACTGCGTGGCCGGCGGCGATGCTGTTGAAATCCAGCTCGACCGCAGCGTCCTTGCACAGGGCGTCGCCCTCGATGCGCAGGTGGCGGTAGCCCACGCGCTGCCGGGCGCTGGCCACTGCCTGGGAATCGGGCACGTGCATCTCGCGAGCCTGAGGGCCGAAGCCCCAGAGGTCGAGCAGCGGCTCAACGGTCAGGTCGAAGGCCCCCTGGCTCTGCTCGGCCAGGTGCTGGCCGAAGCTGACCAGCTCGAGCAGATCGGCGTCGATGGGCAGGCACTGGTTGGCCGGCAGCTGGTTGAAACGGCTGACGGCGGAGTCGCCGCGGTAGGTGGAATAGCGTGTGTCGATAGCCTGGAGGATACCTTCGACTTCGGCCTGGACCTGCGCTGGTGCGGGGCCGCCGGGTTGGCGCACGTACTGGATGCTGTAGCTGCTGCCCATGGTCGGGCCGCCGAAGCGCTCGAGGGTGGGGCCTTGATTGCAGGCTGATAGCAACAACAGGCTAAGCAGAAGAACTGTGCGCAACATGGATTTCTCGGTTGACCGACCCGCGCGGTCGGTGTGGGAGCGGCCTTGTGTCGCGAAAGGGCTGCACAGCAGCCCCGGCAATTGTGGCGGTGACGCTGAAAACCTGGGGCCGCTTTGCGGCCCTTTCGCGACACAAGGCCGCTCCTACAACGATCGCGCTGACGCGGGGAGCAAAAAAAACGGGAACCCGAAGGTTCCCGTTTTTTCAACGCATTACAAGCGGATCAGCGTGGAAACGCTGGCGGGTTCACACCGGCCATGTCTTCCATCACGCGCACCACCTGGCAGCTGTAACCGAACTCGTTGTCGTACCAGACGTACAGGACAACGCGGTTGTCGTTGCAGATGGTCGCTTCGGCGTCGACCACACCGGCGTGGCGCGAGCCGACGAAGTCGGTGGACACCACTTCCTGGGAGCTGACGTAGTCGATCTGCTTGTGCAGGTCCGAGTGCATGGCGGTCTGGCGCAGGTACTCGTTCAGCTCTTCGCGGTTGGTGGCCTTCTCGAGGTTCAGGTTGAGAATGGCCATCGACACGTTCGGCGTCGGCACACGGATCGCGTTGCCGGTCAGCTTGCCCTTGAGCACTGGCAGTGCCTTGGCGGCTGCGGTGGCGGCACCGGTCTCGGTGATGACCATGTTCAGCGGCGCGGCGCGGCCACGGCGGCTGCCCTTGTGGAAGTTGTCGATCAGGTTCTGGTCGTTGGTGAACGAGTGAACGGTTTCGACGTGGCCGTTGACGATGCCGTACTGGTCGTTGATGGCCTTGAGCACCGGCACGATGGCGTTGGTGGTGCAGGACGCCGCCGAGATGATCTTGTCGTCGGCGGTGATGTCGCCGTGGTTGATGCCGTGCACGATGTTCTTCAGCGCGCCCTTGCCAGGTGCGGTGAGGATCACGCGAGCGGCGCCCGGGCAGGCCAAGTGCTGGCCGAGGCCGTCGGCATCGCGCCATACACCGGTGTTGTCGACGATCAGCGCATCGTTGATGCCGTACTGGGTGTAGTCGACTTCGCTCGGGCTCTTGGCGTAGATCACCTGGATCAGGTTGCCGTTGGCGGTGATGGTGTTGTTCGCTTCATCGATGACGATGGTGCCGTCGAACGGACCGTGTACCGAGTCGCGGCGCAGCAGGCTGGCGCGCTTGATCAGGTCGTTCTCGGCGCCCTTGCGCACGACGATGGCGCGCAGGCGCAGGCCGTCGCCACCACCGGTCTTCTCGATGAGGATGCGCGCCAGCAGGCGGCCGATGCGGCCGAAGCCGTACAGGACGACGTCGGTGCCCTTGCGTGCGGAAGCGTTCTGCTGACCCACGACATCGGCCAGTTCGTCACGCACGAACTGCTCGGCGCTGCGGCCATTGCCTTCGGTCTTGAACTTGTTGGCCAGCTTGCCCAGATCGACCGAAGCGGCGCCCAGTTTCAGCTCGCTCATGGCCTTGAGCAGGGGGAATGTCTCGTGGACGGACAGCTCGGTCTCGTCGGTCTGACGGTGACGGGCAAAGCGATGGGCTTTGAGGATCGAGATAACCGAACGGTTGATCAGGCTGCGGCCATAGATCGAGCTCACCACGTTGTTGTTGCGGTAGAGCTGACCGATAAGCGGGATCATCGCTTCAGCCAGGGCTTCACGATCGATCCACTCACCAAGACACTGGTCGGGCTTCTGAGTCACGGTAACCTTCCACATGTAGGGGAACAAAAAAGGGGCTACATTATGACGCCCCTCGGCGTATCGGGCAATGAGCGCCTGTCGCCGACTCCGAGCCCCGTCGCCACGCCCTTTCGTGCCTGACAGCGCGCCCGCTCACCGGTACAATCGACCTCTTTGCCGCAACGCTTGGAGTCCGATCTCCCGTGTCAGTTCTGCGCCTACCGCAAATACCGGCCACGGCCGGCAAACAATCCTGGGGCAACCTGCCCGGCGCCGCCTTGAGCCTGGCCATCGCCGAGGCCGCCAGCAGCGCCGGCCGCTTCACCCTGCTGCTGACCGCCGACAGCCAGGCCGCCGACCGCCTGGAGCAGGAGCTGCGCTTCTTCGCCCCGGACCTTCCGGTGCTGCCGTTCCCCGACTGGGAAACCCTGCCCTACGACCTGTTCTCGCCGCACCAGGACATCATCTCCCAGCGCATCGCCAGCCTTTACCGGCTGCCGGAGCTGGACCACGGCATCCTCGTCGTACCCATCACCACTGCCCTGCACCGCCTGGCGCCAACGCGCTTCCTGCTGGGCAGCAGCCTGGTGCTGGACGTCGGCCAGAAGATCGATGTCGAGCAGATGCGCACGCGCCTGGAGGCCAGCGGCTACCGCTGCGTCGACACGGTCTACGAGCATGGCGAGTTCGCCGTGCGCGGGGCGCTGATCGATCTGTTCCCCATGGGCAGCAAGCAGCCGTACCGCATCGACCTGTTCGACGACGAGATCGAGACGCTGCGCACCTTCGACCCGGAAACCCAGCGCTCGATCGACAAGGTCGACTCGATCCGCCTGCTGCCGGCGCGCGAATTCCCCATGCAGAAGGACGAGGTGACGCGCTTCAAGGCGCGCTTTCGCGAACGCTTCGACGTCGATTTCCGCCGCAGCGCGATCTTCCAGGACCTCACCAGCGGCATCATCCCCGCCGGCATCGAGTACTACCTGCCGCTGTTCTTCGAAGACACCGCCACCCTGTTCGACTACCTGCCAGGCGACACCCAGGTGTTCTCCCTGCCGGGCGTGGAGCAGGCCGCCGAGCACTTCTGGAACGACGTGCGCGGGCGTTATGAAGAACGCCGCGGCGACCTCACCCGACCACTCTTGCCGCCAGGTGAATTGTTCCTCCCGGTCGAGGACTGCTTCGCCCGCCTCAAGCAGTGGCCGCGCGTGGTCATCAGCGCCGACGACGTTGAGCCCGGTGCCGGCCGCGAGCGCTTCCCGGCCCGCGCCCTGCCCAACCTGGCGATCGAAGCCAAGGCCAACCAGCCACTGGCGGAGCTGTCGAACTTCCTCGACCAGTTCCCCGGCCGCGTGCTCTTTACCGCCGAGTCTGCAGGCCGGCGCGAGGTGCTGCTGGAGCTGCTCGAACGCCTGAAGCTGCGCCCGCACACCGTCGACGGCTGGGCCGACTTCGTCACCGGCGGCGAGCGCCTGGCGATCACCATCGCGCCGCTCGACGACGGCCTGCTGCTGGACGACCCGGCCCTGGCCCTGGTAGCCGAAAGCCCGCTGTTCGGCCAGCGCGTGATGCAGCGCCGGCGCCGCGAGAAACGCGGCGAGGCGGCCAACGACGCCGTGATCAAGAACCTCACCGAGCTGCGCGAAGGCGCGCCGGTGGTGCACATCGACCACGGCGTGGGCCGCTACCTCGGTCTGGCGACCCTGGAGATCGACGGCCAGGCCGCAGAATTCCTCACCCTGGAGTACGCCGAAGGCGCCAAGCTCTACGTACCGGTGGCCAACCTGCACCTGATCGCCCGCTACACCGGTAGCGACGACGCCCTGGCCCCCTTGCATCGCCTGGGCTCCGAGGCCTGGCAGAAAGCCAAGCGCAAGGCCGCCGAGCAGGTGCGCGACGTCGCCGCCGAACTGCTCGACATCTATGCCCGTCGCGCCGCGCGCAAGGGCCATGCGTTCGCCGACCCGGCCGCCGACTACGCCACCTTCAGCGCCGGCTTCCCGTTCGAGGAAACGCCTGACCAGCAGGCCGCCATCGAGGCCGTGCGCGCCGACATGCTCGCCGGCCAGCCCATGGATCGCCTGGTGTGCGGCGACGTCGGCTTCGGCAAGACCGAAGTGGCCATGCGCGCCGCCTTCATCGCCGTGCACAGCGGCCGTCAGGTGGCGGTGCTGGTGCCGACCACCCTGCTCGCCCAGCAGCACTACAACAGCTTCCGCGACCGCTTCGCCGACTGGCCGGTGAAAGTCGAGGTGATGAGCCGCTTCAAGTCGGCCAAGGAAGTCGCCAGCGCCGCGGCGGAGCTGGCCGAAGGCAAGATCGACATCCTCATCGGCACCCACAAGCTGTTGCAGGACGACGTGCGCTTCAAGGACCTGGGCCTGGCCATCATCGACGAGGAGCACCGCTTCGGCGTGCGCCAAAAGGAACAGCTCAAGGCCCTGCGCAGCGAGGTGGACATCCTCACCCTGACCGCGACGCCGATTCCGCGCACGCTGAACATGGCGGTGTCGGGCATGCGCGACCTGTCGATCATCGCCACTCCACCGGCGCGCCGCCTGTCGGTGCGCACCTTCGTCATGGAGCAGAACAAGAGCACCGTGAAGGAAGCGCTGCTGCGCGAGCTGCTGCGTGGCGGCCAGGTGTACTACCTGCACAACGACGTCAAGACCATCGAGAAGTGCGCCGCGGAACTTGCCGAACTGGTGCCCGAGGCGCGCATCGGCATCGGCCACGGGCAGATGCGCGAGCGCGACCTCGAGCAGGTGATGAGCGACTTCTACCACAAGCGCTTCAACGTACTGATCGCCTCGACCATCATCGAGACCGGCATCGACGTGCCCAGCGCCAACACCATCGTCATCGAGCGCGCCGACAAGTTCGGCCTGGCCCAGCTGCACCAGCTGCGCGGCCGGGTCGGCCGCAGTCACCACCAGGCCTACGCCTACCTGCTGACACCGCCGCGCCAGCAGATCAGCAGCGACGCCGAGAAACGCCTGGAGGCCATCGCCAACACCCAGGACCTTGGCGCCGGCTTCGTCCTGGCGACCAACGACCTGGAGATCCGCGGCGCAGGCGAATTGCTGGGCGAAGGTCAGAGCGGGCAGATCCAGGCCGTGGGTTTCACCCTCTACATGGAAATGCTCGAGCGCGCGGTCAAGGCCATCCGCAAGGGCACCCAGCCAAACCTCGAGCAGCCGCTCGGCGGTGGCCCGGAGATCAACCTGCGCCTGCCGGCGCTGATCCCCGAGGACTACCTGCCCGACGTGCATGCGCGCCTGATCCTCTACAAGCGCATCGCCTCGGCGGCCGACGAAGAAGGCCTCAAGGACCTGCAGGTGGAGATGATCGACCGCTTCGGCCTGCTGCCCGAGCCGACCAAGAACCTGATGCGCCTGACCTCGCTCAAGCTGCAGGCGGAACAGCTTGGCATCAAGAAAGTCGACGCTGGCCCCAATGGCGGCAAGCTCGAGTTCGAAGCCGAGACCCCGGTCGACCCACTGACCCTGATCAAGTTGATCCAGGGCCAGCCCAAACGTTACAAGTTCGAAGGCGCGACCCAGTTCCGTTTTCTGGTGCCGATGGAACGCCCCGAAGAACGTTTCAACACCCTGGAAGCGCTGTTCGAGCGCCTCACTCCACAAACACACTAAGGAAGCTTCATGCGTGCCATCCGTTGCCTGACCCTGCTGCTGGCGCTGTTCGCGCCGGCCGCCTTTGCCGAGGGCCCGTATCAGGTGGAAATGATCCTCGTGCGGCAGAACGCCGTGCCGGCGTTCACCAGCCCGTTCGCCCCAGAGAACTGGAGCGCCGGCGCGCCGCGCCTGGAAAAAGGCGCCGAACGCCCGACCGCGCTGGGTGACGAGGTTACCCGCCTGCAAGCCACCGCCGACTACACCGTGCTGCTGCACAAAGCCTGGCAGCAGCAAGCCAGTACGGTGGCCCTGGGCGCCGGTGAAGAGCAGTTCGGCCACTTCCCCATCGAGGGCAACCTGAGCATCGCCGAAGGCCGCTTCATCGCCGTCGAAGCGAACTTCTGGGTCAACCAGCTCGACGCCAACGGCAGCGTGCTGCGCAGCGAACAGTTCAAGCAGAGCAACAGCAACATGAAGGCCGGGCAGTTGACCTTCCTCGATGGCGGCCACCTGGCGCTGCTGCTCAAGGTTTCACCGGCCGGCATGCGCAAGATTCCGCTGCCGGACCCGGAAATGATGGAGCAGTGACCCCGTGAACGCCGATGTGCAGAAGCTGGCCGCCGAGAATCCGAGCTGGAAACGCGATTTTTCCGCCGCCACCCTGCAACGCGGCGAACGCTACGCCGAACAGGGCCTGGTCACGATCCAGTCTCACGGCGACTCACGCCTCGAGTCGATCTGCCGCGGCAGCGGCGGCAACGTCTACCGCCAGCGGATCCTCATCACCGCAGGGCCATCCGGACAGTGCCATGTACGTGGCGACTGCTCCTGCCCGGTCGGCGCGAACTGCAAGCACTGCGCCGCCGCGCTCTTCACCCTGGCCAACAACGGCGGGCGCGCCACCGCCGGTGGCGACCAGCTACCCCACCACCTGCAACACTGGCTGCAGGGCCTGGAGCCGCCTTCAGCGGCGAAGAGCGCCGCTGAAGACAAGCGCGGACGCATGGTCTGCTACCAGCTCGTCCTGCAACGCGACCATAGCTGCGCACTGCGCGTGCGCAAAGGCACCCGCGAGGAGCACGGCATTCGCTACAGCCGCGTGCAGTCGTTGTATGACCTGCTCTACGAACCACCGAAGTTCGTCAAGGAAGATGACCTGCGCATCCTGCGTCAGCTGTCGGCGCAGAACGCGCCCTATGGCCAGGACCGCGGCTATGCCCTCAAGGGCCATGAAGGTGGCGAGTTGCTGCAGCGGGTGCTGGATACCGGACGCCTGATGTTCATCGAAGAGCTGCCGCTGCTGCGCCAGGGCGCGCCACGCCCGGCGCAATTCCGCTGGGTGCGCCTGGACAACGGCGACTACCGGGGCATCTGGTACAACGATGACACGCCGCTCAATTGCGTGCTGCCACTGGTGCCGCTGTTCTACCTCGATGTCGAGCGCGAGGAGGTCGGCACCGTCACTCACGACCTCGACCCGCACACCGCCCTGCAACTGTCCCTCGCTCCCGATGTACCGGAACACCTCATCGTGCCCCTCAGCCACAAGCTCAACGCCCTGAATCACCACCTGCCGACACCCACCACCGTGCAACAGGAGCAGCTCGACGACATCGAGCCGACCCCGCACCTGACCCTCGGCAGCCTCGAGTTCAGCGCCTACACGCCCAAGACCGGGCGCATGCAGCGGCAGATGCAGCACCGCGCCGCGCTGTCGTTCGACTATGACGGCCTGCGCGCCAGCGGCGGCGACGACAAGCCGCTGAGTCGCCTGGTGGGCAGCACCAGCCAACGCATCCGCCGCCAGCCCCAGGCCGAGCTGGCCCTGCGCAAGGCGTTGCGCGACCTGGGCTTCAAGCCCGCCACCCGCCAGAGCAAGGCCCTGCCCGACAGCGCCGGCGAGATGTACCAGCTGCCGGACGACGAAGCCTGGCTGCGTTTCGCCCGCGAGGGCCTGCCGCGTCTGCGCGAGGCGGGCTGGGCCATCGACGTGCACCGCGACTTCGCCTTCAGCCTGCATGAGGTGGACGACTGGTACGCCACCGTCGAAGAAGCGCCTAGCCACGAGTGGTTCGACCTGGAACTGGGCATCGTCGTCGAGGGCCAGCGCCACAGCCTGCTGCCCATTGTCCTGCAACTGCTGCGCAGCAACCCGGAGCTGTTGCGCCCCAGCGAACTGGCCCGACGCAGTGACGACGAGCACCTGCTGATCGACCTCAACCGAGGTCGCCTCGACAGCCCGGCGTTGCGCGTCGCCCTGCCCTACGGCCGGATCAAGGCGGTGATGGGCACGCTCGGCGAACTGTATCTGCACGAAGACGCCGTCGGCCCGAGCTTGCGCCTGGAGCGCGCCGACGCCGCGCGCCTGAACGCGATCGACCATCTGCCGTTGCGATGGGAAGGCGGCGGCGAAGTCCGCGACCTGGGCCGACGCCTGCGCGATGCCCGTGACCTGCACGTGGCGCCCCCCAAGGGCCTGAACGCCACGCTGCGACCGTACCAGCAGCAAGGCCTGAACTGGCTGCAGGCCCTGCGCGAGATGGGCACCGGCGGCATCCTCGGCGACGACATGGGCCTGGGCAAGACCCTGCAGACCCTGGCCCACCTGCTGCTGGAGAAAGAAGCCGGACGCCTGACCCACCCTGCGCTGGCGGTGATGCCCACCAGCCTGGTGCCCAACTGGCTCGACGAAGCCCGGCGCTTCGCCCCCGACCTGCGGGTCCTGGCCCTGCACGGCCCAGGCCGCAACAAGCACTTCGCCAACCTGGCCGACTACGACCTGATACTGACCACCTACGCCCTGGCACCCCGCGACCTGGAGCATCTCAAGGCCCAGCCCTGGCACCTGCTGGTGCTGGACGAAGCGCAGAACATCAAGAGCAGCACCAGCAAGGCCGCCCAGGCCGTGCGCGAGCTACAGGCCGACCAGCGCCTGTGCCTGACCGGCACGCCGATGGAGAACAACCTCGGCGAGCTGTGGTCGATCTTCCACTTCCTGATGCCCGGCTGGCTGGGCGACAGCAAGCGTTTCACCCAGGACTACCGCACCCCGATCGAACGCCACGGCGACGGCGAGCGCATGGCCCACCTGGCCAGCCGCATCCGCCCGTTCCTGCTGCGCCGCACCAAGGAGCAGGTGGCCACCGAACTGCCCGCCAAGACCGAGATGATCCACTGGGTCGAGCTCAGCGACGCCCAGCGCGACACTTATGAGGCGCTGCGGGTGGCGATGGACAAGAAGGTCCGCGAGGAAATCGCCCGTAACGGCGCGGCCCGCAGCCAGATCATCATCCTCGACGCGCTGCTCAAGCTACGCCAGGTGTGCTGCGATCTACGCCTGGTCAAGGGTACCGAGGCGAAAGGCACGTTCGCCGACAAGGGCAAGCTGGGCAGCCTGCTGGAAATGCTCGAAGAGTTGCTCAGCGAGGGGCGCAAGGTCCTGCTGTTCTCGCAGTTCACCTCCATGCTCGCGCTGATCGAGTTCGAACTGGAGAAACGCGGCATCCGCTACAGCCTGTTGACCGGCGACACCCGCGACCGCCGCGCGCCGGTGCAGCAGTTCCAGAACGGCGACAGCGAGGTGTTCCTGATCAGCCTCAAGGCCGGCGGCACCGGGCTGAACCTGACCGCCGCCGATACCGTGATCCACTACGACCCGTGGTGGAACCCGGCCAGCGAGAACCAGGCCACCGACCGGGCCTACCGCATTGGCCAGGACAAGCCGGTATTCGTGTTCAAGCTGATCACCCGGGGAACGGTGGAAGAGAAGATCCAGCAGTTGCAGCAGGAGAAGGCGGCACTGGCGGCCGGGCTGCTCGATGGCGGGCAGGCCGGGCAATGGCGGCTGGGAGATGACGAGATCGAGGCGTTGTTCGCGCCGTTGCCGGGCAAGCGCAATCGGTAAGCGCTCAATCGCGGGGCAAGCCCGCTCCCACGAGGCCTCAGCGCGTCGTGGGAGCGGGCTTGACCCGCGATAAAGCCGGCCAGGTCAATCGACCAGCTGGGCTTCCTTCAAGGCCCCCAACGCCTCCAGCCAACGCGGCTGCTGGCGGTAATCGGTACGCGCAAAGCCCTGCCCGCGCATCCGCGCGATTCGCGGCGACGGCTGGACCTTCATCCGCTGAGCCGCGCTCAGCGCCAACTCCGCGGCCGCGCGGTCGTTGCACACCAGGCCCATGTCGCAACCGGCGCTCAGCGCCGCCTCGATGCGACTGGCGGCATCACCCACCACATGGGCACCGGCCATGGACAGGTCGTCGCTGAAGATCACCCCATCGAAACCCAGCTCGCCGCGCAGGATGTCCTGCAGCCAGCGCCGGGAGAAGCCCGCCGGCTGGTTGTCCACCTGCGGATAGATGACATGCGCCGGCATCACCGCCGCCAGCTGCCCGCTCAGACGGGTGAATGGCACCAGGTCCACGGCGCGCAGCTGCTCCAGGCTGCGCTCATCGACCGGAATGGCCACGTGCGAGTCGGCCTCGGCCCAACCATGTCCCGGGAAATGCTTGCCACAAGCCGCCATGCCGGCAGCGTTCATACCGCGGATGAAAGCCCCCGCCAACTGGGTGGCGCGCTCGGGTTCACCCTCGAAGGCGCGACTGCCGACCACGGCGCTGCGCTGGTGGTCGAGGTCCAGGACCGGCGCGAAGCTCAGGTCCAATCCCACTGCCAGCACTTCGGTCGCCATCAACCAGCCACATTGCTCGGCCAGGTACTCGGCGTTGGCGTTATCGGCGATGGCGCGCATGGCCGGCAAGCGCACGAAGCCCTGACGCAGGCGCTGCACCCGACCACCTTCCTGGTCGACGGCGAGAATGAGATCAGGGCGAATGGCGCGAATCGACGCGCACAGCTCGCGCACCTGGCGCGGGCTGTCGATGTTGCGGGCAAAGATGATCAGGCCGGCCACTTCGGGCTGGCGCAACAGATGGCGATCTTCGGCGGTCAGCCAGTGGCCGGCGATATCCACCATCAGGGAGCCTTGCAGGCTGGCGGTCATAGCGAGTCCTTCATTACAGATCCAGGGGAGCCCGACAGGCGCAGGCGCACACCGTCATGGGACAGCGAACAGCCCATAGGTTCAGTGCGGCAGGGAGAGTGCCGGAAAGGCGGCGGCTCAAGGCGAGGTCGGACATGGGCGCTAGCTTAGCCGAAGCGCCCTACCCCGCCCAGTGTTCAGACCTTGGCAGCCGCGCTGGACTTGCTGCGCGGACGCAACTGGGCCGTGGCCATGGCGGGGTCGGTGACGCCGGTGTCGGCGCGCATGCCGGCGGCCAGGAACGGCACCATCAAGCGCATCACCTGCTCGATCGAGGTATTGATGCCGAAATCGGTTTCGGCAATGGCGCGCAGCGCCTTGATCCCCGACATGCTGAACGCCGCGGCCCCCAGCATGAAGTGCACCCGCCAGAACAGCTCGAGCGGCGGAATGCGCGGGGCAGCCTCGTTGACCAGGAGCATGTAGCGGCGGAACACCTTGCCATACATGTCTTCCAGATAACGGCGCAGGTGGCCCTGGCTCTGGCTGAACGCCAACCCCAGCAGGCGCATGAAGATGGACAGGTCGTTATTGCTGCGCGGCTGCACCGCGAGCGCCTGCTCGACCAGCATCTCCAGCAGCTCTTCGAGGCTGGCCTTCTGTTCGGGGCGCGCCTGGCGCCGCTCCAGCTCGCGCTCGAGGCTGGCACAGAAAGGACCGAGGAAACGTGAGAAAACCGCCTGGATCAGGGCTTTCTTGGAGCCGAAGTGATAGTTCACCGCCGCCAGGTTGACCCCGGCCTTGCTGGTGATCAGCCGCAATGAGGTTTCCGCGAACCCGCGCTCCGCGAACAGCTGTTCCGCCGCATCGAGGATGCGTTCAACGGTTTCCGATTGGGCCATGTCTACTCCGCCTGACAAACAGTTGTTTGAAACATACGTTTCAGGCCTGCTTCTGTCAAGGCTCGGTGACTGGCCGGTCGCCCATTTAATCACAGCCACAACACATTGAATGGACTCGCTTTGCGCCACTCATGCGCGCAGGGTGCTTGCAGCTTGCCAGCCACTGTATATAATCCCAGTCACTGTATAAAAAGACAGAGCCCTCGCCCATGCTGAAACTGACGCCACGCCAAGCCGAGATTCTGGCTTTCATCAAACGTTGCCTCGAAGACAACGGTTTCCCGCCGACCCGCGCCGAGATCGCCCAGGAGCTGGGCTTCAAATCGCCCAACGCCGCCGAGGAGCACCTCAAGGCCCTGGCTCGCAAGGGTGCCATCGAGATGACCCCGGGCGCGTCCCGCGGCATCCGCATCCCCGGTCTCGAGCCAAAGAACGACGACAACGGCCTGCCGATCATCGGTCGCGTAGCCGCCGGTGCGCCGATCCTGGCCGAGCAGCACATCGAAGAATCCTGCAACATCAACCCGGCCTTCTTCCATCCCCGCGCCGACTATCTGTTGCGCGTGCACGGCATGAGCATGAAGGACATCGGCATCTTCGACGGCGACCTGCTCGCCGTGCACACCACCCGCGAAGCCCGCAACGGCCAGATCGTGGTTGCCCGTATCGGTGACGAAGTCACCGTCAAGCGCTTCAAGCGCGAAGGCAGCAAGGTCTGGCTGATTGCCGAGAACCCCGAGTTCGCCCCCATCGAAGTCGACCTGAAAGAGCAGGAACTGGTGATCGAGGGCTTGAGCGTCGGCGTCCTTCGCCGCTGAAACCAGGAGGCGTCATGCAGCCGTTCACCCATGCACCGCAGCAAGCGCAGTTGCCGCTGTTCGAGGCCTTCCTCGCCCAGCCGGTACTGCCAGGCCTGAAGCCAAGCGAGCCAACGCGCAAGAGCAGCCAACCCGAGCTGTTCAGTGAGCTGGCCCTGCGTGGCGCGCCCGGGCATTGCCAAAGCCTGCTGGCTCCCGTCCTGCGCGAACTCAGCGAAGAGGATGACAGCCGCTGGCTGACACTCATCGCCCCACCAGGCAGCCTGACCCAGACCTGGCTGCGCGATGCCGGGCTTAACCGTGAACGCATCCTGCTGCTGCACCCCGGCGTCAACCAGACAGTCCTGCAACTGGCTTGCGAAGCCCTGCGCCTGGGCCACAGCCATACCGTGGTCAGCTGGCTGGGCACCCTCAACACCAGCGCCCGCCAACAACTGCAACGCGCTGCAGCCATCGGAAACGCACAAAGCCTGAACATCCGCCTCGGCTGATGTTCAGGCTTTGCCTGTAAAACGCTTGAAACCCTGAGCCTGCAGGCTGGCTCAATGAAGGACTCGCGGCCCCTCTTCACGCTCGAAGTCACCCTCGACAAGGCGACCGGCCATCTGCACGCCAACGCTGAGCATGGCCTTGGCCACTTCTACGTGCTGTCCTTGCAGGAATGCCTTGGCGTCCTCGGAGAAATCCAGGGTTACCAGGGAGCCTTCATCCTCGGCACGGCGCAGCTCGATCCGGCCATCAGGCAACTCGACAATTTCTAGAAAGGACGTTGACATAAAGGGCCTGCTTTTCACGAAAGGCCAGTAGTGTACCAGCCATGAACGCCGTCAGCACTCACTCAACGCGTCGCGGAATCGTCTCACCAGGTTTTTGAGGTTCTGTCGCCAGGCCTCCAACTCCTCCCGAGAAAGCTTGATCGGCTCGGGCTCGTCCAGATTGACGGCCTGGATCAATGGCTGGGTGACGTCGCCCTTCACGGTTTTCTTCGCGACCGGCGGTCGGAACAAATCGGCATAAGCGGCCAGCAGACGCGCCAGCCAGGTTTCCGGTTGACGAGCCAGCTCCAACAACTCGGCCATTTCCGGAATCGCCACGCGCGTCAGCACTTCATCGCTGAACAGCAGCTCGGCCCGCGACGCAGAAGCCTGTGGCAGGCGATAGAAACCAGCAATCTCGTGACACAAGCCAAGCAACGCACCGTAGAGGTGAAACAGCGCCGATTCGCGCTCGGCCTGCAGCAGCCCCTGAGCATTCATCGCCTGGCTCTCGGCGGCCTTGGTCATGGACTCAAGCGCGAGGCCGGCGAAGAACAGTTTCTGGTTGGTGCGGGTGTAGAGTTCCTGGGCCATTTCGAGTGACTCCTGAAGGCTGCAAGGCAATTGCCTGCAGTTTCAGGGATTGCGCTTTGCTTGTCATCAAATGACTGGGGCCGCTTCGCGCGCCATCGCCGGCAAGCCGCCCCCCCCCCCACAGAATCGCCTCGTACCCTGTGGGAGCTGGCTTGCCAGCGATGGGGCGCGAAGCGGCCCCAGTACAACTTCAGATCAACGCTTGTCTTCGACCTTCCACGCCTTGCCGTCGTAGAACGCCTTCCAGCCGGTCGGTTTGCCATCGACCTCGGACTGCACGTATTGCTCCTTGGTCTTGCGGCTGTAGCGAATCACCGCCGGGCGGCCTTCCGGGTCCTTCTGCGGCGCATCGCAGAGGAAGTGATACTTCGGATCGATCTCGTGCTTGTGGGGAACGATCTCCAGCACCAGTGGCGCGCGGGTTTCGCGGTTCTTCGGGAACTGGCTGGCCGCCAGGAACAAGCCCGACGCACCATCACGCAACACGTAGGTGTCGTCGACCTTCTCGCACTTGAGCTCTGGCATATCCACCTTGTCCATCTTCGGTGGCGCCGCCTCTCCGCTCTTGAGCAGCTTGCGCGTGTTCTTGCAGGCCGGGTTGGTGCAACCGAAGAACTTGCCGAAACGCCCGGTCTTGAGCTGCATCTCGCTGCCGCACTTGTCGCACTCCAGGCTCGGGCCTTCGTAACCCTTGATCCGGTAGCTACCCTCTTCGATCTCGTAGCCTGCGCAATCCGGGTTGTTACCGCAGATATGCAACTTGTGCTTCTCGTCGAGCAGGTAGGCGTCCATCGCCGTCGAGCAGATCGGGCAGCGATGCTTGCCACGCAGCACCAGGGATTCGGACTCGCCTTCGTCGTCAGCGGCGATCTCGTCACCCGGCACCAGGTTGACCGTTGCCTTGCAACGTTCCTTCGGCGGCAGGCTGTAGCCCGAACAGCCGAGGAAAACACCCGTGGACGCAGTCCGGATCATCATCGGGCGACCACATTCCTTGCACGGAATGTTGGTCAAGGTCGGCTGGTTGGCACGCATGCCGCTTTCTGCGGATTCGGCGGTCAGCAGCTTCTTGCTGAAATCGCCATAGAACTCATCGAGCACGTTCTTCCAGTCACGCTCGCCCTGGGCCACGTCGTCGAGGTGCTCTTCCATGCCGGCGGTGAAGCCGTAGTCCATCAGGTTGGCAAAGCTTTCCGACAGACGCTCGGTGACGATGTCGCCCATCTTCTCGGAGTAGAAGCGGCGGTTGTGCAGGGTGACGTAACCACGGTCCTGAATGGTGGAAATGATCGCTGCGTAGGTCGATGGACGACCAATACCGCGCTTTTCCATCTCCTTGACCAGGCTGGCTTCGGTGAAGCGCGCCGGCGGCTTGGTGAAGTGCTGGCTCGGATCGAGCTGGATCAACTTCAGCGCTTCGCCCTGGGCCATTTCCGGCAACACATCGTCCTCGCCCGGCTTGCTCTGCTGCGGCAGGACACGGGTGTAACCGTCGAACTTGAGGATACGGCCCTTGGCACGCAGCTCGAAGTCGCCGGCCACGACGGTGACGCTGGTGGACAGGTATTGCGCAGGCGGCATCTGGCACGCCAGGAACTGGCGCCAGATCAGCTCGTACAGGCGCTCGGCGTCGCGCTCCATGCCGCTGAGCTTGGTTGGATGGATATTCACGTCGGAGGGGCGAATCGCCTCGTGCGCCTCCTGGGCGCCTTCCTTGCTGCCGTAGACGATCGGCGCGGCGGGCAGGTACTGCTTGCCGAATTCTTTTTCGATGTAGTCGCGCGCCATCTCGACGGCATCGGTCGACAGGTTGGTCGAATCGGTACGCATGTAGGTGATGTAACCGGCCTCGTACAGACGCTGGGCCATCATCATGGTCTTCTTCACCCCAAAGCCCAGACGGTTGCTCGCCGCCTGCTGCAGGGTGGAGGTGATGAACGGCGCCGAGGGCTTGCTGCTGGTCGGCCGGTCTTCGCGCTTGCTTACGCTGTAGCTGGAGGACTTGAGCTTCTCCAGTGCAGCCATGGCCTGCGCCTGATTGAGCGGTTTGAAGGCCTCGCCGTTCTCGCGGGCGACCTCGAAACGCACCTTGGCGTTCTTGGCGGTGCCCAGATCGGCGTGGACTTCCCAGTACTCTTCCGGATTGAACGCACGGATCTCGCGCTCACGCTCGACCACCAGCTTCACCGCCACCGACTGCACACGGCCTGCAGACAGGCCGCGGGCGATCTTGGCCCACAGCAGCGGCGAGACCATGTAGCCCACCACGCGATCGAGGAAGCGACGCGCCTGCTGTGCATTGACCCGATCAATGTCGAGCTCGCCCGGCTGGGAGAACGCCTCCTGGATGGCCTTCTTGGTGATCTCGTTGAACACCACGCGCTTGTAGCGGCTGTCGTCGCCGCCAATGGCTTCGCGCAGGTGCCAGGCGATGGCTTCCCCTTCGCGGTCCAAGTCGGTTGCGAGATAGATGGTGTCGGCATCCTTGGCCAGGCGGCGCAGCTCTTCGATCACCTTCTCCTTGCCGGGAAGGATCTCGTACTTGGCCTTCCAACCCGCCTCGGGATCGACGCCCATGCGCGCGACCAGGGTGCGACGCGCCTTCTCCTTCGGCGACAGCGCCGGAGCCTCACTCGCAGTCTTGCCGCGCTTGGCCGCCGGTTCCTTGGCCGCACTGGCGGAACCGCTGGTGGGAAGGTCACGGATGTGGCCGATACTCGACTTCACCACGTACTGGCTGCCCAGGTACTTGTTGATGGTCTTGGCCTTGGCCGGGGATTCCACAATGACCAGCGATTTGCCCATGGATCGGAGTATTCCTGAATCTGAAGATGAAAAACGCGTCAGGTGCCGGACGCGGCACCGCTATATATAGTGGCGAAACTGTGAGGTCAAGCGTGGGTGTTCACGGATGTGCTTTCGCCAGCAGCTCGTCCATCCCTTCCTCAGCCTTGACCAAAGCAAAGCGTGGCACCTGCTCGCCGTCAACCTCGACAGACTCCAGGAACATGGAAAGCGGCCGAACCCAAAGCCCGAATTCGCCATACAAGGCCTGATAGAACACCACCCACTCCTCGGTCTCGGAATGGCGCGCGGTGCCGAAAACACGATACTCAGGGCCTTTGTAATGCCGGTACACACCAGGTTGTATCTGCATGTCGCTCGCCCTCTTGAACAAATCCTGTAAAAAACAAAAACCGGGGCACAGGGCCCCGGCTGTTGCCTCGCAACGCGATCAGACGCGTTCGAAGACCGTGGTGATACCTTGACCCAGGCCGACACACATGGTGGCGACGCCAAGCGTACCGCCATTCTGCTTCATCACGTTGAGCAGAGTGCCGGAAATACGAGCACCAGAGCAACCGAACGGGTGACCCAGGGCGATCGCGCCGCCGTGCAGGTTAACCTTCTCATCCATCTTGTCGAGTACTTTCAGATCCTTCAGCACCGGCAGGGCCTGTGCGGCGAAGGCTTCATTGAGCTCGAAGAAATCGATGTCAGCGATGGTCAAACCCGCGCGCTTGAGCGCTTTCTGCGTCGACGGGACCGGGCCGTAACCCATGATCGCCGGATCGACACCTGCCACGGCCATGGAGCGGATCACAGCCAACGGCTGGATGCCCAGGTCCATGGCGCGCTGGCCGGACATGACGATCATGCACGAGGCACCGTCGGTGATCTGCGACGAGGTACCGGCCGTCACGGTACCACCTTTCGGGTTGAATGCCGGCTTGAGCGACGCCAGTCCTTCGAGGGTGGTTTCCGGGCGAATGGTCTCGTCGTAGTCGAAGACCTTCAGGAAACCGTTCTCGTCATAGCCTTGCATCGGAATGATCTCGTCCTTGAACTTGCCCTCCACCGTCGCCTTGTGGGCGAGCTGGTGCGAACGCAGGCCGAACAGATCCTGTTGCTCACGGGTAATGCCGTGCATCTTGCCGAGCATTTCGGCGGTGAGGCCCATCATCCCGGATGCCTTGGCGGCGTACAGCGACATATGAGGGTTGGGATCGACGCCATGCATCATGCTGACGTGGCCCATGTGCTCGACGCCACCGATCACGAAGACATCACCGTTGCCGGTCATGATCGCCTGGGCGGCGGTGTGCAGCGCGCTCATCGACGAACCGCACAGGCGGCTGACGGTCTGCGCGGCAGAGGTGTGCGGGATCTGGGTCATCAGCGACGCCATGCGGGCGATGTTCCAGCCCTGCTCCAGGGTCTGGTTGACGCAGCCCCAGATCACGTCCTCGACTTCTTTCGGGTCGACCTTGTCGTTGCGCTCCAGCAGCTTGCTGATCAGGTGCGCGGACATGTCTTCGGCACGGGTGTTACGGTGCATGCCGCCCTTGGAACGACCCATCGGCGTGCGACCGAAGTCGACAATCACCACGTCTCTTGGATTCAGGCTCATATCAATATTCTCGCTCTAGCTCGTTGGGCGCTCAGTTGAAGAAGCGCTGGCCGTTCTTGGCCATCTCGCGCAGCTTCGCGGTGGGGTGGTACAGCGGCCCCAGGTCGGCGTACTTGTCGGCCAGCGCGACGAACTCGGCGACCCCGATCGAATCGATGTAACGCAGCGCGCCACCACGGAAGGGAGGGAAGCCAATACCGTAGACCAGGCCCATGTCGGCCTCGGCGGCGGTCGCGACGATGCCGTCTTCCAGGCAACGCACGGTCTCCAGGCACAGCGGGACCATCATCCAGTTGATGATGTCTTCATCGCTGACTTCGCGCTGCTCGAAGATGACCGGCTTGAGCACCTCGAGCACGCTGACATCGGCGACCTTCTTCGGCTTGCCGCGCTTGTCGGTCTCGTAGGCATAGAACCCCTTGCCGTTCTTCTGGCCCAGGCGGTTGGCCTCGTACAGGGCGTCGACAGCGGAGCGACGATCGTCCTTCATGCGGTCAGGGAAGCCTTCAGCCATCACATCGCGACCGTGGTGACCGGTGTCGATGCCGACCACGTCCATCAGGTAGGCCGGGCCCATCGGCCAGCCGAACTTCTCCATCACCTTGTCGATGCGCACGAAGTCCACGCCGGCGCTGACCAGCTTGGCGAAGCCGCCGAAATACGGGAACAGCACGCGGTTGACCAGGAAGCCCGGGCAATCGTTGACCACGATCGGGTTCTTGCCCATCTTCTTGGCGTAGGCCACGGTGGTGGCCACGGCCACGTCGCTGGACTTCTCGCCGCGGATGACTTCGACCAGCGGCATCATGTGCACCGGGTTGAAGAAGTGCATGCCGACGAAGTTTTCCGGACGCTTGAGCGCCTTGGCCAACAGGTTGATGGAGATGGTCGAGGTGTTGGAAGCGAGGATCGCGTCCTCTTTCACCTGGCCTTCCACTTCGGCCAGCACCGCCTGCTTGACCTTCGGATTCTCGACCACGGCCTCGACGACGATGTCGACGTTGCCGAAATCACCGTAGGACAGGGTCGGGCGAATGGCGTTGAGCGCCTCGGCCATCTTCACCGGGGTCAGGCGGCCTTTCTCGACGCGCTTGCCGAGCAGTTTGGAGGCCTCGTTCAGGCCCAGCTGGATGGCGTCCTCGCGGATGTCCTTCATCAGGATCGGCGTGCCCTTGACTGCCGACTGGTAGGCGATGCCGCCCCCCATGATGCCGGCGCCGAGCACGGCAGCCTGCTTCACGTCGTGAGCGATTTCATCGTGAGCCTTCGCCTTGCGCTTGAGCTCCTGGTCATTCAGGAACAGCCCGATCAGGCTTTCGGCGACCGACGTCTTGGCCAGCTTGGCGAAGCCGGCGGCCTCGACTTCCAGGGCCTTGTCACGACCGAAGTTGGCGGCTTTCTGGATGGTCTTGATCGCTTCGACCGGTGCCGGGTAGTTCGGGCCAGCCTGGCCGGCGACGAAGCCCTTGGCGGTCTCGAAGGCCATCATCTGTTCGATGGCGTTGAGCTTGAGCTTTTCCAGCTTGGGCTGACGCTTGGCCTTGTAGTCCAGCTCGCCGCTGATGGCGCGCTTGATCAGGTCCAGGGCACCGGCCTGCAACAGTTCCGGCGTGACCACCGCATCGACGGCGCCCACTTTCAGGGCGTCTTCGGCGCGATTTTCCTTGCCGGAGGCGATCCACTCGATGGCGTTGTCCGAGCCGATCAGGCGCGGCAGGCGCACGGTGCCGCCAAAGCCTGGGTAGATCCCCAGTTTCACTTCGGGCAGGCCAATCTTGGCACTGCTGGACATGACCCGGTAATCGGCCGCCAGGCACATCTCCAGGCCACCGCCCAGGGCAATGCCGTTGATGGCGACGACGGTCGGCACCTGCAGGTCTTCGAAGTCATTGAAAATGCGGTTGGCTTCCAGGTTGCCGGCGACCAGTTCGGCCTCGGGCAGCTTGAAGTTGTCGACGAATTCGGTGATGTCGGCGCCGACGATGAACACGTCCTTGCCGCTGCTGACGATCACGCCCTTGACCGAAGCGTCGGCCTTGATGGCATCCACTGCCTGACGCAGTTCGTTCAGGGTGAGGCGGTTGAACTTGTTGACGGACTCACCCTTGAGGTCGAACTTCAGTTCGACGATGCCGCTTTCAAGAGCCTTAACCGTGATGGCTTTACCTTCGTAAATCATCAACTGATCTCCACGATATGGAAGCTGAACTGTACACGCCGATCGCTGGCGGGAGGGCCGGTTTGCCGGTCCCTCGCCCCAGGCACACCCGTCGGCGCGCTAATCGGGATTCTGTAAGAGCCGTCTGACATACAAACGCTCAATTCATACGCCCGTTTGACTTGGGTGTGCACACATTCTCCGAAAAGAACCGCGTTGTCAAATGCTCGCGAACTGCGTGAAAACGCGACTTTCCAGTCATCTTGTACGCGCCGGGTACGAAACATGATGACAGTGATCGCCGACCATTCATGTCAGCGATAGACCATCATCGGCCTCGAATGCTGCATTTTTCTAAACGCATCCACGACCCGTGACTACACTGCAATCGAATGAAGGTGTTTCCGGCCTGCCTGGCCTTTTCTGTGCGGCACGACGCAAAACGGCGCGCAGGAGCATGAGAGCTCCTGCGCGCCGTTTTGCGTCGTGCACGGTCAGGCGAGGTTATCGAGGGTCTGAGCAATATCCTGCAAAACAGATTTATCACCGCGCTCGCTCCAGTAGAGGGCGATCATGCGGCTGTCGGCTTCAACCTTGTATACCGTCTCCGGCAGGCGCGCGAAGGCTTGCGCCAGACGCGGATCTTCGCAAGGCTCACGCCACTGGTTCCACCAGACACCAGGCGTGATCTGCCAGTAGCACCAGCTGTCCTGCCGGCCCTTGCGGCGCGCCCGGTGGTATTGCGGACATGGGCTGGGTGGCTGGTTTTCCAGCCAGTGCGGCCATTGTTGCGGAGCCAGGTGCATGGCCAGCCCCATGCGTCGCCCCTCCAGGCGCAGGCTCATCTGCTCGCTCTGCTTGCGAGACTGGCGCAACCAGGCCAGCGGGCTGAGCATCAGCGCAAGGATTGACACCACCAGCCATACCGTCATATCTGTAGACCCTATAAAGCGTTGCAAAATGAGCGGGTTATCCAGGTTTCACGAACGCCGGGCCCGAAAGCGACCATACTTCTACTATCGCGATTGTCAGGAGTACTGCACATGTCCTATGAACATCTTCTGGTCGCTGTCGACCTGACCGAAGAATGCGACCCCGTGATCAAGCGGGCCAAGACAATTGCCCTGGCGAGTGGCGCCAAGGTTTCCCTGGTGCATATCGTCGAGCCCATGGCCATGGCCTTCGGTGGCGACGTGCCGATGGACCTCTCGCAACTGCAGCAGCAGCAGTTCGACCAGGCCAAGGAACGCATGGAACGCCTGTTCACCAAGTACCCGGACATCAACCGTGGCGACTCACACCTGGTCTACGGCCAACCGCGCCAGGAAATCCACCAGCTGGCCAAGGATCAGCATTGCGACCTGATCGTGGTCGGCAGCCATGGTCGCCACGGCCTTGCGCTGCTGCTGGGCTCCACCGCCAATGACGTACTGCATGGCGCGCCATGCGACGTGCTGGCGGTACGACTACTGAAGAAAGAATGAAGTAGCCGCTGCCGGTCTCTTCGCGGCCTTGTCCGCGAAGAGACCGGCACAGCCAATCAGCCTTCCAGCTCGGCCCAGCGCTCAACCAGCACGTCCAGCTCGCCCTGCAGCTTCTCCAGCTTGGCCAGCACCGCGGAGGTCTCGACTATCGGACGCTGGTAGAAGTTCGAAGCATTGACCTCTTCCTGCACTTCGGCCATCTGCTTTTCCAGCGCATCGATCTGCCCCGGCAGGGCCTCGAGTTCGCGCTGCAGCTTGTAGCTGAGCTTCTTCTTGGCGGCATCCGCAGCCGGCGCGGCGACCGGTGCAGGCGCCACCTCCTCCACCGACTTGGCCACCACGGCGCTGTTCAACTCGGACTTGCCGCCCTTGCTTTCGGTCACACCCAGCAACTTCGGCGAACCACCCTGGCGAATCCAGTCCTCGTAACCCCCAACATACTCGCGAACGCGCCCCTCGCCCTCGAACACCAGGGTGCTGGTGACGACGTTGTCGAGGAAGGCCCGGTCGTGGCTGACCATCAGCACCGTGCCCTTGTAGTTGGACAGCACTTCCTCGAGCAGCTCGAGGGTTTCCACGTCCAGGTCGTTGGTCGGTTCGTCCAGCACCAGCAGGTTGGCCGGCTTGCTGAACAGCTTGGCCAGCAGCAGGCGTGCACGCTCGCCACCGGACAGCGCCTTGACCGGCGTGCGTGCGCGCTGCGGGCTGAACAGGAAATCACCGAGATAGCTGAGCACATGGCGGTTCTGGCCATCGATCTCGATGAAATCGCGCCCTTCGGCCAGGTTATCGATGACGGTCTTTTCCAGGTCAAGCTGATGGCGCATCTGGTCGAAGTACGCCACTTCCAGCTTGGTGCCGCGCTCGACCTTGCCGCTGCTCGGCTCCAGGTCGCCCAACATCAGCTTGAGCAGCGTGGTCTTGCCGGTACCATTGGCGCCGAGCAGGCCGATACGGTCCTCGCGCTGCAGCACCATGGAGAAGTCCTTGACCAGCTTCGGCCCACCCAGGTGAGCGAAGCTGACATTGTCCAGCACCATCACCTGCTTGCCGGACTTGTCCGCCACCTCGATCTGGATATTGGCCTTGCCCTGGCGCTCACGACGCTCGCCGCGCTCCACGCGCAGCGCCTTGAGCGCCCGCACACGCCCTTCGTTGCGGGTACGCCGGGCCTTGATGCCCTGGCGAATCCACACTTCTTCCTGGGCCAGGCGCTTGTCGAACAGCGCGTTGGCGGTCGCCTCGGCGGCCAGCTCGGCCTCCTTGTGCACGAGGAAACTGGCGTAATCACCGTTCCAGTCGATCAACCCGCCGCGGTCCAACTCGAGGATGCGCGTCGCCAGGTTCTGCAGGAAGGAACGGTCGTGGGTGATGAACAGCACCGCGCCGTTGAAACCGCTCAGGGCCTCTTCCAGCCAGGCGATGGCGCCGATGTCCAGGTGGTTGGTCGGCTCGTCGAGCAGCAGCAGATCAGGCTCGGACACCAGGGCCTGCGCCAGCAGGACGCGGCGGCGCCAGCCACCGGAAAGCTCGGCCAAGGTCTTGTCGGCAGGCAACTGCAGGCGACTGAGGGTGCTTTCCACCACCTGCTGCAAGCGCCAGCCATCGCGGGCCTCCAGCTCGTGCTGGACGTGCATGAGCTTTTCCAGATCCTCGTCGCCATGAATGTTCTGGCTCAGGTGGTGGTACTCGGCCAGCAGCTCGCCCACCCCGTCCAGGCCCGCGGCCACCACATCGAACACGCTGCGTTCGTCGGCGACCGGCAGCTCCTGCGGCAACTCGCCGATCTTGAGGCCGGGGGCGCGCCAGATATCGCCGTCGTCGGGCTTCTGCTCGCCCTTGACCAGGCGCAGCATGCTCGACTTGCCCGTGCCGTTGCGGCCGATGATGCACACCCGCTCGCCACGGGCGATCTGCCAGGAAACCTTGTCCAGCAGCGGCATGGCGCCGAATGCCAGGGACACATCGCTGAATTTGAGCAGGGTCATGTTCATCTCCAAAAACCGGGCGCGCATTCTACCCGACTTGCCCAGCCACGACATCAAAAGCCCGTCGCCACCCGCAGAGCGTCGGATTACAACTCGATACAAGCACAGTGCTTTCACCGGCCCTCGGCAAACGGCTAAGCTAGGCAGTAATACCCAACAGTGCTGGCTTCGCCGTCACTCTCTATGGTTCAACTGCCCGGACGTATCATGCGCAGCCGCCTGTTACAAATCGCCTCCTGCCTGCTGCTCACCGCCACCGCCGCGAGTGCCGCTCAGGCTGTCGACATCACCCAGCAACGCCAGTACTACGACGAAGCCAAGCGCGCCCTGGCCAAGGGCGACAAAGGCCCGTACCTGCGCTATGCCCAGGCACTGCGCGATTATCCGCTCACGCCCTACCTCGCCTACGACGAGCTGACCGCCCGCCTCAAGAGCGCCAGCAACGAAGAGATCGAGGGCTTTCTCGCCGCCCACGGCGACCTGCCCCAGGCCAACTGGATGAAGCTCCGCTGGTTGCGCTGGCTGGCCGAACGCGGCGAGTGGAAAACCTTCGCCCAGTACTATGACCCCAAGCTCAACTTCACCGAGCTCGATTGCCTCAATGGCCAGTACCAGCTCAGTCACGGCCAGCGCGCCGAAGGTTTCGCCACCGCCGAGAAGCTGTGGAACGTCGGCAAGTCGCAGCCTGCGGCCTGCGACACGCTGTTCGGCATGTGGGCCGCCGAAGGCCAGCTCACCGAGGCCAGGCGCTGGCAACGCGCCAAACTGGCCGCCCAGGCGCGCAACTACGGCCTGGCAGGCAGCCTGGTGAAGACGCTGACCACCCTCGCCCCTCAGGGCAAGCTGCTGATCGACGTGGCGCAGAAACCCGAACTGCTCAACCAGCCTTCGCGCTTCACCCCGGTCAATGAAGCCATGTCCGACGTGGTCAGCCTCGGCCTGCGCCGGCTGGCACGCCAGAACCCAGAGCAAGCCATGGCGCTGCTCGACGATTACGCCCAGCGCATGCACTTCTCCCGGGACGAGAAGGTCGCCATCGCCCGAGAGATCGGCCTGACGCTCGCCCGCCGCTACGATCCGCGCGCCCTCGACCTGATGACCCGCTACGACCCCGAGCTGCGCGACAACACCGTCAGCGAGTGGCGCCTGCGCCTGTTGCTGCGCCTGGGCCGCTGGGAGGATGCCTACGAGCTGACCAAGCGCCTGCCCCAGGACCTGGCCAGCAGCAACCGCTGGAAGTACTGGCAGGCTCGCAGCCTCGAACTGGCGCAGCCCAACAACCCCCAGGTTCCGCTGCTGTACAAGACCGTCGCCCGCGAACGCGACTTCTACGGCTTCCTGGCCGCGGACCGGGCACAGACGCCCTATCAGTTGAACAACAAACCACTGGTTCTCAGCAAGGCGGTGATCAACAAGGTCCGCAACACGCCGGGCGTGCGTCGCGCCCTGGAATTCCATGCCCGCGGCCAGATCGTCGAGGGCCGCCGCGAGTGGTACCACGTCAGCCGTCACTTCAATCGTGACGAGATGGTCGCCCAGGCACGCCTGGCCTACGACATGCGCTGGTATTTCCCGGCCATCCGCACCATCAGCCAGGCCCAGTACTGGGACGACCTGGACATCCGTTTCCCCATGGCCCACCGCGACACCCTGGTGCGCGAAGCCAAGGTGCGCGGCCTGCATTCGAGCTGGGTCTTCGCCATCACCCGCCAGGAGAGCGCCTTCATGGAGGATGCCCGCTCCAGCGTCGGCGCCAGTGGGCTGATGCAGCTCATGCCCGGCACCGCCAAGGAAACCGCGCGCAAGTTCAGCATCCCGCTGGCCTCGCCGGCCCAGGTGTTCAACCCGGACAAGAACATCCAGCTCGGCGCCGCCTACCTGAGCCAGGTACACGGCCAGTTCAACGGCAACCGCGTGCTGGCCTCGGCGGCCTACAACGCCGGCCCCGGGCGCGTGCGCCAGTGGCTCAAGGGCGCCAAGCACCTGAGCTTCGATGTCTGGGTCGAGTCGATTCCGTTCGACGAGACGCGCCAATACGTGCAGAACGTGCTGTCGTACTCGGTCATCTACGGACAAAAGCTCAATTCGCCACAGCCGCTGGTGGATTGGCATGAGCGGTATTTTGACGACATGTGAATGAAGGCCCTGTGAGGGCGGATTCAGCCGCTCTCACAGGGCGCTTGCCGCCCTGCGCGCAACACGGCTGATCTTTCCAAACCGGCAGTGTCGGTCGCAGACAGAGACGGCTACTCGATGACCTGCACTTCCATTCCCACCTGCAGCTCACCCTCGCCATCCACCGCCAGATTCTGGCCAAACAGCACGTCGCCCTCCCGCTCCCGGAACGTCTTGAGGGTGGTCAGCGGCTCACGGTCCGCGCTGCGCTCGCCGGTGGCAGGATCGAGGGTGGTCAGAATGCAGCGCACGCTGGGCTTGAGCACACGGAAGGTCATCTCACCGATTCGGATGCGTTTCCAGCGATCTTCGGCAAAGGCCTCGGCGCCTTCCACCACCAGGTTCGGACGAAAGCGCAACATCGCCATCGGGCGACCGACCCGCTGGCTCAACTCATCCAGCGATGCCTGCCCAATCAGCAGCAACGGAAAACCATCGGGGAAGGCGGCCCGGTCGCTATTCAGCCCGTAACCGCTGGGCAGGTAGCGGGCCCGCTGCTCAGGGCAATGCACCAGGCGCACCGCCTTGCCCAGCAACTCGCTGAGCCAGGCGGCGGCCTCGTCCCCCGCATCGGGCACACGCAACGTGTCCCGCCAGATCGTGACACCACGCAAATGGTCGTCGCCTGGCGGCACAGGCACATCCAGCGCTGGCAATCCCGGCGCCTGGAGCAGCAACTGGCCTCGATCCCCATAACCGGCGCTGATCTGCCCGAGCCGCGGCCAGGCACGCTGAGTCAGGAAGCGGCCGTTTTCCTCCTCCACTACCAGCCAGCGCCGATCACCCTCGAGGCCCAGGTTGCCAACGGAAGATACCTGCAGGCTCTGGGCCCCTGCGGACTTCACCGGATAACGATACAACGCACTCAGAAACATCCTTGCCCGCCTTGCGCCAGTCGAAATGGCAAGCTTATACCGGCCGCAGCGAGGTATCACACTGCGGCGTGATCCAGGCTCAAGCGTTGACGGACCACATCCACCAGGCGGTCCGGTTGGAACTTGGAGAGGAAATTGTCGCAACCGACCTTCTTCACCATGGACTCGTTGAAACTGCCCGACAGCGAGGTATGCAGCACCACGTACAAGCCCCGCAGCCGAGGGTCATTGCGGATTTCGGTCGTCAGCCGGTAGCCGTCCATCTCGGGCATTTCCGCATCGGTGAAGATCATCAGCAGTTTCTCGCAGACATCCTCCCCCGCGTCGGCCCAGCCCTTGAGCAGGCGCAAGGCCTTGAGGCCATCACTGGCGACGTGCAGTTTCACCCCCAGTTGCGACAGGGTGTCGCGCAGCTGCGCCAGCGCCACACTGGAGTCGTCCACCAGCAGCACCTCTCGACCTCGGGCGCGAGCCAGCACCGGATCTTCCAGCTTGTCACGGGACACCTTGGCGCTGTATGGCACGATCTCCGCCAGCACCTTCTCCACGTCGATGATCTCCACCAGTTGCTCGTCGACCTTGGTGATCGCGGTGAGGTAGTGCTGGCGACCGGCACTGGTCGGCGGCGGCATGATCGCCTCCCAGTTCATGTTGACGATGCGGTCGACGCCCCCCACCAGGAACGCCTGCACCGAGCGGTTGTACTCGGTGACGATGATGGTACTGTCCGGCCCCGGCTGCAGCGGGCGCATGCCGATGGCCTGGGACAGATCGATCACCGGCAAGGTCTGGCCTCGCAGGTTGACCACCCCGCAAACGTACGTGTGGCGCTGCGGCATGAGGGTCAGCTTGGGCAGTTGCAACACCTCCTGAACCTTGAAGACGTTGATGGCGAACAACTGTCGGCCAGCCAGGCGGAACATGAGGATTTCCAGGCGGTTCTCACCCACCAGTTGCGTGCGTTGGTCTACCGTGTCGAGAATGCCTGCCATTGGACAGCCCCCAGGCTTGAGTCAGGAAAGTGAATGCATCAGCCCTGTATCGGCGGATATTCGCTCGGCTTGACCCCTGATGGAAAAAGCCATTCGAGGCGATTGATATCACTTTACCATCATGCTTTACTGCTGCCACGCCCTCTCGCCCAAACGCTCGCAACGAGCGAACCACCTGAAACTTCATCAGGGAAACCCCTAGGAGCAATCGGGTGCAACCTGATGTTCGCGATATCCATTAGCCATTAATGTGACGCCATTCTCAATGCATGAACGGAGTCAGGCTTTTGCTAGCGAACATCTGGGTATGGCCGATCCCTTGCACCGGGGAGCCATGATGGACAGCACTCCACTGCTCAACAGCGCCGTGCAGGATTTCCTGCAGGATGCGCAGGTCCTGCTGGCCAGGTCCCAGGAGTGCCTGCAGCACCTGGAACTGATCGATAGCGATCCTGACGCCTGCCACTGCCTGAATGAAACCCTCGATACGCTGGCCCACCGTGCGAGACAGCTTGAACTGGTGGAAGTGGCTCATTACACGCTTGCCCTGCAGCAGCTGCTCGCACCTGGCTGCCATCAAGGTCGGCTGCAAGGCGAGGCCCTGCCTGCGCTGGCCGCTTGCCTGACCCTGCTGGCCTGGCAACTGGAACTGGTCGACCCCCGGACCGGGCGCCTGAATCTGGATACCGAAGAGCAGCAGCAGCTGCTGGGCGAGCTGGCCCGGGCACTGGGCCTGCCTGCCACGCAAATGTGCGCCCCCTGCCAGGAGGTCGGCACCTTCTGCACCCATCCCCACACCCAGGGTGAGTTGCCCGATGCGCACGCCCTATCGGTCGATCGCCATCACTGATCGAAGTCGACAGCAACTAAATCGGCTCTAACTTGCAAAGTTGAGCAAGTTTTTCCGAATGTTTGGCAGGGACGATTTCTTAGTTGATCCCGGCGTTTCGGAAACATCATCTAATAATGGCACTCTGCTAGTCACACTTTCATACACCCGATCAGCCAAAGCCCGGAAAATCCGAGGTTTCAAGCAGTTACACTGCCGCGACCAAATCCAATCGAAGTGATAACATGCGCACCTTTGAACAGGCGCACCTTGGATATTGGACAACCGGTCGTGGACGGGTGCGCCATGCAAAGCAGAACGCAAGAATCTCTGGCTAGACATGCGCAAAGCTTCCTACAGCAATAATTCAGTGGCTTCCTTATCTATGCTTCCACGCTTGAAGTTTCTCCAGCGTTGCCGCTCCAGAGTTGCCCTGCTGCGCTGGATGACGGCGCTGCTGTGCGTAGCATCGCTGGCGGCGAACCTGCTGTGCTACCTGCGCGCCCAGCCCCTGTCGGCAAGCGTGCTGCTGCTGCAACTGGTGGCGATGATTGGTGTGGGCTGGCACCTGCGGCACTGGGCCCGTTCCATCAGCCTGCGCCCGTCGGAACTGGCCAACCGCATGCTCCAGGTGCAGGAGAGCGAGCGCCAGCGCCTGAGCCGCGAACTGCACGACGACATCGGCCAGCTGCTGACGGCCGCCAAGCTTCAGCTCGACTGGCTGCAGCGGCGAGTACCTGCCGAACTGCAGGCACACTGCACCACCCTGCGCAGCACCCTGGACCACACGCTGGGCAATGTGCGCGACGTTTCCGCGATCCTCAATCCTCGGCAGCTGGCCAGCCTCGGCCTGGAAGCGAGCTTGCGCGCGCACCTGCTACGCACGCTGGAGAACAGCGACGTGCACTGGAGCCTGGAGTGCCACCAACGCCTGGGGGGGATCAGCGAGGAAGTCAGCATGGCCGCCTTCCGTATCACCCAGGAAGCGGTCACCAACATGCTGCGCCATGCCCATGCCCGCAACCTGGTGGTGCGCCTGCAGCGCACGCCGGCCGGGCTTGCCTTGTCGGTTCAGGATGATGGCGCAGGTTTCGTGCCGGCCCCCGCACCCGCCGAAGCCGGCCAGCGCGGCATGGCCGGCATGCTGGAACGTGCAACTGCCTTGCAGGGCAGCCTGACCATCACCAGCCAGCCTGGCCAGGGCACCCAGATCGACGCCCTCTTCCCATGGCCGCCACGCAGCCAAGAACGCGCCAGGACTTCTGTTGCCGATGACCTGTAGATTATTGCTGGTAGACGACCACTCCTTGATACGTGCTGGTGTTCGGGCATTGGTATCGGACATTCCCGGCTACACCGTGATCGGTGAAGCCGATGATGGCAGCCAGTTGCTGGAGCAGGTTCGCCAACTGGCGCCGGATATCGTCCTGCTGGACATTTCCATGCGCTCGACCAGCGGCCTCGATGCCCTGACACAACTGCGCGCCAGCGGCTGCACCTGCAAAGTGCTGATTCTTTCGATGCACACCGACCCGGACCTGATCATGCGCGCACTGGAAAGCGGCGCCCATGGCTACCTGCTCAAGGACACCACGGCCACCGAACTGGAACAGGCCCTTAGCGCACTGCGCAACGACGAACGCTACCTCAGCCCGGCCATCGCCCACACCGTGATCAACCAGGCACTGCTGCGCGCGCAGAACAGCAAGCAACCCAATGACGAGCGCCACAACCTCACCGCACGCCAGCTCGAGATTCTGCGCCTGATCGTGCGCGGCAAATCCACCCGGGAAATCGCCAACGGCCTGGGATTGTCGATCAAGACCGTGGAAACCCATCGCTCCCAGATCATGAAGCGCCTGCAGATCTTCGATGTGGCAGGCCTGGTGCTGTTCGCCGTGCGCGAGCGAATCATCAGCCTCGACGACTGAGCAGCGGCGAATCCACGGGCAGGTGCACATGCAATGCCCGCGGCAAGGCCTCGAACCGCAGGCTGTCGGCCTGCAGGGGTTCGCCATCGAGATTCATGTCCAGCCCTTGCGCGCTCTTGATCTCCACCCATGGCAGACGGGCGCGCACGAACAGGCCTTCACCAGCCAGCAGGTCACGCAATGCCCCAGTCATTTCCTGAGGCGCCGGCAGGATACCGATGTCCAGCAGGCCGTCATCGACCTTGGCATCCGGGCACAGCACATGGCCCCCACCGGCCTGGCTCCCGTTGCCGATCCCCAGCGCCAGCAGATCGCCCTGCCACTGGAAGCCAGGTCCGTGCAGCTCCACCGATGCGGCCTGCAGCTCACTGAATCGCGACAGCCCCGTGAACAGATAGGCGGCCGCCCCCAACACCTTCTTCAGGTCTTCGGAGGTGCTGGCCGTGACCTGGCTGCCGAAGCCGCCAGTGGCCATGTTCAGGAACAACTGATCCCCCACACGCCCCAGATCGATCGGCTGCGCCGGCACCTCCAGGAGGGCGAGGGCGGCTGCCGGCTCCAGAGGAACCGCCGCGGCCCTGGCGAAGTCATTGGCCGTACCCAGCGGCAGCAGGGCCAGGCTGGCCTGGGTAGCGGCCAAGGCCATGGCCTCGGCCACGTCGCGCAGCGTGCCGTCGCCACCTCCCGCCACCACATGGCCGTACCCGGCCTGCAGCGCCTCGTCGACCAGGCGCTGGGCATCACCGCCCTCCCAGGTCAGCCGCACATCGAGTGTCCATCCGCGCTCGCGCAATTGGGCCACAGCAGCGCGCACCTCGTCGTTGGTGGCCTGTTTGCCATGCAGGATCAGCAATGCCTTGCGCTCGTTCATTGTCGCGCTCCCCAGAAGTCACACAGAAAAGGCCTACTGCAATCTCGACCATCGAAGCGCACAGATTGCTCCATGCCTACGTGAAACTGGTCGGTTTCACACAAATACCATTGAAAGGTGAGTCTTACAGGTGCATCATCCGACAAATATTTGGCCTTCACGGACGATGCCGCTCATAAAAGTCATTTTATTGACTTTCTGCCGCCAGATGCCTGACAGGTCGTGATTCCCTTGCATTGCGCTGCCCGCAGCGCCCTGATTCGAGGCTTTGACCATGAGCGTTCTGATCCCCTGTATCATCGCCGGCGGTGCCGGCACTCGCCTGTGGCCGGTATCGCGCGAAGCGATGCCCAAGCCGTTCATGCGTCTGCCCGATGGCATGAGCCTGCTGCAGAAGACCTTCAGCCGCGCCAGCCAGTTGCCCGGCGTGGAACGGGTACTCACGGTGACCAACCGCGACGTGTTCTTCCGCACCCAGGATGAGTACCGCCAGGTCGGCAGCCATCGACTCGTCCTCGACTTCATCCTTGAACCTTTCGGCCGCAACACGGCCCCCGCCATTGCCGCCGCGGCCCTGCACTGCGCCCGCCTGCATGGCGAAGACAGCCTGCTACTGGTCATGCCGGCCGATCACCTGATCCAGGATCAGGGAGCATTCGAACAGGCCGTGGAGCGGGCCATGCAGTTGGCCGGACAGGGCTGGCTCACTACCTTCGGCCTGTTGCCGACCCGCGCGGAAACAGGCTTCGGCTACATCGAGCGAGGCCCGTCGATCAGCACCGACGGCTATCAGGTCGTACGCTTCGTCGAAAAACCCGACGCCGACACCGCGCAGGCTTACCTGGACAGCGGCCGCCACCTCTGGAACGCCGGCATGTTCTGCCTGCGGGTCGGGACCGTGCTACAGGAACTGCAGGCACATGCGCCAGAACTACTGGACCTCGTGGCCCAGTGCCTGGAACAGAGCCAGGTCAAGGAAGGCACGAACGGCCTGCAGGTGGAACTCGTCCCCGACAGCTTCGAGCAAGTCCCCGATATTTCCATCGACTACGCCCTCATGGAGCCCTCCTCCCAGGTGGCCGTGGTGCCCTGCGACATTGGCTGGAGCGATATCGGCAGCTGGGAAGCGGTGCGCGAGCTGCGCCCGAGCGACAGCCAGGGCAACCACTGCAACGGCGAAACTGTGCTGCACGACGTGAGCAACTGCTACATCGACTCGCCACGACGGCTGGTGGGCGCCGTGGGCCTGGACAACCTGATCGTCATCGATACGCCTGACGCCCTGCTGATCGCCGATGCCGCACGCAGCCAGGAGGTCAAGGTGATCGCCCAGCAGCTCAAGCGCCAAGGCCACGATGCCTATCGACTGCACCGCACCGTGACCCGCCCCTGGGGCCTGTACACCGTGCTCGAGGAAGGGCCACGGTTCAAGATCAAACGCATCATGGTCCGCCCCGGAGAATCGCTGTCGCTGCAGATGCATCACCACCGCAGCGAGCACTGGATCGTGGTCAGCGGCATGGCCTGCGTGACCAATGGCGAAGAGGAGTTCTTGCTCGACACCAACGAGTCCACCTTCATCAAGCCCGGGCGCACCCACCGCCTGACCAACCCCGGCGTCATCGACCTGGTGATGATCGAGGTGCAGAGCGGCGAATACCTGGGCGAAGACGACATCGTGCGCTTTACTGATATCTATGGACGCGCCCCGGCAGCAGCATCTGCTTGACTGCCAGAGGCGCGTCTTGCCATCCAGGGCCGACACCCGGCCAACCGCGAGGATTCGGGCTCATGCGCATACTCTGGACCCTGCCCTACCTGCCCTGGCCCACCACCAGCGGCAGCAAGACCCGGCAATACCACCTGTTGCGCGCCATGGCGCAGCAGGGTCACCGGATCACCTTGCTGGTGCAGTCCAAGGTCCCCTTGAGCGACGCGGCGCGCGAGGCCCTGGAGCCGTTGGTGGAGCGCCTGATCGTATTGCCCCGGCGGCCTTTGCACAGCCCGCTGAACTTGCTGGCCTCGCCCATCATCGACTACCCCATGCGCGCCATCATCAATGGCCTGGCGCCGTGCCTGAGGCACCGTTTCGAGCAACTGCTGGACGAGCCCTGGGACGTGATCCAGATCGAGCACAGCTACAGCTTCCAGCCGTTCGAGAAGGCTTTGCAGGCCCGAGGCCTGCCCTACATGCTCAGCGAGCACTATCTCGAATCGGTGATGGGCGCCGCCTGCCATGATCGCCTGCCCCTGTGGCTGCGTCCGCTCAACGCCTTCGATCGCTGGCGCTATCGGCGCTGGGAACAACGCGTGCTGCGCCAACCCTCCGAGGTAGTGGCGGTCAGTGCCCACGATGCCGAGCTGATCGGCCAGATCAGTGGCCGGCCGGTGAACGTGGTGGTCAACGGCGTGGATTGCGATCACTACCAGGACGTGCGCCCTACCCCGCACAGTCAGCGCCTGCTGTTCGTCGGCAATTTCGAGTACGGCGCCAACCTGGAAGCCATCGAGTGGGCCCTGGAGGAGATCCTGCCCCAGGTCTGGATGAGCAACCCGGCGGTGCGCCTGGCGATTGCCGGACATGCGTTGCCGGCCAGCTGGAAGCTGCACTGGAACGATCCACGGATCGAATGGATAGGCTACCGCCCCGACCTGCGCGAGCTGCAACGCCGCTCGGCGCTGTTCTTCGCGCCGTTGCGCCATGCCGGTGGCTCCAAGGTGAAGATCCTCGAAGCCATGGCTGCGGGATTGCCGGTCATCACCACCAGCATGGGCGCCTCTGGCCTGGCCATGAACAATGGCGAGCATTACCTGGGCAGCGATGACAGCGGGCAATTGGCATTGCTGGTCACCCAACTGCTCAACCAGCCCTGGCGCATGTGCCAGCTCAGCGAAGCCGGGCGCCAGTTCGCCCGTCAGCGTCACGACTGGAGTGTCGCCGCCCAGCAGCTGGAAAACGTGCACATGCGCCTGACCCAGTTGGCACCGGCAGGCGCGACGCCCTCTACCGGGGTGCTAGCCAAGTAGCTCGCTGAATGGGATGAACCAGACCGGTTCACCCTGTCGTGGCGTACTGCCCTCGCGTACTTCCACCACCCCATCGGCCCAGGCCGCGCTGCGCAGCACGCCGGAGCTCTGGTTCTTGTAGATGCGCACCCGACCGTCCTCGATCCGCGCCCGCAGGTACTCCCGGCGCGTCCCGGGCTTTGGCCAGTCGAAGCCGGCCGGCACGCTGAAGCGCAGCGGCGTGACATTGGCGACACCCAGGCGACGCAACAGATAAGGGCGAGCCAGCAGGCCGAAGGTGACCAGGGTCGAGGCCGGGTTGCCGGGCAAGCCAATCACCGGCACGCCTTGGTAGTGACCAAAGGTCAGTGGCTTGCCCGGCTTGATCGCGAGCTTCCACAGCGCCAGCTCGCCCGCTTCGCGCAGGGCCATGCCGAGGAAATCGGCCTCGCCCACCGACACGCCACCGGTGGACAGGATCAGATCGACACTGCCCAGCGCGGCCAGACACTGACGGGTACGCTCGAGGTCGTCCGGAAGGATACCGGCATCCACCACTTCGCAGCCCAGGCGCTGCAGCCAGCTGACCAGCAGTCGCCGGTTGCTGTTGTAGATCTGCCCCGGCCCCAGCGGCAGACCAGGCTCGACCAGCTCGTCTCCGGTAGACAGCACGGCGACGCGAGGTCGGCGGCGCACTTCAAGCTCACCAAACCCCAGGGTCGCGGCCAGGCCGAGCTGAATCGGACCAAGGCGCGTGCCGGCATTCAACACTTGCTCGCCGATACGGGTTTCCTGGCCCTTGGGGCGAACGTTCTGTGCCAGCGCCAGGGGTTCGAGCAAGCGTACGCGGCCATCCTCGAGCACCTCGGTGTTTTCCTGCATCTCCACACAGTCGGCACCTTCCGGCAACGGCGCACCCGTGAAGATCCGGGCACAGGTACCGGGCTCCAGGGGCTGGGGCGCATGGCCGGCGAAGATGCGCTGGGTGACCCGCAGCGGTTCGCCCTGCCAGTCGGCCAGGCGCAGGGCGTAGCCGTCCATGGCGCTGTTGGGCCAGGGCGGCAGGTCGAGCCCGGCCACCAGCGCCTGGGCGAGGACACGACCCTCGGCATCGGCCAGGGCCACCGTCTCGGTATCGCCAATGGGTGCCGCATCCGCCAGCGCCAGCAGACGCTCCAGTGCCTCTTCCACCGGCATCAGGGGCCGGCTCAGCTCAGCCACGGCTGTCACAGGCCGCGGCCTGCTTCAGGTGCGGTACGAAATTGCACGGGCGGTGGCGGGCGTCCAGTTGCTCGGCGAGGATGCCATCCCAACCCGTGCGCACGGCATTGGTCGAGCCCGGCAGACAGCAGACCAAGGTGCCATTGGCCAGGCCGGCCAGGGCACGGGACTGCACGGTGGAGGTGCCGATGTCGGCCACCGAGATCTGCCGGAACAGTTCGCCAAAGCCCTCGACCTGCTTGTCCAGCAAACACGCCACGGCTTCCGGCGTGCTGTCACGGCCGGTGAAACCGGTGCCGCCGGTGATCAGCACCACCTGCACCTGATCGTCGGCGATCCAGGTCGCGACCTGGGCGCGGATCTTGTACAGGTCGTCCTTGAGCAACACGCGCTCGGCCAGGCGGTGCCCGGCGGCATTCAGGCGGTCGACGAACAGCTGTCCAGAGGTATCGGTGTCGAAGGTACGTGTGTCGCTGACCGTGAGCACGGCGATGTTCAGCGGCACGAAAGGAGTATCTGCCTTGGCTTTCATGGGGGTTCCGTCGCGAGGGAATGCAGGTTGTGCGCTGTTATATCACAGGCCATCGACCAGCAAGCCCGGCCTTGTTCTTGGTCAATGCCACCACGATGGCGCTATGCTGCACTGTGCAAGGAACTTGCGTGGACGCCCTGCGTCTTAATGACATCTAGCACCATCGCACTGGAGAAACACGATGATCCAACGGACCCTTCCCGCCTTCCTGCTTGCCCTGGGCCTGGGCGCCCTCGCCGGCTGCGCCTCGCCGACCGTCATTACCCTGAACGACGGTCGCGAGATCCAGGCGGTGGACACCCCGAAATACGATGACGACTCTGGTTTCTACGAGTTTGAACAGCTCGACGGCAAGCGCACGCGCATCAACAAGGACCAGATCCGCACCGTCAAGGAGCTGTGATTCAGCCCTGCGTTTTTAGCGCAACTCCTTTTTGCAACAAGGGGTTGCGTTGAAAAAATCGATGCAGTAGGATTTCGGAAATCGGAGTGTAGCGCAGCCAGGTAGCGCGTCTCGTTCGGGACGAGAAGGCCGCAGGTTCGAATCCTGTCTCTCCGACCAGATCCCACAAAAAACCCGCCTCGAGCGGGTTTTTTGTTGCCTGCGAAATGGCTTGTAGCTCACCGCTGTCACGCTCGTTGCCCGCAGCAAATTGCCAGGCGTGACAGCGGTCTCTCGCAAGGCCGAGGCTTACTCCGGCAACACCGGCACGTACAGCAGCTGCAGGCGTGCACTGCTCCACTCACGGGTCTTGTTGGTCAGCTCGAGGTCGTTGTTCAGCCTCTGGCCGTAGGTCGGCACGATTTCCTTGAGCCTGGACTGCCATTGCGGCGTCTTGATGCGATCCTTGAAGGTCTTCTCCAGCACCGTCAGCATGATCGGCGCCGCGGTCGAAGCGCCGGGCGAAGCACCCAGCAGTGCCGCGATGCTGCCATCCTCGGCGGCCACCACTTCGGTGCCGAACTGCAGCACGCCACCGTGCTCAGGGTCCTTCTTGATCACCTGCACGCGCTGGCCGGCCTGCAGCAGCTTCCAATCTTCGTTCTTGGCGTTGGGGAAATACTCGCGCAGGGCCATCATGCGGTCGTCGAAACTGAGCATCAGCTGACCCATCAGGTAGGTGCTCAAGTCGATGTTGTCGATGCCGGCATGCACCATGGGGCTGATGTTGTGGGTGGTCAGCGAGCTGAACATGTCCAGCAGCGAGCCGTGCTTGAGGTACTTGGTGGAGAAGGTCGCGAATGGGCCGAACAGCAGTACCTCCTTGCCATCGATGACCCGGGTGTCCAGGTGCGGGACCGACATCGGCGGCGCGCCTACCGAGGCCTTGCCATACAGCTTGGCCTTGTGGCGAGCCACCAGGTCCGCGTTGTCGGTCATCAGGAACTGACCGCCGACCGGGAAGCCGGCATAGCCCTCGGCTTCCGGGATACCGGACTTCTGCAGCAGCTTGAGCGCGCCACCACCGGCGCCGATGAAGACGAACTTCGCCTTGACCGCGGACTCCTTGCCGCCGTTGGCCAGGTCGGCCACCACCACCTTCCAGCTGCCATCGCCGTTGCGCACGATGTCGCGCACTTCGTGGCTCAGGTGCAGTTGCACGTTAGGGTTGCGGGTCATGGAGGCGAACAACTGGCGGGTGATCTCGCCGAAGTTCACGTCAGTACCGATGGCCATGCGGGTCGCGGCGACCTTCTGTCCAGGGTCACGACCTTCCATCACCAATGGCACCCACTTGCGGATCTGCTCGTGGTCCTCGCTGATTTCCATGCCACGGAACAGCGAGCTGTGCTGCAGGGCCTCGACCCGCTTGTGCAGGAAGGCGACGTTCTCGTCACCCCAGACGAAACTCATGTGCGGCACGTTGTTGATGAACGAACGCGGGTTGCTCAGCACGCCCTGCTCGACCTGGTAGGCCCAGAACTGCTTGGATACCTCGAACTGCTCGTTGACGTTGACCGCCTTGCCGATATCGATGCTGCCGTCCTTGCCGACGCTGGTGTAGTTCAGCTCGCAGAACGCCGAGTGACCGGTGCCGGCGTTGTTCCAGGCATTGGAACTTTCCTCGGCGACCTGGTCCATGCGCTCGTAGACGTCGACCTTCCAGTTCGGCTCCAGCTCGGTGAGGTAGGTCCCCAGGCTGGCACTCATGATGCCACCCCCGATCAGCAGGACGTCGACAGCCTTTTCTGGCTCCGCGGGTTTGGAGCAGCCGATGACGCTCAGGCACAGGAGCGTCAGCAGGATTTTTTTCATTAGCTCAATCCAATTGAAGTGAAGGACTGGCAGCCGTTGCCCCCGGTGTGCACGCCCGGTTGTTGTTGTGGTTGGCAGGGAGTCTCCTGGGATCGGGGCACGATCGCCTCGGGCCGTGGCCCGGGGCGCCCTAAAGCAGGGAGTGTGCCAGCACAGCCCTGACCACGGCCCGTGCCGCGCGCAGAGCATGCAGCCATCGAGGGGATGGCGACAATCCGCCACAGGTGCCTGATGCGGCAGGCGAATATGGCGGATTTCCCACCCTCAAAAGCATCGCGGGGCAAGCCCGCTCCCACGCCATCGCAGGAGCGGGCTTGCCCCGCGATGGCGATTTTCAAGCGCTCAGGCGGGAAGTAACCTCACCCAGCTGCCCCGACAGCCCATGCAGGCGCTGCCCGGCCTGTTCGGTGTGCTGCACCGCCTGCTGGTTGTCGGTGGCGATGCGGGTGATCTCGATCAGGTTGCGCGAAATGTCCTCGGCGACGCTGGTCTGTTCTTCCGCTGCCGTGGCGATCTGCCGGTTCATGTCGCGGATCGCTTCCACCGCCGTGGTGATGCGTTGCAGCATCTGCCCAGCCTGCTGGACCTGCTCGGCACCCTCCTCGCTGCGCTGCTGGCCACTCTCGATGGCCTTGACCGCCTCCAGCGCGCCCGACTGCACCGCTTCGATGATCTGGTGAATCTCAGCGATCGATGCGGCGGTGCGCTGCGCCAGGCTGCGCACCTCGTCGGCCACCACGGCGAAACCACGCCCGGCTTCGCCGGCACGCGCCGCCTCGATGGCGGCATTGAGCGCCAGCAGGTTGGTCTGCTCGGCAATGCCGCGAATCACCTCGAGCACCTTGCCGATCCGCGTGCTGTCGTTCTCCAGGTGGCGAATCACCGTTGCAGTGCCTGCGATCTCGCGGTTGACCACGGCAATGATATCGATGGTCTGCTGCATGACCTTTTCGCCGGCCTGTGCGCTGTGGTCGGCCTCGTCCGCCGCCCGCGCGGCATCCGCGGCGTGGCGCGCCACTTCCTGGGCGGTGGCGGACATCTCGTGCATGGCCGTGGCGACCTGGTCGGTACGCTGGAACTGGTCCTGGGTGCCATGGGCCATGTCGCCGGCGATGCTGCGCAGCTGCCCGCTGGCGTGCTCCAGCTCCTCGGCGTTGTCTTTCAGACGGCCAACCGTATCGGCGAGGAAGTCACGCAGGGTATTGGCAGCCCGCGCCAGACGCCCAAGTTCGTCTTCGCGGCGGCTGTCCACCCGCGCACCGAAACGCCCCTGGCTGAGCTGGGCGACATAATCGATCAGTTGGCGGATCGGCTCGACCAGGCTGCGGTTGACCAGCCACAGGCTGAACAAGCCGACCAGCATGGCGGACGCGAGCATCACCAGCACGCCCAGCCATACGGTGCGCTCGGCCCCCGCGCTGATCTGTTCCGCGCGCCCATGGGCCTCGGCACGCAACTGCTCGACCAGGGCGCTCATCTGGTCGCTGGCGGCACGGTCCACGCCCTTGACGGCCAGGTCGCCGGCCACAGGGTCGCCGCCCGCGGCAAGGAATGCCTGGCGCCCCTGCTCGTAGGCCGTGCCCAGTTGCCGGTGGCTGGCCTTGAGCTGTTCCAGAGGCGTCCTGAGCGCCGGGTCACTGCTGTCGATCAGTTGCCCCAACAACTGCTGCACCTGCCGCTCGCGGGCCTGGAACTGCTGCCAGTACTTGTCCAGCTCGGCCGGCTGGCGACCGCGCAGCAGCACGTTCTTCCACTCCTGCACCTGGACCTTGAACTGCAGGTTGGCCTCGTCGATCAGCTGCGAAGCGCGCAGTGGCCCGTCCACCAGCTCGGCATAGCCGCGCACGCTGGACGACAGGAACTGGAAACACACCAGGGCGATCAGCAGAATCGCCGCCAGGCTGCCGCCAAGCAGGGTGAGGATTTGCACTCTGAGGGATTTACGCAACATCGCGGATCTCGGAACAAGGAGTTGGGGAAACAGCGCAGGGCAGCGCCGCCGACAGACATCCTTGTCCTCGTTCGCAGGCCAAAAAAAAGCTGCCATCGATCGATAGCAGCCAGGTCGAGCACTTGCACAACAGTTGACCCAGATAGTCTCAGGCAAATGCTACAAAATTGTTACAAATCAGCGACGGCGCATGAGTTGCCCAGGATGCCCTGTCAGCCTGGGTTGAACTGCAGCGATGCCAGTCGCGCATAGAGCGGGCTTTGCTCGATCAGCTGTCGATGGGTGCCGAATGCCACGAGCCGGCCTTGGTCGATCACCGCGATACGGTCGGCATGCTGCACGGTGGCCAGGCGGTGGGCGATGACCAGGGTGGTGCGCCCGGCCATCAATTGCGGCAACGCCTGCTGGATCAGGTGCTCGCTCTGCGCATCCAGGGCGCTGGTGGCCTCGTCCAGCAACAGGATCGGCGCGTCCACCAGCAACGCCCGGGCAATCGCCAGGCGTTGACGCTGACCGCCGGACAAACCCACGCCGCCCTCGCCCAAGGGCGTCTGGTAACCCTGGGGCAACTGCACGATGAACTCATGGGCATGAGCGCCGCGAGCCGCCGCCTCGACCTCGGCCAGACCGGCGTCAGGGCGGCCATAGCGGATATTGGCCTCGACCGTGCCACGGAACAGCGCTGGCTGCTGGGCCACCAGGGCGAACTGGCGGCGCAGCTCGCCAGGCTCCAATCCGGTGATCGGTTGACCGTCAAGGCAGATGACACCTTGCTGTGGGTCGTAGAACCGCAGCAGCAGGTCGAACAGCGTCGACTTGCCCGCGCCCGACGGCCCTACCAAGGCCACGGTCTGCCCTGGCTGGACCTGCAGGCTCAAACCATCGATGGCCGGTGTCGCAGGGCGCGACGGGTAGGCGAAGCGCACCTCGCGCAGCTCGATGGCACCGCTGGCCCGCCCGCCCGGCAGGTTGTCCGGCCGCGGCGGCGCCAGGATCGTGGCCTGCGCCGCCAGCAGTTCGGCGATGCGCTCGGCGGCGCCGGCGGCCCGTTGCAACTCGCCGATCACTTCGCTCAGGGTGCCGAAGGCGCTGCCGACGATCAGGCTATAGAACACGAAGGCGGCCAGCTCGCCGCCGGAAATGCGCCCGGCGATCACATCCATGCCGCCGACCCACAACATCACCCCCACCGCCCCGAGCACCAGGACGATCACCAGGGTGATCAGCCAGGCCCGCTGGGCGATGCGTCGTCGCGCCACGCCGAACGCCGCCTCCACGGTCTCGGCGAACAGCGCGCGGTCACGCCCCTGGTGGTTGTACGCCTGCACCGTCTTGATCTGGCCGAGGGTTTCGGCGACGTAACTGCCCACGTCGGCGACCCGGTCCTGGCTCTGTCGCGACAGGCTGCGCACCCGCCGGCCGAACAGCAGGATCGGCGCGAGCACCAAGGGCAGGGCCAACACCACGATACTGGTCAGCTTGGGGTTGGTGACGAACAGCAGGATCACCCCACCCACCACCATCAAGGCGTTACGCAGGAACATCGACAGCGAAGAGCCGATCACCGACTGCAGCAACGTGGTGTCAGCTGTGAGCCGAGACTGGATCTCCGAACTGCGGTTGTCCTCGAAGAATCCTGGGTGCAGCCCGACCAGGTGATCGAACACGGCCTGACGGATATCCGCCACGCAGCGCTCACCGATCCACGACACCAGATAGAAGCGGGCGAACGTTCCCACCGCCAGGGCCATGACCAGCAACAGGAACAGGCCGATGGTCTGGTTGAGCTGGTGCGTCGAGCCGGTCATGAAGCCCTGGTCGACCAGCAGGCGGATACCCTGCCCCATGGACAAGGTGATGGCTGCGGTGACCACCAGTGCCAGCAATGCCAGCATGACCTGGCGACGATAAGGGCGGATGAAGCGCCAGCCCAGGTGCAAGGCTCGGCGCTGACGGGAGGAGACAGGATCAGGCATGGCGACCGTCGTTCGGCAGTGAGGTGAGCCAAGACTACCATTCGTCCCCTGCCTGGAACGCCTGGGAATGCGACGCCATCCCAAGACAGGCCGGGGCAGCAGTGCCTATGCCCATTCGATCTAACCGACGACTGGAGCTTTACCATCGATTCTGGTGGACTGTCCTGGTCGTGAGGCCGAAGGCGTTGTCACAGCCTGGTCACGGCAGCGCGATACCTTGAGCTTGAACCTGAAGAGGAGACAGGACATGAGCTTGCAGCACACCACCAATGCGCCCAAGACCCAGCAACACCCGCAACCTCAGGTCTGCGGCTCGATCATTGACGCGAAGGGCCGCGAGATCCCGATCACCGAGCAGATGATCCAGAAGGCCTGCAAGGACCTTGAAGACAGCCGGGTCGAGAAAGCCAGCAAGGCCTGACTCCAGAATTGCGTGCAACCCGGCGCTTGCGCCGGGTTTTTTATTTGCTTTTCTGCCTGGTGACTGGGCGTGGCAGCGGCGGTGCGCCACACCCACACTGAGGGTGCTTTTGCAGCCCCTCAGACCAGCACCGCACCCAGTGCACTGACCAGCTGCGTCAACTGCGGCACGTCCCCACGTACCCGCACCGGCAGGCCCTCGATCTCACGCCTTACCGGGTAGTGCTTGCGCAGCAGGTCGAACGCCGCGCGCTGTTCGGCCGGATCCTCGCTGAGGCTGCGACGAAATTGCGCATCGTCACGGCGTGGGTCGTAGACCGCCCGGCATAGGGTGGCCAGCACCCACGCCGGATCCGCACCCGCGTCAAACTCGATCTGCGCCAGGCCTGGCGCTGGCAGCAAGTCGGCCAGGTGCACCTGCTCGGGCTCTGCGCGCCAGCGGCAGAACGCCTGGTAGATCTGCGCCGTGCCGCGCTGCTTGCCGTCCAGGCTGTAGCCGGCGATATGCGGCGTGGCCAAGGTGCACAGGTCGGCCAGTTGCAGGTCGACCTGTGGCTCGCCTTCCCACACGTCGAGCACCGCGTGCACATCTTCGCGATCGAGCAGCAGCTCGCGCAGGGCCGCATTGTCCACCACCGGACCACGACTGGCGTTGATCAGCCAGGCCCCGACCCGCAGGCGCGCCAGGCGCGACTGGTCGAGCAGATGCCAGGTTGGATGCTCGCCCCCCCATTGCAGCGGCGTGTGCAGGCTGATCACGTCGCACTGCTCGAGAATCGTCTCGAGGTCGACGAAGTCGCCGCCCTCGCTGGCCTGGCGCACCGGATCGCACACCAACACCTTCCAGCCCAGGCCATGCAGCACCCGCACCAGGCGACCACCGACCTCGCCGGCACCCACCACGCCGTAGACCCGCGTGCCCAGGTCCGCCCCCTCCAGCTCGGCCAGGGTCAGCAGGCTGCCCAGCACATAGTCGACCACGCCACGGGCATTGCAGCCAGGCGCGCTGCTCCAGTGAATACCGGCTTGGGCGAAGTAATCGAGGTCGAGGTGATCGGTGCCGATGGTGCAGGTGCCGACAAAGCGCACCCGGCTACCTTCGAGCAGCTGCCGATCGACGCGGGTCACCGAGCGCACCAGCAGCACATCGGCGTCCTTGACGCAGGCGGCGTCGATGGCCCGGCCAGGGTAACGGCGGACCTCGCCGAAAGCGGCGAAGAAGGCATCGAGCAGCGGAATATTCTCGTCGGCAACTATCAGCATGGCGCTCTCCTGTCAGGGGAGCGCAGTGTAGCGCGATCGCGCACGGCTCAGTCGGCCTTCTTGCGGATCCAGTACAGGTAGGTGCCGGCCTCTTCCTGCTGACCGAGCAGTTCGTGGCCAAGGAAGATGCAAAACTTGGGAATGTCGCGGCGGGTCGACGGGTCGGTGGCGACCACCTTGAGCACACCGCCGGATGCCAGCTCGCGCACGTGCTTGTGCAGCATCATCACCGGCTCCGGGCAGTTCAGGCCGGTGGCGTCGAGGATCGCGTCGTGGGTGAAATCGGTCATGAAAGGCTCCGCAAAATGATCGTCATTGTGGCGCATCGGTCGCCGGGCTCCAAGGGGCTGCGCCGCAGCCCATCGCCGGCAAGCCGGCTCCCACGGCAAATCACAGGGCATTGGGAGCGGGTTTGACTGGCGATGGCCTCAGCGCGGTTTCAGGTCCAACCGGCGCAGATGGCAGGTCACTTCCTCACGGTCGTGGTACAGCTGCTTGCAGGCGATCGACACCTTGACCTTGCGCGCCTTGAATCCGGCCTCGATACGCTCGAGCAGCTTGCGCACCTCGGCATGGCGCTGCTTCATCGGCAGTTTGAGATTGACCACCGCCTCGCGGCACAAGCCTTCACCCAGCCAGGTTTCGATCAGCGAGGCCGTGCGGGCAGGTTTCTCGACGATGTCGCAGACCATCCAGTCCACCGTCTGCTTCGGCTTCCAGGTGAAACCATCCGCCATCAGGTGGGTGACCAGGCCGGTGTCCATCAGGCTCTCGGCCATCGGCCCGTTGTCGATGGCGGTCACCAGCATGCCGCGCTTGACCAGTTGGTAGGTCCAGCCGCCGGGGGCGGCGCCCAGGTCGACGCCGGTCATGTCGTCGTTCAGGCGCTGGTCCCACTGCTCGCGGGGAATGAACTGATGCCACGCTTCCTCGAGCTTGAGGGTCGAGCGGCTGGGTGCCTCGCGGGGAAACTTCAGGCGCGGGATGCCCATCGGCCACAGCGCCGAGTTGTCGGCCTCGGCAAGCCCCAGGAACACCCGCCGACCACTGATGAAGGTCAGCAGCAGGCGTGGCCGCCGGACGTCGTCCACCAGTCGCCCGGCCTTTTCCAGGGCCTTGCGCAGCGGCACCTCGAACTTGCGGCAGAACGTCGACAGCTCCTTGCCTTCATTGCTGTCGAGCACTTCCAGCCACAGGCTGCCGCACACCGGCAGTCCGGCCAGGTGCTCCAGCAACACGCTGATGCGGTCGGTTTCCGGCAGCTCGACGAAGGTGCCGCGCGCCCACTGGCGCGGGAAGATCAACTGCGAGAAACGCAGCGTCTGCATCATGCGCTCGGCACCGTCCGGTTCGCTGCAGACGAACTCGGCGCAGGCGCTCTGCGGCTTGCCCTTGGCGTAGCCGGCCACGCCCAGGTGGGCGGCGTGTTCGCTGATTTCGGCGCAGACCTCGCCCTCGAAGCCGGGCCGGCAATGCATGAACAGGGTATTCATTTCTCACTCCACATCACTGGCGCGGATGGCGCCAGGGCGGCGAATGATAAAGGAAGATCGGAACCTGCGACACGTCCCACCGGTCCAGAAGAGGGTCAGGTGGGCCAAACCGGTCTAACCTGACTGTTCGCCAGGTCCGTGCCGTGCGGACCGATCCAGAGCGGTGACACCGGCGAGCCAAGCGCAGTCGTCGGGCACCGGAGCACAAGGAGTTGTAAATGCCCTCGCTCGATAGCCTGAAAACCCTCAAGACTCTCCAGGTGGCCGACCGCGCCTACCACTATTTCAGCCTGCCCGACGCCGCCCGCCAGCTCGGCGACCTGCAGCGCCTGCCCATGTCGCTGAAGGTGCTGTTGGAAAACCTGCTGCGCTGGGAGGACGGCAAGACCGTCACCGGCGACGACCTGCGCGCCCTGGCCCAGTGGCTGCAGGAGCGCCGTTCCGACCGCGAGATCCAGTACCGCCCGGCGCGCGTGCTGATGCAGGACTTCACCGGCGTGCCGGCGGTGGTCGACCTGGCCGCCATGCGCGCGGCCATGGCCAAGGCCGGCGGCGACCCGCAGCGGATCAACCCGCTGTCGCCGGTCGACCTGGTGATCGACCACTCGGTGATGGTCGACCGCTACGCCAGCCCCGCCGCCTTCGCCCAGAACGTCGACATCGAGATGCAGCGCAACGGCGAACGCTACGCCTTCCTGCGCTGGGGCCAGAGCGCCTTCGACAACTTCCGCGTGGTGCCGCCGGGCACCGGCATCTGCCACCAGGTCAACCTCGAGTACCTGGGCCGCACGGTCTGGACCCGCGAAGAAGACGGGCGCACCTACGCCTTCCCTGACACCCTGGTCGGCACCGACTCGCATACCACCATGATCAACGGCCTGGGCGTGCTCGGCTGGGGCGTGGGTGGCATCGAGGCCGAGGCGGCCATGCTCGGCCAGCCGGTGTCGATGCTGATCCCCGAAGTGATCGGCTTCAAGCTCACCGGCAAGCTGCGCGAAGGCATCACCGCCACCGACCTGGTGCTGACGGTGACGCAGATGCTGCGCAAGAAGGGCGTGGTGGGCAAATTCGTCGAGTTCTATGGTGACGGCCTGGCCGACCTGCCGCTGGCCGACCGCGCCACCATCGCCAACATGGCCCCCGAGTATGGCGCCACCTGCGGCTTCTTCCCGGTGGACCAGGTGACCCTGGACTACCTGCGCCTGTCCGGACGCCCCGAAGAGACCGTGCAACTGGTCGAGGCCTACTGCAAAGCCCAGGGTCTGTGGCGTCTGCAGGGCCAGGAGCCGCTGTTCAGCGATACCCTGGCGCTGGACATGAACGACGTCGAAGCCAGCCTCGCCGGGCCCAAGCGTCCGCAGGACCGGGTCGCCCTGGGCCAGGTCGCCCAGGCCTTCGACCACTTCATCGAGTTGCAGCCCAAGCCGCTGGCCAAGGAGGTCGGCCGCCTGGAAAGCGAGGGCGGCGGCGGTGTGGCGGTGGGCAATGCCGACCAGGCCGGCGAGATCGACTACACCCACGAAAACCAGACTCACACCCTGCGCGACGGCGCCGTGGTGATCGCCGCCATCACCTCCTGCACCAATACCTCGAACCCCAGCGTGATGATGGCCGCCGGACTGGTGGCGAAAAAAGCCGTGGAGAAAGGCCTGCAGCGCAAGCCTTGGGTGAAGAGTTCGCTCGCCCCCGGTTCCAAGGTGGTCACCGACTACTACAAGGCCGCGGGCCTGACACCTTACCTCGACCAGCTCGGCTTCGACCTGGTCGGCTATGGCTGCACCACCTGCATCGGCAACTCCGGCCCCCTGGACGAAGCGATCGAGAAAGCCATCGGCAGTGCCGACCTCACCGTGGCTTCGGTGCTGTCGGGCAACCGCAACTTCGAAGGCCGGGTGCACCCGCTGGTCAAGACCAACTGGCTGGCCTCGCCGCCGCTGGTGGTGGCCTATGCCCTGGCCGGCAGTGTGCGTCTGGACCTGACCAAGGACGCCCTGGGTACCGGCAAGGACGGCAAGCCCGTGTACCTGAGCGATATCTGGCCAAGCCAGCAGGAGATCGCCGAGGCCGTACGCAATGTCGACACCCGCATGTTCCACAAGGAATACGCCGAGGTGTTCGCCGGCGATGCCCAGTGGCAGGCCATCGAAGTACCCCAGGCGGCCACCTATGTCTGGCAGGACGATTCCACCTATATCCAGCACCCGCCGTTCTTCGACGACATCGGTGGTCCACTGCCGGAAATCGGCGATATCCACGGCGCGCGCATACTTGCCCTGCTCGGCGACTCGGTGACCACCGACCATATTTCCCCGGCCGGCAACATCAAGGCCGACAGCCCGGCCGGGCGCTACCTGCGCGGCAAGGGCGTGGAACCGCGGGACTTCAACTCCTACGGCTCACGGCGCGGCAACCATGAGGTGATGATGCGCGGCACCTTCGCCAACATCCGCATCCGCAACGAGATGCTCGGTGGCGAGGAAGGCGGCAACACCCTGTACGTGCCCACGGGGGAAAAACTGTCGATCTACGATGCCGCCATGCGCTACCAGCAAGACGGCACGCCCCTGGTGGTGATTGCCGGGCAGGAATACGGTACCGGCTCCAGCCGCGACTGGGCGGCCAAGGGCACCAACCTGCTCGGGGTCAAGGCCGTGCTGGCGGAGAGTTTCGAGCGCATCCACCGCTCCAACCTGGTGGGCATGGGCGTGCTGCCGCTGCAGTTCAAGGCCGGGGACGACCGCAAGCGTCTCGGTTTGACCGGCAAGGAGCGCATCGATGTGCTGGGGCTCACCGATGCGCGGATCCGCCCGGGCATGAGCCTGCCGGTGCGCATCACCCGCGAGGACGGGCGCCAGGAGCAGATCGAGGTGCTGTGCCGGATCGACACCCTCAATGAGGTGGAGTACTTCAAGTCGGGGGGGATCCTGCATTATGTGCTGCGGCAATTGATCGCAGGGTAAGCCCCATCGCGGGGCAAGCCCGCTCCCACAATGCCTGATTTGCGAGCCCTGTGGGAGCCGGCTTGCCGGCGCTGGGCTGCGGAGCAGCCCCGGTAACCCTGACGGGCTTGCCCCGTGTTGGTGGTTTCAGGTGTCCCGAAGGCCAGACGAGGAGTCCTACCCTCCTCGGATTCACCGGCACTAAGGAAATGTCATGCCTCTTCCCCACTGGATCGCCCTGCTCCTGCTCGCCGTCGGCTATGCAATCGCCCTGGCCTACGGCAGCCTCGGCCTCGCCGCCCTGCCCGCCTTGCTCGCCCTGCTGGGCAGCGCCTTGCTCGTTCGGCGCCCGGTACGCTGGCAACAAAGCCTCGGCCATCTGCTGTTCATCCTGCTCGCCATCGCCCTCGCCCTGCACTGGCTGCCGGGCTTCAACGGCGCCAAGGTGATCGACAAGGCGGTGTTCAGCGAAGGCGCCGCGCCGTTTTCCATGTACCTCAACCTCGACAAGCCACTGATCGGCGTCTGGCTGCTGCTGGCTTGCCCCTGGCTGGTCCTGCTGCGCGGTCGTGGCCTGCTGCCGAGCCTCGCACTGATCCTGCCACTGACCCTGCTTGCCTGTCTGGGCGGCGCATGGGCTCTCGGCATGGTGGCCTGGGCTCCGAAGTGGCCCGACCAGGCGTGGCTGTGGCTGCTGAACAACCTGCTGCTGGTAAGCCTGACCGAGGAGCTGCTGTTCCGTGGCTACATCCAGGGCGGCCTGCAACGCCTGTTCAGGCATGAAGGCCTGGCGTTGCTGGCAGCCGCCCTGTTGTTCGGCCTGGCGCACCTGGGCGGTGGCTGGCAGTGGTTCTACCTGGCCACCCTGGCCGGCGTGGGGTATGGTCTGGCCTATCGCCATGGCGGACTGGCGGCGGCCGTGCTGTGCCATGTGTGCGTCAACCTGGCGCACTTCGCGGCTTTCACCTATCCGATGCTGGCCCATCCTTGAACAATCGGTCATGATCCGACCTATTCGTCATCATTCATAAATAAAACTGCAATATGGGTGGCAACGTCTGCGATCAGGCAGCCTTGCGTTAACCCAGTCAACCTGAGCGCACCTTGCGCCAGATCAACGCAGTCAAATATCCATTCAATAAAACCAGAGGCTTGCCGATACCTATCGAAAGCCTTGCGGATTGAACAGCCAATGCGTAACAACCAGCCGATTACCCAGAGAGAACGGACTTTCCCTGCCCAGCAGCGGTTGATCTCCACCACCAACGCCAAAGGCGTGATCACCTACTGCAACGATGCCTTCATCGAGATCAGCGGTTTCTCCCGCGAGGAACTGATGGGCGCACCGCACAATCTGGTGCGCCACCCCGACGTACCGCCGGCGGTGTTCGCCCACATGTGGCAGACCCTCAAGCAGGGCCTGCCGTGGATGGGCATCGTCAAGAACCGCTGCAGGTCGGGCGACCATTACTGGGTCAACGCCTACGTCACGCCGATCTTCGACAACAACCAGGTGGTCGGCTACGAGTCGGTCCGGGTCAAGCCCACCGCCGAGCAGATCCGCCGCGCCGAAGGCCTGTACCAGCGCATCAACCAGGGCAAGTCGGCCATCCCGAAACGTGACAAGTGGCTACCGGTGCTGCAGGACTGGCTGCCGTTCATCCTCGTCAGTCAGATCGGCTTCCTCATCGGCAACTGGCTCGGCCACTCCTGGGGCTTCGCCCTGGCCGCCGGCCTGTCGGTGCCGCTCGGCCTGCTCGGGCTGAGCTGGCAGCAGCGCGGCCTCAAGCGCCTGCTGCGCCTGGCCGAGCAGACCACCTCCGACCCGCTGATCGCGCAGATGTACACCGACAGCCGCGGCGTCCAGGCACGCCTGGAAATGGCCATGCTCAGCCAGGATGCACGGATGAAGACCTGCCTGACCCGCCTGCAGGACAGCGCCGAGCAGCTCAGCGACCAGGCCCGCCAGTCCGATGCCCTCGCCCACCAGAGCTCATCCGGCCTGGAGCGTCAGCGCGTGGAAACCGAACAGGTCGCCGCGGCCGTCAACCAGATGGCCGCCACCACGCAGGAAGTGGCCAATCACGTCCAGCGCACCGCCGACGCCACCCAGGAAGCCAATCGCCTGACCAGCCAGGGCCGCAACATCGCCGGTGAAACCCGCGATGCCATCGAGCGACTGTCCGCCGCCGTGGGCGAGACCGGGCTGACCGTCACCCAACTGGCCAAGGACAGCGACGAGATCGGTGGCGTGGTCGATGTGATCAAAGGCATCGCCGACCAGACCAACCTGCTGGCGCTCAACGCTGCGATCGAAGCGGCGCGCGCCGGCGAAATGGGCCGAGGCTTTGCCGTGGTCGCCGACGAGGTACGTCAGCTGGCCCAGCGCACCGCTGAATCCACCGGGCAGATCCACACCCTGATCGCCAAGCTGCAACAAACCGCCAACAACGCGGTGCAGACCATGGAGACCGGTCACCGCCAGGCCCAGGAGGGCGTCGAGCGGGTCATGGAGGCCGACCAGGCGCTGGTGGGCATCAGCGAGGCCGTGGCCAACATCACCGACATGGCGACCCAGATCGCCGCCGCCACCGAAGAGCAGAGCGCGGTGGCCGAGGAGATCAGCCGCAACATCAGCACCATCGCCGACCTCGCCGACCAGACCTCTGGCCAGGCCCAACGCTCGGCGCTGCTCAGCGAAGAGCTGACCAGCACGGCGGGCACCCAATACTCGCTGGTCGAGCGCTTCAACCGCTGAAATCTACGGACGCTATCGCGGGGCAAGCCCGCTGCCACAGGTCCAACGTACCGGCCCTGTGGCAGCGGGCTTGCCCCGCGATGCCTTTTACCAGTCGAGCTTCAGGCGGCTCTCGAAATAGCGCGCCTCGCCCGTCAACGGGTCGTCAAAACGCAGGCTGTGGGCCAACAGCTTCAGTGGCCGCGCGTAATCGTCCTGCTCATCGAGCAGTTGCGGATAGAACGGGTCGTTGCAGATCCCCGCGCCCAGCGCCGCCATGTGCACACGCAGTTGGTGGGTCTTGCCGGTAATCGGTGACAGGCCATAGCGCCACAGCCCGCCCTTCTTCTCCAGCACGCAAGCGTGGGTTTCGCTGTTGTCGGCCCCGTCCACCTCCTGCATGCGAAAGAACGGCTCGCCATGGGCCAGGCGGCTGCGGTGCACCAGCGGATAGTCATGCTGCGGCATGGCGGCGGCGATCGCCTGGTAGTGTTTGTCGATGCGCCGCTCGGGGAACAGGCGCTGATAGGCACCGCGGCTCTGCGGGTTGGCAGAGAACAGCACCAGCCCGGCGGTGTGTCGATCGATGCGGTGCAGCGGCACCAGATGCGGGTTGTCCAGGCGCCGGATCAACCGACGCAGCAGCGTCTGCTCGACGTACTCGCCGGTGGGCGTGACCGGCAGGAAGTGCGGCTTGTCCGCCACCACCAGGTGCTCGTCGACATGCAGGATCTCTTCCTGCACAGGGATCACTTTTTCATTGGGCACTTCACGGAAGTAGTGCAGGCGCATGCCCTGGCGATAGCGGGTGTCCGCCGCAATGGGCTGACCCTCGGCATTCAGTACCCGCCCTCGGGCGAAGCGATCGAGCCACTGCTCACGACCGATACCCTTGAAATGGTCGCACAGGCAGTCGAGCACGGTCGCCCAGGGCCCCGGTGGCAGGCATACGGTACTGGCTTGCTGGCGGGCGGGGTCGAAAGGCGTGGTCATCATCGGGCTCGATTCTGCGGGGCAGGCATTATCCCCTACCCCGCGCCCCTCAACCAGCCTCGCTGGCCGGTTCGCAGCGCGCCTTCAGCCAACGCAACACCTGCACCGCATCCCAGCGGCCCGGATCGTAGAGCGCGTAGCTCAGCCCCTGGTACCCCACCACATCCAGAGGGCGGTGGAAGCCGGCGCGCTGGAACAACGCCTCGATCTCGGCGAAGCAGGTGTTGAAATGGACTTTGCCGAACGGGGTTCGCTCATCGGTGACGATGCCATCGAGGCGCAGTTCCAGCACCGCCTCGCACACACGCTCGGGCGGCATGTGGTTGATGCTGTACTTGAGTTGCTCGACATTGAGCATGGCTTCACCTCGGATACTGTATTTATATACAGCATACGGAGCGAGCCGTCCCGCCGTCAATGCGCGGCTCAACCCAGGAAGGCCACCACCTGCTCGGCATCGAACGGCCAGGCCAGCTCGGCCCCGGTGTCACAACGGCGCAGCACCGGGATACTCAGGCCGTAGCGCTCGAACAGCGCCTCGCTGTCAGCGATATCGATCAGCTCGACCATCAGGCCATGCTCGACGAACGGCATGAGCAAGGCCTCGGCCACTTCACACAGGTGACACCCGACGGTGCCGAACAGTTGGGTTTCAGGGAGCATGCAGGCATCCGCAAATCGCATGAATGGATGCTCATTCTAGGTCCCTGTCCGCCACCGCGCACCTGACCTGGCTCAATCCTGACTGGTGGCGCCGATCCGATGCAGCGAGAGATCCGCGCCCTGGAACTCCTGCTCGTGGCTCAGGCGCAGGCCATGCAGCGCCTTGATCAGGCCGTACACGGCAAACCCACCGACCAGCGCCACCGCCACTCCTGCCAGACTGCCCAGCAACTGGCTGACCAGGCTGACCCCGCCCAGCCCACCCAGGGCTACCTGCCCGAACGCACCACAGGCGATGCCACCCCACACGCCGCACACACCATGCAGCGGCCATACCCCGAGCACGTCATCGATCTTCCAGCGGTTCTGCGCCGCCGTGAAACACCAGACAAACAGACCTCCCGCCACCAGTCCGGTGACCAGCGCCCCCACCGGGTGCATCAGGTCGGACCCGGCGCACACCGCCACCAGGCCCGCCAACGGGCCGTTGTGCAGGAACCCGGGGTCGTTGCGCCCGGCCAGCAACGCCGACAGCGTGCCACCCACCATGGCCATCAGCGAATTGATCGCCACCAGCCCGCTCACCCCCTGCAGGGTCTGCGCACTCATGACGTTGAAGCCGAACCAGCCGATGATCAGGATCCACGATCCCAGTGCCAGGAACGGAATGCTCGACGGCGCGAACGCCACCAGACGCCCGTCGCGGTAGCGGCCACGGCGCGCGCCCAGCAACAGTACCGCCGCCAGCGCCAGCCAACCGCCCATGGCATGCACCACCACGGAGCCGGCGAAGTCATGGAACGGTGCGCCGAAGCGCGCCTGCAACCAGGCCTGGAAACCCAGGTTGCCGTTCCACACCACCCCTTCGAAGAACGGATAGATGAACGCCACGATCAACGCCGTCGCGCACAACTGCGGCACGAAACGCGCCCGCTCGGCGATTCCGCCGGAAACGATCGCCGGGATGGCCGCGGCGAAGGTCAGCAGGAAGAAGCATTTGACCAGCGCATAGCCGTGATCGCTGGCCAGCACCGCCGCAGGCTGAAGAAAGCTCACGCCATAGGCGATCCAGTAGCCGATGAAGAAGTACACCAGCGCCGAGACGGCGAAGTCGCTGAGAATCTTCGACAAGGCGTTGACCTGGTTCTTGTGGCGCACGGTGCCGACCTCGAGGAAGGCGAACCCCGCGTGCATGGCCAGGACCAGGATCGCGCCCATGAGGATGAACAGAGTGTTGGAGCCATGGACCAGAGAGTCCATCGCGCTGTGCATGTTTTCCATGAAGTGGCAGACCTGCAAAAAGGCACCAGGACAGTTCAAGAACCGGCATCCCTGCACCTGATCGGTGCCAGGCCCCTGCCCTGTTTCGATGACCGGGCGGTACCTGCGTGGTTTTTTCTTGGGTTTGTCGTGGATTGGGTTAAGGTTTATCGGTATCTGCACTGGCAGCGCATGGTTTCGGCGCAAACCCTGGCGGACACGCACCGCTTTTTAGCAAGCGCCGTACCAACACATTCCGCTGAACCTTCCGCGCCCTTGATCACTCGAAATAGCCACATACATCCACAGGGAGAGGCCCACTCATGGCCAGCAAATCGGCAAAGACTGCACAAGACATATTGATGGCTGACTTCCAGGCCCTGGTCCGCGACACCGAAAAGCTGCTCGCCGACACTGCCAACCTGGCCGGCGACCAGGCCGATGAGCTGCGTGAGCAGATCCACGAGCGCCTGGTCCAGGCCCGCGAGACCCTGCAGCTGACTCAGGACTCGGTACGTCAAAGAGGCCAGGCCGCCCTCGGCAACGCCGAGCAGTATGTGCAGGAGAACCCCTGGCAGGCGATCGGCATCGCCGCAGGTGTTGGCCTGCTGATCGGTCTGCTGGCCAAGCGCTGAGGAACCTTCATGGACAACGACGCCATCGGCGCCAGCGCTTCCGGCAGGCGCCTGGGCGCGGCCGTGCTGGGGCTGCTGCACAGCCACATCGAACTGTTCGGCATCGAATTGCAGGAACAGAAGGCCCGGACCCTCAGCCTGCTGCTGTTCGCCGGCCTGGCGCTGGTGTTCGCCCTGCTGCTGCTGACCGCCTTGTCGGGATTGGTTCTGGTGCTGCTGTGGGACAGTTATCGGCTGGCCGGGATCATCGGCCTGTGCGTGTTCTACGGGATCGCCGCGCTGTATTGCGGCCTGCGCCTGAAGGCCGCGGTGTTCGACGAATCGTCGCCGTTCCACGCCACCCTCGAGGAACTGGCCAAGGATCGGGAGCGCCTGCTATGAGCCTGCCTGAACTGCCCGATACCCGTAACCCGCGGGAGCTGCGCAAGGCGTTGTTGCGCCTGCGCATGGAGATGCATCGCCAGCAGATCCGCCACGAATCAGGCCAACTGCTGGAACCGGTCCGCCGCCTGCGCGGCATGGGCAGCTCGTTCGGCGAAGGCATGGGGGTCAAGCATGGCTCGCTGTGGGGAATCGTCGGCGTCGTCGCGCTGGGGTTCCTCACCGGCAAAGGCGTGCGCAGCGGCAACCTGGTACGCCTGGTGCGCCTTGGCAGCAGTCTGGTGCCCTTGATCCGCCTGCTCCTTGGCAACACCCGCCGCCCTTGAAGCCTGGGTGCGTCCGGCGCTTGCGCCGGCGCGCCAGACACCGGAAGCTATCCCGATTCTACGATGGGAGAACAAGCCTTGGACTGGCAAACCCTGCTGACCCGCGAACGCCTGGGCAAGGCCCTCTACAGCCCTGAAGAGCTCGGCCGCAGCCCGTTTCACAAAGACCACGACCGCATCATCTTCTCGGGCGCCTTCCGCCGCCTCGGACGCAAGACCCAGGTGCATCCGGTTTCCAGCAACGACCATATCCACACCCGCCTCACCCACTCCCTGGAAGTCAGCTGCGTCGGCCGCTCGCTCGGAATGCGGGTCGGCGAAACCCTGCGTGGCCAATTACCGGATTGGTGTGAGCCCAGCGATCTGGGCATGATCGTGCAGTCCGCCTGCCTGGCCCATGACATCGGCAATCCGCCGTTCGGCCACTCGGGAGAAGATGCAATTCGCCACTGGTTCCAGCAGGCCGCGGGGCGAGGCTGGCTGGACGACATGAGCGACGACCAGCGCGCCGATTTCCTCAACTTCGAAGGCAATGCCCAGGGCTTTCGCGTCCTCACCCAGCTCGAATACCACCAGTTCGACGGTGGCACGCGCCTGACCTACGCCACCCTCGGCGCCTATCTCAAGTATCCCTGGACCTCGCGCCACGCCGATGCACTGGGCTACAAGAAACACAAGTTCGGCTGCTACCAGAGCGAACTGGGCCTGCTCGAACAGATTGCCGGCAAACTTGGCCTGCCACAGCTCGAGGACCAGCGCTGGGCGCGCCATCCGCTGGTGTACCTGATGGAGGCTGCCGATGACATCTGCTACGCCCTGATCGACCTCGAGGACGGCCTGGAAATGGACCTGCTGCAGTACGCCGAAGTCGAGGCGCTGCTGCTGGACCTGGTCGGTGACGACCTGCCGGAAACCTACCGCCAGCTCGGCCCCGGCGAATCGCGTCGACGCAAGCTGGCGATCCTGCGCGGCAAGGCCATCGAGCACCTGACCAATGCCGCCGCCCAGGCCTTCGTCGAGCAGCAGGATGCCCTGCTGGCCGGTCGCCTGCCGGGCGACCTGGTCGAACACATGCACGGCCCCGCGCAACATTGCGTTCTCCAGGCCAAGGACATGGCGCGCAAGAAGATCTTCCAGGACAAACGCAAGACCCTCCATGAGATCGGTGCCTACACCACCCTGGAGATTCTGCTCAATACCTTCTGCAGCGCGGCACTGGAGCAGCACGGTGGGCGTACACCGTCCTTCAAGAGTCGGCGCGTGCTGGACCTGATCGGCAACAATGCCCCCGACCCACAGGGCTCGTTGCATGCCGCCTTCTTGCGCATGATCGACTTCATTGCCGGCATGACCGACAGCTATGCCAGCGAAATGGCGCTGGAAATGACCGGGCGCTCCAGTTCCAAATGAACCTGTGGCGACGGCAGATCGATGTTTGCCGTCGCCCCACTATCTTGCAGGATTTTTCCCACAAACAGCTTCATTATCTAAACGAACAAGCATTCATCAGTTCGCAAAGTTACAAAAGCCTCATCTACCGTACATACTTTCCACACTCTTCGTAGCAGTATTTATCGCCAACCGTAAGCAAATTCCTATATCTGGTATTTGGCATAACCTTCCCTGCAAACCGCTATCCAACTGAGCTAATGTGCCGACTGCCTTAGCCTTGTTGCATGGAATGTTGAATATGTACTCAGTATTTATCGTTGACGACCACCCCGTTATCCGATTGGCCATCCGGATGCTGCTGGAAAATCAGGGCTACACGATTGTCGGTGAATCGGACAATGGCGTGGATGCCATGCAGATGATTCGCGAGGCCCGCCCTGACCTGGTCATTTATTTTTTCTAGACACAGGTACATGACACTGATTATTTTTCATATTTAACAATGAGATACTAAATTCCTTGACACCGCAATTTGACACCACACAATGATGGTCTAGCCTGAAGTGGGACTTAACTCGCAGAGGCTAGGGCTATGCTGACCTGCCAAATCACAGACAAGTCCCTCATATTCGAGTGGCCATCCGACTCTGCGGTCAAAGGCACAAAGACCCATACTTGCGCCCACTATGAAAAATACACCCCGGCACAACTTCGAGCTTTAGCTGAAAGCACAAAGTCCGTCTGCGCCAGAGCTTCAGCAAATAGCTATAATATTTTCTTCAAGGGACTGAGTGTTATCCTTAGCAAGTTAAACACTCACCAATGGCCAGCCCACAACAATCTGCCTGCCTGGCAAAACATCATCGTCACATTATTCGAAAAAACGATCCAGAACAAAAAAATCAAACTTGAATCTAGGGTTTCATACTGGAACGCTGCCGCCAAGATAATCAAAGAGCTATCCCGCTCTGGTGTAATACCAGTCTCTGTAGTTATTCCACATGCCAAAAACAACATACGGAGCAATGAAAACCCTGTTCCGCCTCTCGGATTTAAAAGTGAAAAGATTCCACTCACAAAGGCAATTGAGGATGTTCTGCCCAAAAAGTTTTTGATTGAACCTGACCTTGACAAGCCAGACGACTTATACTTAACCCAATTTAAGCAAGAGCTCGAAGCTAGTATTTCTCAAGTGACCAATGCCCTCACAGGCTATTGGAAAGAAATGGTCATCACGCAAAACATTGGAAAGGCCCTTATTGACAGTCTTCCCAATGAAGGTCGTGCCGAGATTGTTAAGGCCAACGGTATAGGGGCAGATGGAGTTCATGTATGCTCACCCTCTACCCCCAAATATATCGCGATAGCGTGGTTCCTGCTGCTGCTAAAGCATAATTATGAAACAGGACTAATCAACTCGGTTACAGCTCAAGAGGTTTTCAGAACTTCAACTGGCCTGAAAATGGGTCGCATCAACAAGTTATTCCAGATGCTGAAGAAAATTTGCCCTCAGCAGTACATGAAAGCAAAAGTATCCAACGAATACGCCAGTCGCCTCATCGGCCTTTTAAGTGTAGTGGATTGCAACGCAGCAATAGCCATACTTGTCATCAACAACCCAGTATTCACCTCAGAATCAATCGCAGAAGCCGACCTATATATGGAAAATGGTGACTGCTATGCTCAGATTGATACAGAGCAAGGATTAGTCCGATTCTCAATTTCGAAGCCAAGGGCCCTGAGCCGGAAAGTCGCCTATTTAAATAAAACCAGTCGGGAAATTCTTGCTAAGGTTGTTGAATGCACAAGCGCGACCAGGCAACTACTGAAGGCGAGGAAGCGCCCTACCTGGAAACGTTTATTTATATATTTATCATCAAGAGGCCCAGCTAGCAGGCCAAGCCAAATCAGCAACAACAACGAACATAAAAACTCGCTTAAGATACGGCTTGCTGCAGACCTGGTTTCTATCAGAGGAAAAGTTGACCTATCACCCACGGTTCTCAGGGCAACACAGGGCATTATCACTTTCTTAAGGACGGGCAGCCTCGCCATGACGTCTATGGTATTGGGTAATACCATTGCCGTCACCGAGTCCAATTACATTCCTAAATGGTTGGTTAAGCGATTCGCAAACCGGACACTTCGCATCTTAGCTCAGAAGATCATTGTAGTCGCAACACACGGCCATCCTTGGGCCTTAGCGGCAACAGATTTCACGACCACAGAACAACTCCACCGCTTCATTGTAAGAATTCTCACTGAAGCTACGGGAAATGATCCGTTCGCTGTAATCGCTCGTCGCCGTCTGCCGGATATTCAAAACAGCAAGTTGACCCCAACCACTAAGAGCGGCGACCTTCACTTACACATAGATAATAACATTTTAGCTGCGCTATATTCCTATGAAGCGAAAGTCGCACGCATGCCACTAGATGAACAAATAAGAATTGACTCTACAACCGGGCTCAGCCATCAAGCTGCCTGCAACATTCCTCGCCTAGCTAGGCTAACGGCAGAGCTGGATATAGATAATGCAAGCGAATCAGATTTCCAAATAGCAAATAGCTTTTGCGGGGATGCGCTGGATGAACTGAGAGCAGAGCACCAGCTAGCACTCGACCAGATAGCGTATTACGATTCATTATTTATTAATATCCAGCCCTCTCGATAAGTTAAAGGCATAAATCAGGAGACCTTCAATGCCAAGGAAAAAGCCCCCACACCTCACCGATGACGAGCACGTTGAAAACTTAATTAACAGAGCGCAAAAGCTAACACTCTCGGGTAATGAGCAGTTCGAAGCGGACTGGCTAGTATCTGGTGGCATAGGTAGCAACCAGTGGGTTGTGGTCGAAGACCACAATTCAAACTCAACATTGACCGTAAGGTTTGATGACTACCTACCGGACGGCAGCTTACTAACCGCCCCCCAAAACTCCCTTTTGTTAGAGCCAATTCAGAAAGCCGCGTTTCACCTAAGGATGGGTAACCTCCAATACTTCCATGGCTGGCATAAGCAGTGGCTGCGAGTCATCGACACTTCTGTGAATCTCGCAAGGTGGATGGTACTTAACTCATCAGTCTTTCAAACGCAACAGTTCGGATTCCAATTACTCACAGACGACCATCTCAAAGCTTATTTCCACGAGTTTGCCAGTGGAGGCATAGCGAATACACTTAAGCTCGATGATAGGCTCTTGGCAATCTTGCACGAGAAAACAAACAGCACCCTACCTCTATCAACAATATTTGCCAACAAGAATTGTCTAGATGAAAACTTTATTCAAGAATCGGCTGAGTGGCTGAACAGCCAAGGAGCCTACATCTACTCCAACCAGGTGAAAGCAAAAGTAGTCTCTAGGAAATACTTGGAGATCCTGCTGGGTTGCTCATCTCAGCTATTTGATCGCTACCCCATTGTAGCCAACGTTATCAACCAATTTGACATCCAGCATGACCGGTCGTCACCAGAAGCTGTAGTGCCAGTACCTGCAAACAAGCGCCGCATTGTGGCTACATCGTCGATAGTCAGAAAAACGATGTATACCCACCGAAAGGAAATTCGAATATTCACATCCGCTCATAACCTCGTAAGCGAAATTCCTTACATTTCCGACGCTGCATTCAAGGAACAGCACTTAGACAAGCTAGGACTCGACGGCCACACCAAGCTCTTACCACTTGAAATCGGGTTAGGTGCCGTTAATAGCGCAGCAGAAATGATCATATGTTATGGCGAGCAAATAGTTGAAGCCGCAGCAGCTTTTGCCGATGAGTACACGTATTTGAGGCAGGAGTATCACCAACCCCCATGCAACATAAAGATCAAAGATTTTTTCCAGAAAAAGAAGCTCGACTGGCCGTCAAACCCAGAGTTTGGCGGCATTCCCCTAATGGTACGGTACAACGTAGTTTCATTCACATCAAACAACCGCAATACCGTCAACGGGGAGATCACGTTTCTTACTCTGCAGGAAGCCTTCTATGGGGCTTGTGCCCTTTTGATTGGCATGTGCAAGCCGGTGCGCGATGGCGAACTACATCGACTGCCCCTTGAATGTTTGGATTGGGAGTTTGAAGGTGGTGGAGCTCTATTAGTACAGGAACTGGAAAAAAGTGGACTCTTAGAGCAGCGTCAGCAGATCAGCCGACCTATACCATCCCTGGTTGCATATGCCATCCAGCTACTTCAAGCACTCTCGACCAAGCTCAGAGCAATTTATCAAGACGTCAATGGCCCCCTCGTAGACCATCTTTTTTACATACCAAAACGATGCCTCTCCACACCAGTTGGGAAGGCTCTTGGCGAAACCCTGAACGCCGCGATTGACACTTTCTGCCTTATTAGCAATCTACCCAGAACCAAGGATGGCGAACCTACAAAAATAAGAATTCATCAAATGCGAAAATTTTTCTTGATCGTGATGTACAAACATCACGACAGCGCACTTCGCCGAACGCTTGGCTATGGAGCGGGTCATATCAAAGAAGGAAGCATTGATGAGTATACCACTTTCTCACACGATGACCCCGAAAGCGTGAAATACGAAAGCCAGTGCGTTAGTGACAGGCTGGTTGCCTTTGAGCTTGGCCAAATTTCACCAGAGGGCCACAGCGGGCTAAGTGCTCTGTACAGCCATGTTTGCACCCATTTTAACGTTCATACTCTTCAGGTTTTGAACAATCAAAGCTTTATTAATCTCCTTAATCATTTGCAGCGACACAATACATACAAAAGCACTGTATACACAATTGAAATAACTGGCCCAGATGGCGTACTTACAACTCTTGAATTCGCCATAAAATTTGAAGGGGAACAAGATGACGAATTCAACTGAAATGAATATTGATGCCCGGATTGACTGGCTTCGAAAGATCATACTTCATGAGTTAATAGCTACCGATGCTGAGGCAGCCATGCTATCCGACATGCGCAAATTCCTCGCATTAGAAATCAAGGGGTTATTCTCACAAAAAGCGTACAACACTATCAAATCGCATGCAGTTAAAAATAGAAGCATTACAACCCCCCACCACCATGCCAATACATGGGAATACATTAAGGAACTCCGCACTCAAGCACATCAAGAAAGTTTAGCTAAGGAAAGGCTTATAGAGGGAGAGAAGCACATAAAAGATCTAGAGAACCTTGCACTTCTTGAAGCTCATCTATGCGGAATGGCCTACATAGAGGCTTACGAATTTCTTAGATCACTGCTGAAAGAGCCCTCACTCTCCAACCTCGCCGAAGCAAAGATTAAAAATTTTATCTCAATCAGCCAAGCCAAATATTCACATATAACCTCCCATGGAACACGCGAGGGCGCCACGCTGCAGGTCATCCAAGGGGGTAAGAAGTAAATGGCACAGCTATATAGATTACTTACCAACGTAGAGTTACCTAGCGGCGCATCCCCCCTAACACGCACAAACCAGCACTACATAACCTACACAAAGCATACATCACTACCTCTAATGTTTTGGCCAAACGGTACTCCATGCCACCTTGTAAACTTATGGCTAACGGATATCGCAAAAGCAACAACTGGCAAAGAATCGACCAAAACCAGTGCAGCGCTCATAACTCATCTCGTCCGCTTTTGTTTCACCAGAGACATCTCATTTTACGATTTTAATGATTCATATTTTAAAATATTTACAAACGACCTTAAAAACGAACTAAAAACCAATAAGTTCGAAATCGATAGCCCTGCCCGCACTGGAACTCAAGTATTATCAATTCAGCACACTTGCCTGAAATTCTTACTATGGATTCAGAAAATTCATCCAGCATATGAACAGCTGCCTCTTATTGGCTTAGCGTTAGACCAGCCTCGCATAGTTATCGAATGGCGCTATACCCCTTATAGAAATAGCCCTTACATCTGGCACCCCGAGCTTGTCCAGCCTACTGCACCTCTCAACGACAAGTTTCCCATGCCTGAAAAACACATTGCAAAGCTGAGAAGCGCAGTCTATGCACGCTATCAAAATACATTAAAGACGCCGGGGCGATCACTAAGCCCTCACGCTATGGCAACCATTAAATATCTTTACAGCAGAAGAGTGTTCACCATCAACATGATGACAAATTTCGGCTTGCGACCTGAAGAATTACAGGAAATGTCAGTCGAAGAAAACTCCAACATTGTCTTTACACTTACAGTTATCTTACCAACAAAAAAAACCAGAGCCCCACAAGCCTCGCGCAGACTCAAGATCAATATGGGACTAGCAGTAAGCCTGCAGACCTACTTTGATGATAGAGCTGAATTCATAAAACACTTAGATGAACATGGATATACTACTTCACAAGCCAGCCAGATGCTATTAGGAAAGAACGGCCAACCGTTAGAAAAATCCTCACTAACAAAAGAATTTGATAGACTTTGCGAAGATGCCGGACTGAACAACAAAAAAGTATGCCTATCCATGTTTCGACACAGATTTATTAGTAGAGAGGTGAAAACCGAGCTACTACTACGATTCAAAAAAAAACCCGAACTTATGAAAGAAATCACCCCAGCACTTAGAGATACTGTTGCCAGAGAGGTAATTACAAAAACTGGACACCGCGACCCGAAATCCATCTGGACATATGTCGACGAGCAATACAAGCTCCTCACTACCCCAGACTCGCACGAATCCTTCCAAAGCATAAAAAACGACATTGAACAGACCAAGAACACACTCGAAGACTTGTTGTTCCGCCAGAACTTTAGTTCACAAGAACAGATTAGCGACGAGCTTAAAATCCTGCGTGAATACATCCAAGGATTAGAGGAACGACTTTATGCAGCCGAGAGAAAAATAAGTGACGATTAAAGAAAACTCACTCGTGGCTAAAGCGCATGGTTATGTCTACAGTCCTAATTGGTCACTTAAATCCCGCCCCTCCCAAAACATTAGTACTGGAGCGAGAACGTGCGCTGACCGGTTCGAAGCATGTAATTATCGCGAAAGCTGATGATCTCTCACCTCGCCCTCCTACAACCCGATGAGCCTGGCAATTACTGGAAGCAGCCCCATTAGGCCCTACGGGCTACCAATGAGAGGATCACATCAATCTCCATGCTCTACACGGGGCAGGCCCAGACCTTCCCGTCACTCAGCGCTCGCTCAGTCCTCTCTTCGCCCGCCACGATACCTGGAAACCCAAGGTTCAGACCATCAGGTACTCATACTTCAACGCGTCAATACTTGCGGCAGGTGATGCCACCACCTCCGTGCCAACATCTTTGGCCAGCGGCTGCAGTACGCCACTCATGTATCGATCTGCCCGGAAATAAGAGACGTAAGGGATGTAGAGGGCATGGATCAAGTCTACAAAATCACTGGCCTTAAGCTCTCGTCCATTCTCCCCCAGCGACTTTTGTAGCGAGGCGTAGAAGGCGCTGATGCAGACAAATAGGCCTGGACAGTAGCGCTCAATAAGTGAGGCGTCTTCACACAAAGGTGCCTCGGGCAACAGGCTCTTTAACAGGCGGTTCACGATGTCGAGCATCCCTGATCTCTTCAGCTTCGTCCAACGCTCGCCCCTGCCTCCCATCATTGCCTCGGCACGTTCAGCCTTCGGCAGTTGAATCATCTGATTGTTTAGGTCGTCAAGTGCGTGCTGGCAGCTGGCGAGAAACTGCTGCGCGGGTTTTCTTAGCCATTCCACAACCGATCCCAGCTGATGGTGGTTGTCCTTGTCATGTGGCGCTCGCATGATCAGCCGCTAAGGCCAGGTTCTCGTCACGTCGACCCCAAGCGCCCCGTCCGATGATCTGATCAATGAGGATAGGAACGCAGATTTCCTATGGGATTTCGACTCTGACCATGGAACATCGGAAGACGAACTGCACTTTGGTAAGAATCAACGTGGTGCATAACCACCTCGGGCCAACCCACCCTGCAGCTTTGCCACAGCGGCACAGATCAAATGGGCTTCGTCATCATTTACTGCGCACCCACGTACCTCATTCCAGCTGAGTCGCTTAAAGAATTGGGCAAGTGCCAACGTTTCCACATGACTCAACTCGGCATCCGCCTGTTGGCCGTCGATATCGAAAATCACGGTGACATCTGTGTACTGGGTCAACTTGCTCATGAGGAAGCTCCATTGTTGGCTTGCGCCAGTTTGGCGATTTTGGCTAACGAGGTTGCTCACTAGCTTAGATGACCATTTCCAGAGCCCGTAGACCAAGAGTATCTGCAGGGGTTGGAGAGTCACCCCGTTCACTGCCGCCGGGATGGGGCCGAATTCTTGTCCAGAAAGACTAGCAGCGACACGTCTCACGATTTTTTCCAAACGGAATTTGCGGGCCAGCAAACCTTGATCTACGGTCAATGTCACTGAAGTGCATGTTGACTGAGGATCAAGCCCGTGATCAATGCTGTCCTGCTCAAACGAGCCATGAACTACCTGCAACTCAGCGGCGTGGCCTTGGCCGACAAGGTGAGCGCGCTGCGTGAGGATGGCAAGCGCACAGCGCCGGAGACCATCAGCCGATGGCTGAACGGCACACGGCCAGTTGATCCTTTTCTCATGGGTTGGATAGCCGAGTTGGTGCGCTCCAAGATGATGAGCGAAGAGCGATCACGAGTCGTTCTACCCAACGGTAAGGTCGTGATTGCTGTAGCCAATCTAAAAGGCGGCGTCGGCAAGACAACACTGGCGAGGAATCTTGCTGCCATCGCGAAGTCCCTTCACCTCAAAAGCACCTTTTTGTACGCGGAATATCCCGAAGCCCGCCGCCGTGCTGGCTACGTGTTCTACGACCTCAAGCCACTCAACATTAACTGTCCTGAGCTGAGCCCGGAGGAAATCCTCGCTTACGAACCAGCCGAGGGTGAGGTGGTGGTCGTTGATGTCTGCAACAGCATCGCCCAAGACTCATTCTTCACCGCCCGTGAACGGGACGAGCCTTTGGAGCCAAATCCCAAAGGTTTCCTCACGCGCTTTACGCCGGACATCTATGTGATTCCCGGCGAGTTTGCCAGCAGCTTGGACAATTGGGGGGCGCACCGATTGATCGAGAGTAACGTCCTCCAGGCACCTGTGCAGCTCCTCCATCGACCGAGCTTGATGTGTATGGATTTCGCTAGCACAGCTAGCAAAGATGGCTTTGACGTTACTAGCGACATGTTCTGCCCTTTCTTCATCCCCCAGTCCGTGTCGACAAGCTCGCCCCTTCCCCGTGACTTCTTGAGCGATTGGCAAAACCTAGACCAGAAGCACCACCACCTCAGGCTCTTCGAACACCTGTTATCGCAGGTAGGCGGCGAGCTCATTGAAAGTTATCAAATGGAGCAAGAAATGAAGGGAGCGGGGCTGGAGGCACTGCTCGAATGGGCTGAGGCGTCTTAGCTTCAGTAGCGACGCAGGGAAGGTTTTCGAGCCGTGACGCAAGGGATGATCTAGAGCCATTCCAATGAACACGGTCTTTGCAGATGCAGTTTGCGATTATTTCCTCATGCGCACTGGCTGAATCAAGTACACCGGGCTACCGCTCTTCGGAAAGATGGCAGATAGCCATGTGATTCCCTTATTATTGAGAGCTGCGTAGGGAAACGCCAGCGTTCGCCAATTGGCCTCCCTACCCTCGCAAATTTTTGGTGATGGTGCTGGAGATTGTCTGATGGCTTTCGATGCTTCACCCTCCTGGAGCGGTTTCAACTACCAGGGCAAAGTCGCTCTGCATTATGCGCTGACGTTGATCAATGCTCAGCCAGTCGCTCATGATTTCTCAACAACAGAATTGATGCTCGAAGCCAACGAGGACTTTGAGATCGTGGTGAATGGAGCATCCGTCTCTTTTCACCAGGTCAAGGCATACAACTCCAGTACGTTTGAAGAATACTCAGATGCTCTATTTGGCCTAACAATTGAACTTCACAAGAAACCTGGCGTGCTAGGATACATCCACACCTGGAAACAAATTAATGACCGCCCGAAATTTACTGGCCTCCTAGCCTCGGTTAAAAATGACTTCACCGTCGTGCTAAATGAGTACATCGGCAGTAATCCCAAGACGGGGATCACCCTACTTGAAACCGCTGCCGCAGGTGGAACCAAGCTCAAGAAAAAAGCGTCAATTCTCAAAGCATCTTTACCAGGCTTAGATGCAGACGCATTAGCTAAAGTTATTGAAAACATTTCCAGCCAGAAAAGTGACGCCCTTAACCGGTTAGCAAGTTTCATTTATGACGGCAACGCATTCTGCGACCTCAGCGACATCAACAACAAAATAAAACATCAACTTTCCATCGCGCTAGCAAACCGGCAAATCGCAATAACCAATGACCAACTGGAAAAAGCATTCGACTACTTCCTAGGCGTCATCGACAACTATATTATTGAACGCCATAAGACCAAAACAGGCGCACTCGCCAGGCCTATAAAATTCGAAGAAATAATCAATATCCTTAGTTTTGACCATGAGGATGTGAGCAAACACTACATCGCTTGTCGGTTCAAGGATCGCTTTTCACGTTTGATCGACGAGTACTTGGGCGATCAATATGATTATCCGCAGCCAGCCCCAGAACCTTGCAATTTAAAGGCTGCGCAGAAGCTGCTCCTGTCGCTACCCCCATTGGAGCTATGGGAGCACTACAGGCATTTTTCGCCACAGCTTCATTTGGACAGTGGAAACAACACTGACAATGCTTTCAACGCATCCGACGAGGGCATTCGTTTCTGCTTATTGAAAATCCTACATGAAATAGATTTTTCACGACTGGCGCAAGAGGCAGAGCGCTATAGATTCTCATATAAATGCACAACTATCCCGCCACAAGGGTATCTTCCGACGACCATAACCAACGTTGGCAGAATCAGCAACACAATCCGGCAACTGAACACTAACCCATGCCTTGGCGAGCTACTCTACGAGGTTCGTAATCTCATCTATTGTGGCCAAGAGGCGCATCCATTCGCGCCGGATTTTGACAAAAGTACTACTGCACCACGGGCCGCAGGTGAAGATTCACGTGCCAAGCGTGACGACATATTGCCCTTGATTACCCTCCTCCCCCTGGAACAAGCTAAAGGTACGCTTGCAAAATGATAACAATCCTTAATAACATCATGGCAAGCAACCGATTCACTCTGGTGGATGTCGACCTGCCCAACCCATTACTTGATTTTAGTTTGTTCAAAGCCGAGAGCCGCCACAGAGAAGAGTACTTCTTAACCATTTACCTCGATAACAACAGCGACGAAACGCTACAAAATTTTCTTGATAATACTGCGCAAGAAATTTTTGAAGAGATCCAAAGCACGGGCAAGGTTGAACTGTACTTTGAAAAAAATTGCACCATGATCATTTGCCTTGACTCCCTAAATTTGAATCAGGATTTAGTACTAGCTCTCGAAGAAGACCCTTACAACTTCAAGAAAAATGTAATCAAGTACTCTTCGTCAGAGTTGGCAGCACTCAATGCTTACCTGGCCAGCAATGCCATCGAGGCGCTAACGAGCGATATCATCAACGATATTTTAAACGCCAACAACGGCGCAGATTTCTTGGCATTCAAGTACCAACATAGAAATCGACACCGCTTGTATGACCTGATCGTACGGGTAATGCTCAAACTATCTTTTCTTTCCTACAATCCTAAAGAGCAAAAGTTAGAGAACCTCACAGGGCAAATTGACGCTGCCTTACCCCCTGCCTTGACCGAAACGTTTGAGCGAATTTTAGCAGTCGAATGGGCAGACGATACGGTCATCGGGAACGTCGAATCGATCTGGGGAAATAAAGCATGATCACATTGAGCAAGGTGACGCTAAAAAATTTCAAGATCTATGGGGGCGAGCCTTTCACGATCAACTTCGAAAATAACCGCCTGGTACTACTGGACGGCCCGAATGGATATGGAAAAACAACGGTATTCGACGCCATTGAGCTTGCAATTACTGGTAGTCTTCGCAGGCTGATCGTGCTGGAAGGACGACAAAATCCTGCTGACATCGTTGTAGCCCATAATGGCCAGAGTGATGTCGAGATCACCATAGAGTTTCTGGGTGAAGATGGCAAAAGACGAACATTTCTCAGGAAACTAAAACGAAATATTGCAAACGCAGCAAGGCGTATCGGCAACTTTTCATCTCTCTGGGAAATCCACGAGATTGTTGAATCACAAACAAAACCTGTCGACAAAAGTGAGTTCGACCATCTATTCAACAGCAAAGACTTTGCGCGCGACTTTCTACTATTTCACTATATAGAACAGGAAGATACTTCTCGCTTCCTTAAGTCTAACAATGAGGCGCAGCGGGCTGAAAAATTAGCCAACCTATTTGGCGATACTTATGAGGCAGAACAGAAACTTCAAAAGCTTACGGACGTCAAGAAACGGCTTTTTACAGCTCGCAGAGACATCAACACCAAGATAGACAACATTCGAACCCTGCACAACCTGGAAGCCATCAATGATCTCTCGGCAGGAGAAACCGAGCAACACGTCTATGCTCTGCCTTGGCTGACCGGTGAAAATTCCCCATTCTGGGATCGCCCGACTATCACCCAGCTCAACGAAGATCGCATGACCAAGGCGATTGCTGAACTGCAAAAGATATCCAGTCTTTTTACGCATCGGGACTTTTTCCTGCGCTCACGACGGTATCAGCGGGCAGCACAAGAACGTGAGCTCATGGAGCAGTACGTGGGCTATGCAGGCACTTACCAAAATTACCAGCAAATCGAAACGGACTTTGGAGTTTACCAGTATGTCAAGCGATCACGCGACATACTCAATAGTGGTGACTTCAAAGTCATACAACAAAATCTGGAAACGACTAAGCTATTTCAGATTCTGAATCTCGACTCCGCTGACGCCTTCATCAATGACGTAGGCTTATTGATCGGCCTCGCAGAAAAGTTCAGGGGACTGACGTCCATTTATACTGAACTGATGAAACATCATACGGCAATGCATGAAAGTATGCAGGCACACCCGACCGAGACTAAGTGCGGTCTTTGTGGCCATGACTATTCAGCCCATGATGCTTTGGACAGAGCAATTACCGACCATGGGCATCTTTTGCGCAGTCAGCTGGGCGACCAAGACCGGGAATTGGTTACAGCGCGGGAAAGATTCGAGAACAATCAACTTAAGCCTCTGCTCAAGGTGTGCGACGATTTCCTACAATTGCGACAGCCTCCGTCACAAGACGAACTGTCGAGGATCGCGAAAGCTGCGGCCAACAAAGACCGAGTGGAACGTCTGCGCGGCTGGCTGGCAAGCGAAGGTATTGATGACTTAGACCTCATTGCGCCGGCATTCCCTGTACCTGGCGGACAGACCTATATTTCAGAGAAATCTGACTTACTATCTGAACGAATCCGAGGCCGGATTGGCCCATCACCCGATGGTTACACGGAGTCATTTAGCAGTGACATTTACGAGCGGATTTACTTAGATTACTTCCAGCGTGAAAGTGACAAACTTCGCAGCTTCGACATAACTCAGCTTGATAGAAAAGAGCGCTTCATTAAATCTCTATATTTCAGCTCGCTCACTGAGGTCGCAGCGCGACTTCTTAAACTCGAAGGTCAAAATACGCTTCTTGACCTGGCACTGCTTGACACCGGAAAACTCATAGATGTTATTGGCACCCAAATAGGACAATATCGAAAAAAACTGATTACCGACATTGAGATTCCTTTCTTCATATACTCGGGCAAAATACTTCAAAGCCATCAAGCTGGGGATGGGCAAGGTGTATTTATCAAAGACCCCCAGGGCAATGATGTACTCAAGAATGTGCGCTTGGTGTCAGATTGGTCAACAGATCACGACATTATAAATACCATGAGCTCTGGCCAAATCTCAGCGGTGGTCATCGCGCTCACTCTCGCCCTAAACCGCGTCTACGCCCGGCGATTCTCTACCATACTCATAGATGACCCAGTGCAGACAATGGATGACATCAATATGTCGTCGCTCGTGGAACTTCTGCGCAACGATTTCAGCGACAAACAAATCATCATGTCCACGCATGAAGATAAGGTTGCGCGATACTTTACATACAAGTACATCAAGCACAGTGGAAAGGTTAAAATAATCAATCTTATGCAGCGCAAAGAATATGAGCCGACCAACAGCTATGTGTACCGTGCGCTCGTAAAACCTCAAACCTCTAACCAGGCCCCGCAACCGAGGCGAGACTGATGCCGGTGAGAAGATTCGCTTGGACTGAAAGGAATTAAGCCGTTATCAGAACTCAGGAGACCCTGGTTAGTCAGCGCTTCCACTGAGATTCCAGCGAAGCGATCCCCATCCCGCCCAATGGGGCGGGATGGTCTAGTGCTCCTTTCTTGGCGTAGTCGATTAGCGCCTGTCCAGCCACAGCCTTCCACTCTGATGTTTGATGCCAACTCGTAACTGCAGGCGGAGAACTCTAGTGAATGCCCACGAGTGCGCCATAATTCCTACAACCCAGCCAAAAGCTCAGCAGTGAAAGATGCCCTAGTGTTAGCGACAGCACCACAATAGAGAATGCAATGGCGTTCGTCCCCTTCAAATGAATCAAGTGGTAAAAGACTCAAGCACCCTTTCGCGAATAATGCTAGACGTCTCCGGATCAGGTAATGGCATGTCAACCACCTCTCCAAAACTGTCAGGCAATAGACCCAGAGCTCTGGAGGTTAAGATCCACGTAACCTTAGGGTACTTTTCACTCAGTTCAAAGTGTTCCGCTTTGACCTGCGAACCGAAATCGGGGAGCTCGTCGAAACCGTCGAGAAGGACGGTCACCATTCCCGAAGAGAGAAGCCTCTTAAACGTCCGCGATGAACACCCCGAGGCCTTGTACACATGTTCATATATGGTTTGCAGGAGGCTTATATCGTATTTCCACTTCGCGAGGCGTAGTAGTACGACTACGCCCCCAGCAGTGTGGGCTTCCAAGTAACGCCTCGACATGTCTGAAGCATAGAGCTGGGCCCAGGTAGTTTTTCCCGAACCTGCTAAACCTCTGAGTAAAAAGCCCTGCCGCGCTCGACGTTCCAGCTCATCAAATCCAGGTAACCTGATTACATGGCCCAAATTCATTTCTAGTGAGGCGACAAGCGACTCACAGTACCGATATGCGGCTCTTCGATTTGGCATCAAAGCCGTCCTGACTCGAAAGGCCCCTAACGTTGGCAGGCGCGATAGGGCAGAGAGCTCGTTTGATCTTAACCTGCGGTCAACGAATATCAGTATGACCACACTGCCTATCAAGCCAGATCCGAGATTGAGCAGTAACCCTGCCCAGTCTGGGGTTGTTTGTAAAGAAAACCCAGTTGCAACCATCCCAATGGCTATGAGTGTCAATGTCAGGTAAAGCAAAAGGGATGGGTGCGACTCCTGAACGACGGCGAGCTCAGCATCTCGCTGCTTGGGCAATGGCGGTAAAGACATACCTGGACAACCTTATATATGATTTTCTCTGAATCGTTTCATGGTGACGCTGCACCACTATCACCTGACGTCCATTGTTAAGGCGGTTTGGAACCACCTGCTACATGGATTTAACTGACACCACCTCGACGTACCGGAGTTTCTTCCTGGCGGCTTTGACAGCATCTAGCTCAACCTGCAATTTGCTGAGCGTGTCAGCTTCGTGGATCAGCTCAAACGTTTTGCCTTCAAATTCATTGCCATCACGGGCGGTTACGCGGAGCCGGGGCGTGAAGGGCTTGGCTACTTTTTCTTGGGGGCCGGTGTCTTCGGCTTCTCGAATACGATCTTAGGAACGGGCTCTGCAGTTGGTGGAGCGGTGACTTGGGACGCGGGCGAAGGGATACCGAAGAGCGCTTGGCGCATTTCTTTTTCAGTGGGATCAGGGATCATGCAATTTCTCAGGGGAAGCTGTCCGCTACCGAATGCATTCTACTAGCACTGTTGCCTAGCGGTAACTTGTAGGTCACCGATAGGCCCTTGGCTGCCCCTTCCCTCGCAACCATCCAGGACAAAGCCATGAACAGCGTCGAGAAGGATTTGGAAGACATCAGAAGGTTGACCAGGATCGCCCTGCCGTCAAGCCATCGCTATGTGTGCAGCCTGGGCGTGGTGGTCTACGCCTTCGCCTCGGTCAGCGGGTTTATGGCTGAAGTGCTCTGCTACATCGATCCACTGCTGGATCGAAAATCTCTGGAGGCCAAGACAGGCGGGCAGCTCGCGGGAGCATTCAAGCAAGGTCTTGAAAAGATCGAACACTCGGCACCCGAAGCCCATGCAGCTGGACTGATCGCGCACGCGCTGTTCTCCACATTGAACGATGAGCGATCGGACGTCATCCATGCTTACCCCATCACTAACGGTTACAACCAGCAGATCCTGCATCGCCGCCTAGACGAGGCCCAAAGCCGGGGTAAACCACCGAAGTATTTTGAGGTCACTCATGAGTTCATGGATAACTTCATCGCTCGGCTGCACCAGGTGAACGACCATCTGTACTGTATCCGTTCGATTCTCAAACCCGAGATAAAAGCTCCAGGATCAGCCCCGCCCCCTCGGCCCAGCTAGGCAGCCCCGCCCCACACAACCAGCCAGCCCAGCAGCCCAGCTACATTGCGCCACAGTCAGAGTTGGCGCATCAGCTCCCGCACCAATCGCTCAAACTCGTCCACGGAAGAGGCCTTGGCATTCAAAGGGCGAATGCGAATGAGCTTCGTATTGGCGGCTCTGAAGATGGCGTCCTTCAGTTGGTCATTGACCTGCGCCTGTGGGTCATCATGAAAGCTACTATCCAGCTCAATGAAGTACTGAGGCACGTATCCACTGGCCACGTCGAACAGAACGTTGTCGACGATGCCCCGGAAGAAATAGGACTTGGCCTGCTCTGACAGCTGATCCTTGATGGCCTGGTAATCGAGGACACAGCTCAAGGCAACGTTCGGGTATGGATGGTGGGTAGGGAAAACCCGGCGTACCGCCTCGTAGAAATTCTGTTCCTGCTTGGATTTGAACAAGCTGATGGTCTTGGGCTTTCCGGGCTTCACCTCTGTGGCACGGACAGTCATGTTTTCCCTCAGACTTGCTGCAACCACTTCAGGCTTGGCATGCAGGAAGGACTGAATGATTTCCTTGGCAAGTGGACGGTGCTGGTGCGTCTGTGCATAGTTGAGGAGCGCCGAATGCTTGGTTGCTTGCATCAGCTTCAGCCGCTCATCAACAAATTGATCGACGAAACTCTGACTGAATCCATGCTGATTCAGCTCGATGATCAGATTGGTAGACTCAAACTGCCTGGAGCGCTCTGCAGGAGGAAGGGGTTCTGCGAAGGTAAAAAACTCGGTCTCAAAGTACCCGGTCATTAGTGTCAGATAGGGATCCTGCACCTTGGCCTTCTTCTTTTAATAAAGCAGCTTGCCAATCGCCTCCCAGTCCTTTTGCGCCAACAACGAAAACCAATGCTCTCTGTCTTCCATGACCGCGCTCCACGGTTACTGCCGTATGTCGCGCTAGCATAGGGCGCAGAAGGAAAATCGTGCAAGGTTAGGTGGAGGTTAAAGCCCCATGCCATGCGCCGTGGATACCCATCTCCTGCCCCTTTACCGACCTGCGACATCGCTAGATGAAACAGCCCTGACAGTCTCGGCCCTGCTCACTCGTTGTCCTCATCTGGCGTTGCCGTGATGAAGTATCCTCCGCCCCAAATCCTGCCAGCGTAGGCTGGATCATCATCGGGGGAATACGAATATTTCACACTGAAATAACTGCTCTTGACCCCGTATTTCTCACGCAGTTGCTCTGATAACGCCAACACGATCTCTTGGCGTTCACGTAGATCCCGCTTCCTGTCAAGTTCGTCCAGCGAGGCGAGGTAACGCCCCTTGTTGTTCGGCTTTACACGGCCAGCCCGCACCAATTTCCTGACGTACGGGTGGCTGTTGTCCTCGAACCAGAGCCAGCAGCCTCCATGTTCTCGCTCAGGTGCCCTGGCGGTCGAGTCCTCAAGCACAATAAGGTGGGTGGAGAAATCCATTGCAGCCAGGCCTGCCTTGAACGCCGGGACAGCCATACAGGATTTGAAGTCAAAGCATGCGCCAGAGAAAGCCGCATGCAACGCTTCCTCATCCAGCCCCTCTAGTGTTGCTGGCAACTGGTCGCAGACGAGGATGTGATCGAACTGCTCTTCGGATACCAATCCCTGATCGATCAAGGTCAGTACGTCGTATTGAAGTCTGCGGGCCGTCGCCATATCGGGCACCACGATACCCAGCCCAGACCACTTTTTCTGAGTGATCTTCAGCCCAGGGATGACATTGCCCTCAAAACCGTTCGCTTCGATCTTCTCGATGTTGCGGCGGTAGTTCCTGGGATATCGCCACCGCCATTCAGGGTGCATAGTCGGCTGGCTGGCCGCAGTCCCTTGATCATTGATGTACCGGTACTGATTGTCGACATCATCTCGCATCATTCCCTCAAGCGAAGACCCATCCAGCAGGCTAGCCTGGCCATTCGACCATTGGACGACCGGCTGAATACCACCCTTCAGAGCAGTCGATAGAGGGAACGTGATGGCGTACTGGGTGACCGCACCATTCTGAGTGGTGAAGCCATCGCGCACGGCGATGAGGTCAGACACACTGAAAGCTGTAAAACACACTGCGGGGTGCTCGCCTTGGATGGTTCGAATGCCGTCTCGAACTCCGTACGTAGGCCAGAGGTGATGCATCCGCACTGCGAGCCTGAGCAGGAGCTCACCCGACCACTCTTCATCATCGCAGTAGGAAGGGAATGATTCAGGGACAAACTCTGGGCACGATGTGCCTACTAGGTCGACAGCACGGAAGTAATGAGCGATACGAGGCACTGTGAAAGTATCATTTTTCTTCTTTGGCATTTCGATGTCTCCTACTCCACGTACTAGGTCGTTTCACCCATCAGAACTTGCCACTGGGAGTGAATAAAAAGCAACCATAGACACAGTTCCAAAACAATGCAAATAGCCTGAACACCTAATGAGCATACCAAAAATTGCATTAATAGATTTATTGACCCAGAAACAATATACAGCACCACACCCGAAACCCCCGCAAAAACCACCCAAAAAAAGCCACACAAAAAAATTATGCTGACTGCAGGGTCAACCAAATCGCAACATATTGATTAACCATTCAATAACACACTGTTTTTTCAGAGCTTTTTGCCAGAGCTAACCAGCGATTCAAAATTATTAAATTACTTTCCTAAGAATTGCTGAATAGTCAATTTTAGAACGCATCACAAATGAAGAACGACAAATCCACCACCACTATCTTGACACCTCACCAAACCTGACCTTCAGTACATAAGACAATCAATAGCCACATGATGAGCAGAAATGATCTACTCCAAGGTTCTTCGCGTCATACATGAGCAGCCCATGAATGAACATGGCCAAGAGGCGTACACTGTGTTCATTACTACTCACAACTTCAATCTAGATTTACAGCCTGGGGCCAGAGTATTAATTCAGAAATTCGCGGTGCTTTGGAACGACTGCGTCGACATGCGCATTGTTGCGATGATCGAGAGAGGCCTTATTCAAGGTGTGCTTCCCCCCCTCAAACTACTGGGCGTCACGGGGAGCTTCTTGAACGTTGTGTACGACTCCTCGATCAATGCGACAGCCTATATGCGCTTCGAACAAGCCTGGCGGGAGATTGCCTATAACGCGTGGGGTGACTCTTGGGTTGCGAACTTCGTTCGGGAGACGCAGATTCATGACACGAACGCTCGCGACCGTAGCTTCTGCATCGATGCTGACGGCATTATCTGGGGCCATGGACTTGGCATCTGGGAATTCGATGGAGACAGGCTGCACCACTTCAATGGTTACAGGCTAGCAAACTCACAGGCTTCAGCAGCTTGCGATGCCCTGCCTCAATCAGGCCCAGACCTAGATTTCAAGTTTGACGACGAACCGCCCTTCTAGGGCGCTCATCTGGAGGGTGCACTGCCCTCGCGGAAGACTCGCCACTTAGGACGGGTAATGAGATCACTGAAGCGTTGGCGATGATGCCCCAGCATGCGTAGCTGGTATTCAGAGAAAGCCTTCCAGAGTGACTCCCATTCTAGCCTCAAGCGCTCAATTTCTTCCTCGGGCCGGTTCGCCGCCATCGCCTCGTAGTAGAGCTTCAACGCCTCCAAGGCGCTGGCCGTCAGCGGGTCTTGGGCATCTAAAATCGGTAACAACGTCTTCGCCATCCTCTTGTCCTTCGATCCTCAGGGTCAGCTCGCCGTATCACGGGCGACCGTGATCACCGATTGGAACTGCCGGTGGTAGGTTTTCAAGAGCCGTGGCAAACAGGCTTTGCAAGCCATGCGGAAACACGTCCTCCTGAATGGATGCGAGTTCCGCTTCTGACCACCACCTTGCCTCATGAACGGCCTCCCGCTCCTGAACAGACCACAACCCCCTCGAACACAGCTCTGCTTGGACGCGAACCACGAAGTATTGCTCTGACGCGATCACCTGCTCACCATCCGGCATCTGCCAAGGAAACTCACGGAGAGCTACACATTGACCGACTGACTGAATCTGTATCCCCGTTTCTTCGTACAGTTCGCGAATAGCAGCTGTCTCAAATGTTTCGTCGTCCCGCAACTGCCCACCCGGTGTAGCCCAGTAGCATCTGCCTGCCAACACGCCGCTGCAATACCGTATGTTGAAAAGCAATAGCCGGTTTGCCTCGCTGATCAGCAAAATACGGGAGGCTAAACGGCGTCGTACCATATGCCAGCCCCTATCCAATCACGCCTAGTACTTCACTGCCCTGCATTCGCCGTACCTCCACTACGAAGTCAGCAATGTTCGGGACGGCGTAGTCGACCACCAGCTCAACAACCTTTTTCACTGGTTTGCCTGAACGGTTCACAGGGTAATCGGGAATTCTGCAGAAAATATCCCTACCGCGCCGATGCGGCATGGGCCAGGTGTTGCCTGAATTCATGTGGCATAGCCATATGCTTCGCGCATACGCCGGGATGAAAGACGCCGAGTCTAATGTCAGGACATCGTGCTCAAGCTTCCGGTAGTCACGCGCCCCCAAGAGATTGTGCAACCTAGTCTCTTCGGCCCAAAAAAATACCTTGTTGTTGATCAACTCATACCATTCTCGCGGCGTCGTCCCATCTGTGAGCGCCTGCAGCAACCGCCCTTCCGGCATAGGCTTCTGATCTCGAAGCACAATGTCCGAAGGATCGCCATGCCTCACATTCATCTTCTGGCCTCGGTGCTCGCTCTCGAACTGTGAACGCTCAACTCCCGTAACATCGAGGTGATCCAGGACTGCTGTAGCGCTCATCAGCCCGCGCTTGCGAATACTGTCCCAGGCGCCGCGCTCTGCCATGTGATAGACCCGAGGGTAAAGTTCGATTAGCTTGTTTACATCCATGTCTTACCTCCGCCCTGAGCGCCCAGTCCAATTGCGTCGATCGATCAAGGATCTCAGATCGCTGTGATCCGGCTCGCGGGGAAACCGGGTGTTTATCAAGGACACAGGCGCTTGCGCAACGCGCTCTAGCTCCTCAACGAATTTAATTGTGTCGGCATCAAGCTGTTCGAACCGCCTTGCATTACCATTGGTCGATTTGAGGTAATCAGCAAAGGTCAAGACGATGTCGGTTGGTGCATTTAGCGCGCATGCCTTTCGAAACTGATCCCACTCGAACCAGCCGACGCGCCGGTATCTGCGGGTAGTTGACGTCTTCTCCGCTTCGTTCAAGGCCTTTGCATCAAGGCCTGCCCGCTGTGCAATAACATCAAAAGTCGTCGCATGCTTCAGCGTTCCAGAGGTGTGACCTTTGTTCCCGTCAGGATCGCCCACACGGATAGGCATAGGACGGATAACCATCAATATTTTCCGTATCCTGCTGGGTGATATGCCTGCCTCTGCAATGCAACCCGCGACGTTAGTGTCTCTCGATGTCACGTGGGGGTAATCGCCGTGAAAAATGCTGAGCCCACTACCCTGGGTACCTTCGAGCAGAATGGACTGTCCGCTTCGATAGGATTCTTCCAGGCGATCTGAGGTGCAACCGTGGTAATTTCCGGGTATCCCGACGTAGGGTTCAAGCTCTTTCACATCCCGAGCGAACCTGATCTCCTTTCCTCTGTTCAAAATGCGCCGAGCAGCCGCTGCTCCACTTCCGCTACCAGTGGAGGCAATGGTAGAGACTAGATGCCCTCCCTTTTCTGTCTCGATATCCTGATCCTCAATAATGATGGCTTGAGGATCGATGAACAGCCTGTCTGCACCGATTGAGCATTCTTTGATCTCCGTCAGAAGTCCCGGCAGGTGGATTGTCATGCCAGGGCCCAGCAACAGACGCGCGCTTACATCACGCGCTCCCGAGGGTAAGTGGTGGTACGTGTAGGCGCCGGCAGAACTGGCCACTGTATGCCCCGCGTTTGGCCCACCTACGCGGACGATAACGTCATACTCACGGGCCAGGTAGGAGACAATGTTGCCTTTACCCTCGCTTCCATATTGACCACCGATGAGGACATCAACACATCTAATTTCGGGCGGGGTGTATAGATGTAGTCGAGCAGCAACGCGTACGAGCGTATCTTTCGCGTCGGAGCGGTCGGTGAAGATACGTACATCGGCATCTGCCTTCAGCGCGCTGATTTGCGCCTGATCCTTGAGTTGGTTGACTTCATCGTACGACAGGGTAGGAGCAGCATCAGGAGCGCGTGCCGCGAAACGTTCTCGCAGAGTGGGTTCACTGGCGTAAAGATGGACATGAATCAGGTTTCCGCCAAACGCCTGGCGGAACTGAATCACCTGTTCTAGTGAGTCCAGATGATCAACCACCAATGGCCGACCATCATGGCCATCCGCACAAATTGCTTTGGTGGCTTCCAGCATCCATTGCGTTTGTTCGCTTTCCCCCAGCTCCCGCCGCCGATCAATCAAACTGGTTTGAGGCGTGCTGAGGCTCCACTCGGCTGCTTGTGACACGCGACGTTCGCAAATCACCTCAAAACCAAATTCTTTTTCAAGCAAGCGTGCAAGGCCGCTTTTGCCGCTACACGCTTTGCCAGTGATCACAACGATCTGACGACTTTCCATGCGCTAATGCTCCCAGAGTTCCAGTATCTGATTGGCGATGTCAAAAAGATTGAGTTCCTCGGTGTTCACCACCTTGTCAGCGATACATTCGAGCGACCGCGCGCTCTGCTCATTGGGGTGGTTAACGCTGGATTGATACAGCGCAAGCTGATCGGCTCCGCGCTCAGCGTATCTACGCTGAAGAACCGACTCGGGTGCAGTCACGTGAACATGCCTTACCGCGTTTCTGAAGTGCAGCCTAAACAGCTCCACCTGACGGGCCTTGCGCACTGCATCCAGCAACCAACTCTCGGTATTTGGACGCGCGTCGATTGCTGGTCTGGCGACCGATTCAATTAGCCAGGAAAAATCTGTGGCGCTATCCAGTGCATCGCCAAGCTCCTGGAGGTTATGGCGGTCATTGGGCTCATCTCGGGCGGCCAGCTGCGCCCGAAGAAAGCTGCCGCTGCTTATTGCTTCGAACCCATGGTGTGCTTTCAAGCATTCGGAAACGGAGGTTTTGCCGCTAGCCATCGGGCCACTTAAAAGAAGTAGACGCTTCACCTGCGGGGATCCCTCTCCATAACACGCAATTTTTTGCTAAAGCGTAGCTGCTTTCTCACCTCACGATGGCTTTTTGACATGAAGTGCGAGCGGTGAGCGGTGACCTGGCTTCTCCCCGGATGGAAACAGCCATAAAAGCACCGCGCAGCCTACTGAGCCAGATCGGTATTTGCCTTAGGACTCCAAGGATATTGGAACAGTCAGCTTCGACCTCGCTGGCTGGAAAACTCACGGTGGCTTCCACCACCGCTCGGGGCAAAGCAACTTGGAGAATTCAACGCGTTTGCCTTCTAATTCAGTTGGAGCACCATACCCGGCAGCTCGTCCACTTCACTGACAACCTCGCCATCCAGCCCTGGCAAAAAATTGCTTTGGCCCCCTCCTTCCGTTGCAGAAGCAAACGGGGTCTGCAGCGTCACCGCCATGACGACGACCAAATTGCTTTTCGGCATTGCCACCAACAGCGCATGCCAATGCGTTTGGTCGCCCATCACCCTCGCCTCCGGCGCAACCTACCGTGCCATCTCGACGCAAAATGCTTTGCTTTAGCACCCTGAATTTGCATTGGATCGCAGCAAAAGGCGAGAAACACAACGTTATCCAATTAGCTTGGCAGCAGGCTCTGCCTCAATTGGTTACCAAACCGGTGCGACGTATAACGGAGCACCGGTTCGCGCGACCGTTTGCAACACTGCGAACCGTGCACGCTTGCCAAATCAATTGCCTAACTATTAATACTGGCGTAGCAAATTTCATTTCACAATGAACGCTGTGGCACGCATGGCGAGAATCAATAACCCATTTGGACGGCGGTCATGCATCGTGAGGCTGGCAGAATCGACGCATAGGCAATGACGCATACCACCTGTGACAACAGAAAATGTGTATCGCTTGGAATATACTTGGACGCGCAACAATCCAATTGGGTTTTTAGCATCTCAGCAAAAATCCGATTGAATGTTCAGAATTGTAAATGACAGCGCGCAAAATCAATTCGCAGCTAATAACAAAGATATTTCTTGCCCAGTGGTAGTAATTACCATCCCAAGCTGACGCTCTATTAATGGCCCGGGCGGGCGCACCACATCAATGAACGAAAATAAAGAAATAAATGCCCTTCGCCCGGGCGCGCCACACCTACAACGCATAACAATTATTTGCAAGCTCACTGACAGTGGATGGCTCGCCACAAAATGTGAGGAAACACCATCAAAAAGTGTACTTTTACACAATAAGTGGATCCGAGCCCTTGAAACTCGCGGCCTCTACCGATTTCTTGAAATTAGTGCTTGCCGAGCAGAGTTTTCTCGCTAGGATATTGTTCAAACAGCGTTCAATGGTTAGCCGACAGGCAGGCCTCGTCGCACCGGTAAAAAACTAATTGGGGAGTACTGCTAGTGGGTGAATGGTCGAAAAGTGTGGGGGAGCACGGTGAGGACATTGTCTCAGCGTTCTTGAACCTGATCGGTTGGAAGGCAGCGATTCAGAACATGGATGTGGCTTGCATCCGACCTACCCCACACCAGGTTTCAAGCTCCGCACGGTCTTCCCATGGAATCGACTTCGTGTACTCAGACCGCTCACCTCTGGAGGATGGAGTCTTCAAGCATTTTTGCATCTCGTCGAAGTTTTCAACACAAGCCTACCCCGCCTCTCCTACAAATCAGTTTAAAAGCCATTTCATCGACCTGGCCATGGCCATGGAATGTTTCAAGCGCTCACAGCAACGCAGGGATATCAACACTGGTAGGACAGGCATCAGCACCGAGGTGATATCAGGCGTCTTGTTCTGGATCAACGACAAAAACGCCAAGGATCACGACGTGGTATCTGAGGTGGCCAGCTGCCGGATGCTCGACGAATTCAATTACGGCACTATCTACGTGGTAGATAACAAGCGGGCCAGCTTCCTATACGAAGCCATCACCTTCATGCGCAATGCCTACGGTGCCGCCAGCGTCAAATTCCTGTACCCCGCGACAGGCAAGAATGTCGACCCATCCCAGCGGGTAACCTCGGGTGATGTGCTACCTGCTGAATATCTCACCAGCGGAATCATTCCCTTCTTCATCACCGATGGCGCCGCCAAGAAACTGGCTGTGTGCTGTGACGACACCTTCAGTGAGGAGGGTATGCGCCGGCTGATCGGGTATCTCAGCTCTGTTGCACTGGATTACCCACAGCAGGTGCTGATCTGCTTCCCTGACTACAACTTCAGCCAACACAGTCGCCAAGCCGCTTTGGCTAAAGCGTCGATTGCTAACAAAGACTTCGCCGACCTGGTGGAAGTGATCAGCTACCGTTCCGATTTCCGGAGTATTGTGTAATGCAGATTGATGATGAAAACGCCATCCTGCCCCAAGGGGAAAGCTTGCGCAGCTACTTGGTTCAGCCATTCGTATCCAAAGGTGATCTGAAAACCCTGCTCCGCCGACGTGGCGTTTTTACCTCGCTGCAGGACAAGGAGCAGAGCATTCCTGCATTGACGCTGTCGCTGCTCAAGCCTAGCGAATTTGTCGAGCTCCAGCAGCTTTACACCGCTAAGGAAGACAACCCGAAGATCACCACCCAGATAATCGAGTGGGCCGGTACTGAAACGTTGATTAGCAGCATCCCGGACGACCTTGACGTGAACAAGGTCTTGGATTTGGACTTCGAGAATTTCAAAGTTTTGAACGCCCCAAGCTTCTATCCGGTACCTGGCAGCCTAGATGCGATTCGGATGGATTTTGAAATTGAGCGTCTCGACCGCTCCAAAAGCTGGGCAGATTCACGCAAGCGGTTCAAGGCTTCGATCGAGATTCAAAAAAACAAGTCCAAGGACGAGCTGATCGTGATCAGCACCCACACAGCCCCTGAGACCAAACAGACGAACCGCGCCGTTACCAAGCATCTCATCAGCCACTTCAAGGAACACGGCCAGATCGCCCAAAAAGCCAAGGTTCGCCAGATTCGATTCTGCGATTTCACTAACGCCAAACGATTTGACTATCTATTGGGCCTGACCAGGGACAGCCGCTATGCAACCGTCTCGTTCGTGGAGGTTGTAGACATCGGCTTGGTGCCCGATGAGGAACAATCGTTACCTGAAACGCTGGGTTGGATGGAAGAGCGCATACGCGGCCTCGATCTGCGCGGGGTAGGCCTAGAGGACTCTGATTTCTTGGCCAACGCAAAATACCGGACGTGCTTGCTCATTCACCGCCTAGACGCCAAATTTCGCTTTAGCCTCCTCGGTTTAGATGGGAATTGCGTTATTTCATTGAGCTTCCCTGAATTCAACAACGGTCAAAACCGCGACAGCGAAATTGAACTGAGAATTAAAAACATCGATTTTGATGACCCCCGTCGAGGCTTAGACAAAAATGAGGCGAAGCAGATGATTTTGAAGGAGCTGGAGTTCGAGAAAATCGAGACGTTCAAAGCGCTATCAAAGCTCGAAGAATCCGCTTGAACGCGAAGGTTAGTCAATCCTTGAGCTGTGTTGGGCGTGCTGAATGCAGTCAAGCGGGTTGCGCTGACGCGTAACGCGCTTTGCCTGGCGTATCGCAGAAAAGCCCCGCTAAGCGGGGCTGTGAACGCTAATTATTGAATCCAGGATTCGACTTTGGCAACGCCGTACTTCGCTTTCCACTCTTTCAGAATTTTGTGATTACCACCCTTGGTTTGAATCACTTCACCGCTTTCTGGATTTTTATACTGCTTGACCTGGCGAGCCCGGCGCTGCGACTTCTCTGGAACAACAGCAGAAGCTGCATCACGTCGTCCCGACTGAGGATCCAGGATGTTAATGATGTCACGTAGGCTGTAACCATATTTACTCAACAGGTCACGTAGTTTGGTCTCAAACTCGATCTCTTTCTGAAGCTCACTGCTGCCTTTCAAAGCCTCCAGTTCAGCCAGCTGGGCGGCCAATTTTTGCTCAAGTTGACGAAACTCTGCAAGACGCGACATGTGAATGCTCCATAATGTGTAGATGGTCTTGAGAGAATCCTAACGCAGTTAAAGTTCAAACCCAAATGAAAATTCACGGCCACCAGTCATCGACTTGCTTACTGCTGCTCCAGTAGCCGTATTCTGAGTTTGGCAATTCAACGGACAGCTCAATGACTTTAGAAATATCCACTTTTAATGGATCAAGCAGCTCAACTTGTTGTGTAGCCCAGCTAACCCACATCGCCATTGCCATCTGAGTTGCTTCGTCCGGAGGCGAGCCTTCGACTGTCGCCCGGATGAACGCTCGCAGCCGCTGAGCGCGCTCCCAGCTTTCTAGATTTTTCATCAAATTCTGGCGCAGTTTGTCCAAGCGACGCTGCTGATCAATACCCTCTTTGCGCACCCGCTCCTCTTCGGCCCATCGGCGGCGACTTGCCTCATCGGATAATCGTTGGGCTTTCACGGAAGAGGCAATACGAACTAGACCTGTCAGGATTTGACCGAGCTTCGACTCAAGCTTTCCTGTCTTGCTGTCAGTCCAAGTTTTTTGAATCAGAACCTCAGATCGTGCATCGACGATGACGGAAAATATACCAGTTGGCTCCCACCCGAAGCGAGCGGCTCTCATCGCGGCAAAGTCAGGCTCCCATAGCTGTCCAGGCTTGAGAGGTTTGGGAGGGGGCGGTGGAATATCGAAGCGTTTTATGCGCTCCTGGATTGTGATCAGTAGCTCCTCCCCGTCGACTCGCACGAAACTACCTTTATTACCAACACCCCAGGAGTACCCCAACGACTCGCTGGCTTTGATCAAGCTGTCATAGAGAAGCGCGCAGCGATCCACCTCATTCCGGGATATGTGCGAGCTCAATACCTTTGTTTTGTCAAACACCAGTGCACCGTTGATGTCCTTGGCCTTGCTCGCTGCACCAAGCCATTTTTTTACCAACGGATGGGGGGCGGATAACTCCGTTGGCACGATCAACATCTTAGGGTCTTTGACTACATTCTCTGGCTTCAGCCTGGCAGCCTTCTCGACATTTAGAACATGAAACGTGATTGCCGTGGTAGAGGCTGGGGGCTTTGGACGACGCGGGCGTTTCGAGGCTGGCTTGGCCCAGTGGCCCCGGGTGGGCAACGTAATCCCCGCTTTGCGGCAGGCCTTCGAAAAGCCCACATCTGAAACACCAATTTCCTTAGCGATGATGAGGACAGGTCGCTCCCACACCATTTCAAAAAGCTGTTGAGGTGTGAAGGTCTTTTCGACGTACATTACTCATCCCTTGTGGCATCCAAAGCGTTGTACCAATCAGCGTATGGCGAAAGGTCTACCCGACATCGATTGTAGTCAGGGCTGCCGTCGTCCCACCAAACGGGCCCCCGCTCGCCCAGTTCCACTTTGGCGGCATTCACTCGCGCACGCGCAGATTTGAACATGCTCGAATCGTCAGCGCGCTTAGCCCTTTTGACATCTCGTCGAGCATCCATCAGGTCATGGACAAGGCGCTGCCGCTCGCATTCACTCAACGAAGGGTTCGTGCAGCGCCAGAGCTGACCTTTGACAACAAAATAGCGTCCGTCTGGTGTCGTTGGATGCATAGATTAGATCTCGTGAGCATTACACCAAGGACACCAGAGATGACTCAAAGGCTGCACGCTAGATGAATTCGGGCCGCTACTGCATCACATCTGGGGGGGGGAAACAAACGTTATGGCGTATAGCATCGCTAATGGTTGGGCTTGGCTGGGCCACCAAGGACGCGAAGCTGATAGTCAGTAACGGCCTGAAACTGATGTTCAGCGAGCAGCCGTAAACGCTCAAGCTCCGCCCCGGTAATACCTTCGGCTTGTGCTTGGTGATACCGTTTCAAAGCCTTTATAGCGTCCGAGTACATTGGATGGTCAGGAGGCAGAACGCTGTTGAGATCCTTCGCCATCATGATAGGCCTCTGCGTCTACGGGATTAGCTGTACCACAGCCTTAAATACATTAGCTACTGCGGCGGCGGTACGGGCTTACGGAGGTGAGATCTAACTAAGAACTGCCTCGCAATCGGGATTGCTAGGCGAACGGCCTGACGACGGCAATTTCCGGATTAGTGCACTGGTTCGCCTAGAGTACCGGCCTTGTGCAGTTGATAGTCAATCACGGTCTGGTACAGGTGATCCGCCTCAATGCGAAGGCGCTCAAGATCGGCGTCGTCTCGGCCTTGGGCCATTGCCTCGTTGTAGACCCTGATGGCCTCCAGCGCCTGCTTCAGTAGAGGTTCACCTGCCTCCGCCATTCCCAGCAGTGTTCGTTTCATCTGCTTGCCTCCGCACTCACTCAATGCCGCGCTCTAAGGTACAGCTTACAGCCCCTTCGGGGGGTTATGCGATGTGAAGCAGGCGAATGTACCCAATCGCTTCGCGCGCAGAAATTGGAAGAGCATCATTTACAGTAAACAGTCCAAAGCTCATCCACCCGGGTAGTGAAGCTCTGGCTCATCATCTCCCGGCGCATACCCCAGCCCGGATCGATAGGCACGCTCGCCAGCCGCATCGTACCCCTTCCCCACCTGTCATTCACTGCATCAAGCACGCCCATGTAGGCAAGGTTTGCTTGCCGCCCTCCCTGTTGATAGGACTACCGGGCATAGCTTGCTGAATGCGGCAAGGTAAGCGCCTACCACTTAGCTCGGCCTGCCCTTATCACCCGATTCAGCAGTAGAAGTGCCAGTAGTTTTTCCCTCAATTTTCCTTTCCCTCTTTTCCAGCGCAGGAATCAACTCAGGCTTCATTCCTCCACACTCCACAATTTGACGAGCCTCCTCAGGGTGGCCAAGATAACTCGTAAGGCTTCCGCCAATGAGCACCTCTCGCTCACGCAACGCCTCAACTTCTGATGAAGCACCTGATTTATCAACCAGGCCGGCATAAGGTGATGACATCATCTTCACGGCAGATAGCGTGAATGGATAGGTTACTTCTTCAAGATGATAGGCTTGATTTTGCGAAAGAAGATCATTGAGCTCGTTAGCTTCGGCCATCACACTAGGTGCGACCTTATGCCGACGCATGATCAGTGCCGAGGCAATAACTTGTGCTTTCATTGCCGATAAGCTTGGATAGATATAGCTACTTAGCGAATGGTAATACTCAAGCTGCTGGACAGCGGCAGACTTAAGGAGCTGCCTAAGGTTATCGGTAATGAGATGGTCACTCTGCTTTTTGCAGAAATTGAGCATATCTTTTCTATATACATCTTCATACGCAGCAGTTAGCGCACTAGCACGGCGCCCTTGGTGGTAATACGACCCAAGAATATCCACCATGCTCGTCATTTTTTCGAAAACCTCTGGATCTATGTCCAGAACAATCTTCTGCAGGTTTTCCCGCATGGCCAACAACTGCTTTCCCACTGGCATCGTGCAATAGTGGTCAAACTCGAAAGAGGACAAGAAAATATCTTTATCCATCTCATTCTGGCAGTTCGAGTAAGCTTCGCTTAAGCGATCATTTTGTTGAATAAATCTTTGCACCCCAACGCCAGTATCACCGTGAATTCGATTCGTTGCGGCGCGCTGATTTACGTATTCAAAGCCTCCGTAGCCACCCATTAAAATCAGGCTGAATAGGGCACCCGCCCGAAAGACCCAGTGCCAAGTGCTTGTCTTGGTGGCAGTATGAGGGTAATAGGATCTCTGGATCGTTTCATGCCTGCGAATGACATCTTCTATGGATTGCCATCCCCAGACCTCCACAGCAAATTCGCCTTTGGCCTGATGGGCTTGCGTGATTTCAAGAGCCCGGTCGCTAAGTCTTGTGTCGTCAGGTGAGCTCGTGAGGATCACAAAAAGATCAATTTTGAATTTAAAATCACGCGCTTTGTTTACCGCCTTGGTGACGTCGCCTGGGCTCAGGGCGGCACCGTATCCCCCATCCTTGCTTTTACTCTGAATGGCTATGAGTCGGCCATCGAGCGTGTAGGCGTAGGAGTCGATACCCCCCTGCCCTTGGCCGTTGCGCCCGTAGCTGTGGAAATCAATGCCGAAGTGAGCGCTTGCGACCGCTACGGATAGACGCTGAAATTGCTGCCAGTCGGCAGGGATACTGTACTGGGCAGCATGGTGGGCGGTCATACAACTCTCTTAACTGTACGCGGGCATTGGAACTGCGGCAGGGGGTCATCGTGAGCAGTGCTCAGGTGGCCAGAGCGGGCGATCCGATAGTTCAAACCTGCACCGGCTCGATTGAAGCAACTTCAAAATAGCGAAATTTCTTTTTTTTCGCCGCAGCTTTTGCCTCCGCTTCAGCGATCAAAGTGCTAAGGGTGTTGGCATCGTGGACGAAGACCTCTTCAGGGCCTTCAAATACTTTTGCTACGCGGAGTTTAACCCGTAGTCGCGTAGACAGCGGTTTTGACACAGCGGCTTTGGTAAGGGGTGATAGCGATGCCGCCGGTTGAACCCCTTGTCTTGAAGCCGCCCCAGCACTGCCGAAGAGCGCCAGGCGCATCTCTTGTTCACTCAGTGTCTCGCTCATTCCATTCATCTCTACGTTCACTGGGGACTAACAACGAGGGGGCACTGGGACGTCTTTCTCAGACACCAACATCACCCGCAAAAAGAGCATCCCTTAGATCGGGGGTTTCCTGCCGCTCCAGCACGATCCTGCGAAGCAGGTATTCGTGCAAGTGGGAACGAAGGCGAGCGCGGATCTCGACATACAAGTCAGATTGCCCTCCGCTATTGCTCGGCCAGCGACGACCTAAGGCCTGGGTCAACAACTGTAACCCCTCACGACCAACCGTGTTGTAGTGCACCCGCGTCAGCTCATCGAAGCCGGGTGATCGGTTGTAGCCAGCAAGTGCATCATCCAATACAAGGGCCAGGGAATCGCCGTAAACCTCCCAGGCCCTCTCCCATACGCGTTCTTCCACAGAACCGCCCACTCACAAACCTCAAACCGTTGGGAACAATTGGCCACAATCGCGCTCAGGATGCTGAAAGCGAACCAGGCGACGCCGTTGACCAGGATCTTCAGGTGAATTAGCCAACCTTACGGGCCAGTGCCAGAGCCTGAATCCTGCTGATCACCAGCGAGTCAATATACCGAAAAAGCCACCGCGTATGACTCGCCTGGCTCAAACTAAAATGCCGGCCACGTTCATCCACGCCTGTGTTGTACGAGGTTGGCAAAATCTAGGCGCACTGACCCTCCTCAAAATTTTCGTAAGTCAGTTCGCTTTTTGTGATCAAAGGCAAAGCAGTGGCCTCCGGCCCAAAAGACGATCTCCCGGCAGAGCCCTCGCCTCGCCTTTCGGCAAGGCGACTCAGGAGCGAAAAGCTTGAAAATCAAAGGCGACAAGCGAGGCCATTGCATCACATCAGAACCAGGCATTGCGGGGGGCCTGAGTGCGTAGCTTTTTTCTTGTCTTCAAATACAAGAACTCCGTCTCGCTTAAAAATTTTCAAGAGGGGGGGGTAGCCAAAATGGCGCGATTGAACAAACAGTGTCGCAAATAAACATTCTTTGTCTGAGCTTGTCCCGCGATCTCGGCTTCAGCGTTACGTTTGGCTCACGTAAGTGCTACCGCCAGGCCTGCACTCCTTCACTCCAATCAGGCCCCAATGCGCATGACAGATTCGCAGCCATATCCCGATCGACCTCATCATGAGTCAATCAAGTTAATGGTCAACACGACGTTGAGCTTGACCAGGACGCAGCCCAAGACAAGGTCGGAGATCCGAGACCTCTTCGTCCCATGGTGGACAGTTTGATGGCACACTGTGGTATTACTAAGAATGGTTTACCGGGGAAGATATGGACATTTGGGCAGCCGATAAGCTGATCCTGTTTATCGCATTTGTCATTCCGGGCTTCATCAGCATCAAGTGCTATCAGCTCTTCCACCCAGGGGTGATACGCAATGCGGCAGACCAGGTGGTCGATGCCATTGCGTACAGCTGCATCAACTACGCGCTGTTCCTCTGGTTGATTTTCGCGGTAGAGGAAAGCGCGCTGCGTACTGCACACCCAATGCTTTACGGGATGTTCTACGTGGTGGTTCTGCTGGTAGGCCCCGTGATCTGGGCGGTCATGTGGCGGTGGATGCGATCCTGGGAGGTGTTTCAGAGGAATGCCCCTCACCCTACTGCCAAGCCTTGGGATTTTGTTTTTCAACAGCGCAAGCCCTACTGGGTGATCGTGCATCTCAAGGGCGGCGGTACGATCGGCGGGCTTTACGGCGGACAGTCGTTTGCATCCAGCGCCCCGGCGACCGAGCAGATTTACCTTGAGCAAGAATGGATAGTTGAGGATGGTGGCCTGATCCGTGCTGTAGAATCCAGCGCAGGTGTCCTGGTCAGTGGTTCAGAGATATCTCACATCGAATTTCGACAATTCTGAGGGCAATAGCATGAGCGAGAACCGGCAGAGAATTGGTAATGGGTATCAGCCTGAACTCTTGAAAAAGGGTTACCAACCTATAGAGCATGCGCCGCTGAACCGCCCAGAGCCAGGGGCCGGGTACCAGCCGACTAGCCAAGGCGATAACCCTTCGAATACCCCTACTCCACCTAAAGGTCGCTGAGAATTGTAATTGTTCAAAGGATAAGTCGACGTCGATTCGAGGCCCATGGACGGGCACACGCTCGCTGAAAACTAAGCTAAAGCTTAGATTTCCTCGCGTCTCGCCTCTGCAACCGCCAAATCTAAGCTTTAGTTTAGTTTTCACAGGTGAAGCATGGAAATTACTGAAGTAGACGAGACCCATTGCGAGGGGCGCCAGCCATCCTGTGAGGACGTTACAGCAACAGCTCGACATGATTTGCCTCTATGTCCAAATCGGATGATCACTGCACTTGAAGCTGTCCGAGGCACAGGCTCTGCGCTAGAGCTGCTGCGCGAGCACCTGCACGTTCAAGGTCGGCCCGTCACTGGGCTGGCTCGTTTGACCGTTGATCTTGGCTTGAAGGAGTTCAGATGCTCATTTTGCTCGATCTAAACGTAAACGACGCCGAGGCTCTCTTGCGCCACTGTAAAGAGCACCAACCAAACAGTGACGATTTTCGAGAGGACGCCCGGGTCAGAGAGGCGCTGGAGACGCTCGAAACCGCGTTGGACAATGCGATGCGTTCGTCGCTGGGAAATGGCGAGTTGAAAGAAGCGATCGCCCCCCGCCTGCTTGATGCAGCAGCTGAGTTGTTTGGTGATCAGAACCTCGCGATTGATTGGCTATCGCGACCTTTGCGAGTCCTGGGCCAAAAACGCCCGATTGATCTGCCCGTCCAAGACGCCATCGAGCTGATTGGGCGCTTGGAAAATGGTTATGGCGCCTGAAAAACCTTCGGTCTTGATTGATCCACTAGTGAGAGACCGATGATACATCGACCAGACTGAGCCGAACCCAGCGTTGCGCCCCAAGGCTCTGGTCACACACTGTTAGCCCGGCCACCACTTGATCGCTTGAAATTTACCAGGGCATCAAAGGCCTCTTTGCTCGACATACCATCTTTCAACCGCGCCGCTAAAAATTCTGCATCCAGCGCAGCGGGGTCAAATTGCTCGCGGGCAAACCTTACAAGGTCAAGCCAGAGCCCCTGCGGTAGAGCTGTCCGCTGGCTGTCACAACACCCATAAGCAGGGAGACTGATCAGACGAGGCTCCAGGTTAGTTATCTCGTCACAAGCACGGCTTAAGACGCTGAAGAGTACATCGCTCATCTCGACTGGGGAATGATGCGGACAGCGCATGAAAATTTGGATGGGCGCATCAATATCGACCTTGTGAAGAGCGGTCAGGCGCTGCACTTCAATCTCAAAGGCCCCAGCCCCAACGGTTGCTACCAGCCGTTCAACAACTTCCAATTGGGATCGCTCACGATCCTCAAATCCACTAATCTGCTGCTCCATCAATATTGGCTCCAACCATCACGAATGCACATTGTAGTGGCCACCTTCTCAGTCGAGCACAGCCTTCTGGCTGGACTTCCGTCCCACCCTGGTAAATCGCAGCCCTTCGCTTTCACATGAGGCAACAGTCCACTTTCATCAGACATACATGCTCACGTTCATGCGCGTGAGCCGCCGTTGCCCCGGGAAGCGCATTCAGTCATCACCATAGGCATCATAGGCCTGTTTATCATCGTTGCAGAAACCCATGGTTGCGCTAACTTCGGTTGCTGATAGAAGCGCAAGCGACTCCCCCATGGGCAGCGGAGGAACGGTTGTACTTGCGTTTACGCGCTTTAACTTCAACTGCTCAAGCATCCACTGACCAGCTGCATCGAATTCAACCATCATGGTCGTGAACTCTTCTTCAGTCAGGGCCTTGAATGATTTGCCACCCATCATAGAGCCTCCGTTGGTGAGTCGGCCTCATCGCCTACCGCTCGCTGGACTGCCGCAGTTCGACGCACGATTTCTAATCTTTTACAGTGACATTCATTTAGCACTGGCAATGCTGGAGAGATCGCAAAAATCTTTACCCTTGAATCTATAGCCCGTCGGGCAAAACGGACGCTGGGCGGTGGACGCAAAGCCACACCCCCAAGCGCTGAACCACCCCGTATCCAAACCCTAAATGGACATTTCCGGCATGGCTAATCTACGTAACTCACTCCCTCCAGGACGAGAAACCTTCGCCCAAGACCCTTTTGCACACAGCGCACTAGGTGCGATGAAGTGGGAAACCGCGAGCTTGTATGCTGGCTATCCTCTCGATCCATCCATCACACCCTTGAGTGAGCAATTGAAGAACCCTGTGCTCTGGATGACCCAGGCGCATGCTATGTCTGAGGCGGCATCAGCAGTGCTTCTCAAGGAACAGCGATTTTCAGAGATGCCTCTTTCCGTCCGAGCGGTCTGTGAGAGCCAGTACTGCGCGATTGCTATGATGCTCATTGGCTACAGCCTTGAAGTGAGTCTCAAGGCGATGATCATCGTCGAGAAGGGGATCGAGGGTTACACCCAGATGGGCAAGAAAACTCTGCATCACCGGCTAGATGACCTTGCCTCGTTCCTGCCCGACCTCTCAAAGAAAGATAGAGCCATTCTTCGGGGGCTCAGCCACTTCGTCAGCTGGGCTGGTCGATATCCAGATCCAGGTACGGGGAAGGAGCATAAGCTTGAGGAAATTTTCGACTTGGGCGAAAAGCACCAAGTGACAGCTTTCGACCTCTTCAACGTGTCCAGTCGAGTGATGAGGCACGCGCAGACAGTTGTGAGTCAAGCCCTGGATTAAGAGCTGTGTGAGGCATCACATGGCTCTCGGCTGCGGCTCATCGGCTAAAATTTGTGCCATCTCAAGCAACGCATCACGCACGCGGTTTGGCGTTTGCTGGCCAAGAATGCGGTCGATGGAACGGAATGCGCGATCGCCAAAGGGGTTATGGGCGCGTTCGGTTAATCGATCAGCAGCTCGTTGACGGATTTCCTGAGAGGGTGCTCCGTCGCTAGCAAGCATCGCCCTGAGCTCGACCTGGAGGTTGGTCAGACTGTCCTCGCCTCCTTCGGCAAGCGCCAATGCTGTCAACCCCTTCACAGCGCTGTTCAGAATGTCCCATCCGGTTTCATGCCTGCCACCTTTCTTCCCCCACCCCATCAACAGCTTTCGGGACTGAGTGTAGAGCTCATCACCACCACGCCTAAAGCTGTTCCACGCAGACTCAAACAAGCATTCGGTAAGCGCGAAGTTTTCAACGAAGGTCACCGTCTCCCTGTCATCTGGAATCCACGAAAGCGTGGCCAGGAGCCAGTCAGCGTGGCGGATTAGTTCGTCTTGCAGATGTTCCGGGCAGGCCGGGGCTTCGGACAGGGCACTCAAGAGTGCCGAAATGTCGATAGCCCAGCCGATAGCATCAAAGGTGAACTGAGAACGGCTCTGCACAGCTGCTAGGAGAAGCTCCTTATGGGTAATGAAGATTTGATGGGCCCAGGTCTCGACATTGCCAATGATCCTTGCCGCCTGGTCGTGCTCCTGAGGCGCTGCCAATAGCTCGTTTACAAGGGCAGTAAGCTGACCCCTAAATGAAGCTACGCTGGCGCCCGAAAAATATGGCCCGAGCGTCATGCTGTGAATGGATGCAAGCCCCCCATCTACAGTTCCGAGATAGCTCTTCGAGACTGTCGCCACGGCAGAACGCAGCTTACTGACAAGCGCGCTTACATCACGGTCGCCCTTGACTAGAAGATCTAGGGTTATGGTGGCGAGCTGCTCGACGCCAGTCAGCGTGACAGGTTGGTGGCTGGCCTTCACAACCCCCACCAGCGAGAAGATGCCGATTTTCTCCACTAAAGTACCGATGTCGCTGGAGGGCACGTGTTCGAGAGCCACGGCTGATGCTTTACCCATTATTCGAACGCCTTGCATCATCAGATCAGGCATCTCGTGAGCTGCGACAGATTCAACTGCCGAAGCCAAATAGGTTGCGGCAAGCAGGGCGTGATGCTTTCTGCGCTCGCGCCCGGAATAGTCGATCCCCAGATACACCCCATAAAGCCCACCAAACGCGCGGATCGTGCTCTCTGCAAGTCGCTCATCACCCCTGGATAGCGCGTCTTGCATCGTCTGCCTCAATTGCTCAAGCGTAGTGTTGATGGTGTGGTCGCTCTCTCCTGGAACGGCAAAAAAACCGTTGCCGCCAACAAATGTGCCATTTTTGGCAGCACAGTAAGCGGCATTGATCAGCACTAGGTGATGGAAAGCAGAGTCGGTGACTTCGTAATCGCCTTGGCCGGCGAAGCGCTTCGCATATGAAATTCCATAGTGGATCGCTTGGTGCGCGGCGGTGACCCATTGAGGATTGGCTTGGTAAAAGGCTGCTTTCGTTTCGTTGAACTGGAACCGCTCACCTTCCCCATTGGCCTCAGGAGCCGCCCCCTTTCTCATGAGGATGGCAGCGTTGTCCGCTAGCCGGCTCCATCTCCGCAAATCGCGACTCAACGTGTTCGACATGATGTTGAGCTGCTCCATTGGATTGATAAGCTGGAGCGCTCGACGGTAGGCGTAAAGAAAAAAGAGCACGATCGCAGCGATACCCCAGATAGCGGTGAGCATCGCTGGGATCGCCCAACTCGCATCCGGGATCAACGATGTGCCTGAAATTGCGATGGCGGTGAGGAACGATCCGACGAACGAGCAGAGCAACCGCCGATCAGAACTGAACTGCTTGAAAAGCCCATGGGGCATCCGCTCAACGTTCGTCTGCATCGCGAAGACGATGATGGAGAATGCTATCGCTGCAGCTCCAATCAATGCCGACCCCATCCCTCCGAGAAGACTTCTGAGCGCACCCAGGTTCTCTTGCCTACTGAAGACGTCGCCTACCAAAGACTGTAAAAAGGGAATCATCAGGATGCTTACAGCCACTCCACCGAGGACGGGGATGGCAATCAATTTCATGCCGTGACGCGACCGCCAGAACCCGAATTTTGTCTTAGCTTGAAAGATCCGCATGACAGTGAGCGCATAGGTTCTATGCAGGCGTGCCTTGATGGCTGACATGTCCAATCGGTAAAACGCTCCAATCACGCGGGCTGCCTCGCGACCACCAAGGTGCAAAGCCACAGGGGCCAAACCTGATTATCTTAACGTTTGGGCCCATGAGATTCATCACCCGAGTTGGGGCTGATCCGCATCCATTGTGACCGAGTGGCGTAGCCGGCCAGAAGCCCATGCAGTGATGATTACGCATGAGCAGACTGGGTAGCGCCCAGTCACTTTGACACTTCCTCTATTTAACAGTGACCCCGTAAGCCGCAAACTCGCCCACCAATTTCTTCCGACTCAACAGGCCTGGCAGCTTGAAAATGTTTCTGTAGCTGTACCAAAACGCCATAGGAATCAAAATTAGCCCGAGACCAAACGTGGCTGTCGCAGCAATCACTCCCATTGGAATTGCCGCCACAGACATCAAAATGCCTTTCAACAAAGTCGACCGAGCGATAATTCGAAGATCGTCAAAATCATACTCGACCTTGCCATCAGATTTCTCGACGGCCACGATAATGATCGACTTTTTGGAGGAATGTTTATAATACCAAGTGCGTGGTGAGTCCGTAACGAGCGCACCATGTCGCCGCAGATACGTTGGAACAACGACTTGTTTATAGTAGAACGCCTTGCCCTGCTCATCCTCTACCCTGACTCGCGTGTAAAGCGCATCAATTTCAGAACTATTCTGAGCATCGTAATTTTTTACTATGATTTTGGCCTTCTTCAATTCAGACATGCACTTCCCTTACCTATGTCCATCTTAGTAACTTTTTATGACGCCGGGATCAACTGAGCAACCATCATCTACACCCATTTAACTGGCGCGCAGTATGACCGTCTGCGAAATACCGCCGAAGCTTTCCTCTACGAAGAGCAGATGAGTGACAGCTACATAGCACGACCCTGAGACAGTCAAAAACAGCGTGTAGCCATGCTCCTGACGTGTCTCCTGGATAGCACTCGTCGTGATGCTATCGCCATCCTGGTATCTATTGAGAGAGTCACTGAATATCGCACCTCTGACACCACTCTCTTTGAGCCGCGCGTCCAGCAAGTAGCCGGTTACAGCGCGACTGAATTTTTGATGGGCTGCCGCCGCCAACTTCTCTACATAATTTGGCATTACAATCCAAATATCTCAAATAATTTCAAGGACAAACCCTTGATCGAACCCGCACTTTTCATTGGGATAGCCTCTAGGGTTACTAATTAAGCGACACCCGGCAACCATCGCATCTACTCGATGGTGAGTGTGCCCAAAAACCCAGTAATCAGCTTGGCCTACTAGCTCTGGCCATTCATTGGAATACGCAGGCATCAACTCCGAATCTTTCTCAGCCCCTGAGAATTCAACAAGAGGACAATGGTGAGTAACTACCAACGTCTTGCCGTCAAAATCCTTGGCTAGTTCTTGACTTAGATAGTCATAGGTCTGGTGATTTCGCCGAATGATATCGTCGACTCTTAATTTCCGGTATTCATCACCTGCCCTGATCAAGCGGAAGTCGTTCATGACACTGCGAGCTTCCTGGGAAGACTGGTAGACGCTTCCCTTCGAAGAAAAATCTGTCCAAGCGCAGGCACCCAAAATGCGAAGATCGCCAATGGTCACCGACTCATTTTCGAGCACGTGGACATTAGTGCCAGCAGCGGACTTCTTCATCGACTGAAGCGTGCGATCAATATGGCCCTTATAAAATTCGTGGTTGCCGCAGACGTACACAGTCGGGACTGGAAAGGCGTTCTGTGCCCAGGTAACGCCGCGCCCCTTGGTATGAATGTCACCCGCCAAGATCACCAGGTCGTCATCAACGGCGCCCTCGAAATCGAGCTTCGGTTGGGCGGCGAACTCGACGTGAAGGTCAGAGTAGATTCGGACGCGCAAGAAGTTCTCCAGCATTTGGCCAGCCGCTAGGGGCCTGGTGGTAAAAGTCGAATTAGTCTTATATTGAAACTGCCTTCTCTTTGAGGCGGCGGGGCTCAGGTAAGGCAAATGGTGAGGCAGCGACATGCGCACGACATGATCCATACGATTCAACTATATAGATTTGTTTGGATCATCGCAAACACGGCATACCGTTCCTTTTTTGGAAGCCGTGAAATGTCGATTCCCAAGGGCTTCGCGTCCGCGCTGCGCCTAGTCCGCGTCAGCCGCCAATTGAACCAAAAAGACCTTGGCGACCAGATTGCTTCGTCACACATCAGCCAGTTGGAGGCCGGGAAAACGAGCCCGACGCTGAAGCTCAGTGTGGAGCTTGCAGGGGCTCTGGGGGTGGAGCCTGTTGCCCTCCTCGCTGTTGCGCTCGCAGCCGAACGAGGCGTCACTCCAAATCAACTGCTGGCTCTGGCGACTGCCGATCTGGAGAAGCTGCAGTTGCTCGACGCTGTCCCTCCTGCTGAGCCTGGTGCCATCGACGCTCCTCACCCCACCACCGCGCGGGCCCTGAAGGCAAATGCTGAAGTGCAAAGGCTGAAGGCTCAGGGACTGAGTCGGCTGGAGGTTGCTCAGCAGTTGGGGCTTTCTAAGACTACGGTGCAGAGATATTGGAAGGCTTCTGACGAGTGACGCGCCTAGGCGCCCCATGAGCTAACAAAACTGGGGCAAGCATGTTTTTTACCGGATAGCTAATTCAGAGCCAGAGCACTCCCCGTCAGAATCACTGCAGAGCTCCAGCTATAGGAGCAGGAGCAGGAGCAGGAGCAGGAGCAGGAGCAGGAGCAGGAGCAGGAGCAGGAGCAGGAGCACCAAAGCCTTGCGGGCTTTGGCTGAGAAGCCAAGCAAGATCAAAAGCTCAAGAGCAGTCAAAGCCTTTTGGGCTTTGACACTAAAAAAGTCTTGTCTAGAAAATCCTCGACATCAGTATTCCCAAGCTCGACGGACTGGAAATGCTGTCCCGCTTCCAGACCATGGCCATCCCGCTCAAGGTCCTGGTGCTGACCGCGCAATCACCCGCCCTGTTCGCCACCCGCTGCATGCATTCGGGCGCCGCCGGTTATGTCTGCAAGCAGGAAGATCTGAGCGAGTTACTCAGCGCCATCAAGGCGGTGCTCTCCGGATACAACTATTTCCCCAGCCAGGCACTCAACCCACCACTTACCAAAGATAACGAAGAACTGGAGTTGTTTCGCCAGGTCAATGACCGTGAATTGATGGTCCTGCAACTTTTTGCCCAGGGCCGCAGCAACAAGGAAATAGCCAAAGGCATGTTTCTCAGCAACAAGACCGTCAGCACCTACAAGAAGCGCCTGATGCACAAGTTGCAGGCCAGCACCTTGGTGGAGCTGATCGACGTCGCCAAGCGCAACGCACTGGTCTGAGGTCGTGATGTGGAGGTACCTCGCTGCATCACTACTGTGGCTAAGCCTGGGCGCTCCATTGCAATGCGCCAGCGGAACCGTCGACGCAGGCCGTACGTATACCCTGCTCAGCCGCTCCTCCCCCACATCGGTCCACCCGGTGCTGCCCCCCGCGCAGCGTCAGTGGCTAGCGACGCGTCGAGAACTGGTGCTGGGCACCTCGGCGCCAGACTATCCACCCTTCGACATTTCCACGGGCGGCCGGGAATACCAGGGACTCACCGCCGACTATGCGGGCCTGATCGGCAATGCCCTGGGGGTGCCAGTGCGCGTACGCCGCTTCCCCAGCAGGCCGGCGGCAGTGGCGGCACTCAAGAATGGCCATATCGATCTGCTCGGCAGTGCCAACGGCTATGAAGCCACTACCCAGGGCTTGGCGTTGTCACGTCCCTATGCCATCGACCAGCCGGTACTGGTGACCCGTGAAGACGAGACCCGGGCCTTGGACACGGGCCTTGAGGGTATGCGCCTGAGCATGCTCTACCACTACCTGCCCACCGAGGAGATCCGCGCCAGCTACCCCAAGGCCGAGCTACTGACCTTCGAATCGTCCACCCAGGCCCTGAACGCGGTCGCCTTCGAACAAGCGGACGTATTCATCGGCGACACCGTTTCCACCCATTACCTGATCAGCCGAGGTCACCTGCCTCATCTGCGCATGGCCAACTTCGGCAAGCACGAAGCCGTGGGCTTCAGCTTCGCCCTGCGTGAGGACGAGCAGATGCTGCTGACGTTGGTGGATGCCGCGCTCGATGCCCAGTCCAGCGCCACGCGCAACGATATCTTCAAACGCTGGAGCGCCAGCAGCGGCAATCTGCTGACCGACCGTAAACTGCAATTGTCGCCACGGGAAGAAAGCTGGCTGCGTGACAATCCGGTCATGCGCGTGGTGGTCAACGAAACTGCCGCGCCACTCACCTACTTCGACAGTAACGGCCGCCTGCGTGGCATCGTCGCCGACCTGCTCGAACTCATCCGCCTGCGCACCGGCATGCGCTTCGAGATACGTCGCGCCAGTGGCGATGGCGACATGGTCGATCAGCTCGAGTCCGGCCGCGCCGACATCATCGCCAGCCTCTCCATCGACGCTCGCCAGGGTAGCGCGCTGCAGGTGAGCAGGCCCTACCTGGAAAGCGCCTACGTCCTGGTGAGCCATATCGGGGCCGATCAACCCAGCAGCCTGACGCAACTCAAAGGCAAGCGCGTGGCCATTCCCCGTGACAGCACGGTTGCCGCACTGCTGACCGCCCAGCATCCGCGGATCCACCAGGTGGCAACCGAAAGCACCTATTACTCGATGGCACTGCTGGGCAGCGGCGCGGTGGACGCCGTCATCGCCACCCTCATCGATGCCAACCACATGGTGGCCGCCAGCAACGACCTCGTCATCCGCAGCACGGTCGGCACCGAGCCGGCGACCTTCTCCATGGCAACCAGACCTCAGGCCGGCGAACTGGCGTCGATACTCGACAAGGCATTGCTGAGCGTTTCTCCCGAAGAGCTTGGGGTGATCAACAGCCGATGGCGGGACCACGGCCTACGCGAGGACGCCTACTGGCGCAACTACAGGCGGATCATCTTCCAGGTGGTGGGGGTCATCGGCGTGCTGCTGGTACTGGCGCTGGTCTGGAATGCCAGGTTGCGCCGCCAGATCAAGCAGCGCCAACGTGCCGAACGAGCACTCAACGACCAACTGGAGTTCATGGGCGCACTGCTCAATGGCACGCCTCATCCGATGTACGTGCGCGACCGCGAAGGGCGCCTTAAGAGCTGCAACGAAAGCTACCTGCTTGCCGTGGGCGCGACCCTTGAACAGGTCATGGGCAAGCGCTTGGAGGATAGCCAGTTCAGCGATCGTGACTACACCCGCCAGGTTCAGGATGACTACCGACGGGTAATGGAAGAAGGGCGGCCGCTGATCCTCGACCGCCCGCTACGCCTCAAGGACAAGGAGCTGACCATCTATCACTGGATCCTCCCCTACCGCGATTCGCTGGGCGAGATGCAAGGCATCATTGGTGGCTGGATCGATATCAGCGAGCGACGCAACCTGGTGCAGGACCTGCGCCTGGCCAAACAGCAGGCCGATGACGCCAACCGCGCCAAAAGCGTTTTCCTCGCCACCATCAGCCACGAGATCCGCACCCCGATGAATGCGCTGATCGGCATGCTGGAGCTGGCGCTCAAGCGCGCCGAACAAGGGCAGCTCGACCGCCCGGCGCTGGAGGTGGCCCATCATTCGGCGAGGGACTTGCTGGGATTGATCGGCGATATCCTGGACATTGCCCGCATCGAGTCTGGCCATCTGTCCCTTGCGCCGGAACCGGTCGACCTTGCCGCGCTGATCGAATCGGTCGGCCGTGTCTTCGACGGGCTGGCCCGGCACAAGGGTCTGACACTGGATGTGACCATCTCCCCCGAGGCACGCTGCCATGCGATGCTCGACCCCCTGCGCTTCAAGCAAGTGCTGTCGAACCTGGTCAGCAACGCGATCAAGTTTACCGAGCAGGGCCAGGTGCATATCACCGCTAAACTGCACATAGAGCACGAGCCGACGGTGACCACCCTGGATCTGGAAGTACGTGACACGGGGATCGGCATCCATGAACAGGACCAGCAGCGCTTGTTCTCTCCTTTCGTGCAGGCCAACCCGTACAGCGATGGCGCTCGGGCCGGCACCGGGCTTGGCCTGGTCATCAGCCGCAACCTGTGTGCCATGATGGGCGGCGAACTCAGTCTGCAGAGCCTTCAGGGTGTAGGCACGCGCGTGCGCCTGATGATGCCCCTGCAACGGGTCGACCCGGTCGAGTCGCCCTTGCCTGCCACCACGAACATCGAGCGGCCCGATACTCGCCTGAGAATCCTGGTGATCGATGACCACCCGGCCAACCTGCTGCTCATGGCCCAGCAACTCGGCTATCTGGGGCTACGCCAGGAAAGCGCCAGCGATGGACGCGAAGGGCTGCGCAAATGGCGCGAGGGCTGTTTCGACGTGCTGGTGGTCGACTGCAACATGCCACAGATGAACGGCTACGAACTCGCCAGGACCGTACGGGCGGAGGAGCGCCTGCAGGGGCGACCACGCTGCGCCATGCTCGGCTACACGGCCAACGCCCAGCCCGAGATACGCCAGCAATGCCTTGACGCCGGCATGGATGACTGCCTGCTCAAACCCATAGGACTGCAAGTGCTTGGCCAGCGGCTGGCTGCCATTACCGGTCTCTCCCGACAATGCATCGGCCGCAACCCACCTCGACACCGCTTTGACCTCGAAGGCTTGACGGCCATCGTCGGTGACAGTGTCGTCGACCGGAACCGGATTCTCAGCACGCTGCACCTGAGCCTGCGCCAGGATCTGGAGATACTGATGGCGATCGACCCGGCGCAGGACGCCGACGGGCTGGCCGCCCACGCACACAAGATCCTCAGCGCGGCCAGAATGCTGGATGCAAGAATGCTGATTCAGGCGTGCGAGGCGTTGGAAGCGACCGGATTGACCCTGGCCGAGCTGAAGACGCGTCGTCAGGCGCTGGCGCGCCACATGCGTCGGGTGGAGCACGCCTTGGCCAGGCAATTGAACGACCTGGCCAAGGCGGGATAAGGCGGCGCGACCGGAGGGAGCCGCCTTCAGGGATCAGGAAGCCGAGTTGATCGGCTTGTCCGGATACCAGGCGTCCAGCAGCGGGCTGACTTCGATCTTGGTCAGTTCGCTGCGGCCCTTGAGCCAGCCTTCGACGGTGGCGCGTTGTTCTTCGCTGACCGAACCACGCTTGGCCAGGCAGACCAGACCGAAATCGTCGCCGCCGACGTAGTCCAGACCGTTGGCATCCATGGCTTCAGCCAGGAAGGCGTCGAGGAAGGCATCGATGGCTTCATCGGACAGGTCTTCCTTGAAGTCCAGGTTCAGTTCGAAACCCAGCTCCTGGAACTCGTCAACGCACAGCTTCTTGCGCAGACGACGGGAACGGTTGGTAGCCATGAAACAATCCTCTCAATTAATTACGCGCGGCACTTTACCAGTTTCCGGCGTCCAACGGCGCTTTTCCGTCGAACGAAACCCATGTGTGTCGCGCTTGGGGCATAATGCGCACTATATTTCGATCTGGGGCCATCATTGCTTACAGCCCCTTTATCTTTTTCCCTCGCCTGCAGGGTTAGTGCACCTATGATCAAGACGCTCCGCCCACTGCTGCTCGCCGGCCTGTTCCTACCCCTCTCGCTGACTGTCCAGGCCGCCGCCGTCAACACCACCTTGCCTCCCAAGGTGCAACAAGCCCTCAAGACCAACAAGCTGCAGGACTCGGCCCTGTCCCTGGTCATGCTGCCGCTCGACGGGCCAGGCACACCGACCGTGTTCAACGCCGACGTGTCGGTCAACCCGGCCTCGACCATGAAGCTGGTGACCACCTACGCCGCGCTGGAGCTGCTGGGCCCGACCTTCCAATGGAAGACCGAGTTCTATACCGATGGCACCCTGAGCAACGGCGTGCTCAATGGCAACCTTTACCTCAAAGGCGGTGGCGATCCCAAGCTGAACATGGAAAAGCTCTGGCTGCTGATGCGCGATCTGCGCGCCAATGGCGTGCGTACCGTGACCGGCGACCTGGTCCTGGACCGCAGCCATTTCGTTCAGCCCAACCTGCCCCAGTTCAATGACGATGGCGGCGACGAAAACAAGCCGTTCCTGGTCAAGCCGGACTCGCTGCTGGTCAACCTCAAGGCCCTGCGCTTCGTTGCCCGCAACGATGGCGGCAGGGTGACGGTTGCGGTCGAACCACCGATCGCCAGCATCCGCATCGACAACCAGGTCAAGGCCTCGTCCGGCAAGCAGTGCACCGGCGACGTACGCTACAACCCGGTGGTACAGCCCGACGGCGTCAGCGTGACGGTAAGCGGTCAGCTCGGCGACGGCTGCAACTCGCAGACCTACCTGTCGCTGCTTGACCATCCCACCTATGCAGCCGGCGCAGTGCGCGCCATCTGGGCTGAACTGGGCGGTAGCATCCAGGGTCGCGACCGTATCGAGAACGTGCCCAAGAGCGCCCGCCTTCTGGCCCGGGCCTTCTCGCCGGATCTGGTGGAGGTGATCCGCGATATCAACAAGTACAGCAACAACACCATGGCTCAGCAGCTGTTCCTCAGCCTCGGCGCACAGTTTCGCACCGATGCCGACGGTGACGACGCCCGTGCCGCCCAACGCGTGGTGCGCCAATGGATGGCCAAGAAAGGCATCACCGCGCCACACCTGGTGATGGAGAACGGTTCCGGCCTGTCCCGCGCCGAACGGGTCAGCACCCGCGAGATGGCCGCGCTGCTGCAGGCTGCCTGGAAGAGCCCGTACGCCGCCGAATTCATCAGCTCGATGCCGCTGGTAGGCATGGACGGCACCATGCGCAAACGCCTCAAGCGCACCGCCATGAGCGGCGAGGCGCACATCAAGACCGGTACTCTCAACACCGTGCGCGCCATCGCCGGCTTCAGCCGCGACAGCAACGGGCATACCTGGGCCGTCGCTGCCATCCTCAACGACCCCAAGCCATGGGGCGCCTCGCAGGTGCTTGACCAGGTACTGCTGGACCTCTACCGGCAGCCGAAGC
>NZ_JAOEBG010000007.1 GCF_029836165.1 Pseudomonas sp. GD04091
AGCCAAAGCCAAAGCCTGCCAGCGCTCGTTAGCGCATAACTTGCCTGGAAGGGCCTGCCCTGCGCGATACGCTGATGGCCAAGATGCTCAAGCGCGCTCCCCACACAGATCCAGTGCAAACCAATGCTCGGCCGAATCGGCATCCAGCCCCGCGCCCAGCAAGGCGAACAGCTTGCCCAGCGCGGCCTCGCGGGTCATGCCCCCACCACTGACCAGCCCGGTGTCACGCAGACGACTGCCGGCGGCGTAGGTGTCGAACACCACCGACCCTTCCGGACACTGGCTGATGGCGACGATCAGCACGCCAGCCTGGCGGGCGTCATGCAGTACGTCGAGCAGCGCCTGGTCGTCGGACGGCCCGGTGCCGCTGCCATAGCATTCCAGCACCAGGCCTTGGATACCGCTGTCGAACAGGCCGCGCAGCTGTTCGGCGGCAAGCCCCGGGAACACCGGCATGACCGCCAGCTTGACCGGCTGGCGCTGTTGGCGATAGTCCAGGCGGGCCGGCAGTTCCGGGGCGCGCTCGCCATCACGGTGGCGGGGCAGCACGGTGAAGGCGTCGAATGCCTCGCTGCGCAGTTTCGAGGCCCGGCAGCCATGCAGCAGTTGACCGTGGAAGTACAGCTGCACGCCATCTTCCAGGCCGTTTTCGAACAGGCTCAGGGCTCCGACGAGGTTGGCCCAGGCATCGCTGTCCGGCGCGCCGGCCGGGAGCATGGAGCCGGTCAACAGTACCGGCGCCGGCAGCCCCAGCAGCAGGAATGACAGGGCCGCGGCGCTGTAGGCCAGAGTATCGGTGCCATGCAGCACCAGCACGCCGTCATGGCCGTCACGCTCGACGGCCTCGACGATGGCTTCACGCATCGCCAGCCAGTTGGCCTGTTGCATGTTGGCGCTGTCGATCAGCGGGTTCAGTTCACGCAGCGACCACTGCACCTTGGGTGCATCGCCGCAGGCGGCGAAGTGGTCACGCATGCGCGCTTCGAAGCCGCCGGCGGGCGCCAGGCCTTCGGCGGTCTGCAGCATGCCGATGGTGCCACCGGTGTAGAGGACGAGAAGATTCCTAACTGCACGCATGGGAGGATTCCGTAGCGATGTAGCGAAAGAAGAGGCAGCCGCCCACGAACGGGGCGGCTGGGGCAGGGGAGGATATCAGCGCTGCAGCTGCGCCTGGTCGGCGGCTTTGTCAGCGGCTGTTTCAGCCTGCGGATTGGCCGGCCAGGCGGCACGGTCCAGGTCCAGGTCGGCGAACTTGCTGGCGTCGAACACCGGCTGCTTGATGCCCGCCTTGCGCTGCTCGTCGTAGTCGCGCATCACCCGCAGGCCGACCTTGAACAGCAGGGCCAGGGCGATCAGGTTGACGAAGGCCAGGCAGGTCATGGTGATGTCGGCGAAGGCGAACACGGTCGACAAGTTCTGTACCGAACCCCAGATCACCAGCGCCAGTACCAGGCCGCGGAAAATCATCAGCACCACGCGGTTGCGGCTGAGGAACTGCAGGCTGTTCTCGCCCAGGTAGTAGTTGTAGAGGATGCAGGTGAACACGAACAGCGACAGCGCCACGCTGACGAACAGGCGGCCCCAGTCACCGACCACGGCGGCCAGCGAGTTCTGGGTCAGGACGATGCCGTCACCTTCGAAGCCCGGGGTATAGAAGCCCGACAGCAGGATCAGCAGCGCGGTGCAGGTGCAGATCACGAAGGTGTCGAGGAACACGCTGAAGGCCTGGACCACGCCCTGCGCGCCCGGGTGCTTCACGGCGGCCACGGCGGCGACGTTCGGCGCGCTGCCCAGGCCGGCTTCGTTGGCGAACACGCCACGCTTCACGCCCATGACGATGGCGCTGCCGAGCAGGCCGCCAAACGCCGGGTCGAGGCCGAAGGCGCTCTTGAAGATGGTCTCCAGCATGGCTGGCACGTGTTCGATCTGGGTGCCGATCACGTACAGGGTCACGCCGATGTAGGCCAGGGTCTTGACCGGTACCAGCAGGTCGGACACCGCAGCGATGCGCTTGATGCCGCCGATGAAGGTGATGGCCAGCAGCACCGCGAGGACGATGCCGGTACGGCTCGGGTCGAAGCCGAAGGCGTTCTGCAGCGAGTGGGTCACGGTGTACGACTGCACGCCGATGAAGGCGAAGCCGTAGGTGACCAGCAGCAGGATCGAGAACACGATCGCCATGCTTTTCAGCTTCAGGCCGTGCAGGATGTAGTACGCCGGGCCGCCGCGGTACAGGCCGTCGCCGTCGGCGCGCTTGTAGACCTGGGCCAGGGTGCATTCGAAGAAGCTGCTGGCCATGCCGACCAGGGCGGTGACCCACATCCAGAACACGGCGCCCGGCCCGCCGAGGGTCACGGCGATACCGACACCGGCGATGTTACCGGCGCCGACGCGGCCGGCGAGGCTCAGCATCAGGGCCTGGAACGAGCTCAGTTGGCCTGCCTGGCCGCGAAGGGATTCCTTGAAGACACCGAACATGTGGCCGAAGTGGCGGAACTGGACGAACCGCGAACGGATGGTGAAGTAACCGCCGAGTCCGACGATCAGCACGATGAGCAGTTTCCCCGAAAGGAAATCGTTGAGTGCTTCGAGCATTGGAAAATGACCTCGATTCTTATTCTTCGCGTGGAAAGACCAGCGGGCGGCAGGCGCTCCGCTATTCATTGGGGGCGCATGGTTGGCCATGACAACTATGGTTACAATTTCGCGGGTTGCTCCGTTTTGGTGCGACTTGATGCTAGACTTGCGCCACTCGCATCACCTGGACCCGCGCATCATGGGCGATCATTTCGCTGTCAACCTCAAATTGGCCTGTAGCCACTACCGCTCTATCTCCGAGGTTTGCCGGCAGCTGTCGATCAACCGGGCGCAATTCAACAAGTACCTGAGCGGCCAGAGCCGCCCGACGGCCTACAACCTCAAGCGCATCGGTGACTTCTTCGGTGTGGAGGACTACGAGTTGGGTTTGCCGCCCGAGCAGTTCGCCCGATTGATCGGTGCGCGCAACCTGGAGCCGCAGGGCGGCCAGCAGGACGACCCGATCAGCGAACTGTTCAAGCCGTTGCACAAGGAGGCGGGCAATCTGGCGCGGTACTGCGGCTACTACTTCGAATATTCCAACTGCATGTCGGTGCCAGGGTCGATCCTGGTATCGCTGGTGCACCTGTGGGAAGAACGGGGCAGTTTCCTGTTCGAGCGACAGGAGCGGCAGGAGCGCAGCACCGGCAACGACCTGCATGCCGAAGTTCGTTGCCGCTATCTGGGCGCGGCGTTCCAGCTGCAGGATCGGGTGTTCCTGATCGACTACGAGTCGCTGACCTTCAACGAGATGAGCCAGACCATCCTCATCCCCAGCTTCAAAAGCCGCATCAGCCGGCTCAATGGCCTCAAGACCGGGGTCTCCAGCGGTGACCGGCGCAACCCGGCCTGCACCCGGGTGGTCTGGGAATACCTGGGCGAGGAGATCAACCGCATCAATGCCTACCGCCAGATCAAACTCTATCGCCCGGACGATCCGCGTATCGATGACGACATCCGCGACCGGCTGAGCGCGGGGATGGTCAGCAACGGGCTGTTCGAGATCGAGTGAGCGCCGTCACCACCGGGCATGCCGCAGCCGCTGTGGGAGATTTGCGCCGGTGCCATGCACCGCGCTGCCTGCTTCGCGGGTAAACCCGCTCCCACAGGGACTGCCTCAAGACGTCAATCGAGAATGAACGCCGCCACGGTCTCGGCGACCTGGTCCGCCACCTCCGGCCTGTCGCGCAGGTGCGCGGCGATGCCATGGTCGCAGTCGGTCAGCATCAGGCACTCGACGTGGGGAGCGGGTACCGAGCGCAGCAAGGTGTGGGTCACTTCCTCGGGAATCGGGCTGTAACGCGTCACTCCCGCCAGGTTTCGTGTGCCCGCCGAGGTGCCGGGGCCCTGGCCGTGGACCTTGGAGTTGAGCCCGTCGTACTCACCGACCACCAGCAGCACCCGCCCTTGGAACTGCTGCAGGAACGCATAGCTGTCGCAGTCGAGAAAGGCAAAAGGCTTGCGGATCGCTTCGCTGAACGCCGGACCGAACGGCGCGGCATGGGCCGCATCGGGGTAGACCGCCGGACAGATCAGCACCAGCTTGCGTACCTGTGGTCGCTGGGCCGCCAGCTTGAGGGCGATGGCGCCGCCCAGGCTATGGCCGATCAAGGTGTCGCTGCGGCTGTCGAGGTGTTGGTGGAAACGCAGGGCTTCCTGCAGGTTGCTGGCCAGCGATGCGTCCTTCGCCCCCGGTTCGCTCGCCCGGCTGTGCCCGGAGAGGTTGCCGGTCAGCGAGCCGATTCCCCGTTGTTGCAGGCGGTACAGCAGTGGGTTGAGCCGCGTGAAGTCCGACCGGGCGCCGCCAACGACGAAGACCGGTGCCGAGCGCTCGGTGTGCGCCAGCAGCAGGCGGGCCTGCTGGCGATAACCGTCGAAGCGTTCTTCGATGAATCGCTCCGCGCCGGGCGCGGGTTCGTCGTATTGCCAGAGGGCACGTGGTGCAGCGCTCGGCTCGAGGTCCATCTCCTGCTCCTATGAGAATTGCGTGTTCAGCCATTCGATGATGGGATTGCCGGGTGTGCTCAGCAGCTTCAGCGCCATGATGCAGCAGACGCAGACTACCAGCGGCCTGATCAGACGTGGGCCGAAACGCACGGCACAGCGCGCGCCCAGCTGGGCACCGACGAACGCCGCTGCGGCCATCGCCAGGGCCAGTGGCCAGATGATCGCCCCGCCCAGCGTGAACACCGACAACGCCCCCAGGTTGCAGGCCGCGTTCAGTAGCTTGCTGCTGCACACCGCGCGCATCAAGTGTTGGCCAAGCAGGAGCACGCAGGCAAGCATGAAGAAAGACCCGACGCCAGGGCCGAACACCCCGTCGTAGAAGCCGATCAGCGGTGCAACGCCGAGGCAGAACAGGCTGAGGGACACCTTCGCTTGGCGTTGCTGCTCCTGGAGTTTCGGGCTGAATGCGAACCAGGCCGCGACGAGTATCAGCAGCACCGGCACGCAGGCCTGGAGCAGGGACTGCGAAACCAGGCTCACCGACAACGCCCCCAGCGCACCGCCGATGAACGCCATGAGCGCCATGGGCAGGCCGCTTTGCCAATCGATCATGCCCTTGCGGGCAAAGGCGACGGTGGCGGAAACCGTGGCCGAGGCGGCCTGGAACTTGTTGCTGGCGATGGCCGCCAGCGGATCGATACCGACGATGAACAGCATGGGCAGGGTGAGCAGGCCGCCACCTCCGGCAATCGCGTCGAAGAAGCCGGCCAGCAACGCCACTGCGGCGAGCAGCAGCAGAAGTTCGAGATCAAGGGCATGGGGCAAGGTTTCCAGCACGGTCGAAAGCTCCTGGTCAGCCGCGAACGAGCAGCGGGTCGTCGCTGATCACCAACGGACGGGCGAAGGGGGAGTAGGCGAACAGACGCACCAACAGACGGCGGTTGTCCTGGACCGTGTCGCGACCGTGCAAGGCCCGGCAGTTGTTGATCAGCAGGGCGTTGCCGGCATCCAGCACGAACGCCATGGGCCGGGCTGAGCCGAGCAGGTTCTGGAAGGCATCGAACGCGCGTGCAGCGGCCTCGCTGGCGTCGTCGTTGACTGAGAACCGGTAGGCGTTGTAGCGCATGCTGAAGCCGCCGTTGGGGTCGAACTGCAGCATCGAGGTGGCCTTGCCTGCCGCTCCCTGGCCCTGCACGAAGCATTCGCTGCGGCTGAAATCGAACGATGGCGATGTCAGCGCCAGAGCATGCAGGCCTCCCAACTGCTCGATGATGGGCGGCAGGGGAAACACCCGGGTCGGCTCCCTTGCCGGGTTCCAGCGGGCCGTAAGGATCAGCGCGGAAGGGGCGGGTGAGTGGCCATGGCAGGCCTGCACCGAACAGTTGTAGGGCGCTTCGGTGTGCGGGCCCAGGTGAAGCCCGGAGTGGGAGCTGAGTTCCACGGGTGCCAGGCGGTTTTCGCCGGTGCACGGGGTATGGCCGCCGCCTTTGAAATTGGCGACCAGGCGGACGAGCTTGCCGTCATTGTCGATATCGAAGGCGAACGCACGATAGTGGGCAAGTTCCAGCAACAGCTGGTTGCGCGAGGCGAGGTAGAGGCAGTCGGCGTCCTGTTCGAGCGCTGCCAGGGCGGGCAGGCGTTCGGGCGGCGGATCATTCGGCGCCTGCATCTGCGAGAACAGCAGCACCGAGAGGTTGCCCTGGGCGAATCGTCGCAGCGTCGATTGCTGGGCAAGCGTCAGGCCGGCCGTGAGCCGTTCGGCGTGGGCATGCGCCTGCCGCGCCGCCCCCCGGGCCTGGGGACCACCCAGCTCGGCGAGGGCCTGGCTGGCATCGGCCAGCGCTTGGGCCTGGGAGGGGGTGAATTGCACGCAAGCGACTTCCTGGTCGTTCATCTGACTCTATCCTTGTCGTTAGGGTTGTCCTGGCACGCCTTGCCCGAGACATCGGGCGAGGGGCAAGGCGGCAATTGGACCTATCGCACGGGCAAATCGAAAGTCAGATTATTCCTTGTCTTTGATCAGTCATTTCCTGGTCGGCGGGGCGACGGGATCTTGCGTCGATATGCGTAAAAAACAGCTGTGCTTGGCCCAGGTTGGACTTCCCCCTGCGGAAACCGCAAAATGGCCGCTTTCCTCCATCGATCTGACCGGACCTGTTGACTCTATGCGTATGCGCCTGATGCTGTTGGGTGGTGGCAATGCCCTCGGGCAAGCGCTGATTCGCCTTGGGGCCGAGGAAGACATCGCTTTCCTGGCGCCGCGTCCGCCGGAGGACGGCTGGGACCCGGCCAGCCTGACCCTGCTGCTCGACGAGCACCGCCCCGATGCGGTGGTCAACCTGGCCTATTACTTCGACTGGTTCCAGGCCGAGTCGGTCAGCGAAAAGCGCCTGGCCCAGCAGGAGCGTGCGGTGGAGCGGCTCGCCGAGTTGTGCCAGCACCACGAAATCATCCTCGTGCAGCCGTCCAGCTACCGCGTGTTCGACGGTTCGCGTGCCACGGCCTACAGCGAGAAGGACGAGCCCGTGCCGCTCGGCTTGCGTGGCCAGGCGTTGTGGCGCATCGAGCAGAGCGTGCGCGCCACCTGCCCGCACCATGTGCTGCTGCGCTTTGGCTGGCTGCTGGACGAGAGCGTCGATGGCGCGCTCGGGCGCTTCCTGACCCGCGCCGAGCAACCTCAGGAGCTGTTGCTGGCCGATGACCGGCGTGGCAACCCGACGCCGGTGGACGACGCCGCCCGGGTCATCCTCTCGGTGCTCAAGCAGCTCGACTGCAAGGCGCCGCTGTGGGGCACCTATCATTACGCCGGCAACGAGGCCACCACGCCGCTGGCGCTGGGCCAGGCGATCCTCGCCGAAGCCACGCAGTGGCGCCAGCTGGCCGTGCAGGCGCCGACCGCCCAGGCCCATGCCGCGCGGCCGGATGCCAGCGAAGAACCGCAGCATGCGGTGCTGGCCTGCAAGAAGATCCTTCACACCTTCGGCATCAAGCCGCGTGCCTGGCGCGCCGGCTTGCCGCCCCTACTGGACCGTTTCTACCGACATGGCTGACGCCCCCATCCTGATCACCGGCGGTGCCGGCTTCATTGGCTCGCACCTGTGCGACGCGTTGCTGGAGAAAGGCTACGCGGTGCGTATCCTCGACGACCTGTCGACCGGCAAGCGTGACAACCTGCAGCTTGGCCACCCCCGCCTGGAGCTGCTCGAAGGCGATGTCGCCGACGCGGCGCTGGTGGCGCGTGCCGCCGCAGGTTGCCAGGCGGTCGTGCACCTGGCCGCGGTGGCCTCGGTGCAGGCATCGGTGGAAGATCCGGTGAAGACCCACCAGAGCAACTTCATCGGCACCCTCAATGTCTGCGAGGCGATGCGCCTCAATGGCATCCGTCGCGTGCTGTTCGCCTCCAGCGCGGCGGTGTACGGCAACAACGGCGAGGGACAGTCGATCACCGAGGACACGCTCAAGGCACCGTTGACCCCCTATGCGGTGGACAAGCTCGCCAGCGAGCAGTACCTGGATTTCTACCGTCGCCAGCATGACCTGGAACCGGTGGTGTTCCGCTTCTTCAACATCTTCGGGCCACGCCAGGATCCCTCCTCGCCGTATTCGGGGGTGATCAGCATCTTCTGCGAGCGCGCCACCCGGGGTACGCCGATCACCGTGTTCGGCGATGGAGAGCAGACTCGCGACTTCCTGTTCGTCGGCGATCTGGTCCAGGTCATGGTGCAGGCGCTCGAGCAGCCGACGGTGGAAGAGGGCGCAGTGAATATCGGCCTGAACCAGGCGACTTCGTTGAACCAGTTGCTCAAGGCACTGGAGCAGGTGGTAGGCGGTTTGCCGGCGGTCAGCTACGGCCAGGCCCGTTCGGGAGATATCCGCCATTCACGGGCGGACAATTCGCGCTTGCTGGCGCGTTTCGATTTCCCTGAGCCGACACCCTTCGTCGAAGGGCTGGCGCGGCTGCTCGGCAAGGCTTGAATCCACTTCGCGGGTCAAGCCCGCTCCCACCGGATCAACCTGGTCCTTGTGGGAGCGGGCTTGACCCGCGATGACGTCACGAATGCCGGACCACACGCCGTCGGCAATCCTCCGGCCCCACCACTCGTCCATCCCGGGCCCGCACCTGCAGCGTCTCCAGCCCCTGGCCGCGATCATCGACCAACTGCGAGCGTGACTCCCCCGCCGTAAACAGGTAACGCTCCCCCCACTGGCGCAAGCCGATCACCAGCGGAAACACCGAGCGGCCCTTTTCCGTCAGCACATATTCCTTGTAGGCACTGCCATCGGATGCAGGCCGCTGTGCCAGCAGGCCGGCCTCCACCAGCAGCTTCAGGCGCGCGGCGAGGATGTTCTTCGCCAGGCCCAGGTTCCGCTGGAACTCGCTGAAACGACACAGGCCATCGAAGGCATCGCGCAGGATCATCAGTGCCCACCGGTCCCCGAGCACTTCCAGTGCGCGGGCCACGGGGCATTGCTGGTTGTTTTCGTCGAGCATGGCGCATTCCCTGAAGCGAGTCTGGTTGCATATTAAAACCACATTTGCTAGAAAGCCAATCGTGTGGTTTCAAATAGAAACCAGAATTGCCGAGGATCTGCCATGCCGTCCCTCTCTCGTGGACTGACCCTGTTGCTGGCCGCCGCCTGTGCCCTGGCCGTGGCCACGGTATATCTGGTCCAGCCGTTGCTGGAGTCTATGGCCGCAAGCCTGGGCGCGACGAGCGCGCAGGCGGGCCTGGTGGTCGGCGTGACCCAGGCCGGATATGCCCTGGGGCTGCTGCTGATCGTGCCACTGGGGGACCTGGTTGACCGCAGGCGGTTGATCCTTGGCCAATTGCTGATTGGCGCCGGCGCCTTGCTGGCCGTGGCGCTTTCCATGGGCTGGGCGATGTTGCTGGTGGCCATGGCCATGGTCGGGCTGGCCGCGGTGGTGGTGCAGGTGATGGTGGCGCATGCCGCCACGCTGGCCACGCCCGCCCAGCAGGGACAGGTGGTGGGCACGGTCACCAGCGGCGTGGTGCTGGGGATTTTGCTGGCACGGCTGGTGTCAGGTGTGGTGGCCGACCGTTTTGGCTGGCATGGGGTGTATTTCGGCGCGGCGGGCATGGCGCTGCTGATGGCGGGGTTGCTCGGCTGCAAGCTGCCTCCTGGCAGGCCGCAGCGGGAGCGGCACAGCTACCGTTCATTGTTGGGATCGGTGGCGCGCCTCTATCGGCATGATCGCTTGCTGCGCCAGCGCGGGGTGTTCGCGTTGCTGATCTTCGCCGCGTTCAGTGTGTTGTGGAGTGCGATGGTGCTGCCCCTGAGTGCCGCGCCGCTGGCCCTCGATCACACGCAGATCGGCCTGTTCGGTCTGGCCGGTGTGGCCGGCGCGCTGGCGGCGTCACGGGCCGGTCGCCTGGTCGACCGGGGACAGGGGCGGGCCGTGACCGGCTGGGGGTTGGGCGTGTTGACGCTGTCCTGGTTGCCGAGCGCATACCTTGAGCAGTCGTTGCTGGCGCTGCTGCTCGGCGTGCTGCTGCTCGACCTCGCCGTGCAGGCGGTGCATGTGACCAATCAGAGCCTGCTGCTGGCGGGGCGCGGGGAAATGGCGAGCCGGCTGATCGGCGCCTACATGTGTTGTTATTCGGTGGGCAGTGGTCTGGGCGCGATGGCGGCGACCTGGGTCTATGCGCAGTGGGGGTGGAGCGCGGTGTGCGTGCTGGGGGCGGGTATCAGTGCGCTTGCCTGGGGCTACTGGGGTTGTCTGTGGCTGCAAGAGCGCAAGCCCGTTCCGGCCGGAGCGGGCTTGCCTGGGGATCAGAACTTGTAGCCGATACCGACCATGTAGACCCACGGATCGACGTCGACGTCGACCTTGGTCTTGCCGACGCCCAGGGCGCTCGGGCCATCGATGGTGGCCTTGGTGTCGATGTCGACGTACCAGACCGCGGCGTTGAACAGCAGGTTGTCGGTGATCATGTAGTCCATGCCCAGTTGGCCGGCGATACCGATCGAATCCTGCAGCTTCATGTTGCTGAAGCCTTGCGCCTTGCGATTGCTGCTCAGGTCTTCATCGAAGAACAGGGTGTAGTTGATACCCACGCCAGCGTACGGCTGGAACTTCGAGGACGGCTCCATCGGGTAGTACTGCAGCGACAGGGTCGGTGGCAGTTGCTTGATGTCGGCCAGCTTGCCATCCAGGCCTGGGCCGAGGCCCTTGACGCCTACGGTGTGCTTGAACGGCGTGGCCGCCAGCAGCTCCAGGCCGATGTGGTCGGTGAGCATGTAGGCGAAGGCCAGGCCCAGCTGGGTGTCGCTGTCCAGAGTCGCCTTGGTGCCCGAAGCCTTGGCGCCGTCGAGCTTGATGTCGCCGCTGTTCTCGTTCGGCGCGGTGGTGATGGCGCCGGAGCGGATGATGAAATCGCCTGCCTGGTGGGCGTGGGCAACAGGGGCTGCGAGCGCCAACGCGACGAGCGAGGCACTGAGCAAGGACTTGTTCATGGAAGCTCCCAGAGGACGTGAGTAATCGAGTAGTCCAATGGTACGAAGCTGACTAAACAGAAAGTTTGACCCAGCTCAACGAAGCCGTGTCCTCGGGCGCAAGCAGTTCTCACTTCAGCTCATAGGCGTAGATTTTCTCGGCCTCCATCTGGTAGCCCGCGTCGGCCAGCTCGCTGCTGGAGGCCTTGACCCGCATCGTGCCCTCGATCCAGTAGGGCTGGTAGAGGTCCTCGATGCGCACGCCCATCTCGCTGAAGATGTGCACGATCTGGTTCGACGGTGGTGGCGGCACATGGATGCAGGCGCCGTAGTAGGGCACCAGGAGGAACTCGGTGGTACGCCCCTCGTCGCTGACTTCCAGGGGCACGATGTAGCCGGGGATCTTCACCACCTGGCCGTCCAGGGCCTTGACCACCGGGGCGTTGGGCGCTTGCTGGCGGGCGGCGGGCGCGGCTTCGGCGGCCAGCGCGTCGCCGATCTGCGACAGGTCGTGCAGCGGCATCAGTTGCGGCGGAATGATCGGCGCGCCCTCGGGAATCAGGGCGGGCCAATCCAGCTCGCGGGGCTCGGCTGCCCAGAGGGGCAGCGAAAGTGTCACCAGAATCGCGAGCAGGAGGTACTGAAGAACGGGTGTTGCCTGCTTCGCGGGTAAACCCGCTCCCACAGAAAGTGAGGCGTTCCCTGTGGGAGCGGGTTTACCCGCGAAGCAGGCGGCGAAGGCTAGGGTCATGTCTGTCTCTTAAAGATGAATCGACAAGCCATCGGCCAGCGACTGCCGATAGGCGCGCCAGGCTGGCACGCTGCCCATCAGCAGCGCCGCGCCAAGGATGATGGCCAGCAGCGTCCATTCATGGGCGCTGGGCCAGGCCAGTGGCAGGTATAGCCCATAGTTGGCTTGCACATAGCCTTGGGCCAGGGCGATGCCCGCGTACAGCAGGCCCAGCCCGGCGGCTATGCCGGCCACCGCCAGGGCGAGCGCCTCGAGCACCAGCAACCCGGCGATATGCCAGGGCCGGGCGCCCACCGAGCGCAGGATGGCCATCTCCCGGCGGCGTTCGTTGAGGCTGGTGAGGATCGCCGTGAGCATGCCGATCAGGCCGGTCAGCACGACGAACAGCGACACCACGAACAGCGCCTGCTCGGCGGTGCCCATCAGGCTCCACAGCTCCTGCAGGGCTACGCCGGGCAGGATCGCCAGCAGCGGCTCGGCGCGGTATTCGTTGATCTCGCGCTGCAGGCTGAAGGTGGCGATCTTGCTGTTGAGCCCGAGCATGAAGGCGGTGATGGCGGTGGGCTGCAGGTCCATGCTGCGCGCCTGTTCGGCACTGATGCGCCCGGCGCCGCGGGCTGGCACGCCGTTGTGCCAGTCGATGTGGATCGCCTCCATCCCCCCCAGGCTGATGTGCAGGGTGCGGTCCACCGGGGTGCCGGTGCGCGCGAGCACGCCGACCACGGTGAATGGCTTGTCGTCGTGCTTGACCAGGCTGATGGCGGCGACACCGTGCGCCAGCACCAGCTTGTCGCCGAGCTTGTAGTGCAGCGCCTCGGCGACTTCGGCGCCGAGCACCACCTCGAACGGGTCGTCGGCGAACGCTCGGCCCTGGCTGAGTTCCAGGTGCTGGCGGCGGCCGAACTGGTAGTGGTCGAAGTAGCCGGTGGTGGTGCCCATCACCCGGTAGCCGCGGTGCGAGTCGCCCAGCGAGATGGGGATCGCCCACTTCACCCGGGGATCCTTGGCGTAGTGTTCGTAGCTGTCCCAGCGAATGTTGTTGGTGGCGTTGCCGATGCGGAACACCGAGTACAGCAGCAGGTTCACCGACCCCGAGCGCGCGCCGACGATCAGGTCGGTGCCGCTGATGGTGCTGGCGAAGCTGGCGCGGGCTTCGGTACGTACCCGCTCGACGGCCAGCAGCAGGCACACCGACAGGGCGATGGCGAATGCGGTCAGCAATGCGGTGAAGCGGCGATTGGCCAGGCTGGCCAGGGCAAGGCGGAGCAGGTACATCAGGCCTCCCGGGGCTTGGCGGCGCGATTGAGCTCGGCCAGGGACAGGTGACGGTCGAACAGCGGCGCCAGGCTCTGGTCATGGCTGACGAACAGCAGGCTGGAGCCTGCCGCGCGGCATTCGTCGAACAGCAGGCGGATGAAGGCCTCGCGGGTGTCGGCATCGAGCGCCGAGGTGGGTTCGTCGGCGATCACCAGCTCGGGCTGGCCGATCAGCGCCCTGGCTGCGGCGACTCGCTGTTGCTGACCGATCGACAGGCTGTCGGCGCGGCGCGCGAGCAGAGCGGGATCGTCGAGGCCCAGGTGCGCGAGCAGTTGAGCGGCGGCCTGGTCGATGCTGCCGTGGCGCTCGGCGGCGCGGGTGGCGCGGCTTTTCGAGAAACGGCAAGGCAGTTCGACGTTTTCCCGCACCGAGAGAAACGGCAGCAGGTTGAACTGCTGGAAAATGTAGCCGGTGTGATCGACCCGGAAGCGGTCGCGGGCGCCCTGGCCCAACGCCGCCAGGTCCTGGCCGAGCAGACGGATGCTGCCTTGGCCTGGGCGGTTGACCCCGCCCAGCAGACCCAGCAGGGTGGTCTTGCCACTGCCACTGGGGCCCTTGAGGAACAGCGCCTCGCCGGGCTCCAGGTGAAATGCCGGGATTTCCAGCAGCGGCGCCTGGCCGGGCCAGGCGAACACCAGGTCATGCAGTTCGATCAGCGGCTGGCTCATTCAGAACGCGACCACGGCCTTGGCGGGGGTGGCTTCCACGCCTTTCTGGCCGTTGGGGCCGATCAGTTGCACATTGATCTTCTGGGTCTGCGCGAAGGTCTTGAACAGCGGGCCGAGATCGATCTGGGTGAGCTTGGCCGGGGTGGCGCAGGTCAGCTGGTAGTGAGCGTTGACGTCGGCATGCTGGTGACCGTGCTCATGGGCGTCACCCTCGTCGTCGGCATGGGCGGCGTCGCCGAACAGCGGGCTTTCCAGCGCTTGCGCGTCTTCCTTGCAGCCGGCGGCCGGGGAGACGCCGAACAGTTTCAGAGGCTGTTCGAGTTGCTGGCGCGCGGCGGCGACCTTGGCCTTGTCGGCATCGGTGCTGGCGGCGTGCTCGAAGCCGACCAGGTTCATGGCCGGGCTGTCCAGTTCCAGTTCGAGGGTGTTGCCGTCGAGCACCGCGTTGAGCTTGGCCACGCCATGCTCGTGGGCGCCCAGGGTGCCATGGGCGTGATCATGATCATGGTCGCCGTGGGCGTGGGCCACGGCCAGGGGAAGCAGGGCGAAGGGCAGGGCGAGCAACAGACGACGCATGGACGGCTCCATAGGCGGCTTGAGATGAATTTGTGATGTTATAACAACTTGTCTTTGCCCCGCCAGCCTGCCTGGCACAGGTTTCATGTTCGTGGGAGCATGGCGGCATCGTGCCCGAATACAAGGAACCTATCGTGAGAATTCGTGGACAGATCGGCGAGTGGCCGGTGGATTTGACCCTCGAGCTGGCGCCGGAAGAGTGGGCGCAGTTGGGGCGCCGCCTGGAGACGCCAGTGCCTGCCGAGGTCGTGTCGGCCAGCAACAGCCCGGCGCCACGCCAGGATGACGGGCAGTGGGCCGCGGCGCGCGAGGTGCTGCGCCAGGCGGGGCAGATCAGCGGGCCGGAGTTGCTGGAACGTCTGGAAGGGCTGGCCGGCAGCGTGGCGGCGGGCAAGCGGCTGCTGGTGCGGTTGCGCCACAGCAGTGAGGTGAAGGTGGAGAGCGGCGTGGATGCGCCGGTGTATCGCTGGGTGGGATGAGTTGCCCGTTCCGGCCTCTTCGCGGGTAAGCCCGCTGCCACAGGGCTTGCATTGCAATACCTGGGATCGGGCCACCCGCGAATGGCGTCAGAACATCGCGGCGGACAGTTTGCGGCGATACACGCTCACCAGCGGATGCTCGTTGCCCAGCAGTTCGAACACCTGCAGCAGGGCTTTCTGCGGCAAGCCGTTCTCGTAGCCGCGGTTGCGCTGGAACAGCTTCAGCAGGCCCTCCAGCGCGGCTTCGTACTGCTGGCGCGCCAACTGCTGGATGCTCAACTGATAGGCCGCTTCGTCATCCTGTGGATTCTGCGCCAGGCGGCTTTTCAGCTCGGCGGCTTCCGGCAGGCTGGCGGCCTGGCGCAGGAAGGTCAGCTGGGCCTTGGCGCCCGCCAGGGCGGCCTTGTGTTCATCGGTCTTGACCGCGTCGAGCACCACCTGGGCCTCACCCAGTTCGCCGCGTTCGGCCAGGCAACGGGCGTAGAGGATCAGCGCCTCGGCGTTGCTGTTGTCTTCCCCGAGCAGCACCTGCAGCAGGACCTCGGCTTCGCTGAAGCGGCTTTCGGCGAACAGTGCCTTGGCTTGCTCCAACGGCGCGGCGGCGGGCGGTGCGGGCATCTGCACATGAGGTTCAAGCATGGCGCGGATGGCCGACTCGGGTTGGGCGCCGGCAAAGCCGTCGACCGGCTGACCGTCCTTGAACAGCACCACGGTCGGCAGGCTGCGGATGCCGAACTGGGCGACCACCTGCTGTTCGACGTCGCAGTTGATCTTGGCCAGCAGCAGCTCGCCCTGATAGCCCTCGGCGATCTTCGCCAGCAGCGGCATCAGCGCCTTGCACGGCGCGCACCATTCGGCCCAGAAGTCGACCAGTACCGGCTTGTGGAAGGAGTTCTCGATGACCAGTTGCTGGAAGTTGGCATCGGTGGCATCGAAGATGTAGGGCAGGCTTGTGTTGACAGGAGCTTGGCTCATCGTGACTCTCGCAAATCCGTGAATGCCTCCACTATAAGGGCTCCCGGCTGGCGTGGTACAGGCTGACCCGGCGGAATTCGTGTGGCTCGGCCAGGTCCGGCAGGGTCAGCGCCTCGAGCACGCCGAGAGGGCGGTACAACGGGTGGCTGAAGTCGCGCACCCGCGAATCGGCCACCAGGGCCTGGCGAGCACGACTGAGGAACTGGTCGAGCAGTGGCAGGTTGGCGCGGTCGTACAGCACGTCGGCGACCAGGATCAGGTCGAAGCGGTCGGCCTCGGCGAAGAAGTCGCTGCTGTAGTGCAGGTCCACGCCGTTCAGCGCGGCATTGGCGCGGCAGGCGTCCAGGGCCAGCGGGTCGAGATCGCAGGCCACCACCTCCAGCGCGCCGGCCCGGGCGGCGGCGATCCCGGCGATGCCGGAGCCGGCGCCGAAGTCCAGCACCCGCTTGCTGCGCACCCACTGCGGCTGTTCGGCCAGGTAGCGCGCCATGGCCAGGCCGCTGGCCCAGCAGAAGCTCCAGTAGGGCGGATCTTCAAGAATGCGCCGGGTCTCCTCGCTGGTGAATTCGCGGTCCATGTTCCGCTCGTCGATCAGCCAGAGCTTCAGGTCGCACCCGGGCAGTTCGCTGACCACCAGGCGTGCTTCGCCGATCAGGCCGCCGAGGGCCTGCTGCAAGGCATGTGGCACCACTTATGGCGCCTTTTCGAAACGCAGCGGGCCGGTGGCCTGGGTTTGCGCCTGGACGATGCGCACGGGAGGCAAGTGCATGATCAACTGGCCGGAGCGGCTGGCGCGGCCACGCAGCTCGACGCGCGCGCCTGCCGGAAACGCCTCGGGGTTGAAGCGCAGGCGGTAGGGCAGGGCCTGCCCGGTGCCGGTCAGGGTGCTGCTGGCCAGCAGCTGTTGCGGGCGGCCGCGCTCGTCGATGACCAGCAGGGCCAGCTCCACATCGGCGCCAGGTGGAATCTCCAGCAGAGAACCGCTCAGTTCGCGCTGGTAGGCGGGTAGCGGGCCCAAGGGTTCGGTCTTTTTCGCCACTTTGGCCGGCACGGGCGCGGGGGCTTGTTCGGGCTTTGGCCGGTCGCTGCCGCAGGCGGCAAGCAGGGCGGCGCAGCACAGCACGACGAGCGCTCGATGATGCATGGAAGAGTCCTTCACGGGCAGATTTGCATGGATGGTAAACCCTTTGGCTTGTCTTGCCAGTGCAATGCGCTACCATGGCCCTCCCTTTTTTTGTTGCCTGCCACCATGCACTGTCCGTTTTGCGGTGCCAACGACACCAAGGTCATCGACTCGCGCCTGGTCGCCGAGGGCGAACAGGTGCGTCGCCGTCGCGAATGCGTCGCCTGCGGCGAGCGCTTCACCACCTTCGAAACCGCCGAACTGGTCCTGCCCCGGCTGATCAAGCAGGACGGCACGCGCCAGCCTTTCGATGAAGACAAGTTGCGGGCCGGCATGCAGCGCGCGCTGGAGAAGCGCCCGGTCAGCGTCGAGCGTCTGGAAGCGGCGCTGGCGCACATCAAGAGCCGCCTGCGCGCAACCGGCGAGCGCGAGGTGAAGTCGCTGGTGGTCGGCGAGATGGTGATGGCCGAGCTGCGCAAGCTCGACGAAGTCGCCTACATCCGTTTCGCCTCGGTCTACCGGCGCTTCCAGGACCTCGACGAATTCCGCGAAGAAATCGACCGCCTGGCCCGCGAGCCAGCCAAAGAGTAAGCATGTCCAGCCAAGCCATTCTCGACGCCCACTACATGGCCCGGGCCGTGGAACTGGCCCGCAAGGGCCTGTACAGCACCCACCCCAACCCCCGCGTGGGCTGCGTGATCGTGCGTGACGGCGAGGTGGTCGGCGAGGGCTGGCATGTGCGTGCCGGCGAGCCGCACGCCGAGGTCCACGCCCTGCGCCAGGCCGGCGAGCGGGCCCGTGGCGCCTGTGCCTATGTCACCCTCGAGCCCTGCAGCCATCATGGCCGCACGCCGCCGTGCGCCGAGGCGCTGGTGAAAGCCGGTGTGGCGCGGGTGGTGGCGGCGATGCAGGATCCCAACCCGCAAGTGGCCGGCAACGGCCTGCGCCGCCTGCGCGAGGCCGGTATCGAGGTCGGCAGCGGCGTGCTCGAGGCCGAGGCCCGCGCCCTCAATCCTGGGTTCCTCAAGCGCATGGAGCATGGCCTGCCGTATGTGCGCGCCAAGCTGGCCATGAGCCTGGACGGCCGTACCGCCATGGCCAGCGGCGAGAGCCAGTGGATCACCGGCCCGGCGGCACGTGCCGCGGTGCAGCGCCTGCGCGCCCGTTCCAGTGTGGTGCTGACCAGCGCCGAGAGCGTGCTGTTCGACAACGCACGCATGACCGTGCGCGGTGAGGAACTGGGCCTGGAGCCCGAACTCACCGCCCTGGCCCTGTCGCGCCCGCCCCTGCGCGTGCTGGTCGACGGTCGCCTGCGCCTGCCGCTGGACGCGTCGTTCTTCCAGGCGGGTCCGGCGCTGGTGGTCACCGCCGCGGGCGAAGACCCACGCTATGCCGCCTCTGGTCACGAACTGATCGACCTGCCGGGCGGCGATGGCCGTGTCGACCTGCCGGCACTGCTGTGGCTACTGGCCGGGCGCGGGGTCAACGAAATCCTGCTGGAGGCCGGCGCCGGCCTGGTCGGCGCCTTCGCCCGCCAGGGCCTGGTCGACGAGTACCAGCTGTTCGTCGCCGGCACCTTCCTCGGCTCCGAAGCTCGTCCGCTGCTGGACTGGCCGATGTCGAAGATGAGCGAGGCGCCGCGCCTGAAGATCACCGATATGCGCGCGGTCGGCGATGACTGGCGAGTCACTGCCATCCCCTTGCCGGCCCCCGGCGTATAATGCCTGGCTTGCACCGCGCAGCCCGTACTTGAGGAGAACAGCATGTTCACCGGCATCATCGAATCCATCGGCACCATCCGCAGCCTCACCCCCAAGGGCGGTGACGTGCGTGTCTACGTCGAAACCGGCAAGCTCGACCTGGGCGACGTCAAGCTCGGCGACAGCATCGCGGTCAACGGCGTGTGCCTGACCGCCGTCGAACTGCCCGGCGACGGCTTCTGGGCCGACGTCAGCGTCGAGACCCTCAAGCGCACCGCCATGGTCGATCTCAAGAGCGGCAGCCGGGTCAACCTGGAAAAGGCCCTGACCCCGACCACCCGCCTGGGTGGTCACCTGGTCAGCGGCCACGTCGACGGTGTCGGCGAGATCGTCTCGCGCGCCGATAACGCCCGTGCCATCCAGTTCCGCGTGCGCGCCCCGAAAGAACTGGCCAAGTACATCGCCCACAAGGGCTCGATCACCGTCGACGGCACCAGCCTGACGGTCAACGAAGTCGATGGCGCCGAGTTCGAGCTGACCATCGTCCCGCACACCCTGTCCGAAACCATCATGGCCGACTACCGCCCTGGGCGTCGGGTGAACCTTGAGGTCGACCTGCTGGCCCGTTACCTGGAGCGTCTGCTGCTGGGCGACAAGGCCGCCGAGCCGAGCAAAGGCAGTGGCATCACCGAAAGCTTCCTGGCCGCCAACGGCTTCTTGAAATCCTGATTGAGAAGGGGGTGCCGCGTGGCGCTCAACAGCATCGAAGAACTGGTCGAAGACATCCGCCAGGGCAAAATGGTCATCCTCATGGATGACGAAGACCGCGAGAACGAAGGCGACATCATCATGGCGGCCGAGTGCTGCCTGCCCGAGCACATCAACTTCATGGCCAAGCACGCCCGTGGGCTGATCTGCATGCCGATGACCCGCGAGCGCTGCGAAACCCTGAAGCTGCCGCTGATGGCGCCGCGCAACGGCTCGGGCTTCGGCACCAAGTTCACCGTGTCGATCGAGGCCGCCGAGGGTGTCACCACCGGCATCTCCGCCGCCGACCGCGCCCGTACCGTGCAGGCTGCCGCCGCCAAGGACGCCAAGGCCGATGACATCGTCAGCCCTGGCCACATCTTCCCGCTGATGGCCCAGCCCGGTGGCACCCTGGCCCGCGCCGGTCACACCGAGGCGGCCTGCGACCTGGCGCGCATGGCCGGCTTCGAGCCGAGCGGGGTGATCTGCGAGGTGATGAACGACGACGGCACCATGTCGCGTCGCGCCGAGCTGGAAGTGTTCGCCGCCGAGCACGGCCTGAAGATCGGCACCATCGCCGACCTGATCCACTACCGCATGATCCACGAGCGCACCGTGCAGCGCGTCTCCGAGCAGCCGATCGAGAGCGAGCTGGGCCAGTTCAACCTGGTCACCTACCGCGACGCGGTCGAAGGCGACGTGCACATGGCCCTCACGCTCGGCAAGATCTGCGCCGAAGAGCCGACCCTGGTGCGCGTGCACAACATGGATCCGCTGCGCGACCTGCTGATGGTCAAGCAGCCAGGCCGCTGGAGCCTGCGCGCGGCCATGAGCGCCGTAGCAGAGGCCGGCAGCGGCGTGGTGCTGCTGCTGGGCCACCCACTGGACGGCGACGTGCTGCTGGCGCATATCCGCGAGAGCGCGGGCGATGCGCCGGCCAAGGCGCCGACCACCTACAGCACCGTCGGTGCCGGTTCGCAGATCCTGCGTGACCTCGGTGTGCGCAAGATGCGCCTGATGAGTTCGCCGATGAAGTTCAATGCGATATCCGGATTCGATCTGGAAGTTGTAGAATACGTGCCCTCCGAGTGACTTGAGGCGGCTTCATCGCCCTCCCGCTCGAGTCAAAACCCTCCCGAGGCCGCCACAGCGCGGCCTCGCTCTTGAAGATGAGAACATCGGAATGACCCTGAAGACCATCGAAGGTACCTTCATTGCCCCCAAAGGTCGCTATGCTTTGGTGGTTGGCCGCTTCAACAGCTTCGTCGTCGAAAGCCTGGTAAGCGGTGCAGTCGATGCCCTGGTACGCCATGGCGTCAGCGAAAGCGACATCACCATCATCCGTGCCCCGGGCGCGTTCGAGATCCCGCTGGTGGCGCAGAAAGTCGCCCAGCAGGGCGCGTATGACGCGATCATCGCCTTGGGCGCGGTGATCCGTGGTGGTACCCCGCACTTCGAATACGTGGCGGGCGAGTGCACCAAGGGCCTGGCCCAGGTGTCCATGGAGTTCGGTGTTCCGGTGGCCTTCGGCGTGTTGACCGTCGACTCCATCGAACAAGCCATCGAGCGTTCCGGCACCAAGGCCGGCAACAAAGGTGCCGAAGCTGCCCTGTCCGCCCTGGAAATGGTCAGCCTGCTGGCGCAGTTGGAGGCCAAGTGATTAGCGACGAAAGCGATCGTTTCAACCCGCGCGATCCGAAACCTGCGGATGCCGGCAAGCCGTCGAAGAGCGCCAAGCGCCGCGAAGCCCGCAAGCTCGCCACGCAAGCGCTCTATCAGTGGCACATGGCCAAGCACTCGCTGAACGAAGTGGAAGCGCAGTTCCGGGTCGATAACGATTTCTCCGACGTGGACGGTGCCTATTTCCGCGAGATCCTGCATGGGGTCCCGGCGAAGAAGGCCGAGATCGACGAAGCGCTGAAGCCTTGCCTGGACACCCCGCTGGAAGAACTCGACCCGGTCGAGCTGTCGGTGCTGCGCCTGTCCGCCTGGGAGTTCATGATGCGCGCCGACGTTCCGTACCGCGTGGTGATCAACGAAGGTGTTGAGCTGGCGAAAGTCTTTGGCGCCACCGACGGGCACAAGTTCGTCAACGGTGTACTGGACAAGCTGGCGCCGCGTCTGCGTGAAGCGGAAGTCCGGGCGAACAAGCGCTGAGAGCGGCGCTGACGAGCCATGGGTGAGTTCGAGCTGATCAGCCATTACTTCGCCGCCGCGCCCTGCGCGCAGGGCGGCGAGTGTGTGGCCCTGGGCATCGGCGACGACTGCGCCCTGCTCGACCTTCCCGCAGGCGAGCAACTGGCGATTTCCACCGACACCCTCGTGGCCGGTGTGCATTTTCCCGCTGTCTGTGACCCGCTGCTGCTTGGCCAGCGTTCGTTGGCCGTGGCGGCGAGCGACCTGGCGGCCATGGGCGCCACGCCCATCGGTTTCACCCTCGCCCTGACCCTGCCGGAAGTCGGCGCCGACTGGCTCGCCGGTTACGCCGACGGCCTGAACCGCATGGCCAGGCGCTGCCGCCTGGCGCTGATCGGCGGCGATACCACCCGTGGCCCCTTGAGCATCACCGTGACCGTGTTCGGTCGTGTGCCGGTCGGCCAGGCGCTGCGACGCAGTGGCGCGCGGCCGGGCGACCTGCTGTGTGTCGGTGACTGCCTGGGCGATGCCGCGGGCGCGTTGCCGTTGGTGCTGGGCGAGCGCGAGGCGCCGGAGGAAGTGGCCAGTGCACTGCTGGCGCATTACTGGTCGCCGCTGCCACAGTTGCAACTGGGCGAGCGCCTGCGTGGCCTGGCCACGGCGGCGCTGGATGTTTCCGATGGCCTGCTGGCCGATTGCGGGCATATCGCCAAGGCGTCTGGCGTCGCCCTCGAGGTGAACCTGGAGCAGGTGCCAGTGTCAGCTGCTCTGCGGGCCTTGCTCGGCGACGAGGAGGCCCGATGGACGGCGCTGACCGGCGGCGACGACTACGTACTGGCGTTCACCGTGCCGCAGGCAGCGCTTGCGAGCCTGCCGGGCACGGTGCAGGTCATCGGTCGTGTGCGCGAAGGGCAGGGCGTGACCCTGCTCGATGCCCAGGGCCGGGATATCACCCCCGTTCAACGGGGCTATCAACATTTCAGGGAGACACCGTGACCGACCACCCCAACCAGGTGCCTGCGGAGTTCGTTCCGCCTTCGGTCTGGCGCAACCCATGGCACTTCATCGCCTTCGGCTTCGGCTCCGGCACCCTGCCCAAGGCCCCGGGCACCTGGGGTTCGCTGGTGGCGCTGCCGTTCATTCCGCTGTGGCAGATGCTGCCCGACTGGGGTTACTGGCTGCTGCTGGGCATCAGCATGCTGTTCGGCGTGTGGTTGTGCGGCAAGGTGGCGAACGACTTGCGCGTGCACGATCATGAAGGCATCGTCTGGGACGAGATCGTCGGCATGTGGATCACCCTCTGGCTGGTGCCGGAAGGCTGGCAGTGGCTGTTGGCGGGGTTCCTGATGTTCCGCTTCTTCGACATCCTCAAGCCGTGGCCGATCCGCTGGATCGACCGTCATGTGCATGGCGGCTTCGGGATCATGCTCGACGATATCCTGGCTGGCGTGTTCGCCTGGCTGGGCATGCAGGTTCTGGTGTGGGCGGTGGCCTGATACAGGGAGCGTTGCGATGGGCCTGAGGACTGTGTTGCTGGCATTGATGCTGTTCGTCGCAGGCCCGGGGGCGATGGCCCAGGAGGCGCCGGCGCAGGTGCGCCTGGTCAGCGAGGAATGGCTCGACTACACCAATGGCGACGGCACCGGGCTGGCCTGGGACGTGTTGCGCAAGGTGTTCGAGCCGGCCGGGGTCAAGGTCCAGGCGCAGAGCGCGCCTTACAGCCGCGCGGTCGGGCTGGTCAAGCGTGGCGAGGCGGATGCCTGGGTCGGTTCGTACAAGGACGAGAACGACGATAACCTCTACCCGCGCTGGCACTTCGACATGGACCACATCTACGCGCTGGGCCTGGCCAGCAAGCCGGTGCCGACGCCCGAGACCATCGGCCAGTTCCGTCTGGCATGGGTGCGTGGCTACGACTACGCCAGCTACCTGCCCAATGCCCGCAACTTCCGTGAGATCCAGCGCCGCGAAGGCATCCTGCCGATGCTCGAGCATGACCGTGTGGACTTCTACGTCGATGCGCTCACCGAGGTCGATTATGTGCTCGGCCAGGCGCCGCACCCCGAACGCTTTCGGCGCAGCCATGTCGCCGAGCTGCCGTTGTACCTGGCGTTTGCCAGGACCGGAAAAGGCCAGGCATTGCGCGATCTGTTCGACCGGCGCATGGAGCAACTGGTGCGCAGCGGCGAGTTGAAGCCGATCTTCGAGCGCTGGCAGCAGCCGTATCCGTTCACCAGCGACAGCCAGCCTCACTAAGACCTCGCCTGCCTCGCGGCCACCCCTCATATGCATCGAACTTTTCGATCTTAAGCCACGGTATTCACCCTGCGCACCCGCGCCGGGCTGCTGATACAATCGGCCAATCTGAAAATTCCTACTTTCCAGGAGCACAACGTGCCCGTCGTCTTTGTTGCCGCCTCTAAACTCCCGACTCCCTTTGCGACCTTCACCATGCATGGCTTTCTCGACGAAGCCACCGGCCGTGAGCACGTGGTGCTCAGCCTGGGTGACATCGCCGACGGCGAGCCGGTGCTGGGGCGCCTGCATTCCGAGTGCCTGACCGGCGACGCCCTGTTCAGCCAGCGCTGCGACTGCGGCTCGCAGCTGGAGGCCGCGTTGCAGGCCATCGCCCGCGAAGGCCGTGGCGTGCTGCTGTACCTGCGCCAGGAAGGCCGTGGCATCGGCCTGTTGAACAAGATCCGCGCCTACGAACTGCAAGATGGCGGCGCCGACACCGTCGAGGCCAACGAGCGCCTGGGCTTCGCCGCCGACCAGCGGGACTACGCCATGTGCCTGCCGATGCTCGAGCACCTGGGCGTGAAGGCGCTGCGGCTGATGACCAACAACCCGCGCAAGGTCAAGGCCCTGACCGACATGCACATCAAGGTCGCCGAACGCGTGCCGCTGCACACTGGCCACAACCCGCACAACCGCCTGTACCTGGCCACCAAGGCCGACAAGCTCGGCCACATGATGGGCAACAAGCACCAGGGCGAGGTGCCCCAGGCGTGACCCGCAGCGAGGTGAAGCGGCGGCTGGCCCTGGCCTGGTGGCAGTACCTGGCGGTGGGTCTGGTACCGTTGCCGGTGATGGCCTGGGCCTTCGGTGGTGGCGAGCCGCTGGTCCCGGTGCTGGCGATGCCGCTGTTCATCGCCGGCGCCGCCACCATGTTCCTCAGCCTGCCGCGCTTCGGCGCCTACAAGCGGGCGCTGATCGCCACCGACAAGCAACTGGGTACGCCGCAAGAGCCCGGTGCCTGGATCGAGCTGGCCCGGGTGCGGCGCCTGGCCATGCTGTACGCCTGCTTCCCGGCCTGGGTGGCGGCGCTTTCGGTGCTGGTCGGGCTGGAGGCGGTACCCCAGATCCTCCTGGCGTTGTCCACCGTGGTCGTGCTGTACCTCTATCGCATTCCGCGTCAGCTCGGCTGATGCGAGCGCTCATCGCCTTCGTTTCGCTGCTGTGTTGCGCGGCCCTGGCCGAAGCCGGGCCGCGGGTCGTCAGCCTGGCGCCGTCGATGACCGAAATCGTCGTGGAACTGGATGCCGGCGACCTGCTGGTCGGTCTGCTCGACGGCGGTGAGCGTCCAGCGGCACTGCGCGACCTGCCTTCCGTCGGGCGCCATGGCCAGTTGGACATGGAGCGCCTGCTCAGCCTCCAACCCGACCTGCTGCTGCTTTGGCCCGGCAGCGTAGCGCCCGCCCAGCGCGATCAGTTGCGGCGCCTGGGGATCGCCACCTTCAGCGCCGAGCCCGGCGATCTCGACCAGTTGATCGGGCAGATCGAGGCGATTGCCCAGCGACTGGGGCGGGACGAGCAGGGGCGCCTGTACGCGTCCGGCCTGCGCGAACGGTTGCGGCAGCTGCGCGAGCGCTATCGGCGGGAGACGCCGTTGCGGGTGTTCTATCAGGTATGGGACAAGCCGCTGTACACCCTCGGTGGTCATCAGGTGGTCAGCGATGCGCTGCGCGTCTGCGGTGCGCGCAACGTGTTCGACGACCTGACCCAGCCGGCGCCGCAGGTGAGCGTCGAGTCGGTGCTGCTGCGCGACCCTCAGGTGATCCTGGCGGGTGATCAGGCGCAGTTGGCCAGCTGGCGTCGTTGGCCGCAGCTGAGCGCGGTGGCGGGCGAGCGGTTGCTGGTGGTGCCGGACAAGGGCCTGGAGCGGCCCAGCGGGCAGATGATCGAGGCCACCGCCCGGCTGTGCGAATTGCTGGAGACTAGAGCGTCGGCGTCCAGGTGAGGCTCAGCAGCCAGGTGCGGCCTTCTTCGCGGTAGCCGTACTGGCTGCCCTCGAAGCTGTACAGCGCGCGGCTGTATTGCTTGTCCAGCAGGTTGTCCAGCTTGAGCTCCAGCCTCACCTCGTCGGTCAGGACCATGCCGCCCCGCAGGCCAAGCAGTCCGTAGCCACCTATGCGCTCGTTGTTGGACGGATCGTCGTAGCTGCCACTGACGGCTTGCCAGCTCGCGCCCACACTAAAACGCTCGAACTGACGATCCAGATCCAGGCTCAACGTGCGACGAGCGCGTCGTTGCAGGGTATGGCCGCTTTCACGGTCGCGGGGATCGATCATGCTCAGGCCCAACTGCGAGGTCCAGCCAGCCCATTCCTGCAGCAGCGACAGCTCCAGGCCGTTGATGCGTGCGTTGTCGACATTGCCGGGGCGCCTGCGCGTGGGGTCGTAGTTGATCGCGTCGCGCAGGTCGGTGCGATACAGCGAGGCCTCCAGCCGGGTTTCGCTGGCCAGTTGGCTGCGCCATTGCAGCTCGTAGCTCTTCGAGTGCTCGGGGCGCAGGTCCGGGTTGCCGTACTGTACGTCGTAGAGGTCGTTGAAGGTCGGGGCGCGAAACCCTTCGCTATAGGACAGCAGCACATCGTTGCGCGGATTCAAGGGGACGGTGAGGCTGGCGTTCCAGGTGGTCTGGTCGCCGTACTGCTGGTTGCGGTCGTGACGAACGCCGAGCTCGCTCGAGAAGCGTTCCCCCGCGAAACGGTACTGGGCGAAGACGGCGCGGTTCCAGCGGCTGTCCTCGCTGAAGTTCGCCGTGCCGTGAAAGCGGTCTTGATACCAGTCGCCGCCCAGCATCAGATGGTTGCGATCGTCGAGGACAAGATCGTTCTGCCAGGTGACCTGATCACGATAGGTGTTGTAGATGAAGCGCTGGTCGCTGAGCTTGTCGCGTTTGTCGTCGCGGTTTTCGCTGTGGCCCAGTTCCAGTCTGGAGTGCCAGGTGTCGTTGAGCTGGGCATCGAACCAGGAGCCCAGGCTGCTGACGCTGAAGTCGGTGTAGGGCTGCTGTGGATAACTTAGCCAGGTGACTTCATCCAGCCGCCCGTAAGGACTGTCGTATTCACTGCGCCCACGACTGTCGAGCAGGTTGACGCCCGCCTCGAAACGCTCGTTGAAGGCGTGGCTCAGGCTCAGGTTGAGCGAACGGTTGCGATAGGCGTCATGGTCGCCATCGCTACCGTACGAGGGCCCGGTCGAATCGATTCCGGCGGTCTCGTCCAGGCTGGCGCCGAGGTTGAAGCGGGTCGCGCCATCACCGCCGGACAGCCCCAGGCTGCGTTGCCAGGTCTGATTGCTGCCGGCGGCGACGCGCAGGCGCGGGTGCAGGCCTGGGCCGTCGCCACGGCGGGTGAAGATCTGGATCACCCCGCCGATGGCGTCGCTGCCGTAGATCGCCGAACGTGAGCCACGCAGGACTTCCACCCGTTCGATCTGGTCGACGTCGAGGAACTGCAGGCCGCTGTCGCCGGAAGTGGTGTTGGCGATGCGCACGCCGTCGACCAGCACCAGGGTCTGGGCGGCCTTGGTGCCGCGGATGAAGATGCCGGGCAGGCTGCCGCGTCCACCGGTGGGTGCGACCTGCACCCCGGGGACACGGGCGAGCAGGTCGGTGACGCCGCTTGGTTGCAGGCGGTCGATGTCGGCACGGGTGAACACCGTGTTGGCAGCGCTGGTGGCGGTGCGCGACTCGACCTGGCGGCTGGCGCTGATCAGCACGTCGGGGAGCTTGAGCGCGTCGTCGCGGGAAGGTTCGGCGGCCAGGGCGGCGGCAGGGAGGCAGAGCAGGGGGAGTGCGCGGATCTTCATGGGCAGTTCCATTGCAAACGCGGGGCAAGTCGCACCGGCGCACCGCTGCGACTTGCCCCGCGATTGGGCGTTACAGGCCGAGCTTGGCCATGCGGGCTTTGACCGATGCTTCGATTCCGGCGACATCCAGCCCACATTCGGCCAGCATCTGCGCAGGCTTGGCGTGCTCGACGTAGATATCCGGCAGACCCAGGTGCAGCAGTGGCTTGACCATCCCCTCACGGGCCAGGAACTCGCCGACGGCGGCGCCGGCGCCACCCATGATGGCGTTCTCCTCGAGGGTCACCAGCAATTCATGGTTGGCGGCCATTTCCAGCACCAGCGCCTCGTCCAGCGGTTTGACGAAACGCATGTCGACCACGCTGGCGTCGATCTGCTCGGCCACCTGCAGCGCTTCGGTCAGCTGTACCCCGAACACCAGCAGGGCGACTTTCTTGCCCTGCCGACGCACCACGCCCTTGCCGATTTCCAGGGGCTCCAGGTCGCCGCTGATCGGCGCGTTGGGGCCGGTGCCGCGCGGGTAGCGCACGGCCGCCGGGCCCTTGTAGTGATGGCCGGTGCTGAGCATCTTGCGCAGCTCGTTCTCGTCGCTGGGGGTCATCACCAGCATGCCGGGGACGCAGCGCAGGTACGACAGGTCGTAGGCGCCCGCGTGGGTCGGGCCGTCCTCGCCGACCAGGCCGGCGCGGTCGATGGCGAACAGCACGTCGAGGTCCTGCACGGCCACGTCATGGATCAGCTGGTCGTAGGCACGCTGGAGGAAGGTGGAGTAGATCGCCACCACCGGCTTGGCACCTTCGCAGGCCATGCCCGCGGCCAGCGTCACGGCGTGCTGCTCGGCGATGGCGACGTCGAAGTAGCGCTCGGGGTAGCGTTCGCTGAAGTCGACCAGGTCCGAGCCTTCCTTCATCGCCGGGGTGATGCCCACCAGGCGGTTGTCGGCGGCGGCCATGTCGCACAGCCACTGGCCGAACACGGCGGAATATTTCGGGCCGCTGGGCTTCTTCGGCGCGACGGGCTTGTCGGCCGGTTCCAGCTTGGTGATGGCGTGGTAGCCGATCGGGTCGACCTCGGCCGGGGCGAAGCCCTTGCCTTTCTTGGTGACCACGTGCAGGAACTGCGGGCCCTTGAGGTCACGCATGTTGCGCAGGGTGGCGATCAGGGTCGGCAGGTCGTGGCCATCGATCGGACCGATGTAGTTCCAGCCCAGCTCCTCGAACAGTGTGCCCGGCACCAGCATGCCCTTGGCGTACTCTTCGGTGCGGCGGGCGATCTCCCAGGCCCCGGGCAGGCGCGACAGCACTTTCTTGCTGCCTTCGCGCATGCTGGCGTAGGTGCGGCTGGAGAGGATCTTGGCCAGGTAGTTGGACAGGCCACCGACGTTGCGCGAGATCGACATGTCGTTGTCGTTGAGGATCACCAGCATGTCGGCGTCCACTTCCTGCGCGTGGTTCAGCGCCTCGAAGGCCATGCCGGCGGTCAGCGCGCCGTCGCCGATCACGGCGATTGACTTGCGCGGGTCGTTCTGCAGGCGTGCGGCGATGGCCATGCCCAGGGCTGCGCTGATCGAGGTGCTGGAGTGACCGACGCCGAAGGTGTCGTACTCGCTCTCGCTGCGGCGCGGGAAGGCGGCGATGCCGTCCTTCTGACGCAGGCTGAGCATGCGCTCACGACGCCCGGTGAGGATCTTGTGCGGGTAGGCCTGGTGGCCGACGTCCCACACCAGTCGGTCGTCCGGGGTGTCGAAGACGTAGTGCAGGGCGATGGTCAGCTCGATGACGCCCAGGCCTGCACCGAAATGCCCACCGGTCTGACCAACGGTATAGAGCAGCTCCTGGCGCAGCTCGTCGGCCAGGGTCTCCAGGTCGGCTTCGGCCAGCCTGCGCAGGCCGGCGGGCGTGTCGGCGCGGTCCAGCAACGGCGTGACCGGGCGTTCGCGGGGGATCTCTTGAAACGTCGTGGGCATCAGGCGAGTCGTTATAGGTTTGAAGACGCGGCAGTTTACCCCATTGTAGGAAAAGCTGCCCATTCGGACGGGTGTGCAGGAAGCTCAATGCGACCCGGATGCTGTAGGAGCGGCCTTGTGTCGCGAAAGGGGTGCGCAGCAGCCCCAGCATTTCAGCGTTGACGCAACGATTGCCGGGGCCGCTTTGCGGCCCTTTCGCGACACGAGGCCGCTCCCACAGGGGATGTGCAAGGCCTCAGTGGCGGCGCTCGACGATGTAGCGGGCCAGCGCCCGTAGCGGCTCGGCGTTCTCGCCAAAGCCTTGCAGTGCTGCCAATGCCTGGTCGCGCAGTTCCAGTGCGTAGGCCTTGGCCGCCTCCAGCCCGAGCAGCGCCGGATAGGTCGGCTTGTCGCGGGCGATGTCGGCGCCCTGGCGCTTGCCGAGGGTGGCGGTATCGCTTTCCACGTCGAGGATGTCGTCCTGCACCTGGAAGGCCAGGCCGATGGCCTGTGCATAAGTCTGCAGGGCGTCGAGCTGGGCCTGCCCGGCGCGTGCGCTGGCCAGAGCGCCGAGGCGCACGCTGGCTTCGATCAGCGCGCCGGTCTTGTGCCGGTGCATGTATTCCAGGGCCTGCTGGTCGAGCTTGATGCCTACCGAACCCAGGTCGATGGCCTGGCCACCGACCATGCCGGCGGGGCCGGCGGCCTTGGCCAGGGCCTGGACCATCTGCAGGCGGATGGCGTCGGCCTGCGGACTCAGGCGCGGGTCGAGCAGGGCGCTGAAGGCCAGGCTCTGCAGGCCGTCGCCGGCGAGGATGGCGCAGGCTTCGTCGAACGCCTTGTGGGTGGTTGGCTGGCCGCGGCGCAGGTCATCGTCGTCCATGGCCGGCAGGTCGTCGTGCACCAGTGAGTAGGCGTGGATCAGCTCCACCGCGCAGGCCGCGCCATTGGCCTGCTCGGCCGGGGCGCCGAGGGCTTCGCAGGCGGCGTACGCCAGCAGCGGGCGCACGCGCTTGCCGCCGTTCATCACGCTGTAGCGCATGGCGGCGTAGAGGCGCTCGAGCTCCCTGGAGGGGGCCTGGAACAACGGTTCGAGGGCGGCGTCGACCCGTGCCTGGGAGCTGGCCTGGTACTGGGCGATCATGCCTGCGGCTCCGCGTCGAACGGCTGGGCGGCCAGCTCGCCGTCACGCTCCAGCAGGATCTGCACCTTCTGCTCGGCCTGGGCCAGGGCACCCTGGCAATCGCGGGTCAGGGCGATGCCTTGCTCGAAGGCGGCCAGCGATTCTTCCAGCGACAATTCGCCGTTCTCCAGGCGCTCGACCAGGGCTTGCAGGTCGGCGAGGGATTGCTCGAAATCGAGGGAGGCTTTTTTGCGGGCCATGGCGACTGTCTCGGTGGCATTCAGAACGGCGCGACACTAGCAGAGCGGGGCAGGGGGAGCAAATTACCCGGGCCTGTCGTTCGTCTTATTTTGTTGCACTTGATGGCCGCGAGAGTGCTTGCATTTTGCCAAGTGATCGCATTGTGAGGGCTTGGGTGCTCTGCCATAATCCGCGCGCTCTGGCCTGCGGGTCAGCGGCTTCCTACCAGACGTTACGTAATGGACTACGTTGTGAGCTTCCTCTCGATCGAATTCGGCCTCTGTTTCACGCTGTTCTTCATTCTTTACTGGAGCCTGTGCTGGAGCGTGCGGCTGCAGAATGTCGTGCTCCTGGTGGCCAGCTATGGCCTGGTGGCGAGTTTCAGCCGGCAGTCGCTGTACATCCTGCTGGGCTACAGCGCGCTGGTGTACCTGCTCGGCCTGCTGGCCGCACGCTACCCGGGCCGCTGGTTCAGCCGGACGCTGCTGCTGGCGCTGGTGCTGGGCTGCTTCTACCTGTTCAAGTACCAGGAGTTCTTCGTCGGTGGCCTGCAGGCGGCACTGACCGCAACCGGGCTGCAGGTGTCGCTGCCGTTGCTGGAAGTGCTGGTGCCGATCGGCCTGTCGTTCTACACCTTCCACTCGGTCAGCTACCTGGTGTCGATCAACCGCCGCGAGCTGGCGCCGGTCGCGCCGCTGGACCTGGCCCTGTACCTGGCGTTCTTCCCCAGCCTGGTGGCCGGGCCGGTCAACCGGGCCCTGCACATGCTGCCGCAGATCCGCCCGCCGGCCATGCGTCAGGTGCTGGAGCCGCAGAGGGCGCTGGGGCTGATCGCCATGGCGGTGGTCAAGCTGTTCTTTCTCGGCGCCTGGCTGGGCAGCGAGTGGGTCGACCCGGTGTTCGACACCCCGGGCAGCGCCACGCCCGAACAGGTGCTGTTGAGCGTGTACGGCTACAGCCTGCTGATCTACTTCAACTTCAGCGGCTACACCAACCTGGTCACTGGCATCGCCCTGCTGTTGGGCTTTCGCCTGCCGGACAACTTCGACGCACCGTACGCCGCGCACAACCTCAAGGAGTTCTGGGGGCGCTGGCATATCAGCCTGTCGCGCTTCATCCGCGACTACGTCTATATCCCGCTGGGCGGCAACCGCCGGGGCGTGTGGCGCGGCAACCTGAACATGCTGCTGGCGATGCTGGTGTCGGGCCTGTGGCATGGGGCGAGCCTCAACTTCATCATCTGGGGCGCACTGCATGGCGTGGGCCTGGCCATCTCCAAGCTGTTCAGCCAGTGGCTGCCTGGCTTCGCGCGCCTGCCGGCGGCGGGGCTACTGGCGCGACTGATGACTTTCCACTATGTAGCCTTCGCCTGGATCTTCTTCCGCAGCCCGACCCTGGATGGCGCCCTCGAGATGCTCGGCGACATCACCCAGGTGAGCCTGGCCGGGCTGAACAGCACCAGTGGCCTGATGCTGCTGGCCAGCGTGCTGTTCGTGGCCAGTTATCCACAATGGGTGACGCTGTTGCGCCAGAGCGGCGCGCTGTTCCAGCGCCTGCCCTGGCCGCTGTATCCGATCCCGCTCGGGGTCGGAGTGTCGCTGGTGATTCTTGCTTCGCAGTCGGGCGTGCCGGGGTTCATCTATGCAAGTTTCTGATAGCCGGCAACTGTTCCAGGCGCAGATGGGCGCGGCCCGTGCGCTTTACGCGATCGTGGTGGTCACCGTGCTGCTGTTCTGGCTCAACCAGGACTCGATCAGGCTCTACTGCCAGCAGAAGTATCACCAGGGCTGCGAGATCCCGTTGCTGGGCCAGGCCCAGGCCTGGCGCCTGGGCGGGCAACTGACCCAGGCGATGGAGGCGCAGCGCGACAGCCTGTTCGCGCCGGCGCCCGCGCCCGAGGTGCTGCCGGCGCCGATGCCGGTGGTGAGTGTCAACCTGGAGACACCGGCGGCGCTGGCCAAGCCTCTGGCGCACAAGCCTGAGCCCACGCACGCCATGCCGGCGGCGCCTTCCGTGCCGGTAGCGTCCGTGCAGCCCGTGGCAAGCGTGCCCGCCGCGCCGCTGCTGCAACCGGGCACGGTCGCCGCGCTGGCGGCGGGCGACGAGGTGTTCCTGGTGGGCGACTCGCTGATGCAGGGTGTCGCTCCGCACCTGGCCAACAGCCTGCGCAAGCGCTACCAGATCCGCACCGTCAACCTCAGCAGGCAGAGCACCGGCCTTGCCTACCCAGGTTTCTTCAACTGGCCGAAGACCGTGGCCGAGACCCTCGATCACACGCCGAACATCCGCCTGATGGTGGTGTTCCTCGGGCCCAACGACCCCTGGGACATGCCCCAGGGCAAGGGCAAGCCGTTCTTGCGCTTCAAGTCGCCGGAATGGGAAGCGGCCTATCGTGCCCGTATCGATTCGATCCTCGATCAGGCTCGCGCGCATGATGTGCAGGTGCTCTGGGTCGGCCCGCCGAACATGGAAAAGGCACGCCTGTCCACGGCCATGAGCTACCTCAGTGGCCTGTACCAGGAACAGACGGCGCTGTTCGGTCAGCACTACGTGTCGGCCAACCCGATCCTCGGCTACACCGACGCGGGCTTCTCGTACACGATGCACACGCCCGAGGGCAAGCGGGTCAAGGTGCGGGTCGACGACGGCATTCATTTCACCATCACGGGCCAGAAGCTGATCGCTGAACAGATCCTGTCGCTGATCAGCTTCCCGGGCCTGACCGTTACAGGACATTGAGATGCGCCAATGGCATCACCTGCTGGGCCTGGCCCTGCTGATCAGCGCGGTACCGGGTTGCAGTACCGGCGCCAACAGCGTGAACGTCCAGGCCGCGGCGCGGCCCGTCGCCACGCCGGTCGCGCGTCAGGACGGCAACGTCGCCGTGCTCGCGGGCAAGCTGCGCGGTGCCGATCGAGCCCCGGTATCGATCGTCCAGCTGGGGGATTCGCACACCGCCGCAGACCTGTTCAGCGGCGAAATGCGCCGCCTGCTGCAGGCCCGCTACGGCGATGGCGGCATCGGCATGGTGCCGGCTTCGCCGGTGCCGGGGATCCGCAACGACCGGGTGCTCATCAAGAGCGAGAAGCGCCAGTGGGAGCTGGTGTCGGCGCGCAACCAGCAGAGCCAGCAGTTTCCACTGGGGGGCTACCTGTCGCTGCCGTTGGCCAACCGCGCCAGTGTGGTATTGCAGGCGCGTGACGAGGACCGCCAGCGCTACAAGGTCTCGGCGCTGTACCAGTCGACCGCCAGCGCCAGTCTCTTCGTCAATGCCGGCCAGCGCCGCGTGCTGCCGGCGAGCAATGGCCAGTGGCGCTTCAGCCCGGCCTACGCCAATGTCGGCCTGCCGGTTCAGTTGAGTGTCGAGGGCGGCCGAGGTGTCGCGCTTGGGGGGTGGTACATCCAGGGGCAGAAGAATACCGGGGTGACCTACTCGGCGCTGGGCATCAATGGTGCGCGTCTGGAGGTGGTGGACAAGTGGCAGCCGGGCTGGCGCGACAGCCTCAAGGCCGTGCGGCCGGACCTGGTGATCCTGGCCTACGGCACCAATGAGGCGTTCGACGACAAGCTCGACCTGGCGTTGTACCAGTCGCAGCTGGATACGACCCTGACCGGCCTGCGCAAGGACCTGCCGCACGCGGCGATCCTGCTGGTCGGACCGCCGGACTCGATCAAGCAGCGCAAGGCGCGCAGCTGCGCGGCACGTCAGCCCCAGCCGTTGGCGGCGGTGATCCGTGTGCAGAAGCAGATGGCGCAGAAGCACAAGGCGCTGTTCTGGGATTGGCAGGGGTTCATGGGCGGGCCATGCTCGATCGCCGGCTGGCAGGCGAGCGGGCTGGCGCGGCCGGACTTGGTGCACCTGACCGCCGAGGGTTATCGCAAGAGCGCGGTAGGGTTGTATGAGTACCTGAAAGGACCGTTGGGGTTGCGTTGAGGCGTGGGGCAAACCCGCTCCCACAGTGATCGGGGGCGGGTTTGCTGGGGTATCAGGCCGGCTCGGCCTCCAGTTCGACCATCGCCTCGCGATAGCGCGCCAGTTCCTCGATGGTCAGCACCGGCAGGTTGTACTGCCGCGCATACACCGCCACCTGCTCGCCACGGGCCATGCTGCCGTCGGGGTTCATCAGTTCGCACAGCACCGCCGCCGGGCGCAGGCCGGCCAGGCGGGCCAGGTCCACCGAGCCTTCGGTATGGCCACGGCGGGTCAGCACGCCGCCGTCACGGGCGCGCAGCGGGAACACATGGCCCGGGCTGACGATATGCCGCTGCTGCGCGGTCGAGCGCAGCGCCGCTTCGATGGTGGTGATGCGGTCCTGCGCCGACACGCCGGTGCTGACGCCTTCGGCCGCCTCGATGGTGACGGTGAAGCCGGTGCCGTGGCGAGCCTGGTTGTTCTGCACCATCGGCGCTAGCTGCAGGGCGTCGACGGTGGCTTCGTCCAGGCACAGGCAGACGATGCCGCTGCAGTCGCGGATCATCATGGCCATGGTCTGCAGCGAAAGGTTTTCGGCGGCGGCGACGATGTCGGCTTCGTCCTCGCGATCGTCGTCGTCGAGCAGCAGTACGGGGCGCCCGGCCTGGAAGGCGGCGATGGCGGCGGTGACGTTGGGGAACTGCTTGTGGTGCATGGTGGACATGAAACGCTCCTCGTGAATGATCGATGAACGTCTCGGGGCGAACAAAATGCGCGCGCAAGGGCGCCTGGACGGCCCCCTGCCAAACGCCTTCTTTCATCCGGACTATGACCGTCGGCCCTGGGATCTCACCAGGTCTGCTGACCCCCGGCATGGCCGGGGCGCTCGCGGGCTCATCTTTCGATTTACCGCCGGTGGGGACTTTCACCCCGCCCTGAAGACCGGGCAAGCATACAGCACTGCGCCACCCCGCTGGCAAGCGCGGTGGCTACGACCTTCGGCGGGGCATGGCCCATGCCTGGGCAGCTGCGATAAGTACCACAGGCCTCGCGCGCAGGCGTTCTACCTTTCTGGCCCGCCCGATTTCGGGTAGCCACAAGGAATGACGAGCATGACCGAGCTTTACACCTTTGCGTCCGAGGACGTGACAGCCGCTTTCGATGGACTCGCGTCCAGCCTGTTCCAGCGCAAGCGCCGGGTCGACGCGCAAGGCAACCCCGCGCCCAGGATGCTGGTGGTTGCCGGCGCCGAAGGTTCGGGCAAGACCTACCTGCTGAACAACTCGCTGCTGGCGAGCAAGCGCTACGATGACTACGTCAACCTGTACACCCCCGACTTTCGCAAGCTGCACCCGCAGTACGAGCAGATGAAGGAGCACGGAGGGCGGCATGCCTATGCCCACACCGAGTCGTTCATCTGGCAGCTGGGCACGAAGATCTTCGGCCATGCCTTGGCCAACCAGTACGACATCATCATGGAAACCGCGCTGGACGCTCCCGGCTTCGCCAACGTGCCGGCCCTGGCGCGTGAGGCGGGCTACCAGCTGGAGCTGCACCTGATCGCCTGCCAGAAGGAGTTCGGCCACTGGGCCACCCTGGAGCGCGCGGTGAAGAGCGTGGCCGAGGACGCGCTCGAACGTTTCGTCTCGCTGAGCAAGATCGAAACCTCGCAAGGCAACGCCATGAAGATCATCGACGCCTTCGAGGCCGCCTGCCTGATGGTCCCGGGCTCGCAGATCTGCCTCTATCAGCGCGGCATGGAAACCGACCGTGAGAGCCGGTTGCTGTGCCACAGCCTCTGCACGCCGGACCTGCGCCTGGAGCCGCAAGCGGACTACCACGGCGCACCGTACTTCCAGCCGCCCCATATCGAAGGGGTGTTCGAGATACGCCGTGGCTCTGCGGTGCAAGCGTCCAGCACATTCCCGCAGTACTTCCAGCTGGTGCATACCGGCATGGTCGACAAACAGGTCCGCGACAAGATGCTCAAGGCCTGCTGTGCAACGTTGGGCAGGGCGCAGGCCCTGAGCGAGAGGATCCCGGCCGACGCTTTCCGCGAACTGGCCCTGTACGTGCTCAAGTACCTGCACTCCTGAGCGCCGAAGGCGTCAGCGGGCCAGGCTGTCGAGCACCCGTTCCAGCGACGCCGGCAGCATCGGGCCGTGCCCCAGCCCGGCGAAGCGCTGGTAGCGCACCTGCAAGCCATCGACCTTGGCCAGGCTTGCGGCCAGCTCGCGCATCGGCCGCTCACTGTCGGCCGCCGCCGCGCCGCGCGGATTGGCGGGCTCGTCGCCGCCACGCATCAGCAGCAGGCGCGGGCGGCTCTGGCCAAGGCGCTGAGACAGCCCGGCCGCCTCATGGACGATGGCGCCGTCACGCCACCACAGCGAGGGGCTGGCCGCCGCATAGTCCTGGAACAGGCCGGGGCGGGTGAACAGGGTGTGCAGCACGGCCAGCCCGCCATAGGAATGGCCCCACAGGGTCTGGCGGGCGGGGTCGACTGGCGCCGTGGCGGCGACCATCGGGCGCATGCGTTGGTCCAGCAGATCGAGGAACGCATCGACACCGCCGCTGGGCTGGCCGGTCAACGGATCGCGCTGGTCGGCCAGGCCAGGCACCACCGGGGTGTAGTCGAAGGTTCGGGCGGTACGCTCGATGCGCTGGTCGGTCTGGTAGCCGATGGCGACCAGCAGCGGCGCCTGGCCGGCGGCGAGTTGTTCCAACTGGCGCGCCTGCAGGGCGCCGATGGCGGCGTTGCCGTCGAGCATCCACAGCACCGGGTAGCCACTGGCGGGCGCGGGGCGGTCGGGCTTGCCGATCCACAGACGGTAGTGGCGCTGGCCGTCGCGCGAGTCCAGGTCGAGGTGGCTGAACCGATAGGCCAGGTCCTGGCGTTGCAGCACGCTGCTGTCCATCTTCTGCTCGGGTGCCGGTTGCGCCAAGGCGGGGCCGGTCATGGCCAGGGCCAGGACCAGGGAAAGGGCTTTCATCAGGCGTTCTCTTCGTGGGGCCGGTGCGGCGTCGGGCGACGCCGTACCGGCATGGCCTCAGAAGGAGGCGGTGAGGCTGGTGTACAGGGTGCGGCCCGGTTCGTTGTAGGTGGCCGCGCCTGCGCCTTCGATGTTGTTCACGCCCTGGGCGTTGCCCGCGCGGTACAGGCGTTTGTCGAACAGGTTGTCGACGCCGGCGGTGACGCTGAGGTTTTTGCTGATGGCGTAGGTGCCGCTGGCGCCGACCAGCGCGTAGGGCGCCAGTTGGTCGTTGGACGAGCCGGTCACGCGGTCGCCGTGGTAGTCGTACTTCTTCGGTTTCTGTTTGCCATACCAGGCCACGCTCAGTTGCAGCGACAGGTCGTCGCTGGCCTGCCAGTCGAGCATCGAGTTGAGGGTGTAGGCCGGGGTCACCGAGAGGGTGTCGCCGGTTTCCTTGTTCTTCGACTGGAGCATGTAGGTGAAGTTGTTGCTCCACTTCAACTGCTCGGCCAGCGGGATGGTCAGGGTGCCTTCCAGGCCCTCGACCAGCGCCTTGGGGATGTTCTCCCACTGGTAGATCGCGGCGTTGGCATAGCTGCCGGTGCCGCCGATGGCGTTGCCGATCTTGCTCAGGCCCGAGTCGATCTTGTTCTTGTAGTCGTTGCGAAAGTAGGTCAGCCCCGCGACCCAGCCGTCACGCTGGAACTCGATGCCCAGCTCCTTGTTCACGCTGGTCTCGGCCTTGAGATGCTCGTTGCCTTGCAGGTAGCAGCTGGTGCTCTGGCCGTAGCAGCCCTGGCCGCGGCTGTAGAGCAGGTAGTCGGGGTTGAGCTGGTACAGGTTGGGGGCCTTGTAGGCGCGGGCGATACCGGCCTTGAGGGTGAGGGTGTCGGTGAGCGCGTGCGACAGGTTGAGCGACGGGCTCCAGTTGTCGCCGACGATGCTGTGATGGTCGAAGCGCAACGCCGGGGTGAGCATGGTACCGGGCAGCAGCTCGATGTTGTCCTCGGCGAACAACGAGAAGATCTGCGCCTGCGAGGTGGTGCTGCGACCAGTGCTGGTCAGGCCCGACACGCTGCCGCCCTCGCTGGTGGTCTGGGTGTTGGCGCTGGGGTCGTCGAGTTTCTGCTGGCTCCACTCGCTGCCCAGGGTCAGCGTCTGGTCGCGCCAGGCGTGCAGCGGCAGGTTGAGCTCACCGTGGGCGGTGAGGTCGCGCAAGGTCGAGGTGTAGAAATCGGCATTGCTGAAGATGCCTTCGGTACCGCCGGCCAGGCCCTCGTTGACCCGGCTGTTGCGGGTCTTGGCGTACTGCAGGTAGGCCATGGTGCTGCCGAAGTCCCAATCGCCACGGTGGGTGATGGCGTAGTTCTCGCGGTACATGATGTTGGTTTCGCTGCCCAGCAGGTTCTTCACGGTGCTGTTGGAGTTGGTGTTCTGGGTATCACCGCTGTAGATGTTGCCCTGGCGGCTGAAACCGGCCTCGAAGTCGAGGGTCTGCTCCGGGGTCAGGTGCCAGCTGAGCAGCCCGTTGACGTCCTTGTTGCGCACGCCTTCACGGCCGGCGGGCAGGGTGCCGACCTGGTTGCCGGTACGCGCGGACTGGTGGCCCTCGTTGATGTCCCAGTCGTCCGAGTCGGTCTTGGCGACGTTGCCGTACACCCGGTAGCTGAGGCGGTCGGTCAGCGGGCCGTTGAGCCCGAAGCTCACCCGTTTGGTGGCGCCTTCGTCACCGTGCTGGGGGAAGTTCTGGTACACGGTCATGTTGCCGTGAGTGTCCTTGCCGGCCTGCTTGGTAATGATGTTGATCACCCCGCCCATGGCGCCAGAGCCATAGCGCGCCGCCGCCGGGCCGCGAATCACCTCGATGCGTTCGACCTGGTCGGCCGGCACCCAGTTGGTATCGCCACGGCTGTCGCGTTCGCCGCGCCAGCCGTAGCGCACCGCGTTGCGGCTGGCGACCGGTTTGCCATCGACCAGGATCAGGGTGTTCTCAGGGCCCATGCCGCGGATATCGATCTGCCGGTTGTTGCCGCGCTGGCCGCTGGTGGAGTTGCCGGTGAGGTTGACCCCCGGCATGGTGCGGATGATCTGCGACAGGTCGTTGGCCGGCGGGCGTTTCTTGAGGTCCTCGGCGGTGATGATCGACACGCCCGGGGCCTGCTTGCTTTCCTCCAGCGCGGTGGCCACCACGTTCTGGCTTTCCAGCTCGATCGGTTCGGGTTGGCTGGCGGCCTGCACGGCGGCGCTGAGCAGGCAGCTGGACAGCAGCAGGAAGGGTGCGAAGGAAAGCGGGCGGGGCGACATGTGGGATCTCCGGCACGGCGGGCTGAATTCAAGAGATCACAGATGGTAATAACTCTTATTTGAGAGTAAAGCGCATTAACTTTCTAAACACTTTCACTCGTCGGCAGCAGCAGGTGCAGGCACAGGCCGGGGTAGCCGTTGCTGGCCCATAGCCGGCCACCTTGCAGCTCGATGGCGCGCCGGGCGATGGCCAGGCCCAGGCCGAAGCCGGCACCGCTGCCAGGCAGGCGGCGATAGGGCTGGAAGATCTGTTCGAGCTCGGTCTCCGGCACGCCCGGTCCCTGGTCGCGCAGGCACAGGTGCCAGTGCGCGCCTTCGCGCCAGCCCTCCAGGCTGACCCGGCCGCCGGGCGGTGAATGGCGGATGGCGTTGCGCAGCAGGTTTTCCAGGGCCTGAGCCAGGCTGTCCAGGTGCGCCTGCACCTGGCAGTCGAGACCCAGCGTGCAGGGCAATCGCTCACTGGCCCAGCCGCTTTCGAAACAGCTGTCCTGGGCCAGCGCTTCCCAGACCGACAGCACCAGCACCGGCTCGGTCGGCAGCTGGGGTTGTTCGGTGTCCAGCCAGGCGAGGTCCAGGGTGTCTTCCAGCAGCTTCTGCATGTCGTCCACCTCACGGTCCAGGCGCTGGCGCAGTTGCTCCTCCGGCAGGCCGCTGTCATGGGCGATGCGCAGGCGGGCCAGTGGGGTGCGCAATTCGTGGGACAGGGTGCGCAGCAGCAGGCGCTGCTGGTCGAGGCTGCGGCGCAGGCGCATGGCCATGTGCTCGAAGGCCTGGGCCAGCTCGCCCAGTTCGTCGCGGCGCTCCTGCAGCGGCAGGCCGGGGCTGTCCAGGTCGTCCGCGCGCAGGGCATCGGCGCGGTCGCGCAGGCGATTGAGCGGAGCCACCAGATGGCGGTACAAGGCCAGGCCCAGCAGCAGGGCGAGCAGTGCGGGCGCTACGCCGTGGGTGACGACGTGGGTCCAGGGCGTCAGGCCGGTGGGCAGCAGGTGCTCGGGGAGCTGAATGACCAGACGGCCTTCCTCCGGATGCTCGGGGAACGCGATGCTCACATAGGGCAACTCGTCCTGCAGGCGTCGGCTCATCGGCCAGTCGAGCTTGCGCATGAAGGTCAGCCGGCCGGCTTCCTCGGCGCTCAGCGCTGTGGTGCCGAGGCTTTCCAGGCGGGGGCCGACGATGGCCACCCAGGTGTCCTCCTGTCGCTGCAGCTGGTGGCGCAGCTGCTCCACGCCGATGGCGCCGTCATCGTGCCAGGCTTGCTCGGCCTGCTCGGCGAAGCGTGCCAGGAAGGCGCGCTCGGCGGGGGCGAGGAAGTAGGTGCTGCGTTCGACCGAGAGCCCCCAGGTCCAGATCAGCCAGGTCAGCAGCAGGCAGAAGCCCACTTGCAGCAGGGCCAGTTTCCACAGCAACGGGTGACGGCGCATCAGCGGGGTGCCGTTTCCACCAGCACGTAGCCCTGGCCGCGCACTGCCTGGATCTCCAGATGGCCTGCGCCGATGTTGGCGAGCTTGCGGCGCAGGTTGCAGACATGCACGTCCAGGCCCCGGTCGAGGCGGGTATAGGGGCGGTGCAGCACGCTCTGGTAGAGGAACGCCTTGCTCAAGGCCTCGCCGGGGTGCTCGCGCAGCGTCGCCAGCAAGCGGTATTCCGAGCCGGTCAGGCCGGCACTGCGACCCTGGTGCGCGACGTCATGGTTGGCTGGGTCGAAATGCAGGCTGGAGTGCGGCGCTGGCGCGCTCGGGCGACGGTCCAGCGCCACGCGGCGCAGCAGGGCGTCGACCCGGGCATCCAGCTCGGCCAGGCTGAACGGCTTGGGCAAGTAGTCGTCGGCGCCACGGGTGAAACCGCTGATGCGGTCCTGCTCCGCGCCCAGTGCCGACATCAGCATCACCGGCACCGCCTGGTGGCGGCGCAGTTCGTCAAGCAGGCTGAGGCCGTCGATGCCGGGCAGCATGATGTCCAGCAGGATCAGATCGAAGCGTCCCTGTTGCATGGCGGTCAAGGCCTGGGTGCCGTGCTCGCAGGCCTGCACGGCGAAACCGCGCCGCTGGAAATGCTGTTCCAGGCCTTGGCGCAGGCGGGAGTCGTCTTCGGCGAGCAAGAGCTTGGGGGACACAGGAAGGCCTTGATGAGAATTCGTTGCAAATACGAATCATCCCATTGAGCGCAGTGTCTGGGCAATGGCCGGATACTGGCATTTCGTCAGGTGGCGCCGACAGAACCCCGCCACAAGCGCCCCCGCGCTCAGCGGCTGATGAAAATCCCGGCGCGCTCGCTGCGGGTTAGCAGGCCATGGCTCTGGCTGAGCATGGCCACCGCCAGGGGCAGGTCGTCGAGGGGGAAGGTGCCGGAAACGCGCAGATCGGCCACGGACGGATCGCAGATCAGGGGCTGGTCGCTGTAACGCATCAACTCCTGGGCCCATTGCAGCAGCGGCATGTCGTCAGCCACCAGCAGCCCGTTGCGCCAGGCCAACCGGGTGGCATGGGCCGCCTCGACGGGGCCGGGGCGGTCGCGGCTGAAGCGCACCTGTTGCCCGGCATGGATGATGGTCGGGCTGTCGGCCCGCTTGAGGTGGAGACGCACGGCGCCCTCGTAGACTGCGAGCTGGGTTTCGTGCGCCAGCTGGCGCACGCTGAACGCTGTGCCCAGGGCCACCATCACGCCCTGTTCGGTCTGCACACTCAGCGGCCGCGGTGGTCGCTGCGGGTCCGGCGCGGTGACGAGGTAGATCTCGCCTCGCTCCAGGTGCAACAGGCGTTGCTCGGCACTGAAGCGCACACTCAACGCCGTATCGCTGTTGAGCGACACCTGGCTGCCATCGACCAGCAGCACGTCCCGACGCTCGCCCACGGCGGTCAGGTAGTCGCCGCCGGCCACGCCACGCCGCCAGACCCACCAGCCCAGCGGAGCCACGCCGACCAGCAGGAGCACGGCGCGCAGCACGGCGCGGCGACTGCTGTCCGAGGGGCGCGCGAGGGTCTGCCTGGCCAGTGTCGGTGGCAGCGTGCCCAGCCGTGACAGCAAGCGCTGCGCGCGACGCCAGGCGCGTTCGTGCTCCGGGTCGCTGCGTCGCCAGTGTTCCAGCTCGGCCTGCTGTGCCGCGTTCAGCGGCCCTTCCTGCATCAGCAGCAGCCACGACGCCGCCTTGGCGAGCACCGGCTGGGCGATAGGCGTGTCATTCATCGGGCATCTGGCTCAGGCATGCCACATAGCCCTCGTGGATGTACTTCTTCACCGTGGGCAGGGCGATGTTCAGGGCCTGGGCGATGTCCTTCTGCTTCATGCCATCCAGGGTCGCCATCAGGAATGCCTGCCTGACCCGCGGGCGCAGGGTATCGAGCAGCGCATCGATCTCGTGCAGGGTCTCGAGGATGACGCTCTGTTGCTCGGGTGACGGGTGTTGCGGTTCGGGCACCAGCGCCAGGGCCTGGAGCCAGGCCTGTTCCAGCGAATGCCGACGGCGCCAGCTGACCAGCACGCAGTTGGCGATGCGGGTCAGGTAGGCCCGCGGCTGGCGGATGGCTTCCGGCTGCAGTGTGCTGCGGCTGGCCAGCACACGCACGAAGATGTCCTGGGCCAGATCGTCGGCCACGCCACGTCCCCACGAGCTGAGGCGATACGCCAGCCAGCTGCGCAACCAGGCATGGTTCTCGATGTACAGCGTGGTGACGGCGCAGGGGGGGCTGTGGGGCGGTGGGGGTCTGAAGGCGGTCATGGCTCGACGGGACAAAGGGTGCAAATGCAAACAATTATCACTAATCTGCCCTGAATCACAAGGTCAGATGAAAATGCGAATCGCCCGCATATACCTTTTTTCCGTTCGTGCGACAGAGAGGGCAGGAGCCCGCATCCAGTGCCGGGCATAGACCTTACGAGCGAGAAAAGCATGCCCGCGACCCGTCGGCTTTCCCCTGTTTCACGCCCCTTGCAGCGCTTGTCCCCGATCAGCTTCGCCGTCCGTTGCGCGGTGCTCGGCTGCCTGATGACCAGCGGCGTGCCCCTGGCCCAGGCTGCCAGCGAAACCACCCGCGAAAGCACCCGGATGGACGACGCCACGCTGCGCGACTACGACATTGCCCAAGGCCCGCTGGGGACCTCGCTGGGCGCGTTCGCCAGCCAGTCGGGCATGCTGGTGTCCTATGACGCTGACCTGACCCGAGGGCGCGCCGTGCCGGCGCTCAAGGGCCGTTTCACGGTTCGTGAAGGCGCGCAGCGGCTGTTGGCCAATACAGGGCTGCAGCTGCTGCCGAGCGCGGGCGGTACCTACCGCCTCATTGCGCAAGGCAACGCGCAGGGACGCGCGACCGAACTGACGCCAACCCTGGTCGACGCCACCGAACTGCTGGATGCCCAGCAGACCTACCGTGCGCCACGCTCGACCGTGCACCTGGTGCGCGAAGACCTCGACCGTTTCGGCACGGTCTCGGTGGGCGACATGCTCAAGGGCGTGGCCGGCGTACAGGTGGGCGACAGCCGCAACGGCGGCGCGCTGGACGTCAACATCCGCGGCATCCAGGGGCAGAGCCGGGTGGCGGTGCGGGTCGATGGTTCGGAGCAGGCGCTGGATGTGTATCGCGGCTATGGCGGCACCCAGCAGCGCAGCTACATCGACCCGGACCTGCTCAGCAGTGTGACCGTGAACAAAGGCCCAAGTACCCGCTCGGGCGCGATCGGCGGCTCGGTGGAGATGAAAACGCTCGGGGTGGAGGACATCCTGGTGGATGGCAACAGCGTAGGCCTGCGCCTGACCGGAAACCTCTGGAACAACGGCGTCGAACCGGAGCATCGCAACAGCCATTCCCTGGACGAGGAACTGAGCACCACGCCCCGCGACAGCCGTGCCAGCCTGTTCGGTTCCAAGGCAGAGTCCGGCAGTGCGGCCTTTGCCTACACCAACGAGCGTTTCGACCTGGTGGCGGCCTATGCGCACCGTGACCAGGGCAACTACTTTTCCGGCAAGAAAGGCCAGGACCGCTACCGTCTCTACGATCGCTGGGGCGACGAGGAGCCCAGCGTGGCCAACACCTACAATGCCGGCGAAGAAGTGCTCAACTCGTCGTCGCAGACCGATTCCTACCTGCTCAAGACCACCTGGCGGCTGGCCGACGACCACACGCTGGACCTGGGCTACCGCCGATTCGAGGGGCGGATGGGCGAGATCATGCCGTCGGACATCTTCCGCTTCGGCACCGCCAGCATCTATCAGTACCCACCGTCGCAGATCGATATCGATACCTATACCGCGCGTTATCACTACCTGCCCGAGGGCAATCCGCTGGTGGACCTGACCGGCAGCCTGTGGATGACCGACGCGCAAACCAGCAGCCTGAGCGCGGCCTGGATGGCGCCCAAGTCGCAGCTGTTCCGCACCGACCGCGCCTGGGCCCGCCAGGATGACCGGCGTATCGGCGGCGACCTGAACAACGTGTCGCGGTTCGCCACCGCCCATGGCGATTTCAAGCTGGACCTGGGGGCCGGCTTCCAACTCCAGGACCTGCAGCCGCAGAAGAGCGTGCTGGCCACCCAGCACGACATCAACGCCAACCGCATGCTGCGCGATGCCTCGCGCCAGGAGTTCAGCTTCAACGGCAATCTGCAATACCAGCCCATCGAACAGGTGACGCTGTGGGGTGGAGGTCGCTACGCCCATTACCGGACCAAGGACAACACCGTGCGGGCCGAGGCCCGGCGCGAGGATCGGGAAGTGCGCTGGATCACCGCCAGCAGCCCAGGGCATTGGGGCAGCATGATGTGGTTCCCCGACCAGAACGGCCAGTACACCGACGCCACCGACCCGCGCCTGAACAATGGCATCGTCTTCGAGAACAGCAACGAGCCGTTCAATGGCGTGCCATTCAACGAGTCCGGCGCGACCAATGTGGTGGTTCATCCGGAGGGCGTCAGCAATGTGGTCACCGGCTACGACTACACCCCGCAGGGCACCAGCAGCGCAGGTGGCTTCTCGCCCGCGTTCGGCATCAATGTCGAGTTCCTCCCCGACACCTTCGTGTATGCCTCGTATACCCAGGGCCTGCGCCTGCCCTCGTTGTTCGAGACCAGCCAGGGCACCCAGCAGGTCACGCCGGGCAAGCACCTCAAGCCCGAGCGCTCGCGCAGCTGGGAGGTCGGCGTCAGTGCCTTGCGCAGCAACTTCCTGATCCAGGGGGACTCGCTGTCGGCCAAGCTCGCCTACTTCGACAACGACATCAAGCACTACATCACCCGCTACTACGACCCAAGTCCAGGGCTGTGGGGGCGTATGACCTTCAGCAACACCGACAGCTTCAAGACCCGCGGCCTCGAGCTGCAGTCGCACTACGACGCCGGGCGCGTGTTCGCCGACCTGTCGGCCACCTACTACCTGCAGACCGAGACCTGCGACGCGGCTTTCGCGGCCAAGCTGCGCGCCAGCGCCAATCAGTACCAGCGTACCCAGGACACCCCGGACTGCACGCCAGGCAGCTACATGGGCTCGTACACCAATACCCAGAACCCGCCGCGCTTCTCGGCGAACCTGCTCACCGGGTTGCGTTTCTTCGACGAGGCGCTGACCGTGGGCGGACGCATGACCTACACCTCCGGACCCACCGCGCAGATGGACAAGCCCTGGCAGACCGGCGCCACGACGCCGCAGATCGACTACCGCTCGGTGGCGCTGTTCGACCTGTTCCTCAAGTACAAGGTGCTGGAGCACACCGAGCTGAACGTGTCGGTGCAGAACCTGACGGATCGCTATTACCTCGACCCGCTGGCGCAGAGCTTCATGCCGGCGCCGGGGCGGACCTGGCGGATGGGCGTGGTGACGCGGTTCTGACTGGCCTGGTACGGCCTTGCAGGCTGTACCGTGCAGGAACGCATGGTTTTTGACGGGCATTAAAAAGCCGGCTTGTGGCCGGCTTCTCGGGGACGGTCTTGGCTTATTTTTGATAAACCGCAACCGCCTTAAACAGTTGGCAACATGGCCTGAAAAAGATGGCGGACGACTGTGTCAGGCGTCGCCAGGCCCTCTGGAATGCGGCTTGCACCATCAGGGGGCGTGATGTGCGGCGTAGCATACTAGGGCGCGTTGGCGATGCCCAGCAAAAAGTGCCATGCGGTGTGTCATTCAGGCCGTGTCGGGCGCAGGCACGCCCACCAGAATACCCAGCCAAGGATTTCCAGGCCCTGGACCCGACGCTGGTAGGCGGTGTAGCGCTCGATGGGATGGTTGAGCCGGTCGTGGCTGTGCAGGCACAGCGTGCCGTTGTGGCCCAGGGTGAGGTTCTGGACCCGCAAGCGGCCATTGTGCAGCAGCGCATAGCACTCACCTTCGACCACCCGGGTAAAGGTGCGGTCGATGGCCAGGAGCGCGCCTTGGGGAACCAGCGGTGCCATGTTGTTGGCCGGCATGCCCAGGCAGATGGCTTTTTCCGCCTGGACATTCAGGCTTTCGAGCGCCTGGCGAGGGATTGGCTGGTGGCGCCCCGGTACCGGTTCCAGTGTTCCCTGGTACGGCTGGTAGAGGGGCAGATCCACCGTTTCACTGCCCAGCGCCAGCAACGGCGCCGGGGCGGTGTCGTGGGGCGGCGCTGGCGGCGCGGCGCTCAGTGGAGCGGGGTGCTTGAGGCCTTCACCATTGCGCAGCCAGCGCCGGTTCACGCAGAACAGGTCGGCGATCTCGTCGAGCCGGGCCAGCGGCACACCGCGCTTGAACCAGTTGTTGACGTGCTGAGGGGTGACGTTGCGCTGTGCGGCAAAGTCGGAAGGGGTGAGATTGCACTCCTGCAGGAGGGCTTTGAGACGATCGCCGGATGTGTTCATGGCGTCGAGTCTATCGACCCTTTAATTGTGTGGAAATCAACCCGATGTAGAGGCGATCTGTAGGAAAATTTGCAGGTTGTAGGGGAGGGCTGAGGATCAGGTGGGAAGCTTCTTTGAGGCGCGACAAGCGCGCTTCCAAAGGGATTGCGTATGGCCTGGAGAGGCGCACGGCATGGGGCGGTGGAATGACACGCACAAAAAAGCCCTGCCGAAGCAGGGCTTTTCACTGTCAGGCTCAGCCCTTGTAGGCAGCGACCGACTTGGTGATCGCGGCGCGGGCGGCGTCAGCACCTTCCCAGCCTTCGATCTTGACCCACTTGCCCTTCTCGAGATCCTTGTAGTTCGCGAAGAAGTGCTCGATCTGCTGGATCAGCAGCGCTGGCAGGTCGGTGTATTCCTTCACGTCCACGTACAGCTGGCTCAGCTTGTCGTGAGGAACGGCGATGACCTTGGCGTCGCCGCCGCCATCATCGGTCATGTTCAGCACACCAACCGGACGGGCGCGGATCACCGAGCCAGGGGCAACCGGGTACGGGGTCACGACCAGCACGTCCAGCGGGTCACCGTCGTCGGCCAGGGTGTTCGGGATGAAGCCGTAGTTGGCCGGGTAGAACATCGGGGTGGCCATGAAACGGTCGACGAACAGGGTGTCGCTGTCCTTGTCGATCTCGTACTTGATCGGCGCGTGGTTGGCCGGGATCTCGATGGCGACGTAGATGTCGTTCGGCAGGTCTTTGCCGGCTGGAATCTTGCTGTAGCTCATTGGGCAATGCCCCCGTGTTTGATCAAAAAAGTGGCGGCGATTATAGGCACATTCCCACAACGCATGCCACGCTCGGCCAGATGTGCGGGCGCTTCAGGCGTGGCTTTCGCGGTAGTCCGGGTGTTCGGCCTGCAGGCGCGTCAGACGATTCAGCGGGTCCTGGCGGTAGAACAGTGACAGCTGCCGGTAGACCTGCGGGTAGGCCTGGTGTAGCAGATCAGGGGCGCTGAAGAAGTATTCGCTGGTGACGGCGAAGAACTCGGCCGGGTTTTCCGCGGCATAGGGGTCGATGGCCATTTCGGCATCCGGGTTGGCATCGAGCTGGCGGTTCATGTCGTCGTAGGCCTGCTGCATGGCCTGGGCCCAGTCCTCCACGCGCATTTCGTCGTGCAGCGGTGGCAGGCCGTTGGCGTCGCCGTTGAGCATGTCGAGCTTGTGCGCCAGTTCGTGAATCACCAGGTTGTAGGCTTCCCAGCCACCGCTGGACAGCACCCCGGGCCAGGCCATGATCACCGGCCCCTGCTGCCAGGCCTCGCCGCTATGCTCGGCGTCCCACACATGCTCGACGCCGCTGCCGTCGCGGTGGCGCTGGGGGCTCTTGAAGTCGTCGGGGTAGAGGATGATCTCGTGGAAGCCTTGGTACCAGTTCAGGTCGCCCAGATGCAGCAACGGCAGTTGGGCCTGGGCGGCGAGAAACAAGCGTTGCTCATCGTCCAGCTCGACGCCTGGCAGGGTGGTCAGGTGCTTGTCGTGCAGGAACAGCACGCAGGCCTCGCGCAGCCAGCGGTCCTCCTGGTCGGTGATGCCATCGAGCAGCGGCAGCCGCGCGCGGATCGCCTGCCAGAGCTGCGCGTCGACCGGGTAGCGGGCCAGGGTGCGCCGCCGCCGCCAGGCGCTGAACGACCACATGGGGCGGTCAGTGGGCCTTGGCCGTGCGGCCGAAGCGGCCACGCAGGAGGCCGAGGATCATCGGCACCAGCGAGAGGATGATGATGGCGACGACCATCAGCGACAGGTGCTGCTTGATGAACGGCACGTTGCCGAAGAAGTACCCCAGGGTCACCAGTCCGCCTACCCACAGCAGCGAGCCGGCGATGCTGAAGCCCAGGAAGCGCGGATAGTGCATATGGGCGATACCGGCGACGAACGGCGCAAAGGTGCGCAGGATCGGCAGGAAGCGCGCCAGGGTGACGGTCTTGCCGCCGTGGCGTTCGTAGAACTCGTGGGTGCGCTGGAGGTAGTCCTGGCGGAAGATCTTCGAGTTGGGGTCGCGGAACAACCGCTCGCCCGCCGTGCGCCCGATCACGTAGTTGGTGCTGTCGCCCAGGATCGCCGCCGCCATCAGCAGGCCGGCCAGCAATACCGGGTCCATGCCGCCGCCCGCGGCCACGGCGCCGGCGATGAACAGCAGCGAGTCGCCCGGCAGGAACGGCATCACCACCAGGCCGGTCTCGCAGAAGATCACGGTGAAGAGGATGGCGTAGATCCAGGGACCGTAGTTGGTGACCAGCAGATCGAGGTAGGCATCGAGATGCAGGATGAGGTCCAGCGGGTTGAAATCCATGTACAGCACCTGTGTTCTTGACCCGCTTCTACGGGCGCGCGAGGACGGACAGCGCCATGGGACTGGAAAGATTTACCGGCTGATTCGGTAACTTTTCACACATGACAGGAGGGGCATTATACGGCGAAGTCCGGAATACGCCCGGAGAGTTTGTAGCGGGGGATTACGATTGCGTGGGAACAGGCTTGCCCCGCGAAAGGGCTGGTGAAGCAATCGCGGGGCAAGCCCGCTCCCACAGCGTGCGATGCGCGCGGGCGTCGCTCAGTCCTGGCTGATCGGCAGGATGTAGTTCTCGAACTCGGTGTCCTTGCGAAAGCCCATGGATTCGTAAGTCTTGCGCGCCACCTCGTTGTCGCTGCTGGTGGACACGCGCATGCGCACGGCGTTGGTTTTCCTGGCCATCTTCTTGGCTTCGCGCATCAGGTGGTCGGCCACCAGCATGCGCCGCGAGTCCTCGGCCACGTAGATGTCGTTGAGGATCCACACGCGCTTGAGCGACAGCGACGAGAAGCTCGGGTAGAGCTGGCAAAATCCCAGCAGCCGGTCGTCACCTTCGTCCGGCAGGGCCAGGTAGATGATCGATTCGCCGCGCTTGAGACGTTTTTCGAGGAACGACCTTGAGCTGTCCGGGTAAGGCAGTTGCCCATAGAACTCGCGGTATTTGACGAACAGCGGTGTTAGCAGGTCGAGGTGTTCCAGGGTTGCCTTGATGATGCGCATGGGCGGGCCTCTGAGTCCATTTGGGGATACGGCGGATTGCCAGCAGCGTTCGGTGCATGCTGCCTAATGCAGGCTAGAAGCGCAATCCGCCTTCCATGACAGTTTCTCATCCCTCTCCGAGCAGGAAATTTCCGGTTTTTGACGAGGAATCTTCGCTGTCGATGCTATGGACCTCGGCTTCGTCCTTCAGATTCACCCCCGAAAGCTGCCGCCTGCAGGCCTCGCGCATCAGGTACAGCAGGCGATGGGCGGCCATCCCGTAGCTCAGGCCTTCCAGGCGCACGTTGGAGATGCAGTTGCGGTAGGCGTCGGTCAGGCCGACCTTGGGCGCATAGGTGAAGTACAGGCCCAGGCTGTCGGGCGAGCTCAACCCCGGGCGCTCGCCGATCAGCATCACGGTCATGCGCGCGCCGAGCAGTTCGCCCACTTCGTCGGCCACCGCGACCCGGCCTTGCTCGACCAGGATCACCGGGGCGCTGGTCCAGCCGTCGGCGGCGGCCTGCTCCTCGAAACGGCCGAGGAACGGCAGGGTGTGACGATGCACGGCCAGCGCCGAGAGGCCGTCGGCCACGACGATGGCCAGGTCGACCCCGCCGGGGTTGGCCTGGGCATGTTCGCGCAGGCGCTGCACGGAGTCCTCGTGCAGGCGCCGGCCCAGGTCGGGGCGTTGCAGGTACTGGTGACGGTCGCTGGCGGCGCTGTGCAGCAGCAGGCTGTCGCGGCCACGGTCGCTGAGCTGCTGGCGCAGGCCGGCGTGATCGAACGGCAGGTGCACGGCATCGCGGGCCTGGGCGTGGGCGAACTGGAAGTCCAGCTGGGCGCCGGTCGGCAGGCTGATGCCGGTGCGGCCCAGGGCGATGCGCGCCGGGGTCAGGTTGCGCAAGGCCAGCCAGGGGTTTTCCGGGGTGGGAGTGTGTCGTTCCATGCTCACCTCTAGACCAGGTGCGCCAGGGCGTGGCGGAAGGCTGGCGGCAGGTTGTCGCCAAAGCGGATGCGGCCATCGGCCTGGGTGAAGATGCCGGTGCGCTCGAGCCAGGCCTCGAATTCCGGCCCGGGCTTGAGGCCCAGGGTCTGGCGCGCGTAGAGCGCGTCGTGGAACGAGGTGGTCTGGTAGTTGAGCATGATGTCGTCGGAGCCGGGGATGCCCATGATGAAGTTGATGCCGGCCACGCCCAGCAAGGTCAGCAAGGTGTCCATGTCGTCCTGGTCGGCCTCGGCGTGGTTGGTGTAGCAGATGTCGCAGCCCATGGGCACGCCGAGCAGCTTGCCGCAGAAGTGATCCTCGAGGCCGGCGCGGATGATCTGCTTGCCGTTGTACAGGTACTCCGGCCCAATGAAACCGACCACGGTGTTGACCAGGAACGGCTTGAAATGGCGGGCCACGGCGTAGGCCCGGGTTTCGCAGGTCTGCTGGTCGACACCGTGGTGGGCGTTGGCCGACAGCGCGCTGCCCTGGCCGGTCTCGAAGTACATCAGGTTCTGCCCGACCGTGCCGCGCTTGAGCGACAGACCGGCTTCGTAACCTTCCTGCAGCACGTTGAGATTGATGCCGAAGCCGGCGTTGGCCGCTTCGGTGCCGGCGATCGACTGGAACACCAGGTCCAGCGGCACCCCGCGGTTGATCGCCTCGATCGAGGTGGTGACGTGGGTCAGCACGCAAGCCTGGGTGGGAATGTCGTAACGCTGGATGATCGCGTCGAGCATTTCCAGCAGCGCGCAGATCGAGGCGATGCTGTCGGTGGCGGGGTTGATGCCGATCATGGCGTCGCCGTTGCCATAGAGCAGGCCGTCGAGAATGCTGGCGGCGATACCGGCCGGCTCGTCGGTGGGGTGATTGGGCTGCAGGCGGGTCGACAGTCGCCCGCGCAGGCCCATGGTGCCGCGGAACGCGGTGACCACGCGGATCTTCTGCGCCACCAGCACCAGGTCCTGCACACGCATGATCTTCGACACCGCCGCCGCCATTTCCGGCGTCAGCCCAGGGGCCAGCGCGCGCAGGCTGTGCTCGTCGGCCTGCTCGCCGAGCAGCCAGTCGCGCAGGCCGCCAACGGTCAGATGGCTGACCGGGGCGAAGGCCTGCTGGTCATGAGTGTCGATGATCAGACGGGTGACTTCGTCCTGTTCATAGGGGATCAGTGCTTCGCTGAGGAAGTGCTTGAGCGGGATGTCGGCCAACGCCATCTGCGCGGCGACGCGTTCACCGTCGTTGCTGGCGGCGACGCCGGCCAGGTAGTCGCCCGAGCGCGCCGGGCTGGCCTTGGCCAGGACGTCTTTCAGGCTGTCGAAGCGGTAGACCTGGTTGCCTACCGTGTGGGTGAAACTTGCCATACAGAATCTCCAGGGCGCCGCAGGACCAGCCTGCGGCGTGGGTCGGCGATCAGTGCAGGGCCTCTTCGGCCTTCTGGATCGCGGCGAATTCCTCTTCGGGCGTTCCGGCCACCAGGTGGTGGCGGCTGTAGAAAGCAAAGTAGGCAATCAATACTGCATAGATCACGGCGGCGCCAATCACCACCCGTGGGTCGACCAGGAACCCGGCGACCACGGCGAGGCAGGCCAGCACCAGGGCCACGCCCGAGGTGAGGATACCGCCGGGGGTGCGATAGGGCCGCTCCATTTTCGGACGGCGGATGCGCAGGGTGATGTGCGCGGCCATCATCAGCACGTAGGACAGCGTGGCGCCGAACACCGCCACCAGAATCAGCAGGTCGCCCTGGCCGGTCAGCGACAGGGCGAAGCCGATGACCCCGGGGATCACCAGGGCCAGCACCGGCGCCTTGCTCTTGTTGGTCTCGGAGAGCTTGCGCGGCAGGTAGCCGGCTCGGGACAGCGCGAAGATCTGTCGCGAATAGGCGTAGATGATCGAGAAGAAACTGGCGATCAGGCCGGCCAGGCCCACCAGGTTGACGAAGCTGCCCATCCAGGTGGAACCGCCATAGGCCTTCGACAGCGCCTCGACCAGCGGGTTGCCCGAGGCCTTGAGCGCCTCGGAGCCGGCGCCACCCGGGCCGACCACCAGGATCAGCAGGGCGAAGGCCAGCAGCACCAGCATGGCGCCGATCAGGCCGCGCGGCAGGTCACGCTTGGGGTTCTTGGTCTCTTCGGCGGCCAGTGGCACGCCCTCGACGGCCAGGAAGAACCAGATCGCATAAGGGATCGCCGCCCATACCCCGACGTAGCCGAACGGCAGGAAGCTGCTTGCACCAACGGCGTCGGTCTTGGCGATGTCGAACAGGTTGGCTGCATCGAAGTGGGGCACCATGCCGATCAGGAACACGGCCAGGGCGATGGCGGCGACGGCGGTGATGATGAACATCAGCTTCAAGGCCTCGCCCACCCCGAAGATGTGGATGCCGATGAACACGATGTAGAACGCCAGGTAGATCATCCAGCCACCGATGCCGAACAGCGACTGGCAGTAGGCGCCGATGAACACGGCGATGGCCGCGGGGGCGATGGCGTACTCGATGAGGATCGCCGTGCCGGTGAGGAAGCCGCCCCAGGGCCCGAAGGCGCTGCGGGCGAAGCCGTAGCCGCCGCCGGCGGTGGGGATCATCGAGGACAGCTCGGCCAGGGAGAAGCACATGCACAGGTACATGGTGGCCATCAGCAGGGTGGCGAGGAACATGCCGCCCCAGCCGCCCTGGGCCAGGCCGAAGTTCCAGCCGGCGTAGTCGCCGGAGATCACGTAGGCCACGCCCAGGCCCACCAGCAGGACCCAGCCGGCGGCGCCTTTCTTCAGTTCGCGTTGCTGGAAATAGTCCGAGCCGACCTTTTCGAAATCGACGGAGGAACTTGCCGGCGTGCTGCCGGAGTGATCGCTTGGCATAGTGTTCACCTGTTGTTTTTCTTAGGTTGCCGGAGGGACTGCCGGCCCTTGGTGATTTTTACTGCAGGAAGCGAGCCAGAGCCCTTGGGGCCGCTTTGCGGCCCTTTCGCCGGCAAGCCGGCTCCCACGCAGAGGCGGTTGGACCTGTGGGAGCCGGCTTGCCGGCGAAAGGGCTGCGCAGCAGCCCCAATGGCCTGTTTAGAAGAAGCCCTGTGGATTGATGTCGTAGCTCACCAGCAGGTTCTTGGTCTGCTGGTAGTGGTCGAGCATCATCTTGTGGGTTTCACGGCCGACGCCGGACTTCTTGTAGCCACCGAACGCGGCGTGGGCCGGGTACAGGTGGTAGCAGTTGGTCCACACGCGGCCGGCCTTGATGCCGCGGCCTACGCGGTAGGCGCGATTGATGTCGCGGGTCCACACGCCGGCACCGAGGCCGAACTCGGTGTCGTTGGCGATCGCCAGGGCTTCGGCTTCGTCCTTGAAGGTGGTGACGCTGACCACCGGGCCGAAGATCTCTTCCTGGAACACCCGCATCTTGTTGTTGCCCTTGAGTAGGGTCGGCTGGATGTAATAGCCGGTCGCCAGTGAACCTTCGAGTTGCTCGACCTTGCCGCCGATCAACAGCTCGGCGCCTTCCTCCTGGGCAATCTGCAGGTACGACTGGATCTTCTCGAACTGCTGCTGCGAGGCCTGCGCGCCGACCATGGTCTCGGTGTCCAGCGGGTCGCCGCGCTTGATCTGCAGCACCTTCTTCATCACCACTTCCATGAACTGCGGGTAGATCGACTCCTGCACCAGGGCGCGTGACGGGCAGGTGCACACTTCGCCCTGGTTGAAGAACGCCAGCACCATGCCTTCGGCGGCCTTGTCGATGAAGGCCGGCTCGGCCTGCATGATGTCCTCGAAGTACACGTTGGGCGACTTGCCGCCCAGTTCGACGGTGGACGGGATGATGTTCTCGGCGGCGCATTTCATGATGTGCGAGCCGACCGGGGTGGAGCCGGTGAAGGCGATCTTGGCGATGCGCTTGCTGGTGGCCAGGGCTTCGCCGGCTTCGCGGCCATAGCCTTGCACCACGTTGAGCACGCCCTTGGGCAGCAGGTCGCCGATCAGCTCGAGCAGCACGGTGATGCCCAGCGGGGTCTGCTCGGCGGGCTTGAGCACCACGCAGTTGCCGGCGGCCAGGGCCGGTGCCAGCTTCCAGGCGGCCATCAGCAGCGGGAAGTTCCACGGGATGATCTGGCCGACCACGCCCAGCGGCTCATGGATGTGGTAGGCCACGGTGGTTTCGTTGATCTCGGCGGCGCCGCCTTCCTGGGCGCGGATGCAGCCGGCGAAGTAGCGGAAGTGATCGACCGCCAGCGGGATGTCGGCGTTGAGGGTTTCGCGGATCGGCTTGCCGTTGTCCCAGGTTTCGGTGATGGCCAGCACTTCGAGGTTCTGCTCGATGCGGTCGGCGATGCGCAGCAGGACGTTGGAGCGGTCCTGCACCGAGGTGCGGCCCCAGGCGTCGGCGGCGGCATGGGCGGCGTCGAGGGCCTTGTCGATGTCCTCGGCGGTGGAGCGGGGGAATTCGGCGATCGGCTGGCCGTTCACCGGCGAGGTGTTGGTGAAGTACTCACCCTTTACCGGAGGAACGAACTCACCACCGATGTAGTTGCCGTAGCGGCTCTTGAAGGACACCTTCGCGCCCTCGGTACCGGGATGTGCGTAACGCATGGTGTGTCTCCTGGTCGTTGTGATTGTTGCGGAGTTTCAAAGCGTAGAGCAAAGGTCGGGCCAGTGCCTTGAGGTGCTTTTGAATCAATGACTTGGATCAGGGTTGTTGAGGGTTCGGCGAATGCCTTGTGCCAGCGCCGGCACGGCCCTGGTGACACTTTGTACCGTTTGCGACACAGGACGTGACCGTAGGGTCGGCGCACCGTTGCAATGCGCTCCCGCCTGGAGGATGCTGGCGCAACGCTCTATCTGCGGAGAACAACAAGAAATGCAGAGCAACCCGTTCAGCCGCCATGCCCAGCAAGTGCTCACGGTCGCCCACGGCCAGGCCAGCGGGCCGGGCAGCGACCCGTCCATCGCCCGCTCCTGGCTGCGCTGCCTGGAGGACTATCACCTCGACCCTGCGCGGGCCCAGGCCCCCGTCGTGCTCGAGCACGGCCGCCTGCTGGAGAGCCGCGAGCGCCTGCGCCAGGTGCTGCGGATCGCCGACAACGAGATGAACAGCCTGCACCAGCAGTTGTCCGGCAGCGGACATGCGGTGCTGCTCACCGATGCCCGCGGGGTGATCCTCAATTGCGTCACCGCGCCCAGTGAGCGGCGGATCTTCGAACGCGCCGGGCTGTGGCTCGGCGCCGATTGGAGCGAGGCCCGCGAGGGCACCAACGGCATCGGCACCTGCCTGGTCGAGCGTCAGGCCCTTACCATTCATCAGGACGAGCACTTTCGCGGCCGCCACACCGGGCTGACCTGCTCGGCCAGCCCGGTGTTCGATCCCCACGGCGAACTGCTGGCGGTGCTCGATGTGTCGTCGGCGCGGCCGGACGTTTCGCGACAGAGCCAGTTCCATACCATGGCGCTGGTCAATCTCTCGGCGAAAATGATCGAAAGCTGTTATTTCCTGCGCCACTTCGAGCAGCAATGGCTGCTGCGCTTTCACTTGCAGGCCGAGTCGGTCGGGTTGTTCAGCGAAGGCCTGCTGGCCTTCGATGGCGACGGGCGGATCTGCGCCGCCAACCAGAGCGCGTTGAACCTGCTGGGTACCATCCGTGGCGGCGTGCTGGGCAAGGCGGTGGAGAGCTTCTTCGCCTGCGGCCATGACGAACTGTTCGGCCGCGCCACGCCACAAGGCAGTGCCGTCTGGCCACTGCATACCCGGGATGGTCGCCAGGTGTTCGCCAGCCTGCGTGGCCAGGCGCGTGCGCCGGCCTGGTCGGTGGCGGCGGCGCTGCCCATGGCCGCCGAACCGGGCATCTGCCTGCTCGACCCAGCCCTGCAGAGTGATTTCCAGCGTGCGGTACGGGTGTTCGAGCGCGATGTGCCGTTGCTACTGCGCGGCGAGACCGGTTGCGGCAAGGAGGCCTTCGCCCAGGCCGTGCACCAGGCGAGCGCCCGGCGGCTCAAGCCGTTCGTGGCGATCAACTGTGCCTCGATCCCGGAGAGCCTGATCGAGAGCGAACTGTTCGGTTATCGCGGCGGCAGTTTCACCGGCGCGCGCAAGGAGGGCATGCGTGGCAAGCTGCTGCAGGCCGATGGTGGCACCTTGCTGCTGGACGAGATCGGCGACATGCCGCTGGCGCTGCAGACGCGCTTGCTGCGGGTGATCGAAGAGCGCCAGGTGGTGCCGATCGGCGGCGAACCTCAGGCGGTGGATGTGCGGATCATCAGCGCCACCCACCGCGACCTGCTGGAGCGGGTGGAGCGGGGCAGTTTCCGCGAAGACCTCTATTACCGCCTCAATGGCCTGGAAGTGGCGCTGCCGGCGCTGCGCGAGCGCAGCGACAAGGCACAGTTGCTGGACTTCCTGCTGGCGCAGGAGGCCGACGGGCAGCCCATCGAGATCGAGCCCGGGGCGCGGCAGGCGCTGCTGGACTTCGCCTGGCCCGGCAACGTGCGGCAGTTGCGCAATGTGCTGCGCACGTTGGTGGCCTTGTGCGAAGAGGGGCGAGTCGAGTATCGGGATCTCCCACGGGTGGTGCGTAGCGCGGGAGCGGGCTTGCCCCGCGATGGCGTACGAGCAGACAACGCCAATGACCCTGCCGACGCCATCGCGGGGCAAGCCCGCTGCCACGATGGCAGTGCCTGTCTTGAGGGCGCCGAGCGCCAAGCATTGCTCGGCGCGCTGGAGGCAAATCACTGGCACATGACCCGCGTCGCCGAGCGCCTGGGTATCAGCCGCAATACCTTGTATCGAAAACTGCGCAAACACGGCATCGCCAGGGGCGGTTGAGCGAAACAGCGGGTGCGATTTCCCTCGCCCTGGGCTACCCTGCCTCGACGTTTTGCGAGGTCGATCATGCACATTCATATTCTCGGTATTTGCGGCACTTTCATGGGTTCGCTGGCGGTGCTGGCCAAGGAGCTGGGCCACCGTGTCACCGGTTCCGACGCCAACGTCTACCCCCCGATGAGCACCCAGCTCGAAGCCCAGGGCATCGAACTGACCCAGGGTTACGATCCGGCCCAGCTGGAACCGGCTCCCGACCTGGTGGTGATCGGCAATGCCATGTCGCGGGGCAATCCGGCGGTGGAGTACGTGCTGAACAAGGGCCTGCCGTATGTCTCCGGCCCGCAGTGGCTGGCCGACCATGTGCTGCAGGGGCGTTGGGTACTGGCGGTGGCCGGCACGCACGGCAAGACCACCACCAGCAGCATGCTGGCTTGGGTCCTGGAGCATGCCGGCATGAGCCCGGGCTTCCTGATCGGCGGCGTGCCGCAGAACTTCTCGGTGTCGGCGCGCCTGGGCGATACACCGTTCTTCGTGGTCGAGGCCGATGAGTACGACAGCGCGTTCTTCGACAAGCGCTCCAAGTTCGTCCACTACCACCCGCGCACCGCGATTCTCAACAACCTCGAGTTCGATCACGCGGACATCTTCCCCGACCTGGCGTCGATCGAGCGGCAGTTCCACCATCTGGTGCGTACCATCCCCAGCGAAGGCCTGGTCATCCACCCGACCACCGAGCAGGCGCTGGAGCGCGTGATTGGCATGGGCTGCTGGACCCCGGTACAGACCACTGGCGAGGGCGGGCAGTGGCAGGCGCGCCTGCTCAGCGCCGACGGTTCGCGCTTCGAGGTGCTGTTCGAAGGTGAGGCGCAGGGTGTCGTCGACTGGGCGCTGACTGGCCAGCACAACGTCGCCAACGCCCTGGCCACCTTGGCCGCCGCCCGCCATGTCGGCGTGGCGCCGGCCATGGGCATCGAAGGCCTGAGCGCGTTCAAGAGCGTCAAGCGGCGCATGGAGAAGGTCGCCGAAGTGCAGGGCGTGACCATCTATGACGACTTCGCCCACCACCCGACCGCCATCGCCACCACCCTCGACGGCCTGCGCAAGCGCGTCGGCGAGGCGCCGGTGATCGCGGTGATCGAACCGCGCTCCAACTCGATGAAGCTTGGCGCTCACCGTGACGGCCTGCCGGAAAGCGTCAACGATGCCGACCAGGTGATCTGGTACGCGCCACCGAACCTGGGCTGGGACCTGGCGGGTACCGCCGCGCAGTGCAAGGTGCCGAGCGTGGTGGCCGACAGCCTCGAGGCGATCATCGAGCGGATCAAGGGCCAGGCACGTCCGGGCACCCATGTGGTGATCATGAGCAACGGCGGCTTCGGCGGTCTGCACGGCAAGCTGGCCGAGGCCCTCAAGTGAGCGGCCCGGAACGCATCACCCTGGCCATGACCGGCGCCTCCGGGGCGCAGTACGGCCTGCGCCTGCTCGACTGCCTGGTGCGCGAGGATCGCGAGGTGCATTTCCTCGTCTCCAAGGCCGCGCAGCTGGTGATGGCCACCGAGACCGACGTGGTGCTGCCTGCCAAGCCCCAGGCGATGCAAGCGTTCCTCACCGAATACACCGGTGCGGCCGATGGCCAGATCCGCGTGTATGGCAAGGAAGACTGGATGTCGCCGGTAGCCTCGGGCTCCGGCGCGCCGTCGGCGATGGTGGTGGTACCGTGCTCCACCGGCACCCTGTCGGCCATTGCCACCGGTGCCTGCAACAACCTGATCGAGCGCGCCGCCGATGTGACCCTCAAGGAGCGTCGGCAGCTGATTCTGGTGCCGCGCGAGGCGCCGTTCTCGACCATTCACCTGGAAAACATGCTCAAGTTGTCGCAGATGGGCGCGGTGATCCTGCCGGCGGCCCCGGGCTTTTATCACCAGCCACAGACCATCGATGATCTGGTCGATTTCGTCGTGGCGCGCATCCTCAACCTGCTGAACATCCCGCAGGACATGCTGCCGCGCTGGGGCGAGCATCACTACGGAGTCGATGATTGAAGCGCGCCCTGGCAGGGCTGCTGATGCTGGCTCAGCTCGGCGGCTGCGCCACGGTGCGCACGCTCGATGCCAACAAGCCGGGAGCGCCGGTGGTGTATGCCGGGACGCGGCTGGACCTGTACGTGATCAATGGTGGATGTTGCCCTGAAGACCGTTTCGGGGCCAGGGCGCCGGCCTATCCGGGGTTGGACCTGCCGGGGAGCGTGCTGCTCGATACCTTGCTGCTGCCGTTGTCGCTGCTGACGGCGGCAGGGGTGGGTTTCAATGCCACGGGCGGTCTGTAACGAAGCAATCGCGGGGCAAGCCCGCTCCCACGATCACGTGGGAGCGGGCTTGCCCCGTCATGAGGCTGGTACTGGCGCCCTATTTCTTGCCCAGCTTGCGTAACTCGTCCGACTCGACCACGCGAATCCCGTCCTCTTCCTCCAGCGCCAGGCGCCACAGCGCCCGGGCCAGGGTGCAGGCCTCGATGCCCCGGTACTTGCCCGGTATGAGGCGGGCGAAGGGCGCCGCCATCCTTTCACCCAGCCGTGGCTCGATGCGCTCGCCCAGCAGCAGCGAAGGCCGGACGATGGTCAGCTGTGGCCAGTCCTGCTGCTTGAGCGCCTCTTCCATTTCGCCCTTGACCCGGTTGTAGAAGATCGACGACTTGGGGTCGGCACCGAGCGCGCTGATCACCAGCAGGTGGCGCGCGCCCATCTCCCGGGCGCGCTTGCTGAAGGCCACGACCATGTCCAGGTCGACGGCCCGGAAGGCGTTTTCCGAGCCCGCCTGCTTGAGCGTGGTACCCAGGCAGCAGAAGGCGATATCGACGCGACCGGCCAGTTGCGGGAGAAACACGGCCGGGTCACCCACCGGGTTTTCCAGGTGCGGGTGCTCGGCCAGTGGCCGGCGCGTCGGCGCCAGCACGCGGCTGATGGTGGGCTCGTTGAGCAGGCGATCGAGCAGGTGTTCACCTGTCAGACCCGTGGCACCGGCAAGCAGGACATGCTGAGGCGTCAAGTACATGAGGTCTCTCCCTTTGTTACTACACAGCTTAGTGGGCGGCAGGTGTTTTCGCCTGTTCCACCGGGGCTGGCTGGGCTTCATTGCGCAAGGCTTGTTCGGCTTGCTGCCGACGCAGGCGCTGCCAGTGACTGATCACTGCCGGCGGCGCCCAGATCTGCGGTTCAGAGGCCTCGAAGCCTTCCCTTCGTTCTCTTTCGGCAACGCTTTGTCGCGCCAGTTCAAACGCTTGTTTCAGATCGTCGGTCTGGTTCAACGCCTGGGCGAACAGGGCGTCGCCGAAGTAGGTGAAATCGGCCTCCTCCGAGCAGCCGAACGAGACCCGATCGGGGCGCGCGGCGGTCATGATCAGCGTGCGGTCGTCCTGAAGCGGGGCGATATAGCCGCCGGAATAGCACGCAGAGATGACGATGATCTTGTCGCGGGCCTTGAGCGGCGCCAGGGCGCTGGCCAGCTCGGCGGCGGACAGGTCGGCCAGTTGCAGGCGTGGCTGGTCGAGCACCAACTGGTGGTCATGGCTGCCATGGCTGGTCAGGTAGATGAACACCAGGTCCTCGGGGCCGCTGCGCTCGGCAAGGGTGCGGGCGGCGCGGGTGAGGTTCTCGCGGGTGGCCATGGGGCGGTCGGCCATGTGGTCGCGGTGGTTGACCAGGGTCACCTGGCCATGGGCGCCGAAGCGCACCTTGAGCATGTTGCTGACATAGTCGGCCTCGCGCAAAAACACGCTCTGCTGGCCGTCGCCGGCCACCACCAGGCTGTACAGCTGTACCGGCGCAACCGAGCGGGGCACTTTGGCCAGGGCTTCATCCAGCAGCCTGCCCTGGTTGAGCAAGGCCAGGTCGAGCGGGTCGGGAAGCAGCTTGCCCCCGGCGTCGCGCACACGCACGCCATTGACCCAGGTACCGCTCTCGACCCGACCCTCCGGGTGGGTCAACCGGCCCTGGCCGTGGTAGGCGTCATCGGCGAAACCGCCGACATACTGGCTGCCGTCGGCCAGCTGCAAGGTGCCGGCACCGGCGAAACGCCAGTCGCGGAAGCTGCCTTTGTAGCGACTGCCATCGCTGCCCAGCAGTTCGCCCTGGCCGCTCAGCGAGCCGTCCTTGAACTCACCGATCCACACATCGCCGTCGGCATTCTCGTAACGACCGCGGCCTTCGAGGTGGTTGTCCTTGAATTCGCCGATGTACTGTTCGCCGTCGATACTGTCGTAGGTGCCGGCGCCCTGCAGCTGGCCGTCGATGAAGTGGCCGCTGTACTGGTTGCCGCTGGTGTCGCTGCGTACACCGGCGCCGTTGGGCTTGCCCTTGGCGAACAGGCCCTGGTAGCGGCTGCCGTCGGCCAGTTCGAGCTGGCCCGCGCCTTCGTACTGGTCGTCCTTGAACTGGCCACGGTAGGTCTGGTCGTGCTGCTTGAGCGTGCCTTCGCCGTCTCGCCGGCCATGCTTGAAGGTGCCTGCATAGTGGCTGCCGGGGGTGGTCAGGTCACCCAGCCCCTGGAACAGGCCTGCGCTGAACTGGCCGCGGTAGACCTCGCCGTTGCTGCCATGCCATTCGCCCTGACCGTGCCATTGGCCATCCTTGAAGGCGCCGGCGTACCAGCTGCCGTTGGGATAGTCGATGCGCCCTTCGCCCTGCAGCAGGCCATCGACCACCTGGCCCCGGTAGCGGCCGCCATCGGGCAGCCGGGCATCCGGGGGCGACAGGGGCTCGCCCTCGCCACAGGCGGCGAGTAGCAGGATCAGGGTCAGCGGAAGCAGGGGGCGCATGGCGGGTTCCGGGCGAAACGATGCGCCGAGTATGCCGCAGAATGCGGGGAGCCGTGAATCGGGGTGCCCGTGGGAGCGGGCTTGTCTGATCGCTCCCACAGGGTTGGGGGAGACCCCACTAAGGTCGTGCCAGGGGCCTCAGACGAAACAGAGCGACAGCGGCTCAGCGATATAGGCGGGCTTTTCTTCGCCTTCGATCTCAAGGGTGACGGTCGCCTTGAGCAGCCATTGCCCCGGCTTCTTCTCGGTGGCGTCAGTCAGGTCGACTTTCAGCCGCACCTTGCTGTCGACCTTCACCGGCTGGATGAACCGCACGCTGTCCAGGCCGTAGTTGACCACCATCTTCAGCCCCTCGGGCAGCACGAGGATGTCTTCCATCAGCTTGGGGATCAGCGAAAGGGTCAGGAAGCCATGGGCGATGGTGGTGCCGAAGGGCGTTTTCTTGGCTTTCTCGGGATCGACATGGATGAACTGGAAATCGCCGGTGGCCTCGGCGAACAGGTTGATGCGTTGCTGATCGATCTTCAGCCAGGCGGAACGTCCCAGTTCCTTTCCAACGTACTGCGAAAGCTCTGTAACCGGTACATAGGGCATCGCGACTCTCCAGGTTGTCATTTGGTACGAAAGTGCAAGATCAGCACGGCGAACCGCCTCAGTCAAGTTGCCAGTCTTTCGCCGAATATCGCCTTATAGGCAGTTGCTTAGCGTGCTTATAATGGCCGCCATGCTCTGAGGGAGGTGGTTATGCTGTTGCGTGGTTTGACCTGGCTGGTGCTGTTCCAGTTGCTGGGGACGGCGATCAATCACCTGTTCCTGCCCATCCTGCCCGGGCCGATCATCGGCCTCTTGCTGTTGCTGGCCTTCCTGATGATCCGTGGCGAAGTCGGCAAGCCGCTCAACGAAGCCGCCGGCAGCCTGCTGCGCTACCTGCCGTTGCTGCTGGTGCCGCCGGCGGTGGGGGTGATGGTCTACGCCAGGGACATCGCCGCGGACTTCTGGGCCATCGTCGGCGCGTTGCTGATCTCGTGCCTGGCCACCCTGGTGTTCGTCGGTGTATTGATGCAGAAACTCATCCACCGCCAGAGCAAGCGCGAGGAGCAGCCATGATCCTCGACTGGCATGGCGCCCTCGATGCGGTCATCCATCACCCGTTGTTCGGCATCGGCATCACCTTGGCCGCCTACCAGCTGGTGCTGGCCGCGTTCGAGAAGACTCGCTGGATCTTCCTGCAGCCAGTGCTGGTTTCGATGCTGCTGGTGATCGGCATCCTGTTGCTCTGCGGCATCGACTACGCCGAATACCGCAAGAGCACCGAGATCATGAACATCCTCCTGGGCCCGGCCACCGTGGCCCTGGCGGTGCCGTTGTACCTGAACCTGCGGCGCATCCGCCAACTGTTCTGGCCGACATTTACTACGCTGGTAGTCGGAGGCCTGTTCGCCACCGTGGCATGCCTGGCGCTGGGCTGGTGGTTTGGCGCCGAGCACATGATCCTGATGACCATGGCGCCGAAGTCGGTCACCTCGCCCATCGCCATGCTGGTGGCCGAGCAGATCGGTGGCGTGGCGGCGCTGGCGGCGGTGTTCGTGCTGATCACCGGGGTGATCGGGGCGATCTTCGGGCCGGCGCTGCTGACCCGCTGTGGCGTGCTCAGCCCCGAGGCGCGGGGCATGTCGCTGGGGGTGACCGCCCATGCGGTGGGCACCTCGGTGGCCCTGCAGGAAAGTGACGAATGCGGCGCCTTCGCCGCGCTGGCGATGAGCCTGATGGGGGTGGCCACGGCGGTGTTCCTGCCGTTGGCGGTCAGCCTGGTGGCTTGAGGACTGAACATGACGCTACCGCTGTTTCCCCTCAATACCGTGCTGTTTCCCGGGTGCCTGCTCGACTTGCAGATCTTCGAGGCGCGCTATCTGGACATGATCGGCCGCTGCATGAAACAAGGCGAAGGCTTTGGCGTGGTGTGCATCCTCGAAGGCGAGCAGGTGGGCAAGGCACCACCGGTGGTGGCCTCGGTTGGCTGCGAGGCGCTGATCCGCGACTTCGTGCAGCAGGACAACGGCCTGCTGGGCATTCGTGTCGAAGGCGTGCGGCGTTTTCGCGTCGAACGGACCGAGGTGCGCAAGGATCAGCTGATGGTCGGCGAGGTGCAGTGGCTGCCGGAAACCGCGGACAGCCCGCTGGTGGAGCAGGACGACGACCTGCTGGCGTTGCTGCTGGCGCTGGGTGAGCACCCGATGGTGGAAGCGCTGGACATGCCGCGCGACGTGGACGGGCGGCAGTCGCTGGCCAACCAGCTGGCGTATCTGTTGCCGTTCATGGAGGAAGACAAGCTCGATCTGCTCGCCATCGATTCGCCGCAACTGAGGTTGGAGGCGATCCAGGCACTGCTGGAGCGGATCCAGGGCGAGTTGTTCGCCTGACCATCTTGTATCGGCCCTTCGCGGGTGAACCCGCGAAGGGCCAGCAGGGCCAACTCAATACTGGTAGCGCAGCAGCGCCGTGGGCAGCGCATGCAGGGCAAAGAACGCCAGCAGCGCGACGCACGCCGGCAGCACCAGCCACCACACCCGCTGTGGCAGCGCCATGAGCGGCTGGCGATGCTGCACCAAGGTCAGGCTCAGCGCGCACACGCAGCTGGCCAGCAGCGCCCCGGCGAGAATATCGGTCGGCCAGTGCACGCCCAGGTACACCCGCGACAGTGCGATCGCCAGTGCCGGCAGGCAGCCGAGCAGTATCCAGGTCAGGCGCATGCGCGGTGGCTGGCTGCGCCCGGCCAGCACTGCCAGGACCAAAAAGAATGCAAACGACGCCGAACTGTGGCCGCTGGGCATGCTGTAGCTGGTGAGCGGATCGGCCAGCACCTCGGGGCGGGCACGGGCGAACAGCCATTTCAATGAGCCGTTGGCAAGCGCGGTACCGATCAGCGCCCCGCCGGCGAACACGGCATGACGCCATTGCCGGGCCAGCAGCAGGAGCCCGGTCAGCAGGCCACCGAGGAAGAACTGGGTGCGGAAATCGCCCAGCCGGGTGACCAGCACCACGGCACTGTCGATGGCCTGGTTGCGGTGTTCCTGCACCAGCGTCATGACGCCCTGGTCGAACTCGCTCAGGTAAGGCCAGCCAAGGAACAGCGCCGCCAGCGCCACGCCGCTCAGCGCGGCGATCAGCCGGGTACCGTGGCGCTGGTCGCGGATGCTGGTGCTCAGGCTCAAGCCGATCAGCACGGCCAGGGTGCCGGCGACGATCCCGGCATCCAGCCAGAAGCCTTCCGGCAGTGGCAGGCGCATGGCCGCTCCGGTGGCCCAGCCGGGCAGCAGGTAGGCCACCGACCAGCCGGCACCCGCCACCAGGCTTACCGCGATGAAGCGCGGCAGCGGCATGTCGAACATGCCGGCGACCATCGGCAGCATGGGCCGCAGCGGGCCGATGAAGCGGCCGACCAGCAGGCTGGCGATGCCATAGCGCTGGAAGTACGCCTCGGCACTGCCGATCCACTCCGGGTGGCTGCGCAGCAGCGGCAGGCGCCGGATATTCTGGTGGAAGTACTTGCCGATGCCGTAGGAGATCGCGTCACCGAGCATCCCGCCGAGAAAGCCCAGCAGCAGGGTTTCGCCCAGGCTGAAGGTGCCGCTGCCAGCCAGCACGGCGACGGCGAACATCAGTACGGTGCCGGGCACGATGATGCCGGCGATGGCCAGGCATTCCACGCAGGCCACCACGAAGATCGCCAGGCCCAGCCATTGTGGATTGGCGCCAAGCCAGGCAGTCAGGCTGTCGAGCCATTGACCCATGGTTCAGTTTCCTTGTTCGAGCATGAAGAAATCCCGTCCTTCGATCTGGCCGCGGCGTAGCGGGTTGCGGGTGCAGAAACGGGCGAATTCGGCGTCGACGAAGCGATAGGGCAGGTGTTCGTCGCGGCCATGGGGGATCCCCAGGCGAGTGGTCTGGATCACCCGTGGCACGGCAATGCCGCAGTCCTCGACGTACAGTCGCTCGGGATCGAAGCGTTGCGCATCCCAATGCGGCACCTTCAGGCCCATGGCCCGGCACAGCAGGGTCTGGCCGTTGCACAGGCGCTCGGGCGAGCGCAGACCGCCGCTGGCGTCAGGGTTGTTGAGCTGCATCCGGGCGAGGCAGTTGGCGTCGGAGATGGCATCGGTCCAAGGGTAGGCGGACTTGATCAGCACCGCGTTGCCCGGGCCTTGGGCGCTGAAGTTCAGCGAGTCACCCCCGCGGGCGTAATACATGTAGATGTGGCCACCATCGAGGAACAGCGCCTTGCGCTTCTCGGTGAAGCCGAGGGAGGCGTGGCTGCCCTTGTCGCTGAGGTAGTAGGCCTCGGTCTCGATGATCCGTGCCGCCAGCCAGAGATCACCGTGGCGATGGCGGATGACCTTGCCCAGCAGGTCGCGGGCAAGGGTCTGGGCGTCGCGGTCGAAGAAACTGTCGGGCAGGACGCGGGCCGGGCAGGGGGCGGGTTCGGACATGCGGGCGGTTCGTGGTTGTCGAGGCGGCGATGATAGCAACGAATGGCTTAATCGAGGCTGAATCACCAGACCGGTGTGTTGGCCTTTTCGCGGGTAAAGCCGCTCCCACAGGTCATGCGCAGAGCCTGTGGGAGCAGGTTTCCCTGCGAAAGGGCCGGATCAGGTGCAGGAAATGCCGATACGGGTGGTTACATCTTTCCTACACATTCCTTCAGCCATTTTCGACCATCCGCCACCCGCCGCTGGGCGTACCCGAGCGCGCCAGTTATAATCAGCCGATTTCCCCTTCGCCAAGACACCGAGCCCATGACTGAGTCCGTTCTTGACTACATGACCCGCCTGGGTCGCGCCGCCCGCGAGGCCTCGCGGGTGATCGGCCGCGCCAGCACCGCGCAGAAGAATCGCGCCCTGCAGGCCGCCGCTGACGCGCTGGACGCCGCCCGCGCCGAGCTCGCCGCAGCCAACGAACAGGACCTGGCCGGTGGTCGCAAGAACGGCCTGGAGCCGGCACTGCTCGAGCGCCTGGCGCTCACCCCGGCCCGCATCGACGGCATGATCACCGGCCTGCGTCAGGTGGCCAGCCTGCCGGACCCGGTAGGCGCCATCCGCGACATGAGCTACCGCCCATCGGGCATCCAGGTCGGCAAGATGCGTGTGCCGCTGGGCGTGATCGGGATCATCTACGAGTCGCGCCCCAACGTGACCATCGACGCCGCCAGCCTGTGCCTCAAGTCGGGCAACGCCACCATCTTGCGCGGCGGTTCCGAAGCCATTCATTCCAACCGAGCCATTGCTGCCTGCATCCAGCGCGGCCTGGCCGAGGCGGGCCTGCCGCCGGCGGTGGTGCAGGTGGTCGAGACCACCGATCGAGAAGCCGTGGGCGCGCTGATCAGCATGCCGGAGTTCGTCGACGTGATCGTCCCGCGTGGTGGCCGTGGCCTGATCGAGCGTATCAGCCGCGATGCCCGCGTACCGGTGATCAAGCACCTGGACGGCATCTGCCACGTGTTCGTCGACGAGCATGCCGATCTGGACAAGGCCTGGCGCGTCGCCTTCAACGCCAAGACCTATCGCTACGGCATCTGTGGCGCCATGGAAACGCTGCTGGTCGACCAGCGCGTGGCCGAGCGTTTCCTGCCGGAAATGGCCCGCCGCTTCCAGGAGAAGGGCGTCGAGCTGCGCGGCTGTGAGCGCACCTGCGCGATCATCGACGCCAAGCCGGCCAGCGAAGACGACTGGCACACCGAATACCTCGACGCGATCCTGTCGATCCGCGTCGTCGATGGCCTTGAGCAGGCCATCGAGCACATCAACCACTACGGTTCGCACCACACCGATTCGATCATCACCGAGCACCAGGGCCAGGCCCGGCGTTTCATGGCCGAAGTCGATTCGGCGTCGGTCATGCTCAACACGCCGACCTGCTTCGCCGATGGCTTCGAATATGGCCTGGGCGCGGAGATCGGCATCTCCACCGACAAGCTGCACGCCCGTGGCCCGGTCGGCCTGGAAGGCCTGACCTGCGAGAAGTACGTGGTGATCGGTGACGGCCAGCTGCGCGGCCAGGAGCCGTGCTGAGTTGAGCAAGGCGGTGGCAGTCCGGCGCGTCGGCATTCTCGGCGGTACTTTCGACCCGGTGCATATCGGTCACCTGCGCAGCGCGCTGGAAGTGGCCGAGTTCATGCGCCTGGACGAACTGCGCCTGCTGCCCAACGCCCGCCCGCCGCACCGCGATACGCCGCAGGTGGCGGCGCAGGATCGCCTGGCGATGGTGCGCAGCGCCGTGCAGGGTGTCGAGCGCCTGAGCGTGGACGCCCGTGAGCTGGCCCGCGACAAGCCGTCGTACACCATCGACACGCTCGAATCGATCCGTGCCGAACTTAACGCGCACGACCAGTTGTTCCTGGTGCTGGGCTGGGACGCGTTCTGCGGCCTGCCCAGCTGGCATCGCTGGGAGGAACTGCTGCAACACTGTCACATCCTGGTGCTTCAACGCCCGGATGCCGACGTCGAACCCCCTGACGAGCTGCGCAACCTGCTGGCGGCGCGCTCGGAGAGCGATCCCACCGCCATGTCCGGCCCGGCGGGGCACATTTCGTTCGTCTGGCAGACGCCGCTTGCGGTGTCCGCCACGCAGATCCGACAGCTGCTGGCCAGCGGCAGGTCGGTACGGTTCCTGGTGCCGGACGCAGTACTGGCCTACATCGAGGCGCACGATCTGTATCGTGCGTCCAATTGACGGCGCCTGCGGGCGCCTCACTTAATGAGTTGAACGAGTTTTATATGACCAAGCAGAAAATCAATGGCATCAGCGGCGAAGAACTGGTCGAGCTGACCAAGGCCGCGCTGGAAGACGTCAAGGCCCAGGACATCCAGGTCATCGACGTGCGCGACAAGCACAGCCTGACCGACTACATGATCATCGCCACCGGTACCTCCAACCGCCAGATCAACGCGATGCTGGAAAAGGTCCGTGAAGCGGTCAAGGCCAAGGGCGCTCAGCCCCTGGGCGAAGAAGGCAAGGGCGACAGCGACTGGGTGTTGCTCGACCTGAACGACGTCATCGTGCACATGATGACCGCCGCCGCCCGTCAGTTCTACGACCTGGAGCGCCTGTGGCTGGGTGCCGAGCAGAGCCGTGCCGCCGATGGCAAGCACCACAGCCCGGAAAACACCCACGACTACTCCGACAAGCTCAAGGATCGGGAATAAGGAAGCGTCGTGCGTCTGCGTCTGATCGCGGTCGGCTCGCGCATGCCGAAATGGGTCGAGGAAGGCTGGCATGAATATGCCAAGCGCCTGCCCTCGGAGCTGGCGCTGGAGCTGGTGGAAATCCCGCTGAACACCCGCGGCAAGAATGCCGACGTCGCCCGCCTGATCCGTCAGGAGGGCGAGGCGATGCTGAGCAAGGTACAGCCGGGGGAACGCATCGTCACGCTGGAGGTCCATGGCAAGCCCTGGAGTACCGAGCAACTGGCGGGCGAACTGGACCGTTGGCGCCTGGATGCGCGCACGGTCAACCTGATGGTGGGCGGCCCGGAAGGGCTGGCGCCGGAAGTCTGCGCGCGCAGCGAGCAGCGCTGGTCGCTGTCGCCGCTGACGTTGCCGCACCCGTTGGTAAGGATACTCATCGGCGAGCAGATCTACCGCGCCTGGACCGTGTTGTCCGGGCATCCCTACCACAAATGAACCTGTAAGCCTGTCCGATGCCGCAGCAGATCCGCCTCAAGGACCACGAGAAAGACGCCCGCCTGGTGCGCAACCGCGTCGTCGTGGGCGCCGTGGCGGTGGTGGTGCTCGTCTGTGTGCTGATCGCCCGGCTGTACTACCTGCAGGTCATCCAGTACGACTACCACTCGACGCTGTCGGAGAACAACCGGGTGCATGTGCAGCCGATCCCGCCGACCCGCGGGCTGATCTTCGATCGCAATGGCGTGGTGGTGGCCGACAACCGCCCCAGCTTCAGCCTGGTGATGACCCGCGAGCGTGCCGGAAACGCCGGCAAGTGGCAGGAAGTGCTGGATGTGATCGTCGAGGTGCTCGAGCTCACCCCCGATGACCGCGCCCTGTTCGAGAAGCGCATGAAGCAGGGGCGCCGGCCGTTCGAGCCGGTACCGATCCTGTTCGAACTCAACGAAGAGCAGATCGCCCGCATCGCGGTCAACCAGTTCCGCCTGCCCGGCGTGGAGGTGGCTGCCCAGCTGGTTCGTCATTACCCTCAGGGCGCGCACTTCGCCCATTCGGTGGGGTACGTCGGGCGCATCAACGAGAAAGAGCTCAAGACCCTGGACCCGGTGAACTACAGCGGCACCCACCACATCGGCAAGACCGGCATCGAGCGCTTCTACGAAGACGAGCTGCATGGCCAGGTGGGTTACGAGGAAGTCGAGACCAACGCCCGTGGTCGGGTGCTGCGGGTGCTCAAGCGCACCGATCCGAAGCCGGGCAAGGACATCGTGCTGAGCCTCGACATCAAGCTGCAGGAAGCCGCCGAACAGGCGCTGGGCGGGCGCCGAGGCGCCATCGTCGCCCTCGACCCGCGTACCGGCGAAGTGCTGGCGATGGTCAGTCAGCCGAGTTTCGATCCCAACCTGTTCGTCACCGGCATCGGTTTCAAGGCCTATGCCGAGCTGCGCGACTCGATCGACCGGCCACTGTTCAACCGCGTGCTGCGCGGCCTGTATCCGCCGGGCTCGACCATCAAGCCCGCCGTGGCCATCGCCGGTCTCGACAGTGGCGTGGTCACCGCGTCCAGCCGGGTGTTCGACCCGGGCTACTACCAACTGCCCAACTACGATCACAAGTACCGCAACTGGAACCGCACCGGCGATGGCTGGGTGGACCTGGATGTGGCGATCATGCGCTCGAACGACACGTACTTCTACGATCTCGCGCACAAGATGGGTATCGATCGCCTCTCCACCTACATGAACAAGTTCGGCATCGGCCAGAAGGTCTCGCTGGACATGTTCGAAGAGTCGCCGGGCCTGATGCCGTCCCGTGAATGGAAGCGCGCCACGCGCCGCCAGGCCTGGTTCCCCGGCGAGACCCTGATCCTTGGCATCGGCCAGGGCTACATGCAGACCACGCCGCTGCAACTGGCCCAGGCCACGGCGCTGATCGCCAACAAGGGGGTGTGGAACCGCCCGCACCTGGCCAAGACCATCGAAGGGCAGCCACCGGTGGACGAGAACCCGATGGAGAACATCGTCCTGCGGGACAAGTCCGACTGGGCCAGGGTCACCCATGGCATGGAGCAGGTGATGCACGGCGCCCGAGGTACCGCGCGCAAGGCTGCCATCGGTGCGCAGTACCGCATCGCCGGCAAGAGCGGCACGGCCCAGGTCGTGGCGATCAAGCAGGGCGAGAAGTACGACCGCAACAAACTGCAGGAACGCCACCGCGACCATGCTCTGTTCGTCGCCTTCGCCCCCGCCGAGGCCCCGAAGATCGTGGTGTCGGTGATGGTCGAGAACGGCGAGTCCGGCTCCGGCGTCGCCGCCCCCGTGGTGCGCCAGGTCATGGATGCCTGGCTGCTCGACGAGAATGGCCGGCTCAAGCCTGAGTTCGCCCCCGCCACAGTCGCCCAGGAATCGGCCCCGTGAAGAACAACTTCGACCGCATGCTCTCCAGCGAGGACGTGATGCGCAGGCGCGCCAGCTTCCTGCAGCGCATCCACATCGATGGCCCCTTGCTGATCATCCTGCTGACGCTGGCCGCCGGCAGCCTGTTCGTGCTCTATTCGGCCAGCGGCAAGAACTGGGACCTGCTGATGAAGCAGGCCACCTCGTTCGGCATCGGCCTGACCTCGATGTTCATCATCGCCCAGCTCGAACCGCGCTTCATGGCGCGCTGGGTGCCGCTGGCCTACCTGGCCGGGGTATTCCTGCTGATCGTGGTGGACGTGATGGGCCACAACGCGATGGGCGCCACGCGCTGGATCAACATCCCCGGGGTGATCCGCTTCCAGCCCTCGGAGTTCATGAAGATCATCATGCCGGCGACCATCGCCTGGTACCTGTCCAAGCGCACCTTGCCACCGCACCTCAAGCACGTGGCGATCAGCCTGATCCTGATCGGCGTGCCGTTCATCCTCATCGTCCGCCAGCCGGACCTCGGCACCGCGCTGCTGATCCTGGCCTCGGGCGCTTTCGTGCTGTTCATGGGCGGGTTGCGCTGGCGCTGGATCATCAGCGTGATCACCGCGGCGGTACCGGTGGCGGTGGCGATGTGGTTCTTCGTCATGCACGACTACCAGAAGCAGCGGGTACTGACCTTCCTCGACCCGGAAAGCGACCCGCTGGGCACCGGCTGGAACATCATCCAGTCCAAGGCGGCGATCGGTTCGGGCGGCGTGTTCGGCAAGGGTTGGCTGCTGGGTACCCAGTCGCACCTGGACTTCCTGCCGGAAAGTCACACCGACTTCATCATCGCCGTGCTCGGCGAAGAGTTCGGCCTGGTCGGCATCTGCCTGCTGCTGCTGATCTACATCCTGCTGATCGGCCGCGGGCTGATGATCACCGCCCAGGCCCAGACGCTGTTCGGCAAGCTGCTCGCGGGCAGCCTGACCATGACCTTCTTTGTTTATGTGTTCGTCAATATCGGTATGGTCAGCGGCCTTCTGCCCGTGGTGGGCGTGCCGCTGCCCTTCATCAGCTATGGCGGAACTTCGTTGGTGACGCTGCTGTCAGCGTTTGGCGTTCTGATGTCGATCCACACGCACCGCAAGTGGATCGCGCAGGTTTGAAAAAGGTGAAGAATTTCATGCAAGCAGTGCGTGGCTGGGTTTCCCGTCTGGCGCCGTGGATCGGCGCGTTGGGTTTGCTCGGCGCAGTCCAGCAGGTCAATGCCGGCGATTACGATGGCTCACCGCAAGTGGCCGAATTCGTCGGCGAGATGACCCGTGACTACGGCTTTGCCGGCGAGCAGCTGATGGGGGTGTTCCGCGAGGTGCAGCGCAAGCAGGCGATCCTCGACGCAATCTCGCGGCCGGCCGAACGGGTCAAGCCGTGGAAGGAATACCGCCCGATGTTTCTCACCGACGCGCGGATCGCCCGCGGTGTGGACTTCTGGCGCCAGCACGAGGCCGTGCTGGCCCGCGCCGAGCAGGAATATGGCGTGCCGGCACAGGTAATCGTGTCGATTATCGGCGTGGAGACCTTCTTTGGCCGTAATACCGGCAATTACCGGGTCATCGACGCGCTGTCCACGCTCGGTTTCGACTACCCGCCGCGCGCCGAATTCTTCCGCAAGGAACTGCGCGAGTTCCTCCTGCTGGCCCGCGAAGAGCAACTCGACCCGTTGACGCTCAAGGGCTCCTATGCCGGGGCCATGGGCCTGCCGCAGTTCATGCCGAGCAGCTTCCGCGCCTATGCCGTGGACTTCGACGGCGATGGCCACATCAATATCTGGAACAACCCGGACGATGCCATCGGTAGCGTCGCCAGCTACTTCAAGCGCCACGGCTGGGTCGCCGGTGAGGCGGTGGTCAGCCGCGCGAGCGCGCGTGGCGAGCGTGTCGACGAAGGCCTGACCAGCGGTATCGAGCCAGTGAAGACGGTCGCGCAGTTGCGGGCGCTGGGCTGGTCGAGTCATGATGCGCTGCGCGATGATCTGCCGGTCACCGCCTTCCGCCTGGAGGGCGAAAACGGCCCTGAGTACTGGATGGGCCTGAAGAATTTCTACGCGATCACTCGCTACAACCGCAGCGTGATGTATGCCATGGCGGTGCATCAGCTTTCGGAACAGCTGGTTCTGGCACGGGGCGTCAAGTAAATGCGCGAACTCTTCACCCTCAACACCGCAAAACTGCTGACCTGCGTCGCCGTGGGCCTGGTCCTGGCCAGTTGCTCCTCGAGCCGGCCTTCCAGCCCGCAGACTGGCAACACCGTGCGCTCGCAGCCGGGCCTGGACATCAACCGGGCCCACAAGGACGGCGCGCCGTGGTGGGACGTGGACGTCAACAAGATCCCCGACGCCACCCCGACTGTGCACACCGGCAACTACAAGGCCAACCCGTATACCGTGCTGGGCAAGACCTACTACCCGATGCAGGACTCGCGCAACTACCGCGCCGAGGGCACCGCGTCGTGGTACGGCACCAAGTTCCATGGGCAGAACACCGCCAATGGCGAGCTCTACGACCTCTACGGCATGAGCGCGGCGCACAAGACCTTGCCGCTGCCAGCCTACGTGCGGGTGACCAACCTGGCCAACGGCCGCAGCGTGATCCTGCGGGTCAACGACCGTGGCCCGTTCTACTCCGACCGCATCATCGACCTGTCCTACGCCGCGGCGAAGAAGCTCGGCTATGCCGAGTCCGGCACCGCGCACGTGCGCGTCGAAGGTATCGACCCGCAGCAATGGTGGGCGCAGCGCGGCCAACAGCCGCCGATGATGCTCAAGGAGCCGCAGGTGGCCCAGGCCCAGCCGATTGCCGCCAGCACCGGCCGGGTCGAGCAGTGGACGCCGCCACCGCAGCAGCACGCGGCGCCGGTGGTGCCGGTGCAGGTGGGCGGCAACAACGTGCCGAACGCCAGCGGCGGCAGCTTCCTGCAGGTGGGTGCGTTCGCCAATCCGGATGCGGCCGAACTGCTGCGTTCGAAACTGAGCACCATGGTCAGCGCGCCGGTGTTCATCAGCTCCGTCGTGCGTAACCAGCAGACCCTGCACCGGGTGCGCCTGGGGCCGATCAACAGCCAGGGCGAGATCCAGCAGGCCCAGGACAGCATTCGCCTGGCGAACCTGGGGCAGGCCAAGGTCGTGACCGACTGACGCTTGCACCGGGCCATTCGCGGGTAAACCCGCCCCCCACAGGGTTTCGCTGCACCTGTGGGGGCGGCTTTACCCGCGAAGCCGAGCATACCGACCTGTCGGTTTGTTCATGAATTGCCGGGCTTGGCCATGTACAATGCCCGTTTTTGCCCGCAGCGGCATTACGCCGCAGGTCGCGGGCCAGGCCACGGGCCATAGAACTAGACTGACGGGGCGCTGGGCAAACGAACTTGCCCACGGAACATCAGACCATTAGCGATTTACGAGAGACGGATGAATATCACCAACCTTGCCAAACGACTTTGCCTGCCCGTTCTGCTGATGCTCACGCCCGCTGCCTTCGCGGCGGAGCAGATGACGCCGGCACCACCACAACTGGCCGCCAAGTCCTACGTACTCATGGACGCGTCCAGCGGCAACGTGCTGGTCGAGAACAACGGTGACGAGCGCCTGCCGCCGGCCAGCCTGACCAAGCTGATGACCGCCTACATCGCCACCCTGGACATCCGCCGTGGCCAGATTGGCGAGAACGACCCGGTCACCGTCAGCGAGAACGCCTGGCGCACCGGTGGTTCGCGCATGTTCATCAAGGTCGGCAGCCAGGTGACCGTCAGCGACCTGCTGCACGGCATCATCATCCAGTCGGGCAACGACGCCTCGGTCGCCCTGTCCGAGCACATCGCCGGCAGCGAAGACGCCTTCGCCGACATGATGAACAAGACGGCCACCGACCTGGGCATGTCCAACAGCCACTTCATGAACCCGACCGGCCTGCCGAACCCGGAGCACTACTCCTCGGCCCACGACATGGCCATCCTGGCGCGCGCGATCATCAACGAAGATCCGGCGCACTACGCCATCTATTCGCAGAAAGAGTTCTTCTGGAACAACATCAAGCAGCCCAACCGCAACCTGCTGCTGTGGCGTGACAAGACCGTCGACGGCCTGAAGACCGGCCACACCGACGAAGCCGGCTACTGCATGGTCGCCTCGGCCGTGCGTGACGGCCAGCGCCTGATCGCCGTGGTGTTCGGCACCAACAGCGAGCAGTCCCGCGCCGCCGAGACCCAGAAGCTGCTGACCTACGGTTTCCGCTTCTTCGAAACCCAGACCTTCTACCAGAAAGGTACCGAGCTGACCCAGGCCCAGGTATGGAAAGGCGCGACCAACCAGGTGAAAGCCGGCCTGGCCAACGACCTGACCATGACCATGCCTAAAGGCCAATTGAAGCGCCTCCAGGCTTCGATGACCATGAACCCGCAACTGACCGCTCCGATCGCCAAAGGTGACGTGATCGGCAAAGTGGAAGTCAAACTGGACGAGAAAGTGGTTCACAGCGCCGACCTCATCGCCCTCGATGGCGTGGAGGAAGCTGGTTTCTTCGGCCGTATGTGGGATAGCATCCGCCTGTTCTTCTACGGTTTGTTCAACTGATACGTGACCTGCACGCCCCCGTGAACCAGGCGGGGGCGATGTTGCTGCCACGGCTTACGAGGCCGTTTCCGCCATGAGCGAAGAAGACGTCAAGTCGCACAAGATCGAGTTCCCCTGCGCCGATTACCCGATCAAGGTGATCGGCGATACCGTGGTCGGTTTCAAGGACACGGTGATCGAGATCCTCAGCAAGCACGCCAAGGTCGACCTGTCGACGCTGGCCGAGCGCCAGAGCAAGGAAGGCAAGTACACCACGGTGCAACTGCATATCGTTGCCGAGAGCGAGAACCAGCTGCACGACATCAACAGCGCCCTGCGTGCCACCGGCATCGTGAAAATGGTGCTGTGATGCCCGCTTGTCTCGGCTTTCGCGATCTTGGCCTGCAGCCCTATGAACCGGTGCTGGAGGCCATGCGTCGCTTTACCGAGCAACGCGGTGCGGACAGCCTGGACGAAGTCTGGCTGGTCGAGCATCCGCCGGTATTCACCCAGGGCCAGGCCGGCAAGGCCGAGCACCTGCTGATCCCGGGAGAGATCCCGGTGGTGCAGACCGACCGTGGCGGCCAGGTCACCTACCACGGCCCCGGCCAGTTGGTGGCCTACCTGCTGCTGGATGTGCGCCGCCTGAGCATCGGTGTGCGCGAACTGGTCAGCCGTATCGAGCGCACGCTCATCGACCTGCTCGCCAGCTACGGCGTGCAGGCCAACGCCAAGCCCGACGCGCCGGGCGTCTACGTCGACGGCGCGAAGATCGCATCCCTTGGCCTTCGAATCCGCAATGGTCGTTCTTTTCACGGCCTTGCTCTGAACGTGGACATGGACCTTGCGCCATTCCGCCGAATCAACCCCTGTGGGTATGCGGGGCTGGCCATGACCCAGCTGCGCGACCTGGCAGGCCCGATCGAACTCGACGAGGTCAGGACAAGGCTGCGCGGACAGCTGGTCAGGCACCTCGACTATGCTGAGCAGACGACCCTGACGGGCGGAATCGACTGATTATGACAACTGTGCAAGAAGCCGTGCCGAACCTGATCCCCACGCAAGACGTGACCCCGCGCCCCGCGCCGAAGAAAGTCGAAGCCGGCGTGAAGCTGCGTGGCGCCGAGAAGGTGGCGCGTATCCCGGTGAAGATCATCCCCACCGAAGAACTGCCGAAAAAACCCGACTGGATTCGCGTGCGCATCCCGGTCTCGCCGGAAGTCGACCGTATCAAGCAGCTGCTGCGCAAGCACAAGCTGCACAGCGTGTGCGAAGAGGCCTCCTGCCCGAACCTGGGCGAGTGCTTCTCCGGCGGTACCGCGACGTTCATGATCATGGGCGACATCTGCACCCGTCGCTGCCCGTTCTGCGATGTCGGCCATGGCCGGCCGAAGCCGCTGGATGTCGACGAGCCGAAGAACCTGGCCATCGCTATCGCCGACCTGCGCCTGAAGTACGTGGTGATCACCTCGGTGGACCGCGACGACCTGCGTGACGGTGGTGCCCAGCACTTCGCCGACTGCATCCGCGAGATCCGAGCCCTGTCGCCGGGCGTGCAGCTGGAGACCTTGGTGCCGGACTACCGCGGCCGTATGGACGTGGCGCTGGAAATCACCGCGCAGACCCCGCCGGACGTGTTCAACCACAACCTCGAGACCGTGCCGCGCCTGTACAAGGCCGCGCGTCCGGGCTCGGACTACGACTGGTCGCTGGACCTGCTGCAGAAGTTCAAGCAGATGGTCCCGCACGTGCCGACCAAGTCCGGCCTGATGCTGGGCCTGGGCGAGACCGACGACGAGGTCATCGAGGTGATGCACCGCATGCGCGAGCACGACATCGACATGCTCACCCTCGGCCAGTACCTGCAGCCGTCGCGCAACCACCTGCCGGTACAGCGCTTCGTGCACCCGGACACCTTCGCCTGGTTCGCCGAGGAAGGTTACAAGATGGGCTTCAAGAACGTCGCCTCCGGCCCGCTGGTGCGTTCCTCGTACCACGCCGACCAGCAGGCTCACGAAGCCAAGATCAAGCTCTGAAGCGGGCTTGAGCGGGACATGCCGATGCGCGCCGGAAGGCGGCATCGGCATTTTTTTTGAGCTACAAGTCTCAAGCGACAAGCTGCAAGGAGTGGCGCGATGAATTGCCTGGAAACTGCTGAATACCTGTTGCCCAAGGCGCTGCCTGACAACGCCCGTTTCGCCATCATCGCCCCGGCCGGGCCGGCGCGGCTGGATACCGACAAGGCCCGCCAGTGGTTCGAAAGTCGTGGCCAGCAGTGCCGCATCTACCCAGGGGCGTTGCAGGCGGACGGTTACCTTGCCGGCGGCGACGAGCAGCGCCTTCGGGACTTGCACGATGCGTTCAGCGCCCCGGACATCGATGCCATCCTGTGTATGCGTGGCGGTTACGGCAGCATGCGCCTGCTGGACCGTATCGACTTCGAACTGATCCGTCGCCATCCCAAGCCGCTGGTGGGTTACAGCGACATCACCGCGCTGCATTCGGCAATCAACCGGCATGCCGGGTTGCTGGCATTCCATGGCGCAATGCTCAATGCCGACCTGCTGGGGGGCAAGCTCGAGCCCACCGTCAGCTCGCTGTTCGGGCAACTGCGCGGGCGGCTGGGCGCGGGCGATGCGATCGACCATCCTGCGCAGTCTCCGCTCACCAGCGTGGTGACCGGGGTGGCCAGTGGGCGTCTGGTCGGTGGCAACCTGTCGCTGCTCGGCACCACGTTGGGGACGCTGGCGGAAGTCGACACCCAGGACAGCATCCTGTTCATCGAGGACGTCAACGAGCCGCTCTATCGTGTCGACCGGCTACTGACCCAGCTGCGTCTGGCCGGCAAGCTGGAAGGGGTGCGAGGGGTGCTGGTGGGGGACTTTGCCGGGATCACGGTGGCGGCGATGACTCCGCTGCTGCTGGATATCTTCGGGCCGCTCGGGGTGCCGGTACTGGCTGGGTGGCGCAGTGGGCACTGTGATCCGAACGTGTGCCTGCCGTTGGGGGCCATGGTGATTCTGGACAGCGAGAAGCAGTGCCTGGTGTTGGCGCAGGACCTGTTCAAGTCCTGATTGCAGCCTTTGGTGGGTGAACCCGTTCCCACAGGTTTCCTTGCGCTGAGTCTGTGGGAGCGGGTTTACCCGCGATGGGCCGCGCAGCGGCCCCGATGCTGCTTAGCGGCGCAGGCTGTCGAGCAGCTTGTGCGTAGGGTACCCATCTGCCGGCCAGCCCTGCGCCTGCTGCGCATTGCGGATGGCCTTGCGGGTATTGGCGCCGATGATGCCGTCAGGATTGCCCGCCTCATGGCCATTGGCATTGAGCAGCGTCTGCAGCTCGATGCGCTCGGTGCGGCTCAGCGGCAGGTCGTCCTTGGGCCAGCTGCCGGCGATGAAGCCCCAGTTGGAGAAGCGATCGCCCAGCAGGCTTACCGCCAGCGCATAGGACGACGAGTTGTTGTACTTGAGGATCGCGCGGAAGTTGTCCAATACCAGGAACGCCGGGCCGCGCGCGCCAGCCGGCAGCAACAGGGCGGCCGACAGCTGGTTGGCGCCCGCGGGCACCTGGGTGCCGGAAGGCAGTTTCACGCCCAGTTGCAACCACTCGCTGACGCTCTTGCGCTGGCTGCCATCGGCCAGCCAGTAATCGAAGCCGGCGGGCACCTGCACCTCGAAGCCCCATGGCTGGCCACGCTTCCAGCCGGAGGCCTGGAGGTAGTGCGCGGTGGACGCCAGAGCGTCTGCGGTGCTGTTCCAGATATCGCGACGGCCGTCGCCATCGAAATCCACCGCGTGGGTGAGGTAGGTGGTCGGGATGAACTGGGTTTGGCCCATGGCCCCGGCCCAGGAGCCGCGCATGGCGTCAGGCTGGATATCGCCGTTCTGCAGGATCTGCAGGGCCGCGATCAGTTGGTCCTGGGCGAACTGCGGGCGGCGGCCCTCGTAGGCCAGAGTGGCCAGCGAGCGAATCACCGACTTGTTGCCCTGGAACTGGCCGAAGTTGCTCTCCATGCCCCAGACCGAAACCAGGACCTGGCGGTCGACACCGTAGCGCTGCTCGATGCGGGTCAGCAGCTCGGCGTTCTGTTCCAGCAGTTTCTTGCCATTGCGCACGCGCAGCGGCGACAGCGCACCGTCCAGGTATTCCCAGACCGGGCGGCTGAATTCAGGTTGGCTGCGATCGGCCTTGATCACGTCCATGTCCGGGATGACGCCGAGGAAGGCGCGGTCGAACAGGTTGGCGCCGATACCGGCTTGCAGGGCTTGCTGACGGAAGCCTGCCTGCCATTGGGCGAACGTCTGCAGGGGTTGGATTTCGTTGCCGACCCCGGCAGAGGTGCCGGGCAGTGTGACCACGGGAGCGGGCTGGGCGGGTGCCAGCGGCAGGGCATCGGCGGCGGTGGGTTTCTCGGCGCAGGCGACGAGCAGGATAAAGCTGGTGGCCGCGATCAACTGGCGGGGCTGCCAGCGCAGAGTGAGACGAGAGGGCATGCACGAATCCAGAATTGCAGGTCAGGTGCCGACCATACCATGACTGGGCTCTTCATGCCTTTCATGCGGCCATAAAGCAGGAAGCCTCCCAATCTCTCGATTGGAAGGCTTCGCGGCGGTAGCTGCCTTTGCCCTTTTCCGGTCGTTCCTGGCGGCAGCGGAACAGGGGTTGGGCGACGATCGACTTGGCCTTGTTCGGGCCGTGCTTTTTCGGCTTTTTGCTCATGGCGGGTTCCCGATGGGGTGGGTTTCGGGGCGCACTGTAGGCCTGTGGCCGGGGCAGGGCCAATTGATTGTGTATATGGTTCGCGGGCTTATTCGGCAGGCAGCGCCAGCCGCTGTCCGGCCATCAGCAGCGACAGGCGGGCCAGGCTGGTCCAGGGTGAGCCTTCGGCCTGGCCCTTGATCTGTGCATCGATACGCTGGGCATCCTGCAGCAACGCCGCCCAACGCTGCGCCGAGAGGCGCTGCAAGGCCTTGCTGACCAATGGGCGGCGCTTGTCCCATACCGGCGGCCGTGCCTGGCTGAAGGCCTTGTCCAGTGGCACGCCCTGGCTGAATTGCTGGGCAAGCCCCGCCAGCAGGCGCAGCTCGCGGGCCAGCGCCCAGAGAATCACTGGCGGCTCTACGCCTTCGCCGCGCAGCCCTTCGAGCATGCGCAGCGCATGCGCCGCCTCGCCGTTGAGGATGGCATCGACCAGCCCGAACACATCGAAGCGCGCACTGTCGGCAACAGCCGCCTGAACGGTGTCGACCGTAATCTGGTTGCCATCGGCCAGCAGCTTGAGCTTTTCGATCTCCTGGGCGGCGGCCAGCAGGTTGCCCTCCACCCGCGCGGCGATCAGATCCACGGCATCACGCTGCGCCGACAGGCCGGCTTGCGAGAGACGCTGGTTGATCCACTGCGGCAGTTGCTGGGCGTCCACGGGCCAGATCTGGATGAACTGGCAGTGCGCGCCCTCGATCAGGGCCTTGCCCCATTTGGTTTTCTGCGCACTGCCGTCGAGCTTGGGCAGGCTGATCAGCAACAGCGTGTCTTCGGCGGGGTTGGCACAGTACTCGATGAGCGCCGCGGCACCTTTGTCACCGGGCTTGCCGGAGGGCAGGCGCAGTTCCAGCAAGCGGCGCTGGGCGAACAGGGACAGGCTGGCGCCGGCCAGCAGCAGGTTGCCCCAGTCGAAATTGGCGTCGGCACTGAACACCTGGCGTTCGTCATGGCCTTGTTGGCGCGCCGCGCCCCGAATGGCGTCGGCGGCCTCCTGACACAGCAACGGGTCGTCGCCGCTGACGATATAGACGGGCGCAAGCCGGCCCTGCAGGTGTTTGTTGAGTTGGGCGGGGGAAAGCTTCATGGCAAGACACGGGGCACCTCAGGTGCCCCGTTCAGGCTCAGGGAACCGGGATTTCCATCGGCGACTGCTGAGGTGTCTCGTCGCGGATGCGTTGGGCTTCCTGAAGGGCGCGGGCCTCGGCTTCTGCACGCTCGTCGGCCTTGCGCTGCAAGTCGTCGAGGCGGGCCGGCGTCAGTTGCTGCAGGCGGGCCACCATGCCCTGGACCAGATCGCGGCGCATTTCTTCACGGACCTGATTTGCTTCCTGGCCGGAGCCGGTGATGTTGTTGCCGTTGTAGACGTAGTACTTCTGCACTTGCAGCTTGTCTTCAGCCAGCACGCTGTCGTTCCGGCCTTGGATCGTGTAGTTCAGCACTGTGGTCAACTCGTACTCCGCCGAGCGGTTACCGCCTGCGTAGGTCGCGGCGCGCTGGGTTTCCTGCTCGTTGGTCAGCACCAACTTGTAGGGGGCGCCCGAGTAGACTTTGACGCCGCTGCTTTCCAGGGTGCGGCGCAGCTGCATGACGGTTGCGCCGTACTGGTTGCGGGCGCCGAGATCCAGCTCCTTGATGCTCAGCTCGTTGGTGCCGGTGCCGCGCAGCTGGAAACCGCAGGCGCTGAGCATGACGGCCAGGCCCATTACCAGCAGATTGCGTTTGATCATGTTGTAGCTCCCTCGTGGACCGATTACGCCCGCCTGCGAAGGCGGGCGTTGCCATCAGTTGGCGACGATGTTGACCAGCTTGCCCGGTACGACGATGACCTTGCGGATGGTCAGGCCATCGGTGAAACGCAGGACATTTTCGTTGTTGCGGGCGGCCGCTTCGATTTCCTCGCGGCTGGCGGCGGCAGGCATTTCCACCTGGCCACGCAGCTTGCCGTTGACCTGCACCACCAGGGTGACGGTGTCCTGCACCAGGGCGCTTTCGTCGACGCTCGGCCAGGCCGCGTCGATCGCCGCCTGGTCGTGACCCAGCGCCTTCCACAGTTCGTGGGAGATGTGCGGGGTGATCGGCGCCAGCAGCAGGGTGACGGCCTCGAGGCCTTCCTGCAGCAGGGCGCGGTCCTGAGCGGTGGCCTGTGGCGCTTTTTCCAGCACGTTCATCACGGTCATCACCTGGGCGATGGCGGTGTTGAACTTGTGGAACTGGCCCACGTCGGTGCTGGCCTGCTTGATCGCGGCGTGAATGGCGCGGCGGATGACCTTCTGCTCGTCGTTCAGCGCGGCGATGTCCAGCTGACCCGGCAGGCCCTGGGCCACATGGGCCTGGGCCAGGCGCCAGACGCGGCGCAGGAAGCGGCTGGCACCCTCGACGCCGGAATCGGACCATTCCAGGCTCATGTCGGGCGGCGAGGCGAACATCATGAACAGGCGGCAGGTGTCGGCGCCGTACTGTTCGATCATCGACTGCGGGTCGACGCCGTTGTTCTTCGACTTCGACATCTTCTCGGTACCGCCGATTTCCACCGGCAGGCCGTCGGTCTTCAGGCGCGCGCCGATGATCTTGGCCTTGGCGTCACGCTCGACTTCGACGTCGGCCGGGTTGAACCAGTCCTTGCCGCCGTTGCTGGCGACGCGGTAGTAGGTTTCGGCGACGACCATGCCCTGGGTGAGCAGGTTCTTGAACGGCTCGTTGGAGGTCACCAGGCCTTCGTCACGCATCAGCTTGTGGAAGAAGCGCGCGTACAGCAGGTGCAGGATGGCGTGTTCGATGCCGCCGATGTACTGGTCAACCGGCAGCCAGTGGTTGGCGGCTTTCGGGTCGACCAGGCCCTTGTCGTAGTTCGGCGAGGCGTAGCGGGCGAAGTACCAGGACGACTCGACGAAGGTGTCCATGGTGTCGGTTTCGCGCTTGGCCGCGGCGCCGCATTTCGGGCAGCTGCATTCGTAGAATTCGGGCATGCGGGCCAGTGGCGAGCCGGCGCCGTCCGGTACCACGTTCTCTGGCAGGGTGACCGGCAGCTGGTCTTCCGGCACCGGCACGTCGCCGCAGGATGGGCAGTGGATGATCGGGATCGGGCAGCCCCAGTAGCGCTGGCGGCTGATGCCCCAGTCGCGCAGGCGGAACTGGGTGCGCGACTTGCCGAGGTCCTTGCGGATCAGTGCGGCTTCGATGGCGTCGAAGGCACCCGGGAAGTCCAGGCCGTCGAACTCGCCGGAGTTGATCAGCTGGCCGTGCTCGCCATAGGCGGCCTGCCATTCGCTGCCGACTTCATCGCCTGCGCTGGTACGCACCACGGCCTTGACCGGCAGGTCGTACTTGTGGGCGAACTCGAAGTCGCGCTCGTCGTGGGCAGGTACCGCCATCACGGCGCCATCGCCGTAGTGCATCAGCACGTAGTTGGCGACCCATACCGGCAGCTTCTCGCCGGTCAGTGGGTGCTCGACGAACAGGGAAGTGGGCATGCCCTTCTTCTCCTGGGTCGCCATGTCGGCCTCGGCGACGCTGCCGCTCTTGCATTCGTCGATGAACGCCTGCAGCGCCGGGTTGCCCTGCGCGGCCTGGGTGGCCAGCGGGTGCTCGGCGGCGACGGCGACGTAGGTGGCGCCCATCAGCGTGTCGGGACGGGTGGTGAAGACCTTGAGGGTGCCTTCATGGCCGATGCTGGCCTGGTCGTAGGGGAACTGTACTTCCATGCCGCGGGACTTGCCGATCCAGTTGCGCTGCATGGTCTTGACCTGCTCAGGCCAGCCCGGCAGCTCGTCGAGGCTTTCCAGCAGCTCGTCGGCGTAGTCGGTGATGCGGAAGTAGTACATCGGGATTTCGCGCTTCTCGATCAGCGCGCCCGAGCGCCAGCCGCGGCCGTCGATGACCTGCTCGTTGGCCAGTACGGTCTGGTCGGCCGGGTCCCAGTTCACGGTGCCGTTCTTGCGGTAGATCACGCCTTTTTCGAACAGGCGGGTGAACAGCCACTGTTCCCAGCGGTAGTAGTCCGGCTTGCAGGTGGTGACTTCACGGGACCAGTCGATGGCCAGGCCCAGGCTCTTGAGCTGGGTCTTCATGTAGTCGATGTTTTCGTAGGTCCACTTGGCCGGGGCGACGTTGTTCTTCATCGCGGCGTTTTCCGCCGGCATGCCGAAGGCGTCCCAGCCCATTGGCTGCAGGACGTTCTTGCCCAGCATGCGCTGGTAGCGGGCAATCACGTCGCCGATGGTGTAGTTGCGCACGTGGCCCATGTGTAGCTTGCCGCTCGGGTACGGGAACATCGACAGGCAGTAGTAGGTGTCTTTGCCTGGCTGTTCGGTAACAGCGAACGACTGTTGCTCGTCCCAGCTCTGCTGGGCGGCGGCTTCGATATCACGGGGCGTGTATTGTTCGTGCATGGCTACTTTTTACTGAGAGAGAAAGGACCCTGTTTCCAGGCAGCGGAACCTCGCTGCGTCCGGCACTCCGGTGTCGTTAGAGTGAACGCCGTAGCATACATGAGCGCCGCGCATCGTGGGAAACCCAGATTGCATCGGCTGTCGGGCGGGCCGTTGGTCGCGGCGACCGGCCGCTTTTGCGAGTGACGCTAAGCTCATTTGTGGGGGGAGATATTCTTACCTTCAATGAGGTGAACGGATGGGAGAGTCGCAGCTAACCGCAAACAAACCGGAGCTTTACGAACGCCTGATCGACCGCCTGGGCCTGGCACTGGAAGTGGCCAGGACTTCGGTCAGATTGCGCGATGAAATGCCCGCCGAACTGGAGTTGCGCGGCCTCAGCCACGCCGAGTTCGAAGTGATCAAGGCCTATCTGGAATCCCTTCCGGACGGTCGTTTTGCCTGTGCCGGTGCCTACCCGCGAGCGGAGCCTTCCTCGGCCAGGATCGTCTGGCTCAAGGATCGCAAGCGCGCAAGCGCCCCCGCAAGCTCCAGGACGCTGCCGTCCCGATAGCCGTTCAGGGCTGTTGCAGGCGCGATTCGATGCGCCGGGTCTTCACGTTGCACGTTTCGATCGGCGCCGGTTGCCCTTGAGGCCCGGTGCCGATCCTCTTAGGCTGCACGCCTTCCATGGAGGTGCGTGATGCCGATTCGCTATTTCATCAAACAATGGCTGATGCCGCCGGGCGTTCTGTTGCTGTTGCTGCTGGCTGCCTGGTGGTGGCGTCGGCGCCGGCCACGCCTGGCCGCCGGCTGTTTTGCCCTGGGCCTGGGCGGCCTGTACCTGATGAGCCTGCCCGCAGTGGTCGAACAGCTGGCGCGCACGCTGGAGACCGAGCCGGCACTGGCCGCCGACGACTGGGCCGGCTTGGCGCAGCGCGCGGATGCGATCGTGGTGCTGGGCGCGGGACGCGAGCGCGGCGACCCCGCCTGGGGCGGGGCAGACCAGCCGAGCCCGGTCGCGCTCGAGCGCATGCGCTACGCCGCACAACTGGCCAAGGCCTCGGGACTGCCGCTGCTGACCAGCGGCGGCCTGCACTATGGGACGCCACCCAGCGAGGCGCAGTTGATGGCCGACCGCCTGCAGGCCGACTTCGCAGTGAAGGTCAGCTGGAAGGAAGACGCCAGCCGCACGACCTGGGAAAACGCCGAATTCAGTGCCAGGTTGTTGCAGTCTCAGGGGATCAGGCGGGTGGTGGTGGTGACCCAGGCCTGGCATATGCAGCGTTCACGCTGGAGCTTCGAGCGGGCCGGGCTCGAGGTGGTGCCGGCGCCCGTGGGCTTCCTGGGGCGTGATCATGCGCGACCATTCGCCGGATTGCTGCCGGAGAGCCGGGCGGTCTGGCAGAACGGGCAGTTGCTGAACGAGGCGGTAGGGTTGCTGGGGTATCGGTTGTTCTATTGAGTGCAGGTCATATCGCGGGGCAAGCCCGCTCCCATATGGGAGCGGGCTTGCCCCGCGATTCCTTGGTCAGACCGTCTTGGCGATGCGTCCGGCCAGTAGCGCCCAGCCCAGCAGCAGCGCGCAGACGATCGCCAGGGGCCACGAGCGCCATTGCAGGTAAGGCGTCAATTGCTGCATCGGCACCACCTCGCCATACAGTACCGCCCGCTGGAACTGCGGGATCTGCGTGGTAATCCGGCCGAACGGATCGATCAGCGCGGTCACCCCGTTGTTGGTGGCGCGGATCATCCAGCGGCCGGCTTCCAGCGCGCGCATCTGGGCCATCTGCAGGTGCTGCAGCGGGCCGATCGAGGTGCCGAACCAGGTGTCGTTGCTGATGGTCAGCAACAGGTCGCTGCGGGCGGCCAGGCTGGCGGCGAATTCGGGGTAGACCACTTCGTAGCAGATGTACGGCGCCACCTGGTAACCCTTGGCCTGCAGCAGCGGCTGGTCCTCGGGGCCGCGGGCGAAGTCCGACATCGGCAGGTTGAAGAACTCGATCAGGCCACGCAGCATGTCCTGCAGCGGCACGTATTCGCCGAACGGCACCAGCTTTTGCTTGAGGTAGGTGCCGTCGCCTTCACCGGCCACGGTGACGCCGTTGTAGTAGCGGCGCTGCTGGTGAACCACCTGCCGCACCGGCACGCCAGTGATCAGCGCTGAATGCCGCTCGGCGGCGAAGGTGCCCATCATGTCGATGTAGCCCTGGGCCTGGTCCTGCAGCACCGGCACGGCGGTTTCCGGCCAGACCAGCAGGTCGACGGGCTTCGAGCTGAAGCTCATGTCGCGGTACAGCGCCAGCTGTGCGTTGACGTGCGCCGGGTCCCACTTCAGGTCCTGTTCGACGTTGCCCTGCAGGGCCGCGACCTTGAGCGGGTCGCCCGCGGGTCTGGTCCAGGCATGGTCCTTGAGGGCCATGCCGACGATCCACGGCGCGATCAGCAACAGCACGCCAGTGGCGAGGAACGCCGGGCGCTCGCGCAGGCGGTAAAGGTTGCACAGCACGGCGGCGGTCAGTGCCAGGGCGAAGGAGATCAGCCACACGCCGCCCAGCGGAGCGAGACCGGCGAGCGGCCCGTCGAGCTGGCTGTAGCCGGAATAGAGCCAGGGGAAGCCGGTGAGGAACCAGCCGCGGAAGGCCTCCTGCAGCAGCCACAGGGCGGCGAAGCACAGGGCGTCGGCCAATGGCGCCTCGTTGCGGCGCAACCAGCGTGCCCAGAGCCAGGCGGGCAGGGCGAAGAAGAAGGCCAGGCAGGCGAAGAACGCCACCAGCAACAGCACCGCCAGCAGCGGCGAGGCGCCGCCGTAGGTGTTCATGCTGACGTAGATCCACCAGGTGCCGGCGCCATACAGGCCGAAGCCGAAACACCAGCCACGGCCCATGGCTTGGCGCGGACTCAGCTCGCGCAAGCCGGCGTAGAACACCATCAGCGCCAGCAGCGCGATCGGCCAGATATCGAAGGGCGCCAGGGCCAGGAGGGTGGAGGCGCCGGCCGCCATGGCCAGCAGGTTACCGGGCCAGCCGGGGCGGGTGATCCAGCGCATGTTCTTCCTTAACGGTTGATCGGGGTCAGGCGCAGCAAGTGAATACGACGGCTGTCGGCATTGAGGATGCGGAAGCGGTAGCCGCCGATCTCGGTGGTCTCGTTGCGCTTGGGCAGGTGACCGAACGCACTCATCACCAGGCCGCCGACGGTGTCGAACTCGTCATCGGAGAACTCGCTGTCGAAGAACTCGTTGAAGTTCTCGATCGGGGTCAGCGCCTTGACCAGGAAGTCGCCGCTGGGCAGCGGCTTGATGTAGCTGTCTTCCTCGACATCGTGCTCGTCCTCGATGTCGCCGACGATCTGCTCGAGCACGTCCTCGATGGTCACCAGGCCGGCCACGCCGCCGTACTCGTCGATGACGATGGCCATGTGGTTGTGGTTGGCGCGGAACTCGCGCAGCAGCACGTTCAGGCGCTTGGATTCGGGCACGAAGGTGGCCGGACGCAGCAGGTCCTTGATGTTGAAGTTGTCGCCGTTCTCTTTGAGGATCAGCGGCAGCAGGTCCTTGGCAAGCAGGATGCCGAGCACATCGTCATGGCTTTCGCCGATCACCGGGTAGCGCGAGTGCGCGGCGTCGATCACCGCCGGCAGGAACTCGCGGGGCGACTGGCTGGCCTTGATGCTGATCATCTGCGAGCGCGGCACCATGATGTCGCGCACCTGCAGGTCGGCGACCTGGATGGCGCCTTCGACGATGGTCAGCGCTTCGCTGTCGAGCAGCTTGTTCTGATGGGCTTCGCGCAGCAGCTCGAGGAGCTCCTGACGGTTTTTCGGCTCATGGGCAAAAGCCTGGGTCAGCTTACCCAGCCAGGACTTTTGCCCGTTGCTCGATCGATCTTCGCTCATGGCGGTTACTCGTGATCCTTGCAGTGTCAGTGTGTGATTGATTCGGTTTCGTCGTCGGCGTACGGGTCAGGATGGCCCAGTTCCGCCAGCAATTCGCGTTCCAGCGCTTCCATCTCCTCGGCCTCGTCGTCTTCGATGTGGTCGTAGCCGAGCAGGTGCAGGCAGCCGTGAATGACCAGGTGCGCCCAGTGCGCCTCGAGCGACTTGCCTTGTTCGACGGCTTCGCGCTCGACCACCGGCACGCAGATCACCAGGTCACCCAGCAGGGGGATGTCGAGCAGGTCGTCGGGGACGTCGGCAGGGAAGGACAACACGTTCGTCGCGTAGTCCTTGTGCCGGTAGGTATGGTTGAGCTCGCGGCCTTCGGCTTCGTCGACCAGGCGAATGGTCATTTCCGAGTCGGCCGTGCGCTGGCGCAAGGCCAGTTCGCACCAGCGGCGGAAGGCGGCGTCATCCGGGGCAGCGGCCTCCGTGGCCCGTTGCAGGTCAAGTTCAAGCATCTTTGCCGGGTGCCTCGGGCTTGGCCTGACGGGCATCGAAGCGGTCGTAGGCTTCGACGATGCGCTGCACCAGCGGGTGGCGCACCACGTCCTTGGGCTGGAAGTGGGTGAAGCTGATGCCCGGCACGTCCTTGAGCACTTCGATCACATGGGCAAGGCCCGACTTGGTGCCGCGGGGCAGGTCGACCTGGGTGATGTCGCCAGTGATCACCGCGGTCGAGCCGAAGCCGATGCGGGTGAGGAACATCTTCATCTGCTCGAGCGTGGTGTTCTGGCTTTCGTCGAGGATGATGAAGCTGTTGTTGAGCGTGCGGCCACGCATGTAGGCCAGCGGGGCGATCTCGATCACCTGGCGCTCGATGAGCTTGGCCACGTGCTCGAAACCGAGCATCTCGTAGAGTGCGTCGTACAGTGGGCGCAGGTACGGGTCGATCTTCTGGGCCAGGTCGCCGGGCAGGAAGCCGAGCTTCTCGCCGGCCTCGACCGCCGGGCGAACCAGCAGGATGCGGCGCACCTGCTCGCGCTCCAGCGCATCGACGGCGCAGGCCACCGCCAGGTAGGTCTTGCCGGTACCGGCCGGGCCGACGCCGAAGTTGATATCGTTGGCCAGGATTTCCTTGACGTAGCGTTGCTGGTTGACGCCGCGCGGGCGGATGTTGCCCTTGCGCGTGCGCAACGAGACGCTGACTTCATTGATGGCCGGATTGTCGATGTTCTCGACGGTCGACTCCTGGAGATAGAGGTGGACCGTTTCCGGCGACAGGTCGGTGGCCTTGGCCTCGCGATAGAGGCGGCGCAACAGCTGTTCGGCAGCGGAGGTGGTCTTGGGCTCGCCAATCAGTTCGAACTGATTGCCGCGATTGCGGATTTCGATAGCCAGGCGCTGTTCGATCAGGCGCAGGTGCTCGTCGAACTGGCCGCACAGGTTGGCGAAGCGGTTGGCCTCGAAGGGCTCGAGGATGAAACGATGAGGTTGTATGGGTGCGTTCAAGGTCGTTTTTAGCCGCTCGACGGCAATGAATGTGAACTCAAGAATAACCCTTGAGTGGCAGTGGCGAAAGCACTGAAACGATCAAGGGTCGGTGCGAACGTTCCGATCCGCTCGCCGATTGTGGCAGGGCAAGTTGACGATTCGATTATGCAGGGGATCGCGGCGCGCTGTCGGGCGCAGGTCACGGCAGGGGCGAGAAAGGGGTGCGCCCTTCGGCGTTCTGCAGTTCCAGCAGGTACTTGCGGAAGATCTGGCCGAGCACCTGGGTGGCATGTTCGAGCTCGTCGCGGGGCATCTGCTCGGTGACTTCGTCGGCCATGTCCAGCGCATCCTCGGCACCGTTGACCGCGGCGATCTTCAGCAGGATGTAGGCCTGGACGTTGTTGGCCTTGACGCCTTCGCCATGGAAGAACATCGAGCCAAGCCGGTACTGGGCCTGGGCCTGGCCTTGCAGCGAGGCTTTTTCGAACCATTTCAGCGCATTGTCGAGATGACGTGGCGTGCCGCTGTAGTAGAACTCGCCCAGTTCGTACTGTGCTTCGGCATCCCCGGATTCCGCCACCTGCTCGCAGGCCTTCAGGGCGCTCTGCAGGTCCTCGGGGGCGGTATTGAGGGTGCAGCGGCCCGTCGCCGGAATCAGCAACGAGTTACCGCCCTCCGCCAGGGCCAGCAGGGGCTGAAGAAGCAACAGGCAGCCCAGGGTCAGGGCGCGGCCGGTGCGGTTCATGGGGATCGACTTACCTCTGCAAAGCTGCGGCCAATGTCTCTGGTGGCACATTATGGGATAAGCAGCGCCTACCTTACAAAGTTTTACTCGAATTTCTGCGTTGTGAAGGTCGTTGCAATGTGGCCTGTGCTGACGCCTTCGCGGGTAAACCCGCTCCCACAGGGGCGCCAATCAACCTGTGGGAGCGGATTTGCCCGCGAAGGGGGCCTTACTTGATCTTGGCGAACGCCCGCTCGGCCGCATCCAGGGTGATCTGCAGTTCCTTGTCGCCATGGGCGATGGAGGTGAAGCCCGCTTCGAACGCGCTTGGCGCCAGGTACACGCCACCTTCGAGCATCAGGTGGAAGAAGCGCTTGAAGCGTTCGGCGTCGCTGGCCATCACGTCATCGAAGGTGACGATGTCGTCGGCGCCACTGAAGTACAGGCCGAACATCGCGCCAGCCTGGGTGGTGACGAACGGAATGCCGGCGGCATCGGCGCGCTGCTGCAGGCCGTCGAGCATGCGGCTGGTGAAGTCGCTCAGTTCGGCGTGGAAGCCCGGGCGGCTGATCAGCTTCAGGGTGGTCAGGCCGGCGGCCATGGCCAGTGGATTGCCCGACAAGGTGCCCGCCTGGTAGACCGGGCCGAGCGGGGCGATGCAGCCCATGATCTCGCGTTTGCCGCCGAAGCAGCCGACCGGCATGCCGCCGCCGACGATCTTGCCGAAGGTCGACAGGTCCGGGGTGATGCCGTAGTGGCCTTGGGCGCCGCCCAGCGACACACGGAAACCGGTCATCACTTCATCGAAGATCAGCACCACGCCGTGCTTGTCGCACTGCTCGCGCAGGCCCTCGAGGAAACCCGGCGCCGGTGGAACGCAGTTCATGTTGCCGGCCACCGGCTCGACGATGATGCAAGCCACGGTCTGGCCGACATCGGCCAGGGTCTTCTCGACGGCGGCGATATCGTTGAACGGCAGGGTCAGGGTGTGTTTGGCGAAGTCCGCAGGTACCCCCGCCGAGCTCGGCACGCCTTGGGTCAGCAGGCCGGAACCGGCCTTGACCAGCAGGCTGTCGGAGTGACCGTGGTAGCAGCCTTCGAACTTGATGATCGCGTCGCGGCCGGTGTAGCCACGGGCCAGGCGGATAGCGCTCATGGTGGCTTCGGTGCCGGAGCTGACCATGCGCACCATTTCCATCGACGGCACGATCGAGCAGACCAGATCGGCCATCTCGGTTTCCATCGCGGTCGGCGCGCCGTAGGACAGGCCATGCTCGAGCTGCCGGCGCACCGCGTCCAGCACGTCCGGATGGCCGTGGCCGAGGATCATCGGGCCCCAGGAACCGACGTAGTCGACGTAGCGCTTGTCGTCTTCATCGATGACATAGGCGCCTTCGGCGTGCTTGAAGAACAGCGGCGTGCCGCCGACGCTCTTGAAGGCGCGCACGGGCGAGTTGACGCCACCGGGGATGTGCTTCTGGGCTTGGGCGAACAGGGCTTCGGAACGGGACATGGGATCTTCTCTCGAAATCAGCAAGCGAACAGGGCGTTGAAGGCGCGGGCGCGGCGGGTGACTTCCTGCGCGCTGTCGGCACCGAACAGGCCGTGGATCACCGCCAGCAGGTCGGCGCCATGGGCGACCAGCGGGGCGGCGTTGTCGAGGGTGACACCGCCGATCACGGCGATCGGCAGCTTGACCTGGGCGCGGGCCTGCTCCAGCAGATCGACGCTGGCGGCCGGCGCACCGGGTTTGGTGACGGAATTGAAGAAGCGACCGAAGGCGACGTAGCTGGCGCCTTCGCTGGCGGCCTGTTGCGCCAGCTCGAGGCTGGCGTGGCAGGTCGAGCCGATGATCGCCTGGCGGCCGAGCAGGGCGCGGGCCGGCGTGAGCGGGCCGTCGGTCTGGCCCAGGTGCACGCCGACGCCCAGGCGCGCGGCGAGCTCGGCGTCGTCGTTGATGATCAGCGCCGTGTCGTAGCGCTCGCACAACGTCCTCAGCGCCTCGGCCTCACGCAACCGGCGGGCGGCATCGTCGCTCTTGTCGCGGTACTGCAGCAGGCGCACGCCGCCTTCGAGCGCCGCTTCTACATGGGAGAGAAAACGGCCGGCCAGCAGTTGACTGTCGGTGATCGCGTACAGACCGCGGAGCTTCATCGGATGGCCTCGTATCAGGAACAGAAATCCAGGGGCAGGCGACGCGGCACGTACTGGCCCTTGCCCAGTTGCTCGGCGTCACGCAGGGTGCGCCAGGTGTAGTCCAGGGCGCTGCGCACGGCGCTCTCCAGGTGCTCGCCCAGTGCCAGGCGACCGGCCAGGGCGCTGGCCAGGGTGCAGCCAGAACCGTGGTAACTGCCCGGCAGACGCTGGCAGGTCCAGGTGTGCTGCTGGCCATCGCGGCTGTACAGGCGGTTGTGAATCTCGACTTCGTCGCCGTGACCGCCGGTGATCAGCAGGTGCCTGCAGAACGGCAGCAGCTTCTCGGCGCATTCGTCCGCCGTGCCTTGCGGCAGCTCGGCAAGGATGCGCGCTTCGGGCAGGTTCGGCGTGGCGATGGTGGCCAGCGGCAGCAGGCGTTCGCGCAGCGCGTAGCCGACTTCGTCCTTGCCCAGGCGGCCACCGCCACCGGCGCGCAGCACCGGATCGCAGACCAGCGGCAGGTGAGGGTGGGCAGCGAGCAGTTCGGCGACGGTGTCGACCATCTCGATCGAACCGAGCATGCCAAGCTTCACCGCCGCCACGGTGGAGTCGGCCAGCACGGCGTTGGCCTGGGCCAGGACCCACTCGCGATCGAGCACACGGAAGTCGGAAACGTTGACGGTATCCTGCACGGTCAGGGCGGTCACTGCGGGTGCGGCGTGACAACCCTGGGCGATCAGGGCTTCGATATCTGCCTGCAGTCCGGCGCCGCCACTGGGGTCGTGGCCGGAGAGACAGAGGACAACGGGGCGGGAGCTGTAGGTATTCATGGTCGGCGAGCTTATCACCAAACCTTTTTGCGCGGATCAGCCGGCGCCGGATAATTCCTGAGCGATTGGTCAGAATGCTTGGTGGTGATCCTCTGAAACTCGCGTTCTAGAGCCTCTGCGATCAAATTATTGGTGGCTTCTGGCCATGTCGGAAAGCTATGCTAGAGTGCTCGGATAACTCGATGAACGGGTACTGCCGGATCACGTCGTCTCAAAGGGATGGGAGGCAACCGCGATGCGACCGGACAGGCCATGCTGGGGCTGTATGCGCTATTTGCTGATTGTGCTTCTGGGCTGCTTGCCCTTGTTCGTCGAAGCGGTCGAGTTCGACGCTTCCACCGGGCGCCTTCCGCTGGGCAGGTTCATGCAGGTGTACGAGGACCACGACGGCAGTGCCAGCATCGCCCAGGTCAGCTCGCCTGCGTTCATTGGCCGTTTCCACGCGCACCAGGACGAGGTGCTCAACGCCGGCTATTCGACCTCGGTGTTCTGGCTGAAGGTCGATCTGACCTACGCCGTGGCCCCTTCTGCCGCACCACGCCAGTGGTTGCTGGAGCTGGCCTACCCACCGCTGGATCACCTGGAGCTCTATCTGCCGGACGAGCAGGGCGTGTATCGCCTGGCCCGTCGAACGGGCGATGCGTTGCCATACGCCAGCCGCCAGATCCGTCAGAACAACTACCTGTTCGAACTGCCCATGCGCCCTGGCCAGGCCATCACCGCCTATCTGCGGCTGCACAGCCAGGGTTCGATCCAGGCGCCGCTGACCCTGTGGTCTGCCGAGGGGTATCTGGAGGATCAGCCCACTCGCCTGTACGTGCTGGGGATGATCTATGGCGTGCTGCTGGTCATGCTGGTGTACAACCTGTTCATCTACCTCAGCGTGCGCGACGTCAGCTACCTCTACTACATCCTCTATATCGCTTCGTTCGGTCTGTACCAGGTCTCGGTCAACGGTGCCGGCATCGCCTACTTCTGGCCGGACAACCCTTGGTGGGCCAATGCCGCCACGCCGTTTTTCATTGGGGCGGCCGGGCTGTTCGGTTGCCAGTTCGCCCGTCACTTCCTGCAGATGGGACGGCTCAGCCGTGATTTCGATCGCCTGTTGATGCTGCTGATGGCTGGCGGCGCGCTGGTCATGGTGCTGGCCGTGACCCTGCGCTATGGCGTGGCGCTGCGCATGGCCACGGTGCTGGCGCTGCTGTTCACCGTGAGCATTTTCACGGCGGGGCTGTATGCCTGGTGGCGCGGCGTGCGCGTGGCGCGCTGGTTCATCATCGCCTGGACGGCGTTTCTCGTCGGTGGGCTGGTCAACACGCTGATGGTGCTCGGCTACCTGCCGAACCTGTTCCTCACCATGTACGCCAGCCAGCTCGGCTCGGCGCTGGAAGTGGCGCTGCTGTCGCTGGCCCTGGCCGACCGTATCAACAACCTGCGTGAGGAACAGGCCCGGACGCTGCGCGAAACCGGTCGCACCCTGGAGCAGATGAACCTGCAACTGGCCCGCAGCAACCGGCTCAAGGATGAGTTCCTCGCCACCGTGACCCATGAATTGCGCACTCCGATGAATGGCGTCATCGGCTCGCTGGAGCTGCTGCACACCCTGCCCATGAGCGCCGAGCAGGCCCAGTACCACCGCACCGCCACCGGTTCGGCCCAGGACATGATGGCGATGGTCGACGACATCCTCATCCTCACCGAGTTGCAGGCCGGACGCCTGCGCAGCCACGGCATGCCCTTCAGCCTGCGGCGCCTGATGCAGGAGCTGCGGGCCGGGTATGCCGGCCAGGCGCTGGCCAAGGGCCTGTACCTGAGCCTGGACATTCCTGCCGACCTGCCCGACAGCCTGGTCGGCGATGCGCAGAAGCTCGCGCGTTGCCTGGCCTGCCTGGTGGACAACGGCCTGAAGTTCACCCACCAGGGTGGGGTCACGGTGCAGGTCCGTGGTCGACGTACCGGGCCGGATACCGTGGCATTGGGGATTACCGTCAGTGACAGCGGCATCGGTTTCGAAGACCTGGACCAGGCGGTGCTGTACCAGCGCTTCTTCCAGGTGGACGGATCGATGACCCGGCGCTATGGCGGGCTGGGTATCGGCCTGTCGATCTGTCGGCAGTTGGGGGAACTGATCGGCGCGAGGCTGTCCCATGAGTCCACGCCTGGGCTGGGCAGTCGCTTCGAGCTGAGCCTGGCCCTGGCGGTGGCGCAGGTACAGGCGCCAGCGGCCTGTGCCGCGTCGACCGTGAACCGGTTTTAGCCTGACGGGGCGCGAAGCGCCCCCATGTAGTCCGTTTTGTCACTTTGACTGACCGGCCTGGGGTGCTTCACTGGGTTATCCAGCATGAGCGGAACCAGGAGGCCACCGATGAACCTGCACCAGTTCGCTGAAACCCACGAAGTCACCAACCAGCCGCCGTCGCTCGACGGTGCCAACCTGTATCGCCTCGACCAGCCTTTGCAGGAATGGTCGCGGCGCTTCGGGGCCGGTTGGGCCGAGTCGCGGATCGATGCCTACGGTGCCCTGGCTGGCGGGCCGCTGATGGCAGCAGGCTTCCTGGCCAACGCGCACAAGCCGGAGTTCAGCAGCCACGATCGCTATGGCCACCGCATCGACCTGGTCGAGTTCCACCCTGCCTATCACGAGCTGATGCGCACCGCCGTCGAACACGGCCTGCCTTCGTTGCCCTGGGCCGAGCCGCGTGCCGGCGCCCATGTGGCGCGGGCGTCGATGACCTACCTGCACAGCCAGGCCGAAGCCGGCACTGGCTGCCCGCTGACCATGACCTTCGCCGCCGTGCCGGCCCTCAGGTTGCAGCCGGAGTTGGCCCAATACTGGCTGCCGAAGGTGCTCGCCCGCGAGTACGATCCGCGCAATGTCGGCGACCGGCACAAGGCCGGCGTCACCATTGGCATGGCGATGACCGAGAAGCAGGGCGGCACCGACGTGCGTGCCAATACCACCCGCGCCTATCCGGTCGGCACCCCCGGCCCTGGCCAGCCTTATGAGCTGGTGGGACACAAGTGGTTCTGTTCGGCGCCGATGTGCGACGCCTTCCTCACCCTGGCACAGACCGAGAAAGGTCTTAGCTGCTTCCTGCTGCCACGTCACCGCCCCGACGACAACCGCAACCAGTTCTACATCCAGCGCCTGAAGAACAAGCTCGGCAACTGTTCCAACGCCTCCAGCGAAGTGGAATTCCGTGGGGCGCTGGCGTGGATGATCGGCGAAGAGGGGCGCGGCGTACCGACCATCATCGAGATGGTCGCCATGACCCGCTTCGACTGCATGGTCGGCTCCAGCGCCCTGATGCGCCAGGCCCTGACCCAGGCCGCGCACCACTGCGCCCACCGCAAGGTCGGTGGGCGCGTGCTCGCCGAACAGCCGTTGATGCAGAACGTGCTCGCCGACCTCGCGCTGGAAAGCGAGGCCGCGCTGGCCCTGAGCCTGCGCATGGGCCAGGCCCTGGATCAGCCGGACGACCCGCAACAGGCGCACTTCGCCCGGCTGGTGACGGCGGTGGGCAAGTACTGGATCTGCAAGCGCGCGCCCGGAATGATCAACGAGGCCGCCGAGTGCCTGGGCGGCGCCGGCTATGTCGAGGACAGCATTCTGCCAAGGCTGTACCGCGAAGCACCGGTCAACTCGACCTGGGAGGGCTCGGGCAACGTGCAGTGCCTGGATGTGCTGCGGGCGTTGTCCAAGGAGCCGGGTGTGCTCGACGCGCTGTTCGTCGAGCTCGGCGATGGCCATGGCGATCCGCGCCTGGCGGCGTTCATCGGCAACCTCAAGGGCGCCTTCGCTGACACCGGGGACATCCAGTACCGGGCGCGGCAACTGACCGAGGACATCGCCGTGGCGCTGCAGGCCAAGCTGTTGCTCGAGGCGGGCAATGCCCCGGTGAGCGATGCGTTCATCGGCAGCCGCCTGGGCGGCGGTGGGCGGGCGTATGGCGCGTTGCCGCGCGGGGTGGATGTCGAGGCGCTGGTTGCCAGGGCAACGCCGGTGTGGGCCGGATAACGTCATCGCGGGGCAGCTTCAGCGCCGATTATCGGGGGTGTATTTGCCCTGCAACGCAGGCAAGATGGCTGTCATGCATTCCATAAGACAGGAAGCCCAGCGTGAGCCAAGCGTTTGTAGTCGTTGATACCCCCGAACAGGCCGTCGACCGTCTGGCGGCCCTGCATGAACAGGCCACCGGGGCGCTGAGCCAGGCCCTCAAGCGCTACCTCAAGGACCGCACCGAGCCGGATGAGCAGGCGCGCGCGCTGTTCCGTTATCCGGCCCTGCGCCTGACCTACTACAGCCAGGGTGAAGTCGCCGCCACCACCCGCGCCTATGCCAAGGTCCAGGTGGCCGGCACCTACAGCGTCACCGTCACCCAGCCCGCGGCCTTTCGCAGCTACCTGCTCGAGCAGTTGCGCCCGCTGATGCACGACTACACCGTGACCGTGGAGGTCGGCATCAGCGAGCAGAACATCCCGTACCCCTATGTCGTCGACCAGGGCGACGAGCTGGCCGGCAGCGGCATCACCGCCGCGCAGCTGGCGCGGGTGTTCCCCAGCACCGACCTGTCGGCGGCCACCGACAACATCGCCGACGGCCTGTACGACTGGGAAAGCGCCGAGACCCTGCCGCTGGCGCTGTTCGACGCCGCTCGCGTGGACTTCTCGCTGCGCCGTCTGGTGCACTACACCGGCAGCGACTGGCGCCATATGCAGCCGTGGATCCTGCTCACCAACTACCACCGCTACGTCGACCAGTTCATCGCCCATGGCCTGGAGCAGTTGCGCGAGGATCCGCGCTTCGTGCGCATGGTCCTGCCGGGCAACGTGATCATCGAGAAGGGCATGGACAATGGCGAGGCCCAGGCCCTGGTCGCCGGGGTGGTCTGGCACCGCTACCAGATGCCGGCCTATCACCTGATCGCCGCCGATGGCGACGGCGTGACGTTGGTCAACATCGGTGTCGGCCCGTCCAACGCCAAGAACATCACCGACCACCTGGCCGTGCTGCGTCCGCACTGCTGGCTGATGATCGGCCACTGCGGCGGCCTGCGCCAATCCCAGACCATCGGTGACTACGTGCTGGCACACGCCTACATGCGCCGCGACGGCATCCTCGACCGCGTGGTGCCGCCGAACATCCCGATCCCGGCGCTGGCCGAAGTGCAGCTGGCGTTGCAGGAGGCAGCCGCGCAAGTCACCGGCGAGCGCGGCGAGCAACTGAAGAAGCGCCTGCGCACCGGTACCGTGCTCACCTATGACGACCGCAACTGGGAACTGCGCTGGGCCCAGGAGCGCCCGCTGATCAACCTGTCCCGCGCCGTGGCGGTGGACATGGAGAGCGGCACCATCGCCGCCCAGGGCTATCGCCTGCGCGTGCCGTACGGCACCTTGCTGTGCGTTTCCGACAAGCCGCTGCACAGCGAGATCAAGCTGCCGGGGTCGGCCAACGCCTTCTATAACCGCGCGGTCAGCCAGCACCTGAAGATCGGCATCGCCGCCCTCGACCTGCTGCGCACCGAGCTCAACTCGCTGCACTCGCGTAAACTGCGCAGCTTCGATGAGCCGCCGTTCCGCTGAGGATCCATGTCCCTGCCGCCCCGCAACAAACCGCGCCGCCCTGCGGCGCGCCCTTCCGGTCCGCGTCGCCAGCCCAAGGCGCCGCCGGCCGAGCCCCGCCTGATCCTGTTCAACAAGCCGTTCGACGTGCTCACGCAATTCAGCGATGGCGAAGGGCGCGCCACCCTCAAGGACTTCATCGACATTCCCGGCATCTATCCGGCCGGGCGTCTGGACCGTGACAGCGAAGGCCTGCTGCTGCTGACCAACGACGGTCGCCTGCAGGCGCGCATCGCCGACCCGAAGCACAAGCTGGCCAAGACCTACTGGGTGCAGGTGGAAGGCGAGCCGAGTGAAGAGCAGCTCAAGCGCCTGCGCGAAGGGGTTGAACTCAATGACGGACCGACGCTGCCGGCCGAGGCACGCTTGCTCGAGGAACCCGGGCTTTGGCCGCGCAACCCGCCGGTGCGTTTTCGCAAGAGCGTGCCGACGGCCTGGCTGGAGCTGGTGATCCGTGAAGGGCGCAACCGCCAGGTGCGGCGGATGACGGCAGCAGTCGGGTTACCGACCTTGCGCCTGGTGCGGGTGCGGATCGGTGACTGGACGATCGAGGGGCTGGAGCAGGGTTGCTGGCGCGAAGTGCCGGCCAAACGCTGATCTCTGGGCCGCTCCTACACGATGAGGGGTTGCTAGTGAACGCGGGGCAGGTCGCTACACCCCTTCGAGAAACCCCACCACCACGCTCTTGATGATGAACGCCAGCACGCCCAGGCCCAGTACGAAGAACAGGATCAGCGTGCCGAAGCGGCCGGCCTTGGATTTCTTCGCCAGGTCCCAGACGATGAAACCCATGAAACCGATCAGCACGGTGACCAGCACGATCATCATCCATTCTTCGAATACGGCGGGATCCATCGGTGCACTCCAGGCAGATTGAGCACCCGATCATACGCCGGGCACGCAAGGATTCAACGAAGGTGGGTCAATGGCAGCTCGGTGCTGGCCAGCACCTGGTTGAGCACGAAGCTCGAGCGCACGCTGGTCACGCCTTCGATGCGGGTCAGGCTGCCTAGTAGCAATTTCTGGTAGTGGTCCATGTCCGGCACCACCACTTTCAACTGATAGTCGGCATCCATCCCGGTGACCAGGCTGCATTCGAGCACCTGGGGCAGGTTGCGGATCGCCGCTTCGAACGTCTCGAAGCGTTCCGGGGTGTGGCGGTCCATGCCGATCAGCACATAGGCGGTCAGGCTCAGGCCAAGCTTCTTGCGGTCCAGCAGGGCCACCTGGCGCGAGATGTAGCCGTCATCTTCCAGCTGCTTGACCCGACGTGAGCAAGGGGAGGGGGACAGACCGATGCGTTCGGCCAGTTCCTGGTTGGAGATGCGCGCATCGCGCTGCAATTCGGCGAGGATGCTCAGGTCGTAGCGGTCGAGCTTGCTCATGGAAAGGACCTTTTCTGTTCGGATTGCGGCGAATTATCGATCCTGAGTGAAAAATTGCGCAAGCGCTATTTATCAGAGCAATCTTCGCAATCGTCTGCCCCGCGCCCTGGCCTATCTTTATCACCAGAATCACTGCCCGGACATCAGTCCACGGCGACGCGCCCCAGACGGGCGCTCGCGGCCAGCCATCCAACAGGATCCGCCAGGCCCCCGGGCTACGCACTGTCCAGAAGACGGCGCGAGGTGAGCCGGTGTCACAAGCGCCGAGCACGGACGACAATTCCCGAAGGGAGGCCGCGAGGCCTCCCTTTTTTATTGCGCCGAAGGCTGCGTCAGCGACGTTTCACGGTGGCCGGCCACCACCAGCGCCGCCAGCAGTACCAGCAGCCCGCCCGCCATGGCGATGAGAACGCCGTTGCGCGCTGTCGTGGCATCGACCCATTGGCCAGCGCCAGCCGCGCCAAGGGCCACGCCGACGTTCAGCCCGGCAAGCAGCCAGGTCAGGCCCTCGGTCAGCTGGCGCTCGGGCACGCTGCGCTCGACCAGGGCCATGGCCACGATCATGGTCGGGGCGAAGAACACCCCGGCCAGCATGACGGCCGCGGCGAGCAGGGCGATGTTGTCGACCAGCAGCAAGGGCAGGGTGCTCAGGGCGGTGGCCAGTGCGCCGAGCAGCAACTGCCGGGCTAGCGACAGGCGCCAGCGCAGGGCGCCGAAGGCCAGCCCGGACATGCAGGAACCCACGGCATAGGCCGACAGCACCAGGCTCGCGGCGGCCGGCTGGCCTTGCTCGCTGGCGAAGGCGACGCTGACGATATCCACCGTGCCGACGATCACGCCCATCGCCACCATCAGCAAGGTGAGCTGGCGCACCCGGGGGCTTCGCCATACCGGCAGCTCGCGCGGTGTCGGCGCCACCGGCGGCGGCTCGCTGTCCCTCTGTATCGCCAGCAGTGCCGTCCCCAGCAGAAGCAGCACGGCGCCAGCCAGCAATCCGACCTGGGGCCACAGCGCCACGCTGAGCCCGACCGCCAGGGGCGGCCCGGCGATGAAGCTGACCTCGTCGAGTACCGTTTCCAGCGAGTAGGCAGTCTGCAACTGTGGCTGACCCCGGTAGAGGTGCGTCCAGCGCGCACGAACCATGGCCGACACGCTGGGCATGCAACCGGCCAGCAGGGCGGCGCCGAACAGCATCCAGTCGGCACCGTCCAGCCAGGTACAGGCTGCCATCAGCAGCAACCCCAACCCGCTGAGCAGGGCGGCCACGGGCAGCACCCGCCGTTGCCCAAGGCGATCCACCCACCGCGACACCTGAGGTGACAGCAGCGCATAGGTCATGACGAAGGTCGCCGACACCGCGCCGGCCAGGGCATAGCTGCCGCGTGATTGCGCCACCAGGGTGATGATGCCGATGCCCGTCATGGGCAGTGGCAGACGAGCGAGCAGCCCAGCCAGGGCGAAGGCCCGGGTGCCGGCTGGAGCGAACAGCTCGCGGTAGGGGTTGGGCATGTCGGTTCTCCTTGCTGCGACGGCCGTCCTGGCAATCTACATACATGTCGTATGATTAAATATTCATACATTCCGTATGTAAAGAGTTGGCAAAGTGCTCGCGCAGAGGTTGCTGTCGGCTATTTCATCTGTTGGTATCGCGGGCGGCGGTAGACTGAAGGCCCGCAAGGGCGAGTGTTTGCATCGAGAGGAAGATCATGAGGTCGCGCATCTGGCAGTTGGCAGGTGTTGGTTTGCTGAGCATGGGCATCAGCCTGGGCGCCCTGGCGCAAGGGCCGGGTGACGGGCACGGCGCACAGCCGGAGCAAGGTGGCGAGCGACGCGGCTCGCCGCTCACTTCGCGCGATGAGGTGCGCCAGACGCAGCCTCCGCGCCAGGGTTATTACCAGGACATTCCCCGTCGTTACGACGACAACCGCCATTGGCAAGCCGCAGGGCCGGGGCAGCGGCCGGGCGGCGACTGGAGCGGCCGCCCGGATGGTCACGGTAATGGCTGGGGGCCGGGACCGCAGTACCGTCCGGGGCACACCATCGACCGCTTCCCGGATCGCTACTGGAAGGTGCCCTATCGCGGCCAGGATTACTTCTACTCCGGCGGCTACTGGTACCGACCCCATGGGGGTGGCTACGTCATCGTCACGCCGCCCTACGGTGTGCGTGTCGGCTACCTGCCTTCCTATGCGCGGGAGGTCTGGTTGAGCGGGGCGCTGTTCTTCGTGGTGGCCGACACTTACTACCAGTACCTGGCCGACAGCCGCGAGTACGTGGTGGTCACGCCGCCCACGGTCGCGCCTGCGCCCGCTCCGGCGCAGCCGCAGGGCTATGACGTGGTTGCCTATCCGATGTACGGGCAGGGGCCGGAGCAGCAGGAGCAGGACCGTTACCAGTGCCATCGCTGGGCGGTGAGCCAGTCGGGGTTCGACCCGGCGACCGCGACCTATGCGCCACCGGTGAATGTCGCGGACAGCTATCGGCGGGCGTTGGGGGCGTGCCTGGGCGGGCGCGGCTACAGCGTCAACTGACGAGCGGCGCCGGGGCACCTTTACGTGGCCCGTCTACCAGGGTGGTTGCCGCTTGCAGAGCCGCGAGCGGATCAGCCCACTTCAGCCATTGCCAGCCAGCCCCTATCAGATTTGCCAGTTGTTGGCCTGCCTCCTTCAGCCCTAAGTTGTCCCTGCCACTCTGGCAATCAAATAGCGCATGGAGAACGGACATGGAATGGGTCAATAATTCTGAGGCACCTGTAGAACCGCTGAACCAGGAAGACGTCATCGTCGATGACTCTGATGGCAAGCAGGCCATCGCCAGCGAACTCGCGGCCTTTGCCAAGAAGTACCCCGACACGGCGACATCCGGGTTACCTCGACCTTATGTGCAAGATGCATTGGTGGGTGTGCCCAGTGCGGATTTCGGTATCAGTAACGATCGAGTCGAAGACAACGAAGGCGTCCAGATCATCGTGCCTGCCTATCCGAACATGAAGGAAGGTGACCGCGTACGGGTGTTCTGGGGCAAGGGGCGGGTAGGGTCGATCAGGGTCAGTGCGGCGCAGGTGGGTAGCTATCTGACCGTGCGGGTAGACGCTGAAAATGTGCCTCGTAGCTTGCAGTCGCTGTATTACAAGGTCGGCAACAGAACCCGAGAAGAAAAATCGCCCACTGTCACCACGCTTTACCGTTTCGGACAACCCGGTGTGCAAGGGACGACAGGCGCAGGCCAAGAACTGGCCGCGCCGACTGTCGCGCTACCCGCGTCGGGTAGTGTCGGCGCGAACGATGCCAGGGCGAGTGTCAAGGTGACTGTGCCGGCATACCTGAACATGAAAGTGCATGATGTGATCACGCTGTTCTGGGGGGATGAACTGATCGACCACGTCGTCACCCAGGACCAGGTTGGAAAGCCTGTGGTGATCGAAGTCAGCGAAGCCGTCATCAAACGCGCCGGTGACAGCGACGCATTGCCTGTCTACTACTTCGTTACCGATGAGGTCGGCAACGAATCGGAGTGGTCAGGCGATCAATGGGTGAAGGTCAACCTCGCCGATCTCGAACTGGAGGCACCGGTCGTGCTGGACGGCGAGGGCGCGGCCAATAGCTCGGGCGAGATCGAATTGGGCAACGTTGACGTCAGCCCTGTCGTGATCGAGGTATCTGGACCATTCGAAGAAGGGGACAGCGTGGTATTGAACTGGGTCGGTACCACCGATGCAGGGCAGGAGATCCCGCTGAGCTATGGCCCCGTGTCCGTCACGCAAGGTGCCGCCACCCAGCGTTTCGAGGTGCCGTACGAGGTTCTGACCGCGTTGGGCGGGGGCGTGGTGCGCCTTACCCATACCCTTGTCCGCAACGGCAAGCAGACCACGTCCAAGGCCGCCTTCATCAATATCAAGGGCGCTCCTGCGCGGTTGCCGGCACCCTGGCTGCACAAGTCCGAGGATTATTGGGTAGACCCGGATCTTCCGGCCAATCATGTGCGCATCCCGGCCCAGGCGGGGTTGCAGGAAGAAGACGAGGTCACCGTCAAGTGGCTTGCCACCGCGTCCGATGGCACGACTTCGGCGTTGAGCAGCAAGATGTTCCGGGTGACGAAGAACCGGGCAGGCAAGACGATGTCGATCCGACTCGCGCGTGACCCGTTCTTCAAGCCCTTCGACGGTGGTTGGGTGGATGTCTCCTATGAGATCAAGCGGGGCACCCGGGTGCTGCGTTCGGAAGTGGTCAGGTACGACATCGGCGAGCCCGCCGAAACGCTGCCGGCACCTTTCACCGAGCCGACACTGCCGGATAACGTTCTCAACCCAGAATTGCCGGACTATGAGCTGTACATGGAGATCATCGTGCCGCCAGAGGCACCCAAGCCAACTCCTTCGACGGTAACGGTGATCTGGGAAACCTCCGAGGGTGGCTATTACGAGGATGAACAGGTCCTGCAGGCCGGTGATGAGGTCAGCCCCTTCCAGATTCCTGCGGAAGAATTGGCGATCAAGGGCGATGAGCCGGTCAAGGTATGGGCGTATTACCTGGTCGAGTGGGAAGGCAAGCCAACCCAGGTTTCCGAAGATTTCATCTTCCGGATCGCCACGCCGGCGATGCTGCGCAAGAACCATGCACCTGTCCATGTTCCTTCGGCCGGTGATGGCAAGCTGGACCTTGGGCAGGTGTCTGGCGACGGTTTGAAGGTCGAGATTCCACAGTACGAAGGCATGGCGGTTGGCGACCGGATCCTGATCAAGTTCGGTGACTCGACGGTGAAGGAACACGTGGTGACGCAGGTTGGCAAGCAGACCGTCACCCTTTCGCAACGCGATCTGGCGGGGCTCGACGGCAAGAAAAACGTGGTGATGACTTACGAGGTCGTGCGTTATCCGTCGGGGGACAAAATCGTCTCGCAGCCGGTGACGTTCGAGCTGGAAGGCGTCATCAAGCCTTCGGCTCTTCGCGAGGAGTTCGAGGAGCCCAATCATCCCGTGGCCTGGTTGAAAGCCAAGAGCGAACTGGATTATCCGACCATGAAGATCCGGTGTCTCTCGGGTCAGATGATTTCGGGGTTGATGAAAGGCGACGGAGGCAGGCCGATGGGGGGGCGGTGCTTCGGCTTGCATGCAACTTCTGTTGTGTCCTTTGAGCTGAAAACTGGCCCTGTTCGACAGGTGTCGTTCGATTGCATGGTTTCCCTGATTCATCCATTGAAGATTGAGCTTTTCAGTGACAAGGCGTGTACGGACAAAGTCGGCGATCTAAAAGTATTCCCATTGCCCAAAGGGACCGAGAGGCGGCCGGGGTATGCCCCTAATGTCCATCACTTGAGTTACACGTCGCCCGACAAGCCTATTCTGTCGTTCAAAGTCAGTAGTTATGTTTCAGCGCCGACATTCGACAACTTTGAGTTTGTACTTGCCTGATCTTGAGATTTATCCCGAGAGCTGGATGTCAGTCCCGCTCTCGGGATAGCTTGAGCCTGCTAGCGCTTTCAAGGTCAAGCATCGATCGCAACGCGACTCTTTCGATTTTGTCTGCCTGCATGCCCCTACACCGGATCGGCATGCACCATCACATCCGCCCGCGGGTAGCGTTCGCGGATCGCCTGCGATGCCTGCACGCACAGCGCATGGGCGTCGTGCAACGGCAGCTCGCCCGGCAGTTCCAGATGCAGCTGCACGAACCAGTGACTGCCGGAGACCCGGGTGCGCAGATCGTGCACGCCCTTCACGCCCGGAATCGCCATCACCACCTCGAGCATGCGCTCGCCGACATCCGCCGGCAGTTCCTTGTCCATGAGAATCGCCGTGCTCTCCCGGGCGATCTGCACCGCGCTCCAGAGGATGTACAGGGCAATCCCCAGGCCGAACAGCGCATCCAGCTGTGGCCAGCCGAAGCGCGCCAGCAGCAGTGCCAGCAGAATGCTGCTGTTGAGCAGCAGGTCGGAGCGGTAGTGCAGGGAGTCGGCGCGCACCGCGGTGGAGCCGGTCAGGCGGATGACCTTGCGCTGGAATGCCAGCAGCGCCACGGTCAGCGCCAGGGACAACAGCATCACCGCGATGCCGGCGGCGGTATCGCCCAGGGGCTCCGGCGACTTCAGCCGATCCACCGCCTGGACTGCGATCAGCACTGCACTGACCCCGATGAACAGCGCCTGGGCCATGCCGGCCAGGGCTTCGGCCTTGCCGTGGCCGAAACGATGGTCGTCATCGGCCGGGCGCAAGGCGTAATGCACGGCCAGCAGGTTGAGGAAGGAGGCGGCGGCATCCAGCGCCGAGTCGGTCAGCCCGGCCAGCAGGCTGACCGAGCCACTCAGCCACCAGGCCACCGCCTTGCTCAGCACCAGGATGCAGGCCACGCTCAGCGAGGCGCGGGTGGCCAGGCGCAGCAGGCGTTTGTGTTCGGCGGTCGCGGTCATGCGCGGCTGGTCGTCCTTGGCTGGGTCAGGCGGCCGGTACCAGGCCGTGGCTGGCCAGTTGCTCGACGCTGCCACGGTGCTGGATCAGCCGTGGATCGTTCAGCGGCAGGCGCTGGCCCAGTTCGCTTTCGAGGATAGCCTGCAGCTTGAGCTTGTCGACCTGGCCATCGGCGTTGATCGCGGGCGCGAGCTTGGCCGGATCGACATGGGCCGTGGTGCCCCCCGGGTAGTAGATGGCACCCGTGGCGAAGTCGATGCCGAAGGCGATCAGGCCGGGAATGACGTAGAAGAGAATGCCGATGGCATCCAGCGCCGCGACCACGGGGTCGATCTTGCCTTCGATCTGCCCCCGGCGATCGGGGTAGAACAGGGTGCCGCAGGCCGTCAGCTGGGTCAGCAGGGTGGCGATGAGGGCGCCACCGATGACGCGGGAAGGGATGCGCATGTGAATCTCCGAAAGGTAACGACGACAAGGGCGCGGCAGTCGCCGACGCCTGAAGCTTCAGACCATGATAGGGCAGCCTCGGTTCGCCGTTATACTCGGACGATTGTTCGAGGACCACCATGATTTCATTACCGATCGATGCCGTACTGTCCGACCTGCGCCAGGCCCTGGCCGAACGTGACGAAGCGGTGCTCGAGGCGCCTCCCGGCGCCGGCAAGACCACCCGTGTACCCCTGGCGCTGCTCGACGAGCCGTGGCTGGCCGGGCAGACCATCCTCATGCTCGAACCCCGGCGCCTGGCCGCCCGCGCCGCGGCCGAGCGCCTGGCCAGCGAGCTGGGTGAAAAGGTCGGCGAGACCGTGGGCTATCGCATCCGTCTGGACAGCAAGGTCGGCCCGAACACCCGTATCGAAGTGGTCACCGAAGGCATCCTCACCCGCCGCCTGCAGGCCGACCCGGCGCTCGAAGGCGTGGGGCTGTTGATCTTCGACGAGTTCCACGAGCGCAGCCTCGACGCCGACCTGGCGCTGGCCCTGAGCCTCAATGGCCGCGCGTTGCTGCGCGACGAGCCACCGCTGAAGATCCTGCTGATGTCGGCGACGCTGGAAGGCGAGCGGCTGTCGCGGTTGCTCGACGATGCCCCGATCGTCAGCAGCCAGGGCCGCATGCATCCGGTGGATATCCGCTGGGGGCGGCCTGGCCAGCCTGGCGAGTTCGTCGAGCCACGGGTGGTCGACTGCGTGCTCCAGGCCCTGGCGGACGAGACCGGCAGCCTGCTGGTGTTCCTTCCCGGCCAGGCCGAGATTCGCCGTGTTCACCAGTCGTTGCAGGAGGCCCTGGGCGACCGTCCCGGCATCCTGCTCTGCCCGCTGCACGGCGAGCTCGACCTGAGCGCCCAGCGCGCCGCCATCGAACCGGCTCCCCAGGGCCAGCGCAAGGTGGTGCTGGCCACCAATATCGCGGAGACCAGCCTGACCATCGACGGCGTGCGCGTGGTGATCGATGCCGGGCTGGCGCGGGTCCCGCGCTTCGATCCCGGCAGCGGCATGACCCGCCTGGATACCCAGCGCATTTCCCGCGCCAGCGCCACCCAGCGTGCCGGTCGCGCCGGGCGTCTGGAGCCCGGGGTGTGCTACCGGCTGTGGTCCGAAGCCCAGCATGAGCAGCTGGCGGCCCACGCCGGCGCCGAAATCCTCCAGGCCGACCTGGCCGGGCTGGCCCTGCAGCTGGCGCGCTGGGGCGTGCCCCCAGAGCAACTGAGCTGGCTCGACCAGCCGCCCATGGCCGCCTATGCCCAGGCCCAGGACCTGCTGGCCCGGCTCGGCGCTTTCAAGCCTGGCAGCCGTGACCACCTGAACGCCCACGGCCAGGCCATGGCCGAGCTGCCCGCGCATCCGCGCATCGCCCATCTGCTGCTGCGTGGCCAGGACCTCGGATTGGCCGCCATGGCCTGTGACGTCGCGGCGCTGCTGGGCGAGCGCGATATCCTGCGCGGCGGCGGCGCCGACCTGCACAGCCGCCTGGCACTGCTCAGCGGAGAAAGCCGGGTGTCCCGGGGAGGGCAAGGTGGCGTGCAACGCGCCCGGCAGCTGGCCCGCCAGTACCGGGGGCAGCTGCGCGGCAAGCCACGCTCGCCGATCGACGACCCTGATCATCCGCGTTGGCTGGGCGCGCTGCTGGCGCTGGCCTACCCCGACCGGGTGGCGCAACAGCGTCGCGAGGGCGGTGCCGAATACCGTCTGGCCAATGGCCGGGCGGCGCTGTTCGCCGAAGCCGACGCGCTGATGAAAAGCCCCTGGCTGGTGATCGCCGACCTCGGCAGCCGTCAAGGGCAGCGTGAAGAGCGCATCTATCTGGCCGCCGAGTTCGACCCGGCGCTGTTCGACGATGTCCTGGCCGAGCAGGTCGACAATCTCGACGTGCTCGACTGGGACGAGCGTGAGCAGGTGCTGCGCGCCGAACGTCAGCGCAAGGTCGGCGAACTGGTGCTCAGCCGTGAACCCCTGCCTGGGCTGGATGATGACGCACGGGCCAAGGCGCTGCTGGGGCTGGTGCGACGCAAAGGGCTGAACGTGCTGAGCTGGACGCCTGAACTGCGCCAGTGGCAGGCGCGGGTCGCGTTGCTGCGCCAGCTCGACCTGGAAAAGGATGGCCAGAGCGAATGGCCCAACCTGAGCGACGACGCCTTGCTCGCCAGCCTGGAAGACTGGCTGCAACCCTATCTGGGCAAGGTGTCGCGCCTGAGCCACTTCGCCGCCCTGGACCTGCCCTCGATCCTGCGCAACCTGCTGCCCTGGCCGCTGCCCCAGCGCCTGGACGAACTTGCCCCGGCGCACCTGGCCGTGCCTTCGGGCTCGAGCATCCGCCTGGACTACAGCGAGCATCCGCCGATCCTCGCCGTACGCCTGCAGGAGCTGTTCGGCCTGGCCGATACCCCGCGCATCGCCAATGGTCGCCAGCAGGTCAAGCTGCACCTGCTGTCGCCGGCGCGTCGCCCGGTGCAGGTGACCCAGGACCTGGCGAACTTCTGGCGCACTACCTATGCCGAGGTGAAGAAGGACCTCAAAGGGCGTTATCCCAAGCACTACTGGCCGGACGATCCACTGGTGGCCGAGGCCACGGCGCGGGCCAAGCCGCGCGGGACTTGATGCTCGGCGGCCGTGGTGGTGGCGCTCGCATAATCGCAGGTGACAGTCCGGAACGAGGACGGAACGCGCACGAACTTCAGCAGCCAGTGTTTCTCCGGCTCGATCAGTTCGCTGTCGGTGATCTTGGGCGCGATCAGCAGTCTGGCAGGGGCATGGTCGATGTACAGGGCGTCGAATTCATCGGGGTGGATGTTGCTGCAGGGCGTATAGCTGATGAAGTCAGCCATGTGCGCATAGCGGTAGAGAATCTGGTGGCGCCGCTCGCTGTCGACCAGCAAGGAGCTGATCGCCATGGCGATCAGCAGAAGGCCCAGGCTGTTGACGAAATGGCACAGGGGGTAGGAGAGCTTGGCCTTTTTCTTGAGCCGTGCCTCGTTGGAGAACACCAGCAACCACAGGGACAGGACGAAAGCGCCGTAGATCGGCCAATGGACCTTGATCAGCAGGTGAAAGAGGGTCGCGGCGCCCATCGTCATCGGCAGGCGCGAGGGGTCTACATGGAAGATCGCGTTGACGTCGGCCTGGGCGTCAATCTGCGAGAACTTCAGCAGCACGGCAAGGATCACCACACCGAGCGCAATGCTCGATTTGAGTTCCAGCAGGCCCTTCGTCAGGGTCATCTCCAGAAGGCTTGAAAAGACATACAGGTTCATCAGCAATGACAGGCACAGCAGGCTGATCAACAGCGTTGGGTTGGTACCGCCCAGGTAATGGCCAGCCGTCGATCCGACGGTCAGCATGAATGCCAGCAGGGAAACGACGCTCAGCACCGCCGCAGTACGGTGGCTTTCAGGTCGTTGTGCTCCTGCTGGGCAAGCGGTGGTGGACGGTTGCATCGGTCTTCGGGTCCTGTATCGGTGTGGTTCAGCGGCGCTCTGGCAGCAGCAGCCGCGCCGTCACCGGCAAGTGATCGGAGATCTGCAACGTGTCCTCTTGCAGCACCCGTGCCTCCACACGCAGCAGGCGCGGGCTGTGCAGCAGGTAATCGAGGGTGCGGTCCGCGCCGCCGGCTTCGGCATTGCTGGGGATCATCGGGTACTTGTCCCAGAGCAGGTGCAGGTCGCTGTCGGCGGGGTAGCTGCCGCGCTGCGCCGCAGGCAGGCGGCGGTACTGGCCCAGCGGCAGCAGGTTGAAGTCGCCGCCGATCAACCAGGGCGTGCCCTGGGTTTCCAGACGGTCGAGCACCTTGGCCACGTGCTTCACCTGGCGTTGCTGCAGGTCGCTGCCGAGGCGGTAGGGCGAGAGCCGAGTGTTGAGCACCGCCAGCCGGCTGCCGTCGCTCAACGGCAGGTAGCTGACCAGCAACGCCGGTTGTGTTTCACGCAGCCGCGCAAGGGCGCCGTCGGCCGCGTTGGGCAGTTGCAGGCGTTCGGCCTTGTCGATCGGGAAGCGGCTGAGAGTGGCCAGGGTGCGGCCGACACTGCCGAAGACATGCCGATCGGGGACGAAGCCGGCCTTCCAGTCGTAGGTCTGCACGCTGCAGGGATAGAGGTCGACCAGGCGCTCGCGCAGCAGGGCGAACTGGTCCTGGTAGTCGGTGGCCTTGGCCTCCTTGTCCAGCTCCTGGAGCAGGACGATGTCCGGCTGCTCGGCGCGGATCACCCGGGCCACTTCATCGAGGTTGAAGGCGAGGTCTTCGGCGCTGGGGCGGGTATCGTCGCCTCGGCCCTGGTCGTACCAGAACACATAGCGCTTGCCGGCCAGGTACTGCACGTTCCAGGTCATCACCTTGAGCGCCTGGCCTGGCGCCAGGGGCTGCGCGGGGCCGTTGCAGGCGACCGCCAGCGCTTCGCGGGGGGCAGGTTGCCAGGCCAGGTGACCGGCCAGGAGCCAGAGCGCGGCCAGTAGCAGCAGGGCGAACAGCAGGACGTTGCGCAGTGGACGGATCATCGGTTCGGCTTGTCGGTGCAGGTGGCGCCAGCATAACCGAGCCGTTCGTCGGCCGACCAGTCAGGCGCTGGCTTCGCTGTCCAGCAGCATGAAGAGGCGATACAGCACCACGGTGCTGAACAGCTGGAGGAAGCCGCTGAGGCTGTCCAGGGCCAGCTGCACGCCGGGCTGCGGCTCGGGGAACAGGGTCAGCAGCAGCCCGTCGATCAGCCACAGCGGCGCCAGCACCGAGAGCATGCAGACCATGATGCGCAGGAAGTGCCCGGTGGTCATGCGCGCGCTGGTGCGCATCGACTCGATCACCGGCAGGCCGCGCAGCACCAGCAGGTACTCGGCGAACACCAGGTTCACCATGATCCATACGCCGGGGAATATGAACAACGCCAGGCCGGCCATGATCAGCAGCGAGCTGATCACCACCAGCAGCGCCAGCATCGGCCACAGTTGCAGGGCGCGGGCGAACAGGTCGCGCTTGGCGATGTCCTGGCCGTTGCTGCGGGTATCGAGGTAGAGGATCAGCGCGGCGCTGTACAGCGGATAGAACAGCAGGCTGACGAGCATGCCGTAGACCGGCGAGGCCTGCTCGCCCAGCTGACTGTAGAGCAGTTGGGTGCCCAGGGCCTCGAGCACCACCAGTGGCAGGCACAGTTGGAGGATGCTCGTCAGGTGGCGGCGGAAGAAGTACAGGGAGTCGCGCAGAACGCTCAGCGGATTCATCGGTCAACATCGCATGGCAGAAAAAGCAGGGCGTAACTTTAGCCCAGTCGGCCCGCTTGCTGAAAAAAGTTTCATGGCCAGGACAATTGAATCAGCCATTGTGCCCCCCCATCTTTGACGCTGTCCGATGTCCTGTTCAGCGCACGAGGTTGCCCCGATGAACACTGAAGAACAAACCCTGATCGATGGCCTGTTCGGCCGCATCAAGCAAGCCGAGGATCCGGCCCAGCCGCGCGACGCCCAGGCCCAGGCGCGTATCGAAGAGCATCTGCGCCAGCAGCCGGCGGCGCCGTACTACATGGCCCAGGCGATCCTGGTCCAGGAAGCCGCGATCAAACGCATGGACGAGCAGAACAAGCAGCTCGAGGCCGAGCTGAAGCAGGCTCGCGCGCAGCTGGAGGCAAGCCGTTCCAGCGGCAACGGTGGCGGTGGTTTCCTCTCCAGCATCTTCGGCGCGGGCGCCCGCGGCCCGGCGCCGGCGCCACAGCCACAGCCACAGCGCTCCGTTGCCCCGCCGCCCTCGTCGGCTGGCGGCTGGCGCGAGCCTTCGCAGCAGGCTTATGCCCCACCGCCGACGCAGCAGGGCTTCGGCGCGGCGCCGGCGCGGGGCGGCGCCAGCAGTTTCCTCGGTGGCGCCATGCAGACCGCGGCCGGTGTCGCCGGCGGTGTGCTGCTGGCCCAGGGCATCAGCAGCCTGTTCAACCACAACTCGCAGCCCGAAGAGGTCGTCGAGGTGATCAAGGAGGAACCGGCGCCGGCCAGCGATCAAGGGGGCTGGCAGGACCAGGGTTCGCAACAGGTGGCGGACAACGGTGGCTGGAGCGATGACCAGGGTGGATTCGCCGATACCGATTACGGTGGCGACGATGGTGGCTTCTTCTCGGACGACGACACCTTCGTCTGAGGGCTCTGGCATACTGCGGCTTCTTATCGCGGGGCAAGCCCGCTCCTGGCGAAGCGTGGGAGCGGGCTTGCCCCGCGATCGTTCGCCACTGCCAGAGAGGGGTTTCAGGTGAAGAAAATCGCGCTATTCGCCGATGTGCAGAACCTCTACTACACGGTTCGCCAAGGCCATGGCTGCCATTTCAACTACGCCGCGCTGTGGGCTGAGGTCAGCCGCGAAGGCCAGATCGTCGAAGCGGTGGCCTACGCCATCGACCGTGGCGACAGCAAGCAGCAGCAGTTCCAGCAGATCCTGCGCAACCTCGGTTTCGAGGTGCGTCTCAAGCCCTATATCCAGCGTGCCGATGGCTCGGCCAAGGGTGACTGGGACGTGGGTATCACCCTCGATGTCATCGAAGCGGCGGCGCGGGTCGACCAGGTAGTGCTGGCTTCGGGGGACGGTGATTTCGATCTGTTGCTGGAGCGGGCCAGGCAACGCCACGGCGTCGAAACGGTGGTCTACGGCGTGCCCGGCCTGACGGCGCTGGCGCTGATCCGTGCGGCCAGCCGCTATGTGCCCATCGAAGGCAAGTTGCTGTTGCGCCACTGAGCGTTGCGAACCTGTCGGATGGGGGCGTGGGAGCGGGCGGCTTTCACTCATGTAGTTAGGGCTGCTTTGCCGCCCCAGTAAACATCACGCGCCCACGCGATCGCTTCAGCTTCTTTTGCCGTTGAGCTCCAGTTGCCCCAACGGCACCCGCCGCTCCACCGCGCTCGACAGGATGATCGAGGTCTTGGTGAAGCCCAGCTGCGACACGCGGTTGATCAGCGCCTCCAGCTCGCCCATCGAAGTGACGGCCGCTTGCATGATCACGCACGGGTCGCCGGTCACCCGATGGCATTCGGTGAGTTCGGGGATGTTCTCCAGGGCCTCGTAGGCCTGCTGGTTGCCATGGCTGGCCAGGCGCAGCTCGATCACGCACTGGATCGGCAGGCCGATCTTCTCCAGGTCCACCTTCGCCGTGTAGCCGCTGATCACGCCGCTGGCCTCCAGCTTGGCGACGCGTTCGGCCACCGCCGGCGCCGAGAGATTGACCTGGCGCGCCAGCTGCGCGTAGGTGGCCCGGCCGTTTTCCAGCAGGGCGGCGAGGAGCATGCGATCGTATTTGTCCATGGCGATTCCAGGTGGCCTTGCAATCGACGGCGAAGCGTTCGCATAACCGTGCATTGCAAAGTGTTTCGGTGTTTTAAACGTGTTTTGTAACTTAAGTTTGCGTGGCGGCCTTTCTAAACTAAGCCACCCGTAAACGGATTTCGAGCCCCCCACCATGTCTGCCTCCCGTCGCTTCCCGTTGTTGCTCATCGGCGCCTTCCTTGCCCTGTACCTGGTCTGGGGCTCGACCTATCTGTTCATTCGCATCGGCGTGGAGTCCTGGCCGCCGTTGCTGATGGCCGGCGTGCGCTTCGTGATTGCCGGCAGCCTGCTGTATGGCTTCCTGCGCTGGCGCGGGGTACCGGCGCCGACCTGGGCGCAATGGCGTGCGGCCGGGGCCATCGGGTTTCTCCTGCTCAGTTGCGGCAACGGTGGCGTGACCCTGGCCGAGCATGCCGGGGTCGCGTCGGGCGTGGCCGCCCTGGCCGTGGCGACGGTGCCGCTGTTCACCCTGGTGTTCGGCCTGCTGTTCGGCCATCGCAACTCGCGGTTGGAATGGGCGGGGATCGCCCTCGGACTGCTCGGCATCGGCATGCTCAACATGGGTTCTAACCTGCAGGCCAGCCCCATGGGCGCGGCGTTGATCCTGTTCGCCGCGGCGGCCTGGGCGTTCGGTTCGGTGTGGAGCAAGAGCCTGCCGTTGCCCCAGGGGGCGATGGCCAGTGCCGCGCAAATGCTGGTGGGCGGTGCCGCGCTGCTGATCGGCAGCGCCGTGAGCGGCGAGCGCCTGACCCAGATGCCCACCGCCGCGGGCTGGGGGGCGCTGGCCTACCTGGTGTTCTTCGGTTCGATCCTGGCGTTCAGCTCGTACATGTACCTGCTCAAGCATGTGCGTCCGGCGGCGGCCACCAGCTATGCCTACGTCAATCCGGCGGTGGCGGTACTGCTGGGGATCGTCTTTGCCGGCGAGCAGATCGGCGCCGAAGAATGCGTGGCCATGGCGGTGATCATCGGCGCGGTGGTGCTGATCGGCCTGCCGCAATGGCGCAAGGCGCCGGAGCGGCCGGTGGTGTTGAAAGAAGAGGTGTGCAAGTAAGGAGCGCTCCCACGATGAGTTCTTTGGGCCGCCGTGGCGCTGCGGTAGACTTGCCGCCTTCGCTGAACCCCTGACGGTATTGCCATGAACTTCGCCCAACTCGGCCTGATCGAACCGCTGCTGCGTACCCTGCAGACGCTGGACTACACCACCCCCACGCCGATCCAGGCCAAGGCCATCCCTGCCGTGCTCGCCGGCCGCGACCTGATGGCCGCGGCCCAGACCGGCACCGGCAAGACCGCCGGGTTCGCCCTGCCGGTGCTGCAGCGCCTGGCCCTGGAAGGCGAGAAGGTCGCCAGCAACTCGATACGCGCTCTGGTGCTGGTGCCGACCCGCGAGCTGGCCGAGCAGGTCCACGCCAACGTGCGCGAGTATGCCGAGAATCTGCCGCTGTCCACCTACGCGGTGTACGGTGGCGTCAGCATCAATCCGCAGATGATGCGCCTGCGTCGGGGGGTCGACCTGCTGGTGGCCACGCCAGGGCGACTGCTCGACCTGTTCCGCCAGAATGCCGTCAAGTTCGGCCAGGTGCAGACCCTGGTGCTCGACGAAGCCGACCGCATGCTCGACCTGGGCTTCGCCGAAGAGCTGCAGGCGGTGTATGCCGCGCTGCCACGCAAGCGCCAGACGCTGCTGTTCTCGGCCACCTTCTCCGAGCAGATCCGCATGCTCGCGGGCCTTGCCTTGAACGACCCACTGAGCATCGAGGTCAGCCCGCGCAACACCACCGCCAGCACCGTCAAGCAATGGCTGGTGCCGGTGGACAAGAAGCGCAAGGCCGACCTGTTCTGCCACCTGCTGCGCAAGCAGCGCTGGAAGCAGGTGCTGGTGTTCGCCAAGACCCGCAACGGTGTGGACCAGCTGGTCGAGCGCCTGCTGGCCGAAGGGGTGAACGCCGATGGCATCCATGGCGATCGCCCGCAGGCGACCCGCCAGCGCGCGCTGGACAGCTTCAAGGCCCGTGAAGTGCAGGTGCTGGTGGCCACCGATGTCGCCGCTCGTGGTCTGGACATCGACGACCTGCCGCTGGTGGTCAACCTCGATCTGCCGATCGTCGCCGAAGATTATGTGCACCGCATCGGCCGTACCGGTCGCGCGGGCAACAAGGGCGAGGCGATCTCACTGGTGTGCGCCGACGAGGTGCAACTGCTGGCCACGATCGAGACGCTGATCCGTCAGACCTTGCCGCGCCATGAAGAGCCGGACTTCATCCCCGATCATCGGGTGCCGGTGACCGATGCCAACGGTCAGGTGGTGAAGAAGCCGAAGAAGCCGAAAAAGCCGAAGGAGAACAGCGCCAAGCGTGGCCTGGGGCGGTGGATGGACAGCGAGGAGGCGGGGGCTTCGGCGCCGGCGGTCAAGGCGGTGCGCAAGGTGCCGAGCTTCGGCGGCAAGCCGGCCAAGCGCAAGCGTTGAGATCCGGGGCCGCTGTCGGCCGTTTCGCCGACAAGCCGACGCGATCATTGTGGGAGCCGGCTTGCCGGCGAAAGGGCTGCGCAGCAGCCCCGGCATTCCTCAGGCCAGGCGCGCCAGCCAATCCGCTGCCGCGCTCCCGGCCCGCAAGCCACTGGCAAAGCACGCCGTCAGCAGGTACCCGCCGGTCGGCGCTTCCCAATCCAGCATCTCCCCCGCGCAGAACACCCCGGGCAGGTTGCGGACCATCAGCCCCGCGTCCAACCCTTCGAAGCGCACGCCACCGGCACTGCTGATCGCCTCGTCCAGCGGCCGAGTGCGTACCAGGGTGATCGGCAACGCCTTGATCGCCGCCGCCAGGCGTGCGGGGTCGGCGAAGGTCGCCTGGTCGGTCAGCTCTCGCAACAACGCCGCCTTCACCCCGTCGATCCCGAGCTGGCCATGCAGGTGCTTGGCCATCGAGCGCGAGCCACGGGGCTTGGCCAGGGCCTGGGCGATCTTGTCCACAGGCCGGTCAGGCAGCAGGTCCAGCAACAGGGTGCCACGTCCGTCGCGGTTGATCGCTTCACGCACTGCCGCCGACCAGGCATACACCAGGCTGCCTTCCACGCCTTGGGCGGTAAGGATGAATTCGCCCTTGCGCGGCGCGGCGCCGGGCACGCTCAAGGCGATGTTCTTAAGCGGCGCGCCGGCGAACTTGTCCTTGAGCAACGCGCTCCAGCCTTCGACTTCGAAGCCGCAGTTGCTCGCCTGCAGCGCGGAGATATCCACACCCTGTTCGGCCAGCAGCGGCACCCAGGCGCCATCCGATCCCAGGCGTGCCCAGCTGCCGCCGCCCAAGGCCAGGACCACGGCATCGGCTCGCACCTCCAGCTCACCCTGTGGATAACTGATTCGCAAGGCGCCGTCGGCATGCCAGCCCAGCCAGCGGTGGCGGGTGTGGATAACCACACCCGCCTCGCGCAGGCGCTTGAGCCAGGCACGCAGCAGTGGCGCGGCCTTCATGTCGCGGGGAAACACCCGGCCCGAGGTGCCGACGAAGGTCTCGATGCCCAGGCCGTGAATCCACTGGCGCAGGGCGTCGGCATCGAACTCGCGCAACAGGGCGTCGATCTCGCCATGGCGTTGCAGGTAACGGCCGACGAAGGCAGGGTAGGGCTCGGAATGGGTGATGTTCATACCGCCGACGCCGGCCAGCAGGAACTTGCGACCCACCGAGGGCATGGCGTCGAACACCTCGACCGCCACGCCGCGTCGGGCCAGGGCCTCGGCGGCCATCAGGCCGGCAGGGCCGCCGCCGATCACGGCGACGAGGGGGCGGGAAGTGGGGCGAGGATCGTTCATGGTGGGCGACGGGCTGTGGAAAAGACCGCGCATTCTACCTTAGCGGGGCACCTGGAAACACTGCTCAATAAATGATCAGTTCCTTGCAGCTCAAGCATTTAAAGGGCTGGAGCCGTTTTCCCGCAGGTTATCCACAGGCGGTTCCACAGTCATTGTGAACAACCGATGACGCGCGCCGCACTGTGATGGAGGATGCCATGCCGTCGGGCCAGCGCTTCGCGGTCCTTGCTGTAACCGCCGCCGATCACCCCCATCACCGCAATGTCACGCCCCAGGCACTGGCGCAGTACGTGTTCGTCCCGGGCGGCCAGGCCGGCATCGGTCAGTTGCAGGTAGCCCAGGGCGTCGTCCTTGTGCACGTCGACCCCGGCGTCGTACAGCACCAGGTCGGGCTGGTACAGCGGCAGCAGGTAGTTCAGGGCATCCTCGACCACCTTGAGGTAGGCGCTGTCGTTCATCCCGCGGGGCAGGGGGATGTCCCAGTCGCTCCGGGCCTTGCGCGCCGGGAAGTTCTGCTCGCAGTGCAGCGACACGGTGATCGCCTCTGGCGTGTCGTGGAGGATGCGCGCGGTACCGTCGCCCTGGTGCACGTCGCAGTCGAAGATCAGCACCCGGTGCACGCGACCGGCCTCGAGCAGGTAGCGACTGATCACCGCCAGGTCGTTGAAGATGCAGAAGCCGGCGGGATGGTCGTAGTGGGCGTGATGGGTGCCACCGGCCAGGTGGCAGGCGATGCCATGCTGCAAGGCCTGTTCGGCGGTCAGCAGCGAGCCGCCCACGGCGCGCACCGTGCGTCGGGCCAGGGCTTCGCTCCAGGGCAGGCCGAGGCGGCGCTGGTCCTCGCGGGACAGTTCGCCATTCATGTAGCGCCTGATGTAGTCGCGGTCGTGGGCCAGGGCGAGGATCTCGTTGGGGCAGATTTCCGGCCGCAGCAGCGCGGCGTCGGTGGTCAGGCCGCTGTCGACCAGGTGATCGCGCAACAGGCGGAACTTGTCCATCGGGAAGCGATGGTCCGGCGGGAACTCGGGGCTGTAGTCGTCGTGGTAGATCAGCGGCAGGGGCATGGTATCGGCGCGGTGGGGGCGAAAGCCGATCTTGCCAGGATTGGTGGCTTGGGTGGAATGTTCAGACGCCTCAATCCGGTGCGCACCCACAGGGGCTGCGCAACGGCCGATAGCCGATCACTTGTTGGCCGAGGTGCGGCCTGTCGCAGGGCGGTGAAGGCGATGTGAAAAGAGCATCGGGCGGCGGATGCGCCGATGAAAGTTTCTACATCGTCCTACGCTGTAGACTGCCAGACCGTGATTTCGGAGCCGCGCCGATGACCCCCATTCTTGAACTGGAAAGCCCACGCCTGGTGCTGCGCCAATGGCAGGACGACGACCTGCGCGAGTTCGCCGCCCTGTGCGCCGACCCACAGGTGATGCGTTATTTCCCCGCGCCGATGACCCGCGTGGAAACGGCCGCGCTGATCGGCCGGATCCGGGGCCATTTCAACGAATACGGCTTCGGCCTGTGGGCCCTGGAGCGCAAGGACAGCGGCGCCTTCATTGGCATGACCGGGCTGCTCCACGTCAACTTCGACGCGCCCTTCGGCCCGGCGGTCGAGATCGGCTGGCGCCTGGCCCGGCGTCACTGGGGGTTGGGCTTCGCCAGCGAGGCGGCCTGGGCCTGCCTGCGCTGTGCGTTCGCCCAATTGCAGCTGGACGAGGTGGTGTCGTTCACGGCCCGGAGCAACCTGCCGTCGCAGAAGGTCATGCAGGCCATCGGCATGGCCCAGGACCTCGATGGCGACTTCGAGCACCCGCGCCTTGCCGTCGGCGATCCGCTGCGGCCCCATGTGCTGTACCGCATCGATCGCGCGCGCTGGCAGCAGAACCTGCGCGGCTGAATAGGTCGCCATTCGTACGACGAGGCGAATGACAAACCCTGTATCATTTGCCGACATAACAGCGCCGTAATGCCTTGCCAGGAGAACCTCATGAGCCATGTACTCGACGATCTGGTCGATCTGCTGAGCCTCGAATCCATCGAAGAGAACCTGTTCCGCGGACGCAGCCAGGACCTTGGCTTCCGCCAGCTGTACGGTGGCCAGGTGCTCGGCCAGTCGTTGTCGGCGGCCAGCCAGACGGTCGAGGACGCCCGCCATGTGCATTCGCTGCATGGCTACTTCCTGCGTCCGGGCGATGCGAGCATGCCGGTGGTCTATTCGGTGGACCGCGTGCGTGATGGCGGCAGCTTCAGTACTCGGCGGGTGACGGCGATCCAGAAGGGCCAGCCGATCTTCACCTGCAGCGCATCGTTCCAGTACGACGAGGAAGGCTTCGAGCACCAGGCGCCGATGCCCGACGTGGTCGGCCCGGAAAACCTGCCAAGCGAAGTCGAGCTGGCCAGCGCGATGGCTGACAAGCTGCCCGAGCGCATCCGCGACAAGGTGCTGTGCGCCAAGCCCATCGAGATCCGCCCGGTCACCGAGCGCGACCCGTTCGACCCCAGGCCCGGCGACCCGGTCAAGTACGCCTGGTTTCGCGCCGATGGCAGCCTCCCGGACATCCCGGCGCTGCACAAGTACCTGCTGGCCTACGCGTCGGACTTCGGCCTGCTGACCACCTCGCTGCTGCCCCATGGCAAGTCGGTGTGGCAGAAGGACATGCAGATCGCCAGCCTCGACCACGCCCTGTGGTTCCACCGCGACCTGCGCGCCGACGACTGGCTGCTGTATGCCACCGACAGCCCCTGGGCGGGCAATGCCCGTGGCTTCACCCGTGGCAGCATCTTCAACCGCGCCGGGCAGCTGGTGGCCTCGTCCACCCAGGAAGGCCTGATCCGCCACCGCAAGGACTGGACATGAAGCTGCGGGACATTCGCCACTGGGTGTTCGACATGGACGGCACGCTGACGGTCGCCGTGCATGATTTCGCGGCCATTCGCGAAGCGCTCGACATCCCGGCGACACATGACATCCTTACCCACCTGGCTGCGTTGCCGGCGCAGGAGGCCGCGGCCAAGCATGCCTGGCTGCTGGAGCACGAGCGCGACCTGGCGATCGCCTCGAAGGCCGCGGACGGCGCGGTGGCGCTGGTGCGGGAACTGGCCGCCCGGGATTGCCGGCTGGCCATCCTCACCCGCAATGCCCGTGAGCTGGCCCATGTCACCCTGGAGGCCATCGGCCTGGCCGACTGCTTCCCGGTCGAGCATATCCTCGGTCGCGATGAGGCGGCGCCCAAGCCCAGCCCCGACGGGCTGTTGCAGATTGCCCGGGCCTGGGGCGTGAGCCCCGGTGAAATGGTGATGGTCGGTGACTACCGCTTCGACCTCGACTGCGGCCGGGCGGCAGGCACCCGCACCGTGCTGGTCAATCTGCCGGACAACCCATGGCCGCAGCTGGTCGACTGGCATGCGACCGATTGCCGGGCGCTGAGGGCGCTGCTCGGCTGATGGCCTTGTCGCAGGGCCATCGTGGGAGCCGGCTTGCCCCGTGATCGTCCAGACCTGTCTAAGCTGCACTGCACCTTTTCCCACGATGGAGACACCATCCATGAGTACCAAGGCCATCTACGTGCTGCCCGGCGGCGGTTACGACAAGGTCCAGGTCGGCACCTGCGAGGCCGCCGCGCCCAGCGCCGGCGAGATCACCGTGCGCCTGCACGCCAGTTCCCTCAACTACCACGACTTCGCCGTGGTCAGCGGCATGTGGGGCCCGAGCGAGCGACGTATCCCGATGGCCGATGGCGCCGGCGAAGTGATCGCGGTGGGCGCCGGGGTCAGCGAGTTCAAGGTCGGCGATGCGGTGGTCAGCACCTTCTTCCCCGACTGGCTCGATGGCCAGGCCGAGGTCGAAGGTTTCGCCAGCGTGCCGGGCGATGGCATCGACGGCTACGCGCGTGAGCAGGTGACCGCGCGCGCCACTTCGTTCACCCACGCGCCCAAAGGCTACAGCCACGCCGAGGCGGCGACCCTGACCACGGCCGGCCTCACCGCCTGGCGCGCGCTGATGAGCGACGACCACCTCAAACCCGGCGACAGCGTGCTGGTGCAGGGTACCGGTGGCGTGTCGATCTTCGCCCTGCAGTTCGCCAAGCTGGCCGGCGCCACGGTGATCGCCACGTCTTCCAGCGACGCCAAGCTCGAACGGCTCAAGGCCCTTGGCGCCGATCACCTGATCAACTACAAGACCACCCCGGCCTGGGGCGAGCAAGTGCGCCGGCTGACCGACAACCGTGGCGTCGACCATGTGATCGAGGTCGGTGGCCCGGCGACGCTGGAGCAATCGATGATCGCCGCGCGCATTGGTGGGCAGGTGTCGCTGATCGGCATCCTCACCGGCGTGGCCGGGCAGTTGCCGCTGGTCCAGGCGCTGGTGCGGCAGATCCGCCTGCAGGGCGTGCTGGTGGGCAGTCGCGCGCAGCAGCAGGCGATGGTCCGCGCCATCGATGCGAATGGCCTGCGGCCGGTGGTGGACAAGCATTTCGAACTGGAGCAGATCGTCGAGGCGTTCAAGTACCAGGAGAGCAACCGGCATTTCGGCAAGATCTGCCTGACCTGGTGAGCTGAGCCTTGCTGGCTGACCCGTTGATTCAGCTTGACCCTGTGGGAGCGGCTTTAGCCGCGAAGCAAGCGACGCGGTGGCTGAAGCCGCTCCCACAGGTCCCTGCTAGATCGACAAGTGATGTGGGTCGGCTTGCTGGCCAAAGGCTCGGATCAGGTATGTGACAGTAACGGGAACATCAGCGGCTGAGCCTCGAGGCCGGTCGGCGTCGTACCCCAGACGAACAGCGCATCATCGTTATCCACAACCCGCGTAGCGAACCCTTCGCCGCACAGGGGTGCGAATCCCAACACCACCTCCCGCGTCCGATCCGTGACCAGCTCGGCCAGCACGTTGTGCAGCACCAGTGCGCGTGGGCAGAACACCTCGACCAGCACCATCCGTTCACCGTCATGTTCCACGACCACATAGGCTTCGTGCCGCGCCGAGTGGAACAAGGCCTCCCGGTAAGGTCCGTCACAATAGAACATGGTCAGCGGCACATTCGGTGTCAGGCTCAATCGCGCCTGTGGACAACTCTTCTCCACCGCGTCGATGAAGCGTTGACGTTGTTCGCTGTCGTCCATGTTCACCGGGTGGAAGGTGTTGGCCTTTGGCTGTGTCGACCAGGGTTGGTAGTACTCGTGCTCGATCACTCGACGCAAGCCGAACCTGGGATAGAGATCCAGCACGCTGCTGTTGGCGAACAGGTACAGCAGATCGCAGTTGCCTGCCCAGCGCTGCACCAGCACTTCCATCAGGTAGCGGCTGTATCCGCGGCCGCGTGCCTCGGGCGCGGTCATCACCGTGCCGACCTGAACGCAGCGCAGGCGCCTGTCATCAAGGGTGAAGTCCAGCAGGTTGGCCGAGGCGTTGGCCAGCATCTGCCCTTCGCGTACCAGCGAGCAAGGCTGGTTGTCGTCCTGCCAGAACCCCGCCTGATACCAGGCTTCGAAATCGAAACCGTACGTCTGGCGGGTAAGGGCGTTGAGCTCGCCGCGCAGGTGTGGATCGTCGCGGTAGCGCTCGACCTGCGCGAGCGTGGGATCGTCGAGGATGATGGCCATGGCGCCCCTGTCTTTCGATGAGGTGAGGGCGAAGATTAGTCGCTGCGTCGCTGAAGAGTTGTAAGGGTTTGTGCCGTTTCGCAGACGTCCGCCTTCAGTCCGGCACCAGCCGATCCCGGCTGTTGGACAGATGCAGGCACATGGCCGCCCGCGCCGCATCCGGATCCTGGCGGCGAATGGCGTTGAGGATCGCTTCATGCTCCAGGTTCGCCAGGTACGCGTGTCGGGCCAGGTTGGCGCCGGCACGCTCGGCCTGGGCGATGCGGCTGCGTGGGATCAGCGCCGTTCCCAGGTGCGCCATCATCTCGCCGAAGTACAGGTTGCCGGTGGCCTCGGCGATCAGCAGGTGGAAGCGCCGGTCGGGCTCGATGCAACTGTCACCGGCCGCCGCCAGGTCCTGATAGTCGTCCAGCGCCTGGCGCATCCGCGCCAGGTGCTGTTCGCCACGGCGCAAGGCGGCGAGGGCGGCGGCCTGGCCTTCGAGGCCGATGCGCAACTCCAGCAGGTCACGCACACTCGCCGCGCTTTCGGCCCCCACCCGCAGCCCGGATTGAGGCTGACGTTCGATGACGAACGTGCCGATGCCATGACGCGTCTCCACCAGGCCCGAGGCCTGCAGTTTCGACAGGGCTTCGCGAACCACCGTGCGGCTGATGCCGTGCTCGCGCACCAGGGTGTTTTCCGATGGCAGCCGGTCTCCCGGCTTGAAGGCCCCCAACAGGATCTGCTGGCTCAGGCTGGAGACCAGGTCGTGGGCGCGGCTGTGGCCGCGCTTGCGTGGGGTGTCGTGGGTATCCATGCAGGGCTCGCCGCGAAAGGTGGACAAGTGGGTGACGCGATTCGCGAGGCTAGCAGGAATACTTGTATGACAAGTTGAAATATTCAGGTTTTTTTCGCGGTTGACTTCCTGTTCGTTGCCTGCTTTTAGTTTTCTATTAATTGGATTTTCGCGACACATGCCCGTTTTTTATACTTGTATTCGCTGATTTTTCCGGATTTTTTATGCTTGTCGTACAACCTTGCGAGGAATATGCTCTTTTCCACCTGGATGTCAGACAACATTGCGAGTCGTTTTTGCCGAGCCTCCAGTGACCCGCACAAAAACAATTAGTGGGAGAAGCATTCGTGAACCACACCCTCGATCCGTGCGCGCCGCGCGACGACGTGCTCGCCAGCGCCGTGGCCAAGGTCAAGCGCCATGTCCTGCCGCTGTTCGTCATCATGTTCATCGTCAACTACCTGGACCGCGTCAACATCGGTTTCGTCCGCCCGCACCTGGAGAGCGACCTGGGCATCGGCGCGGCGGCCTACGGCTTCGGCGCCGGGCTGTTCTTCATCGGCTATGCCTTGTTCGAAGTGCCGTCGAACATGCTCTTGCAGCGGGTCGGCGCGCGCCTGTGGCTGACCCGCATCATGTTCACCTGGGGGCTGGTGGCCACGGCCATGGCCTTCGTGCAGACCGAAACCCAGTTCTACGTGCTGCGCTTTCTGCTCGGGGTGGCCGAGGCCGGGTTCTTCCCCGGCGTGATCTACTACTTCACCCGCTGGCTGCCGGCCGCCGAGCGCGGCAAGGCCATCGCCATCTTCCTCAGTGGCTCGGCTGTGGCCTCGCTGATCTCCGGCCCCCTGGCCGGCGCACTGATGCAGATTCAGGGCATGGGCCTGCACGGTTGGCAGTGGATGCTGTTCATCGAAGGCATGGCCTCGGTGGTGCTGTGTTTCTTCGTGTACTTCTGGCTCGATTCCAAGCCCCATGACGCCAAGTGGTTGAGCCGCGCCGAACAGGACGCGCTGGTGGCCGCCATCGACCAGGAGCAACGCGAGCGCGAGGTCGGCGGGCTGGCCAAGGTGTCGGCCTGGCGCCTGCTCAAGGACCGCCAGATCGTGCTGTTTTGCCTGATCTATTTCTGCATCCAGCTGACCATCTACGCCGCCACCTTCTGGCTGCCGAGCATCATCAAGCGCATGGGCGAGCTGAGCGACCTGCAGGTCGGCTTCTTCAACTCGATCCCGTGGCTGATCTCGATCATCGCCATGTACGCCTTCGCCGCCGGCGCCAGGCGCTGGAAATTCCAGCAGGCCTGGGTCGCCGCGGCGCTGTTGGTGGCCGCGTGCGGCATGTTCATGTCCACCACCGGCGGGCCGGTGTTCGCCTTCGTCGCGGTGTGCTTCGCCGCCATCGGTTTCAAGGCTGCTTCGTCGTTGTTCTGGCCGATTCCCCAGGGCTACCTGGATGCGCGCATCGCGGCGGCGGTGATCGCCCTGATCAATTCGGTGGGCAACCTCGGCGGCTTCGTCGCGCCCACCACCTTCGGCCTGCTGGAGCAGCAGACCGGCTCGATCCAGGGCGGCCTGTACGGCCTGGCGGTGACCTCGGTGCTGGCCGCCATCGCCGTGTTCTTCGTGCGCCTGCGCCCCAAGGGCGTCGCTTCCACTGACCTCAAGGCCGCCTCGGCCAACTGACCCCGAGAGATACCCATGAACATGCAGACAACCCCACAGGTTCACCTCGGCACGCCGGTGGTCACCGAGCTGCGCGTGATCCCGGTGGCCGGGCACGACAGCATGCTGCTCAACCTCAGCGGTGCCCATGGCCCGTTCTTCACCCGCAATGTCGTGGTGCTGCGCGACAGCGCCGGCAACACGGGCCTGGGCGAGGTACCGGGAGGCGAGACGATCCGCCAGACCCTGGAGGATGCCCGCGCGCTGGTGGTCGGTCAGCCGATCGGCCACTACCAGCGCGTGCTCAACGCCATGCGCCAGGCCTTCGCCAATCGCGACGCGGGCGGTCGTGGCCTGCAGACTTTCGACCTGCGCATCAGCGTGCATGCGGTGACGGCGATGGAGTCGGCGCTGCTCGACCTGCTCGGCCAGCACCTGGGCGTGCCCATGGCCGCGCTGCTCGGTGAAGGGCAGCAGCGCGAGGCGGTGAAGATGCTTGGCTATCTGTTCTATATCGGCGACCGCACCCGCACCGACCTGGCCTACCGCAACGAGGCGGATGCCGACGACGCCTGGTTGCGCCTGCGCCATGAGCAGGCCATGACCCCGCAAGCGGTGGTGCGCCTGGCCGAAGCCGCCCAGGCACGCTATGGCTTCAACGACTTCAAGCTCAAGGGCGGGGTGCTGCGGGGCGAGGAGGAGATGGAAGCGGTCACGGCCCTGGCCGAGCGTTTCCCCGCTGCCCGTATCACCCTGGACCCCAATGGGGCCTGGTCGCTCGCGCAGGCCATCGCCCTGTGCCGCGACAAGCATGCCGTGCTGGCCTACGCCGAAGATCCGTGTGGCGCCGAGAACGGCTATTCCGGGCGCGAGGTGATGGCCGAGTTCCGCCGCGCCACCGGCCTGTCCACCGCCACCAACATGATCGCCACCGACTGGCGGCAGATGGGCCACGCGATCCAGTCCCAGGCCGTGGACATCCCGCTGGCCGACCCGCATTTCTGGACCCTGCAGGGCTCGGTGCGGGTGGCGCAGATGTGCCATGACTGGGGCCTGACCTGGGGCTCGCACTCGAACAATCACTTCGACATCTCGCTGGCGATGTTCACCCAGGTGGCCGCTGCCGCGCCGGGCGAGATCACCGCCATCGACACCCACTGGATCTGGCAGGATGGCCAGCGCCTGACCCGCGAGCCGCCGCGCATCGTCGATGGCCATGTGCGCGTGCCCGAAAGACCGGGGCTCGGGGTTGAACTGGATGAAGAGCAGTTGGCCAAGGCCCATGAGTGCTATCGCAACATGGGGCTTGGGGCGCGCGATGACAGCGTGGCCATGCAGTACCTGATGCCGGGATGGACCTTCGACAACAAGCGGCCTTGCCTGGTGCGCTGAGGCAGACCTGCGCCGGCCTCTTCGCGGGTAAACCCGCTCCCACAGAGAACAGGGGCCCTGTAGGAACGGGCTTGCCCGCGAAAGGGCCGGTACAGCCAGCGCATTTTTCCCCGCTGCCACTGGCCTGTGGCCTGGCGTAGGCAGACGCCCGTGCAGCACCGCCCCGGCCCGCCGGGGCTTTTTCGTTTACGCCGCCGTTGCGTCCCCCACGTACACCACCACCGCCGCCCGCAGCTTGCGTCCACCGAACAGGCTCATGCGTTGGAACTCCTCGTGGCTGACCGGCAAATGCTGGCAGTCCAGGGCCTGCCGATGGCGGCCATGGTCGATGTCGGGGTCGTGCAGGTAGACGAAATCGTCATCGCAGGCGGTGACCAGTACCCAGTGCGGCGCCTTGCTGCCGGTCAACCGGTAGTTGCTGATCAGCACCAACGCCATACCGCCTTCGGCCAGCACCCGGGGCAGGTCGGGCGCCGACCGGGCGATGCTCACGTCGCTGTCCTGCAGTTCGGCGCAGAAGTCTTCATGAACCAGGCGCATGACTTCCTTTTTCGCCGGCTGGCGCACGCCATCGAGAAACAGAGGCCCTTCGGTGTTGACCAGCAGGCGTACGCGAAAACCCCGGCGCCAGGCGGCCAGTGCCAGCCCGTGCGGGCTGCAGCCGCCATGACCCGAGGTCATGAACACGGTGGTCGCCTCACGCCACAGACGCAGTTCTTCGCGGCGCGTGGGCTGGCGTTGCGGCTGCAGCGCGGCCATGGCCATCAGCAGGCAGGCCGGGCCGCAGGTGAAGTCGGTGGTCTGGGCGTAATAGGGGACCGGGTGCGATTCGACGGCCGGATGCTGGAGGATGCGCTTCTCGTAGCGCAGCGCGCTGGCATGGTCTTCGTAGTAGTCGTCCACCAGCGCGAAGCGCCGATAGCCGTGGCGCTCGTACAGGGCGATGGCTGAGGGGTTGTCGATGCGCACTTCAAGCCGCAGGTAGGCGCGCTCGTGTTCCAGCGCGCAGCGCTCGGCCTGCTCGAGCAGGCGGGCGCCAAGCCCCTGGCCGCGCGCCGCTGCGGCAATGGCGATGGAGTACAGCCGTGCCAGCGAGGTGCCGCGATGGAACAGCAACAGTGCGTAGCCCATCAACTGGCCGTCGCGCTGGGCCACCAGCAGGCTGGCATTGGCATGGGAGAGCATCCAGCGGAAGCTGCGTGGGGTGAGCCGGTCCAGGGCGAAGCACTGGTTCTCCAGTGCCAGCAGGGCCGGCAGGTCGTCAACGGTTGCCAGGCGAAATTCAATGTGCATAGAGCCGCCGTAAAAGTTGCGTAATGAAACGGGACATTCGAAAAACTTCGTGCTTAATAGAAGCGGTGTGACCCAACACAGGGCTTCAAAAAATGTCTTCGTTTCAGGAACCGTTGCCTGGATGGCCCAGGGAAAGTTCAAACTCACCTGCACCTGGCGTTATTTATCCACTGCCACTGGATAACAAGTCAAGTCAGCTTGTAATTATTGTGGAGCGCCGTGATGACTGGGCTTCGTATCTTCCTAGCGAAGATATCGTGACGGCTCAGGAATATCTGGAGCAGCCCCGAGAAGCGGAAAGTGGCAAGCGTGTGCAAGTCATAAACTTATGCCGTAACTATAAGTATCTAGGCCACGGTTATTATTGTTCGCTGTTGGCCGAGGCGCGTGGGCATAAAGTAATTCCCTCGGTCAGAAGTATCAGTGAGCTGACCCGAAAGTCTCTGTATGGCCTGGCCCTCGATGACATGGCGCGCAGCCTGGAAAGTGCCTTGGCCAATCACCCTTACGGCGAGACCGAAGGGTTCACCCTGACCCTGTATTTCGGCCGCACCGACCTGGAGCCTTTGCAGGACATCGCCCGCCAGTTGTTCGAAAGTTTTCCGTGTCCGATCCTGCTGGTGGAGTTCCGCAAGTCCAGTACCTGGCACATCGCCGGGGTCAAGGCCGGTGCATTGCACAAGCTGCGTGAAGACCAGCAGGACCAGTTCGCCAACGCCCTCGATGGCTTCAGTCGCAGGATCTGGCGTCAGCCCCGCTCACGTCGCGTGGCGCGTTATGACCTGGCGATCCTTCATGACCCGGACGAGGCGCTGCCGCCGTCCAACCCCGAGGCCCTGGAGCACTTCGTGCGTGCCGGGCACCAACTGGGCATCGACGTCGAGCTGATCGGCAAGAAGGACTACGCGCGCCTGGCCGAGTACGACGCGCTGCTGATCCGCGAGACCACCAGCGTCGACAATCACACCTACCGCTTCGCCAAGAAGGCCGAGAGCGAAGGCCTGGTGGTGATGGACGACCCGGCGTCGATCCTGCGCTGCACCAACAAGGTCTACCTGACCGACCTGCTGCGCAGCCACTGCCTGGCCATGCCGGCCAGCGAGATCCTCTATCGCGACAACCCGCAGGCGCTGGAAGGGATCGGCGAGCGACTGGGCTTTCCGCTGGTGCTGAAGATTCCCGATGGCTGCTTCTCTCGCGGCGTGATCAAGGTCAAGGACCACGCCGAACTGCAGGCCGCCACCGCCGAGCTGTTCGAGCACTCGGTGCTGCTGCTGGCCCAGGAATACCTCTACACCGAATACGACTGGCGCATCGGCGTGCTCAATCGCAAGCCGATCTTCGCCTGCCAGTACTTCATGTCCAAGGGCCACTGGCAGATCTTCAACCACCAGGCCCAGCGTGACGAGGTCAACGGCGAGTGCCGCACCCTGGCCGTGCACGAAGCACCGCGCGCGGTGGTGGAACTGGCGGTGAAGGCCGCCAACCTGATCGGCGATGGCCTGTACGGCGTGGACCTCAAGCAGGTGGGCGACCGGGTGGTGGTGATCGAGGTCAACGACAATCCGAACCTCGACGCCGGCATCGAGGATGCCTATCTGCACGACGACCTCTACACCCTGGTGCTGGAGGAATTCATCCGCCGCCTGGAGCAAAAGCGCCGGGGGCAAGCCTGGTAACGAGGTGCTGGCATGATCGAAAGCTACAGCCTGGCGCATGGCCAGTTGCGCAAGCACGAAGGGCTCGATGGCGAAGTGCTGCTGTTCGTCGAACCGGACAGCGCCGAGCGCGAATTGCTGCAGGCCTGGTTCCATCTGGATGCCCACGCCCTGGCGTCGGCACTGGATCCGGACGAAGTGTCGCGCATCGAGTTGCACCGCGACGGCCTGTTCCTGATCTGGAAGCGCCCGGAGAGCTACAGCGGCGGTGACAGTTTCGCCTTCCAGGTCTCCTCGTTCGGCATGCTGCTGGTCGAGGGGCGCCTGGTGCTGATCGCTCCGGATGCCTCCGTACTCGACGGCCTGGGGCAGCGTCACGCCCTGCACGCGCCGCTGGATGTGCTGCTGGCCATCCTGCTCGACAACCTGCACCACTACCTGGGGCACCTCAAGGTGATCAAGCTGGTGGCGCGCGAGCTGCAGCAACGCTTCGAGCAGTCGCTGGAAAACCGTCACCTGATGCAGATGTTCAATCTCAGCGAGAGCCTGATCCATTACATCAACGCCATCCACAGCAATGGCGCGGTGCTCTCGCGGCTGCGTGTCCACGGCGAGAAGCGCCACTTCAGCGCCGAAGTGCTGGCGCTGATCGACGACCTGATCATCGAGAACACCCAGTGCCACAAGCAGGCGGAGATCTACTCGACGGTGTTCGCCGGCCTCATGGATGCCCGGGGCAACCTGGCCAACAATGCGATGAACGAGACGCTGCGCAAGCTCACCCTGATCAATGTGGTGTTTCTGCCGCTGAACCTGATCGCCAGCATCGGCGGCATGTCGGAGTTCAGCATGATGACCGCCGGGGTGCCCTGGTGGCTGGCCTATGCGCTGCTGGTGCTGGCGATGATGCTGCTGGGCGTGTTCATGGTGTTGCTGCTCAAGCGTCTGGCGCGAGGGCGTGCCGCGCTCAGCTCTGCGACCGAACCGGCGCGCCCGGTCGCCCGGCCCACCCCTTCCTACCCGGGCATCGCCAGTTGGAGAACCCCATGAGCAACCTGCAGATCGGCCTGATGATCGTCACCGTGATCGTGGTTTTCGCCGTGGTGAACTTCTATTGGGACTACCTGCGTGACCGCGACTGACGCGATCAGGCATGTTCGCAGGCTTGCCTGGCGTGGATAGGCAAGCGGTGTCGCGATCGAACACTTACCTGGCGTTCCCGAGCATTTTGCTGACGCCGCGCCCGGCTTAAAGTGAAGCCCGCATCCCCATGGTGCGTTGCCCAAGGCGCGTGAGAAGGCCGATAACAGAGCGTGCGCAACGTACTCCGCCCTTTTGCCGAGGAGACCGTTTTCGCCTACGCCTGCCCGTCCCTTCCTTGTGTCAGCAAAAAGAGAACAAGATCAATGAACACCGTGGGAACTGATGGCAACCTTGCTCAAGGTTTCAAGCCTCGTCACGTGACGATGCTGTCCATCGCCGGCATCATCGGCGCGGGACTTTTCGTCGGCTCCGGGCACGCCATCGCGGCGGCCGGGCCGGCCACCATCCTCTCCTATTTCGTGGCCGGTACCCTGGTGGTGCTGGTCATGCGCATGCTCGGTGAAATGGCCGTGGCCCACCCCGACACCGGTTCGTTCTCCACCTACGCCGACCAGGCCATCGGCCGCTGGGCCGGCTACACCATCGGCTGGCTGTACTGGTGGTTCTGGGTGCTGGTGATTCCCATCGAGGCGCTGGCCGCGGGACATGTGCTCAACGCCTGGTTCCCGCAGGTGGACAGCTGGATCTTCGCCCTGGCGTCGGTGCTGTTGCTGGCCTGCACCAACCTGTTCAGCGTGGCCAAGTATGGCGAGTTCGAGTTCTGGTTCGCGATCCTCAAGGTCACCGCCATCCTCGGCTTCATCGGCCTGGGCTTCGCCGCCCTGATGGGCTGGTTGCCCGAGCGCGAGGTCAGCGGGCTGAGCACCTTGATGGACGAGCACGGCGGTTTCGCGCCCAAGGGCTGGTCGGCGGTGGTCGGCGCTTTCATCACCGTGATGTTCAGCTTCATCGGCACCGAGGCGGTGACCATCGCCGCCTCCGAATCCAGCGACCCGGCGCGCAACATCGCCAAGGCCACTCGCTCGGTGATCTGGCGCATCAGCACGTTCTACATCCTGTCGATCTTCGTGATCATCTCGGTGGTGCCCTGGAACGACCCGCAACTGGCGGTGGTGGGTTCCTACCAGCGTGCCCTGGAGATCATGAACATTCCCAACGCCGCGCTGATGGTCGACTTCGTGGTGCTGATCGCCGTGACCAGTTGCATGAACTCGTCGATCTACATCGCCTCGCGAATGATGTATTCGCTGGCCAAGCGCGGCGACGCGCCGGCCATGCTGAAGCACACGTCCAAGGTCGGCGTGCCGCGCGCGGCGGTGTTCGGCAGCACCCTGATCGGCGCGGCCATCGCCATCCTCAACTACTTCGCGCCCAAGGGCGTGTTCGAGTTCCTGCTGGCCAGCTCCGGCGCCATCGCGCTGCTGGTGTACCTGGTGATCGCCATTTCGCAGCTGCGCATGCGCGCCCGCCTGGAGCGCGAGAACGCCAACCTGAAGTTCCGCATGTGGCTGTTCCCGTGGCTGACCTGGGCGGTGATCCTGTTCATCGGCAGCGCCCTGACCGTGATGATGTTCACCGAGGAGCACCGCGCCGAAGTGACGGCGACGCTGAGCCTGGCGATCGTGATCTCGTTCCTGGGCATCGTCACCACGCGCGGGCACGGGCGGACGGTGGGCGCGCGGTCGATGGGGTGATTGCCGCTGTCTCGCTACCAGGGGCGCCAGGCGGCGCCCCTTTGCGTTTTGCAACAGTTGCATGCGCCGGGTCGGCAGGGATGACAGATAGACTTTTTGGCCTTTCATCAGCGCCAAGGAGTCGATGCATGATCACCCCGCCTCAGGATGCGACTGCGCCGGCAGCCAGCGATACACGTTTCGTCGAAGTACTCGCGCTCATCCAAGCGTCCCGCCGGCGTGCGGTCCAGGCCGTGAATACCCAGTTGATCGAGTTGTACTGGCAGGTCGGGGCTTATATCAGCCGCAAGCTGGAGCGGGCCGAATGGGGGGATGGCGTGGTCAGCCAGTTGGCGGATCACCTAGCGCTGACCCAGCCAGGGCTGCGAGGTTTCACGCGAACCAACTTGTTCCGTATGCGCCAGTTCCATGAGCTTTACCGGGACAACGAAATTGTCGCGCCACTGGTGCGACAATTGCCATGGAGCCACAACATGATCGTCCTGGGTCAGTGCAAGAGCCCTGAGGAACGGGTCTTTTACCTACGCATGGCCACGCAGGAAAAATGGTCGAAACGTGAACTGGAGCGTCAGCTCAAGGCCGCTCTGTTCGAACGCAGCGTGACGCAACCCGCCAAGGCATCGGCAGCCCTCACGCAGGCCCATCCAGGTGCTCTGGATGTGTTTCGCGATGCCTACATGATCGAGTTTCTCGGCCTGCCGGGTGAGCATGCCGAAATCGATTTGCACCAGGGGCTGCTCGGCCGACTCAGGGATTTCTCGGTCGAACTGGGCCGTGACTTCTGCTTCGTCGGCTCTCACTATCCGTTGCAGGTGGGCAGGCGCGACTTCGCCCTCGATGCGCAGCGCTAGGGCCTGGTCGGGAACAGCGCCTTGGCCACCGTCGGGCTGGCGAACAGGTCGCCGGCATCGTGACCCGCTCCAGGCACGACGAACTGGCGATGCGCAATGGCGACACCCCAGGCGCGGGACAGGAAGCCTTCGTAGCGCAGGTAGCCGAGCTGGCGCTCCAGCCGATTTCGCCCCTGGGCCTCGGCGCCGCAACTGTGGTCCATGATCTTGCTGTCGGCGTGAGTGTCGTGCTCGCCGACCAGGTAGGTCACCTCGCGGGACGCATAGCGGCGAAACACCTCCTGTGCATCCAGGCCCTGGCGGGTGAGGTAGAGGGGCGCCTGTTCAAGGCCGTAGCGATAGCGGTTGTAGTCCGGGCATTGTGCGAGAGGCAGTGGCGCGAAACCCTCCTGGCGCGGCCGGTTATGGTCCAGATACAGGTACGAGGACGGGCTGGAGACCACGTAGCGGACATCGATGCCCACCGCCTGCCGGGGACTGTCGGTCAGCAGCGCAAAGCGCTGCATGAGTTGCGCCCCGGCGGAATGGCCGATCAGCACGATCTCGCGCAGATCGGGGTAGCGCTGCCGATCCGCCAGGTAGACCAGCAGGTCGTCGAGCACGCTGAAGGCCGCGATGCCACGCTGGCCGTCCGTCGAGGAGCTGCCATGCATCCAGCGATCCTTGGGCCACAGGGGCATGCCGCTGGCGGCATGCTTGTCGCGCGCGGTGAGGAAGTTCGGTGCCACCAGCAAGGTGTCCGATGCACCGAGACCGGCGTTGGCCAGCAATTGCAGGCCGTTGCGGTAATAGTCCTCGGCGTTGCGACGCACGCCATGCAGGATGACCACGGCACGCGTCACGGCTTGGCGCTGCCGCAGGTCGGCATTGGCGTAGGCGAGGAAGTCGTAAGGGTCTGCCTGGCCCAGGTGCAGCACCTGGGGCGCGGCGCTTGCGCCAGCGCTGAACGGGGCGATGCAGGCGACGAGCCAGAGCACCCGTGCGCGATCAGCGGGCATCCTGGCGAACGCCTTCGATGTAGCGGGCTACCGCCGGGGCTTTCTCGAAGCGGCGGTGCAGCAGGCTGAGCCAGGAGCGGGCCTGGCAATCGTCGATGGCGCGGTAGTTGACCTGTGGCAGGTTGATCCGGCGCAGCACCGACTCGGGCACCACCGCCACCCCCTGGCCCAGCGATACCAAGGTGATCACCGCCACCAGGCTGCCGGGCTGCGGACCCAGGTGCGCCGCGAAGCCACCTTGCGCGGCGACTTCCAGGGTGCCGGAAATCTGTTCGGGGAGGATGAAGGTTTCGTCGGCCAGGCGGCTGGCCGGAAGGTGCTTGAGCTCGTTCAGCCGTGAGCGGGCCGGCAGCGCCAGGATGAAGCCTTCCTCGTGCAGGGTGATGGCTTCCAGGCCGTCCGGCAGCTCCATGGGTGAGCGCACGTAGGCGAGATCCAGCTGGCCATCGCGCACTTGGTCCGGCAGCTCGCTCATCGGTGCCTCGCGAATGTTCAGGCAGACGCCGGGATGGGCTTCGCCGAAACGGCTCACCTGCTGCTGCAGGATGCCCGAGTACGCGGCCGACGCCACATAGCCCAGCTCCACGTGCCCGCTTTCGCCCCGGCCGGCGCGTCGGGCTCCGCGTTGCGCGGCGTCGAACTGCCGCACGGCCTGTTCCGCCTCGACCAGCAGCGCATGCCCTGCCGCGGTGAGGCTGACCTCGCGCTGGCTGCGTTCGAACAGCCGCACCCCCAGCTCGCGCTCCATGTCCTGGATCTGCCGGGTCAGGGTCGGTGGGGCGATGCCCAACTGCTCGGCGGCGCGGGTGAAGTGACCGAGCCGGGCGACGGCGAGGAAGTAGCGGAAGTGGCGGATCTCCATGGGACCTCGTTAGCCAGGGGCTAATGACGCGGGACGCGGCGGCTAACGAGCCTGGCGCCCGGCGGCGTTATCGTCAGGGCAACACTACAAGGCCGGCGTCGTGGCGCAAAGCCTGGGATCACTGCGCGGTCCCTGTGGGAGCCGGCTTGCCGGCGATGGACCGCGTAGCGGCCCGGCATTCGCGACTACCCGATGACCTGCCATTGCCCGGAGCCTTGCCATGTCCACTGCCGCATCACCTCGTCTCACTCTGTTCACCACCTCGGCCGTGTGCGCCCTGATCATCCTCGACACCAACATCGTCGCGGTCAGCCTGCCCAGCATCGCCCGCGACCTGTCCGGCTCGTTCGCCGATATCGAATGGGTGGTCAGTGCCTACCTGCTGGCCTTCGCCGCGTGCCTGTTGCCGGCCGGCAGCCTGGCCGACCGCTTCGGCCGTCGGCGCATGCTGCTGCTTGGCCTGGTGCTGTTCGGTGCCGCCTCGCTGGCGTGCGGCGCCGCGCCCAGCCTGGTGTTCCTCGACCTGGCCCGGGCGGCCAAGGGCATGGGCGCGGCCTTGCTGCTCACCGCGGCGCTGGCGGCCATCGGCCATCGCTTCCATGCACCGCAGGAGCGCCTGCGCGCCTGGGCGTTCTGGGGCGCGTGCATGGGCGCGACCATCACCTTCGCGCCGCTGCTCGGCGGCCTGATCGCCAGTACCCTGGGTTGGCGCTGGATCTTCTACATCAACCTGCCGCTGGTGGCCGTGCTGGGGTTGATGGTGATGCGCCATGTGGAGGAGTCCCGCGACAGCGCCGCCGCCCGTCTCGATCCATGGGGCAGCCTGACCTTCGCGGGTAGCCTGGGCTATCTGATCTGGGCGCTGATCGATGCCAACCGGGTGGGTTGGGACAGCGCGCCCACGCTTGGCCGGCTGGTGATCGCGGTGTTCCTGTTCGGGGTGTTCGTGATGGTCGAACGCAGCCAGGCGCGGCCGATGATCGATCTGCGACTGATGCGCAGCGGGCGTTTTGTCGGGGCCTTGCTTGGCATGTTCGCCTACGCGGCCTGTGCCCAGGTGATGATGACCCTGCTGCCGCTGTACCTGCAGAACGGTTTGCAGATGCCGGCGCTGGCGGCGGGTGCGGGTATGCTGCCGTTCGCGCTGGCGATGCTGCTGACGCCACGGCTGGGGATGCGCCTGGCGGTACGCCTGAGTGCGGCCCAGGTGTTCGCGGTGGGGCTTTTGCTCGTTGGCGTGGGCAACCTGGCCTGCGCGTGGGCGGCAGGGCAGGGTGGTTACGCCGCGTTCGCCGTGGCCAGCCTGGTGCTGGGGGCGGGCGCCGGGCTGCTCAATGGCGACACGCAGAAGAACATCATGGCCTGCGTGCCCCGTGAACGCACCGGCATGGCGTCGGGGTTGAGCACGACCACGCGTTTCGGTGGCATTGTCCTGGCATTCGGCATACTGGGCGGCGTGCTTGCGGCGCGCAATGGGCAATTGTTGCGCGATGCCCTGGCCGGTCTGGCGCCGCAATCATCGGACAGGATAGGGGAGATGGCCGCTCGCGTGGCGGCAGGGGACTTGCCGGCGGCCCTGGCGCTGCTCGACCCTGGCCTGCGCGAAGCGGCGGCACCGCTTGCGCGCCAGGCATTCATCGGTGGTTTCGAAGCGCTGCTGCACACGGCAGGAATAGCGGCCCTGCTGTTCGCGCTGGTGGTCGGAGTATTGCTGGGGCGACCGCTGCCCGAGTCGGGTGAGCTGGTCGCCAGGGGATGAGGGTCAGGCGCGTGGCTTGAGCAACAGCCCGGCGAGCAGCAGGTCCAGCGCGGCCACGCTTTCCGTGAGCCGCGCCTTGGCGTCGTCGGTCTCGGCGATCCAGAAGGCCGCCTCGGCCAGGCTGCCGTAGATCAGCGAGGCCAGTGCCTGTGGATTGACGGGGGCAACGATCCCCAGACGAATCAAGTTGGCGACCAGCAGCTGCATCGAGTCCACGCAATAGCGCTGCGCATCCGGCGATGCACCGCCCAGGACTGCGCGGGCGTCGCGCAGGACGATTCGCTGGATGGGCGGTTCCGTAGCCATCTCGAGGTAGGCGCGGCAGCGCTTGCAGAAGCCCTCCCAGGCATCGTCCGCGGTGTCGGTGATCGCCCGCAGGCGCGCGTCCATTTCCGCATCCAGCTGCTCGACCACCGCCGCCAACAGCCCCTGCTTGTCGCCGAAGTGGTGGTACAGCGCCCCCCGGGTGAGTTGCACCTGGGCTGTCAGGTCGTCCATCGATGTCTGCGCGTACCCGCGCTCACTGAACATCTTGCGCGCAATCGCCAGGAGCGTGGCGCGGGTTTCTTCCATTTCGGCACGGGTACGGCGGGCCATCAGGCATTTCCTTTTTCAGAAGGGACATGACGGTGAACAACTGCCGCCACTGACGCGATCCGCGCATTTTCCGGCGCCGGGCTTGCAGAGACAAGCCCGGCGCCGTGGAGGGTCGCATCAGCGCGCGAGCAGCTCGCCGATGGCCCTCTCGATGGCCTGGGTATCCCTGTCGTTCAAGCCTTCACCGGCCACGTGTCCCCAGTCGGACTCGAGCACGCGCAATTCGGCCCGGGCGATGCCCCTGGCTTCCAGCTCGGCGTCCTGCACCGGGAAATACAGATCGCTGGACGAGGGCATGATGAGGGTCTGGGCCTTGATCGACGCCAGCGCTTTGTCTATGTCGCCCTGGTAACGGGCATTGGCGCTGATGTCGGCGTGCTGGCCGGTCCATAGCTGGGCCAGCAGGTTGTTGGCGTCGCGCTTGAGGAACCAGCCTTCCCAGAAGTCGATCAGGAAGTCTTCGATCGACGCATAACCCAGCACCCGCTGATCCAGGCGTTCGCGATAGAACGCCTGGGAGAAGCCCCAGCCTGCGTAGATCCGTGCCGCCACGCGCAGGCCGCGGTGCGGGGGCTGTGCGTAGAACCCTTCCTTGAAGTCAGGGTCGAGCTCGATCGCCGCGCGCACGCTGTCGAAGAACACATGGAAGTGGCGCGAGGTCCGCGCCGCGCTTTGGAAGGTGAACAACCGTTCGACCTGCTCAGGGTAGGCCGCCGCCCATTCGAACGCCTGGGAGCCGCCCAGCGACCAGCCGATTGCCAGGCGGACCCGGCTGATGCCGAACTTTTCGGTCAGCAGGCGGTGTTGCTGGATCACGTTGTCGTGCACCGTGATGCGCGGGAAGCGATTGCCGTTCTGTGGTGCCGGGGTGTTGCTGGGCGAGCTCGACAGGCCATTGCCGAAGGCGTCGGGCACGATGATGAAGTACTTGCTCGGGTCCAGCGCCCGACCTTCGCCAATCAGCCAGGCGGTATCGTCGTGGGTGGCGGCGAACGAGGTCGGGTAGACGATGACGTTGTCCTTCGCGGCGTTGAGCTTGCCGTAGGTCTGGTAGGCGAGCCTGGCCTGGCGCAGGCAGCGGCCGGACTGCAACTGGATGTCACCAAGTTCGAAGATTTCGTGGGGCATGGAATGTTCTCTCGGTCGGAGCGAATGACGGTGGGTGAACAGGGGCCGGATGGCCGGCCCCCGCGGTCGATCAAGGCAGTCGGTAGGCGATCACGTAGTCGCCACGCGTTTTGCCGGGGCCTTGCGCGCCACCTGCGGTGACGACAATGTACTGGCGTCCGGTCCTGCTTCCCTGGTAGCTGATGGGGGTCGCCTGGCTGCCCACCGGCAAGCGGCTTTTCCACAGCACCTGGCCGGTGCGGCTGTCCATCGCCCGCAGGTAGTAGTCCATGGAGCCCGAAAAGAACACCAGGCCACCTTGGGTCACCAGCGGCCCGCCCATCGTCGGCATGCCAATCGGCATCGGCAGGCCGGGAACGCCGCCGGGCAGCGGGGTGTCTTCGGTGCTGCCCATGGGGACTTGCCAGGCGATCTGTCCCGACTTGAGATCGATGGCGGTCAGGGTGCCGTAGGGAGGGGCGATGCACGGCACGCCGAGCGGCGAGGTGAACATGCCGTGGATGACGCCGAACGGCGCGCCGCGTTGCTCGGCATAGTTGCCCGAAGCCCCGGTTGGGTTGTAGCCGGCAGCCAAGGCTTGCTCGTGCTCGATGAACTGCGCCCAGTGGGCGATGCGGATGTCATTGACCACCAGCAGGCCAGAAGCCTCGTCGATCGCGCCACCGCCCCAGTTGATGCCCCCGTAGTAGCCGGGGTACATGAGTGTCCGGCGGGTGCTGAGCGGCGTGAAGTCGCCGACGTAGTGCATGCGCTTGAACTGGATGCGGCAATACAGCTGGTCGAGGGCCGTCATGCCCCACATGCTCTGCTCGGTCAGTGGCGTATACCCGAGCGATACGCTGGAGTACGGCTGCGCCGGCGCCGGGTGCTGGCCAGGGGGAGCGCCTTCGGCGCTGACACTGCGCGTCTCGATCGGGAAGACGGGGCGGCCGTCACGCCGGTCGAGGACGAACACCTGGCCGGTCTTGGTCAGCACGATCACGACGGGGGTCGTGTCGCCATTGCCCGTGGGGAGATCGTGAAGGATGGGCTGCGCGGCCACGTCGTAGTCGTGCAGGTCATGATTGACGGTCCTGAAGTGCCAGCGGTCGATACCGGTCTTCACGTCGATGGCGACCACCGAGGCGTTGTACGTTTCGGACGCCGGCAAGCGATTGGCCCCCCAGAAGTCCGGTGTCTGGTTGCCGGTGGGGACGTAGACCAGCCCGAGTTCGGGATCGTATGAGGCCGTTCCCCAGAAGTTCGGGGTCTGGTCCGGATAGGTCTCGCCTGGCGGCAGTGGCTGGCCGCGTTTCGGCGCGGCGGGGTCCCAGGCCCAGACCAGCTTGCCGCTGCGGACGTCCCAGCCGCGCACCACCCCCGAGGGCTCGCCACTCGCGGCCCAGTCCTGCATGCGTGCGCCGGTGACGATCACGTCGGCGGCCACCAGCGGTGCCGAGGTCGGGTAGTAGGAGTCCTTGGCCCGTTCGCTCAAGCCATCGAGCAGGTTCACCTCGCCCTTCTCGCCGAAGCTGGGGCAGACGGCGCCGCTGTGCGCGTCCAGGGTGATCAGCCGGGCATCGAGGGTCGTGAGCACGATACGCGTGTGGCAAAGCGTGTTGGCTTGCACCGCGGAGCCGGCAGGTTCGCTCCAGGATGCAAGGCCGCGGCAGCGTTGCCACTCCTTCGACTTCACCTTCGGGTCGAAGGCCCATTTCTGCTCGCCGGTTTCGGCATCGACCGCCACCACTTTGCTGTAGGGGGTGCAGACATACAGCATGTCGCCCAGCTTGATTGGCGTTCCCTGGAACGCAGCCTCGCCGCTGGGGACATCGCCAGTGCGGTACTGCCAGGCCACTTCCAGGTCGGCGACATTCGACGTATCGATCTCGCTCAAGGCGGAATAGCGGCTGCCACGTACATTCTGGCCATACTGTGGCCAGTCGGGGTTGCCGCTTTCCGCGGTGTCGCTGCTCGACGCCGCGAGCGCGTCCTGGAAACCGGGAAGCGGCGCGCCGCCAGGGTGAGGATAAAAACCGGCGATCGTGCCGACCACGATCATCGCCAGCAGGGCCGGCAGTGCCAGCCTGCGCACACCGCGCGAGCCGGAGATGCCCTTGCTGTCCTTGAGCCTCGGGTAGAGTATGGCGACGATGCATGCCACGACCAGGAACATCGAGACGCGCGGTACCCACTGCCAGTAGTCCAGCCCGACTTCCCGCCAGGCCCACGCCACACTCAGGACCAGCAGCGCCATGGCAGCGCCGAACGCGTAGCTGCGTTGCCGCCACAGGCCAGTGGCGACTGCCACAAGCAGCAGCCCCGCCACCAGGTAGAAACCACTGCCACCGAGCAGCACCAGCCAGGTGCCGCCAGCCAGCATCGCCAGGCCGATCAGCGCCAGGCAGGCCCCGGCCACGCGCATCAACATCCGTGTACCACTCATTGCGGCCATCTCCCTAGCCATTCAGAAACCGACACGGGTACATACCGGCCGCCCGTACGGCCCGCCATGACAGCGCAGTCAGGTGAAGCACAACCCATTCTTCCCAAGCGGGTGCGACCAAGCCTGCGCCTTGCGCGCGGGAGCGTGATCGTTCAGGGGAGCGAGCGCCCGGGCGTGGAACCGCCCGGGCCTGTCTTTCATTTTGCGGCGTTGGCCTGCGCGGACAGGCCTTGCTGCTTCTGCCCGGACATGCCCATGCCCAAGGCCAGCAGCAGCCCGAGCGCGGCAAGGCCGGCGGCCAGCCACAGCGTGGTGGGCAGGCCGAGGATATCCACGGTCTGCCCACCGGCCCACGAGCCCAGCGAGATACCGACGTTGAATACACCGACATAAAGTGCGGTGGCGACCTCCACGGCCTTCGGCGCGGCTTTCATCATCCAGGTCATCAGACCCACCGACACACCGCCGTAGGCCAGACCCCAGGCAATCAGCACCACGGCGCCGCCAACTGGCGTGTCGCCGACGGTCAGGAACAGCACAGGCGTCAGCAACAGGCCCAGGGCGATGGCGGTCAAGGTCAGCGTGGTGCGCAGCGCCGCACTGATGCCGGCCAGGAAATTACCAATGATGCCGGCGATACCGTAGGCGAACAGCAAGGCGCCGATCCACTGCGGATCGAAACCTGACACAGACAGCAACAGCGGGCGAACGAAGGTGAATGCCATGAAGTGCCCGGCCACCAGCAACAGGGTCAACAGCAACCCGGCCTGTACGCCGCGGTTGGCGAACTGCGCGACGAACTGGCGAGCGCTAACCGAACTGTGCACCGGCAGGGACGGAATCACAGCCAGGTGAATCAGCAGAACCACGCCACTGAGTATGGCCATGCTGCCAAACGCCCAGCGCCAGCCGGCAAACTCCCCGATCAGTGCTCCCAGCGGCACCCCGAGCACGGAGGCTGCCGCCACGCCGCCGAAGATGATCGAGGTGGCCAGGCCGATCGAGTGCCCTGGGACGAGCCGTGCGGCCAGGCCGCCCGCGATGGCCCAGATGCCACCCATGCAGAAACCGACCAGCACCCGTGCGGCCAGCATCCAGGCCATGCTCGTGGCCATCGCCGAGGCAACGTTGGCAATCACCAGAAGGCCCAGCAAGCCACACAGAATCCAGCGCCGGTCGAGGTTGCCGGCGGCAATCACGACCAGCGGCGCGAAGAATGCCGCCAGCAGTGCCGGCAAGGTGATCATCAGGCCTGCGCTACCGGTAGAGGTGCCCAGTGCCTCGGCGATGGTCGTGAGCAGGCCGACCGGCAGCATTTCAGTCGTTACCACGGAGAACGTGGCAAGCCCTGCGGCTATTACCGCCAGCCAGGGGTGGCGGGCGGTCGTTGCATTGGCAGCGTTTGCAGATGAGCTCATGGTTGCAAATCCCTTGAATGAAAATCGGACGTCGCCGGTACCACGAGGTCCCCGTGGCGCCACGGATCATTGAAACTTCCCTGCGGCCGTACATGGCCGGCCATGCTTATCATACATTCAGAATGTATGAATAAAGAACACTATCATGTGCCGTTTGCACCGACAATCGGTGCGTGCCGTCAACCGCAGGCGTACAGCCGGTTCGAGGCGGTCGACGTGGTCTGTTCGAGCGGGATCATGGTAAACAAGGTGCCTTCCTGCGTTGCCCAGAAGCCGTGGAAGTCATGGCCATCGGCAAAGCGTTCGCCCAGCCGCTCGGAACGCAGGGCCAAGACGAAGCGGCCCTGGGCATCCCAACTCACCAGTTCGGCCTCGCTCATCTCCAGATCGACATGGCACAGCGGAAACAACGCCTTGTACAAGGACTCCTTGGCACTGAAACACAGGTAGAAGAACTGCAGCGCCTGCAAGCCTTCCATGCGCTCGAAGCGTTGGTGCTCGTCCGGGTGCATCACGTGCGCGGCCATCTCGACCAGCTCGGGGTGCCAGACGACCTCCTCGATGTCGATCCCCACGCCGATGAAACAGTCGGCATCGGCCGCGCACGCCAGCGCCAGGCTCCGGTTGTGCGCGATGGATCCGACGGCCCCCGGTGGAAACAGGGCGTAACGGTACGGCCGCGCGATCGGCAGCCAGTCGTCGAGGAGGCCAAGCGCTGTGAGTGCGGCCGCGGCGCACACCCGGCCACCGGCGAACTCGCGGCGCCGCAGCGGCAGTGCCTGGCCCAGCCAGCGACTGTCCATGAGCACCGCGTCACACGGCGGCTCGTAGCCGTCGAGGGGCAGGGCGAACATCGCCAGACCAGGCAGCGCCTCCTGCCGGAACGGCCACATGGGCGTCGGTTGGGTCACGGGCCGGCAGTTCACAACAGCTTCCTCTGCTCGGTCACACGCAGGCGGGCATGGTAGAACGCAGGCGCGCCATAGGTGACGTTCGCCGCCGCTCCTGTGCTGCCGCCGTGGATGTCGGTGAACACCGCGCATTGGCTGATGTAGAAGTTCTTGCTGAAGTTGATCGACAACAGCACGCCCATCTCCTGGGAGACCTGGCGCAGGGCATGCTCCACCCCGGAATCGAGGGTATAGAGGCCCAGGCCGAGCGCGCCGTGGTGCTGGCCAACCTCGCGCAGCTCGGCGAGCAGGGCGCGCAGGTCGGGCTTCTGAATGATGAACGAAACCGGCCCGCGTATTTCCCGGGCGTAGTGATCGACGCTGCTGGCAAACCCCTGGCGGACGGCGATCACCGAAGGTGTGACGATGCAGGCCTGTGGATAGTCGGGGTCGCGCACCTCCTCGGCATGACGCAGCACCCGGGCGAAGCGCGCTGTTTCACAGGCTCGGATTTCGCTCAGGCTCGTCGCTGCCACCAGGGCCCCCAGCAGTTCGCGTGGGCTGGAGAAGCGCCCGAGCACCTGGTCGATCCGTGCGACCAGGTCGCGTTCGAACTGCTCAACCGGTACCACGCCGTCGACCAGGCCGATGCCCTCGGGCAGCACATACAAGGTCTGCGGTGACGTGCACAGCTGCGCGGAATAGGAGCACAGGCCAAAGGCCAGGTTGTCGAGCATGCCGTCGTAGTCTGCCGTCGAATGCAGGACCACCGCCGTCTGCGCGCTCTGTTGGGTCATGACCTGCGCCTGCCACGCATGCTGACGCAGCCAGCCGCCGAATTCAGCGCCGCCCATGTAGTCGATCAGGCGCACGTCGGGGTGCAGCGCGGCTTGTCGATAGGCGCCCAGCTCATCGCTGTAGAACAGGTTGACGATATCGTGCGGTACGCCCACCTGCGCGCATGCGGCCTTGATCGTCTTGATGGTCAGGGCCATCGGCAGCACGGCATTGCCATGGGGGACGACAATTGCCGCGCAGCCCGCCGCGAGGGACGCGAACAACCCGGGGTAGGCGCCCCAGGTCGGTACCACTTGGCCCGCGAAGACCAGCGATAGCCCCGTGGGCATGGCCGCGAAGTCCCGTGACAGTGCTTGTCGCTCTCCTTGCCCCACCACCAGTGGCGCCTCGAACTGGCAGGTCAGCTCGCGAGACACTGCCAGCACACCGGCAACCGACTCCAGCGCGCGAGCCTGGGCATGCACGGCATTGGCGTGGAAGCCCATGAACAGGCCATGTCCACTGGTATGCATGCCGACATGGGCGAACAGGAAGGTGTCGGCATGCAACCTTGCGATCACCTCGCAGAGCAAGGCGCTGCGCAGTTCGACGTCGAGCTGGCGCCACTTGCGCATGGCCTTGTCCGCCTTGCGCGCCAGCACCTCGAAGTCTTCGACCCGGTAGCTGATGCCCAGGTCGAAGCCGTATGGCGAGCGCTCGGCGCCAGCCCAGCGCGCCTGGCCCCCGGACTGTGGCTCGGGTTCGATGTGCAATGGCGCGCCCAGCAGACGCTTGAAGCGATAGGCGCCTTGTTCGACCTGTGCGTTGTCGTAGTCGACCATCTCATCGGAATAGGGTTGGTAAGGCTGGCGTGTGCGCGTCGCTTCGACCGCCTGGCGCAGCATGGCGGCATGCTGCGCCTGCCATGCCTTGAGCTTGCGCGCATTCATGGCGCGTCGCTCGTTTGCGCGACCTCGGCAAAGGCTTGCGCTGTCGGCATCTGAGCGGTGAACAGCGCGTCCAGATCGCCAGTGCTCAGGGTTCGCGCCATCTGGACGAATTCGGCGGCATCGGCGCCGACGCAGTAGTGGGTGTCCGGGCTGGCGCTGCTGAGCACGGCGAGAAGGGTGCGGGCGAAATCCGTTTCGCTGGTGCTGGCCTGGCTCGCCAGCGCCTCGCTCTGCTCGAGGAAGGTGCTGAACGACGGTCCGTAGATCTTCCGGGTCTCGCCGTCGGCCTGGGCCAGCACCTGCTGCCCGGTGCTGCTGAACTTGCCCCAGATCGGCGTATTGATCGCACCGGGCTGGACCACGCTGACGCTGACCCCGGAGTGTGCCAGCTCACGGCGCAGGGCATCGCTGAAGGCCATCTTGGCGAACTGGGCGATGGAATAGGCGCCCAGGTAGGGCACCGCGATACTGCCCAGGCCCGACGTGACGTTGACGATCCGGCCACCGCTGCGGCGCAGATGCGGCAAGGCCGCCTGGGTGACCAGCAGTTGGCCGATCACGTTGGTGTCCAGCTGGCGCCGCAGTTCATCGGCGCTCAGCAGTTCCAGGGGGCTGGGCACGCAGATCCCGGCGTTGTTCACCAAGCCCCACAACGGCTGTTCGGCGCAGGCCTGGTCGATACGTTCGAACGCGGCAGCGACCGAAGCACTGCAGCTGACATCCAGGCTGATCGGCTCGATACCTTCGACATTGGCGAATACGCCCTCGATGTGGCGTGCCGCGGCGAAGACGCGAAAGCCGTTGTCCGCCAGCATCAGGGCGGCGGCATGACCCAGGCCGCTGGAGGCGCCGGTAACGAGTACGGTTTTCTTGCTCATGACAGTTCCTTGTCTGGTGATGGCTGGATTACTGGCTCAGCACGGCGCGGTCGTCGAACAGCAGCGAGGCCTGCAAGCGCTCGCGCATGCTGTTGGCCGGCGCCAGCAGCATGCCGATGTCGCGTTTCAGGCGTGGAACGAAGCGGTCGTATTGCTCCACTTCGCTCAGCGCCCGCGAGGCATCGACGATGGTCCGGGCCCGGGGCTGACGGAGGGTCTGGTAACGCGCCAGGGCGGCTACGGGATCGGCCCCGTCCGCGAGCACATGCCCCAGCACCGCGGCATCCTCGATCGACAGCCCGGCGCCCTGACCGAGGCTGGTCAGCATCGGGTGGGCGGCATCGCCAAGCAGTGTCACGCGCCCTTGCGACCAGGTGTCCGGGAACGAGCGGTCCTTGGCATCGACGGTGATGATCGACTCGCTCGGTGTGCTGTGGATGATGTCTGCGACGATCGGCGGCCAGCCGCTGTAGACCTTGGCGACATCCGCGCTCGATCCTTGCCAGCACTGGGCCTGATGGTTGGGCATGTTGGCCGTGCCCCACCAGTAGACCCAGCCACCACCGATGTCGATGATGCCGACCCGCTTGCCCTTGCCCCAGTAGTGCACGACATAGCCTGGGGTGATCTGTGGATGGCTGTACTTCACCAGCGCCAGCCAGCAGATGTATCCCGCCTCCTGGACCACGCTGTGCACCCCCATGGCCTGGCGTACGGGGGAGTGGTAGCCATCGGCGCCCACCAGGATGTCGCCGCGCTCGATGCTGCCGTCCTCGAAGCGCACCTGCACCTCGTCCTCCTGCTGGGTGAAGTCCATGAAGCGCTTGCCCAGGTGGATCGGCGTTTCGCCCAGCTTGTCCAGCAATGCCTGCTGCAGCTGCTGGCGCGAGATGCATACGCTCGGCGCACCCTGCGCCTCGGCGATCTCCTGGAACGGCAGGCGCTTGAGCAGCAACCCGGAACTGTGGCGAATCTCGAAGTCCAGGATCGGTGCGCCGTAGCGCTCCAGACCCAGGTCGATATCCAGCAGCTTCTTCATGGCCGCGCTCGCGTTCGACATCACCGACAGGCCCGACCCGGATGCACGCAGCGTCTGCGACTTCTCGAACAGCCTGACCGCCCAGCCCGCCTTCTTCAAGGCGATGCCGGCGGACAGCCCGCCGATGCCGGTGCCGATGATCAGTGCGACAGGTTTACCGCTCATTGCTCGTTCCCTCGTTGAATTTCATCCATGATTGCCTTGACCAGAGGCCCGACATAGGGCTCCTCCATGATGGTCAGATGGTCACCGTCGACCTCGACCAGGCGTACCTTGCCAGAGGTCTTGCCGGTCCAGCCATTGAGCGGGTCGTTGTACTCGCTGCGAATGGTGTCGTGCATCTCCCGCAGAATCCTTGGCAGTGGCTCGCGGGCACGCACCAGGGTGATGTCCAGGGCCGGGCGCTTGGACTGGTAGTTGTACTCCGTGGCCGCATCCCAGTTGTTGCGATACACCTCGAACAACCGCTGCATCACGGCCTTGGTGCTGCCCTCGGGGATCGCGCCGATGGAGATCGCGTGGTCGGTGATGAAGTCGAAGCGCTCCTGCAGGCTTTCGATATGAGCCGGTACCAGTTGCACGGGGAGCTCCGAACCACGCGACGTCCACAGCAGTTCCCAGAAGAACCAGCTGAGCAGGCCGTCGTCACTGGCCTTGCCCTTGGCCTGGTCGCTCAGCGCCATGGTGTCGAGCACCAGCACGTTGTCCACCTGCTCGCCGGCAGCGATCAGCTGGTTGGCGATCTCGAACGCGACGAAGCCGCCATACGACCAGCCACCGATCAGGTACGGCCCCTGCGGCTGGACGGCGCGCATCGAGGCGATGTAGAAGGCCGCCTGCGCCTCGACGCTGGGGATCGGCTGCGAGCCCAGGTCCACCCCGGACGCCTGCAGGGCATACAACGGTTGGTTCTCTGGCAAGTGCGGCAGCATCCGCAGATAGGACAGGATGTTGCCGCCCATGGGGTGGACCAGGAACAGTGGCTTGCGAAGGCCCGTGCGACGCAGCGGCACCAGAGGGTCGAACTTGAATTCGCCGCCGTGGCGTTCGATCAGCAGCGCCAGTTTCTCCATGGTCGGGGCGCTGACGAACGCTGACAGTGGCACGTTGATCCCGTACAGCTTCTCCACCAGCACCACCAGGCGCATGGCCGTCAGCGAGGTGGCTCCACAGTCGAAGATGCTCTGCTCGGGAGCGATGCGCGGGATCTTCAGCAGCTCGGCCGCCAGCTGGCACAGCCGCGCTTCGTACTCGCCCTGCGCCTCGCGGTAGTCCTGGCCGCCGTCCACCTGCAACGGCAGCGCGCGCAAGGCGGCGTCGTCGCGTTTGCCACTGGGGGTGGTGGGCATGCGTTCGATGGCCACGATATGGGTCGGCACCATGTAGGCGGGCAACTGTTCGGCGAGTTCGCCGCGCAATGCGTCCAGGTGCTCGGGCCGCTGCGCCGCCTGGCCCACCAGATAGGCGACCAGGTAGGCATCGAGCTGGTCGCGCGGGCGAGCGATCACCGCCACTTCGACCGGCTCGCCAAGGGCCTGGAAGAAACCGAGGATCTTCAGTTCGATCTCCGAAGGTTCCACCCGATAGCCGCGCACTTTCACCTGGCTGTCGTTGCGGCCCAGGCTGATGACGTCACCCCCCAGCGAGCGGATGCCGATGTCGCCGGTACGGTAATAGACACGGCCGGGCACATGGGGCTGCGCGACAAACTTCTCGGCGCTCATTTCCGGCGCGCGATGGTAGCCGGCGGCCAATGCCTGGCCGTACACGCAGATCTCCCCTGGCACGCCATCCGGCAGGACCTCGCCCGCGGCGTCGAGGATGAGCAGGCCGACGCCATCGATCGGCCGTCCGATCGGTGGCAGCGCCGGGAAATGCTGCGGGTCGCCGCTCATGGTGTAGCGGGTGACCACGTGGGTCTCGGTCGGGCCGTACTGATTCTCCAGCAGGCTGGCCGGCAGTCGTTTCATCAGCGCGCGAATCTCCGGCGTGACGCGCAACTGCTCACCGGATGAACCGACCACCCGCAGGCGGCTCGGGTACAGGTCGAGGGTGGCGGCGGTCTCGGCCAGTTGCTGCAGCGCCACGTAAGGCAGGAAGACCCGCTCCACGGCATGTTCGTCAAGGTAGCGCAGCAGGGCCGCCGGATCGCGGCGCTCGGCCTCGCCGATCACGTGCAGGGTGGCGCCGGCGCTGAGCGTCGCGAAGATCTCCTGGAACGACACGTCGAAGCTCAGCGGCGCATACTGCAGGGTCGATGCCACGGCGCCGCTGCCCGTCCGGTTCTGCCAGTCCACCAGGTTGCCCAGCCCGCGGTGGGGCATGGTCACGCCCTTGGGGGTGCCGGTGGAGCCGGAGGTGAACAGGATGTAGGCCGGATCCTGGGCTTCGATCGATGCGACCTGGGTCCAGGGCGTGAGCCCGGCGGGGACGGCTGCGTCGAGCGCCAGGCGGGGCACCAGGTCGGGCAGCCCGTCGACATCGGCCATGGTGACCAGCAGCTTCGGCGTGGCCATGCGCAGGATCAGCTCGATGCGGTGAGCGGGGTAAGCCAGGTCGATCGGCAGGCACACCGCGCCCACGGCGCTGATCGCAACGACCGTGGCGATCTGCTCGAACGATCGGGGCAGGGCCACACCGATCACATCCCCCTGGGCCACACCTTGCTCGACCAGGCGCGCGGCCAGTGTCTCCACCGAGCGCCACAGCTTGGCGTAGTCCCACTGTTCGCCGGCGCTCGCCAGCGCAATGGCCTGCGGCGCGCGACGTGCCGTCGCGGCGATGCGTTGCGGCACCGCCACGAACGTCTCCTCGCGGCTTGCGGCGAGCCACTGGCCAGCCTGGGAAATCGCGCGTCCCACGCCCACGGCTGCCTGCGGGGTATGGGCCATGCCCGCCAGTGCCTGGTTGAACAACCCGGCATACACCTGCGCCTGTTCGCGGGCATAGCGGGAGGCGTCCATGTCGACGCGGACGCTGACCCCCTCGCCGGAGAAATCACGCATCACGTTGGCCAGGATGGCAAAGCTGGTTTCTTCCAGCGGGTCGAACTCGCTGATGTGGATACCGGCCTTGTCCAGCACGTCGTGCAGGACGTGGAAGTGGATGTAGTTGAAGGCGGTGCCCAGAGTCACCGACGGGCTGTCTTCCTGGATGACGCTCAGCGGCAGGCGACGGTGCTTGTGGCTGCGCTTTTCGAGCAGGTGCAGACGCTCCACGAACGCCTGCCAGCTGCCCTCCAGTTCGGCACGCAGCGGCAGGGTGTTGAGGAACAGGCCCAGGATATGTTCCGAATGCTCGATTTCCGGCCGCGCGTGGGTTACCACGCCGGTGGTCACCTCGCGCAGGCCGCTCATGGCGCCGATCGTCAGGCAGTGGGCAGCCAGGTAGTACAGCTTGATCGGCAGGTGCGCAGCGCGGGCCGCCCGAGCCAGGGCGGCGTCCAGCTGCCTGTCGATCTCGAAGCGGTAGGAGAACACACCGGATGCCGGCGCATCGAGGTGACCGGCGAGGCCGACCGGCAAGGTATTGCCCGCGCCTTCGAGGTAACCGCGCCAGTACTGACGGTGCTCTTCGTCGCTCATGGCGGTGCGTTCGTCCTCGACGAACAGCGACGGGTTGGGCAGCGCTTGCGGCGGGTATTGCAAGTCAGGGCGGCCACCGTTGGCATAGGCCAGCAGTAGCTCGCGCATCAGGTTGGCCACGCTGCCGCCATCGAGGATCGCGTGGTGGAAGCTCAGGATCAGGTCGATGCCGCCTGCCGGTGCGTCCGGGAACACCGTGATGTTGAACAGCGGCCCCTCGGCGAATCGATAGTCGTGGCAGGCCCATGCCTGCAGGTGCCGGGCTATCTCGAGTTCATGCCGCCCTGGCGCGCAGGTGGCCACCGCCATCACGTCATCCACGGGCAACGCCTTGCCGATCAGCTGCAACGGGCGACCAAGATCGTTGAGGTTGAAGCGTGTGCGCAGTGCCGGGTGACGCTCGATCACACCGGCCAAAGCCAGGCGCATGGCGGCTTCATCCCAGGCACAGTCGAGGCTGTAGCGGAACACGTCCTTGTAGGTCCTGGCCCGTTGGGTCTCGCGGCTGTGGAACAGCAGGCCCAGCTGCAACTGCGAAATCGGGTAGGCGTCGATGCACGTCTCGCCCAGCCGCTTGCGCTCCACCTCGCTCACCAGGGCGAATGGCGCCAGCGCCTGGCGCGCATGGACGGCGCCATGGGCATGCTGCTCGAGCAACTGCGCAAGGGTCTCGAGCATGGTGTGCTCAGCCAGCGTGGACAGGTCGATCTCGTAGCCATGGCGCTCCAGTTCGGAGCGCACCTTGAGCATCAGGATGGAGTCGCCGCCGAGTGAGTAGAAGTCGTCATCGCAGGCGATGTCCTGCTGGCCGAGAATCCTGCGCCAGATATCGGCAACCAGTGCCTGGTGCTCGCCGTGCAATTGCGTCGGTGCGGTGACCGTCTCGCCGACGGCTACCTGCAAGGCCCGGGCACGGTCGAACTTGCCGTTGGGGGTGAGCGGCATATGTTCCAGGGCAACGAAACGCGCCGGGACCATGAAGGCGGGGAGGGTGGCGGCCAGTTGTCGGCGCAGGGCGCGTTCGTCCAGGGGCTGGCGGCTCACGTAGACGGCGACCAGGTGCTTGCCACGCACTTCATCGTCTTCCACCAGCACTTCGGCATTGAGCATCTGCGCCTGGGCCAGCATGGCGCTCTTGATTTCGCCCAGCTCGATTCGGTTGCCACGAATCTTCACCTGCCCGTCCATGCGTCCCAGGTACAGGATCGAGCCGTCCTCTGCCCAGCAGGCCAGGTCGCCGGAGCGGTACCAGCGACGGTTGTCATGGGTGTCGGTGATGAAGCGCTCGGCAGTCAGCTCGGCGCGGTTGAGATAGCCGCGGGCCAGCTGCACGCCGCCGATCTGCAACTCGCCTGGAATACCGATCGGCTGGCGCACGCCGTGCTGCGAGACGATACGGATCGAGGTGTTGTTGATGGGGTAACCGATGGGCACCGCGTCGATATCGTTCGGGGCGCCCAGGTCGAGCTCGTAGTAGGTCACATCGACCGTCGCCTCTGTCGGCCCGTACAGGTTGATCAGCCGCGGCGCAGGGGCGCCCTTGCGGAACAGCGCGCGGAAGCGATTGACCACCGCCGGGCTGAGCGCCTCGCCGCTGGTGAACAGGCAACGCAGGCTGCGAACCGAATCCGCCAGCCGGCGATCGTCGAGCAAGGCCTGGACATAGGGTTCGAGCATCGATGGCACGAAGTGGGCGATCGTCACGTCCTGCTTGCGAATGGCCTCGATCAAGGCCCTGGGGTCCCGTTGCGCGCCGGGCGCCAGCAGCGCCACGCTGGCGCCGGTCATGCTCCACCAGAACAGTTCCCAGACCGAAACGTCGAACGAGACCGGCGTCTTCTGCAGGATGACGTCGCTGCTGTCCAAGGGGTGGGCCTGCTGCATCCACTCCAGCCGGTTGACCACGCTGTGATGCTCGATCACCACGCCTTTCGGGCGGCCCGTGGAGCCGGAGGTATAGATGACGTAAGCCGGATCGCGAGGCCGTGCCTTGCTGGTGCCGGCGCCGGAGGACGGGCGCTCGGTGGACACCGCATCGATGTCGAACCAGCGGGGATCGTCATGGGCGATGACTTGCGGCAGATCGGAAATGACCCGCTTCGCCTGGCTGTCTTCAAGCATGTACTGAATGCGGTCCTGCGGGTACTCGCTGTCGATCGGCAGGTACGCCGCGCCGGTCTTCAGCACGCCGAAGATCGCGGCGAGCATGCGCGGCGAGCGCGCCAGCGACACCGCGACGATGTCGCCACGGCCAACGCCGCTGTCTTCCAGCGCCACGGCCACGGCCGAGGCCCAGGCATCGAGCTGGGCATAGCTGAGCACCTCGCCATCATGCGAAACCACGGCCTTTTGCCCGGGATGACGGGCTGCGGTGGCCTCGAACAGCGCCATCAAGGTCTCGTGCTCCTGGTACGGCACGCACGGGCCATCCTCGAAGCGCGCCAGGGTTTCGGCCTGGTCGTGAGTCAGCAGGTTCATGGCCGACACAGGCTGGTCAAGATGGTCCTGGAAGCATTCGACCAGTTGCATGAACGTATCGAGGAACTCGGTGGCGCAACGCTCATTGGCGAACGCGCTGCTGTTCAGGCACACCTCGCCACGCACTTCGGCGCAATCGCCGTAGGTGTGGAGGTGGATCGCCACGGCATCCTGTTCGTGCACGTGGGCGATGCCGCGCAGGTCATCCGCCCCCAGGCCGTCGATGTGGTGCGCCGGGTAGCGCAGGTAGGAAATAGTGGCGTCGAACAGTTGCCGTGGCTGACCCGAGCGAGCCAGTGCCGACACCAGCCGACCATACGGCAGCGACTGGTGTTTCTGAAGGCACGCCGCCTCGTGCTTGATCGCGTTGGCGATCTCGCGGAAGGTCTGCTGCTCGGTGACTTCGACCGCGAGCGCCAGGGTGTTGGCGCGCTGTTCGATGTCGGTGATGCTATCGCTGTCGCGGTTGAGGAACGGCACACCGATGAAAAACCGCTCGCTGCCGTACTGGCAGGATAGCAGCACGGCCAGCGCCGCCGAGACGCTCATGAACGGCGTGATGCCGCCTTCCAGCGCATGTTGCACATCGGCCGCGGCCAGTCGGAACGCGCGGCGATAGGTCGGTGCAGTGGAGCAGCTGGCACCGGTCTTGGCGAACAGCATCGGCACCGTCTCACCCTGACGGCCAGCCAGATGCTCGATGGCCTGGTCGTACTCGGCGGGCGCGAGCGATGCGGTGCTGCTGGCATGCTGCGCAGCCTGACGCAGCCGATGGCTGCCGCCATCGCGCGCATCGAGAATCTTGCGAGCCAGTACGTCCAGCGCCCAGCTGTCAGCCACCATGTGATGGGCACGCAGCATCAGCCAGGTGTGATCCGGCGACTGACCCAGGGTGACGTTGACCAGCGGTTCGCCGGACAGGTCCCAGACCTTGCGCGCCCACTCGTCGAAGAAGGCTTGCGCGCCGGCCTGATCGACGAATTCGAACTGCTCCACGACGCACGGCCCGGCCTGCAGCAGCGCCTCGGCGAGCCCTTCGCGCTGGATGTGCAGGCGGGTGCACACAGGGTTGTCCTGCATCACCTGGTAGGCAGACTGGCGCAGCGTTTCCAGGCCCACCGCCCGCGGCAGACGCAGGCTCAGTGCCACTGTGAATTGATGGTTCGGCAGCCCACGTTGCGCTTCCACCCAGACATCAAGGGCGAAGGGGCTCAATGACACCGATTCGTGGAGGGCCGGATTGCTGGCATTGATCGCGACGTTCATGAATAACCCTAACTCCCTTTAGATGGTTGATTCCTACGGAGGACTGCACCGTGTAGCTCCCTTGCCCAGGAAATCCGCCGGGTTGATCCGGCTCGCTTCCTGAGATCGCGCGAATAATGTCGCTCGCTGACAGTTTGTGTCAAGAGACACATTTTCGTGAGTGAAATTTAATAAAATTGCGCAAATGTCATAAAGAGGAAATAATGTTCAATTGTCCAAAGGTCTTAGACCGAATGCGGGGGAGCGGGTGTGCCGGAAAAAGAGGAAGTGGGTCGTCGCGAACGGAAGAAGCTGCAACTGCGTGAAGCGCTCATAACCGCGGCTTATGAGCTCTTTGCCGTGAAAGGTTTCGATGAGACCCGCGTCGAAGACATCACGGAGAAGGTCGACGTGTCCACGCGCACCTTCTTTCGCTATTTCGCTTCCAAGGAGGATGTGGTGCTCGACTACCAAGAGGCCGAGCATCAGGACTTCATGGCCGCCTTGTCGAAAAGGCCCCCTCACGAGCCCGCGCTGACTGCCCTGCACCATGCGGCGGTCGAGGTGGTCCGCGGGTGTGAGAACGGATCGTACGGTTTCAACGCGGATCGCTTCATGACGCTGCAGGAGTTGCTGCGCAGCCACCCGTTGGTCAGGGCCAAGAACCTTCAGAATTGCGTCGGCAGGCGCGACTCGGTCGTCGCGCTGATCGCCCGGCGAATGGGCACGGATCCGGCGCAGGACATTCGCCCGAATGTGCTTGTCTGGGCCTTGGACTATGCACACATCGCCGCTCACGACCTGTGGAAGAGGAATGCTTCGGCGGCTTACTCAGATCTGCTTGATGAGATTTTCCGAATTATTGAACAAGGGTTGAATTTTCCGGTTTGTGATGGTGGGCGGGGGGGGGAGGTGCAGGGGTAGTCGTTGCTTGTCGGTTGGTAGAGGGGGGGTTGTTTGGGGGGGGCAGGTGGGGCGGCTTGGTGTTGGCGTGTTTTTTGTTAATACACAAGGCACTTGTGGGGCGCAAAGTTCCTGATTTGCCGGGGCAATCTGAAACGAGTCGATATCTAACTGTTTTGTCTGATTAATAATTGATTGGTCAACTTGTTTGGAATACCAGTTGGAACGCTGCGTGATCTGGATTCCGATGGACGGTGCGTTTTGAGAACCGCCCCCAAAAACGAATCGGGGCCGAATCTATCAAGCAAATGGACGCGCTGCTGATTGTTGCTCCTGGGCTCGCAGGTCTGGGGCTCCTCGTGTGGTGTATTCAGAAATGCCCCTGGAAATCAGGCCACCGCTTTACCCGTGCTCTGCCAGCCGATAAGGTGGCGCGCATTGCAAAGTGATGGCAGCTTGCGTGGTCCAGGGATGGCTCTCTGAATGAAGCGGTGCATTAAAGCGCTGTTTTGAGGCTTTCTCAGGTTCCCTCTCGTTTGTTCATTGCCCGTTTGAGTATTGGCCGGCCCATCTGATTGTGGACGGTATGGGAGTGTTATACATGAGTGAATTGGCCCAGGCGTTGCTGGCAGCAGTACCGGAAGATGGCGGCAGCATCGGCAATCAGGCCCTTTATGAGCGACTCAAGAGCCAGTTCACCGGCTTGAGTGAAGAGCAATTCTGGGAATCGCGCGACGCGCTGATCGGTGAGGGTGTGCTGGTCAAAGGCCGCGGGCGTGGCGGCTCCGTGCTGCGCGCCCAGGCCGCAGGTGCCAGCCTGGCGGCGCAGGCGCTGAGCAAGGCGCGTGAGCGTTTCGAGCCGGCAGTGGCCGAAGCATCCACCAGCTATGTCGTCGAAGCGGCAACCAGTAAGGCCAAGGCGGTCAAAGTACAGGCTGCCACCAGTATCGAGGCCATGGAGAAAACCCTCTGGGCCACCGCCGACAAGCTGCGCGCCAATATGGATGCTGCCGAGTACAAGCACATCGTGCTCGGACTGATCTTCCTCAAGTACATCTCCGACAGCTTCGCCGGCCGCCGTGCCGAGCTGGAACGCAAGCTGACCGACGAGAATGACGATTACTACTTGGGCGAAGACGACTCAGAGGCGCTCAACGCCGAGCTGGAAGACCGCGACTACTACCGCGAGGTCAACGTGTTCTGGGTGCCGGAAGTGGCTCGCTGGGAGGCGATCCGTGCCGCCGCCAAACAGGTGGATATCGGCAAGCGCATCGACGAGGCCCTGGCCGCCATCGAGGCGGAAAACCCCAAGCTGAAGAACATTCTCGACAAGCGCTACGCCCGTGCCCAGTTGCCGGACGGCAAGCTCGGCGAGCTGGTGGACCTGATTTCCACTATCGGTTTCGGTGACGATGTCGGCAAGGCGCGTGACCTGCTCGGTCAAGTCTATGAATACTTCCTCGGCCAGTTCGCCAGCGCCGAAGGCAAAAAGGGCGGGCAGTTTTACACCCCGGCCAGCATCGTGAAAACGCTAGTGGCGGTGCTCAACCCGCATCATGGCAAGGTCTACGACCCCTGCTGCGGCTCGGGCGGCATGTTCGTGCAGTCGGAGAAGTTCATCGAAGCCCACGGCGGTAAGCTGGGCGACGTATCCATCTACGGCCAGGAGTCTAACCCCACCACTTGGCGCCTGGCGGCGATGAACCTGGCGATTCGCGGTATCGACTTTAACCTGGGCAAGGAGCCGGCGGATACCTTCGTCCGCAACCAGCACTCGGATCTGCGTGCCGACTTCGTGCTGGCCAATCCGCCGTTCAACGTCAGTGATTGGTGGCACGGCAGTCTGGAGGGCGACCCGCGCTGGGTCTATGGCACTCCGCCGCAAGGCAACGCCAACTATGCCTGGCTGCAACATATGCTTTACCACCTCAAACCCAACGGTCGCGCCGGCATCGTGCTGGCAAACGGCTCGATGGGTTCCAGCCAGAACAGCGAAGGCGACATTCGCCGCGCGATGGTCGAGGCCGACGTGGTGGAAGTAATGGTCGCGCTGCCGGGCCAGCTGTTCTTCAATACCCCGATTCCTGCGTGTCTATGGTTCCTGGCCAAGCAGAAAACCGCTCGCCCCGGCGAAGTGTTGTTTATCGACGCGCGCAAGCTCGGTACCAGCGTCAGCCGCGTGCAGATCGAACTGACCAATGCGGATATCGAGCGCATTGCGCAGACCGTGGCTAATTGGCGCGGCGAGCCGCTGGACGAAGACGGAGAAGTATGCGAATACGCGGATATCCTAGGTTTCTGCCGCAGCGCGAAGCTGGCGGAAATTGCCGAGCACGGCCATGTGCTCACCCCCGGTCGCTATGTCGGTGCAGAAGAGGTGGAAGACGATGACGAAGCCTTTGCCGAGAAGATGCAGAAGCTCACGGAAAGGCTCGGTGAGCAGATGGCCAGGGGCGCAGAGCTCGATCAGTTGATCCGGCAGAAGCTGGGAGGGCTGGGGTATGAGTTCTGACTTTGGTGCCCGTGATTCTTGTGAGCGCCTCACAGTGACGAGATCTTTCTCAAAACTGATTGAGCAGGGAGTGTTGGAGATCGGTGATGGCTATCGTGCGAAGAATGATGAGTTGGGCGGAGATGGCTTGATTTTTTTACGCGCTGGGCATGTTCGAGATACCCATATTGACTTCGATGGCGTGGATCATTTTAAAGCAATTGATAATTCGAAACTCAGAGGCAAGCTATCTGTTTTGGGCGATGTTGTGGTCACAACAAAAGGTAATAGCACCGGGCGCATTGCGTTTGTGACCAAGGGTATGCCTGAGTTTGTATATTCCCCGCATCTTAGCTTCTGGCGCTCTAAAGATGAGTCTGTGTTATGTCAGGGGTTCTTGCGGGCATGGTCTCGGGGAGGAGAGTTCGAATCTCAACTTCAGGCAATGTGCCGGTCGACTGATATGGCCCCATACCTGAGTCTTACTGATCAGAAACGTCTTCATATTACTCTTCCTTCGATAGAGCATCAGCGAGAAGCTGCCGAGATACTTGATGGCATAGAAGCCCGCATCACCCTGCAACGCGAAACCAACGCCACCTTGGACGCCATCGCCCAGGCGTTGTTCAAATCCTGGTTCGTCGATTTCGACCCCGTGCGCGCTAAGGTCGAAGGCCTACAGCCGGAAAGCATGGACGCCGCCACCGCAGCTCTGTTCCCCGACAGCTTCGAAGAGTCCGAACTGGGCTCGGTACCGAAGGGGTGGGAAGTTCTTCCGTTGAGGCAGTTGTGTGCATTCCAGAAGGGGTGCTCATACAAGGGAGATGGTCTGGCGGATGGAGAGGGGGCTTATATGTTCAATCTCGGCTGCTTCAATAAGCCGAGGGTTTATGCGTTTCAGAAGGTCAAGAGGTATGTCGGTGACTACAAGCCTAAGCATCAGGTTTATCCAGGTGACTTAATTATTGCCAACACTGATATGACGCAGCAGCGAGATATTCTTGGTCGGCCACTATTGGTTCCAAGTGGCATGGAGCCAGGGTTCATTTCTCACCATGTGTTCAAGGTTGAAGTGGGAGAGAGGTTCGGTAACCAGATAAGAGACTTCCTCTTCTTCTCTTTCCAGCAGGCCGTATTTAGGAAACGTGCAGTAGGGTATGCAACTGGTACCACCGTCTTGGCGTTGCCGAGGGATGCGCTGGAGGAGCACTGCGTTGTGCTTCCATCTCAGTCGCTATTGATGGCGTTTTCAGATGTTGTTTCTCCTTTGCTATCAACCATCCATGAGAATGAAGAGCGTGCAACATTGCTTACCCAACTCCGCGACACCCTCTTACCCCGCCTGATCTCCGGACAACTGCGTTTGCCTCAGGCCGCAGCGCTGATCGAGGCGGCGGTATAAGCATGAGTGTTAATGCCGATTTCTCCCGGCTGCTGGGCGCAGGGGCCAGAGGTGCTGGAGACACCCACGCGGGAGACTTGGAAGAACGCGTTCGATCAGTTGGTGCTGGACGGTCGAGTGCGTTTCGTCACGTTTCACCAAAGCTTCAGCTACGAAGATTTCGTTGAAGGTTTGCGAGCCGTATCAGAGGGCGGGCAGCTGCATTACAAGGTTGAGCCGGGTGTAGATAGCCCGTTATCGCAACTGTAATCGACTAAGTGGATCGCATTGAGCTTGCAGAGATGCCAGGTAAGGCTCGTTAAGGACGGATATGACCGAAGACCAACTGGAACAGGAAACCCTCGGCTGGCTCACTGAGCTGGGTTACGCGCACCTCTATGGGCCGGACATCGCCCACGACGGCGATAACCCCGAGCGCGGGAGCTATCGCGACGTGCTGTTGACCATGCGCCTGCGCACGGCCATTTCCCGGCTCAACCCGCAGATCCCACTGTCGGCGCGTGAGGACGCCTTACGCCAGGTGCTGGAGCTGGGCGTGCCGGTGCAGCTGTCGGCCAATCGCCTGCTTCATCGTCTGCTGGTCGGCGGTGTGCCGGTGCAGTACCAGAAGGACGGAGAGACCCGCGGCGATTTCGTGCGCCTGATCGACTGGGTGGATGTGCAGGCCAACGAGTGGCTGGCGGTCAATCAGTTCAGCATTCAGGGGCCGAAGCACACACGTCGGCCGGACATCATCCTATTCGTCAACGGCCTGCCGTTGGTGCTTCTGGAGCTAAAGAACCCGGCGGGTGTGAATGCCGACCTGGTCAAGGCCTTCGACCAGCTCCAGACCTACAAGGAGCAGATCCCGGACGTCTTTCATTACAACGAGATTCTGGTGATCAGCGATGGAAGCGAGGCGCGCCTGGGCTCGCTGTCTGCGGATATCGAGCGCTTCGCCCGCTGGCGCACCATCGATGGGACTACGATCGATCCGCTGGGTGAGTTCAACGAGCTTGAGACGCTGGTTCGTGGGGTGCTGCAGCCGGTGCTTTTGCTGGATTATCTGCGTTACTTTGTGCTGTTCGAGGATGATGGGCGGCTGGTGAAGAAGATTGCCGGCTATCACCAGTTCCATGCCGTGCGTGCGGCGATCCAGCAAGCGGTGATCGCCTCGCGCCCCGGCGGCACGCACAAGGGCGGGGTGGTCTGGCATACCCAGGGCTCGGGCAAGAGCATCACCATGACCTGCTTCGCCGCCCGAGTGATGCAGGAAGCGGCGATGGAGAACCCGACCATCGTAGTCATCACCGACCGCAACGACCTGGATGGCCAACTGTTTGGCGTGTTCTCGCTGTCGCAGGATCTGCTGCGTGAACAGCCAGTACAGGCGCTTACCCGCGGCGATCTGCGCGAGAAACTGGCCAACCGCCCCAGTGGCGGCATTGTCTTCGCCACCATCCAGAAGTTCATGCCGGGCGAGGATGAAGACAGTTTCCCGGTGTTGTCCATGCGCTCGAATATCGTGGTGGTGGCCGACGAGGCGCACCGCACCCAATACGGCTTCAGTGCTTCGCTGAAGGTGCCGGACTTGAAGGTGGCCGATGCCAGTGCTCGCTATCAGGTGGGTTATGCCCAGCACCTGCGCGACGCTCTGCCTAACGCTACCTTCGTGGCCTTTACCGGTACGCCGGTGTCCAGCGAAGATCGTGATACCCGTGCGGTGTTCGGCGACTACATCCACGTCTACGACATGCAGCAGGCCAAGGAAGATGGCGCCACCGTGGCCATCTACTACGAGTCGCGGCTGGCCAAGCTGTCGCTCAAAGACTCGGAGCTGGCGCATATCGACGACGAGGTCGACGAGCTGGCCGAGGATGAGGAGGAGGATCAGCAGTCACGCTTGAAGTCGCGCTGGGCCGCGTTGGAAAAAATCGTGGGGGCCGAGCCGCGTATCAAGAGCGTGGCGGCCGATTTGGTGGCGCACTTCGAGGAACGCGACCAGGCGCAAAACGGCAAGGCCATGGTGGTGGCCATGAGTCGTGAGATCTGCGTGCACCTGTACAACGAGATCATCGCCCTGCGCCCCGAATGGCACGATGAGAATCCGGAGAAGGGCGCGGTGAAGATCGTCATGACCGGTAGCGCATCGGACAAGGCACTGCTGCGCCCGCATATTTACCCGGGGCAGGTGAAGAAGCGCTTGGAGAAGCGTTTCAAGGACCCTGCCGATCCGCTGCAATTGGTGATCGTCCGCGACATGTGGCTGACCGGTTTCGATGCGCCCTGCGTGCATACCCTGTACGTCGACAAGCCGATGAAGGGCCACAACCTGATGCAGGCCATCGCCCGGGTGAACCGGGTGTTCAAGGACAAGCAGGGCGGTCTGGTAGTGGATTACATCGGCATTGCCAACGAGCTGAAGGCGGCGCTCAAGGAATACACCGCCAGCAATGGCAGGGGGCGGCCCACCGTCGATGCCCATGAAGCCTATGCGGTGCTGGAGGAAAAGCTCGATGTGCTACGTAGCCTGCTGTATGGCTTCGATTACGGCGACTTCCTGACTGGCGGGCACAAGCTACTGGCTGGTGCCGCCAACCATGTGCTGGGGCTGGAGGATGGCAAGAAGCGATTTGCCGACAATGCCCTGGCCATGAGCAAGGCCTTTACCCTGTGCTGCACCCTGGACGAGGCCAAAGTCGTTCGGGAGGAAGTCGCTTTCCTACAGGCCATCAAGGTGCTGCTGACCAAGCGTGACATTAGCGCCCAAAAGAAAACCGACGAAGAACGTGAGCTGGCGATCCGCCAGATCATCGGCAATGCCGTAGTCTCCGGCGAGGTGGTGGATGTGTTCGAGGCGGTCGGTCTGGACAAGCCCAACATCGGCCTGCTCGATGACGAGTTTCTTGCCGAGGTGCGCAACCTACCGGAGAAAAACCTGGCGGTTGAGCTACTGGAGCGCCTGCTGGAGGGTGAGATCAAGAGCAAGTTCGCCAGCAACCTGGCCCAGGTGAAGAAGTTCTCCGAGCTGCTCGATAGCGTGATCAAGCGCTACCAGAACCGCTCCATCGAGACCGCCCAGGTCATCGAAGAGCTGATCGAGATGGCCAAGAAATTTGCTGCAGCGAGCAAGCGTGGAGATGCGCTGGGCCTGAATGATGACGAGTTGGCTTTCTACGATGCGCTGGCCAACAACGAGGCCTCGGTGCGAGAGCTGGGCGATGAGATCCTAGCCAAGATCGCCCATGAGCTGACCGATAGCCTGCGCCAGAACGTAACCGTAGACTGGAGTAATCGTGACAGTGTGCGGGCCAAGCTGCGGCTTCTGGTCAAGCGCATCCTGCGTAAATATAAGTATCCGCCGGATCAGCAGGAGGAGGCGGCACAACTAGTGCTGGCGCAGGCTGAGACGCTCTGTGAGGCATGGATGTAGGGCTGGCTGCCGGTATGAACCCACAAATGCCATGACGGTCACCTCATCTCTCGCTCTCCGATCCTCGCCCCACGTCATCCCGCCAAGAATGCTGAGTGTTATCAGGGACTAAGGCCCCTGCGACCTATGGGGATGTCCTCTAACGCGGGACTGGCGACTCCTTGCGACCGGGAGTAAGGGCATCTCATGATCTGGCACCAGACGAACGGTTGTTGGCTGTAAGGCCCCGATTTTCGCGGGTCTGGAATTTGGTGGATTTTTGACGTACCTCAAAGGGTATCTATAAAAAAATCAGCTAGTTATGGCTTTTTGTGGAATCAAATCGGGAATTTTTGGGCCCTTTTGATTGTTGCTATGCGAGAGGATATCTGCTGCTGAAGAGTCTCAATGGTAAGGTGACTTGATGCACCGCTTGACACGATCCGGAGATTAAGACTCCGACTGAAACGATATGACCCAGTCACCAGTCACCAGTCAATGCTGACATTACGTGCGGCAAGCAAGGAGGCGTCCTCGAAATGCCAGCCATAAGCTATTTCTCGCGATTTCTTCGTAAACCCGACGAGCAAGGGCAGATGCAAATAGTCGGTGACACTGAAATTTTGACAATAGCTGGGCCGAAGGTCGTACTAGGTGAACCCGGCATGGGCAAAAGCGAGCTAATCCGGGAGCTTGGACGCAGACTCGATGTTCAACCGGTTGACGCAACCCGCTTCATGCATAGTAAAGACCCATCGCGGTTTGTGGTTGCCGGCAAACCGCTGCTAATCGACGCCCTGGATGAAGCCGTAGCGCGCCATGAGGGCGATGCTGTTGTTTTGATACTTGAGCAACTGGAGGATGCTGGTTCACCTGAGTTCATTCTGTCGTGCCGTGCCCGCGAATGGCAGTCACGCAGCGCGACTCGTCTACGCCAAATCTATGGGGTCGAGCCCATCATCTTCTCGCTCGAGGCCCTGAGCCGAGCCGAGGCAAGTTCGTTCTTGCAGCAGCGTTATCCGACGGTGGATGTGGCACACGTAATTTCTCATCTCGAAGCGCATGGTATCGCCGACCTGTATGGCAACCCGCTTACCCTCGGATTGATGGGGCAAGTGGCTGAGCACGACGCCCAGTTACCGGCGACGCGCGCCGCTCTATTTGAGCGCGTCTGCACCTTGATATGGCCGGAACATGATAGTAATCGCAACGATCTTGGCTTAGGCAGAATTACTGCTAATCAGGCACTGTCAGCAGCAGGAGCAATCATGGCCGGATTGCTACTTGCCGGCGCAGAGGCCGTTAACCTTTTTGGCCCTGCGCAGTCCCAGGATAACGATGCTCGCCTTGTTGACCTCGAACAGCTCCCCGAAGCAGGTGCTGCGCGAGCAATAATCGCGTCGAAGCTGTTCCAGAGCGTCGGCGTTGGACGGGCAAAACCGATTCACCGGGTTATTGCAGAGTTCCTCGGCGCTCGCTGGCTAGCACAGCAGGCGGAAACAAAGCGTGCACAGCGCCGCTTGCTGGCCCAATTTCATGGCGCCGGTGCGGTTCCAGTCAGTTTGCGCGGCCTGCATGCCTGGCTTGCATTTCACAGCACTGCGATGGCTCCTGCGGTCATCGCAGTTGATCCGTTCGGCGTACTGCGCTATGGCGAGACGGTCAATCTGACCTCTGAGCACGCTGATTGCTTGCTTGGAGCACTCAAATCTCTCGCTGAAATTGATCCTTATTTTGGAGCGCAAGACTGGGATAGCCATTCGGCCAAGGGCCTGATGAATCCCAGTCTCCGCACCAAGATCGAAGCAATAATCAGCTCGACCGAAAGCAATGGCCACTTGCGCGCCGTGCTGATTGCGGGCCTCAAAGACGTGCAGCTCGCGCGTGACCTCGCAGACACTCTGGAGGCCGTGACACTTTCTACAGAGCGTTTCTATCGTGAACGTCAAGACGCGGCCACAGCACTCATGCCCTACCGCGACCGAGCTTGGTGGCAGCAGACGATTGCCAATCTGCGCCTCCAGGGTACTGCAGACTCCACTCGGCTCGCCCGCAACCTGATCCAAGAGTTCGATTGCGATGTCCCAGATGAGCTCCTGGTAGAAACGCTTTTGGCCGAGATGGGGCTCACAATCTGTCCTCTGCCGTCAGCCGGAGTTGAACGGGTCCACACTTACCGTCATTACGGACGTATCGTCGATATGATCTCCGCGACCCGACTGACCAACATAATCAGCCTTCTCGCAGACCATGTTTCGCTGGTGGACGATTCCGACTGGCAGGGTCGGAACGATCTGGCCGAGATTGTAGCGTTGCTTATGGTACGCGCGATCGACGAGAAGAAGGTGTCACCTTGTGACGCTGCGGCGCTTTGGGGCTGGCTCGGGACGTTTAAGCGCACCAACACCTCCAGCCGTACGGCGACGGAGTCGCTTAAATTGCGGCTCGAAGAACATGACGCCTTGCGCCGTTCGGTTCAGCTGTATGCTCTTTACGAGGCCCGACCTCGACCCACTATCTGGATGTCGCAAATAGATCTCAACGAGCGTTTTGTTGGGCTAGCTGGGCGCCCAAAGGATGTCACTTGGTTTCTGGAGAGGCTTTCTGGGGCTGACAACAAGGACCAGGGGCTGCGTGAAGACTGGCAAGATCTCATGTGCTTCGGTATCGGTCGCGATGGATTCGATCCCGCTCTGCGCGAAGCTAGCCGCCAGTTTCAAGCTGGCGATGGGCAACTTGAGGCTTTTGTGCACAAGCTTCAAAACCCCAAGAAGCCAGGGTGGCAGCTCAAGCAAGAGCGCAATGCGGCAAAGCAAGAAAGGAAGAAACGTATCGACTTCGAGACGCGTCGCCGCCTGTACGCAGCGAAAAGGGCCGAGCTTCGTGCTGGTGAGCTGGGGGTGACTCTTGCTCCAGCAAAAGTTTATCTCGGAGTATTTCATGACCTAGACCGCGAACAACCACCAATCGACCGGTTGATTGAGTGGTTTGGTTCAGAGCTCGGGAACGACGCGATGGCCGGCTTCGAAGCCGTCCTTCATCGCAGCGATATCCCCACTTCAGCGGAAGTTGCCCAAAGTTTCGCCGACAGCAGGCGCTGGAACTACGGCTTCGCTATCATGGCCGGCCTGCTGGCACGGCAGCGGGCTGGTCGAGGATTTGCTGATCTCTCAGTCGAAGTCCGAACGACCGGGTTGTTGCTATGCCACGATTCTTCTGACATGTATGAGAGTGACGATCTGCCGCTACTCCGTGATGCGCTTGAGCAGGTCGTCATTTTGACAGCCTGGGATCGAGAGAATTTTGCGCGGCTGTGGATTGAGCCGTCGCTCGCTGCAGGCAATTCGCACGTATCCGGGCTCTACATGCTGGCGCATGACGAGCACTGGCAGCCGACTGGAGCTGCGCTCGCTTCAGAATGGCTCGTTAATTTTCCCAGTGTCCCCTTGAATGTAGAAGAGCAACTAGTCGATTGCCTAACGCATTCAGGCGCACTTGCATCCTTGGCATCGGTCGCCGCAGCACGCCATAGCATGGTCTTTCGCAATATCGAGCACCTATACACCTGGCTTGCAGTCGACGTTTTGGCCCGTTTTGCTATGGTGCTCCCCGACCTCTCAGGTATCGGTGTCGATCATCCGGAGTTCATTTGGGCTCTGCGCGATCGCTTTCAGTTGGGCGGCCATGGAGCCATGCTTCGTGTCAGCATTGCGCAGGCGAAATGGATTGTTTCGCAGTTTCGTGCGCAATGGCCTTATACGGTTCTTCATGGCAGTGGCTCCGGCGATAAAAATTCCTATCATGCGACAGACTTCCTGCGCGCGATGATCAACCGCATCGCCGACGATACCAGTGCCGAAGCTAGCGAGGCGATGAAGGCACTAGTTACTGAGCCGTCTGACACCTATAGCGACCAAATTCGACACATGGCGGCAGAGCAACGCCAGAAGCGCGCAGAGGAAGACTTCGCACCACTTCTTCCCAGCAATTTGGCCGCCTTGTTGACCGAAAGGCCACCGTCCAACGCGGACGACCTAAAGTCCCTCGTACTCGAAGAGCTTGCGATCGCGCAAAAGATTCTGAGCGGTGACGACCTAGATCAGGTTCGTGATTTCTGGGGCGAATCCGGCGTGCCCTACGACGAGAATCGCTGCCGCGACCGTTTAGCCGCGCTGATCGGGCCTGAACTACAGCGATATGGTATCCAGCGCATTACCGAAGCCGATATGCCCAATACGAAGCGAGCGGACCTCGCCTTTGCATGCAGTCAGCTGCAGCTTCCGATGGAGGTTAAGGGGCAGTGGCACCCCGAAGTATGGCAGGCGGCTACCGAGCAGCTTGATCTCAAATATCTAATCGACTGGCGATCAGAGCAACGCGGAATCTATTGTGTGTTTTGGTTCGGCGATTTGCCGTCCAAGTCGGGGAGGCGGCTGCAGGCACCTCCAGAAGGAGTCAACGCGCCGACGTCAGCCGATGAGATGCGCAAGCTGTTGATCGAACTAATTCCAGAAGCACGGCGTGCAATGATTGATGTTGTAGTGCTCGACCTTACTGCCGGTAAGCCCAAGGTCAAATCATAGGCTCATGCCCTGGGCCGAGGCTGATAGAAGCACTGATTTGGCAACCTTGGGCAAACTAACGTTCTTGCTCACTTAGCCACGTATGAGGATAGCGGGCACAAACTGATCTGGTCGCGCAACAAGGGTGATTGAGTCGCCCTAGCGCGCCACCACATGTGGTGGGGCACTCGCTATGCGATAAACTGCGCCCAACCGGTTTTTTCTGCGATGGCCTCACCTGGAGTCACGCTCGGGGGCAATCGCCAAGTCCCTGTTCAGCTTCAAAAGCTGACATTCGCGCCGATTGAGCAAATCAGGCAGTCGATGGGGCCTAGTGTGCACCAGCGATACCATGCCAGCTGAACAGCAGCGATGTGCAGGAGGTATGCGTCAGGTCTATCGCTTCCATTTTGAGCAATATATGTAGTTGTAGGCCTTGACCGCCCAATAGTACGTCTCGGGAGCGTTCTCTTTCTGCAGTGCAAAGATCAATAGTCTAGTTACCTTTCCCCTTGAACTAGCTAGGTATGCTACCTCGACCGTAAGGAGCTGAATTCCCTCAGCTCCTGCGTGCTGACTGCCTCTTAGGAGTATACTGAGATACTCCCCAAATTTTTGAACTGACGCATATAAAATTCTTTATCTTTGAGGCACTTTTCTAGGGTGTCGAAGGACTGGGCTAAACGTTTAGCGTTGGCAATAATTGAATTGTTTTCTTGGTCCAATGCCTCGTAGATCATTCTGGCAGCATTTATAGGTGTGTTTCGCCGAGAAAAATATATTGCCAACATGCCGAAGCATGCAGCATAAAGCGGGTTCACTGGCCACATATGGGATATTATGGTTTGATTGCCAGCAGCTAATGAGGCAGCAATGCCCCTTGAGTAAGGGTTGCAACTTATCTCCGTTGCCGCTCCATCGCAAATATTCAATATTATGTTCCTGTTTGTACTTTTGCTATGTCGGCACAACCATAGCTTTCCGACATTAACCGTTGAGCCTTCATTGAAGAAGATTTCATCTTCAATAGCCTTGCCCCAGTGGTTGTACTCACCATGCGCCGATATATATATTACGTCGTGTTGCTCTGATGCAAGAATATTTATAAAGAAATCTTCTTGAGGGTCTACATAGATCTCTGCCTTTTTGCCAAATTCCGCAACAATAAATTCATGTTCTAACGTATAAGTGTGTGTGTGGGTTGAAAGAAAGAAAACGAAACGTTTGTCGTCCGGGTCATCCAAGACTTCTTGGTGGCTGACGGATATGAGTGGAGCATTGTTTCCTAGGCTGAATAAGGCTGATTGCAAAGGGAAATTATGAGAAGGGAGAATCGTGAGAGAGTGAAATTCTCCATACAAAGAGTCATTCAGACCAAAGTGAGCAATTACAGCTCCTCTAAGCTCACTCAAATCATCGTCAACGGGCGGGGCTCCGCCTCGGTCAGTATCGATGAATACACCATTGTCATCGAACTCCCCAAGAAGAGTAACATATGTGTTGGTTCCCCGGTTGCACGCGTTTATTAACTCGCGGTAACGCTCGTAGTTTCCGGTCTCTTCAAATACGACTTGGCCTGAACTTGACAAAATCATAAGTTTATTACCGTTTGGCAGTAGGTAGCCATGACCTACGCTAGAAACACCTGGTCCTGTCAAGTTCTTAAACGAGGACACTAAAGAAAATAGAGCATTATAATTATTCTCTTCGTAGAGTTTCCCTAATAAAGGCTTCAAGAATTCGCAATTACCTTTTTGAACTCTTTCGCGCATTTGAGTGCCGCTCAAATAACGCTTTAATTCACTTAAGACGCCATGTTCCGATTTGATGTGGCAGTAATAATGTATAAGAGTTAAGGCAGCATTTGCTCCAGTGTAATGCCGACGGTTTTTATAGGTTCGTTTAATAGAAGGAAGGAAGTCAGGCTGCCCCATGTTAGATACGGTGCAAAGAAATAGGTCTCTTAGTCTTTTGGAGCGCCCGTGCTTCAAGTGGATTCCTTTCAAGTTATCTAAATATTCTGGGTAGTGCTCTTGCCCATAAAAGTAATCCCAGGCTACTAGCTGACACATGGCGTCAACAACTGTCGGCTCATTTTTAATCCTAGCCAAACGAATTATTGCAGTGGCGCTGCTCCATGTGTCGCGTGCCACCTCTGGCATCGCACCCAAGCTCCGAAAGTACGAATATATTACCGCTACCCATTTTACAAAAACTTCTGATTCAGCCAGAAAATAACTGATGATGGGTTCTTGAAAAATTATCTGGGCGTGATGTGGCGAAACGTCTACTCGCCCCCCAGAATATTCTTGACCACTGAAAAAGCCAAATACGTGCGTGCCAACTCCTTGCATATCATTGCTATAGCAGGAGTTTACGGTGTCATAAATTTTTTGAATGTAAAACTCGGGTGTATTGAATAGCACCATGAACGTATGCTCGGTAATTTTCGCTGGAAACTAAGTATGCCAGTCACTCGCGACAGCTGGCGTGCTTTAGCGCATTGAGGGATCGTAGCAAATGGCATCTAGCATCGCGGCTCTACCCATCCAAAGCTGCTGCTCGAACCCTTCGCTGGGCATTTCTTCCTGCCACCAAGGCATCAGCTGCATCGGCGCCACGACTCGATCCCAGTAGTTGTGCAGGTTGAATGTCGAAAAAGACGTTGCGAACACATCAGCCAGTTGCCGCTTATTGGGATTGCAGATACAGACGAAGTAGTCCGGTCTTTTAATCGCCAGCAGGCGGGTGCCAAAGCCAATCCACGTGGCCCTAGCCGTAGGGATACGCTGAAAAATTTCTACGAATGCCTCGTAGTGCCGGCGTTTGACAGGGCCCACTAGCGGGATTTTATCGAGGGCTTGTGATAGGAGAGGGGCGTGTTCTCTGAGTACTCTCTTGAAGCTGCCGTGGGCGCTCATCTGGCCAAAGTATCCCCAGTCCACGCCATTAAGCTCGGTAGGCTGCAGAAGTCCTGTTACGCACTGTTGCTCCGTGACGGTGAAATCCTGAAGGGTGCGGACGCTTGCGAACAGTTGTCTCGCCCTGGCGAGGAGCTCAAGTCGCATATCCTTGGCATCGTCCTTCCTCACTAGCTGAACAAACTGCTTCCACTCCGTCCCATTTAGATCATTGAGGAGTGAGGAGGAGGCAATGTGTCTGGGTTTTTTGACCCAAGTGAAGTTGTCGAGGCCATCAAGAGCGTCCTGGTTGAGCTTTTTGTTGGCCGTGTAGGACTCAATGAGCGGATCGTTTATGTCTAAGGCTCGGGCCGCCTGCTGCTTGATGAACGTGAAGAACGATTGGAGGTTGGGGTTGAGATGGTCACCGCTGAGGAAGACGCCGGCCTCGATGTTTTTGTTCAAGCCAGCATTGGTGCAGTTGGCGCTGCCCACGTAAATGGTGACCTTCTTCTCATGACGGAAGGCGTAAAGCTTGGCGTGAAACAGAGGACCGGAGTCGGGCAGCAGAACCTTGGCCTGGGGGATGTCGACGCACATCTGCAAGCAGGCTGGATCAGTGATGTACATGTGAGTGCCGATGACGAGGCTCTCAAGCTTCGCCTTGGCTTTAATCGCCGCCTGAAACGCTTCATTGGGTGTAATCCATGCGCTGGCCCAAGCAAATGACTGGCACTGAACTATGAGCTGTTGGAGCTTTGCCCCGGTCTCTTTGGAGCCAACAACAGAGGTGATTTCGACAGGCATCGTAGGGCGTTCCTTGCGGACTATGTGCAGCGGTAAGTTAACCGCATTCATGCCAACTGCATCGAGGGAAAAATAAAAAATGTGGTAGCAGGGTTGGGTTCGCCTAGGGCCATCTCGTAATTATCGTCGTCTAGACGTGCCGGCACACAGCACCGGGACAGTCCCGGAATGGTTGATCCGAGAAATAATGCGGTCATCGCTGGTACGGAGGCGGCTAGGGAGGAGCCCAGTAGAGTTTTGCTAGCTCGGCTCCGTTGATGATGAGTTTTTTGATTGCTTCTAGCACTACCTAGGCTTCGGTAGAAGCCAATTAGGAGTGTTAGCTTGCATTAGAGAAAGCCTGCTTTTGGCTGTCTTCTGACCTTCGTTTAGCGGTTGAACTGCCAGGTTTTTCCTAAACGATGAGTGAGTAATTGCATGGTCAGCAAATAGTAATAGCGCGTCGATTCAGTGTGCTGGTTTAGGTAGTTATTCAAAACCCACGCAAGGTGTTTTCTCTGCCAAGTCCATGGATTGTCGCGTTGCCAGCGCTCAGCGATCGCTGTTTGGATAGCCTTCGCCTGACGTAGGTGGCGTTGGCGGGTGGTGTACGATCCGGTCAGGACACCCGCTAGGAACAGCTCCATATCGAATGGCTTGCTCATGCTCGGCCACCGATGTACGCCGATACAACGTCGATACGGCCGTGTCCGAGCTCATAGCTGATTTGTAAGCGTGCCTCTCGATCAAGGCGTGGATTGAGGCGCCAGCATCTGCCACCGTTGATGGGCGCGAGATGATGGGTGATTTGCTCATAGCGTTCGCAAGCATAGGCTGCCCGCAATTCGTGGAAGCCTTTGAGGTTGTGCGTATGGAGGATATCTCGTGCGGGACGGACGATCCCCTGCACGAAATCGAGGTAGCTTTCGTTCGGTGCCAGCAGGTTGCGGCAACCATCGGGCGAAACCTGTTCGGCAACCCTCAGAGCTTTTCGAATATGATGATCTACCACAATCCAACGGGGTGCAGAGGCACCGAAACGACCGCCTTTGGTGCCGTCCTGTATGTTGATCCTGCCGAAATCTTTAGCTTCACTGATCATCCGCGGCAAGTCAGCCAAGATGGCCTCACGCAAGCGCATGCCGGTGGCTCGCGCCAACAGAATGATCGCGGCGGAACGTTGCTGATGATGGCGGCAAAGCGCATTGGCGATCTGCTGAACCTGTTCGCGGTCTTGGCCTTGCGGCACCGAGTGGCGAACCCCGGTGCGCTGCATGCCCAGTGCCTTGCTCGGGCTGGGCAATTTCACGCACTGATCACCGCGAAGCGCAGCCATTGTCCTGTTAACGCTGGATAGCCGGTTTTGTGCGGTGCTGACGGCGAGATCACCGCGCCTAACCATGTCGCGCAGATACGCCGCGTAGTCGGCCAACACCTTTCGATCAATCTGCCGCGCATCATTGATATCGGGCCCCTGGTCGGAGCGGCACCACTTCACGAAAGCCAGCCACCGGTCACAGTGCGCCTTGACTGTGCCGTAGTGGCCACCGCAAAACATGTCTTTCAGCGCCTGCGGCCCTGCATAGCTCAATTGCCTGCCGTAGCCGAAATTACGACCATCGCGTCTACCTACCAATGCCATATGAATCACCTCATCTTCTGCTCTCCAGTCCTCGCCCCACGTCATCCCGCCAAGAATGCTGAGTGTTATCAGGGATCAAGGCCCCTGCGACCTGTGGGGAATGTCCTCTTCGCGGGACTGGCGGCTCCTTACGTCCGGGAGCGAGGACATCTCATGATCTGGCCTCCTGAGCACCGTTACCGGTGGGCGGGTGGAGGCTGCATTGGCTGACGAGACCAGTGCCGCGAGATCCTGAGCCGGGAGCAATGCGATGACCGGGGCATACCTGACTGTCAGTCAGGTGCAGTCCATTCCTTGGTCTGCGGCACCATCATCTACAGCGCTGTTGCTGGTGACATCGGCGTTTGTCACGCCGATTGTCACGAGGGGGAATGCCGCAAAGCCTTGTGCGATCAGGGTTGCAGCAGTGGTAGAAGTGCCCGTCTCTTTCCGAAGAAAGAGACGGGCACAGGTCGGCACAAGATTCGGCCAATCGGATAGGTTGCTGCAGGGCAGCGAGGTACGGTGTAGCTGGCGCACGAGCGCCATATGTGTAAGAGCATCCATCACATGGGTAGTGACCGGGCGAGCTGCCGGATGCGAATCGCCCTTGGGGAGAACCACCGCAGGAGCGGCGTGACCTTTAAGGTTCGGGTCACCTGGGGTGCTGTCATCGACAGCCTTTGCACGACCAGTTCTACGCCTGTGGATAAACCCGGTCAAGGGCCGAAATTCAGCGCTCTTGGGGACGTGAAAAGCGGTTATACATTGGTGGAATTCGGTGGTAAATCCCGGACAACATCGTGGCTTTTAGGTCTTCAAAGTGAGGTCCATCCAAACAGGGCGGCTTTGCAGCCCTGTTTGGATGGACCCGCGCTGACAAGCGGATAAACGAGGCTGCTTTCCCTGAATCTTGAACGTTCAGTTGCTGTCGCCGCCGTTACTGCGCCTGTATAGCGCTAGCGGATCGGCACCACGTTCTTGTCTCTGACTTGGCCATACGCTGAGGCAAGCAAGCTACCGGTCGCGGCTTTCTGTATGTACTCACTCCACCAAGCCATCATCGGTCGCCGACGTTCAATGTAGTCGGCTCGGTTGTAGGCGCTGCGCACCTCATCCTTGTCGACATGCGCCAGTGCGACCTCAATGAGTTCCGGGTCCCAGCCATGCTCATTCAAGATGGTGCTGGCCATCGAGCGCATGCCGTGACTGACCAACCGATCCTGGAAGCCCATGCGTTTCAACGCCATGTTGGCGGTCTGGCTGTTGGCATGGGTACGCGGATTTCTGTCAGCCGGAAAGACGTATTCGCGATGGCCGCTGTGAGTCTTCAGTGATTCCAGCAGCGCGACAGCGTGATCACTCAACGGGATGCTGTGAGGGCGGCGCTTCTTCATCCGCTCCGGTGGGATAGTCCAGACACGCCTTTCAAAATCGATGTCTGCCCAGCGAGTGGTCGCCGCCTCGGCGGGGCGAGTCATCGTGTGCAACTGCCATTCAATCAGGCAGCGGGTGGTGCGTTTGATGCTGGCGTTCGCGATCTCCAGCATGAGCTCCGGGAGCTCTTCGGGCGGAAGTGCAGCCATGTTTTCTTTCTTGGGCTTCTTGAATACTGCCCTGATGCCGGTGAGCGGGTTGGCGAAGATCAGGCCGGAGTTTACTCCGTAGGTCATGATCTCGTTTAGCCGCTGGCTAAGACGCTTGACCGTCTCCAGGCTGCCTTTCGCTTCGATTGGGCGAAGCAATGCGATCACCATTGGCGCGGTGATTTTCACCAGTGGTGTCGTTCTCAAGTCGGGGAACACATGCAGCGTGAGCGACCGCCAGATGTCCTCGGCGTAGGCTGGGGTGACCGAGTCTTTCTTGAGCTCGAACCAAGCGGTGGCCACGTTCTCGAAGGTGTGTTCCGTTTCTGCGCGCTTGGCTTCATTCAGCGTGTTGCGCTGCACCTTCGGATCGATGCCCTGTGCGAGCAGCTCGCGTGCATCGACTGCCATCTTACGTGCATTCGCCAGCGACAGTTCGGGATAGGTCCCGAAGCCGATGTTGATGCGCTTCTTGGTCACCGGTTCGCGATAGTTGAAATTCCACAGCAACGAGCCGTTGCTGCGTACGCGGAGCTGCAAACCGTCACCGTCAGTGAGGACATAATCCTTGGACGCGGGTTTGACTCCCTTGAGCTGTCGATTGGAGAGGCGGAGGTTTTGAGCAGGCATGAGATTGTCCTCAAGCACTGATTCGGTATTCCAAAGATTAGCACCGGGTGAGCTGGAATACCGCCTGGAATACCCGAATGGCTGGAACTCAAAAACTTTTGAAAGACCGCAAAAGCGCTGGAGGCCGCGTATTTACTTGCTTCCAGGCACAAAAAAAGACGTCCGTGGACGTCTTTGATTGATCATTTGGTGGAGCCGGGGGGATTTGAACCCCCGTCCGCCAGTACTCCGCTGTCGGTACTACATGCTTAGCCGTGTCTACTGAGTTAATCCGCAGCCGCCCGACGGGCAGGGTGCTTTGGACGAGTTGGGTAAGTTTTAGTCGCTTCGCCCCCAACGTGCTGCACGACGATCCTGTTCTGTATGACAATCATTTCGGGTTTACAGGCATCCCCTGATGATTGCTGGAGCCGAAGCTACCAGGAGAGCGGGCTCAGCTGCTTACGCAGCGAGAGCGTAGCCCTCGTAGTTTTCGTCATTGGCAACTATAGAAAGTTGCAACAGTGGATTTACGAGTTCTGTTACCAACTCGGCATGCACCTAGAGTTTCGCTACCGGCGTCGAATCCTAATCGGCCCCACACTCAGCTCTAGCTGGCGTCCCTTTTACAGGATGCGAGGTGGAGTATACGCCTTTGCGCGGGCGACGTCGACAGGCGGGCCGCCCGCGCCAGGCTCAGGCACCGCTGCCGCCGGCCGAACCGCCGCCTTTCTCGGTCTTTTGCAGGCGCTCGAGCACCTTGCTGGTGATGGCGATGCATTCCTTGGTGTCGCCCGAGGCCTGGGCGGCCTTGGCCTTGTCGACGTGCTCGGTGATGGCTTTATCCAGGCCTTCTGAGGTGGCGCCGGCGGTGGCCATGGCATCGTCGATCTTCTGCAGGTTGATGGCGCATAGGTCGTCGGCGGCGAACACAGGCGAGGCCAGCAGGGTCGCGGCCGCGAACAGGGCGGATAGCGCAGTGCCTTTCATGGGAGTCTCCTTGTGCAGGCCTCTGGAGGGTGGGCCTGAATGGTGGACGGTCGACAGCGGGCGAGGGTTCAATCGGTGTGATGGGAGGCAAAGCGCCATATCGCCAGGCAAGCCCGCTCCCACGGGTGGCCCTGGGGACTCTCTTAGTCATCATCGTCGCGAGAATAGCGCGACCGTTTGAAAAGCAGCCGGTAGCCTACGAGCACCAACAGCGTTCCCCAGTCCCCGCCATCGAGATGCCACACCTGTTGTTCGCGCAACTGAGTACAGGTGGTGATACCTGTAGCGGTGAGCACAACGTAAAGCACGCATCTGATGGTTCTTGATTTGAAGGCCCAGTCGAGCAAGACGCCCGTGATCATCAAGCAAGTGAGGAAGTAGAGTGTCGTCATGGCGTGCCTGGTTAAATTATGAGGAGCATGGAGGACGTTTGTGGGCCTATGCCGCCATTAACCCGGGCATAAAGGGAAACCAGTACATCACCGGCATGAAACGTGGGGAGCCTGCTTTTGGCCAACTGGCTGGCCGTGGTACCGGCTGCGCCTCCGGCAAGCAATCCGGCAGCAAAACCTGCAGGGCCACCGACGAGTGTCGTTACCGCTTGGCCTACTGATGCACCCAGGAGATTCAAGATGTCGTGGCGCTGCTCATTCAACAGATCGCCCTGCAAGCGACTGAGTGGCCGCGACACGGCGACCCGCATATGGCACGGCAGTTTGCCGGGCAGCATCCTGTCGTAGAGCTCCGCCACTTTTTCGACGACCTGATAATGCCCTTTGTGCACGAACGGCAAGCTCAGGGTTCGCAGGTGACAGCATTGCTCGGGTGCAATCACGAACGCGTGCACGTCGAACGCAATGCCGTACGAGGCAATGACGTGATAGGTCTTGTCGACTTGCATGGGCGCGTCCCTTCGCCGGCCTGTGGGGCCTTGATCCGTGAGGCATCGAACGATGCCATTGGAGGGGATGCGCGGCTATTCAGCTCGGGCTGAATGATCGGTACGAAACGTCTGGAGGCGGTTCGCCGGCAAGCTGGTTCCTACAGTCTGCCGCGATCTGGCAGGAACCCGCCTGCTGGCGCCATGTCATGCCTTGCGCGGTCGGGTCACCCTATCTACCAGGTACACCAACCCGTGATAGTCGATCCCGCTATGGCTCGACAAGCCGATCTCGCAGGTACGGCTGGTGGAGATCCCTTCGCTGCAATACTGCACCGCATCCTTGAGCGTGCGCAGCGAGTGGGCGTTGAGCTCCGGCGTGGTGAAACCCTTGTCGCCGGCGAAGCCGCAGCAGTGGATGCCTTCGGGGATCACCACCTGCTTGCTGCAGCGCCGCGCCAGGTCGATCAGGGCCTGGCTCTCGCCCAGGTGCTGGGTGCTGCAGGTCACGTGGACGGCCACGGGGGCGTCCTGGGGGGTGAACTCCAGTTTGTCGACCAGGTGGGTGCGGATGAAACGCACTGGGTCGTACAGGTCCAGCCGTGTCTCGGCCAGGTCCTGCACCAGGCGCAGGGTGCACGGGCTGGTGTCGCAGTAGATCGGGTCGAGGCCGCCGCGGCTGGCGTGCAGCAGCGCGGTGATCAGTTCCTGACGCTTGTGCTCGGCCTGTTCGGCGTAGCCTTTGGAGGCGAACGGCTGGCCGCAGCACAGGCTGTCGGCGTTATCGGGGAACACGACCTGGTAGCCGGCTTTCTCCAGCAGGGCACGCGTCTTGTCCAGCAGCGAGCTCTGCTCGCGGTCGGCGTAGGCCGGGCCCATCACCCGCGAGACGCAGGCGGCGAGGTAGACAACGCGCGGGCGGGTGTCGTCGTGCGCCGCCGCAAGCGCGATGGCGCGCAGCGGCTGGGGCATGGCTGGGGTCCATTGTGGCAGTCGGCCGTTGCTGGCCTTGCGCAGGCCGGCGCTCAGGCGGCTCAGACGTGGGGCGCCGAGCAGCTTGCGCGCGCCGTTGGCGGCGGCCAGGGTCAGGCGGGCGCCGCGCAGGGTGGCGTGGAAATGCTCGGCCAGCCAATCGGCGGCCTTGGTGTGCTCGGCGGCCTGGCCGCGCAGCTTCTTCACCAGCTCGCCGGTGTTGATGCCCACCGGGCAGCGCTGGGCGCACAGGCCGGTGGCGGCGCAGGTGTCGATGCCCTGGTACTGGTAGGTCTGCAGCAGTTCGCGGGTGTCGATGCCGGCGCGCTTCTTCGCCTGGATGTCGCGCCACATGACGATGCGCTGGCGTGGGCTGAGGGTGAGGCCCTTGGACGGGCACACCGGCTCGCAGAAGCCGCACTCGATGCACTTGTCGACGATCTCGTCGGCGGCCGGCAGCGGCTTGAGGTGCTTCAGGTGGATGTCCGGATCGGTGCTCAGCACCACGTCGGGGTTGAGGATGCCGTTGGGATCGAGCAGGCGCTTGAGCTTCCACATCAGCTGGTAGGCGTCCTTGCCCCATTCGAGCTCGACGAAGGGCGCCATGTTGCGCCCGGTGCCGTGCTCGGCCTTGAGCGAGCCGCCGAACTCCACCGCCACCAGCTGCGCCACGTCGTCCATGAAGGCCTGGTAGCGCGCCACTTCCTCGGCGCTGTTGAAGCCCTGGGTGAAGACGAAGTGCAGGTTGCCTTCCAGGGCGTGGCCGAAAATGATCGCTTCGTCGTAGCGGTGCTTGTCGAACAGCTGGATCAGGCGGTTGACGCCCTCGGCCAGTTGCTCGATGGGGAAGGTGACGTCCTCGATGATCACCGTGGTGCCGGTCTGGCGCACGGCGCCGACGGCGGGGAAGGTGTCCTTGCGGATTTTCCACAGCTGGTTGTACACCGCCGGGTCTTCGCTGAACTCGACCTTCTGTTCCAGTGGGTAGTCGGCAATCGACGCCATCACCTGTTGCAGCTGCTCGTGCAGCAGGCTCTGGCTGGCGGCGCGGCATTCGATCAGCAGGGCGCAGGCGTTGGCCGACAGGTCCTTGACCCAGGCCGGCATGCCAGGCATGGCCTGCACCGAGCGCAGGCTGCGGCGGTCGAGCAGTTCCACGGCCGATACCGGCTGGCGCTTGAGCACGGTCACGGCGCGGCAGCAGCTCTCCACGCTGGGGAACACCAGCAGCGCGCTGGCCTTGTGCGGATGGTCGGGCACGGTGTCGTAGGTGACCGCGCTGATGAAACCGAGGGTGCCTTCGGAGCCGACCAGCAGGTGCTGCAGGATGTCGAGCGGCTGGTCGTAGTCCACCAGGGTGTTGAGCGACAGGCCGGTGGTATTTTTCAGCCGGTACTTGTGCCGGATACGCTCAGCCAGCTCGGTGTTGGCGCGGGTCTCGCGGCCCAGGCGGGCGAGTTCGTCGAGCAGGCTGGCGTGGCTCTGCTCGAAGGCGGCGACGCTGGCCGGGTCCTCGCTGTCCAGGCGCGTGCCGTCGGCCAGCACCAGGCGCAGGCCGGCGAGGGTGTGATAGGTGTTCTGCGCGGTGCCGCAGCACATGCCGCTGGCGTTGTTGGCGACGATGCCGCCGATCTTGCAAGCGTTGATCGAGGCCGGGTCCGGGCCGATCTTGCGCCCGTAGGGGGCCAGCCAGGCGTTGGCCTGGGCACCGATCACGCCGGGCTGCAGGCGGATCTGCTCGCCTTGGCCGCGGATCTCCCGGCCATTCCAGTTGTCGCCGAGCACGATCAGCACCGAGTCGCTGATGGCCTGGCCGGACAGGCTGGTGCCGGCGGCGCGGAAGGTCACCGGCACACGGTCGCGCTGGGCCAGCTGGATCAGTGCGACCACTTCGTCCTCGGACTCGACGCGCACCACCAGCTTGGGAATCAGCCGGTAGAAGCTGGCGTCGGTGCCAAAGGCCAGGGTCGAGGTCGGGTCGTCGAAACGGCGTTCGGCGGGAATCAGGCGCTCGGCATCACGCAGGAACGCGGCGGGCAGGCTCATGCAGTCTCCTCGCGGGGCCGCGGCGTCTGGTGCGCGGCGTGCCCCGGACAATCAGGCGGTGGCGGGCGCTCAGGCGCCCAGTTCGCGGACCAGCGAGTCGCGGGTGATCTCGCTGATGGACTTGGCGCCGGTCAGCACCATGGCCACGCGCATTTCTTTCTCGAACAGTTCCAGCAGGTTCTTCACGCCCGCCTCGCCGTGGGTGGCCAGGGCGTAGAGGAAGGCGCGGCCGATCAGCACGGTGTCGGCGCCCAGGGCGATCATGCGCACCACGTCGAGGCCGTTGCGGATGCCCGAGTCGGCGAGGATCTTGATGTCGCCCTTCACCGCGTCGGCGATCGCCGGCAGGGCGCGGGCGCTGGAGAGCACGCCGTCGAGCTGGCGGCCGCCGTGATTGGAGACGACGATGCCGTCGGCGCCGAACTTGACCGCGTCGCGGGCGTCGTCGGCGTCGAGAATGCCCTTGATGATCATCGGGCCATCCCAGAATTCGCGAATCCACTCCAGGTCTTTCCAGGAAATGGACGGGTCGAAGTTGGCGCCGAGCCAGCCGATGTAGTCGGCAAGGCCGGTGGGGTTGCCACGGTACCTGGAAATGTTGCCCAGATCGTGGGGGCGGCCGAGCAGGCCGACGTCCAGCGCCCACTGTGGGTGAGTCATGGCTTGCCACACACGGCGCAGCGGCGCGTTCGGGCCGCTCATGCCGGCGTGGGCGTCGCGGTAGCGGGCGCCGGGCACGGGCATGTCGACGGTGAACACCAGGGTCTTCACGCCAGCGGCCTTGGCGCGCTCCAGGGCGTTGCGCATGAAACCGCGGTCTTTGAGCACGTAGAGCTGGAACCACATGGGCCGGTCGATGGCCGGGGCCACTTCCTCGATCGGGCACACCGACACGGTGGACATGGTGAACGGAATGCCATGGGCCGCCGCCGCGCGCGCCGCCTGCACTTCGCCACGGCGGGCATACATGCCGGTCAGGCCGACCGGGGCCAGGGCCACGGGCATGCTCAGGGTCTCGTCGAACAGCCGGGTCTCGAGGCTCAGGTCGGACATGTTCTTCAGCACGCGCTGGCGCAGGGCGATGCCGGCCAGGTCCGAGACGTTGTGGCGCAGGGTGTGCTCGGCGTAGGCGCCACCGTCGGCGTAGTGGAAGAGGAAGGGGGGCAGCTTGCGTTGGGCCGCGGCGCGATAGTCGGTGGAGGCGGAAATGATCATGGATTCTCGCAGCGTGGATTGAAGGTGATGCCGGGCGCCTGCTGGCGCCCGGCCCCTTTCACTTTAGTGATGAACCAGCATGCCGGTGAGCCAGTAGGCCTGGACCAGGGTGATCAGGCCGACGATGGTGGCGAAGAACAGGCTGTGCTTGACGGTGAAGCGGAACAGGTCGGATTCCTTGCCAACCAGGCCGGTGGCGGCGCAGGCCACGGCGATCGACTGCGGCGAGATCATCTTGCCGGTCACGCCGCCGCTGGTGTTGGCGGCCACCAGCAGGGTGTCGCTGACGCCGATCTGGTGCGCGGTGGTGGCCTGCAGCGAGCTGAACAGGGCGTTGGACGAGGTGTCGGAGCCGGTCAGGAACACGCCCAGCCAACCCAGGAACGGCGAGAAGAACGGGAACGCCGCACCGGTGCCGGCCAGCACCAGGGCCATGGTCGAGGACATGCCCGAGTAGTTGGTGACGAAGGCGAAGGCCAGCACCATGCCGATCGACAGGATCGGCCAGCGCAGTTCCCAGAAGGTTTCCTTGAAAGTGGTCAGACCAGTTTTGAAATTGATCTTGAGCACGGCCATGGAGATCAGCGCCGAGAGGAAGATCGCGGTGCCGGTGGCGGAGATCGGGTCGAGCTTGAATACCGCCGGCATGGCGGTCGGCGCGGTGACGATCGGCGCGGTCTTGATCACCAGCTGGTCGAGGTGCGGGATGGCGAAGTTGAACACGAAGTTGTACATCGCGCCGCCCGGGGCGAAGGCTGCCTTGAACGGTTTGAGGGTCCAGATGGTGACCAGCACGGTCAGGATCAGGAACGGCGACCAGGCCTTGAAGATTTCGCCGAAGCTGTACGGGCTCGGCTGGCTGCCACCCGACTGCACGACGGCGGCGCCGACGCTGCCCTTGGCTTCGGCGAACGCGCGCTTGGGCTGCCAGACTTTCAGGAACAGGGTCAGGGCGATCAGGCTGGCCAGGGCCGAGGTGATGTCTGGCAGCTCCGGGCCGATGAAGTTCGAGGTGAAGTACTGGGTGACGGCGAAGCTCAGGCCGGCGACCAGGGCGGCTGGCCAGGTCTCCTTCACGCCGCGCACGCCGTCCATCATGAACACCAGCCAGAACGGCACGAACAGCGACAGCAGTGGCAACTGGCGGCCGGTCATGGCGCCGATGTGGAAGGCGTCGATGCCGGTCACCTGCCCGGCGACGATGATCGGGATGCCCAGGGCGCCGAAGGCTACCGGCGCGGTGTTGGCGATCAGGCACAGGCCGGCGGCGTACAGCGGATTGAAGCCCAGGCCCACCAGCAGCGCGGCGGTGATGGCCACGGGGGCGCCGAAGCCGGCCGCGCCTTCGAGGAAGGCGCCGAAGCAGAAGCCGATCAGCAGCACTTGCAGGCGCTGGTCGTCGGTGATCGACAGCACCGAGCTGCGGATCACTTCGAACTGGCCGCTCTTGACCGTGAGTTTGTAGAGGAACACCGCGGCGACGATGATCCAGGCAATCGGCCACAGGCCGTAGAGGAAGCCATAACCCGCGGCGGCCAGCGCCATGTCGACAGGCATCTGGAAGGCGAAGATCGCCACCAGGATCGACAGGGCCAGGGTGATGCTGCCGGCGACGTGGCCTTTGAGGCGGAACACGGCGAGGGCGAGGAAGAAGAACACGATGGGGATGACCGCCGCCAGCGCGGACAGGCCGAGGCTACCAAGTGGGGTATAGAGTTGTTGCCAGGTTTGCATATGGGGTGGCCCCTAATTGTTGTTGGTCAAGGCACTGGCATTGGATAATTGGTAAGACCAATTTACAATGGCTGGTCGCTAGGTTAAAAGCGCCGTTGCGGGTGTGTCAATTTGTCCTGTGGAAAACTTTGCTCGGATGCCGATGAGCGGACGACCGGTGAGCAACGAAAATCGCTGGCCGATGGCTGTCGATACAGGCCGCTTAGGCGCAGAATAGGCGCCCCCGGATCCACATCCCGGGGTTCGTGGAGAGCATGTGATGGTTTTTGATCAGGTCCGCCAGCGGCGCCTGTCCGACGACATCGTCGATCGGTTGGAAGGGATGATTCTCGAAGGCACGCTCACGTCTGGGCAGCGCTTGCCGGCCGAGCGCGCATTGGCCGAGCAGTTCGGCGTGTCCCGGCCGTCGTTGCGCGAGGCGATCCAGAAACTGGTGGCCAAGGGGCTGCTGGTCAGTCGCCAGGGCGGCGGCAACTACGTGGCCGAGTCGCTTGGCTCGACCTTCAGCGATCCGCTGCTCAAGCTGCTCGAGGGCAGTCCCGAGGCGCAGCGCGACCTGCTGGAGTTCCGTCATACGCTGGAGGCGTCCTGTGCCTACTATGCGGCCCAGCGCGCCACCGGGCCGGACCGTGAGCGGCTGAAAGTGGCCTTCGATGCCTTGCAGGATTGCTACAACCGTGTCGACGAAGTCAGCCGGGCGGAAGAGGGCGCGGCCGATGCGCGCTTCCACCTGGCGATTGCCGAGGCCAGTCACAACGCGGTGTTGCTGCATACGATCCGTGGCTTGTTCGACCTGCTCAAGCGCAACGTGGTGACCAACATTGGCGGTATGTACCGGCAGCGCAGCGAGACGCGCGACATGCTGATCAGTCAGCACCGTGAGCTGTACGAAGCGATTGTCGAGGGGCGTGCCGAAGAGGCCAGGGAAGTGTCCAGCCGGCACATTCTGTATGTGCAGGAGGTGCTGGAAGAAGCGCAGCAGGAGGCCCAGCGGGTGGCGCGGGCAGAGCGGCGCAGCGGGCGCTGAGAACGGCTTCATTCGTGGGAGCGGGCTTGCTCCGCGATGGCGATTGCAGGGCCAATCGTGTTGGCCCGCCTGACGCTATCGTGGGGCAAGCCCGCTCCCGCGGGCTGCAAAGGGCAGGGTCTTACTCTTCCTTGCCCTTGTTGCGCATGGTGCGCTGCAGCTCGCGGTTGGAGTCGCGTTCGCGCACGGTGTCGCGCTTGTCGAACTCCTTCTTGCCCTTGCCGAGCGCGATTTCGCACTTGATCAGGTGCTTGCTCCAGTACAGCGACATCGCCACGCAGGTATAACCCTTCTGCGCCACGGCCGCTTCCAGGCGCTCGAGCTCGCGCTTGTTCAGCAGCAGCTTGCGCGTGCGGATCGGGTCGGCGATGACGTGGGTGCTGGCAGTGGTCAGCGGCGTGATATGACTGCCGAACAGCCAGGCTTCGCCATCCTTGAGCAGCACGTAGCTGTCGGTCAGGTGCGCCTTGCCGGCCCGCAGGCTCTTTACTTCCCAGCCGGACAGGACCAGCCCGGCCTCGAACTTGTGTTCGATGAAGTAATCGTGTCGCGCTTTCTTGTTCTGCGCGATGGTCCCGGTCGGATGTTTCTTTTGCTTAGCCATAGGGGCGGCATTATAGGGAGAGTCAGCGTCCTCGGCTATGGGGTTCAGGTGCGCTTGAGCCTGTTGGGTGAATCCCGGACAATGCAAGCCTCGTTCTGCCTTGCGCAACCGTTTCCGAGGCGCTGAGAGGCGCTGCCGCCCAGTTTGGAAGTGACACCTGGATGACTACCCATATTCAACGCTCCGCCCTGCTGCCGTACCCGGCCCAGGCGCTCTACGACCTGGTCAACGATGTGGCCAGCTACCCGGAGTTCCTGCCCTGGTGCTCGGCGTCCACGGTGCTCGAGGCCAGCGACACGCACATGCGTGCCCGGCTTGAAGTGGCCAAGGGCGGCATGAGCCAGCAGTTCGTCACGCGCAATGTGCTGGTGCCGGGGCAGTCGATCGAGATGAATCTGGAGGAAGGGCCGTTCTCCCAGCTGCATGGGCTGTGGGTCTTCAAGCCGCTGGGCGACAAGGCCTGCAAGATCAGCCTTGACCTGTCCTTCGACTACGCGGGGGCGTTGGTGCGTGCCACCTTGGGGCCGCTGTTCAACCAGGCGGCCAATACCATGGTCGATGCATTCTGCCAGCGCGCCAAGCAGCTCTATACTTAAGCCGCGCACGAGCAGGGCCTGGTAGTCGATCGGCGAAACAGGCGCCCATTAAAAAGCCCGGACCATGTCCGGGCTTTTTCGTTGTCGCGCCGTGCTTATTGCGGCGAGGTTTCCAGCGGGGCCGGCGTCGGCACCGGAGTGGTCTCGATGTTGTCGATTTCTTTTTGCAGGGTGTCTTCCAGCGAGCCTGGCTTGGCCGGTTTTTCCGGTTGGGTCGGCTGTTTGTCCGGGCTGACGGTGGTGTCGCCGCTGCCACCGAGGATTTCCTGGTCGCGGCTGACGCCCGGCATGAAGTCGCCGGACAGGCTGACCAGTTGGTCGCTTTCGTTGAAGAAGATGCTCATGCGCTCTTGCTGGCGCTGGCCGCCACCGGGCTGCAGGCTGTACAGGTAATCCCAGCGATTGGTGTGGAAGGTATCCTGGATCAGCGGGTTGCCCATGATAAACCTTACTTGCCGGCGGGTCATTCCGGGGCGCAATTGGTCTATCATGTCCTGCGTGACGACATTGCCCTGCTGGATGTCGATTTTGTAAACCCCGGGAAACGAGCAACCGGCGAGTGCGAGCAGTCCCACGAAGGTGAGGCTGGTTAGCAAGAGCTTGGTGTTTTGCATCGGTGGGCGACTTCCACTATCTTGGCTGGACAACGTAAACCCCGATCATACCCGTATTAAGAGAAGCTGCGAAGCAGCATCGGCGAGAAAGCTGACCATGGTTGAAAATAGCGAATTGCGCAAAGCGGGCCTCAAGGTAACCCTGCCTCGAGTCAAGATTCTTCAGATGCTCGACTCCACCGAGCAGCGTCACATGAGCGCCGAGGATGTCTACAAGGCGCTGATGGAGGCTGGCGAGGATGTCGGTCTGGCAACCGTGTATCGCGTACTGACCCAGTTCGAAGCGGCGGGTCTGGTGGTTCGCCACAACTTCGACGGCGGTCATGCGGTGTTCGAGCTGGCTGACGGCGGCCACCACGACCATATGGTCAACGTGGAGACCAGTGAAGTCATCGAGTTCATGGATGCCGAGATCGAGCGACGCCAGAAAGAGATCGTGGCCGAGCATGGCTACGAGCTGGTGGACCACAATCTGGTCCTGTATGTGCGTAAGAAGAAGTAACGATTTCGATCGTTATTGATGACAAAGGCGACCCTCGGGTCGCCTTTGTGTTTTCTGCCCCGCTCCCACAGGTGCAGCGCGTGGGCTTGCCTCGGTGTCAGGCCTTGCTGCTGACCACCATCTTGCGCGCATGGGCCAGCGATTCCTTGGTGAGATCGATCCCACCCAGCATGCGCGCCACTTCCTCGACCCGCTCGCGCTTGCCCAGGCTGGCGACAGCGGTGTGAGTGGTGTCGCTGTTGCGTACCTTGTGCACGAACAGGTGGTGGTGCCCTTGGGCCGCCACTTGCGGCAGGTGGGTCACGGTCAGCACCTGGCCGCGCTCGCCCAGGCGGCGGAGCAATTGGCCGACGATTTCTGCCGTGGGGCCGCCGATGCCGACGTCCACTTCGTCGAACACCAGGGTGGGGATGCGCGAGGTCTGGGCGGTGATCACCTGGATCGCCAGGCTGATGCGTGACAGTTCTCCGCCCGACGCGACCTTGGCCAGGCCCTTGAGTGGCTGGCCGGGGTTGGCGCTGACCAGCAGTTCGACCTGCTCCAGCCCGTGGGGTGACAGTTCAGCATTTTCGAAGGGGGTGAGTTCGATGCAGAACCGCCCGCCGGGCATGCCCAGGCGCTGGATCTCCTGCTCGACAGCGCTGGCCAGCTGTTTCGCTGCCTGCTGGCGCAGTGCGCTCAGCTCGCGGGCTTTCTCTTTATAGTGCTGGGCGTATGCGGCCAGCTCCTCGCCCAGTCGCTCGATCGACTCGTCACTGGCGTTCAGCCCTTCGAGTTCCTCCATCAGGCGTTGCTGCAGGAGTGGCAGTTCCGTGGGGTGCACGCGGTGCTTGCGGGCGAGGGTGTAGATGGTATCGAGGCGCTCCTCGAGCGCTTGCAGGCGCATGGGGTCGGCGTCGAAATGATCGAGGAAGCGGTTCAGCTCGCCCACGGCCTCTTCTACCTGGATTTGCGCGCTGGCAATCAGATTGACGGCCTCGTCCAGCGCCTTGGGGGCGTTGCTGACGGCGGTGAGGCGGTTGAGGCTGACGGTCAGGGCGCTGAGCACGTTGCCAGAGTCGCTTTCGCTGCACTGCTCGATGACCTGGCGGCAGATGCCGAACAGGGCTTCGGCATTGGTCAGGTTCTTGTGTTCCTGCTCCAGGTGCTCCAGCTCATGCTCGCCCAGGCCCAGGTTGTCCAGCTCTTCCAGCTGGTAGCTGAGCAGCTGGTGGCGCGCCCGTTGTTCGTCACCGGAGTTGCGCAGCCTGTCCAGCTCCAGGCGGGTCTGGTTCCAGCGCTTGGCGGCGAGTTGCACCTGGCGGGCCAGGTCGACGGCGCCGGCGTACTCGTCCACCAGGCGGCGATGGGTGTCGATCTTGAGCAGCGACTGGTGCTCATGCTGGCTGTGAATGTCGATCAGCAGCTCGCCCAGCGCCTTGAGATCGCCAAGCGGGCAGGGGGTGCCGTTGATGTAGCCGCGGCTGCGGCCTTCGGCGGTGATCACTCGGCGCAGGATGCACGGGCCGTCGCTTTCCAGGTCGCGCTCGGCGAGCCAGGCGTGCGCCTCGGGGATGTCGATCAGGTCGAAGGTGGCGAGGATATCGGCCTTGTCCGTGCCTGGGCGCACCACGCCACTGTCGGCGCGATCGCCAAGGGCCAGGCCCAGGGCGTCGAGCATGATCGACTTGCCGGCCCCGGTCTCGCCGGTGATGACGGACATGCCGCGGGCGATCTCGAGGTCGAGGTGTTCGACGATGGCGTAGTTGTGAATGGACAGGTGCACCAGCATGGGTCGGCTCCCGGAGGGTCGTGTCTGGATATTTATACAGTGCTTTTCGACGTGCTGACAATGCCCGGCCGATGAATGTGGAAACGCCCTTGCCCCTTGAACCTGGATTTTCCGGCCCCATATAGCCGGCAAGACATGGCGAGCCTGGCTCGTACGACAGAAATTGCGGAGGAGAAACCTAATGGCTGACGAACAGCTGGATGAGAAGAACCTGAATTCCGAAGAAGTTGGCGCAGCGAATGCCGATGCCCGCGTCCTGGAGCTCGAGGAGCAGCTGGCCGCCGCCAAGGACCAGTCCCTGCGCGCCGCCGCCGACCTGCAGAATATTCGCCGTCGCGCCGAACAGGATGTCGAGAAGGCCCACAAGTTCGCCCTGGAGAAGTTCGCCGGCGACCTGCTGCCGATCATCGACAGCCTGGAGCGTGGCCTGGAGCTGTCCAGCGCCGACGACGAGACCATCAAGCCGATGCGCGAAGGCATCGAGCTGACCCTGAAGATGTTCCACGACACCCTCAAGCGCTACAACCTCGAGGCCCTGGAGCCGCACGGCGAGCCGTTCAACGCCGAGCACCACCAGGCCATGGCCATGCAGGAGAGCGCCGATATCGAGCCCAACAGCGTGCTCAAGGTGTTCCAGAAGGGCTACCTGCTCAACGGTCGTCTGCTGCGCCCCGCGATGGTGGTGGTCAGCAAGGCGCCTTCGGCACCTCAGCCTTCCATTGATGAAAAGGCTTGAAATCCTTCCGGGCATCCCCATCTAGGTGTCAAGCACTCAAGTATTACCGCAGTTGGCCAATGTAGCCGCTGCCACCCAATTCAAGTTTCGGGAGAGTTAACATGGGCAAAATCATCGGTATCGACCTGGGGACCACCAACTCCTGCGTCTCCGTGCTGGAAAACGGCACCGCCAAGGTCATCGAGAACGCCGAAGGCGCGCGTACCACCCCTTCGATCGTGGCCTACGCCAACGACGGTGAAATCCTGGTCGGCCAGTCGGCCAAGCGCCAGGCTGTCACCAACCCGCACAACACCCTGTTCGCGGTGAAGCGCCTGATCGGTCGCCGCTTCGAAGAAGACGTCGTGCAGAAAGACATCAAGCTGGTGCCGTACAAGATCGTCAAGGCCGGCAACGGTGACGCCTGGGTCGAGGCTGCCGGCAAGGAAATGGCTCCGCCGCAGATCAGCGCCGAAGTCCTGAAGAAGATGAAGAAGACCGCCGAAGACTACCTCGGCGAGCCGGTCACCGAAGCGGTCATCACCGTTCCGGCCTACTTCAACGACAGTCAGCGTCAGGCTACCAAGGACGCCGGCCGCATCGCTGGCCTGGAAGTAAAACGTATCATCAACGAACCGACCGCCGCCGCGCTGGCCTACGGCATGGACAAGGGCAAGGGCGACCACACCGTGATCGTCTATGACCTGGGTGGTGGTACTTTCGACGTTTCGGTCATCGAAATCGCCGAAGTCGACGGTGAGCACCAGTTCGAAGTACTGGCCACCAACGGTGACACCTTCCTGGGTGGCGAAGACTTCGACATGCGCCTGATCGACTACCTCGTCGACGAGTTCAAGAAAGAGTCCGGCATGGACCTGAAGAACGATCCCCTGGCCCTGCAGCGTCTGAAAGAGGCCGCGGAGAAGGCCAAGATCGAGCTGTCCTCCGCCCAGTCGACCGACGTCAACCTGCCGTACATCACTGCGGACGCGACCGGTCCTAAGCACCTGAACGTCAAGATTTCCCGCGCCAAGCTGGAGTCGCTGGTCGAGGACCTGGTCAACCGTACCATCGAGCCTTGCCGCATCGCCCTGAAGGACGCCGGCATCGACGCCAGCAAGATCGACGACGTGATCCTGGTCGGTGGCCAGACCCGTATGCCGATGGTGCAGAAAGCCGTTGCCGACTTCTTCGGTAAAGAAGCGCGCAAGGACGTCAACCCGGACGAAGCCGTCGCCATGGGCGCCGCCATCCAGGGCGCCGTTCTGGCCGGTGACGTGAAGGACGTACTGCTGCTGGACGTCAGCCCGCTGACCCTGGGCATCGAAACCATGGGTGGCGTGATGACCGCGCTGATCGAGAAGAACACCACCATCCCGACCAAGAAGTCGCAGGTGTTCTCGACCGCCGACGACAACCAGGGCGCCGTGACCATCCACGTGCTGCAGGGCGAGCGCAAGCAAGCTTCGCAGAACAAGTCGCTGGGCAAGTTCGACCTGGCCGACATTCCGCCGGCACCGCGCGGCGTACCGCAGATCGAAGTGACCTTCGACATCGACGCCAACGGCATCCTGCACGTCGGCGCGAAGGACAAGGCCACTGGCAAGGCGCAGTCGATCGTGATCAAGGCCAACTCCGGCCTGTCCGACGAAGAGATCGAGAAAATGGTGCGTGACGCCGAGGCCAACGCCGAGGAAGACCGCAAGTTCGAAGAGCTGGCCGCCGCCCGCAACCAGGGTGACGCGCTGGTTCACTCGACCCGCAAGATGGTCAATGAGGCCGGTGACAAGGTCACCGCTGAAGAGAAGACCGCCATCGAGGCTGCCGTGGTTGCCCTGGAAGCCGCTGTCAAAGGCGACGACAAGGCTGCCATCGAGGCCAAGGTCGAAGAGCTGTCCAAGGTCTCGGCTCCGGTTGCCCAGAAGATGTACGCCGAGCAAGCCGAGCCGGCCCAGGGTGGCGCGCAACAGCAGCAGGCCGAGCCAGAAGCCAAGCACGATGACGTGGTTGACGCCGAGTTCGAAGAAGTGAAAGGCGACGACAAGAAGTAATCGTTGCGTGTTGTCGGCCAGTTCACCGCCATTTGGCGGTGAACTGGTAGGATGTCGCCGCGCGGGGGCTTGCTCCCGCGTTGGCGTATCTGGAATTCGAGAATTTTTTACAGCACCTGTCGGGCTCAAGTGTGACTGGCAGGCAGGTGTTGATGGCGCGGCGCGGATGCCGGACGCCCAACAAGGTGCAAATGACCTATGTCCAAGCGTGATTATTATGAGGTCCTGGGTGTCGAGCGCGGCGCCAGTGAAGCTGACCTGAAAAAGGCTTATCGCCGGTTGGCGATGAAGTACCACCCGGACCGCAACCCGGGCGACAAAGAGTCGGAAGACAAGTTCAAGGAGGCCAACGAGGCCTACGAAGTGCTGTCCGATGCCAGCAAGCGCGCGGCATTCGACCAGTACGGCCATGCCGGCGTCGACCCGAGCATGGGCGGCGGCGGTGCCGGCTTCGGTGGCGCCAACTTCTCCGACATCTTCGGTGACGTGTTCAGCGACTTCTTTGGTGGCGGGCGTGGCGGTGGTCGTGGTGGTGCCCAGCGCGGCAGCGACCTGCGCTACACCCTCGAGCTCAATCTCGAAGAGGCGGTGCGTGGCACCACGGTCAACATTCGCGTTCCCACGCTGGTCAACTGCAAGCCTTGCGATGGCTCCGGTGCCAAGAAGGGCTCGACGCCATCGACCTGTCCGACCTGTGGCGGTATCGGTCAGGTGCGTATGCAGCAGGGCTTCTTCGCCGTGCAGCAGACCTGCCCGCGCTGCCATGGCCAGGGCAAGATCATTACCGATCCCTGCACCTCGTGCCACGGCGAAGGCCGTGTCGAGGAGTACAAGACACTGTCGGTCAAGGTGCCGGCGGGCGTCGATACCGGTGATCGCATTCGCCTGTCGGGCGAAGGCGAGGCGGGCGCCCATGGCGGCCCGACCGGTGACCTGTACGTGGTTGTCAGCGTGCGCGAGCACCCGATCTTCCAGCGTGACGGCAAGCACCTGTATTGCGAGGTGCCGATCAGCTACACCGATGCCGCCCTGGGTGGCGAGCTGGAAGTGCCGACCCTCGATGGTCGGGTGAAGCTGAAGATCCCCGAAGGCACCCAGACCGGCAAGCAGTTCCGTCTGCGCGGCAAGGGTGTGGCTCCGGTGCGTGGTGGTGCTGCGGGCGATCTGCTGTGCCGCGTGGCCGTGGAAACGCCGGTCAATCTGAGCCGCCGCCAGCGCGAGCTGCTCGAAGAGCTGCGTGACTCGCTGGAAGGCGACAGTTCCCATTCGCCCAAGGCCAGTGGCTGGTTCGAGGGTATGAAGCGCTTCTTCGGCGATCTCTGAGAAGGAACAGGCTATGCGACGTATTGCGGTAATGGGCGCGGCGGGGCGGATGGGCAAGACCCTCGTCGAGGCCGTGCAGCAGCAGGCGCCCCAGACGGGCCTGACGGCGGCGATCGATCGTCCTGACAGTTCGCTGGTCGGGGCCGATGCCGGCGAGCTGGCGGCCCTGGGGCGCATCGGCGTGCCGATCTCCGACGACCTGGCCAAGGTTGTCGACGAGTTCGACGTGCTGATCGATTTCACTCATCCGTCGGTGACCCTGAAGAACCTGGCGTTCTGCCGCAAGGCGGGCAAGGCCATGGTCATCGGAACCACGGGCTTCACGCCGGAAGAGAAGGAGCTGCTGGCCGAGGCGGGCAAGGAGATTCCGATCGTCTTCGCCGCCAACTTCAGCGTGGGCGTGAATCTCAGCCTCAAGCTGCTGGACATGGCGGCCCGGGTGCTGGGCGATGATGTGGATATCGAGATCATCGAGGCCCATCACCGGCACAAGGTCGATGCGCCGTCGGGCACTGCGCTGCGCATGGGTGAAGTGGTCGCCAATGCGCTGGGGCGCGACCTGCAGGAAGTGGCGGTCTATGGTCGCGAAGGCCAGACCGGTGCGCGTGATCGCAAGACCATCGGTTTCGCCACCGTGCGTGCCGGTGATGTGGTCGGCGACCACACGGTGCTGTTCGCCGCCGAGGGCGAGCGCCTGGAGATCACCCACAAGGCCTCGAGCCGCATGACCTTCGCCAAGGGCGCGGTGCGTGCCGCGCTGTGGCTGGATGGGCGCGAGCCGGGGCTGTACGACATGCAGGATGTGCTGGAGCTGCGTTGATCTGTTCGATCAGTGTTGGCTTCTTCGCGGGCAAGCCCGCTCCCACAGGTAGAGCATGGCTTTCGGGCATGGTGCGGTCCCTGTGGGGGCGGGATTGTCGGCGAGGCAGGTGCCGTCGATGTCTACCTGTCGCAATCCTGGGTTTTGGAGACACATTCCCGGTAGACCAAAAACGCATTTTTCTGTAAGCTACAGCTTTAGTGTGTCCACTAAAAGCGCGCAGACTAATTCAGCATAAAAGCGGGGTGACGTGTCCATACGTCATTCCGCTTTTTTGCAACCTGCGATCGCCCTTTCAGGCTTGATTTACGGGAGGTCTTCTTGACTAAGCCAGCCATACTCGCCCTTGCCGATGGCAGCATTTTTCGCGGTGAAGCCATTGGAGCCGACGGTCAGACCGTTGGTGAGGTCGTGTTCAATACTGCAATGACCGGCTACCAGGAAATTCTCACAGACCCTTCCTACGCCCAGCAAATCGTTACCCTGACTTACCCGCACATCGGCAACACCGGCACCACCGCCGAAGACGCCGAATCGAATCGCGTCTGGTCCGCGGGCCTGGTGATTCGCGATCTGCCGCTGCTGGCCAGCAACTGGCGCAACACCCAGTCCCTGCCTGAATACCTGAAAGCCAACAATGTCGTCGCCATCGCCGGTATCGATACCCGTCGCCTGACCCGCATCCTGCGTGAGAAGGGCGCCCAGAACGGCTGCATCCTGGCGGGCGATGACATCAGCGAAGAAGCCGCCATCGCCGCGGCCCGCGCCTTCCCAGGCCTGAAGGGCATGGACCTGGCCAAGGTCGTCTCCACCAAGGAGCGCTACGAGTGGCGTTCCAGCGTGTGGGAGCTGAAGACCGACAGCCACCCGACCATCGATGCCGCCGACCTGCCGTACCATGTCGTGGCCTTCGACTACGGCGTCAAGCTGAACATCCTGCGCATGCTGGTCGCTCGCGGCTGCCGCGTGACCGTCGTGCCAGCCCAGACCCCGGCCAGCGAAGTGCTGGCGCTCAATCCGGACGGCGTGTTCCTGTCCAACGGTCCTGGCGATCCCGAGCCGTGCGACTACGCGATCCAGGCGATCAAGGAAATCCTCGAGACCGAGATCCCGGTATTCGGCATCTGCCTCGGCCACCAGCTGCTGGCCCTGGCCTCCGGCGCCAAGACCGTGAAGATGGGCCACGGCCACCACGGTGCCAACCACCCGGTCCAGGACCTGGACAGCGGCGTGGTCATGATCACCAGCCAGAACCACGGCTTCGCCGTCGACGAAGCCACCCTTCCGAGCAACGTCCGCGCCATCCACAAGTCGCTGTTCGACGGCACCCTGCAGGGCATCGAGCGCACCGACAAGAGCGCGTTCAGCTTCCAGGGCCACCCTGAAGCGAGCCCAGGCCCGACCGACGTCGCGCCACTGTTCGATCGTTTCACCGATGCCATGGCCAAGCGCCGCTGAGCATCCTGCTTCAAGGCCCCGGGCCGGCGCCTGCCGCGCCCGGCAGCGCCTGACCCAGATTGTTCAAAGCGGCTTGCCGACTGACCCCGGATTTGAGTGACAACCATGCCAAAACGTACAGATATCAAAAGCATCCTGATTCTTGGCGCCGGCCCGATCGTGATCGGCCAGGCCTGCGAGTTCGACTACTCCGGCGCCCAGGCCTGCAAGGCCCTGCGCGAGGAAGGTTTCCGCGTCATCCTGGTGAACTCCAACCCGGCCACCATCATGACCGACCCGGCCATGGCCGACGCCACCTACATCGAGCCGATCAAGTGGCAGTCGGTGGCCAAGATCATCGAGAAAGAGCGCCCTGACGCCGTCTTGCCGACCATGGGTGGCCAGACCGCACTGAACTGCGCCCTGGACCTGGAGCGCCACGGCGTTCTGGAGAAGTTCGGCGTGGAGATGATCGGTGCCAATGCCGACACCATCGACAAGGCCGAAGACCGCTCGCGCTTCGACAAGGCCATGAAGGACATCGGCCTGGAGTGCCCGCGCTCCGGGATCGCCCACAGCATGGAAGAGGCCAATGCGGTGCTCGAGAAGCTCGGCTTCCCGTGCATCATCCGCCCGTCGTTCACCATGGGCGGCACTGGCGGTGGCATCGCCTACAACCGTGAAGAGTTCGAAGAGATCTGCACCCGTGGTCTGGACCTGTCGCCGACCAAGGAACTGCTGATCGACGAATCGCTGATCGGCTGGAAGGAATACGAGATGGAGGTGGTCCGCGACAAGAAGGACAACTGCATCATCGTCTGCTCCATCGAGAACTTCGACCCGATGGGCGTGCACACCGGTGACTCGATCACCGTGGCTCCGGCACAGACCCTGACCGACAAGGAATACCAGATCATGCGCAACGCCTCGCTGGCGGTGCTGCGTGAAATCGGTGTCGAAACCGGCGGTTCCAACGTGCAGTTCGGCATTTGCCCGAACACTGGCCGCATGGTCGTGATCGAGATGAACCCGCGCGTTTCGCGTTCCTCGGCCCTGGCCTCCAAGGCCACCGGCTTCCCGATCGCCAAGATCGCCGCCAAGCTGGCCATCGGCTACACCCTCGACGAATTGCAGAACGACATCACCGGCGGCCGTACCCCGGCCTCCTTCGAGCCGTCGATCGACTACGTCGTCACCAAGCTGCCGCGCTTCGCCTTCGAAAAATTCCCGAAAGCCGACGCCCGCCTGACCACCCAGATGAAATCCGTGGGTGAAGTCATGGCCATCGGTCGTACCTTCCAGGAGTCCCTGCAGAAAGCCCTGCGCGGCCTGGAAGTCGGTGCCTGCGGCCTCGATCCGAAAGTCGACCTGGCCAGCCCGGAAGCCGCCGGCATCCTCAAGCGCGAGCTGACCGTGCCGGGCGCCGAGCGTATCTGGTACGTGGCCGACGCCATGCGTTCGGGCATGACCTGCGAAGAGATCTTCGCCCTGACCGGCATCGACATGTGGTTCCTGGTGCAGATGGAAGATCTGATCAAGGAAGAAGAGAAGGTCAAGACCCTGGCGCTGTCGGCCATCGACAAGGACTACATGCTGCGCCTCAAGCGCAAGGGCTTCTCGGACCAGCGTCTGGCCAAGCTGCTGGGTATCACCGACAAGAACCTGCGCCGTCACCGCCACAAGCTGGAAGTGTTCCCGGTGTACAAGCGCGTCGACACCTGCGCCGCCGAGTTCGCCACCGACACCGCCTACCTGTACTCCACCTACGAGGAAGAGTGCGAGGCCAACCCGTCGACCCGCGACAAGATCATGATCCTCGGTGGCGGGCCGAACCGTATCGGCCAAGGCATCGAGTTCGACTACTGCTGCGTGCACGCCGCACTGGCGCTGCGTGAAGACGGTTACGAGACCATCATGGTCAACTGCAACCCGGAAACCGTCTCCACCGACTACGACACCTCCGACCGTCTGTATTTCGAGCCGCTGACCCTGGAAGACGTGCTGGAAGTCTGCCGCGTCGAGAAGCCGAAGGGCGTCATCGTCCACTACGGCGGCCAGACCCCGCTGAAACTGGCCCGCGCCCTGGAAGAAGCCGGCGTGCCGATCATCGGTACCAGCCCGGACGCCATCGACCGCGCCGAAGACCGTGAGCGCTTCCAGCAGATGGTGCAGCGCCTGAACCTGCTGCAGCCGCCAAACGCCACCGTGCGCAGCGAGGAAGAAGCCATCAGCGCCGCTGGCGGCATTGGCTACCCGCTGGTGGTGCGCCCGTCCTACGTACTGGGCGGCCGTGCCATGGAAATCGTCTATGAACTGGACGAGCTCAAGCGCTACCTGCGCGAAGCCGTGCAGGTATCCAACGACAGCCCGGTACTGCTCGACCACTTCCTCAACTGCGCCATCGAGATGGACGTGGATGCGGTCTGCGACGGTACCGACGTGGTGATCGGCGCGATCATGCAGCACATCGAGCAGGCCGGTGTTCACTCCGGTGACTCGGCGTGTTCGCTGCCACCTTACTCGCTGAGCAAGGAAGTGCAGGACGAAGTCCGCGCGCAGGTCAAGAAGATGGCCCTGGAACTGGGCGTGGTCGGCCTGATGAACGTGCAGCTGGCCCTGCAGGGCGACAAGATCTACGTGATCGAAGTCAACCCGCGTGCCTCGCGTACCGTGCCGTTCGTGTCCAAGTGCATCGGCACCTCGCTGGCGATGATCGCGGCCCGCGTCATGGCTGGCAAAACCTTGAAAGAGCTGGGCTTCACCCAGGAAATCATCCCGAACTTCTACAGCGTCAAGGAAGCCGTCTTCCCGTTCGCCAAGTTCCCGGGGGTTGACCCGATCCTCGGCCCTGAGATGAAATCCACCGGTGAAGTCATGGGTGTCGGCGACAGCTTCGGCGAAGCCTTCGCCAAGGCCCAGATGGGCGCCAGCGAAGTGCTGCCGACCGGTGGTACGGCCTTCATCAGCGTGCGTGACGACGACAAGCCGCAAGTGGCTGGCGTTGCCCGCGACCTGATCGCCCTGGGCTTCGAAGTGGTCGCCACCGCCGGCACCGCCAAGGTGATCGAAGCGGCCGGCCTGAAAGTGCGTCGCGTGAACAAGGTGACCGAAGGTCGCCCGCACGTGGTCGACATGATCAAGAACGACGAAGTGTCGCTGATCATCAACACCACCGAAGGCCGCCAGTCGATCGCCGACTCCTACTCGATTCGTCGCAATGCGTTGCAGCACAAGATCTACTGCACGACGACCATTGCGGCAGGTGAAGCCATCTGCGAGGCGCTGAAATTCGGTCCTGAGAAGACCGTTCGTCGCCTGCAGGATCTGCATGCAGGACTCAAAGCATGAGCATTACCAAGTACCCGATGACCGTCCAGGGCGCTCGCGCCCTGGAAGAAGAGCACCTGTTCCTGAGCAAGACCGAACGCCCGCGCCTGAGCCAGGCGATCGGTGAGGCCCGCGAGCTGGGCGACCTCAAGGAGAACGCCGAATACCATGCCGCTCGTGAGGAGCAGGGCATGGTCGAGGCGCGTATCCGCGATATCGAGGGTCGTCTGCAGAACTCGGTGGTGATCGACGTCACCACCATCGCTCACACCGGCAAGGTGATCTTCGGTACCACCGTGGACCTGGAGAACACCGAGACGGGTGACCAGGTGACCTACCAGATCGTTGGCGAAGACGAAGCTGACATCAAGAAGGGCAAGCTCTCGGCGAGTGCGCCGATTGCCCGTGCCATCATCGGCAAGGAAGAAGGTGATATCGTCGTCGTCAAGACGCCAAGCGGCACGGTCGAGTACGAGATTGTCGAAGTCAAGCACATCTGACCGGCGCCTGCGGGCGCCATCCCTCGAGGGGATCCTCTGGCAGCTGGCCCAGGTTTTCTGGGTCGGCGGCCTCTGGGTGTTCCATGTGGGGCTGGTGCCGGCGCTGAAAGTCAGTGGCCTGGCGCCGCTGCTGGTGCACGATGTCGCCGCGCAGATCGACCGTTGGTTGATCGGCGTGGCAATGCTCGGGCTGCTGACCCAGCTGGCGGTGTTGGCGAGGGTGGACGGCCTGGCGGCCTGGTGGCGGCAATTCCGTGGTCAGATGCTGCTGCTCGGCTTTGGCGCCTGCGTCAGCTACTACGCGCTGCGCTACGGAATCTCCGTGGGCGAGCGTTGGCAGATGTTCTGCTTCCTGGTGCTGGGCTTCTCCGGCATCGTGCTGGTGGCCCAGCCGGTCCCGGTCAGGGCGCGGCGGTAAGCGGCTCAAGATCACCGGGACCGTTTTGCGGCCCTTTCATGACTCAAGGCCGCTCCCACAGGGATTGCGCCGACCCGCGGGTCAACACGATCCCTGTGGGAGCGGCCTTGTGTCGCGATGGGCTGCGCGGCAGCCCTGCTACCGTTACTTGTAACGGTGGATGTTGGACAGCTGCTTGTTCGGCTGCGGATTCTTGCGATAGATCAGCGCTTTCTTGCCGATGGTCTGCACCAGCTCGGCGCGACCGACCTTGCACAGCTCGGCGATGGCGGCGGCGCGCTCTTCACGGTCTTCCGAACGGATTTCGACCTTGATCAGCTCGTGATCGGCCAAGGCCCGCTCCAGTTCGGCGATGACGCCTTCGTTCAAACCATTGCCCGCGACGATCAGAACCGGCTTCAGGTCATGACCAATGGACTTGTATTGCTTCTTCTGCTCGTTGTTGAGCGGCATAATCTGACCCTTTTCGTCTGATTCTGTAAAATTGACGGGCATTTTACCCGAGGGCCTGTGGCTCCGCCCAGTCAAACACGACGCATATCATCGAGGTGCCCCGTGGTACAACGTTCCAAAAGCAGCGCAAACTGGCTGCGAGAGCATTTCAACGACCCCTTCGTCAAGCAGGCGCAGAAGGATGGCTACCGCTCGCGCGCGAGCTACAAGCTGCTGGAGATCCAGGAGAAGGACAAGCTGATCCGCCCCGGCATGAGTGTGATCGACCTCGGCGCGGCGCCCGGTGGCTGGTCCCAGGTGACCAGTCGTCTGATTGGCGGCCAGGGTCGCCTGATCGCCTCGGACATCCTGGAAATGGACGCGATCGCCGACGTGACCTTCATCCAGGGCGACTTCACCAAGGACGAAGTGCTCGCGAACATCCTGCAGGCAGTGGGCGATTCACACGTGGACCTTGTGATTTCCGACATGGCCCCCAATATGAGTGGTACGCCCGCGGTGGATATACCGCGCGCCATGTTCCTCTGCGAACTGGCTCTGGACCTGGCGACCCGTGTGCTCAAGCCTGGCGGGGATTTCCTGATCAAGATCTTCCAGGGCGAAGGTTTCGACGTGTACCTCAAGGACGTGCGTGGCAAGTTCGACAAGGTACAGATGCGCAAGCCATCGTCGTCGCGGGATCGGTCCCGCGAGCAGTATCTGCTGGCGAGAGGGTTCAAAGGGGCGTGAGTGGCGTTTTGCGGGGCTCCGATAGTTATTTCCAATCGGCCGCCCCGTCTGGATCGTCCGAACTTCGTGTAGTCTAGCTTTCACAAAGGGTTACAGACGGTGCCTGCGGATGCGTAGGTAATGTAGTAAGTTAGGGCGATGAATATCATGCGAGGCACGGCTGCGTCGTGCGCCGGCCTCAGAGGGTAGCGAATTGAACGACATGGCAAAGAATCTGATCCTGTGGTTGATCATCGCCGCCGTCCTGGTGACGGTGATGAACAACTTCTCCAGCCCTAACGAGCCGCAGACCCTCAACTATTCCGACTTCATCCAGCAGGTCAAGGATGGCAAGGTCGAGCGCGTGACCGTCGACGGTTACATCATTACCGGCAAGCGTACCGACGGCGACAACTTCAAGACCGTGCGGCCGGCCATCACCGACAACGGCCTGATCGGCGACCTGGTCGACAATCACGTGACCGTCGAAGGCAAGCAGCCAGAGCAGCAGAGCATCTGGACCCAGCTGCTGGTGGCCAGCTTCCCGATCCTGGTGATCATCGCCGTGTTCATGTTCTTCATGCGCCAGATGCAGGGCGGTGCCGGTGGCAAGGGCGGCCCGATGAGCTTTGGCAAGAGCAAGGCGCGCCTGCTGTCCGAGGACCAGGTGAAGACCACCCTGGCTGACGTCGCCGGTTGCGACGAGGCCAAGGAAGAGGTCGGCGAGCTGGTCGAGTTCCTGCGTGATCCGGGCAAGTTCCAGCGCCTGGGCGGGCGCATCCCGCGTGGCGTGCTGATGGTTGGCCCGCCCGGTACCGGCAAGACCCTGCTGGCCAAGGCCATCGCTGGTGAAGCCAAGGTGCCGTTCTTCACCATTTCCGGCTCGGACTTCGTCGAGATGTTCGTGGGTGTCGGCGCCAGCCGTGTCCGCGACATGTTCGAACAAGCCAAGAAACACGCGCCATGCATCATTTTCATCGACGAGATCGACGCCGTCGGCCGCCACCGTGGCGCCGGCATGGGTGGTGGTCACGACGAGCGCGAGCAGACCCTCAACCAGTTGCTGGTCGAGATGGATGGCTTCGAGATGAACGATGGCATCATCGTCATCGCCGCCACCAACCGTCCTGACGTGCTTGACCCGGCGCTGCTGCGTCCTGGTCGCTTCGACCGCCAGGTGGTGGTCGGCCTGCCGGATATCCGTGGTCGCGAGCAGATCCTGAAAGTGCACATGCGCAAGGTGCCGGTCGGCGAGAACGTCAATGCCGCCGTCATCGCCCGTGGTACTCCTGGCTTCTCCGGTGCCGACCTGGCCAACCTGGTGAACGAGGCCTCGCTGTTCGCCGCGCGTTCCAGCAAGCGCGTGGTCGAAATGAAGGAGTTCGAGCTGGCCAAGGACAAGATCATGATGGGCGCCGAGCGCAAGACCATGGTCATGTCCGAGAAGGAGAAGCAGAACACTGCCTATCACGAAGCGGGCCATGCCATCGTCGGTCGCGTCGTTCCAGAGCACGACCCAGTCTACAAGGTGTCGATCATTCCCCGTGGTCGCGCCCTGGGTGTGACCATGTTCCTGCCGGAAGAAGACCGCTACAGCCTGTCCAAGCGCGCGCTGATCAGCCAGATCTGCTCGCTGTATGGTGGTCGTATCGCCGAGGAGATGACCCTGGGCTTCGATGGTGTCACTACTGGCGCCTCCAACGACATCATGCGTGCCAGCCAGATTGCCCGGAACATGGTCACCAAGTGGGGCTTGTCCGAGAAGCTGGGTCCGCTGATGTACGCCGAAGAAGAGGGCGAGGTGTTCCTCGGTCGCAGCGCCGCCAGCCAGCACGCCAGCGTGTCGGGCGAGACCGCCAAGATGATCGACTCGGAAGTGCGCAGCATCATCGATCACTGCTACGCTACGGCCAAGCAGATCCTGACCGACAACCGCGACAAGCTCGACGCGATGGCCGAGGCCTTGATGAAGTACGAAACCATCGATGCCGACCAGATCGACGACATCATGGCTGGTCGTACACCGCGTGAGCCGCGCGACTGGGACAACGATGCCGGCACCTCCGGCAAGCCTGCCTCCCAGGATGATCGTCCGGAGTCGCCGATCGGCGGTCCAGCGGCTCAACACTAAGGGCTTCTATGACCTCACAGCAGTACCCGACCCGGTTGCCTTGCGGCAACCGGGTTCTTGATTTGTCCCGTACCCATGTCATGGGTATCCTCAACGTCACCCCCGATTCCTTCTCTGACGGTGGGCGCTTCAGTCAGCGCGACGAGGCGTTGCGCCATGCCGAGGCAATGGTGGCTGCCGGTGCGACGCTCGTCGACGTGGGTGGCGAATCCACGCGGCCAGGTGCCCGTGCCGTTTCGCCTACCGAAGAGCTGGAGCGCGTGGCGCCCATCGTCGAAGCGATCAGCAGCAGGCTCGATGTTGTCATTTCAGTGGATACCTCGACGCCCGCGGTCATGCGCGAGTCGGCTCGCCTTGGGGCCGGCCTGATCAACGACGTGCGCGCCCTCGAGCGTGATGGCGCTCTTGATGCCGCTGCCGACACGGGGCTGCCGGTATGCTTGATGCACATGCGTGGCGAGCCTGGCAACATGCAGGACGATCCGCATTACGACGATGTGACTGTCGATGTGACGCGCTATCTTGAACAGCGTATGGCCGCCTGTGCGGCGGCGGGCATCGGCGTCGAACGCATCGTCCTCGACCCTGGCTTCGGTTTTGCCAAGACCCTTGAGCACAACCTGAGCCTGTTCAAACACATGGAAGCGCTCTATCGCCTGGGGCGCCCGCTGCTGGTGGGTGTTTCGCGCAAGAGCATGATCGGCCTCACGCTGGGGCGTCCGGTCGATGAGCGGCTCTACGGCAGCCTGGCATTGGCCGCCCTGGCCGTGACCAAGGGTGCAAGCATCCTGCGTGTGCATGATGTCGCCGAGACCGTCGACGTGGTGCGCATGATTGCCGCCGTGCAGAACGCCGAATAAGAACACTGGAGTCACTATGAGCAGAAAATACTTTGGTACCGATGGTATCCGTGGCCGCGTTGGCCAATATCCCATCACCCCTGACTTCATGCTGAAACTCGGCTGGGCCGCAGGCATGGCCTTTCGCAAGCAGGGCAATTGCCGGGTGCTGGTGGGCAAGGACACCCGGATCTCCGGCTACATGTTCGAATCCGCTCTGGAGGCCGGCCTGTCCGCGGCTGGGGCGGACGTGATGCTGCTCGGGCCGATGCCGACCCCGGCCATTGCCTACCTGACCCGCACCTTCCATGCCGAAGCCGGTATCGTCATCAGTGCCTCGCACAATCCCCATGACGACAACGGCATCAAGTTCTTCTCTGGTGCCGGCACCAAGCTGCCGGACGAAGTCGAGCTGATGATCGAGGAGCTGCTCGATCAGCCGATGAATGTCGTCGACTCAAGCAAGCTGGGCAAGGTTTCGCGCATCAATGATGCCGCCGGACGCTACATCGAGTTCTGCAAGAGCAGCGTGCCCAGCAGCACCAGCTTCGAAGGTCTGAAAATCGTCGTGGATTGCGCCCATGGCGCCACCTACAAGGTCGCGCCCAGCGTATTCCGTGAGCTGGGCGCCGATGTCACGGTGCTGCATGCCGCGCCGGATGGCCTGAACATCAACGAAAACTGTGGCTCGACGCACATCGAGTCGCTGCAGGCGGCAGTTCTGGTCGGGCATGCGGACCTCGGTATCGCCTTCGATGGCGACGGTGATCGCGTGCTGATGGTCGATCACACTGGCGCCATCGTCGATGGTGACGAGTTGCTGTTCATCATCGGTCGCGACCTGCAGGAGCGTGGCAAGCTGCAGGGCGGCGTTGTCGGCACTCTGATGAGCAACCTCGGGCTTGAGCTGGCGTTCAAGGAGCTGGATATCCCGTTCGTGCGGGCGAAGGTCGGCGACCGTTACGTCATGGCCGAGCTGCTCGAGCGCGAGTGGCTGCTTGGTGGCGAGAATTCCGGGCATGTCGTGTGCGCCAGTCACACCACCACCGGGGATGCGATCATCGCTGCGCTGCAGGTGCTGATGGCCCTCAAGCGTCGCGGCGAGAACCTGGCTCAGGCTCGTCAGGCGGTGCGCAAGTGCCCGCAGGTGCTGATCAACGTGCGTTTCGCGGCGGGCAAGAGCGATCCGCTGGAAAACCCATTGGTCAAGGAAGCCAGTGCCAAGGCGACCGAGGCCATGGCGGGGCGTGGGCGCGTGCTGTTGCGCAAGTCCGGTACCGAGCCGCTGGTGCGGGTGATGGTCGAAGGTGACGATGAAAGCCAGGTGCGCGGCCATGCCGAGGCCTTGGCCAAGCTCGTCGAAAAAGTTTGTGCCTGAAAGAGGCTTGCCAGCGCAGATCGTGTTGGGTAAGATCTGCGCCCACTTTGACCGAGAGGTAAAGCATGCGTCGCCCCATGGTAGCTGGTAACTGGAAGATGCACGGTACCCGCGCCAGCGTCGCTGAGCTGACTCAGGGCTTGGGCGAAATGCTCATTCCCGACGGTATCGAAGTCGCGGTGTTTCCACCGACCCTGTTCATCAATGAAGTCGTTGATGGACTGAAAGGGAAGGGGGTCATCGTAGGCGCACAGAATTCCGCGGTACAGCCTGAACAAGGCGCGCTGACTGGTGAAGTTGCACCGAGTCAGTTGCTGGAAGCGGGTTGCAAGTTGGTGTTGATTGGTCACTCCGAGCGTCGCCAGATTATCGGTGAAAGCGAAGAAGTGTTGAATCGCAAGTTTGCAGCCGCTCAAAAAAGTGGTTTGACGCCGGTGCTCTGCGTAGGGGAAACTCTCGAAGAGCGCGAGGCAGGCAAGACGCTCGAAGTTGTAGGGCGTCAACTAAGCAGTGTTATCGACGCGTTCGGTATCGCCGCTTTTGCCAATGCGGTAATTGCCTATGAGCCTGTATGGGCCATCGGTACTGGTTTGACGGCCTCGCCACAGCAAGCCCAGGATGTGCATGCAGCCATCCGCAAGCAGTTGGCGGCGAAGGACGCCGAAGTTGCAGAAAATGTGCAACTTCTCTACGGCGGCAGCGTGAAGGCGGCCAATGCGGCCGAACTGTTCGGCATGCCGGATATCGATGGGGGGCTCATTGGTGGAGCGTCCCTGAACGCAGACGAATTCGGTGCAATTTGTCGCGCCGCAGGAAACTGAACAAATGCTGGAAACAGTCATAGTTGTTTTTCATCTGTTGGCAGCGTTGGCACTGGTTGTAATGGTGCTGCTGCAACAGGGTAAAGGTGCGGAAGCAGGTGCATCTTTCGGCGCAGGTGCTTCAAATACTGTGTTCGGAAGCCAAGGTTCCGCTACCTTTTTGAGTAAAGTTACTGCTATACTTGCCGCCACTTTCTTTTTGACTGCACTTGGGTTAGGATACTTCGCCAAGCAGCAGGCTCACCAGCTGACTCAAGCTGGCTTGCCAGATCCAGCAGTGCTGGAAGTCAAAGAGCCAAAGCCGGCAGTAAATGATGATGTACCGGTGCTCCAGCAGCAGAAGAGTGAAACCACCAACTCTGGTGACGTACCTCCTCCAGCCAAAGAGCAGCAGTAACGGGTTTCAAGAAGTAGTATTGCCGAGGTGGTGGAATTGGTAGACACGCAACCTTGAGGTGGTTGTGCCCATAGGGTGTAGGGGTTCGAGTCCCCTTCTCGGTACCAATTGAAGCATGAGAGCCCGCTTTGAGCGGGCTTTCTTGCAGGTGGAGGTCGGATTGACCCAGCAAAGGGTTCAGTCTTATACTTTCGCCCCAGCTTTGTCGCGGGGTGGAGCAGCTTGGTAGCTCGTCGGGCTCATAACCCGAAGGTCGTTGGTTCAAATCCAGCCCCCGCAACCAGCTTCAGCGGAGCCCCTTTTCAGGGGCTTTTTGCTAGCCGAACAGTTTTGGCGTCGTTGTCCAACGGCGCTTTCAGGGATGGGCGCTTCGCCCATTTTTTATTTGCACAGCATGCACGAGGGGGTTCAGGTGTCGAGCAAGCTAGAACAGTTGCAGGCCTTGTTGGCCCCGGTTGTCGAGGGTCTGGGCTACCAATGCTGGGGGATCGAATACGTCTCCCAGGGCAAGCATTCGGTACTGCGTATCTACATCGACAAGGAAGGCGGCATCCTGGTGGACGACTGCGAAGCCGTCAGCCGTCAGGCCAGCGCCATCCTCGATGTGGAAGATCCGATCAGCTCTGAATATACCCTCGAGGTATCCTCTCCAGGCATGGACCGCCCGCTGTTCACCCTTGAACAGTTTGCTTCGCATGCCGGCGAGCAGGTGAAGATCAAGCTGCGTACGCCCTTCGAGGGTCGTCGTAACTTCCAGGGCCTTCTCCGTGGTGTGGAGGAGCAGGATGTGGTGGTGCAGGTGGACCAACACGAGTTCCTGTTGCCGATCGACTCGATCGACAAGGCCAATATTATTCCCAGTTTTGACTGAGACGTGCCGGGCCCGGCGGACTTTCCGGGCCCAATGGCTTGCGCAAGGCGAGGCGTACGATGAGCAAAGAAGTACTGCTGGTTGTTGAATCGGTATCCAACGAAAAGGGTGTACCGCCCGGCGTCATTTTCGAAGCGCTGGAAGTGGCCCTGGCCACTGCAACCAAAAAACGTTTTGAGGACGAAGTCGACCTGCGTGTGGAGATCAACCGCCACACCGGTAGCTACGAGACCTTCCGCCGCTGGACCGTGGTCGACGAGAACGACCTGGACGATCCGGCAATCGAAACCTGGTTGAGCAAGATCCAGGACACGCACCCGGATGCCAAGATCGGTGACGTGATCGAAGAGAAGATCGAGTCGATCGAGTTCGGCCGCATCGCCGCCCAGACCGCCAAGCAGGTCATCGTGCAGAAGGTCCGCGAGGCCGAGCGCGCCCAGGTGGTCGACGCCTACCGCGAGCGCGTCGGTGAGATCATCTCCGGCACCGTGAAGAAGGTCACCCGCGACAACGTCATCGTCGACCTGGGCAACAACGCCGAAGCGCTGCTGGCCCGCGAAGACATCATCCCGCGCGAGACTTTCCGCGTCGGCGTGCGTCTGCGTGCGCTGCTCAAGGAAATCCGCACCGAGAACCGCGGCCCTCAGCTGATCCTGTCGCGCACCGCGCCGCAGATGCTGATCGAGCTGTTCCGCATCGAAGTGCCGGAAATCGCCGAAGGCCTCATCGAAGTCATGGCCGCCTCCCGTGATCCGGGATCGCGAGCCAAGATCGCCGTCCGCTCCAAGGACAAGCGCATCGACCCGCAAGGTGCCTGCATCGGCATGCGTGGTTCGCGCGTCCAGGCCGTATCCGGCGAGCTGGGTGGCGAGCGTGTGGATATCGTCCTGTGGGACGAGAACCCGGCGCAGTTCGTCATCAACGCCATGTCGCCGGCAGAGGTTGCCGCGATCATCGTTGACGAGGACGCCCATGCGATGGACATCGCCGTGGCCGAGGACAACCTGGCCCAGGCCATCGGCCGTGGCGGCCAGAACGTCCGCCTGGCCAGCCAGCTGACCGCCTGGACCCTGAACGTGATGACCGAGAAGGACATCCAGGCCAAGCAGCAAGCGGAAACAGGCGACATCCTGCGTAACTTCATCGAGGAACTGGAAGTCGACGAGGAGCTGGCACAAGTGCTGGTCGACGAAGGCTTCACCAGCCTCGAAGAAATTGCTTACGTACCGTTGGAAGAAATGCTCAACATCGATGGCTTTGACGAGGAAATCGTCAATGAGCTCCGCGCTCGCGCCAAGGACCGCTTGTTGACCAAGGCCATCGCTACCGAAGAAAAACTGGCAGACGCCCATCCGGCCGAAGACCTGCTCTCCCTCGAGGGCATGGACAAGGATCTGGCGGCGGAACTGGCGGTGCGCGGCGTGGTTAACCGCGAAGACCTGGCCGAGCAGTCGATCGACGATCTGCTCGACATCGACGGCATCGACGAAGAGCGTGCCGGCAAGTTGATCATGGCCGCCCGAGCCCATTGGTTCGAGTAATTAGGCGCGGCCTGAGGAGAGAAGTGCATGACGCAAGTCACGGTGAAAGAACTGGCCCAAGAGGTCGAGGCACCGGTAGAGCGCCTGCTGCAGCAGATGCGTGAGGCAGGTCTGCCGCACACCGACGCCGGTCAGGTAGTGACCGACAATGAGAAGCAGACCCTGCTGACCCATTTGAAAAGCAGCCACAAGAGCAAGGCGGAAGAGCCGCGCAAGATCACCTTGCAGCGCAAGACCACCAGCACTCTGCGTGTCGCCGGTAGCAAGAGCATCAGCGTAGAAGTACGCAAGAAGAAAGTATTCGTGCAACGCAGCCCGGAAGAGATCCAGGCCGAGCAGAAACGCGAGCAGGAAGAGCGCCGCGCGGCTGAAAACGCCGCCCGCGAAAAGGCCGAGGCCGAAGCACGCCAGCGCACCGAGGAACAGGCCCGTCGTCAGGCGCCCGAAGCTCCGGCTGCGGCGCCTGCGCCGAAGTCCGAGCCTGCGCCGGCTCCGGTAGTGGCCGAAGCGCCGGTTTCGGAAGACGCCGCTGCCCGTGCCGCCGAGCGCAAGAAGGAAGAGACCCGCCGCAACGAAAGCCGTGCCCGCGACGACGATCGTCGTGGTGGTGGCGCGGCTGGCGAGCGTCGAGGCGAAGCACCGCGCGTGTCGATCAAGGTCAAGGTCAAGGAGAAGGAAAAAGCACCGACTCCACGCGCCGCGCCACGCACCACCGATGAAGAGAGCGATGGTTTCCGTCGCGGTCGCGGTGGCAAGGGCAAGCCGAAGAAGCGCAACCAGCACGGCTTCCAGAACCCGACCGGTCCGGTCATCCGTGACGTGACCATCGGCGAGACCATCACCGTCTCGGAACTGGCGCAACAGATGTCGGTCAAGGCCGCCGAAGTCGTCAAGTTCATGTTCAAGCTGGGTACCCCGGTCACCATCAACCAGGTGCTGGACCAGGAGACCGCTCAACTGGTCGCCGAAGAGCTGGGCCACAAGGTCACCCTGATCAGCGACACCGCCCTGGAAGACTCCCTGGCCGAATCGCTGAAGTTCGAAGGTGAAGTCGAGTCCCGCGCGCCGGTCGTGACCGTCATGGGCCACGTCGACCACGGCAAGACCTCGCTGCTCGACTACATCCGTCGTGCCAAGGTCGCTGCTGGCGAGGCCGGTGGCATCACCCAGCACATCGGTGCCTACCACGTGGAAACCGACCGCGGCATGGTCACCTTCCTCGACACCCCTGGCCACGCTGCGTTCACCCAGATGCGTGCCCGTGGTGCCAAGGCCACCGACATCGTCATCCTGGTGGTGGCGGCGGACGACGGCGTGATGCCGCAGACCCGCGAAGCCGTTCAGCACGCCAAGGCTGCCGGCGTTCCGCTGGTCGTCGCGGTCAACAAGATCGACAAGCCGGGTGCCGACCTCGATCGCATCCGCAACGAACTGGCCGTCGAAGGCGTGACCTCCGAGGACTGGGGTGGCGACACCCCATTCGTCAAGGTTTCGGCGAAGATGGGTACCGGTGTCGACGAACTGCTCGAAGCGGTCCTGCTGCAGGCCGAGATCCTCGAGCTGACCGCCACGCCGACCGCTCCAGGTCGTGGTGTCGTGGTCGAGTCGCGCCTGGACAAGGGCCGTGGCCCGGTCGCCACCATCCTGGTTCAGGACGGTACCCTGCGTCAGGGCGACATGGTCCTGGTCGGTTCGAACTATGGCCGCGTGCGTGCCATGCTCGACGAGAACGGCAAGCCTGTGAAGGAAGCCGGCCCGTCGATCCCGGTCGAGATCCTCGGCCTGGATGGCACGCCGGAAGCCGGTGACGAGCTGTCGGTGGTCGCCGACGAGAAGAAGGCCCGTGAGGTTGCCCTGTTCCGTCAAGGCAAGTACCGCGAGGTCAAGCTGGCCCGTGCTCACGCCGGCAAGCTGGAAAACATCTTCGAGACCATGGGTCAGGAAGAGAAGAAGACCCTCAACATCGTCCTCAAGACCGATGTGCGTGGTTCGCTCGAAGCGCTGCAGGGTTCGCTCGGCGGCCTGGGCAACGACGAAGTTCAGGTACGCGTCATCGGTGGCGGCGTCGGTGGTATCACCGAGAGCGACGCCAACCTGGCCCTGGCCTCGAACGCGGTGCTGTTCGGCTTCAACGTGCGTGCCGATGCCGGCGCGCGCAAGATCGTCGAGCAGGAAGGTCTGGATATGCGTTACTACAACGTGATCTACGACATCATCGAAGACGTCAAGAAGGCCCTGACCGGCATGCTCGGCAGCGATGTTCGCGAGAACATCCTGGGTGTCGCGGAAGTGCGTGACGTGTTCCGTTCGCCGAAGTTCGGCGCTATCGCCGGCTGTATGGTCATCGAGGGTACCGTGTACCGCAACCGTCCGATCCGCGTACTGCGCGAGGACGTGGTGATCTTCGAAGGCGAGCTGGAATCGCTGCGTCGCTTCAAGGACGACGCCGCCGAAGTGCGTAACGGCATGGAGTGCGGTATCGGCGTCAAGAGCTACAACGACGTCAAGGTCGGCGACAAGATCGAAGTCTTCGAGAAAGTCCAGGTGGCTCGTACCCTGTAAGGGTCGAGCCTGGCGCAGCCCCCGCCGCAAGGCGGTTGGTGGCGCCTCTGCAGGTAGCGCCCGGTCAGGTTTACACCTGACCGGGCGTTTGCCGCTTTACGTAACAGGTAGCAAAAATGGCAAAAGAATACAGCCGTACCCAACGCATCGGCGATCAGATGCAGCGTGAGCTGTCGGAATTGATCCGTCGTGAAGTCAAAGATCCGCGCGTCGGCCTGGTGACCATTACCGCCGTTGACGTCAGTCGCGACCTGGGCCACGCCAAGGTCTTCATCACCGTGATGGGCCAGGACGGCGCCGACGCCGTGCCGCAGACCCTCAAGGCCCTGACCAGTGCCGCGAGCTTCCTGCGCCTGCACCTTGGCCGCGTCATGCAACTGCGCAGCGTGCCGCAGCTGCATTTCCACTTCGATGAAAGCGTCAGCCGTGGTGCCCACCTGTCGGCACTGATCGAGCGTGCGGTGGCCGAAGATCGCCAGCACAAGGATGCCGACGAGCTGGACACCAAGGAGTAAGCGGTGGCCCAGGTCAAACGTATCCGCCGCAATGTCAGCGGCATCATCCTGCTCGACAAGCCACTGGGGTTCACCTCCAACGCCGCGCTGCAGAAAGTCCGCTGGTTGCTCAACGCGGAAAAGGCCGGCCACACTGGCAGCCTCGATCCGCTGGCCACTGGCGTGTTGCCGCTGTGTTTCGGCGAGGCGACCAAGTTCTCCCAGTACCTGCTCGATTCCGACAAGGGCTACGAAACGGTCATGCAGTTGGGGCAGACTACCAGCACCGCGGATGCTGAAGGCGAAGTCCTGCAGACCCGCGAAGTGACCGTCGGTCGCGCCGATATCGAAGCCGTGATCCCGCGTTTTCGCGGTGAAATCCTTCAGGTACCGCCGATGTACTCGGCCCTCAAGCGTGACGGCCAGCCGTTGTACAAGCTGGCGCGTGCAGGAGAGGTAGTGGAGCGCGAGGCGCGTTCTGTTACTATTGGCCGCTTGGAGTTGCTCGAGAGCGAAGGCACCCGGGCGCGCCTGTCGGTTGGCTGCAGCAAGGGCACCTATATCCGTACGCTGGTCGAGGATATCGGTGAGGCGTTGGGCTGTGGTGCCTACGTCGCCGAGCTGCGTCGCACCCAGGCAGGCCCCTTCGAGCTGGCACAGACGGTGACGCTCGAGGAACTCGAACAGGCCCACGCCGAAGGTGGCAACGAAGCGCTCGATCGCTTCCTGATGCCGTCCGACAGCGGGCTGCAGGACTGGCCGCTGGTAGGCCTCTCCGAGCACAGCGCGTTCTACTGGCTGCATGGCCAGGCGGTGCGTGCCCCGGAGGCGCCGCAGTTCGGCATGGTCCGGGTACAGGATCACACTGGTCGCTTCATCGGTATCGGTGAAGTGAGCGAAGACGGGCGCATCGCGCCGCGTCGACTGATTCGGTCGGAATGACCGAAACCACGGGTAGAGGCTTTGGCTGAAACCGGTGGTATCGAGGGTGGCTGTTATTAGGCACGGTCACGCCTCTTCTTATTAATACGGGGACTCGTCCCTGGCCTATTGGAGACCGTTCGCGGGATCCGTTTATCAGGAGAAGCCAAATGGCCCTCAGCGTCGAAGAAAAAGCTCAGATCGTTGCCGATTACCAGCAAGCCGCCGGCGATACCGGTAGCCCGGAAGTGCAGGTTGCTCTGCTGACCGCCAACATCAACAAGCTGCAAGGCCACTTCAAGGCCAACGAAAAAGACCACCACTCCCGTCGTGGTCTGATCCGTATGGTCAACCAGCGTCGTAAGCTGCTGGACTACCTGAAGGGCAAGGACACCACTCGTTACAGCGCCCTGATCGGTCGCCTGGGTCTGCGTCGCTAATAGCGGCCTGGCCAGTGGTGTTGCATGGTGTGTCGCATTCTTCGGCAACGCTGCCTGTCAGCGCTGTCGTTGGGCACGCCACGCGATCTGCGAGGTTGGCAGCCTGGTCTGCCGAGCGGTTCAACCGCCCGGCACCAGGTTCCCAGCCTCGTGTTGTATCTGGACGGTCAATGGGGCCGACTCCCCGTTCTGCCCAAGAATTCGCAAGAACCAGTTCCCCCAAGAGCCACTGAAAAAGGTAGGAAACCGTGAACCCGGTAATCAAGACGTTCCAGTTCGGTCAGTCGACCGTTACTCTCGAAACGGGCCGCATTGCCCGTCAGGCCACCGGCGCCGTGCTGGTCACCGTCGACAACGATGTCACCGTGCTGGTGACCGTGGTCGGTGCCAAGCAAGCCGATCCGGGCAAGGGCTTCTTCCCGCTGTCCGTGCACTACCAGGAAAAAACCTACGCTGCCGGCAAGATCCCAGGCGGTTTCTTCAAGCGTGAAGGCCGTCCTTCCGAGAAGGAAACCCTGACCTCGCGCCTGATCGACCGTCCGATCCGTCCGCTGTTCCCTGAAGGCTTCATGAACGAAGTCCAGGTCGTCTGCACCGTGGTTTCCACCAGCAAGAAGACCGATCCGGACATCGCCGCGATGATCGGTACCTCGGCTGCCCTGGCCATTTCCGGCATTCCGTTCGAAGGCCCGATCGGCGCCGCCCGCGTTGCCTTCCACGAAAGCACTGGCTACCTGCTGAATCCGACCTACGAGCAACTGGCTGCCTCGAGCCTGGACATGGTCGTCGCCGGTACCGAATCCGCCGTGCTGATGGTCGAATCGGAAGCCCAGGAGCTGACCGAAGACCAGATGCTGGGCGCCGTGCTGTTCGCCCACGACGAATTCCAGGCCGTGATCAAGGCCGTCAAGGAGCTGGCTGCCGAAGCCGCCAAGCCAACCTGGGACTGGAAACCTGCCGTTGCCAACACCGCGCTGTTCGACGCCATCCGCGCCGAGTTCGGCGAGGCTGTTTCCCAGGGCTACACCATCACCGTCAAGGCCGACCGCTACGCGCGCCTGGGCGAGCTGCGCGATCAGGCGATCGCCAAGTTCTCCGGTGAAGAAGGCCAGCCATCGGCTGCTGAAGTCAAAGACATCTTCGGCGAGATCGAATATCGCACCGTTCGCGAAAACATCGTCAACGGCAAGCCACGTATCGACGGTCGTGACACCAAGACCGTGCGTCCGCTGAACATCGAAGTCGGCGTTCTGCCGAAGACTCACGGTTCGGCGCTGTTCACCCGTGGCGAAACCCAGGCTCTGGTGGTCGCGACCCTCGGTACCGCCCGTGACGCCCAGCTGCTGGACACGCTCGAAGGCGAGAAGAAAGACCCCTTCATGCTGCACTACAACTTCCCGCCGTTCTCGGTGGGCGAGTGTGGCCGCATGGGTGGCGCCGGTCGTCGTGAAATCGGCCACGGCCGTCTGGCTCGCCGTTCGGTCCAGGCCATGCTGCCTGCCGCCGACGTGTTCCCGTACACCATCCGCGTGGTGTCGGAAATCACCGAATCCAACGGTTCCAGCTCCATGGCTTCGGTCTGCGGCGCCTCGCTGGCCCTGATGGACGCCGGTGTACCGATGAAAGCCCCGGTCGCCGGTATCGCCATGGGTCTGGTCAAGGAAGGTGACAAGTTCGCCGTTCTGACCGACATCCTGGGTGACGAAGACCACCTGGGCGACATGGACTTCAAGGTAGCCGGTACCGCCAAGGGCGTCACCGCGCTGCAGATGGACATCAAGATCAACGGCATCACCGAAGAGATCATGGAAATCGCCCTGGGCCAGGCCCTGGAAGCGCGCCTGAACATCCTCGGCCAGATGAACCAGATCATCGGCGAGTCGCGTACCGAGCTGTCGGCCAACGCCCCGACCATGATCGCGATGAAGATCGACACCGACAAGATCCGTGACGTCATCGGTAAAGGCGGCGCCACCATCCGCGCCATCTGCGAAGAAACCAAGGCCTCGATCGATATCGAGGACGACGGTTCGATCAAGATCTTCGGCGAAACCAAGGAAGCGGCTGACGCTGCCAAGCAGCGCATCCTGGGCATCACCGCCGAGGCCGAGATCGGCAAGATCTACGTCGGCAAGGTCGAGCGCATCGTCGACTTCGGCGCCTTCGTCAACATCCTGCCGGGCAAGGACGGCCTGGTGCACATCTCCATGCTGAGCGATGCTCGCGTCGAGAAAGTCACCGACGTGCTGAAGGAAGGTCAGGAAGTCGAAGTGCTGGTACTGGACGTGGACAACCGCGGCCGTATCAAGCTGTCGATCAAGGACGTCGCCGCTGCCAAGGCATCGGGCGTCTAAGCCTTCCCAGGCTGAGAAGAAGGACCCTTCGGGGTCCTTTTTTTATGCCTGCGCCTTTTTCTTGTGGACTTGCATCTTGCATGCAGCAATTTGCCCGGACTTGCAAAATGCACGATCACCGGCCCTTGCGTTAATTGGTAAGTAATTGATTTTTAAGGGTTAATTTTAGATCCGAAAACTGGCATACGCTGTGCAACATCACTTCTACCTGACGCCAGGAACCAAGGCGCAGACCTTTCGAAAAACAGGAGTGACCCACATGAAGAAGTTCGCCATTGCTGCCGCTACTGCTACCGCTCTGACCCTGACCATGGCCAACGCGGCGTTCGCTGCCCAGTCCACCCAGGCCCCGATGACGCTGGCGGCCGGTGAGGTGACCAAAGCCAAGGAAGCTACTTCCGACACCTGGATCACCACCAAGGTGAAAGCCGACCTGATGACTGAGAAAGGCGTGCCAGGCAGTGACATCAAGGTCGAAACCAACAAAGGCGTGGTATCGCTGTCCTCGGACGTGGCCATTACCGACGCTCAGAAGGAAATGGCAGTCGCCATCGCCAAGAAGATCAAAGGCGTGCAGGCCGTCTCGGCTGATGGCCTGAAGTCCGAATAAGGGATGTCCCGTCGGCCAAAGGGAGTTGGCCACCCCTTCAAGCAAAAGCCCCGGCACTCGCCGGGGCTTTTGTTTTGGCCATGCACCAGCGGCGCTGTGAACAGCTTCAGTGCACCGGATTACGGGCGATCACGTCGCTCTCGAAACACACCTGCTCCACGATCAAAGGCTCCACCACGGGCCGGCTGTCGCGAAAGTGCGCGGTCTGGGTGTGGGCCTCATACGCTGCGTCATCCCGGTAGATCTCGTACAGGTAGATCACCTCCGCCTCTTCTCGGTCCTGAGATACATCGAACACCAGGCAACCTGGCTCGGTGGCTACCGAGGCGGCGGCGTTGGCCCTGATGGCTGTCAGGAAGGCATCGGCGGTACCGGGTTTGACGCGAGTCTTGATAAACAGACAGTACACAGGAAGCTCCTTTTGTTTTAAATTCGTTTGTGAATTGTATACAAAAAAGGAGACCTGCCCATGTCCGATCTACCTGCTCGCCCAGGCCGCCTGAATGGCTTGCGCCACATCGCCCTGCTGGTGCCCAACCTCGAGGAGTGCGAGCGCTTCTACGTCGATGTACTGGGCATGGAGGTGCTCAACCGTGCCAACGAAGACCTGGTGTATCTCACCTGTGGCAATGACAACCTTTCGCTGGGACGTGGCGCAGGTGCCTCGAACGGTTTCCAGACCCTGGACCACTATGGCTTCATCGTCGACAGCGTGGAGGAGCTGGAGGCCTGGTACCAGTACTTCAAGGCCCGTGGCGTGACGTTGCTGGATCGGCCGTTCAACCACGGCGACGGCGCACGCAGTTTCCACTTGCTGGATCCGGCGGGGAACAAGGTGCAGCCGCTGTATCACCCGTCAGTGTCGGGGCAGCGGCTGGTCTGAAGTCATCGCGGGCACGCTCCGGTGGGAGCGTGCCCGCGACAGAGGTCTTACTCGGCGTCCAGATGCATCGGCGTCACCACCCGCCCGTCGCTTTCAGCCTGGCCGAGATTGGTATCGATGAAGTACACCCGGTCATCTTCCAGCTGCCCTTTGTCCACCAGGTAGTCCTTGATGCTGCTGGCCCGTTCCTGGCCAAGGTTGCGCAGCAGGGCGGGGCTTTCGGCCCACGACTTGATCACGGCCTCGCGCAGCTTGGTGGTACGCTCGTCGCGGCCCAGCTTCTCCCACTCAGCCGGCGGCTGCTGCTTGAGGCGAGTGCGGTAGATGCCTTCGAGCATCGCCGGCTTGTCGCTGTCGTCGACCACCAGCAGCGAGGCGTTGGCTGGCACCTTGTCGCCACGGCGCTGCAGGATCTTGTACCAGGTGGCCTGGTATTCGCGCTCAAGGCGTTGCTGGGCGATCAACGGGCCATCGCTGCCCTGGGCGGCGGTACCTTCGATCTCCAGGCGCAGCTCGGGACGCTCCTTCAGTGCGGAGGCGAGCTTGTCCAGGGACGATTGCACCTCTGGCGTGAGGTCGCTGGAGCCCGGTGCGAAGGACACATTGCCCAGGTCCTCTGCGCCGCCGCCCGCGACCAGCCCGCCAAGCAGCTTGAACGGCGCCTGGGCCGCGCGCAGCACCAGGTTGCGCAGGGTCTGCCAGACAATCGGCATCACGCTGAACTGCGGATTGTTGAGATCGCCCGACACCGGCAGCTCGATGGAGATCTTGCCCTCGGTGTCCTTGAGCAGCGCGACCGCCAGGCGAATCGGCAGGTCGACGGCGTCCGGGCTGTCGACCTTCTCGCCCAGTTGCAGTTGCTCGACCACCACCTTGTTCTCGGCCTTGAGCTGGCCGTTGGTGATCAGGTAGTGCAGGTCGAGGTTCAAGCGCCCCTTGCGAATGCGGAAACCGGCGAACTTGCCGGAGTAAGGAGTGAGGTTGGTCAGCTCGACGCGCTTGAAGCTGGTGGCGATGTCGAGGCTGGCCAGCGGGTTGAACGGATTGAGCGCGCCCTTGATGGTCACTGGCGCGTAGCGGTCCACCTTGCCCTTGATATCGACCTTGGCTGGCAGCGGCTTGCGGTTGTCGATGGTGCCGATCTGGCCGTTGAGCTGCTGCACCGCCGTGGCGAAGTTGGGGGTGAGGGTCAGGTCGGCGAAGTTGGCCGAGCCATCATTGATGCTGATCTGCCCGATATGGATGCCCAGCGGTTTCTCGCCACTGGCAGGCTTGCCCTTCGCGGCAGGCGCGTCAGCCGGTTGCGGGATTAGCAAGTCATCGACGTTGGTGGTGCGGTCTTCGTTGATGATGAAGCGCGCGTAGGGTTGCAGCAGAGTGACCTTGTCGATCGACAACGCATCGCCGTGTACATACGAAAGGCCATCGACGTTGACCTGTTGCCATTTGACGAAGTCGCGATTCTTGATGGTGTCCAGCGTGTGCAGCTGGTTGGCCTGGGCCTTGCCGGTGATGCTGAAGGCCAGTGGCTCGGTGCTCTTGAGGTCGACCTTGAGGTCGCTGGAAAGCATGCCGCTGCGCAGTTCCAGGCGGATGAACGGGCTGATGTAGGCCTGGGCGACGCGCAGGTCGATGTCTCGGGTGGCGACATCCAGCTTGGCGCTCACCGGCGCCAGGTTGACCTGGCCTGCGGCCTGCAGCTTGCCCTGTTTGCCCACGCCGGTGTCCAGCTTCAGGCTGAAGGGCGACTGGTTGAGGCTGTCGAAGTTCTGCAGGTCGAGGTTGAGCGGGCCAACGTCCAGCGCCACGGGCTCCTTCTGGCTACGGTCGGCCAGGTGGACCATGTAGTTGCGCGCCTGTACGTCCTTGAGCAGCACCTGCCAGGGCTTGCCGGGTTCCTTGGCGGCCTGTTCTTGCGGTGCGGGTTCGGCGGCGGCGGGTTCGGCCTTTTCCTTCGGCGTGGCCTTGGCCGGCTGGCTGGCGAACAGTTTCTGCCAGTCGATCTGGCCGTCCTTTTCCAGTGCTGCCCAGGTTTCCAGCTTCTCGCTGCGGATCTTGCCGACGATGACCTGTTGCTTGGCCAGGTCGATCGAGGTTTCGCTCACTTCCAGGCTGGCCAGGCGGGCCAGCGGCCGGCCGTCCGGGGCCTTGATGGCGAACGGCGCGACCCGCACGGAGGTATTGTCGAGCAGCAGCTCGGTTTCCTTGGCGAGGTTGAGCTTGTAGTGGGTGTCCAGGCTGACTTTGCCGTCCTCCAGCACCAGTGGCACGGCATCCCGCACATAGGGCCAGAACAGCTTCATCTGGCCGTCGGTGACTTTAAGGGTACCTTCGGAGGCGATCGGGGTCAGGCTGAGGGTGCCGCTCCAGTCGATGCGCCCACCTGCCGGGCCGTTGGCTACCAGAGTCATGTCGGCGTTGTCGTCAGGCAGGGTGCTGAGGTTCTTCAGCTCCAGGTTCATCGAATCGTAGAGAAACTCGATGGGCTCGCTGGGGCGCAGGTCCTGGAAGTGCAGATAGCCTTCGCTGAGCTTGATGCTGGCGATGCGCAGCGGGAACGGATCGCTCGGCGGTTCCTCCGGCTTGGCTTCGCTGGGCGGAATCTTGAACAGTTGCGCCAGGTTGAGGCTGCCGTCCTTGGCGAACAGCAGTTCGGTGCGCGGCTTGTCCAGTTCCACTGCGTCCAGGCGCAGGGCCTTGGTCCACAGGCTGTCGAGGGACAGGTTGGCGTACAAGCGCTCGAAGCCGACCTGTTCCTTGCCAGGCTCGCCGATCTGCAAGCCCCAGAGGGTCAGCTCCAGGCTGAACGGGTTGAGTTCGATGCGTTGCAGGTGCGCGGGCACCGTGGCGTATTGCGCCAGTTGCTGGTTGGCGATGCGCAGGGCGACGCCGGGGAGAATGAAAAAGCCGAGCAGGCCATACAGGGCCACGAGGGCCAGCAGTGCGCCGAGGGCGCGGGTCAATCCTTTGGGCATGTGTCGCTTCGTCTGTATCAGGCTGGAGTGCTTGGAGTATGGCACGTTAAATCGGTTCCGATGCGGCGACCAAAATACCTCATTCGATGCCCATCCGCCGCCTGGCGCGGTGCGCCGAGCCATTGCGCATGGCCCAACGCAGCACCGGGGCGGTATTGCTCAAGCCCAGGCGGATCATGTGTCGCGTCAATGAACCTTGGTGCAATCCGAGCATTTCGCTCGCCCATTCCGGCAGCAGATCCATGCCGGCCCTGAGCATCAGCTTGCCCACGGGCGTGGCCATCCGACTGGGGGCCGGCGCTTTCAGCAGGATCTGCACCACTTCCAGGCTGCGGGCATCGCAGCGCAGTTGCGGGCGCATACGTCGCAGGTAGTCGTCCACCTCGGTGCAGGAGCGTGGCACGTCGCGTGCGCCGAGACGCTCGGCGATCAGGGCGATCTCGTCGTAGTAGGCGTCCTGGTCGGCGCGCGGCAGGTGAGGGTTGCGGTAACGCAGATGGGCGGCGAGGAAGCTGCTGACCTCGGCCACGTGCACCCAGGTCAGCAGGTCGGGGTCGCTGGCCGCGTAGGACCGTCCGTCGGGCGCGGTGCCGACCACCTGAAGATGAATGGTGCGGACCTTGTCGATCAGCCATTCGGCGTCGCGGGTGGAGCCGAAGGTGGTACCGGAGATGAACTGGCTGGTGCGGCGCAGGCGGCCGAGCAGGTCTTCGCGAAAGTTCGAATGGTCCCACACACCGGCCAGGGCCAGGGGATGCAGCAGTTGCAGCAGCAACGCGCTGATACCGCCGACCAGCATGCTGGGAAAGTCGCCATGCACCTGCCAGCTGATGCTCTGTGGACCGAACAGGCCGGGGTCACCTTTGGGTGATTCCAGGTCGAGCTGGCCGAGGGCCACCCCGGTAAGGCTCATGACCTGGGTTTCTATGCGACGACGTAAGGCTTCCATGGCGACCTGTGCTGGCCGCCATGGCGGCCGTCTATGGGTTGAGGCGTTTGTCCAGCGGCCGGGGATCACCGGGACCGGTGGGCGCGCCCGTCTCGAACGCGCCACCCTGGACATGATAAACCCTGGGCTCCTGGGAAAAATATGGCGTCAGGTGGGTCATGAAGATCTGATGGTCTTCACTCGCCTCGAAGCCTGGCGTGTGATCCTCGAGCGATTGCCACTGCACGATCAGGTTGAAGCGATGGGGTGTTTCGATTCCCTGCGCGAGCACATGGCTGACGTGGCCCTTGGCCCGGCTGAGCAAGCAGGCTACCTCGGCAAAGGCGTGCCTGAACGAGTCGACGCGCTCGGGGCGAATCGGGAGTATGGCGATTTCGTAGATCATGGCGGTCCTTGAAATTGAGCTGAGCGATGGGCGTGTCAAGCGCTGGTGAGGTCGGCCACGGGCCCGACCGCAATGGCGATCTTCCCCTGAAGGCCAGGATCGCGGCTTTGCAGCCGGGCATGGGCGAGCGGAACGTCGGCAAGCGCATAGATGGCGCCCACGTGTGGCCTCAGTTGCCCGCGCTCGACCAGCGCGCTCAACTCGTCGAGCTTGCCGCGTTGCTGCCGGGTGAAGACGAAGTGGTAGCTGGCGTTCTTGCCCCAGGCCTGAATGAGGTTTTGCGGTTGCGCGATGTCCACGATCGAGACCACCCGCCCCAGCTGTGCAAGGGCGTCCGGGCTGCGAGACAGGGCATCGCCACCGATGGTGTCGAACACCACATCGACGCCGCGGCCCGCTGTTTCCCGCAGGATGACATCGACATAGTCCAGCTGCTCGTAGTCGATGATCACATCGGCGCCCATGCGCCGTGCGAACTCGGCGTTCGCTGCGCGCACCGTGGTGAACACCCTGGCGCCCATGGCTTTGGCCATTTGAATGGCGACATGGCCGACGCCTCCGGCGCCGCCGTGGATCAGGATGCTCTCGCCTACCCTGAGTGCCGCGCGCACGACCAGGGCCTCCCAGGCCGTTCCACCAACCAGGCTCAGGCTTGCCGCCTCGAGGTGGCTCAGAGATGGCGGCTTCATGCCGATGATGCTTTCGGCGGCGACGTGGTACTCGGCATAGCTGCCCGCCCCGTCGAAAATCTGCGGGGTGTACCACACCTCGTCGCCGGCCCTGAACGCCGTTACGCCTGGCCCGACGTCCTCGACGATACCGGAGACGTCATGCCCGGTGATGGCGGGAAGCGGCACCAGGTCGGGATAGTCGCCACGACGGACCTGATAATCCAATGGATTGATGGAGGTGGCCTGCACTCGGACCAGCACCTGTCCGGCTTGTGGCACCGGCTTGGGGACGTCGCGATATTCGAATGACTCCGGGCCGCCAAATGATTCAAGTATCAATGCTTTCATGGTGTGTTCTCGCTTCGATAAAAAGGGATATCGGGAAATATCGATTTAAAAGATTAAATGAAGTGGCTTTTCTCGTTCGGCACGCTCGGTAAGCGCGTTGATCACTGCCTCCATGGTTTCGTTAAAACGGGATATCGGGAAAACTCGATTTAAAGCCTCAAAAAGAACCTTTACAGCTCTCTCCCGATCAGCTCGGCAAGTGCGCTGATGTTGGCTTCGTTGCGCTTGTAGTACGTCCACTGACCAATGCGCCGGACCTCCACGAGGCCTGCGCGTTGCAGGGTGGCCAAGTAGTCGGACACCGTTGACTGCGACAGTCCCACGCCCTCCTGGATACTGCTCACGCAGACCCCCACCGTGTGAACGTCACCTTCGTCCTGTGGAGGAAAGTGTTTCACCGGGTCTTTCAGGCCTTTGAGGATCTCGAGGCGGGTGCGGTTCGAGAGTGCCTTGAATATGTCGAGCAGTTCCATCGCGCGATAATATCGGTATTTACCGATATGTCAAACCGGCGTGTCATGCTCGGAGCGGCCAACACTGGCCGCCCCGAACGCGCTTACTGGTTGAGGCGCTTGTCGATCAGCCCCTGGACCACGCTCGGGTCGGCGAGGGTGGAGGTGTCTCCCAGGTTGTCCAGTTCGTTGCAGGCGATCTTGCGCAGGATACGCCGCATGATCTTGCCCGAGCGGGTCTTGGGCAGGGCCGGCGCCCACTGGATCAACTCGGGCTTGGCGAAGCTGCCGATTTCCTTGCTGACCAGCGCCAGCAGCTCGGCCTTGAGCGCATCGTCGGGCTCGACACCGTTCATGGGGGTGACGAAGGCGTACACGCCCTGGCCCTTGAGGTCGTGTGGGTAGCCGACCACGGCCGCTTCGGCGACGCTGTCGTGCAGCACCAGGGCGCTTTCCACCTCGGCGGTGCCGATACGGTGGCCGGAAACGTTGATCACATCGTCGATACGCCCGGTGATCCAGTAGTCGCCATCGGCATCGCGGCGCGCGCCGTCGCCGGTGAAATAGTAGCCGGGCATGGGTTTGAAATAGGTATCGACCATGCGCTGGTGGTCGCCGTAGACGCTACGGATCTGCCCGGGCCAGCTGGCCTTGATCGCCAGCAGGCCGGCCCCGGGACCGTCGATGAGCTTGCCCTTTTCATCCAGCAGCACGGGCTGCACGCCGAACATCGGTTGGGTGGCGCAACCCGGCTTGAGGCGTGGCGTGCCGGGGAGGGGGGTGAGCATGATGCCGCCGGTCTCGGTCTGCCACCAGGTATCGACGATCGGGCAGCGCTTTTGCCCGACCTCCTCGAAGTACCATTCCCAGGCTTCCGGATTGATCGGTTCGCCAACGCTGCCGAGCAGGCGCAGACTCTTGCGCGAGGTGCCCTGCAACGGCCCCGAGCCTTCGCGCATCAGTGCCCGCAGCGCGGTGGGCGCGGTGTAGAAGATGTTCACCTGGTGCTTGTCCACGACCTGCCAGAAGCGCGAGGTGTCGGGGTAGTTGGGCACGCCCTCGAACATCAGCGAGATCGCGCCGTTGGCCAGCGGGCCGTAGACGATGTAGCTGTGACCGGTGACCCAGCCGACGTCGGCGGTGCACCAGAACACCTCGCCGTCACGGTAGTCGAACACCACCTTGAAGGTCATCGTGGCCTGCAGCAGGTAGCCGCCGGTAGTGTGCAGCACGCCTTTGGGTTTGCCTGTGCTGCCGGAGGTATAGAGGATGAACAACGGGTCTTCGGCGTTCATCGGCTCGGGTGGGCAGTCGTCCCCGGCCTTCTCCGTGGCTTCGTGGTACCAGAGGTCACGCCCTTCGCTCCAGGCCACGTCGGCGCCCGTGCGCTTGACCACCAGCACGCTGCTGACAGCGGGGCAACTGGCGAGCGCCTTGTCGACGTTCTGCTTGAGCGGGATGCGCTTGCCGCCGCGCACGCCTTCGTCGGCGGTGATCACAGTGCGGCAGTCGGCATCGAGAATACGGTCGCGCAGGGCATCGGGGGAAAAGCCGCCGAACACCACCGAGTGGATGGCGCCGATGCGCGTGCAGGCGAGCATGGCGTAGGCGGCTTCGGGGATCATCGGCATGTAGATGCACACCCGGTCGCCCTTTTTCACTCCACGCGCCTTGAGCGCGTTGGCCAGCCGGCAGACTTCGCGGTGCAGCTGGCGATAGCTGATGGCCTTGCTGTCCTTGGGATCGTCGCCCTCCCACAGCAGGGCGGTCTGCTCGCCGCGCTGGGCCAGGTGACGGTCGATGCAGTTGTGGCTGACGTTGAGCTGGGCGCCGTCGAACCAGCGGGCGCTGCCGGTGTTCAGATCGCACTGCTGCACGCTGGACCAGGGTCTGATCCAGTCCAGACGTTTGGCCTGCTCGGCCCAGAAGGTATCGGGATCCTCCACCGACTGGCGGTAGAGGCGGCGGTAGTCGTCGTCGGTGAGCGTGGCGGACTGGCTCACGGCCAGGGCCTGGGGAAAGTCGCGGATATCGAACATGGCGGGTGGTCCTGCTCTTGTTAGGGGCGAGGGACAGCAACGGCTATTCGATGGACAGTGTAGAAGGTGGTCATGTTCCTGGGGAAAAGCATCGCGGGGCAAGCCGGCTCCCACGTATCGGGCGTGGGAGCGGGCTTGCCCCGCGAGGAGAGGATGCGGATCTGTCAGCCGCGGTGACGGCCGCGGAAGTAGTTGATCAGCCCCTGGGTCGAGCCGTCCTCGGCGCTGTCTTCCTGGCTACCGACAAGACGCTGGTACACACCCTTGCCCAGCTCCTTGCCCAGTTCCACGCCCCACTGGTCGAAGGCGTTGATACCCCAGATCACGCTCTGCACGAACACCTTGTGCTCGTACATGGCCACCAGCGCGCCCAGGCGACGCGGGCTGATGCGCTCCACCACCAGGGTGTTGCTCGGACGATTGCCCGGAATCACCTTGTGTGGCGCCAGCTTGGCGATATCCGCCTCGTTCAGGCCTTTGCCGCGCAGTTCGGCCTCGGCTTCTTCACGGGTCTTGCCGAGCATCAGCGCCTGGCTTTGCGACAGGCAGTTGGCGTACAGCCACTGGTGATGATCGGCGACCGGGTTGAAGCTCACCACCGGGACGATGAAGTCGGCTGGGATCAGCTGGGTGCCCTGGTGCAGCAGCTGGTGGTAGGCGTGCTGGCCGTTGCAGCCGACGCCACCCCAGATCACCGGACCGGTGTCGGTCTTCACCGGGGTACCGTCCTGCAGCACGCTCTTGCCGTTGGACTCCATGTCCAACTGTTGCAGGTGCTTGGTGATATTGCGCAGGTAGTGGTCGTACGGCAGGATCGCGTGGCTGTGCGCTCCCCAGAAGTTGCCATACCACACGCCGAGCAGGGCCAGCAGCACCGGCATGTTCTTGTCGAACGGCGCGGTCTGGAAGTGCTGGTCCATGGTGTAGGCACCGGACAGCAGCTCCTTGAAGTTGGCGGTGCCGATGGCCAGGGCGATCGGCAGGCCTATGGCCGACCACAGCGAGTAGCGCCCGCCGACCCAATCCCACATCGGGAAGATGTTCTCTTCGCGGATACCGAAGGCCACGGCCGCAGCCTTGTTGCTCGAGACGGCGATGAAGTGACGGTACAGCTCGGCTTCCGAACCGCCCTGGGCCAGGTACCAGGTGCGTGCGGCCTGGGCATTCTTCAGGGTTTCCAGGGTGTTGAACGATTTCGACGAGACGATGAACAAGGTGGTCTCGGCGCGCAGTTTGGCCGACAGCTCATGGAACTCGCTGCCGTCGATATTGGCCAGGTAGTGGCAGCGCACGCCGCGCTGGGCGTAGGGAAGCAGCGCCTCGGAGACCAGCTCGGGGCCCAGGAACGAGCCGCCGATGCCGATGTTGACCACGTCGGTGATCGGTTTTTCGCTGTAGCCGCGCCACAGGCCGTCGTGGATACGGCCGACCAGTTCGGTGATCTGGTTGAGCACCTTGTGCACTTCCGGCATCACGTTGACGCCGTTCACGCTGAGCTTGTCGCCGACCGGGCGGCGCAGGGCGGTGTGCAGTACCGGACGGCCCTCCGAGGCGTTGATGATCTCACCGCTGAACATCGACTTGATGGCCGCTTCCAGGTCGACTTCCCTGGCCAGGTTCACCAGCAGGTCACGGGTCTGCTCGGTAATCAGGTTCTTCGAGTAGTCGAGGAACAGGCCGCAGCTGCTCAAGGAGAACTGCTCGAAGCGCTTGCCGTCGGCGGCGAAGGCTTCGCGCATGCTGAAGCCCTGCATGGCGTCGCGGTGTTGTTGAAGCGCCTGCCAGGCGGGCAGCGCCGTCACATCGTGGGGGGTACGGTAATACGCCATTGCGGGTGGTTTCCTTGGTGCATGGTCAGGCTTGGACAGTGGCAATCGTTGCCGGTTGCAAGCTGGACATTATAGGCATTGGCCGAAAACCGGAAATGGGGGAGGTGCCGTGGGGGATGAAATATTGTCGGGCGCGCGTTGCGCCCCTTTCGGCGGCAAGCTGGCTCCCAGGGTCCGGAGTTTGCTTTGTGGGAGCCGGCTTGCCGGCGATGGGCTGCCAGGCAGCCCCCTTGTCAGGCGGTCTGCTCTTCCAGGTGCAGGTAGATGTTGTCGATCAGTCGAGTGTTGCCCAGGTAGGCCGCCGAGATCACCACCAGGTCACGGTCGTCGATCATCGCCGGGCGCAGCGTCAGGGCATGGCGCACTTCCAGGTAGTCCTTGCGGAACCCGGCGGCTTCCAGCCGGGCTTGTCCTTGGGTGATCAGCGCCGGGAAGTCGCGCTGGCCCTGGCGAATCGCTTCGGCCATGTCGCTCAGGACTCGGTACAGCGCCGGCGCGGCGGCACGCTGTTCCGGTGTCAGGTAGCCGTTGCGCGACGACAGCGCCAGGCCGTCCTCGGCGCGCACGGTCGGTTCGCCGAGGATCTGGATCGGCATGTTCAGGTCGCGGACCATGGCGCGTATCACCGCCAACTGCTGGAAGTCCTTTTCACCGAACACCGCCAGGTCTGGCTGAACCATGTTGAACAGCTTGCTGACCACCGTCGCCACACCTTCGAAGTGCCCGGGGCGGCTGGCGCCGCACAGGCCTTCGGACAGCTGTGGCACGGCGACTCGGGTCTGTACGCTCATGCCGTCGGGGTACATCTCCTCGACGGTGGGGGCGAACAGCAGGTGGCAGCCGGCCTGGAGGAGTTTTTCCTGGTCGGCGGCGAGGGTGCGGGGGTACTTGTCGAGGTCTTCGCCGACACCGAACTGCAGGGGGTTGACGAAGATGCTGGCGACCACGAAGTCGGCGCGTTGGGCGGCCTTGGTCACCAAAGCCGCGTGGCCGCTGTGCAGGTTGCCCATGGTCGGCACGAAGGCGATGCGTTTGCCCTCGCCGCGGGCGCGGGCCACAGCGGCGCGCAGTTCACGGACGGTCTTGACGGTATTCATGCGCTGAACCCATGTTCGCTGCCTGGGAAGCTGACTTCCTTGACCGCCTGGACATAGGCGGCCAGGGCGCTCTGGATGTCCGGCTGGCCGGCCATGAAGTTTTTCACGAACTTCGGCACGCGGCCGCTCAGCGACAGCCCGAGCATGTCGTGCAGCACCAGTACCTGGCCGTCGGTGGCGCTGCCGGCGCCGATACCGATGACCGGAATGCTCACGGCCTGGGTGATTTCCGCGGCCAGCTCGCTGGGCACGCATTCGAGCAGCAGCATGGCCGCGCCGGCCTGCTCCAGGGCGATGGCATCGGCGCGCATCTGCCGCGCCTGGGCTTCCTGGCGGCCCTGGACCTTGTAGCCGCCCAGCACGTTGACGGTCTGCGGTGTCAGGCCCATGTGCGCGCACACCGGCACGCCACGCTCGGCCAGCAGGCGGATGGTCTCGGCCAGCCAGGCGGCGCCTTCGATCTTGAGCATGTGAGCGCCTGCGCGCATCAGCTGGGCGGCGTTGATGAAGGCCTGCTCGGGGGTGGCGTGGGCCATGAAGGGCAGGTCGGCAAGGATCAGCGCCCCGTCGTTGCCGCGTTTGACGCAGGCGGTGTGGTAGGCCATGTCGTTGTTGGTGACGGGCAGGGTGCTGTCATGGCCCTGCAGGACCATCCCCAGGGAGTCGCCCACCAGCAGCACTTCCACGCCGGCCTGGCTGGCGGCCTTGGCGAAGGTCGCGTCGTAGCAGGTCAGCATGGTGATTTTCTCGCCCTTGGCCTTCAGGCCGTGCAGGGTGGTCAGGGTTACTTCAGGCATGTAGGGGAATCCTCGTTCAGGCGCTGTGAAAAACAACTGCGTACAACGCGTGTATTCATCTTCCGGAGCGGCACATCATCGGTCGTGATGTTCGGGCACAGGTCCGTCCGAGCCTAAATGGGTGATTGCGGCATAGTGGCGCCGCGGGACGCCTATAGTCGTGAGCGAGGTGGGGGAAGTCAACCAGCCGTGTTACCGCAATGTTACGGCGTGGGTGTTACTGGCGTTACCGCCGTCTGGAACGCCCGGATTACAGGCGTTCCAGGCCGACGAACGGGCAGTCCTGGAGCAATTGCGCCAGGGGGCGGCCGTCGGCGAGGCGGAAATCGGCGGGGACCAGTTCGGCGAGCGGGTAGAGCACGAACGGGCGGGCGTGCATATGGTAATGCGGCACTTGCAGGCGCGGCTCGTCGATGACCCGGTCACCGAACAGCAGCACGTCGAGGTCGAGGGTGCGCGGGCCCCAGCGTTCCTTGCGCACACGGCCCTGGTCGTTCTCGATGGCTTGCAGGGCGTCGAGCAGCTCCAGCGGGGCCAGCGCCGTGTCGATGGCCGCCACGGCATTGGTGTAGCGGGGCTGGCCAGGCAGCAACGATTCGCTGGTATACAGCGCCGAGGCCGCCGCCAGACGCGTGTCGGCGATCAGGTCCAGTGCCTGCAGGGCGCTGCGCAGCTGTGCGGCGGGCTCATCCAGGTTGCTGCCCAGGCCGATGAACGCACGGGTACTCACGTTCAGTCCCAGGCCTGCTCGTCGTCACGCTTGCGCTTGCTGCCACTGCGCTTGCGCTTGCGTGGACCGGCACCCGTGCTGGCCCCGTCATCGCGGCTACCCAGCTCGCGGATCATGTCGCGGCGCTGGCTGTCGTTGGCCTCTTGATAATCGGTCCACCACTCGCCCAGCCCCTCGGTTTCCTCGCCGGCGCTTTCACGCAGCAGCAGGAAGTCGTAGCCGGCGCGGAAGCGCGGGTTGTCCAGCAGCATGTCGGCGCGCTTGCCGCTACGGCGTGGCAGGCGCTCCTGCATGTCCCAGATCTCGCGGATCGGCAGGGTGAAACGCTTCGGGATCGCGATGCGCTGGCACTGCTCGGCGATCAGGTCGTGGGCCGCGCCATTCATGGCCGGGATCGGCGGCACGCCCTGGCTCTGCAGGTATAGCGCACGGCCCGGCAGGGCTGGCCAGAGCAGGGCGGCGAAGAGGAAGGCTGGCGTTACCGGCTTGCCCTGCTTGACGCGCAGGTCGGTGTTGGCCAGGGCCTGGCTGATCAGGGTGTGGGTGTAGGTCGGGCGCTCTTCGAGTGCGTGGCTGCTGGCCGGGAACAGGGGCTCGAACAGCTCCAGGTCGACCAGCATTTCGAAGGTGATCGCACCCTGGCCGTTGAGGAACAGCTTGAGGCTTTCCTCGAACAGGCGCGCAGGCGGAATGTCGCGCAGCATGGGCGCCAGCTCGCGGATCGGCTGCACGGTGTGCTTTTCGATACCGAAGTTGAGCTTGGCGGCGAAGCGCACGGCGCGCAGCATGCGCACCGGGTCTTCCTGGTAGCGGTGGGTCGGGTCGCCGATCAGGCGCAGCAACCGGTTGCGGATGTCGTGGACACCGTTGGCGTAATCGAGAATGCGCTCGCTGACCGGATCGTAGTACAGGGCATTGATGGTGAAGTCGCGACGTTGCGCGTCTTCCTCCAGGGTGCCGTACACGTTGTCGCGCAGGATGCGGCCGCTGGCATTGTGCGACGAGCGGTGGCTGTCGGCCTGGTCTTCGTCCGAATGCGGTGCGCGGAAAGTGGCGACTTCGATGATGTCACGGCCGAAATGCACGTGGACCAGCTTGAAGCGCCGGCCGATGATGCGAGCATTGCGGAACTCGGCGCGCACCTGTTCGGGCGTGGCGCTGGTGGCGACGTCGAAGTCCTTGGGCGTGATGCCCAGCAGCAGGTCGCGCACGCAACCACCGACCAGGTAGGCCTGGTAACCGGCCGCCTGCAGGCGTTCGACGATGCTTACCGCATGGCGACTGAACTGACTGCGTTGCAGCGAGTGCTGGCTCTTGTTGATCACTTCAGGCGTGGTGCGCCTGTGGTGCTGGCCACGAACGGGCGGGCGGAACGACTGGAACAGCTTCTTCAGCATGGGATGCACTGTTTGAAGGAATGATCGGCCAAGGATAGGAGAATGGCCGCATGATGGGCGGGGATTCTAGCATTTACTGGGGGAATGGTGTAGGCGGTGTGCCAAGAGGTGGTCGGAGCGCCAGAAACGACATGGGGAGCCGAAGCTCCCCATCAAGTCGTTGCGTGCTCTTATTGTTTTTCTGCTGGGCTTTTTGTTTTTGTTGAGCGCCCTGTCCACAAATCTCGAAGCTTGTGGACGACCCCCAAACCGGGGGTAAAGAGCAAACGGATTGCTTTGGTCGCCGAGATGATGCTGATCTTTCGATCCAATCAGTTCAGGTGCTGCTTTTGAGTGCAGTTTTTGTTGTTCTCTGTCTGATCGTGGGGCAAGCCCCAAACACAACTCCTCTCCAAAAGAATCAGTTAGCTGCGCCTCCGCCGTCTTGTTCTTGTTATGCGTGAGCCGTTTCGTCTTGTTCTTATTCTGAGTTGCAGTGCTTGTTATTGTTCTTGTACTGAACATATAGCAGGTGCCGTGCCAACTTTTGAAAAGCCAGTAAAACCGGGGCTTTCGTCGATTCTGGCAGGATCGGGAGGCGGGCAAATGTAGAAATTTCGTTACCGTACGCCTCGGGGGATGTTACGGCTGACAGGTTGGGTAACAGATTTTTGCGGGAACTGATGTGTTACCGCCCAAACGCATCGCGGGCGATGCGGCGACCCACAAGCCCGCATCGCCCGCGATTTGTCTGCGCTGAATCAGTTGTCGCTGGTGGCGTTGCTCTTGCGTCGCGGGATGCCCAGGCGCTGGCGGCGTTCCCACAGGCACTTGCGGCTCACGCCCAGCTTGCGTGCCAGCTCGGTCTCGGTCATGTGGTCCTGATGTTCGAGCACGAAGTGCTGGAAGTAGTCTTCCAGCGACAGATCCTCGGTCGGCTCGTGGCTGGCGTTGTTGGCGCTGGCCAGTGTCGGCAGGTTGTCGAGAACGTCGTCGTCCAGATCGCTTAGCTCGATGTCGATCCCCAGCAGGTCGGCGGAAATCTCCGCGCTCTCGCTGAGAATCACCGCACGCTCCACGGCGTTTTCCAGCTCACGCACGTTACCCGGCCAGCTGTAGTGACGGATGGCCTGCTCGGCCTCATGGGAGAAATGCAGGTCGTCGCGGCCGATGCGTGCGCTCTGGCGGGCCAGGAAGGCGTTGGCGATTTCGTTGACGTCGCTGCCACGCTCGCGCAGGGCTGGCAGTTTGAGGGCGATCACATGCAGGCGGTAATAGAGGTCTTCCCGGAACTGGCCGGACTTGGCCAGGTTCTTCAGGTCGCGGTGGGTCGCGGCGATCAGGCGCACGTCGACTTTCTGCGACTGCACCGAGCCGACCCGGCGGATCTCGCCTTCCTGCAGCACGCGCAACAACCGGGCCTGGGCTTCCAGCGGCAGCTCGCCGATTTCGTCGAGGAACAAGGTACCGCCATCGGCCGCTTCGACCAGGCCGGCGCGGCCGGCGCTGGCGCCGGTGAACGCGCCCTTCTCATGGCCGAACAGCTCGGACTCGATCAGGGTTTCCGGGATCGCCGCGCAGTTCACCGAGATCATCGGAGCCTTGGCACGGCGCGACAGGTTGTGCAGGGCACGGGCGACCAGCTCCTTGCCGGTGCCCGACTCGCCCTGGATCAGCACATTGGAGTCGGTGGGGGCGACCTTGCGGATCTTCACGAACAAGTCCTGCATGGGGGCGCAGGAACCGATGATGCCGATCTCGCCATTGGCCGGAGCGGGGCTGGCCTTCTCGCCATTGGTCCTGCCGTTGCTCGCCCGCGATTCGGCGGCAGGCGCCACGGCCGGAGCGTTCTGTCGGTCGCGCAGGATCCGGGCGACGGCCTGCAGCATCTCGTCGTGGTCGAACGGCTTGGCGATGTAGTCCACCGCGCCCATCTTCATCGAGTCCACCGCCGAGCGCAGGCTGGCGTAGCTGGTCATGATCAGCACCGGGGTACCCTGGCCGAGCTTGATCAGCTCGGTGCCTGGCGCGCCCGGCAGGCGCAGGTCGCTGACGATCAGGTCGAAGGTGGCAATGCTGAAGCGTTCCTGGGCTTCCTGCACCGAGCCGGCTTCGCTGACCTGGTACTGGTTTCGTTCGAGCAGGCGGCGCAAGGCCGAACGGATGATGGTTTCGTCTTCGACGATCAGAATGTGCGGCATTGATTCAATTCTCTCGACGGTCTCGAATTTCAGGGGACGTCGCTACGACATGCCGGGGCAGGGTCACGCGGATCCGGGTACCACGTTGGCGCTCGATGTCGGCCGGGCTGTCGATGGTGATTTGCCCATAATGCTCTTCCACGATGGAATAGACCAGAGCGAGCCCCAGTCCGGTGCCTTCGCCCGGGTCCTTGGTGGTGAAGAAGGGTTCGAAGAGGCGGTCCATGATGCTTTTCGGGATGCCTGTGCCTTCGTCCTCGACGATCAGGTCGACCGTGTGTTCGTTCACTTCGCTGCGCACGCGCACGGCGCTGCCGGGAGGCGAAGCGTCGCGGGCGTTGGAAAGCAGGTTGATCAGCACCTGGGCCAGGCGCTGGGGGTCGCCCTCGGCCCAGTGTTCCGGGTCGCAGAGGTTGAAGAACTGTACTTCGAAATTGCGCCGGTTCAACGCCAGCAGACCAATGGCGTCCTGCGCGACTTCCGCCAGGCACACCGGCTCTTCGCTGTTCTGCTGGCTGCCGCCGGCATGGGCGAAGCTCATCAGCGACTGGACGATGCGCGACACGCGCTTGGTCTGTTCGAGGATCTGGCTGGACAGTTCGATGATCTCGCCGTCGCCCTCGCGTTCTTCGCGCAGGTTCTGCGCCAGACAGGCGATCCCGGTGATCGGGTTGCCGATCTCGTGGGCCACGCCGGCGGCCAGGCGGCCGATGCTGGCCAGGCGCTCGGAATGCACCAGCTTGTCTTCCAGGGCCTGGGTCTCGGTGAGGTCCTCGACCAGCAGCACCAGGCCGCTGTTGCCCGGTGCCAGCGGCTCGTCGATGGCCGCTTTGTGCAGGTTCAACCAGCGCGGCTGGCCGTCCAGGACCAGGCGCTGCTTGTGCAGGTGCTCATCGGGCACGTTGATGAAGCCCTGCAGCAGGCCGCGCCAGGGCTCGGCGATGGTCACCAGGCGCGAGCCCACCACATGCTTGGCGGCGATGCCGGTGAGTTCTTCCATGGCCTTGTTCCACATCAGGATTTCCTGGTCCTTGGCCAGCGAGCAGACGCCCATGGGCAGTTCCTGCAGAGTCTGGCGGTGGTAGCGGCGCAGGGCGTCGAGTTCGGCGGCCAGGCCGGTCAGACGCGAGTGATAGTCCTCGAGGCGGCTTTCGATGAAGTGGATGTCCTCGGTGACATAGTTCTCGTTGCCGGACTTGTAGGGCAGGAACGTCTCGACCATGTCCTGGGCCACGCTCGGGCCCATCAGCCCGGACAGGTTGGCCTCGATGCGGTCGCGCAGGCGGCGCAAGGCGTAAGGGCGACGCTCGTCGAAGGGCAGGTACAGGTCGCGCAGGGCTTGCTCGACCTCTTTCTGCGCGGCCTTGGCACCCAGCGGCTTGGCCAGCTGGGTGGCGAACTCCTGGGGCGAGGCGGCATGCAGTTCACGGCGCTGCGGGCGACGCACGTTGTCCACCGCGCAGGCCTCGGCGGCGCTGACTTCTTCGCTGCTGGCGTTGGTGAACAGCGAGATCAGGGTGAACAGCAGGACGTTGGCCGCCAGCGAAGCGATGGCCGCCATGTGCCAGCTGGTGTCGTCCAGCACGTAGATCATGTTCAGCAGCGGGATATAGAAGCCCTGCAGGTTGCCCAGCAGCGGCAGCAACATGGTTACCATCCACACCAGCGTCCCGGCCAGCAGGCCGGCGATGAAGCCGCGGCGGTTGGCGGTCGGCCAGTACAGCACCGAGAGCACACCGGGAAGGAACTGCAGGGTGGCGACGAAGGCGACGATGCCCAGGTTGGCCAGGCTCTGGTGACTGCTCTGGGTCAGGTAGAAGACGAAGCCGGCGGTGATGATGGCGACGATCAGCGCGCGACGGGTCCATTTCAGCCAGCGGTAGATGTTGCCTTCGGCCGGAGGCTGGTACAGCGGCAGGACCAGGTGGTTCAGGGCCATGCCCGACAGCGCCAGGGTGGTGACGATGATCAGCCCGCTGGCGGCCGACAGCCCGCCGACATAGGCCAGCAGCGCCAGGGCTTCGTTGTTGGCGGCGATCCCCAGGCCCAGGGTGAAGTACTCGGGGTTGGTGCTGGCGCCCAGGCGCAGGCCGGCCCACAGCACCAGCGGCACGGCCAGGCTCATCAGCAGCAGGAACAGCGGCAGGCCCCAGCTGGCGCTGACCAGCGCGCGTGGGCTGAGGTTCTCGGTGAAGGCCATGTGGTACATGTGCGGCATCACGATCGCCGAGGCGAAGAACACCAGCAGCAGGGTGCGCCATGGGCCTTCCTGCAGCGGGGTGTGCAGCGCCGCGAGTGCGGTCTGGTTCTGCAGCAGCCAGACTTCCAGCCCGTGGGGGCCACCGAATACGCCGTACAGCGCATACAGGCCGATACCGCCCAGCGCCACCAGCTTGATCACCGACTCGAAGGCGATGGCGAACACCAGCCCTTCGTGCTTCTCGCGGGTGGCGATATGCCGCGAGCCGAAGAAGATGGTGAAGAGGATGATCAGCGCACAGAAGGCGAAGGCCACTCGGGCCTTGACCGGTTCGCCGGTCAGGATGCTGATGGAGTCGGCCACCGCCTGGATCTGCAGGGCCAGCAAGGGCAGCACGCCGATCAGCATGATCACCGTGGTCAACGCGCCGGCCCAGGTGCTGCGAAAGCGAAACGCCAGCAGGTCGGCCAGCGATGACAGCTGGTAGGTGCGGGTGATCTTGAGGATCGGGTAGAGCAGCACCGGCGCCAGCAGGAAGGCGCCGGACACCCCCAGGTAACAGGCAAGGAAGCCGTAGCCGTACTGGTAGGCCAACCCGACCGAGCCATAGAAGGCCCAGGCGCTGGCATAGACGCCCAGCGACAGGGTGTAGGTCAATGGGTGGCGAATGACCGAGCGCGGGATCAGCCCACGCTCGCTGATCCAGGCCACGCCGAACAGCACCAGCAGGTAGGCGGCGCTGATCAGGATCATCTGGGTCAGGCTAAAGCTCATCGGCATCTCGTTGGCTCTGCAGGATGAAGGTGACGACGATCAGGATCAGCCAGAGCAGGTAGGGGCGGTACCAGGCACCGGTCGGTTCGATCCACCAGTCCATGATGGCCGGGGAGAACAGGTAGATCCCCACGACCAGAAGCAGGACCAAACGATAGATGTACATGCTGGCCTCGAGGGTTGGGCGCTGCGGGTTTGGACTTATTATTGGCGCAAATGATGGCGGCGATGCTAGCGGGAATCGGTGGTGTTCGCCAAGAGTTTGAATTTGTTGGGCTTTTGATTTTGGTGAAACGCTGGGCTTGCTGTCTTGCGCGGTCCCTGTAGGAGCGGCCTTGTGTCGCGATGGGGCGCGTAGCGGCCCCAGGTTTTCAGCGTTGCCGCAGGTATTGCCGGGGCTGCTTTGCAGCCCATCGCGACACAAGGCCGCTCCTACAATGATCGCGTTGGCCGGTCGGACCAGGGCATTAATGCAAATCAGCCTCGGGCACCGTCATTTGCCGCGTAACATGCTCCGGCCGCCACTGCTGCCGCGCCACCGCCAGCACCTCGGCCGGGGTGGCCCCCGCCAGTGCCGGATCCGCCTGCTGCCCCAATGCCCGCAGGGCACGCAGCAACAACGGCGTCGCCTGGTCCGCCTCCAGCGGCGGCGAGCGGTACGACTTGCCCAGCTTGTGCCCGTCCGGTTGCACGATCAATGGAATGTGCAGGTAACGCGGCTGCGAGAACCCCAACAACTCCTGCAGGTACAGCTGACGCGGCGTGTTGTCCAGCAGGTCGGCGCCGCGCACGATATCGGTGACACCCTGCCAGGCATCGTCCAGCACCACCGCCAGCTGGTAGGCATACAGCCCGTCGCGACGCTGGATGACGAAGTCGCCCACGTCACGCCCCAGGTGCTGCTCGAACTCACCCTGGACACGATCGGTGAAGCGGTAGATCAGCTCCGGCACCCGCAAGCGGATCGCCGCGCCTTCGCGCGCGTGCCCGGCATTGCGGCAAAAGCCCGGATAGATGCCGTTGTAGCCTTCGAGCTGCTTGCGCGAGCAGGTGCAGGCATAGGCCAGGCCCATGTTGAACAGACGATCGACAACGGCCGCATAGGCCTCGTGGCGCTGGCTCTGGAACACCACCTCGCCATCCCACTCCAGCCCGTAGCGCTCCAGGGTCTGCAGGATCGCGTCCCGGGCGCCGGGCATCTCCCGGGGCGGGTCGGTGTCTTCCATGCGCAGCAGCCAGCGGCCATTGACGGCGCGAGCGTCGAGCCAGGAGGCGAGGGCGGCGACCAGCGAGCCGAAATGCAGGAAACCGCTGGGGGTGGGGGCGAAGCGGCCGATGTAGCGGGAGTCGTTCATGGATTGCACAGCTATATAAATGAAGACGGGGCGTACCAGTCGTAGGTAGCGGGCAAGCCCGCTACCACAACCGATACGCCCCGTCTCCGAGGGTCCGGGGTCAGCCTTTACCGACAGTCTTTTCCTTCTTCTCTGCAATTTCCTTGCAGTCGAAGCACAGGTCCGCAGTGGGGCGGGCTTCCAGGCGACGCAGACCGATCTCGATGCCGCAGGAGTCGCACCAGCCGTATTCTTCGTCCTGAATTTTCTGCAGGGTCTTGTCGATTTTCTTGATCAGCTTGCGCTCGCGATCGCGGTTGCGCAGCTCCAGGGCGAACTCTTCTTCCTGGCTGGCGCGGTCGGCCGGGTCCGGGAAGTTGGCTGCTTCGTCCTTCATGTGCGTCACGGTCTGGTCTACGCTCGTCATCAACTCAAGCTTCCACGCCCCCAGAAGCTTGGTGAAGTGCTTGCGCATGGGCTCGCCCATGTACTCCTCGCCCTTGGTTTCTTTATAGGGCTCTACACCGTACATGGTCTGACCGGCTTTTTGCTTTTCTACGGTGGACATGAATAGACCGCCTCTCACTCATCTGATCCAATGCGCAGGCTGCTTCCAGCTCCGGCGACCGCCGGCCCTGCGACTGCGAGCCGCCGAACTTACCAGATAGATACGGGGTGCGCTACCCCGCCCTATGCCTGCTATTGACCGCCGACAGGGCGCTACGTTCGCTGGCGCGCACAGGTAGAATCACCAGTTTAGACCCAATTGAGAGAAGGCCCATGGCTCAGCCACACAGTGCGCGCAGTCGCGCCATCGAACCCTTCCATGTCATGGCCCTGCTGGCCCGGGCCAATGAGCTGCAGGCTGCCGGCCATGACGTGATCCACCTCGAGATCGGCGAGCCGGACTTCACCACCGCAGCGCCGATCGTCGCCGCCGGCCAGGCCGCCCTGGCCGCCGGGCACACCCGCTACACGGCAGCGCGTGGCCTGCCACAGTTGCGCGAGGCGATCGCCGGGTTCTATGGCCAGCGCTACGGTGTGGATCTCGACCCAGAACGCATTCTCATCACTCCGGGCGGCTCTGGCGCGCTGCTTCTGGCCAGCAGCCTGCTAGTCGATCCGGGCAAGCACTGGCTGCTGGCCGACCCCGGCTATCCGTGCAACCGCCATTTCCTGCGCCTGGTCGAAGGCGGCGCGCAGCTGGTGCCCGTGGGGCCGGACGTCAACTACCAGCTGACCGCCGACCTGGTCGAACGCTACTGGGACAAGGACACCGTCGGCGCGTTGGTCGCTTCGCCCGCCAACCCGACCGGCACGGTGCTCGATCGCGATGAGCTGGCGGGCCTGTCGAGCGCCATCCGCGCGCACCACGGCCATCTGGTGGTGGACGAGATCTACCATGGCCTTACCTATGGCATGGATGCGCCGAGCGTGCTGGAAGTGGACGACCAGGCGTTTGTCCTGAACAGTTTTTCCAAATATTTCGGCATGACCGGCTGGCGCCTGGGCTGGCTGGTAGCCCCACCGTCGGCGGTGGGCGATCTGGAGAAGCTGGCGCAGAACCTCTATATCAGTGCCCCAAGCATGGCCCAGCATGCCGCGCTGGCGTGCTTCCAGCCAGAAACCCTGGCGATCCTCGAGGAGCGCCGCAGCGAGTTCGCCCGCCGCCGCGACTACCTGCTGCCGGCCCTGCGTGAACTGGGCTTCGGCATCGCCGTGGAACCACAGGGTGCCTTCTATCTGTACGCCGATATCAGCGCCTTCGGTGGCGACGCCTTCGCCTTCTGTCGGCATTTCCTGGAAACCGAGCACCTGGCCTTCACCCCTGGCCTGGATTTCGGTCGTCATCAGGCAGGTCATCATGTGCGTTTCGCCTATACCCAGAGCCTGCCGCGCCTCGAGGAGGCAGTGCGGCGCATTGCCCGTGGCCTGCGGAGCTGGCAGGGCTGATGATGTTTTTCCCCGAACTCGAACAGGCGCGGCTGTTGCGCCGATACAAGCGTTTCCTGGCCGACATCGAGCTCGCCAGTGGCGAGCAGATCACCATCCACTGCCCGAACACCGGCTCCATGCTCAACTGCATGCGTGAGGGCGGGCAGGTGTGGTTCAGCCGCTCCAACGACCCCAAGCGCAAGTTGCCCGGTACCTGGGAGATCAGCGAGACCCCCCAGGGGCGGCTGGCCTGCGTCAACACCGGACGCGCGAATGCCGTGGTGGAAGAGGCTCTGCGCGCAGGCGTCATCACCGAGCTTGCCGGTTTCACCACGCTCAGGCGTGAAGTGGCCTATGGCGAGGAGCGCAGCCGCATCGACTTCTATCTGGAGTTTGCCGACGCTCGCAAAGCCTATGTCGAGGTCAAGAGCGTGACGCTCGGTTACCCCGACTCGCCTGTCGCGGCCTTTCCCGACGCCGTCACCCAGCGTGGCGCCAAGCATCTGCGCGAACTGGCGGCCCTGGCGCGCCAGGGCATCCGTGCGGTGCAACTGTACTGTGTGAATCTGACTGGTATCGAAGCCGTGCGCCCGGCGCAGGAGATCGACGCCGCCTATGCCCAGGCCCTGCGCGCCGCGGTGGCGGAGGGTGTCGAGGTGCTGGCCTATGGCACCCGTCTCGACGCCCGGCAGATCGTCATCGATCGAGCGTTGCCGGTGTTGCTCGATCCGTGAGCCAGATGCCCTGGCTGTCTTCCAGGCAGTCCAGGGCCTCCAGCCATTCGCCCGCACAAGGTCCGGCCACGCACTCACCGCTTTCGATCAGGAACAGCGCTCCGTGATGGGCGCATTGGATCAGGCTCGCGCTGTCGTCGAGAAAGCTGTCCGCTTCCCAGTTCAGTGGAATGCCGCGGTGCGGGCAGCGGTTGCCATAGAGGTAGACCTTGCCCTGGCGGCGCACGGCGAACAATGGCGCGCCAGCTACGCTGAAGGCGCGGCCATGGCCTTCGGCAAGGTCGCAGGAGGTGCAGAGAAAGTGCATCGAGGCGGAATCTTCCGGTTAAGCCGTGTGACAAAGGGATGGCTTGACGCTTCAATGCGAATAATTATCAAATTGCCCACACTCGCCGCGCCAGGCTGTCTATGGTGCGCACTTCCACCGCTCGCCACAAGGCGCGCGGCTCGCCTCCAGCAAAGGAATCCGATGATGCGTCGTCCCGCTGCCCTGTTCGCCCTGTGCGCCGGTCTTGCCCTGTCCACCCAGGCCCTGGCCGCCGAGGTCCCGCAGCGTTGGGTCAGCGCCGGTGGCGCCTTGAGCGAGTGGATCAGCGCCCTGGGCGGCGAGCAACGCCTGGTCGGCGTCGACACCACCAGCCAGCACCCGCAATCGCTGAAGGCGCTGCCCAGCATCGGCTACCAGCGCCAGTTGTCGGCCGAGGGCATCCTCAGCCTGCGCCCGGATGTACTGGTCGGCACCGAGGAGATGGGGCCACCGCCGGTCCTGGCGCAGATCCGCAATGCCGGGGTTCGGGTCGAGCTGTTTTCCAGCAAGGCCGAGATCGCTGCGGTGGACGAGAATCTGAAACACCTTGGCGTGCTGCTGGGCAATGCAGAAAAGGCCAACGAGCTTGCCACTGACTACAAGCAGCGACTGGACACTTTGCAGGGGCAGATCAAGCAGGCCCAGGCCGGACAGAAGGCACCAGGCGTGCTGCTGCTGGTCGGCCATGCCGGCGCCAAACCGCTGATCGCGGGACAGGGCACCGCGGGTGACTGGGTGCTGCGTCAGGCGGGCGGGCGCAATCTTGCCGATCACCAGGGCTACAAGAATTTCTCGGTGGAGGCCCTGGCGGCGCTGAATCCGGACGTGGTGGTGTTCTCCGATCGTGCCCTCGACGGCGAGCAGGCCTTGCAGGCGCTGCTCAAGGAGAATCCGGCATTGGCGGCCTCGCGCGCGGCACGCGACAAACGCCTGGTATCGCTCGACCCGACTTTGCTGGTCGGCGGCCTCGGCCCGCGCCTGCCCGCCACGCTGCATGAACTGGCAGCGCGCTTCTATCCCGCCGCCAAGGCCAGCCTCAACCCATGAGGCAGCGGGTCCAACCACGCACGTTGTTCATTGTCCTGGCATTGCTGTGCCTGCTGGCGGTCTGGCTGTCGCTGGCGCTGGGGCCGGTCAGCCTGCCGCTGTTCGACACCTTGCGTGCCGGGCTGCGCCTGATCGGGCTGCCGGTTTCCGGCGAGGGCCTGGAGCAGGCCGAAATGATCCTCGGGCAGATCCGTCTGCCACGCACCTTGCTGGGGCTTGCCGTGGGCGCGGTGCTGGCGTTGTCCGGCGTGGCGATGCAGGGGCTGTTCCGCAACCCGCTGGCCGACCCGGGGCTGGTGGGGGTCGCCAGCGGCGCGGCCCTCGGCGCGGCGGTGGCCATCGTCGGCGGCAGCTGGCTGGGCGGTATTCCCGAGTGGTTCGCGCCTTATCTGCTGTCGCTGTGCGCGTTCGTCGGCGGCCTGGGGGTGACGGCGATGGTGTATCGCCTGGGGCGTCGCGACGGGCAGACCAATGTCGCCACCATGCTCCTGGCCGGCATCGCCATGACCGCGCTGGGCGGCTCCGCGGTCGGCCTGTTCACCTACCTGGCCGATGACGCCACCCTGCGAACCCTGACCTTCTGGAACCTGGGCAGCCTCAATGGCGCCAGCTATGAGCGCCTGTGGCCACTGCTGCTGGTTTGCGCGGTGGTGGCGCTGTGGCTGCCACGCCGGGCGCAGGCGCTCAATGCGCTGCTGCTGGGCGAGTCCGAAGCCCGCCACCTGGGCATCGAGGTGGAGACGCTCAAGCGTGAACTGGTGTTCTGCACGGCGCTGGGCGTTGGCGCGGCGGTCGCGGCCGCCGGCCTGATCGGCTTCATCGGCCTGGTGGTGCCGCACCTGGTGCGCCTGGTGGCAGGGCCGGACCATCGTGTCCTGCTGCCCGCTTCGCTGCTGGCCGGTGGCACGCTGCTGCTGTTTGCCGACCTGATCGCCCGGCTGGCCCTGGCGCCGGCGGAGTTGCCGATCGGTATCGTCACGGCCTTCATCGGTGCGCCGTTCTTCCTGTTCCTGCTGGTGAGGGGGCGTAGCTGATGCTCGATGTCGAAGGGTTGTCGCTCAAGCGTGGCAACGCTCAGGTATTGCACGATATCCACCTGCAACTGCGCCCCGGACTGATCCTCGGCGTGCTCGGCCCCAATGGTGCGGGCAAGAGCAGCCTGCTGGGCGCGCTGTGCGGCGAGCTGGCGGCCAGCGCAGGGCAGGTGCGGCTGGATGGGCGCGCCCTGGACCAATGGTCCGGCCAGGATCGGGCCCGACGCCTGGCGGTGTTGCCACAGGTGTCCACGCTCGGCTTCTCGTTCAATGTTGAGGAAGTGGTCGGGATGGGGCGTCTGCCCCATGCCAGTGGGCGGCAGCGCGACCGCGAGATCGTCAGCGCGGCGCTGGAGGCGGCGGATGCGCTGCACCTGGTCGATCGCAGCTACCTGGCGCTGTCCGGCGGTGAGCGCCAGCGTGTGCACCTCGCCCGGGTGCTGGCCCAATTGTGGCCGGGCGAGGCGGGCAGCACGCTACTGCTGGACGAACCCACCTCGGCCCTCGATCCGCTGCACCAGCACACCACGCTGCAGGCCGTGCGCAGTTTTGCCGACCGGGGCGCGGCGGTGCTGGTGATCCTGCATGACCTGAACCTCGCCGCGCGCTACTGTGACCAGATCCTGCTGCTCGAGCAGGGGCGCTGCCATGCGCTGGACACACCGCGACAAGTGCTGACCCCCGCGTCGCTGAAAGCCGTGTTCGGCATCGACGTGCTGGTACAGCCGCATCCGGAGCGCGGCCATCCGCTGATCATCACTCGCTAGGAGCCTGACCATGCGCCACCTGTTGCTGTCCAGCCTGACGGTTTGCCTGGCGCTGGCGTTGGGCGCCTGCCAGGCCAGCCTGCCACCGTTGCCGGCCTGGCAAAGCAGCGAGGGGCGCGATAGCGCGCAGCTCGGGCAGATCATCGACCTGGCCAGCGGGCAGCGGTTGACCCCGGAGCAACTGGTCCGGCACCTGGCCGACGCACCCCGGGTGCTGGTCGGCGAGAAGCATGACAACCCCGACCACCATGCCCTGCAGCTCTGGCTGCTGCACGCGCTGGAAGCGAGACGGCCGCAGGGCAGCCTGCTGTTGGAAATGCTCCAGCCCGAGCAGCAGCCCCTGGTGGATGCGCTGAAGAAGGACGCCCGACTGCCTGCCGACCTGCCCAAGGCCCTGGCGTGGCAGGAAGGCTGGGATTGGAAGCAGTATGGACCGATCGTCCGTGACGCCCTGGCCGGGCCCTATCCGTTGTTGTCCGCCAACCTGTCACCGGGTGAGGTCCGCCAGGCCTATCGCCAGCCGGTCAGCCCGCCAGGGCTGCGTTCCAATGCCCAGGCTGTAAAGAAGGCGCTGCTCGAGCAGGTGCGTGCCGGTCACTGCAACCTGCTGCCCGAGCGCCAGCTGCCCGCCATGCTCGCCGTCCAGCAGCAACGCGACCGACGCATCGCCGAGCGCCTGCTGGGTGCCGCGCAGCCTGCGCTGTTGTTCACGGGCAGCTATCACGCCCGCAAGGATATCGGCGTGCCGTTGCACCTGGCCGACCTGGGGGCCAAGGGGCAGAGCGAGGTCTTGCTGTTGGCGGAAGTGGGGGAGGTGGTCGAGGCGGGCATGGCCGATTTCGTCTGGTACACCGCGGCGCTGCCCGAGCAGGACTACTGCGCCCAGCTGCGCAAGGGGCATTGAATCGCGGGCAAAAAAAGACCCGGCAAAGTGCCGGGTCAATAACCGTGATTAGCCTGATGAGGAGATAATCTGAGAGTCCGAACCAGGGAGCTTTCAGGTTACCCAACCAGTCTCGCGACCAGTTGAGATAATCATAACGATTCTCATTTCGGCGTCAATGCCTTTTGCCAATTTATTTTTCGTTCTTCTGCGCCGGGCACTTCGCATCGAGCTGCTCGTTCAACGCTTGCTTGCGTTCGGCCGGCAGGTCGTTCCAATGCATGTCCAGCAGGGCGCCTTCAATGGCGTACAACAACACCTTCGAAGCCCGGAATCCTCGCGTTCTCACCGCCTGGTACGCGCCTACGGCGCCCAGGCGGCGAAGATCCGATGCGCTGTGAATGCCGACGGCGTGCAGCCATTGCGCGGAGGTCTTGCCAAGGTTTTTCAGATGCTGCAATTCATCGTTCATCGAGCCTCCTTGCGATGGCTGAACGGGTCATGTGGATAAATCGCGAGCAGGTCAATGAGCAGTGTAGCGGGGGTTGTGAATAACGCGGCCTTTTGCCATCGGGGCCGACGGGGTGCAGTGATTCCGCATGCCCGGCAGGTGTTGCCATCGTGGGAGCGGGGCAGGCTCGCTCCCATGAATGGGCACAGCGCCGCCAATCATTCCTGGCGCGAACCGCGATAGCGCATGCGCGTGCCGAACTTCGCCGACATGAGAATCTCATCGGCGCTCAACTCGGCAGGGAAATAAGTCCCGGAGATCTGCGCGTGGGCGATGCTGGCCCCCTCCATGCCGTTGTCCCGCAGATCCAGCCCGCGCAGGTCGGCGGCACGGAAGTAGGCATCGGTGAAATCGATGCCACGTACGTCCAGGGCGCGCAGGTCCAGACCGCGGAAGTCGCCGCCGCGAAAATCGATGGGCGTGTCCACCGGCTTCTCACGGTTGAAGGCGGCGATCTTCTCGTCGCGGACCAGGGCATACAGGGCGTTGTCCAGCTGACGGGGTTGGTTCATGGCGGCGCCTCCTCCGTGGGGTGTGATGATATTGTAATGCCATCACTTGAGGGGCGCCGGACTTCAGCCGTGAACTGTCGATTGGTTCACGGCTGCGGGCTCAAAGGCCGGGAAGGTGCTGACGGATCTGTTCGATCAGTTGGTCCATGCTGGCGCTTTCCTGGGTGTTCACGCGCTTGCTGTGCTTCTGTTCTTCGGCATCCAGCGGGTCGCGGCTGGCCTGCTGGGCCTTGACCACTTCCAGGGTGGCGTCCGAGGGGTCGATGGCTTCGGCCTGGCGCTGGGCCAGCCAGCTGGCGATCACCGCGTCGGGGGCCTGGCAGTCGAGGATCAGGAACGGCACGCCGGTCTCGCTGGCGATGTCGGCCGCGGCCTTGCGCTGCTCGTGCTTGAGGTAGGTGGCGTCGAGCACTACCGGGAAACCGGCACGCAGGATGATCGCCGCCAATTTATGCAGGCGCTGGTAGGTGGCGCGGCTGGCGTCCTTGTCGTAGATGCCGGCTTCCAGTTGGCCGGCGTCGGCTGCCTGCTGCTTGCCGAACAGGCGCTTGCGCTCCACGTCCGAACGGACGCGTACCGCGCCCAGCGCCTCGACCAGGCGCATGGCCACGTGGCTCTTGCCCACCGCCGACACGCCCTGGGTGATGGCCAGCAGGCGCGAGGGGATGGCGCTGTAGCTTTCGGCGAGGTTGGCGTAGTTGCGGTAGGTGCGCAGGGTAGTGGCGCGCTGCACGCCATCGGCGTCGGGGGCCAGGCTGAACAGCGCGACCTTGGCCCGTACCAGGGCGCGGTAGGCCTTGTAGAAGTTCAGCAACTCCAGGCCTTCATAGTCGCCGGTCAGCTCCAGGTACTGGCTGATGAAGCGGCGCGACAGGCATTTCAGGCCGCGGTCCTCGAGGTCCATGGCCAGGAACCCGACATCGGCGTAGACATCGGTCAGGCGGAACGGCTCGTTGAATTCGATGCAGTCGAAGATCACCACCTTGCCGTCGATCAGCGTGGCATTGCCCAGGTGGATGTCGCCGTGGCATTCGCGGATGAAGCCATCGGCCTTGCGCGCTTCGAGCAGGCCGTGCAGGCGCTTGAAGCTGTCCTGTGCCCAGGCCTGCAGCGCATCGAGCTGCTGCAGGTCGGCCTTGTCGGTGAGGAATGGACGGATCTGTTCGAAGTTCTGCTCCACTGGCGCCATCACCGCGTCCGGAGTGCCCAGCGGGTGATTGACCGACACTTTCGGCGCCTGCAGGTGGAATTCGGCGATCTGCCGGGCCATCTGGTCGATGTGGCCGGCGTTCAGCTCGCCATTGGCCTGCAGGGTGCTGAGCATCTGGTCCTGAGGGAACTGACGCATTTTCAGCGCGTATTCGATGGCCGGGCCTTCGCCGCCGATCCGCGGCGCCTCGACGCTGCCGGTGATCGGCAGCACTTCCAGGTACAGGCCTTCGGTCAGCCGCTGGTTCAGGCGCAGCTCTTCGTTACAAAAATGTCCGCGCTGATCCAGGCCGGTGAAATCGAGGAAGCCGAAGTTCATCGGCTTCTTGATCTTGTAGGCGTACTCGCCAGTGAGCAGGACCCAGGAGATGTGCGTCTCGATGAGCTGGAAACCCGCGACCGGATGCGGATAGAGGGCGGGGTTCTGCAGCGCGCTGATCAGGGCTTGGCTCACGGATCATCCTTCAGGGTCAGGGAATTCGAATCGGACATTATGGTCAATGGTGCCGTCCCTGCAAACCGCCGAGGGGCGTCTGCCTCCCTTTTTCAAAGTGCGTATAATCCGCCGCCATGACTCGTACCCGAAATTCCCGCACCCCTAAAAAACGCCCGACCGGTCGCGCCCGCGCCTGGCTGGGCTGGGCTCTCAAGCTCAGCCTGGTCGGCCTGGTGGTGATCGCCGGTTTCGCGGTCTATCTCGACGCCACCGTCCAGGAGAAATTCTCCGGCAAGCGCTGGACCATCCCGGCCAAGGTGTATGCCCGCCCGCTGGAGCTGTTCGTCGGCCAGAAGCTGAGCCGCAACGACTTCCTCACCGAGCTCGATGCCCTCGGCTACCGCCGCGAAAGCGCGGCCAACGGGCCGGGCGCGGCTTCGGTCAACGGCAATACGGTCGACCTCAATACCCGCGGCTTCCAGTTCTATGAAGGCATGGAGCCGGCGCAGTTCGTGCGCGTGCGCTTCTCCGGCGACTACGTCGCCGGGCTCAGCGGGGCCAACGGCGGCAAGCTCGACGTGGTGCGCCTGGAGCCGTTGATGATCGGCGGCATCTATCCGAAGAACCTCGAAGACCGCATCCTGATCAAGATCGACCAGGTGCCGCCTTACCTGCTGGAAACCCTGATCGCCACCGAAGACCGGGATTTCTACAGCCATTTCGGCGTCTCGCCCAAGTCCATCGCCCGGGCCGTCTGGGTCAACACCTCGTCCGGCGCCATGCGCCAGGGCGGCAGTACCCTCACGCAGCAGCTGGTGAAGAACTTCTTCCTGACCAACGAACGCAGCCTCAGCCGCAAGCTGACCGAAGCCATGATGGCCGTGCTGCTCGAGCTGCATTACGACAAGCGCGAGATCCTCGAGGCGTACCTCAACGAGGTGTTCGTCGGCCAGGATGGGCAGCGTGCCGTGCACGGCTTCGGCCTGGCCAGCCAGTTCTTCTTCAGCCAGCCGCTGCAGGAGCTCAAGCTGCACCAGATCGCCTTGCTGGTGGGCATGGTCAAGGGGCCGTCCTATTACAACCCGCGCCGCTCCCCCGAGCGCGCCCTGCAGCGCCGTAACCTGGTGCTCGACCTGCTCGCCGAGCAGGGCGTGGCCAGCCAGGACGTGGTCGATGCGGCGAAGAAGATGCCCTTGGGCGTGACCAAGCGCGGCAGCCTGGCCGACAGTTCGTTCCCGGCCTTCCTCGACCTGGTCAAGCGGCAGTTGCGCCAGGACTATCGCGACGAAGACCTGACCGAAGAGGGTCTGCGTATCTTCACCAGTTTCGACCCTATCCTGCAGATGAAGGCCGAGACCGCCATGACCGAGACCTTCAAGCGTCTGGCCGGGCGCAAGGGCGCCGACGAAGTCGAGTCGGCGATGGTCGTCACCAATCCCGAGACCGGTGAAGTGCAGGCGCTGATCGGCAGCCGCCAATCGGGCTTCGCCGGCTTCAACCGCGCCATCGACGCGGTGCGGCCGATCGGCTCGCTGGTCAAGCCGGCGGTGTACCTGACCGCGCTGGAACAACCGAGCAAGTTCACCCTGACCAGCTGGGTGCAGGACGAGCCGTTCTCGGTCAAGGGCGCCGACGGCCAGGTGTGGCGTCCGCAGAACTACGACCGCCGCCCGCACGGCACCATCTACCTGTACCAGGGCCTGGCCAACTCCTACAACCTGTCGACCGCCAAGCTCGGCCTGGAAGTCGGCGTGCCCAACGTGATCAAGACCATCGGCCGGCTGGGCGTGCAGGTCGACTGGCCGGCGTTCCCGTCGATGCTGCTGGGTGCCGGCGGCATGTCGCCGATGCAGGTGGCGACCATGTACCAGACCATCGCCAACGGCGGCTTCAACACGCCGATGCGCGGTATCCGCAGCGTGCTCACCGCCGAGGGCGAGCCGCTCAAGCGCTATCCGTTCCAGATCCAGCAAACGTTCGACCCGGGGTCCATCTATCTGGTGCAGAACGCCATGCAGCGGGTGATGCGCGAAGGTACCGGTCGTTCGGTGTACAACGTATTGCCAGGGTCGCTGACCCTGGCGGGCAAGACCGGTACCAGCAACGACTCGCGTGACAGCTGGTTCTCCGGTTTCAGCCAGGATCTGCTGGCGGTGGTGTGGCTGGGCCGCGACGACAACGGCAAGACGCCGTTCACCGGCGCCACCGGCGCGCTGCAGGTCTGGACCAGCTTCATGAAGAAGGCCGACCCGCTGCCGCTGGAGATGCCGCAGCCGGACAACGTGGTGCAGGCCTGGATCGACCCGTACAGTGGCCAGGGATCCGACGGCAGCTGTCCGGGAGCGGTGCAGATGCCGTATATTCGCGGCAGCGAACCGGCCGCTGGCGCCACCTGTGGTGGTGAGCAGAACCCGGCCGAGTCGGTGATGGACTGGGTCAAGGGCTGGATGAATTGAGCACGAGCTTCTGAAGAGGGTGTGAAGTGAACAAGTGGTGGATACCTGCCCTGGCGGCAGTAAGCGTGCTGCACGGTTGTGCCAGCGTCCCGCGTGGCAATATTCCGGTGGTCGATTCGAGCACCCGGGTTTCCAACAGCGAGCGCGTCTCGGCCAAGCGCACGTCGGCGTATCCGACCAGCGGCGGCAGCAGCCAGGCCCAGTCGCTGCCGGAAGACTCCGGCGTCACCGTGATGATCCCGCAAGGGACCGGCGGCGCGCCGATCCAGTCGTTCCCGGCGGGCACCGGCCCGGCACCGATCAGCACCGGTCCGATCACCCCGGGGCCGGTCAGCGGCGGGCCGATCACCACCAATCCCAACCCGATTGCCGACGAGCCGTTCGACATCGCCTCGATGAGCAAGCCCGCGCCGGTCACCAGCGCGCCGACCGGTATTCCGCGTGGCAACGTCTCCAGCGGTGGCCTGTCCGCCGACGAGCAGCTCGACGGCCCGGTGCTGGCGCTGCTGACCACCGCCCAGCAGCAGCAGGGCAGTGGTGATTTCAATGGCGCCGCGTCGAGCCTGGAGCGTGCCCAGCGCATCGCCCCGCGTGAGCCGCAGGTGCTGTTCCGTCTGGCCCAGGTGCGCCTGTCGCAAGGTGATGCCGCGCAATCCGAGCAGTTGGCCCGCCGCGCACTGACCTACGCCAATGGTCGTCCGGACCTGCAGGCCCAGCTGTGGAATACCATCGCCCAGGCCCGCGAGAAGCAGGGTGACAGCGCTGGCGCTGCCTTGGCGCGGCAGAAGGCGCGGGTCAACCTGTGATGGAACAGCGCATCCTCGACATCGCCGATCACCTGTTGCTGATCGAGCGCGAGCTCAAGGTCCAGGGCTGGTGGAGCGATGCCGCGCCCAGCCCCGAGGCGCTGGCCAGCGTGGTGCCGTTCGCCGTCGACAGCATGGCCTTCGAGCAGTGGCTGCAGTGGATCTTCCTGCCGCGGATGAAACTGATTCTCGAGCACGGCCATCCGTTGCCCAATGCCTCCGGCATCCTGGTGATGGCGCAGACGGTGTTCGTCGACCGCCCGGAACAAAGCCGCGAGCTACGGCGCCTGCTGGCAGCATTCGACCAATTGATCAGTCCTTGAGCCTGATTTCTTCTCTTTTTCCCTTGAGGGCCGCAGATTGTGGCCCTTTTTTATGGAAATCTTCTTAAATCTGCTGCTGAGCGCCTTTTTAGTGGTGGTGGTGATTCATCTTGCGGAAAATTTGGCAATAATTTTTCTTGACTTGTGGGCGGCGAATCAGAAGAATCCAGATTCCGCTGTAGAGGGACTGCCAGAAGCAGACCCGCTAAGCAGATCATGAGGCGCACACCCGCGCCGACTTGTAACACCCCGCAACGCGTTACCTCGCGCTGGGTGGGAAAGCCCGCAACACACCAGGGCGTTCCCAATACTTGCTCAGTCAGTGCTGACGTTCGCTCATGCTCTGCTTGGCAGTAAACCTATTAAGACCCGCTCAGTGAGGGCGGTATTCTGGCGTTTTAGAGGTGAACAACGTGGAGCTTTTATCTGGCGCTGAGATGGTCGTCCGCTTCTTGCGTGACGAAGGCGTTAAGCACATCTACGGGTACCCTGGCGGTGCTCTCCTTCATGTTTACGATGCCCTGTTCAAGGAACCGGAAGTCCAGCACATCCTGGTTCGTCACGAGCAGGCTGCCACCCATATGGCGGACGGTTACGCCCGTGCCACCGGCAAGGCCGGCGTGGTACTGGTGACTTCCGGTCCGGGCGCGACCAATGCCATCACCGGCATTGCCACCGCCTACATGGACTCCATTCCGATGGTCATCCTGTCTGGCCAGGTGCCCAGCACCATGGTCGGCACCGACGCGTTCCAGGAAACCGACATGATCGGTATCTCCCGGCCGATCGTGAAGCACAGCTTCATGGTCAAACATGCGTCGGAAATTCCCGAAGTCCTGAAAAAAGCGTTCTATCTTGCACAGTCCGGCCGTCCTGGTCCGGTGGTGGTCGACATTCCAAAAGATATGACCAATCCGGCCGAGAAGTTCGAGTACATCTACCCGAAGAAGGTCAAGCTGCGTTCGTATAGCCCGGCTGTTCGTGGCCACTCCGGCCAGATCCGCAAGGCGGCCGAGATGCTCCTGGCGGCCAAGCGCCCGATCGTCTACTCCGGCGGTGGCGTGATTCTCGGCGGCGGCTCCGAAGCCCTCACCGAAATCGCCAGGTCGCTGAACCTGCCGGTCACCAACACCCTGATGGGCCTCGGTGGCTTCCCGGGTACCGATCGCCAGTTCCTCGGCATGCTCGGCATGCACGGCAGCTACACCGCCAACATGGCCATGCACCATGCCGACGTGATCTTCGCCGTCGGCGCGCGTTTCGACGACCGCGTGGTCAACGGTCCGGCCAAGTTCTGCCCGAATGCCAAGATCATCCACATCGACATCGACCCGGCGTCGATCTCCAAGATGATCAAGGCCGACGTGCCGATCGTCGGGCCGGTCGAAAGCGTGCTCAGCGAGATGCTGGCCATCCTCAAGGAAATCGGCGAGCAGCCCGACAAGGCGGCGCTGGATGCCTGGTGGAAGCAGATCGACGAATGGCGTGGCGATGGCGAGCTGTTCCCCTACGACAAGGGCGACGGCAACATCATCAAGCCGCAACAGGTGATCGAGACCCTGTGCGAAGTGACCAAGGGCGATGCCTTCGTCACCTCCGACGTAGGCCAGCATCAGATGTTCGCCGCGCAGTACTACCGCTTCAACAAACCCAACCGCTGGATCAACTCCGGTGGCCTGGGCACCATGGGCTTCGGTTTCCCGGCGGCCATGGGCATCAAGCTCAACTTCCCCGACCAGGACGTGGCCTGCGTCACCGGTGAAGGCAGCATCCAGATGAACATCCAGGAACTGTCCACCTGCATGCAGTACGGCCTGCCGGTGAAGATCGTCAACCTGAACAACGGTGTGCTGGGCATGGTCCGCCAGTGGCAGGACATGGCCTACAACGGTCGCCACTCGCACTCCTACGTCGAGTCGCTGCCGGACTTCGTCAAGTTGGCCGAGGCCTATGGCCATGTGGGTATCCGCATCACCAGCCTGAAAGACCTCAAGCCGAAACTTGAAGAGGCTTTCGCGATGAAGGACCGCCTGGTGTTCATCGACATCGCGGTCGACCGGACCGAGCACGTCTATCCGATGCAGATCAAGGACGGCTCGATGCGTGACATGTGGCTGAGCAAGACGGAGCGTACCTGATATGCGGCACATCATTTCCCTGCTGCTGGAAAACGAACCCGGTGCCTTGTCTCGCGTGGTCGGCCTGTTTTCCCAGCGCAACTACAACATTGAAAGCCTGACCGTGGCGCCGACCGAAGACCCGACCCTGTCGCGTCTGACGCTGACCACCGTTGGCCATGACGAGGTGATCGAGCAGATCACCAAGAACCTCAACAAGCTGGTCGAAGTGGTCAAGCTTGTGGACCTGTCGGAAAGCGCCCACATCGAGCGTGAACTGATGCTGGTCAAGGTCAAGGCCACCGGTGCCCAGCGGGCCGAGATCAAGCGCACCACGGACATCTTCCGTGGCCAGATCGTCGACGTGACCGCCAGCGTGTACACCGTGCAGCTGAGCGGTACCAGCGACAAGCTGGACAGCTTCATCCAGGCCATCGGCACCGCATCGATTCTCGAAACCGTGCGCAGTGGCGTCACCGGCATTGCCCGTGGCGACAAAGTGCTCAGCATCTAACTTCAAAAACTAGCGATGGCTCCGCAGGGGCCGAGATATAACCAGGGGTATTTCATGAAAGTTTTCTACGACAAAGACTGCGACCTCTCCATCATCCAGGGCAAGAAAGTCGCCATCATCGGTTACGGTTCGCAAGGTCACGCCCAGGCGTGCAACCTGAAGGACTCCGGTGTGGATGTCACCATCGGTCTGCGTAAAGGTTCGGCCACCGTTGCCAAGGCAGAAGCCCATGGCCTGAAAGTGACCGACGTCGCCTCCGCCGTCGCTGCCGCCGACCTGGTCATGATCCTGACCCCGGACGAATTCCAGGGCCAGCTGTACAAGTCCGAGATCGAGCCGAACATCAAGAAAGGCGCCACCCTGGCCTTCTCCCACGGCTTCGCGATCCACTACAACCAGGTCGTTCCGCGTGCCGATCTCGACGTGATCATGATCGCGCCGAAGGCCCCGGGCCACACCGTTCGCTCCGAGTTCGTCAAGGGCGGCGGCATCCCTGACCTGATCGCCATCTACCAGGACGCCTCGGGCAACGCCAAGAACGTCGCCCTGTCCTACGCCGCTGGCGTCGGCGGCGGCCGTACCGGCATCATCGAAACCACCTTCAAGGACGAGACCGAAACCGACCTGTTCGGTGAGCAGGCCGTTCTGTGCGGCGGTACCGTCGAGCTGGTCAAGGCTGGTTTCGAAACCCTGGTCGAAGCCGGCTACGCCCCGGAAATGGCCTACTTCGAGTGCCTGCACGAGCTGAAGCTGATCGTCGACCTCATGTACGAAGGCGGGATCGCCAACATGAACTACTCGATCTCCAACAACGCCGAGTACGGTGAGTACGTCACCGGCCCTGAAGTCATCAACGAAGAATCCCGCAAGGCCATGCGCAATGCCCTCAAGCGCATCCAGGACGGCGAGTACGCGAAGATGTTCATCAGCGAAGGCGCCACCAACTATCCTTCGATGACCGCCAAGCGCCGCAACAACGCCGCCCACGGCATCGAGATCATCGGCGAGCAACTGCGCTCGATGATGCCGTGGATTTCGGCCAACAAGATCGTCGACAAGACCAAGAACTAAGGTCCTGCTTCGATAAATGAAAAACGCGGCTTCGGCCGCGTTTTTTCGTTTGCGCGGCCAGCTTCTGGTATAAAGCGACCAGTGGCTCGCCGTCAGAACCCGTTTCGCGAGCCCGTGTCGAACATATTCCACCCTGTTGCAAGGTACTTTTCATGAGCGAACGTCCCGAAGAGCCGAACAAGCCCTCCGACGCCGAAAGCCTGCTACCTGTCGATGAGCACGTCGAAGAAGGCCATGACGCCGAAGGGCGCAAGGTCCGTCACCGCGGCATCTACCTGCTGCCCAACCTGTTCACCACCGCGAACCTGTTTGCCGGCTTCTATTCCATCATCAGCTCGATGAGCGCGCAGAGCGCCCTGAGTGCCGGTGACCCACGCGAGGCGAGCAAGTATTTCGCCTTTGCCGCCATCGCGATCTTCGTCGCCATGGTCCTCGACAGCCTCGACGGCCGTGTGGCGCGCATGACCAACACGCAGAGCGCCTTCGGGGCCGAGTACGACTCGCTGTCGGACATGGTCGCCTTCGGTGTGGCGCCGGCATTGCTGGCGTTCGGTTGGGCGCTCGGTGACATGGGCAAGGTCGGCTGGATGGTCGCCTTCATCTATGTGGCGGGTGCAGCGTTGCGTCTGGCGCGTTTCAACACCCAGGTCGGCACCGCCGACAAGCGCTACTTCATCGGCCTGGCCAGCCCGGCGGCGGCTGGTGTCGTGGCGGGTACCGTGTGGGCCTTCAGCGACTACGGCATCCAGGGCTCCAAGCTGTCGTTCCTGGTGGCGCTGCTGGTGGCGGCTGCCGGCATGCTGATGGTCAGCAACGTCAAGTACAACAGCTTCAAGGAGCTGGACCTCAAGGGGCGTGTGCCGTTCGTGGCGATCCTGGCCGTGGTGCTGGTGTTTGCCGTGGTATTCAGCGATCCGCCGCGCATCCTGCTGCTGATCTTCCTCGGTTACGCGATCTCCGGCCCTGTGCAGTACCTGCTGCGCGTCCGTCGTCGCAAAACCTGAAAGATTTAATCGCGGAATAACCTGCCGGCTCCATAGTCTTACGGGTACATCAGTTGCCCGTACTGTGGAGCCGCCATGCTCATCAAGCTTCCCCGGTCTTCCGACTGCAAGTCGTCGCAGATCACCCCCGAACAGATCTACCTTTCCCGTCGTCACATGCTCGGTGGAGCCCTGGCAGGGCTTGCGCTGGGTGCGTTGCCGCGTCTGGGCGTCGCCGCCGAGCCATCGCGCTATGCCGATGCCGAGCCCGGAAAGGCGCCTGCATGGTTCGCCGACAAGCTCGGCGCGACGCGCTGGCAGGCCGTGACCGTGCAGGGCGAGGCGATCACGCCGTTCAAGGACGCCACCCATTACAACAACTTCTATGAGTTCGGTCCCGACAAGGGTGATCCGGCGGCCAATGCCGGATCGCTGAAGACCGAGCCCTGGAGTCTGGTGGTCGATGGCGAGGTAGCTAAGCCCGGGCGCTATGCGCTGGAGGACTTCGTCAAGCCCTACCAGTTGCAGGAGCGCATCTATCGATTGCGCTGCGTAGAAGCCTGGTCGATGGTCATTCCATGGTTGGGTTTCCCGCTGGCGGAGGTGCTCAAGCAGGTCGAGCCGACTTCACAGGCGCGCTATATCCGTTTCGAAACCCTGCAGGACCCCAAGAGCATGCCGGGGCAACGTTCCGGGTTCGCCCTGATCGACTGGCCCTACGTGGAGGGGCTGCGGCTGGATGAGGCAATGAACCCGCTGGCGATCCTGGCGGTGGGCATGTACGGCCGGGAGCTGGCCAACCAGAACGGCGCGCCGTTGCGCCTGGTGGTGCCTTGGAAGTATGGCTTCAAGAGCATCAAGTCGATCGTGCGCATCAGCCTGGTGGCGGAGCAGCCACACACCACCTGGCAGGGGTTGGCGCCGGATGAATACGGCTTCTATGCCAACGTCAACCCGACGGTCGATCACCCGCGCTGGACCCAGGCTCGCGAGCGGCGTCTGCCCAGTGGGCTGTTCAGTCCGAATGTGCGCGATACGTTGATGTTCAATGGTTACGCCGATGAAGTGGCGTCGTTGTACAGCGGCCTCGACCTGCGGAAGAACTACTGATGCGTTATCCCTGGTTTCGCCTGGCGATTTTCATCGTGGGTTGCCTGTTTCCAGCCTGGTGGCTGTACGAGGCGCTGATGGGGCGGCTCGACCCGGACCCAGGGAAGATTCTCATGGATCGTCTTGGCCTGGGGGCCCTGGTGTTTCTGTTGATTACCCTGAGCATGACGCCCTTGCAACGGCTCAGTGGCTGGTCGGGGTGGATCGTGGTGCGCAGGCAGCTGGGGTTATGGTGCTTTGCTTATATAGTGCTGCACTTGATGGCCTACCTGGTGTTCATCCTTGGTCTGGACTGGGGGCAGTTCGGGGTGGAGTTGCGCAAACGTCCCTACATCATTGTTGGGGCGCTCGGCTTTCTGGGGTTGCTGGCGTTGGCAGTTACGTCCAACCGCTACAGTCAGCGGCGATTGGGGGCGCGCTGGAAGAAATTGCACCGGCTCGTTTATCTGATTCTCGGGTTGGGGTTGCTGCATTTCTTGTGGATCGTGCGTTCGGATCTGAAGGAATGGGCGATCTATGCGGGGATTGGTGCGGTGTTGTTGGTGATGAGGATTCCATCTGTATGGCGGAGGGTGCCGAGGTTGGTGGGCGGGCGGGGGAGGGCGGTTTGAGGAGGTGTTGGCTTTTGGAGGTGTTCGCCAGGGGTTCTCCGGCGCCTACAAGGGTTGTGTCGAGCGCTTGGTGGTCTTGATGCGGTATTTTCGCTAATGGTT
>NZ_JAOEBG010000008.1 GCF_029836165.1 Pseudomonas sp. GD04091
GCAGCCCTTTCGCGACGCAAGGCCGCTCCCACAGGGCTAGATAAATCAATAAGTCACGGCTTGTTCCATGAGGGCGGGTGGGGCAACGTCAAGTGCTGGGTCGGTACTGCAGCGCCTCCGCCAGGTGTGCCCTGGCGATGGATTGCGCGCCCTCCAGGTCCGCCAGCGTGCGGGCTACCTTCAGCAGTCGGTGCGCCGCCCGCAACGACAACGTCAGCCGCTCGCAGGCCTGTTCCAGCCAAGCCTGGTCAACCGGCTCCAGCAGACAGTGCCGGCGCAACCCCTTGAGGTCGAGAAACGCATTGGCGCAGCCCTGCCGGCGTTGCTGCAGCGCCCGTGCCGCGGCCACCCTCTGGCCAACGCTGGCGCTGGTTTCGCCACTGGGCTGGTGGCTCAGCAGGGTGCTTTCCCGAGCTACCGTCAGGTGCAGGTCGATGCGGTCGAGCAGCGGGCCGGACAGCTTGTTGCGGTAGCGCTGGATCTGCTCGCTGCCGCACCGGCAGCGGCCGGTAGGATCGCCCAGGTAGCCGCAGGGGCAGGGGTTCATGGCCGCCACCAGCTGAAAGCGCGCCGGAAAACGCACCCGGTCCTTGGCCCGGGCCACCACGATCTCGCCGGACTCCAGTGGCTCGCGCAGCACCTCCAGCACGCGCCGTTCGAACTCGGGCAGTTCGTCGAGAAACAGCACGCCATGGTGCGCCAGGGTGATCTCGCCGGGCTGCGGCCGGCTGCCACCGCCCACCAGTGCCGGGCCGGAGGCCGAGTGGTGCGGATGGCGGAACGGTCGTTGCGGCCAGCTGTCGAGCGGCGCGTGGCCACTGACCGAGCGGATCGCCGCGACCTCCAGCGCCTCGCGCTCGTCCAATGGCGGCAGCAAGCCCGGCAGACGGCTGGCGAGCAAGGTCTTGCCGGTGCCAGGCGGGCCGGAGAACAACAGGTTGTGCGCGCCGGCCGCGGCTACCAGCAAGGCGCGCTTGGCGGCGATCTGGCCCTGAACTTCGCTGAGGTCCGGATAAGGCCGTTGCTCCAGCAGCAGGCCCTTGGCCGCATAGGGAGGCAGCGCCGGCTGCCCGTTCAGGTGAGCCACCAGTTCCTGGAGATGGCCTACCGCGTACACCACCAGGCCGCTGGCCAGGCTGGCCTCTTCGGCGTTTTCCCTGGGCACCACCAGCGCCCTGCCTGCGTCCCGAGCCGCCAGCGCGGCGGGCAGCACGCCCTGCACTGGCCGCAGCGCCCCGGACAAGGCCAGCTCGCCCAGGCATTCGAGGTCTTCGAGGGTGGCCACGGGCACCTGGCCATTGGCGGCGAGGATGCCCAGGGCGATGGCCAGGTCGTAGCGGCCACCGTCCTTGGGCAGGTCGGCGGGGGCGAGGCTCTGGGTGATGCGCCGGGCCGGGTAGTCCAGGCCAGAGTTGACGATGGCGCTGCGTACCCGGTCCTTGCTCTCCTTGACCGTGGCCTCCGGCAGGCCGACCAGGGTGAGGGTGGGCAGGCCGTTGGCCAGGTGGGTTTCGACGCTGACCGCAGGTGCCTGTACGCCGACCTGGGCGCGGCTGTGAACGAGGGCGAGGGACATGGGCGCTCCGTGTTTGCCGAGAAAGGCCGCGTCCTGCGGCCCGGCAAAGCTTAGTGGTGTCCGGCGGCGCAACGCTGGAAAGAATGCGTCGGGGTTTTTCACCCTGCCCGGGCAGGGAGCGGGCCAGCTTGATGTCAGAGGGGCCGCCGAGCATCATGCCTCGAAACTGTCGTGTCACCGTCTGGTGATTCCAGCGCAGGCAGCACCGACACGCACACCAATAAAAAGCCCGGGTGGAGAAACGATGATCGACAAAACGGATGAGCAGATCCTTCAGATCCTGAAGCAGAATGCCCGCACCAGCCTGGCCGAGATCGCTCGACGGGTGCACAAGTCCCGGACTGCTGTCGAATCGCGTATCAACCGGCTGCTGGAGAACGGCAAGATCCTCAACTTCACGATCGAGCTGGCGCAGGAGGTGCGCTCCGGCAACCAGACGGCGTTCCTCCTGCTGACGTTCAGGGACAAGAAGTGCCACGAGGTCTTTCCCTTGCTCAAGGTGATGCCGGGGGTGGTGCGGGGGTATTCGATCTTCGGTGAGCTCGACATGATCCTCGAGGTGACCTATGTACGCTTCGAGGAACTGATGCTGCTGAAGGAGCGTATCAATGCACTGGACGCCGTCGCCGAGATTGTCGTGAACCCCGTTTTGAAGGTCTGGCAATAAGCAAGCAGAATGACTAGCGGATAGTGAAAATCACTACCGACACCTGCGTTTTTGCACTTACTCGCTGTTAGAGCGCATTGTTAGAATCGCCCAACTCTTGGTTGTTTGTTCTCAATGGACGGGTTGGGTAATGATAGGGACGATCAAAAATCAGCAACATGAAAGTGTCAGTAATCACCTGTTGCAAGCACTGCATTTTTATGGCGGTTCTTCACACTTTTCTTCTGCCGCCAGTTTTTACAGCCATTCACCGTTCTTTCGCCCCAGTCGCCCGCAGGATATCAGCGAGTCGCTGTTGACCGACTCATTGTCGGTCCATGACCTGGCGAGTAATGATTACCTGTTGGCGCAGCGCTTGCTGTTGAACATCTATGAGCAGGACCTGGTATTCCTGCCACAGGCGCCGAACAAACTCGACCTGCAGGAGTTCAAGAGCTTCTACGATCCGGAGCTGGCGGCCTGCGGCAAGCTGATTCGCCCGGCATTGGAGCATTTCGTCTTCGATTGGCTGGAGAAGGAAGTCGACATCAGCGGCCCCTGGTGCCTGGACTCGTTCCTGACCCATACCCAGCAAGTGCTCGACGAGATTGCCAAAGGCGAATCCAGCCTGCACCGTGAACTGACCACCAGTCAGAACCCGCAGCAGGCGGCTAAATACTTCCTGGTGCAATGCGCGGGTGATTTCCTGAGTGAGGCGTCGGCCATGGCGCGCAATGTACTTGGCAACTTCGGCAGCCACACCAGCGAATTGTTCAAGATATTGATCGATGAATATGGCTATGGCGTCAACGAAAAGAAACACAGTTCCATATTCGAAGAGATGTTGAAGCAGGCCGGGTTGTCACATCATATTCATCATTATTGGCAGTTCTATACCGCGTCTTCCCTCGCGCTGATCAACTATTTCCATTATGTCTCCGCCAACCATGGCTCGCTGTTCAGGTATATCGGCGCGATGTATTTCACCGAGGCGACGCTGGCGTTCACCACCCGTCATCAGTCGCGCGCGATCAAAGAGGTATTTGCCGGCGCGGTACCGACGCTTTATTTCGACGAGCACAATCATATCGATGTGCACCACGGCCGCATGGCGCTGCACAAGTTGATCATGCCGCTGGTGAAGCAATACGGCGACGCCATCATTCCGGACCTGCTGCGTGGTTTCGAAGAGTTCCGGCTGCTGCAGGACAAGGCGGACGCGGAGATGTACAGCCACATTCACTGGCATGACCGCCTGGCCGAATGCCAGGCCCAGGCCGCTGCGTTGCGCCCTCTGCGAACTCCCGACATGTTCTTCAAGGAGCTGCGTGGCGAGCTGTCCGTCACCCACGCCCACCCTGTCGACGAACTGTTCTGGGTCGAGGAAGGGCAACTGGAGTTCGTCGCCGGCCCTGAACAGAAGATCGTGCTCAATGGGGGCGAAGGTATCGTGATTCCCAAGGGCATGCTGCACGGCACCTTGGTGCTCAGTGACAGCTGCGACTATTCGGTGACGGCCTTGGGAGAGCAGGCATGAAGGTTTTCCACAGCCCAGACGCGGCGATCAACCGGGTGAAGGTGGGCGAGACCCTGTATTTCCGTAACAGCGGGCCCAAAGGCGCGCAGTTTCTGCCGGCGACCTGCCCGCATCGTGGTGGGCCATTGCACCTGGGCAAGGCCTCTGGCGATGGCCAGGACATTGTCTGCCCTTGGCACGACATCCCCTACAAGACCTGCAGGCTGGAACGCAAGGCACTGGTAAGCGTGCGGGTCGGCAACCAGCTGTCGTTCGTCGTGCCTCAGGCCTCGCCGGTCGAAACCTGGCACGTGCTGTGATTCACCAAGGAGCTGGCCAATGAAGACCAAGACATCCCTCACGACCTTCTACGCGACGGTCACGCTGTTCACGGCCCTCGACATGGCCATGGTCATCGCCATGATCTGGTACGGGCTGAAGGTCACCGGGTCGGCGGTGCTGCTGGGGACCACGCTGTGCGTGGCGACCCTGGTGCCCTATATCGTCGAGCGCGTCATGGCCCGGTTCGGGCGTGTGACCTTGAGCATGCGGCGGCTGGTGCTGACACGCCTGCTCATCTTCGCGACGGTGGGGCTGCTGAGCCTGACCACGTTCATCCAGGTGCCTGTGGGCTTTCTGCTCATCGCCTTCCTGGTCGGCATGACCGACTACTTCACCATCAGCACCCTGGAGGCGAGCAACACCAAGCTGGTCCTGGCCGGAAAGCTGAGCAGCGACGCGTCGTCGCGGCTGATGCAGACGTCCATCCAGATCGGTGCGTTCGGCGGGGCGCTGCTGGGCGGCGTGGTGGTCGATGCCTTCAGCCTGTCGACCGTGCTGCAGGGGATATCCCTGGCGGCCATCGGTTCGCTGGTGCTGGCTTTCGTGCTCGACGAGCGCCATCAGCCGCAAGCCGGCGATGGCCAGGCGGCGCAGGCACGCACTCCGCGCCAGGCGATACCGGGCAAGATCGTCATGCTCATCGTGGCATTGGGCATGATCGGTTTTCACATCGGCGCCTTCAATAGCCTGGTGCCGATCGTGTTCCAGCAGCTCAACGACTGGAGTGCCGCGCAGTTCGGCATCGCCAGTGGGCTTGCCGGGCTCGGTGCCTTCAGCGCTGCCGTGCTGACCAGGGTCCGCCTGCCTCATCTGCTGTGCCTGGTGTTCATCATTCTGGCCGACGCGCTGATCGTGTTCGCGCAGAGCACGGTCTTGATCGGTGTCGCGACTTTCTGCCTCGGTTTCTCCATCAACTACCTGCGTATCGCCTTGCGCAAACACTTGATCGAGGCCGCCGCGGACAATGCCACGGCAGACAACTTCGCCTCGCAGAGCGCATTCGTCTACCTGATGCTCAACGGTTCCGCGCCCATGCTGCTCACGCTTCTGGCCTCGGCCAGCGTGTTCGGCCTGGAAGCGGCCCGTCCACTGATGATCTGTGCCGCACTGCTCCTGGGCTTGGCCGCGCTGGGCTGGCAGCTGTCTTCTTCTCGTTCCCCTTCTGTGGCCACGGAGTAAACAGTCATGGAAAAAATCGTCATCCTGGTGGACCCGCTGTCGACCGGTCGCCTGTATGCGCCAGCGTTCAAGGCGCAAGGCTTCAAATGCATCGCCGTGATTTCTTCCCGGGAGCTGCCGGCGCATTTCATCAACGACCTGCAGAGCGATGACTTCGAAGAGACCCATTACTGGGATGAAGCGCTGCTATCGGCGTTCAGGGATCGTCCTGTCAGCGCGGTGGTCGCCGGCTGCGAGACCGCGGTCTACCTGGCGGACCACATCGCCGCGCAGCTCGACGTGCCTGGCAACCACGAGGCCACCAGCGCGCTGCGCCGGCAGAAGTTCGTCATGCAGAAGGCCCTGAAAGACCAAGGCCTGGCGCATATCGAGTCACGCCTGGTCACTTCGTTCGACGCGATCAACGAGTGTCTGCAGGGCCTGGACGAACAGCGCGCCTATGTGGTCAAGCCGATCAACTCGGCCGCCACCGATGGCGTGGTGTTCGCCCAGGGGCGTGCTGGCGTGCAACAGGCGCTGCTGGTGGCCGGGTGGGACCAGATCAATGACCTGGGCGAGGTCAACCAGGGCTTCATCATCCAGCCTTTCGTCGCAGGCCCGGAGTATGTCCTGGACATGGTGGCGTTCGGTTCCAGATACGTGATTGCCTCGGTCTGCAAGTACAAGAAGATCGCGCGCAATGGCGGGCAGTTCGTCTATGAGAGCCTGGATATCCTCGACCCCGCGCTGCCCGAGCTGCAGCCCTTGATCGACTATGCGCGCAAGGCGGCCTCGGCGCTGGACATCGAGATCGGGCCCATCCACATGGAGATCATCTGGGCTGAAGAAGGGCCGGTCATGGTCGAGGCCGGAGCGCGCCTGCATGGGGGCGTCGCGCCTTCGCTGTTCGCCAGCACCTATCGCCCGGCCCTGGTTGACCTGGCGGTGCAGAGCTACTTGCAGAAGGACGGCTCTGCGCAGACGGACAAGGTCAGCCTGGTGAAGCATGGGCAGGTCGGCTTCTTCTATGCCGATACCCGGCGTCCCTTTTCGCTGCCCGGGGCCACGGCCCTTGCCGAAGCCAAGACGGTCGCCGGCTACGAAGGCCACAAGTATTTCGTCGAGCCTGGGCAAGCCACTGCGCTGACGATCGATTTCGCCACCTGTCCTGGCTTGTTCTGGCTCAGCCACGCCCGGGCCGATGGGGTGGCGGAAGGCGCCGAACGCCTGCGTACCTTGCTGTGGAACGAACAGGAAACCGTCCAGTGAGCGATGCCAGACTACGTGTTCGCCCATGCGCCACGGCGGTGGGTGTCTGCAACCCCTGCGCGGCGGTCATCTCGAATGTCCGCGTGGCACAGGAGCCCACCTATCTCCCGGTGCTGCAGGAAAACCTCAACGCCATTGCCGAACGGATGGGCACCCTGCACGACGACCCGGTGTTCACCGGGTTTGCCAGCCAGCTGGCGAGCCTGGGCTACCCCGGGACGATGAGCGCCAACGAGCGACTGCTGAAGAACTTCGTCGCGCGTGGGGTCAAGTCGATCAATACGCTTGTCGATGCCTACAACGCGGTGGCCATTCGTCATGGCATCAGCATCGGGGCGCACCGCTTCGATGAGGACCGGGACATCGAGGTGTTCCGTGCCCCGGAGCCCATGCGGATCCATCCGATGTTCGCCCGCAAGGCTTGCGAGGTGCCGGCAGGCGATCTGCTCTATGCGGTGGAAGGGCAGCCCCTGGCAGTGCTGGGCAGCCTCGATGCCGACTCCCATGAACACCGCATTACGGCCGAGGTGGAGCGGGTGGTGGTGGTGATCCTGGGGCACGAGTACACCTCGGCGGCGTTCAATCGTGCACGCATCGCCGAGGTGATCGAGCTGCTGGGCCAGAGCATGCCGCAGATGCAGGCGCATTTTCTGGAGACGGTGTTCGAGACGTAGCGCCAGGACCAACGCATCCCAAGAAGGGGCGCAGCAGCGCCCCGCTTCGTCTCAGTCGAATACGCCGCGCAAGGTCAGCATGAAGTTGCGTGGCTCGCCGTAGTAGTTGCCGTACTCGGACGTGCCGACGCTGGCGTAGTACTTGCGGTCGAACAGGTTGTTGCCGTTCAGGGCCACGGTCCAGTGGTCGTCGACCTTGTACTCGACCATCGCGTCGTAGACCGCGTAGCCGCTCTGGCTGAAATCGAACGGGGTTTCGCCCACGGCGTTCCAGTTGGCGTCGAAGCGGTAGGCCTTGCCTTCCACGTAGCTGGCGCTCTGGGCGGTGACCCCGGCGCCGACGCGCCACGCCGACCAGTCGCCCGGCAGGGTATAGACCGACCAGAGCTTGAGCAGGTGTTTGGGCGTGACGGTGCTGTACAGCGTTTCCTCGCTCTGGTCGTCCATCAGGTTGAGGGTGTAGCCGGCGATCAGGTCCCAGCCCGGCATGATTTCCCCGGTGGCCTCCAGGTCGATGCCCTTGCTGATCACCTTGCCCTGACCGAGGAAGCAGCAGGACGCGCTATAGCTGAAAGGCGTGTCAGGGTAGGCGGGATCCTTGATCGCCTGGTGCTCACGCTTGGTGTAGAACAGCGCCGCGCTGACGTTCAACGCGCCGTCGAACAGCTCGCCCTTGATCCCGGCTTCGTAGGTCTTGCCGGTCATCGGGTCGAGGGAGCTGCCGGACTTTTCCGGCCCCTTGAGTTTCTGCGCCTGTGGCTTGTAGATCTCGGCATAGCTGACATAGGTCGACCACTGGTCGTCGAGGGCATAGATCAGGCCGCCGAACGGTACCAGGGTGGTCGGCTCGCGGTGCGAGACCTGATCCTGGCGTGTCCAGTCGCCCGAACCGTCGCGGTTGCGCGTGGCATAGGCCTGCTCGAACGTGTAGCGCTGGGCGCGGGCGCCGATCACCAGTTTGAGCGGGTCGGTCAGCTGCAGACGCAGGGTGGAGTAGAGGCCGTACTGCTTGCGCTTGTTCGGGTAGTAGTCGCGGTAGAAGGCGTGGTTGGTGGCCTCGGTCGGCAGTGGCGTGGACTGTGGGTCCCACAGGTCGATCATGCCGCCCAGGCCGACCTTGCCCTGGGCGGCGCGCCAGCGGCTGGTGACCTCCTGGTAGTCGCCACCCACCAGCAGTTCGTGTTCGCGGTCGAAGGCGTCGAAGGTGCCGGAGAGGTTGACGTCGAACACCGACTGCTTGCTCCAGCTGGAGACATAGCTGCCCCACCAGTAGGGGCCGCTGTTGCTGTTTTCGTCCACCGAGCCATAGGGGATCACGCCTTCGGTGGAGCCCTCGTTGTACGAGTAGGTGTAGGACGTGTTGAGTTTCCAGTTCTCGGAGAAGTGGTGGTCGAGCTTGGCGAACAGCTCGCGGGTATCGCTGTCGCTCCAGGCGCTGTTGGTGGTGTACCAGGTGTGCCGCGGCAGTTTCACGTCGCCGCCGGTGCTGTAGCGCGGCAGGCCGTCGCCCACCCCATTCTCTTGCACTTTGTCGTAGCTGCCGCCAAAGGTGAGCAGGGTATCATCGCTGACATCGGCCTCGAACACGCCGTAGAAGAACGGCCGTTGCGTGCCGCGATTGTCGAAGAAGTACTGGCGGTCCTGGTAGGCGGCCACCATGCGTGCGCGTAGCTTGCCGTCGAAGGCCAGCGGGCCGGTCACGTCCACTTCGCCACGGTAGTTGTCCCAGGAGCCGGCCGAGGCTTCGAGCTTGAGCTGGTAGTGGTCGAGCGGGCGCTTGCGTACCAGGTTGACGATGCCGCCGGGGTTGCCGGTGCCGCCGAGCAGGCCGCTGGCACCGCGCAGCACTTCGACGTGGTCGTAGGCGGCCAGGTCGTACTTGCGCTGACTGTAGAAGGTGCCCAGGCCATTGCCGATGTCCATCGGCGCGGTGCCGTCGATCTGCAGATTGTCGATCGCGAAGCCACGGGAGATGAACTCCTGGGTGTTGAAGTTGACGTTGCGCAGGGTGACGCCGGGGGTGTATTTCATGGCGTCGTCGAGGCTGACCATGCGTCGGTCCTCGATCAGCTGACGGCTCACCACCGACACCGATTGCGGCGTGTCCTTCAGGCTCACTGGGGTCTTCGAGCCCACGCTGACCAGGCCTGTAGTGTACGAGCGCGAGCCCTCGGTGGCCTGGCCCATTCCTTGCCCCTGGATCAGTGTGCTGCCGAGCTCCAGTGCGTCTGCACCGCTGGCGGCAGGTTGCAGTGCCCAGTTGCCATCGGCGGCTTGCACGGCCTTGAGCCCGGTGCCTTCGAGCATCAGGTACAGCGCCATGTCGGTGGGCAACTGGCCTTTCACCGTCCTGGCCTGCTTGCCCTGCACCTGTTGAGGGTCGTAAGTCAGGCTGATACCGGCCTGTTCGGCGAAGCGGTTGAGCGCATCGGCCAGCGGCGCGGCGGGCAGGTCGTAGCGGCGTAGCGGCTGTTCGGCCAGCACGGGGTGGGCCAGGCCAACGCCGGTGCCCAGCAGCAGGGCCTGGGCAAGCAAGGTGGGGCGGTAGCGGGACAGCAGGTCCATCGGAAGCTCCTGGGAATTGGCAGGTGTTTTTCCTGTTTGTCGAAGGAGGCCGGAAAACCCGTAAACGAGAATCGATTTTCTTTACGCGGGGAGAATGCGCACCCACAGCGAGGTGCGCCACTGCAGGCGCACCGGCCAGGTATGGGTCAGGGTGCGCAGGGCGTTGTCGGTGTCGTCGAGCTGGAACACGCCAAAGATGCGCAGGCCGGCCACCGCCGGGTCGCAGCCGACCCAGCCCTCGCGCTGACGCGCCAGGGTATCGGCCAGCTCGGCCAGCGGCATGCCGTTGGCGATCAGCAGACCGCGAGTCCAGGCCGAGCCCTGGGCCTGCGGATTGGCCAGGGGCGGTGCGCCGGCACGGTCGATGCGGTATTGCTCGCCGGCGTTGGCCAACTGCTGCTTGCGCCCGGCCTGCTGGATCACGACCTGGCCCCGGTCGACACTCAGGCGGGTGCTGCCGTGGGCCTGGCAGACGTCGAACGCCGCGTCCATGGCCAGCAGGCTGGTTTCGGCACTGGTCACGCACAAGGGGCGTAGTCCATGGTCGCCATGCATGCGCACATAGATCTGGCCTTCCAGCAACTCGATCAGGCGCTGGGTCGCGCTGAAGCGCAGGTTGACCGCGCTGCGGCTGTTGAGCTGCAGCTCGCTGCCGTCGGCCAGGTCGAGGCGTCGGCGTTCGCCGTGGCGGGTGCTGTAGTCGGCCAGGCTGACGCGCCAGGGCGAATGCTGCAGCGCGGTGCCGCTCAGGCCCAGGCCAAGCAGGCCCAGGGTGAGCAGTTTGAGTGCGTGTCGACGCTCGCCCCGGGCAGGGCCGGTCAAGGTGCGCATGGCTATGCCGCCCGGCAGCTCACGGGCCTGGCTGAAGCAGGCCTGGGCCTCCTGCAGGGCCTGCCAGGTGGTCTCGTGGCGTGGGTCGCTCTGGCGCCAGGCCAGGCAGGCGGCACACAGCGGCGGCGCGTACTGCGCCGATTCGAGCCGGACCAGCCAGCCGATGGCCTGGTCGAGCACGTCGTCGTTCATGGCTCCAGTCTCGCCAGGTAGCAGTGGCGGATGGCCTTGGCCATGTACTTCTCCACGCTGCTCAGGCTGATCGCCAGGTGGTGGGCGATGTCCTGGTAGTTCATGCCTTCCAGGCGCGACAGCAGGAAGGCCATGCGCACCTTCGGCGGCAGGCCATCGAGCATGGCGTCGATCTGCATCAGCGTCTCCAGCAGGATCAGCTGGCGCTCCGCCGAAGGCGCCTCCGGCTCCGGCAGGCTGGCCAGGGCCTGGAGATAAGCGGTTTCCAGCTTGTGTCGACGTTGCCGGTCGATCATCAGCCCTTTGGCCACGCTGCTGAGCCAGGCCCGTGGCTGGCGCAGCGAGGGCAGCAGCTCCGGTCGACCGAGCAGTTGCACGAAGGTGTCATGGGCCAGGTCGGCGGCGTTGTCGGCGTGCTGCAGGCGTCGGCGCAGCCAGCCCAGCAACCAGGCGTGATGGTCCTGGTACAACGCATCCATGGCCGGGTGGGGCGGCGGAAGTGAGGGTGAAGGCACGACGAGCCTCTCCTGCGAAGGAATGAGCGAGATGCGGATGGGAATCGCTCTCAATCCTACGGGGTTTGTGGTCGTGCCCTCAAGCGCTAGTCAGTCCTTTGGTAAGAGCGTGCCGTCCTGGCCCTTTAGCGAAAACGTGCCGATCGTCAGGTCAGTGCTCCGGGGCTGCCTGCCGCAGATCACAGGAATTCCCGAACCCCGTGCCCGCGCCAGCAGCTCCTCGGTGTCGTCACCGCCCGGCAGCGCCAGCACCAGGTCGGGCCGGCTGTCGCGCAGCATGAAGACGTTGCGCAAGCGCTCGGCCAGCTTGCCGTGCAACTGCCAGTTGGGCGGGTAGCGCACGATGTCGGCCCCCTGCTCGCGGGCCCAGCCTTCGATCTCGCCGCCCAGGTGCTGGCTGCCGCCATGGATCAGTACCCGGATCGGTTGCTGGCGCTGCAGGGCGTCCAGCGCCTGGCGGCAGCGCTGGCTGTCGGCGTAGTTGCGCCCCGCGCAGATCAGTACGCGCATGCCCACCCCCTCAGAACCACTGGCCGAAGCGGCGGATGTACAGCGTCTTCATGCCTTGGGCCACCAGGCAGTAGCCCAGCAGGGTGGCGACCAGCCAAGGGAAGTATGCCAGCGGCAGCGGCACCAGCCCGACCATCGCGCCCAGCGGCGAGAACGGGATGTAGATCCCCAGGCACATCACCAGGCCCGTGGCCAGGATCACCGGCAACGCCGCGGTGCTCTGGAAGAACGGTACCTTGCGAGTGCGCAGCATGTGCACCACCAGGGTCTGCGACAGCAACCCCTCGATGAACCAGCCGGACTGGAACAGCGCCTGCATTTCCACGCTGTTGGCGGCGAACACGTACCACATCAGGGCGAAGGTGGTGATGTCGAAGATCGACGACGTGGGACCGATCCACAGCATGAAACGGCCGATGTTGCGGGCATCCCACTTGCGCGGCTCGCGCAGGAACTCCTTGTCCATGCGGTCCCAGGGCAGCGACAGCTGGGAGAAGTCGTACATCAGGTTCTGCAGCAGCAAGTGGATCGCCAGCATCGGCATGAACGGGATGAAGGCGCTGGCCACCAGTACCGAGAACACGTTGCCGAAGTTGGAGCTGGCGGTCATGCACAGGTACTTCATGATGTTGCCGAAGGTCTCGCGGCCCTTGAGCACACCTTCTTCGAGCACCATCAGGCTCTTTTCCAGGAGGATGATGTCGGCCGATTCCTTGGCGATGTCGGTGCCGCTGTCCACCGAGATGCCCACGTCGGCATCGCGCAGGGCCGGGGCGTCGTTGATGCCGTCGCCAAGGAAGCCCACGGTGTGGCCGTTGGCCTGCAATGCCTTGAGCACCCGCGACTTCTGCAGCGGCGTGAGCTTGGCGAACACCGTGCGTTCTTCGACCAGCGCCTTGAGCTGGGCATCGTCCAGGCGCTCGATGTCCTGCCCGAGCAGTGGCTGGCCCGGCTCCAGGCCGACCTCGCGGCAGACCTTGCAGGTCACCACCGGGTTGTCGCCGGTCAGCACCTTCACCTTCACCCCCATCTCGCGCAGCGCTGCGATGGCTGGACCTGCGGTTTCCTTGGGCGGGTCGAGGAAGGTCAGGAAGCCCCGGATCACCAGCTCGCGCTCGTCATCGGTGCGGTACTGGGCCTTGCCATCGGCGGCCGGAATATCGCGGGTGCCGACCAGCAGCACGCGAAAGCCGTCCTGGTTGTAGGCGCTGGCGGTGGCCATCAACTGCTGGCGCCGAGCGGCGTCCAGGGCGACCCGCTGGCCGTGCTCCTCCACGTGGGTGGCGATGGCCAGCATTTCCTCGACGGCGCCCTTGCTCACCAGCAGGTGATCGCCCAGGGCATCCTTGACGATCACCGACAGGCGCCGGCGGATGAAGTCGAAGGGCAGTTCGTCGACCTTGGCGTAGGCATAGGGCGGCTGGAAGCCACGGTCTTCACCGGCGAAGCGCAGCACGGCTTGGTCCATCAGGTTTTTCACGCCGCTCTGGTGGTGGCTGTTCAACCAGGCCAGCTCCAACAGACGCGCGTCCTTGTGGCCGCTGGGATCGACGTGGTGCTCGAGGATGATGCGGTCCTGGGTCAGGGTGCCGGTCTTGTCGGTGCACAGCACGTCCATCGAGCCGAAGTTCTGGATGGCGTTCAGGCGCTTGACCACCACCTTGCGCCGGGCCATGGCCACGGCGCCCTTGGCCAGGTTGGCGCTGACGATCATCGGCAGCATTTCCGGGGTCAGGCCCACGGCCACGGCGAGGGCGAACAGGAAGGCGTCGCTCCAGTCGCCCTTGACCACGCCGTTGAGCATGAACACCACCGGCACCATCACCAGCATGAAGCGGATCAGCAGGCGGCTGACGCTGTTCACGCCGCGGTCGAAGGCGGTCTGGCTGCGCGAGCCGACGATGGCCTTGGCCAGCGAACCGAAGTAGGTCCGCTTGCCGGTGGCCACCACCACCGCGCGGGCACGGCCGCTGACCACGTTGGTGCCCATGAAGCCGATGTTGGGCAGGTCGAGCAGGCCGCTTTCGCCGCTGGCGCTGTCGGCGGCGGACTTCTGCGCGACGTGGCCAAGGGTGTCGTACTTCTCCACCGGCAGCGCCTCACCGGTCAGCACGGCCTGGCTGATGAACAGGTCGCGGGACTCGATCAGGCGGATATCGGCGGGGATCATGTCGCCGGCGGCCAGCTGCACGATATCGCCGGCCACCAGTTCGTTCATCGGCACTTCGCGCAGGCGGGGCGGCTGGTCGTGGCGTTCGCGGCGCAGCACGGTGGCGGTGGTGCGGACCATGGCCTTGAGGGCGTCGGCCGCCTTGCCCGAGCGGTACTCCTGCCAGAAACGCAGCAGGCCGCTGACGCTGACCATGGTCATGATGATGATGACCTTGGTGAGGTCGGCATCCTCCATTTCGCCAGCGCGGACCGGCAGCCAGTAGTCGGTGACGAAGCTGATGCCGGCGAGGGTGAGCAGCACGTAGATAAAGGGGTTGTGCAGGGCCTTGAGCAGTTGCAGCAGGGCCGGTTGCGGCTTGTCGTGGGCGACTTGGTTGGCGCCGTCGCGCTGCAGGCGCTTGGCGGCTTCGTGCTCGGTCAGGCCCAGTTCGCTGGCATCGAGGTTGGCGAAGGTGACGGCGAGGCCGTTGCGTGCTTCGCGGGCGGCGCGCATCGAGAGGCGGGCGTCTTCGCTGGTCTTGCTGTGAGTGTTGCGGTCTTTTACGGTCATTTGGCTGTGCTCCTGCCGCGGGAGGCGGCACGACACACAGTCGACTCACGGTTGGGGAGGTGAGTGAAAGTGTCTCGTGTCGCAACTGTTCGAACAGTGAAAAACGTGGTTTTTCCGACGTTTGCGTGTTCGCTGGCGAATGCCGGAAATAAGATCGGCAGCGAACTTTCTACTGGCGGAGTCCATGGCTTTTAAATCCTCTGATAAATAACGGGCAATACAAGTCCGTCGAACTTTCAATATTGCAAGTTCGATGTCGAATACGGCGTACATTCAGTTTTCGCGCGGCATCGCGCTCGGCATCGCGAGCGCGTTATCGACTGGGTGGTTCAAGGGGCGCAGGAGGGTACAGCCAGGCGACGCGGGCTGCGCAGGGGCGACGAGGACGGCGCGAGCCCGCGCATGCGTTGGCGTGCGGGCGGCGGGGGGTAACGATGATGAGGTTCATGAGCTTGCCTCCGACCGGGCGGGCACCCGGGGCGGCAAGCGTCGGCGGAGCATCAGGCTCTGGCGCGGCTTGCCCGACCTTGGGGGCGGGCCCGGAGTTCCGGTTCAAGTGCCTGGCGGCCAACAGCTGCCAGACAGCGACTAGATACTGTGTCCATTGAATTCTTCGTGAGTTGAAATAAAGGCCCGCTTTTCGGGGCGGGTGAACTTTATGCAAAGCATAGCGGGGAAGTCAACCGGGGAGGTGTAACTTAAATAAGTTTCATCTGGTGCAGGGTGAATTAATCCTGCGCACTGCTCAAGTGCCATCGCGGGGCAAGCCCGCTCTCATGGGACTGCACATGACTTGTTGTTTCAGCAGGGCCTGTGGGAGCGGCTAAAGCCGCTCCCACAGGGTGCGTGCTAGGCCTTGGCGCCGAGGATGATGTGCGAAGCCTTGATCAGCGCGGTGGCTTTCACGCCCGGCTTGAGACCGAGCTCCTGCACCGCTTCGCGGGTGACGATGGCATACACCTCGGTACCGCCGGACAGCTTCAGTACCACCTCGGCGTTCACCGCGCCGTCGCCAACGCGTACCACTTCGCCTTCCAGGCTGTTGCGCGCGGACAGCCTGTAGCCAGCGGCGTCGGTCATCAGCACCACCCACGGCGCCTTGACCAGCGCGACGGCCTGCTTGCCGACATTGATGTTGAGGTTGTGCAGGCTGGCCATGGTCACCACCGCGACCAGTTTCTCGCCGCCGCCCAGGGTCAGTTCGACTTCCGCGTTGACCGCGCCTGGCTTGATATCGCTGACACTACCTTCGAAGACATTGCGTGCACTGACTTTCATGGGGAAACGCTCCGTGTATGAATCATCACGCCCGAAGGGTTCAGGCGCGTACATAAACCCAGGCGGTCAGCCCCGAGGCGAGGCTGACGGCAATCCGCTTGTAATCCGCAACTTCGTAGCGATCGGCGGCGGCCAGCTCCTGCTCGCTGATCTGGAAGACCATGCCGGCAACGCTGTCGTCGGCCTGCTCGCTGGGGGAAACGATGGGGTGCTGGGCCTTGCCGCTGGTGGCCAGCACCTCGGGGTCGGTGATCTCCACCCAATCCTGGCGATAGCCCGGCATACGGTCGGCCTGGCCGCTCAGTTCACGGCCGAAGTTGGCCAGTTGCACGGCCTTGTCCTGCAGGGTGCCGTAGGAGAACAGCAGCACCGGATATTGGCTGGAGGGCTGCATGGCTCACTCCTGCGCAGGCGGGGCGATCCGTGCTTCCAGTTCGGCGAACTGTTTCTCCAGCGCTTCGAGGCGGGCGCGGGTGCGGGCCAGCACGACCATCTGGCTGTCGAACTCCTCGCGGCTGACCAGGTCGAGCTTGCTGAAGGCGCCCTGCATCAGCACCTTGAACTGGCTTTCCAGTTCGGCGCGGGGGGCAGCGGTGTCACCGCTGAACAGGCGCGAGGCCTGATCGCTCAGGGCATCGAGAAAGGCTTTTGGCGCGAGCATGTGTGGATATCCGCTGATCACTGAAAGGGCTGCAGTGTAGCACGCGGCCTCTGCGCGCTTGCCCTGCACGGTTTTCGCGCAGGGCGGCCAAAGTTCGCGCACCGATTTTGTGCGCTTTTTCACTGCTGGCGATTGGCCAAGCCTGCCAGGTTCACGCAACTGGTTGTTTTCCTGTGCTTTGCGCTAACTGGCAAGGTTTCTGCTATGTCCATTGCGAGCCATGCACTGATGCAGTCCCTTGTGACCAGGCAGTGCGCAGGCGGAGCCGAAAGGTTCTTCGTCACAGCCGGATCGTGCGTCGGCGGGGAGGATGGAGCCGACGACGCGTTACAAAGCCAGGCGCTGCGCTTAGACTTGAGACGGGTTTGTTTTCCTGGGGCAAGTCCACCAAATCGGGAGAGAGTTTCATGAAGCTAGTCACTGCCATCATCAAGCCGTTCAAGCTGGACGACGTGCGCGAGTCGCTGTCGGAAATCGGCGTGCAGGGCATCACCGTGACCGAGGTCAAAGGCTTCGGTCGGCAGAAGGGTCACACCGAGCTGTACCGCGGCGCTGAATACGTGGTCGATTTCCTGCCCAAGGTCAAGATCGATGTCGCCATCGACGACAAGGACCTCGATCGGGTGATCGAAGCCATCACCAAGGCGGCCAACACCGGCAAGATCGGCGACGGCAAGATCTTCGTGGTCAATCTGGAGCAGGCGATCCGCATCCGTACCGGCGAAACCGATACCGACGCGATCTAAGCGCTACAAAAAGCCTCACCAAACCCAACGCCCCAGGAGAAAACAACATGACTCTGCGCAAGATCGCAGGGCTAGGAGCCCTATTGTCCCTCGTAATGCCAGGGCTGGCCCTGGCCGAGGAAACTGCCGCCCCCGTGCTGAACTCCGGCGACACCGCCTGGATGCTCACCTCGACGGCGCTGGTCCTGTTCATGACCATTCCGGGCCTGGCCCTGTTCTACGGCGGCATGGTGCGCTCGAAGAACGTGCTTTCGGTGATGATGCAGTGCTTCGCCATCACCGGCCTGATCAGCATCCTGTGGGTCATCTACGGCTACAGCCTGGCTTTCGACACCACGGGCATGGAAAAGGGCGTGCTCAACTTCAGTTCCTTCATCGGTGGCTTCTCCAAGGCCTTCCTCAGCGGTGTCACGCCGTCGGGCCTGACCTCGGCCACCGCGTTGTTCCCCGAGGCGGTGTTCATCACCTTCCAGATGACCTTCGCCATCATCACCCCGGCGCTGATCGTCGGCGCTTTCGCCGAGCGCATGAAGTTCTCGGCGATGCTGATCTTCATGGGCGTCTGGTTCACCCTGGTCTACGCGCCGATCGCACACATGGTCTGGAGCGGTGACGGCGCGCTGATGTGGGACTGGGGCGTGCTGGACTTCGCCGGTGGCACCGTGGTGCACATCAACGCCGGTATCGCCGGTCTGGTCTGCTGCCTGGTGCTGGGCAAGCGCAAGGGTTATCCGACCACGCCAATGGCCCCGCACAATCTGGGCTACACCTTGATGGGCGCGGCCATGCTGTGGATCGGTTGGTTCGGCTTCAACGCCGGCTCCGCCGCCGCGGCCAACGGCACCGCCGGCATGGCCATGCTGGTGACCCAGATCGCCACCGCCGCCGCCGCCCTGGGCTGGATGTTCGCCGAGTGGATCTTCCACGGCAAGCCAAGCGCGCTGGGCATCGCCTCGGGCGTGGTCGCCGGCCTGGTCGCCATCACCCCGGCCGCCGGCACCGTGGGCCCGATGGGAGCCCTGGTGATCGGCCTGGCCTCGGGTGTGATCTGCTACTTCTGCGCCACCAGCCTCAAGCGCAAGCTCGGTTATGACGACTCCCTCGACGCCTTCGGTGTGCACGGCATCGGCGGCATCGTCGGCGCGCTGCTTACCGGCGTGTTCGCCGCGCCGGCCCTGGGTGGCTTCGGCGCGGTCACCGACATCGCCGCGCAGTTCTGGATCCAGGCCAAGGGCGTGATCTTCACCGTGGTCTACACCGCCATCGTCACCTACGTGATCCTCAAGGTACTGGACCTGGTGATGGGCCTGCGGGTCAGCGAAGAAGAAGAGTCGGTCGGCCTCGACCTGGCTCAGCACAACGAGCGCGGCTACAACCTGTAACCGCCCTGCTGGAAAACTTGCCCGGTTCGCCGGGCATTTTTTTGCCTGTAATTTGCCGTTTTGCGCAGAGCAAACGGTTTCCCTGTCCTGTTCGCGACCTGGGTCGAAAACTTACAAGTCATTGGGCGTTTCTGGTGCTTTGCTTTTTCTCCGAGCGCGCTAGAATGCGCGCCGAAGGGTGCAAGGCGAGGACGCCGCACACTTGCGCAGCCTTTGCTAGGCTTGCCAATAGCCTGTGGCCAGCAAGGGTCAAAAACGATTTCGTCAGGTCTTGCCAGGAGCAGGACCTGCAGGGTGCCAGGCCTCCCATCAGGAGGCGGACACCCAGGGCAGTGGCCAACCCACGGCCAGTTGAATTTTCACTGGTGGCTGCCGGTCTACGGCTGCACCGGTCTATAACTAACCTGCTTTTCGCAAGTCATGAGGTAGAACATGAGCGACGACGATCTGGAAAATGATGACCTCGAAGTAGGCGACGAAGACGAGGCCGATGAAGGCCTCGAGGCAGCGTCTGACGACGGCGCGGAAGACTCCGGCGACGACGACAGCAGCCCGGCTCCGGCGGCCAAGGGCAAGTCCAAGGCGGCTGTCTCGGTAGACGAGATGCCGAGCATGGAAGCCAAGCAGAAGGAGCGCGACGCCCTGGCCAGGGCCATGGAGGAATTCCTCGCCCGCGGTGGCAAGGTGCAGGAAGTGGAGGCCAACGTGGTCGCCGATCCGCCCAAGAAGCCGGACAACAAGTACGGCAGCCGCCCTATCTGAGTGGTTGAATGCAAAAGAGCCCGCCGTCGCTGCGGGCTTTTTTGTGCCTTTCGGTTTTGTGCTGCCCTGTGGGAGCGGCCTTGTGTCGCGAAAGGCCCCAGGGCATCAGCGGCGCTGCATCAATCTCTGGGACCGCTATGCAGCCCTTTCCCCCCGCAAGGCCGCTCCCACAAGGTCAGCGCCAGCGCGACAGCACGTCGGGCAGTTGCGACAGCCGCTGGATCTCGGCATCCGGCGCCTGCTCGCCGCTCCAGGGCTTGTGCTGCGGGTTGAACCACACTGCCCGCAACCCGGCGCGCTGGGCGCCGGCGATGTCGTCGCCCGGGTGGTCGCCCACATGCACCGCCGCCCCCGCGTCCACTTCGCCTCGCTTCAGCGCTTCGACGAAGGGTGCCGGGTCCGGCTTGCCGATGCCCAGGTCCTCGGCGCACAGGGCGAAGCGGAAGTAGTCCGCCAGCCCCAGGCGACGCACGTCGGCATTGCCGTTGGTGACCACGCCGAGGGTGTAGTGGTGACGCAGGATTTCCAGTACCGGCAGCACTTCGGGGAACACCTCGACCTGGTGCCGCGCATGCAGGAACACCTCGAAACCCTCGTTGGCCAGCTCCTGGGCATGCTTTTCGCTGTAGCCGACCTCCTCCAGGGCGTGGAACAGCACCCGTCGACGCAGGGCGCTGATGCGGTGCTTGAGGCCCGGCTCGGCCTGGACCAGGCGCTCGCGGATGGCGAACAGGTGCTCGACCGGCACCCCGCCGAGAATCGGCGCGTTGGCTTCGAGCCAGTCGCGCAGGACGACTTCGGCGCTGGCGATGACCGGCGCGGTGTCCCACAGGGTGTCGTCAAGGTCGAAGGTGATCAGCTTGATGCTCATGAGTCTGTGCCCTTACTGCGTTTGGCCCGGGGGTGGGCGCTGTCGTACACGGCGGCCAGGTGCTGGAAGTCCAGGTGGGTGTAGATCTGCGTGGTGCTGATGTCGGCGTGGCCGAGCATTTCCTGCACCGCGCGCAGGTCCTGGGACGATTCCAGCAGGTGGCTGGCGAAGGAATGGCGAAGCATGTGCGGGTGCAGGTGCTGGCCCAGCTCGCGTTCGCCAGCGGCCTTGACCCGCATCTGGATGGCCCGGGGGCCGAGGCGATTACCCTGTCGCGAGATGAATACCGCGCCGTCCCGTGGCCCGGCGATGCCACGCAGCCGCAACCACGCCTGCAGGGCTTCGCGGGCCTTGCGTCCGACCGGCAGGACGCGGCTCTTGCCGCCCTTGCCGAGCACCTGCACCAGCCCGGCGGCGAGATCGAGATGCTCGAGGTCGAGGCCGGTCAACTCCGAAAGACGCAAGCCAGAGGAGTAGAACAGCTCCAGGATGGCCTGATCGCGACGGGCGATGAAATCGTCATCCACACTGCCGTCGAGCAGCTGCAGGGCGCGGTCGGTATCCAGCGCCTTGGGCAGGCGCCGTTCGCCCTTGGGGGGCGCCAGGCCGTTGGCCGGATCGTGCTGGCACACGCCTTCGCGATTGAGATAGCGGTACAGGCCACGCACCGCCGAAAGCAGACGCGCCAGGCTGCGCGAGGACTGGCCGTGATGGTGCTGGCGAGCGACCAGCTGGCGCAGCTGCTGGACCTGCAGCGCGTGCCAGCCGGGGATACCCTGGGTATTGCAGAATTCGATGACCTTCTCGAGGTCACGGCGGTAGGCCAGCAGGGTGTGCTCCGACACCTGGCGCTCGTTGCGCAGGTGGGCGCAATAAGCCTCCAGCTGGGTTTCCATCAGCGTACCGAGCGCAGTGTCTGGGTGAAGCGTGGCACCACGCGGCCGAGCACTTCGGCAATGTAGCTGAGGAACAAAGTGCCGACGCTGCTCTTGTAGTGCTGCGGGTCACGGCTGCCGATCGCCAGCACACCGTGCAGGCCCTGGTATTCGAGCGCGGCCACGGCGCTGGAGCCGACCTCCTTGTGCTGCGCATCGCCGAACAGGAAGGCCAGCTCATGCTCGCGCAGGTTGCCGCTGATGGTCTTGCCGCCACTGATCAGGCCGCCGATGGCTTGCTGCGCCTCGGTGCCCGATACCCAGCGGCCGACGGGCGCCGCGTTCTCGCCGAACAGGATCAGGCTGACGAAGGGCACCTGGAACTCCTGGCGCAGGCTGTCCTCGACGGCCATCACCAATTCTTCCAGGGTGCTGGCGTCGAGCAGGTCGAGGATCAGCCGGCGGGTCTTGTCGAACAGCCGGTCGTTGTCGCGGGCCACGTCCATGAGTTGCGACAGGCGATGGCGCATCTCGATGTTGCGGTCGCGCAACAGCTGGAGCTGGCGCTCCACCAGCGACACGCTGTCGCCGCGCTGGTGGGGGATGCGCTGCTCGATCAGCAGCTCGTCGTGCTCGGCGAAGAAGGTCGGGTGGGCGCGCAGGTAGGCGATCACGGTTTCGACGTCGAGCTCGGGTACAACGTTAGGCTGATCGGTCATGGCGGATACTCGCTTAGAGACGAACTTGTCCTTCGAAAACGCGTACGGCAGGGCCGGTCATCAGCACCGGTTTGCCGGGGCCGGCCCATTCGATGCTCAGGCGTCCGCCCGGGAGGTCGATGGTCACCGGCGAATCCATCCAGCCCTGGCTGATCGCCGCCACGGCGGCGGCGCAGGCGCCGGTGCCGCAGGCCTGGGTCTCGCCCGCGCCGCGCTCCCACACGCGCAGGTTGGCGTGGTGGCGGTCGACGACCTGGATGAAACCGGCATTCACCCGCTGCGGGAAGCGTGGGTGGTGTTCGATCTTCGGGCCCAGCTCATGGACCGGCGCGGTGCGCACGTCATCGACGCGCAGCACCGAATGCGGGTTGCCCATGGACACCGCGGCGATCGGGTGCACCTGGCCATCGACTTCGAGCGCATAGCTGAGTGCCTGCTCGTCGGCGATGAACGGAATCTCGGCCGGGGCGAAGCGTGGCGGGCCCATGTCGACGCAGATCTGACCGTCGTTGCGCACGTCGAGCTCGATGATGCCGCCCTTGGTCTCGACGCGGATGCGCTTCTTCGCGGTCAGGCGCTTGTCGAGCACGAAGCGGGCGAAGCAGCGCGCGCCATTGCCGCACTGCTCGACCTCGGAGCCGTCGGCATTGAAGATCCGGTAGCGGAAGTCCACTTCGGGATTGTTCGGTGCCTCGACGATCAGCAACTGGTCGAAGCCGATACCGGTGTTGCGGTCGCCCCATTGCTTGGCGTGCTTGGGCTGGATGTGCGCGTGCTGGCTGACCAGGTCGAGGACCATGAAGTCATTGCCCAGTCCGTGCATCTTGGTGAAACGCAGCAGCATGGGCTCACTCCGGCAGCAGGCTTTCGCCGGCGAACAATTCGGCGACGGTCTCGCGGCGACGCACTTCGAAGGCCTGGTCGCCATCGACCAGCACTTCGGCGCAGCGGCCACGGGTGTTGTAGTTCGAACTCATGACGAAACCATAGGCTCCCGCGGACTGCACGGCCAGCAGGTCGCCCTCGGCCAGGTTCAGCACGCGGTCCTTGCCCAGGAAGTCGCCGGTCTCGCAGATCGGGCCGACCAGGTCGTAGGCGCGGCCTTCGCCCGCGCGTGGCTTGACCGCGCTGACCCCCATCCAGGCCTGGTACAGGGCTGGGCGGATCAGGTCGTTCATCGCCGCGTCGATGATGGCGAAGTCCTTGTGTTCCGTGTGCTTGAGGTATTCCACGCGGGTCAGCAGCACGCCGCCGTTGGCGACGATGTAGCGGCCCGGCTCGAACACCAGGGCCAGGTCGCGGCTGCCGACGCGTTCGCGGATGGCCTTGATGTAGTCGGCCAGTACGGGCGGCTGCTCGTCGCGATAGCGCACACCGACGCCGCCGCCCAGGTCCAGGTGGCGCAGGTGGATGCCGCACTCGGCCAGGCGATCGACCAGCACCAGCAGGCGGTCGAGGGCATCGAGGAAGGGCTCGACGGTGGTCAGCTGCGAGCCGATGTGGCAGTCGACACCCACCACGTCCAGGTTCGGCAACTGCGCGGCGCGCACGTAGATGGCTTCGGCGTCGGCGATGGCGATGCCGAACTTGTTTTCTTTGAGGCCGGTGGAAATGTAAGGGTGGGTGCCGGCATCGACGTCCGGGTTCACGCGCAGCGAGACCGGCGCGACCTTGCCCATCTCGGCGGCCACGACCTGCAGGCGCTCGAGTTCGTCGGTGGATTCGACGTTGAAGCAATGCACGCCGACCTCCAGGGCGCGGCGCATGTCTTCACGGGTCTTGCCCACGCCCGAGAACACCACGCGATCGGCGCGGCCACCGGCGGCCAGCACACGCTCCAGCTCGCCACCGGAAACGATGTCGAAGCCGGCGCCCAGGCGGGCCAGCAGGTTCAGCACGCCGAGGTTGGAGTTGGCCTTGACCGCGAAGCACACCAGGTGCTCGACCCCTTGCAGGGCATCGGTGTAGCTACGGTACTGGGCCTCGATATGGGCGCGCGAGTACACGTATGTCGGGGTACCGAAGCGTTCGGCGATGGCCGACAGGGCAACACCCTCCGCGAACAGCTCGCCGCCGCGGTAGTTGAAAGCATCCATTGGATTTCCTTACTGCTCGGGCGACGGCTCGGGCTGCGCTTGCTGCTCAAGCTCCTGTTGCTGCTGGACGGGCTTGGCCGGCTGGTGCTGGTGCGACTTGCGCGGGCCTTTGCCGTCCTTGCCGTCTTCCGGCAGGTACAGGGGGCCTTTCTGGCCACAGGCGGAAACGAGGCAGGCAACCGCGACCAGCGCCGCGAGGGAGGAAATCAGGCGTTTCATGGGTGAAATCCTTGGAAATATGCAGTATTGCGGCCGAGTATACCCAGCGGCTACCTGATTGCCTATGCAAGGGCCGGCCCGCCGGGCGGGCTATCCTTGTGCTGCCCGTGTCGGCCTGGATGGCTGCGGGTTTGCCCGCGACAGGGCGCGCGTCGGCATCCGCTAGTCTTTGCATTCGGCGGTCAGCGCCCGTATCTTGCCCGCCTTGCCTGTAACGCAGTCATTTTTCGAGGTCCCTGCAATGAGTTTGAGTGAAGCGCGTTTCCACGATCTGGTCGACGCGACCCAACAGGCCCTGGAAGACCTGTTCGACGAAAGCGGCCTGGATCTGGACATGGAGAACTCCGCCGGTGTGCTGACCGTCAAGTTCGACAACGGCAGCCAGCTGATCTTCAGCCGCCAGGAGCCGCTGCGTCAGCTGTGGCTGGCCGACCGCTCCGGTGGTTTCCACTTCGACTACGACGAAGAGAGCGGCAAGTGGGTGTGCGAGAAAAGCGAAGAGCTGCTGGGCGAGATGCTCGAGCGCATCGTCTGGGAGCGGGCCGGCGAGAAGCTGGACTTCGACGAGATCTGAGATGAGCGACCAGCCTCGCCCACCCAAGCCGCTCTACAGCAATGTGAGCCCGGCGGTGCCGTCACCTTGTATCAGCGTATGTCGGCTGGATGAGCGCAAGGTCTGCACCGGCTGCCATCGCCATGTCGAGCATATTCGCGAGTGGCGCTCGGCCGATGACCAGCGGCGGCGGCAGATCTGTCGCGAGGCCCTGGCCCTGAAAGCGCGCATGTCGGCATAGCCACATCGACGGTGTGGGCTTGAGTATTTGCCCCGCTGTGGTAGTGTCAGGTTTCGCGTCGATGACGCCACAGCATTGCGCAAACCCCGCCCTTGGGCGGGGTTTTGCTTTATCTGCCTGTAGAAAATCGCCTGTTCAAAGGAGTCTGACTGGATCATGAGCACCAAGCCTACCCTCATCCTCACCCGATTGGACGTACAGCGTCTCGAGCGGCTGATCGACAGCCTCGACGAAAGCACCCCGGGTGTGCTCGCCTTGCAGGACGAGCTGGACCGCGCCGAGCAGGTGGTCGGTCATGAGGAAGTACCGGCTGGCGTGGTGACCATGAACTCCCGCGTGCATTGCCGCGAGAGCGCCAGTGGCAAGGACTACCACCTGACCCTGGTGTACCCCAAGGATGCCGGGCCGGAAGGCAATGTCTCGATCCTCGCGCCGATCGGCTGTGCGCTGCTTGGCCTGTCGGTGGGCGACCAGATCGACTGGCCGGCGCCCGGCGGCAAGACCCTCAAGCTCGAGCTGCTGGCGGTCGAGTACCAGCCGGAGGCGGCGGGCGACTTCGATCTCTGAGGCGGTCGGGGCGTCGTGCTTTCTGAGTGTCAGGGCTCCAGCCGCGCCTGCAGCTGTTCCAGTCCCTCGTTGAGCGCCTGCTCCAGCTCGCGTTTGTAGCGCAGGTAGAGGCTGGTGGACCCCTGCTCGTCCTCCAGCAGCTCGGACAGGTCGAGGTCGGTGATGTAGCAGCGGTAACTGCCGCTGCCACGGCGCTGGCGCAGGATCTGTCGGGCGACCACGGTGTACAGCTGGTCGCCATGCTCCAGTTCGGAGAATTCCTGCTGGTTGCAATAGAGGGTGACATGCACCTCGTCGCCCGAGCCGGCCTGGAGGATCGCCTGCACTTCGTAGTAGGCCTGGTTGCGGCTGTCCTCGGGGGCGGGCCTCCGCTCCAGGTGGCGCGCCTTGCCGATGCCCGATGGCAGCAACTGGTAGTAGAGGATGTCCAGCGCTGCCTGTTGCAGGCTGTCCAGGGGCAGTTGCGCGTCGCGGCGCATCACCATCGATTGCAGGAAACGCTGCAGCGGCAGCAACAGGTGCGGTTCGTCCTGTAGCGGCAGGCGCTGCTGCCAGAGGGCGTTGTGCTCGTCGAGCACATAGAGGTCGGCCCAACCCTCGAACAGGCGGTAGAACACCTGGATGCAGCGGGGCTGGCCCTGGGCGAGCACCAGGGGCAGGTCGTGATCCTGCAGGGCATGGGCATCCAGATGCAGCGGGCTGTAGCTGCTGCGCTCCTCGCCGAGTGTATCCAGCACGGCGCCGTGGTCATCGAGACTGGCCAGGGTGACCTGCCCGGGCTGCAGGTCGAGCACGTGGGTGTGTTGCGCCACCTGCAGCAGGTAGCGGTGGTTCAGGCCCTGGTCTAGCAGCAGTCGCGCGGTGTCGAAGATTTCCTCGACCCGTTGGCCAATGGCCTGGGCGCGGTTGTGGCAGAAGCAGCGCACCCGGACCCGCGGGCGCTGGTTGCGTTGGCCGAGACCATTGAGAAAGTCGCGCAGGCAACGCACCAGCGCGTGTTCGCCGTCGTAGCGATGCACCAGCACTTCGTTCCAGCTGTTGAGGGTTATCTGATCGAGGGTCAGCACCAGGTTCTCGCGCACCCCGGCGTAGCTGAGCGAGTCGGTGCGCTCGGTGGTCATCAGGATGTTCAGGTCGCGGTGATGGCGCAGCGGGTCGACACCTACGTTGACCAGCAACAGGATCTCGTCGGCCACGCTCGGTTGCAGCAGGCGCACCTCGCTGACCGTTTCCAGCGGCAGCGCAATGCTCTGTTGCAGGCTGCCGATCAGGTTGAACAGTTCGAACTCGCTCAGGTCGCTGGCGCCCGGGTGCAGGGCCAGTCGCGTGCTGCTGTCGATCACGCCATTGCGGTGGGCCCAGGTAAGCAGCTCGAGCAATTCCCGGCAACGTTTGATCGGGCTGAAGTGCTCCCACTCGTGCACCCCCAGGTTGCCGTTGTACAGGCCCCAATGGTGCGTGCCCGGCTCTTTGCGGTTGGGCGATTGCACCAGGGTGAGGGTATCTTCCGCCAGGTCCGGGGCGATGCCCGGGTTGATCACCTCGATCTTGCCGGCGCGGCGCTCGAAGGCGGCATACAGGCGGCGACCCAGCACGTTGAGGTCGCGTTGGTCGGCGCGGCTGCTGGCGTTCTGCAGGCGGGCGAACTGAGTCAGGAAGCGGTAGCTGTGGTTCAGCTCGGCCACCAGCTCGCGACGCTCGACCGCGACCTGGCGCACCTTCCACTGGCTGCGGCTGTCGAGCAGGGCCAGCTGGCGCTCGTCCCAGCCCCACTCTTCGGTCAGGCGCGCCAGCAGCTGGCGCTGCCAGTCGCCGCTGCGGGAGCGGCCCAGGTCGCCGAGCTTCTTGTTCACCTTCAGGTACAGGCTGCGCCGTGCCAGCTCCAGGCGCGCCGGCTCACCGCGCTGCAGCAGGTAGCGTTCGATGCGCCGGTAGACCATCACGTAAGGGTCGAGCTCGTCCAGGTCCAGCTGGTTGGCGAACACGGCCTGCTTGTAGTCCAGGCTCAGGCAGCGCACGTCCGGGTGCTCGCTGGCGTAGGCCTCGGTGAGCAGCAGCTTGAGCAGCGACTTGTAAGGCGAGTCGATGCCCTTGAACAGCTGCCAGAGCCCGGCGCCAACGAATTCCCCTGAGGGAATGTGCGCCAGGTGGCCAAGGTCGAGATCGTCCTGGTCGCGGATGAAGCGCTTGGACAGCAGGGTCTGGGTGTAGTCGCGGTAGTTGTGTTCCTGGTAGACCGGCACCAGCCACCACAGCGGTGTGCGCCCGGCCAGCCAGATCGCGGTGCGGTAGAACTCGTCGAGCAGCAGGTAGTGCTGGGTGGTGCCGCAATCATCGGAGCTGAGCTGGCTGTCACGTTCGCCCTGGACAAAGCCCTGGGGCTCGATCAGGAACACATGCGCCTCGGCGCCCTGGCTGGCGGCCCAGCTTTCGAGCAGCTGGCATTTGCGGCGTAGTTCGTTCAGCGCCAGTTCATCCAGGTCGGGGGCATGGCACACCCACAGGTCCATGTCGCTCTGTTCGGCCTGGGCCAGGGTACCCAGGCTGCCCATCAGGAACAGGCCGTGGATCGGTTGCGGTGGATTCCCGTGGCGCGCCTTGTAGGTGAACGAGCGCGTCAGGCGCTGGGCTTCGGCGAGCAGTTCGCCGTCGGGCTCGAACCCCGACACGCCGGCGGGGGTGATGCCGGAGACATAGCCCGGCAGCAGCGGATGATTGACGTGGAAGAACAGCGGCAGCAGCTTGAGGACCTGTTGCTGGCGTGTGGACAGCCCCTCCATCGCCCGTGCCAGACGCCCCTGGTTGATCTTCAGGAAGCGCGCGCGCAGCGTGGACAGCTCCTTGCGGTCGATGCCTTGGTCAAGATCGGGGCGGATTTCATGGGGGTGATTCATTGCGCACTCAGGCAGGCCGGGGGAGCACTGGCGAGTTTAGCCTGAGTGGCGCGGTCGGATAAGGGGTTGATGACTTTTTGACGTCAGATTTCAAGCGTCCTTGCGGCTACCATCGCGAGGAAAGCCCGCTCCCACAGGTTCGCGAGGGGCGGGCTTGGCGAACTCAGGCCGGTTGTGGCGTCTTGAGGATGGTCAGGAGTAACTGGACGCTTTCGGCGGCATCGTTGCCCAGGCTGGTGAGGTAGCCACCATCAGGCTGGTCGGTGAGCTCTTTCTCATACAGGCGCTTGGCAGCGGCGATCAGGGCGGGGGAGGCGCTGCTGCCAACCTTGATGCCTTCCTGATGACTGTCCAGGTTGAACAGTGCAAGCACTTCCAGTTCGGCGATCAGTTCGGGGGTGAAGGACATGGGCAACTCCTGACTTCGAGACGAGGATGGAAGTCAGGAGTGTAGACGGGCTTATTCGATGTCGCCTTGATCCGCCTCAGGCGGTAGTTCCGGCAGAGCGCGCAGGGCGTTTTCGTACCATTCGGTGTCGAACGGGCGGTCGGCGTCGAGCATGGCGTCGATCTCGATGGTCAGCACGTGGGCCATGAGGTTGAGGATGTCTTCGCGCTCGTAGCCGACCAGGGTCAGCTTGTTGAAGGTGGCCTTGGCCGCGGCGGGTTCACCGCTTTCGATCTGGTTTTCGATGGCCTGGGTGAGAGTGGCCTCGGTGAAGGCTTCTTCATCGTTGCTGTCGATATCGTCGTGCTCGCTCATGGCGGTACTCCTGTGGTGAGGCGCACAGTGTGCCACGCCTGCGTTGGCAATGCCTGGCCATCAGCGCCGGCCATGGCACTGGCCAAGGGCGGGCAGGGGGGCTATAAAAGCCGGGCCAACCCCATACGGCCTTGGAGGCTGCCTCAATGCTCAAGCTTCACGGATTCGCGGTCAGCAACTACTACAACATGGTCAAGCTGGCCCTGCTGGAGAAAGGCGTGCCTTTCGAGGAGGTGCCGTTCTTTGGTGGCCAGGCACCCGAGGCCCTGGCCAAAAGCCCGCGTGGCAAGGTGCCGGCGCTGGAGACCGAGCACGGCTTCATCAGCGAGACCGGTGTGATCCTCGACTACATCGAGCAGACCCAACCTGGCACGCCGCTGTTGCCGGCTGATGCGTTCGGCCAGGCGAAAGTGCGCGAATTGCTCAGGGAGATCGAACTGTACATAGAGCTGCCGGCGCGTACCTGCTACGCCGAGGCGTTCTTCGGCGCTGCGGTGGAGCCGCTGATCAAGGAACGTGCCCGGGCCGAGTTGCTGGCGGGTTTTGCCACCCTCAAGCGCAATGGGCGCTTTGAGCCTTATGTGGCCGGTGAGCGACTGACCATCGCCGACCTGATGTTCTGCTTCTCGGTCGACCTGGCTTGTGCGGTGGGCAAGAAGGTGCTGAACATCGACTTCCTGACGGACTTCCCGCAAGCGAAGGCGCTGTTGCAGTTGATGGGTCAGAATCCGCACATGGCGCGGATCGTGGCGGACAAGGACGCGGCGATGCCGGCGTTCCTCGAAATGATCAAGAGCAAGCGCTGACTGCAATCGGGGCTGCTGCGCAGCCCTTTCGCCGGCAAGCCGGCTCCCACAGATACAACGAAGCGCTGAGGGCTGTGCGATCGGGGTGGGCGGCGGCTTGCCGGCGAAAGGGCCGCAAAGCGGCCCCTGACTGCTTAGCGCGAAGCCAGCAGGGCCTTGCCTCGGGCAACGGCCGCGCGCACCTGGGCCGGCGCGGTGCCGCCGATGTGGTTGCGGGCGTTGACCGACCCTTCCAGGGTCAGCACGGCGAACACGTCCTGTTCGATCTGGTCGCTGAACTGGCGCAGCTCTTCCAGGCTCATCTCGGCCAGGTCCTTGCCGCTGTCGACGCCGTACTTCACCGCATGGCCGACGATCTCGTGGCAATCACGGAACGGCAGGCCGCGGCGCACCAGGTAGTCGGCCAGGTCGGTGGCGGTGGAGAAGCCGCGCAGGGCCGCTTCGCGCATGATCGCGTGCTTGGGCTTGATCGCCGGAATCATGTCGGCGAAGGCGCGCAGCGAGTCGCGCAGGGTGTCGGCGGCGTCGAACAGTGGCTCCTTGTCTTCCTGGTTGTCCTTGTTGTAGGCCAGAGGCTGGCCTTTCATCAGGGTCAGCAGGCCGGTCAGGGCGCCGAACACACGGCCGCTCTTGCCGCGTACCAGCTCCGGCACGTCCGGGTTCTTCTTCTGCGGCATGATCGAGCTGCCGGTGCAGAAGCGATCGGGCAGGTCGATGAACTGGAACTGGGCGCTGGTCCACAGCACCAGCTCTTCGGAAAAGCGCGACAGGTGCATCATCGCGATGCTGGCGGCGGCGCAGAATTCGATGGCGAAGTCACGGTCCGAGACACCATCCAGCGAGTTGCCGGCCACGGCCTCGAAGCCCAGCAGCTTGCAGGTCAGCTCGCGGTCGATCGGATAGGTGGTGCCGGCCAGCGCGGCGCTGCCCAGAGGCATGCGGTTGGCGCGCTTGCGGCAGTCCACCAGGCGCTCGTAGTCACGGCTGAGCATTTCGAACCAGGCCAGCAGGTGGTGGCCGAAGGTCACCGGCTGGGCGGTCTGCAGGTGGGTGAAGCCGGGCATGATGGTCTCGGCTTCACGCTCGGCCTGCTCCAGCAGGCCCTTCTGCAGACGGGTGATCTCGCCCAGGATCAGGTCGATCTCGTCGCGCAGCCACAGGCGGATGTCGGTGGCCACCTGGTCGTTGCGGCTGCGGCCGGTGTGCAGCTTCTTGCCGGTGACGCCGATGCGGTCGGTCAGGCGGGCTTCGATGTTCATGTGCACGTCTTCCAGGTCGACGCGCCAATCGAAGTTACCGGCCTCGATTTCGCCCTGGATGGTCTTCAGGCCATCGATGATCGCGTCGCGTTCGGCCTCGGTGAGTACGCCGACCTGCGCCAGCATGGTGGCGTGGGCGATCGAACCCATGATGTCGTGGCGGTACAGGCGCTTGTCGAAATCGACCGAGGCGGTGAAACGGGCGACGAAGGCGTCGACGGGCTCACTGAAGCGGCCGCCCCAGGACTGATTGGTCTTGTCGGTGCTCATGGATTCACTCGTTGAAGGCGTGAACGGAAAAAGTGGCGCCGATCATAGCAGGGTTGCGCCCGCCGCCGCAGGGCGCTGGTCGTGAGAATCGTCCGGCAACAAAGGGGTGCGGCATATTCACCGATTGAACGGCAGTGTTCCACGGACCGTCTACAGTTGGACAAAGGGCTGGCGGTGAATCTGCCAGGCCAGTGAATCTTTGGCCTTCGCACCGGTCTGTAGCGTGACCGCGTTTCGGTCGTCCCACACTTGTCTACGCTATACCCGTGCGAGACTCACTCAGGAATCCAGCGCAATTATGAATGTCCTGATCGTTGATGATGAACCCCAGGCCCGCGAGCGCCTGAGCCGGCTGCTCGGCGAGCTGGAGGGTTACACCGTGTTGGAGCCCAGCGCCACCAACGGCGAGGAGGCCCTGGCCCTGATAGAAAGCCTGAAACCCGACGTGGTGTTGCTGGATATCGGCATGCCGGGCCTCGATGGCCTGCAGGTCGCCGCCCGGCTGTGCGAGCGCGAGTCGCCGCCGGCGGTGGTGTTCTGCACCGGCGATGACGAATACGGCAGCGAAGCGTTCAGGGACAGCACCCTGAGCCACGTCGAGAAGCCCATCCAGCCCCAGGCCCTGCGCGACGCCCTGCGCCGGGCCGAAAAGCCCAACCGTGCCCACCTGGCGGCGCTGACCCGTCCCGGCGCCGACACCGGTGGCGGCCCGCGTAGCCATATCAGCGCCCGCACCCGCAAAGGCATCGAGTTGATCCCCATTCCGCAGGTCATCTATTTCATCGCCGACCACAAGTACGTCACCCTGCGCCATGAGGCGGGCGAGGTGCTGCTCGATGAACCGCTCAAGGCCTTGGAGGACGAGTTTGGCGAGCGCTTCGTGCGCATCCACCGCAACGCACTGGTTGCTCGTGAGCGCATCGAGCGCCTGCAGCGCACGCCGCTGGGGCATTTCCAGCTCTATCTCAAAGGCCTGGAAGGCGATGCCCTGACCGTCAGCCGCCGCCATGTGGCGGGGGTGCGCAAGATGATGCAGGCCCTCTGAAGCTGTCTGCACAAAGCCTGTGAATCTGCTCGGCCCTTGTGGGAGCGGCCTCGGCAAGGCCGCTCCCACACCAGCCCGCGCATGAGCTATTGATCCGTATCTGCAAGCGATACAGGCGATGCTGTTATCATCGGCGGCATTTCTCTGCTTCGGGGCGTTTCATGTCCACTCGCGAAATCCGCATTGCCACCCGTAAAAGTGCCTTGGCCCTGTGGCAGGCCGAATACGTCAAAGCCCGCCTGGAACAGGCGCACCCCGGCATCCGGGTAAGCCTGGTGCCCATGGTCAGCCGTGGCGACAAGCTGCTCGATGCGCCGCTGGCGAAGATCGGCGGCAAGGGCCTGTTCGTCAAGGAATTGGAAACCGCCCTGCTCGAAAACGAAGCCGACATCGCCGTGCATTCGATGAAGGACGTGCCCATGGACTTCCCCGAAGGCCTGGGCCTGTACTGCATCTGCGAGCGCGAAGACCCGCGTGACGCCTTCGTTTCCAACACCTTCGCCAGCCTCGAGGCGTTGCCGGCCGGCAGCATCGTCGGCACCTCCAGCCTGCGTCGCCAGGCCCAGTTGCTGGCGCACCGGCCCGACCTGAAAATCCACTTCCTGCGCGGCAACGTCAACACCCGCCTGGCCAAGCTCGATGCCGGCGAGTACGACGCGATCATCCTCGCCGCCGCCGGCCTGATCCGCCTCGGTTTCGAAGACCGCATCACCGCCGCCATCAGCGTCGAAGACAGCCTCCCGGCCGGTGGCCAGGGCGCGGTGGGCATCGAATGCCGCAGCGCCGACAGTGAGATCCACGCCTTGCTGGCCCCCCTTCATCATGTCGATACCGCCGACCGGGTGGTGGCTGAGCGTGCCCTGAACAAACGTCTCAATGGCGGTTGCCAGGTGCCGATCGCCTGCTACGCGGTGCTCGAAGGCGACCAGTTGTGGCTGCGCGGCCTGGTCGGTCAGCCGTCCGGTGACAAGTTGTTGGTGGCTGAAGCCCGAGCCCCGCGCGCCGGTGCCGAGGCTCTGGGTGTGCAGGTCGCTGAGGATCTGCTCGGCCAGGGCGCCGAGGCGATCCTCAAGGAAGTCTACGGCGAGGCCGGCCACCCGTGAGCCCCTGGCGCCTGCTGCTGACTCGCCCTGAAGAGGACTGTGCGGCGCTGGCGCAGACGCTGGCCGATGCGGGCATCGCCAGCGCCAGTCTGCCGTTGCTGGCAATCGAGGCGATCGTGCCGGATGCGGCGCAGTTGCAGCGCCTGCGGGCGGTCGGCGAGGCCCAGGCGATCATCGTGGTGAGCAAACCTGCCGCTCGCCTGCTGCTCGAACAGCTCGCCCAGGCAGGCGTGGCACCGCCACGCGGGGGCTGGTTCACCGTGGGCGAGGCGACGGCGCGAATCCTTCAGGAGCAAGGGCTGCAGGTGAGCTTCCCGGCGGCTGGCGACGACAGCGAAGCCTTGCTCGAACTGCCCGCCTTGCGCGAGTCTCTCGCAGCACCAGCGCCCCGTGTGCTCATCGTTCGCGGCCTGGGAGGTCGCGAACTGCTGGCCGAGCGTCTTGCCGAGCAAGGTGCTAGTGTCGATTATCTGGAACTGTATCGCCGCTGCCTGCCGCATTATCCCGCCGGTACCCTGGTTCAGCGCATCGCGGGGGAACGCCTCAATGGCCTGGTGGTCAGCAGTGGGCAGGGGCTTGAACATCTGCACCGATTGGCAGGCACGGATTGGCCGCGGCTTTCCCGCTTGCCGCTGTTCGTGCCCAGCCCCCGGGTGGCCGAGCAGGCCCGTGCGCTCGGGGTGCGAAAAATTGTGGATTGCCGTGGCGCCAGCGCCGCGGCCTTGCTGGCAGCCGTGCAGCGAAGCGCTGCGCCTGCCTCTTAAGGCGCTAAGCTAGAGAGCGATGCGCCACCATGCAAAGGATGGATACGTGAGCGAAACTGTCTTGTCCAACACCGAACAGCCATCGGCGCCCGAGACGCCGGAATCCACCACCGCCAAGCCCGTCCGACGCTCCGGCAACGGTTTGGCGCTGCTGGCCCTGCTGCTGGGCGCCGCCGGGGTGGCGGTCGGCGGCTGGGGCGTCTGGCAGGTGCGTCAGCTGCAAGGCAGCGAGCAAGGCCAGGGCGAGCACCTGCAGGCCCTCAACCAGCGTGCCGACGCACTGCAGCAGCGCGAGCAGCAGCTCACCGCGCAACTGGCCAGCCTGCCGGCGGCCAGCGAGCTGGAAGACCGCCGCCGACTGGTGGCGCAGTTGCAGGGCGATCAGCAACGTCTGAGCCAGCGCCTGGAAACCGTGCTCGGCGAAAGCCGCAAGGAATGGCGCCTGGCCGAGGCCGAACACCTGCTGCGCCTGGCTACCCTGCGCCTGTCGGCCTTGCAGGATATCGCCAGCGCCAAGGCGCTGGTCGAGGGTGCCGACGAGATCCTGCGCGAGCAGAGCGACCCCGGCGCCTTCGCTGCCCGCGAACAGCTGACCCGCAGCCTGGCGACGCTCAACAGCACGCAACAGCCGGACCGCACCGGCCTGTTCCTCAAGTTGGCCGCGCAGCGCGAGCTGGTCCAGCAGCTCAGCGCCCAGTCGCCGGAGTTCGACAGCAAGGCCGACGCCATGGGTACCCTCACCGCCGACGGCGACGGTGCCAGCCGCTGGTCGCAGTGGTGGGCTGAGATGTCCAAGTATTTCCAGGTCGAGTTCAACGCCGATGACAACGTGCGTCCGCTGCTTTCCGGACAGTCGCTCAACCAGCTGCGCCTGGCCCTGAGCCTGACCATCGAGCAGGCCCAGTGGGCGGCGCTCAACGGCGAAGCCAAGGTCTATGCCCAGGCGCTGGACGATGCCCGCAGTGTGCTGCTGGCCAACTTCAACGCGGACAACCCACAGAGCAAGGCCATGCTCGACAGCCTCAACCAGCTGGCGGAGCAGCCAGTGTCGGTCGTCACCCCCGACCTGAGCGAGAGCCTGGCCGCGGTGCAGGCGTACATCCAGCGTCGTGACCTGCCGGCTGCCGCCGAGGGGGGCAAGCCATGAAGCGCGTGTACCTGCTGGCGGTCCTGGCGATCGTGATCGCCGCGGCGCTGGGCATCGCCATCGCCAAGCACAGCGGCTACGTGCTGATCGCCTATGGTGGCTTCCGTTATCAGTCGGGTCTGTGGGCGGCGCTCGGGGCGCTGGTGGCGGTCATCCTGCTGCTCCTGTTGCTGCGCTATCTGGTCGGGCTGGTGCTGACTTCCTCCGGGGTGGTCAATCCATGGTCGCGGCGCAACCGCAGCCGGCGTACCCGCATCGCCGTCGAGCAGGGCCAGCTGGACCTGGCGGAGGGCCGCTGGGCCAGTGCCCAGCGCCATCTTCAGCGGGCCGCCGAAGCTGATCGCCAGCCGCTGCTGTACTACCTGGGTGCTGCCCGCGCAGCCAACGAGCTGGGCCGCGTCGACGAACGCGACAACCTGCTCGAGCGCGCCCTGGAGCGCCAGCCACAGGCCGAGCTGGCGATTGCCCTCGCGCACGCACAGTTGCAAATGGATCGCGGTGAAAGCGACGGTGCGCTGGAGGCCCTGCAGGCGATGCAGGAGCGCCATCCGCACAATGCACAGGTGCTGCGCCTGCTGCAGCGTCTGCACCTGGAGCGGGGCGACTGGCCGTCGCTGATTCGACTGTTGCCCGACCTGCGCAAGCACAAGGTGCTGCCGCCCAACGAGCTGGCCGATCTCGAGCAACGTGCCTGGGGGCAGAACCTCGGGCTGGCGGCGAGCCGTGGCGAAGATCCGCAGGCTGCGCGCCAGGCGCTCGAGCGCGCCTGGCAACAGCTGACCGCGGCCCAGCGCCAGGAACCGCAACTGGTGTCGGCCTATGCCGAACAATTGCGTCAGAGTGGCGCCCAGGGTGAAGCCGAGCAGGTGTTGCGCGCCGCGCTCAAGCGAAACTACGAGAGCCATCTCGCGCGGTTGTACGGCCTGGTGCGCGCAGATGATCCGGCGCGACAGCTGCAGACCGCCGAGGGCTGGCTCAAGGACCACCCGCAAGACCCGAGCCTGCTGCTCACCCTGGGGCGCCTGAGCCTGCAGAACCGCCTGTGGGGCAAGGCGCGGGACTACCTGGAAAGCAGCCTGCGCATGGAGCGCAACCCGGAGGCGTGCGCAGAACTGGCGCGTCTGTTGGCCGGCTTGGGTGAGACCGAGCGTAGCAACCAGCTGTTCCAGGAGGGGCTGGGGTTGCTGGATGAGCGCCTGCTGGCCTTGCCGTTGCCCGAGGGTGTCAGGGCCTGAAACTGCTCAAGGGGCTGCCAGACAGCCCCTTTTCTCACCTCGACGCATGACTCGTAGACCTTTCCCACCGTTGCGTCAGATCTTTCCTGCCTGCGACGAAATTGATTCCCCCGCCAATCAGCGACTTGTCCGCTCTGTAGCGCCTTGATACAAAGCGCCCCTTTCCTCTACCGTTTCAAACCACTTTCCCCACTCTCGGACATCCAATACCCATGTCGCTGGCCTGCTTGCGCAGCTTTTTCCTTCCCGCTTTCCTGGCATCGCTGGCCGTGCTGGTGGCTTCGTTTCGCCTGGAGTCCGTCGTCGGCCTGGTGCCGTGCGCGCTGTGTTTCAGCCAACGCGTGATGCTGGGGCTGTACGCGTTGGTGTGCTTCGCCGCGGCCATGCATGCGCCCGCTGCCCGCGGCAAGCGCGGCTATGCCTGGTTGACCTTGCTCATGGCTGTGGGGGGCGCCTTGCTGGCGGGGCGGCATGTCTGGCTGCAGGGCGACCCAATGGCGATCGATGGCTGCCACCTGCCAGTCGGCCAACTTCTGCAGCGCCCGTTGGGCGAGATCGTGAACACGTTCCTGCTGGGCAGCCCCGACTGCGTGTCCATCAGCTGGAGCTTCCTCGACCTGACCCTGCCCGAATGGAGCCTGCTGGCGTTCCTGATGCTGGCCACGCTGCCCTTGTCCTGGCTGGTGGCGTATCGTTTCCGCAATCACGCAACGGGTTGATCCAGGGCAATTGCCCGGGGATTGCGCGACCAGCGGTGAGGTGGCAGGGGATTAAACGCTTGTATGAACTTAGTCTGCTGCGTACCTTGATGGGCAGGTCGCGTGGGAATAATCTCCCAGCACGCTTATCGAAAACACAACTGCTCGATGCCGTCTGCTGATGTCACTTTTGTGCCACGGTGTTGTGTCGCGAAGTGCAGCGGCATCTATCCAGAAGGGATGAGATCGCCATGCTCGATAGTTGCCAGAACGCCCAGGAACGCTGGGGCGGTGTTCACAAGCTGATCGATCGTTGGCTCAAGGAGCGAGAGGAGCTGGTTCGGGCTTTTCGCACCTTGCGCGATGCCCGGCCGGCGTTTGCCGACAAGGACAAGAGCCGCGAATTCTGCGCAGTGCTGGTCGACTACGTGTCTGCCTGGCATTTCGAAGTCAGCGAGCAGTTGGTCAGCGAAGCCAAGGCCTTTGGTGATACAGGGGCTCTGGAGTTGGCCGAGCAGATCAATCCACGTATCAATGACAGTACCCAGATCGCCCTGGCATTCAACGACCACTGCGAAAAAGGCGAGTGCAATGACACCGAGCGTTTCGCCGAGAAGCTTCGCAAGCTGGGCAGCCTCCTGCACGAGCGTTTCGAACTGGAAGACTGCCTGATCGAAGTGCTGCACAACGCGCACAAGGAAGAGGGCGCCGTGCAGGCCTGATTCAGTCGGCCACGGCCAGCAGCTCGATCTCGAATACCAGCGGGGTGTAGGGCGCGATCAGGTCGCCCGCACCTTCTGCACCGTAGGCTTGGGCGGACGGAATCACCAGCCGCCATTTCGACCCCGCCTTCATCTTCGGTAGCGCCACCTGCCAGCCTTCGATGACCGAATCCAGCTTGAACCATTGAGGCTGCTGATTCTGGTCGAACACCGTGCCATCCGGCAGCCTCCCTACGTAACGTACCTGCACGCTGCCACTGGCCTTGGGCTGCGCGCCGCTGCCACTGGCCAGTTCGCTGTAGAGGATGCCATCGGCCAGTTCGTGCACGGCGGCCTTGGCCCGTTCACCTGCCATGAAGCGTTTTTCGGCGGCCAGCAGCTTGTCCACTTCGGCCTGCTCGGCGGCGGCGCTGGCCTGTTCGTCATGGGCTTGCAGGATGGCCTGCATGCGTGATTTGGCGATGCGTGGAGGCTCGCCCTGATAGGCCTGGCGCAGGCCTTCGATCAAGGCCTCCAGTTGCAGGTCTGGCACCTCCGTACGCAGTCGTTCACCGAGGCTGGCGCCGATGCTGTAGGCCAGGTCGTTGTCGTTGGATGGAGCGGTCTCGGCAGAGGCCAGTGACAGTGGCGCCACCAGGCACAGGCCAAGCATCAGATATCGGGGCATGATCGCCTCCAGCGGCATTGAGGGCGAAGTATGCCAGCCTTGTTGAGGTAAGACGTGTAAATATCCGCAACACTTTAATCGGCAACTACACTTGTTTTCTGCTGCAAGACAACAACTTTGCCCAGGCATGCAACGCGGCGCTATCGAGACTGTCAACATGCCCTAGCGGCGGTAGCAGCAGAAGCATAGTATGAGCCGCACTCTCGTCAGCCAGGAGGTAAACCATGTCGGCCAAAAAGAAGCCAGTAAGTACGCCGTTGCACCTGCTCCAGCAACTTTCGGGCAGCCTGCTCGAACATTTGGAAGATGCCTGCTCCCAAGCGCTGGCGGATGCCGAGAAACTGCTGGCCAAGTTGGAAAAACAACGTGGCAAGGCGCAGGAAAAACTGCACAACGCGCGTCTGAAGTTGCAGGACGCGGCCAAGGCCGGCAAGGCCAAGGCACAAGGCAAGGCGCAAAAAGCCGCCGGTGAACTTGAACACCTGCTCGACTCCTTGAAAGATCGCCAGGCCCAGACCCGTACTTATATCCAGCAACTCAAGCGCGATGCCCAGGAAAGCCTGAAGCTGGCGCAAGGTGTCGGCAAGGTGCGCGAGGCCGCGGGCAAGGCACTGGACGCTCGCACTGTCGCTCCGAAAGCGGCTGCCAAGCCGGCAGCCGGCAAGGCACCGGCCAAGGCTTCGGCTGCCAGGCCCACCGCGAAACCGGCTACCGCCAAGACCGCCGCCGCGAAGCCCGCCGCCAAGCCTGCCGCGAAACCGGCTGCTGCCAAGGCGCCGGCCAAGACGGCTGCCGCCAGACCTGCTGCCAAGCCCGCCGCGAAACCGGCTGCCGCCAAGGCCCCGGCCAGGACCGCCGCCGCGAAGCCTGCTGCCAAGCCTGCCGCGAAACCGGCTGCTGCCAAGGCGCCGGCCAAGACGGCTGCCGCCAGACCTGCTGCCAAGCCTGCCGTGAAACCGGCTGCCGCCAAGACCCCGGCCAGGACCGCCGCTGCAAAACCTGCCGCCAAGCCTGCCGCAAAACCGGCTGCCGCCAAGGCCCCGGCCAAGCCCGCCGCCGCGAAGCCAGCTGCCAAGCCAGCTGCGAAACCGGCTGCCAAAGCCCCGGCCAAGCCAGCAGCCAAACCTGCTGCGGTCAGCAAGCCTGTCGACAGCAAGCCGGCCACATCGCCCGCCAGCACTTCGGTGCCAGCGGCAAGCAGCTCGGCCGCGCCTGCCAGCACCCCGGCTCAGACGCCGTCCTCGGCCTCCTGAAGCCGCTGTGCCGCGACGCGCAGCAGATGCAGCGCGTCGTGGTCCTGGGCCTGGTCCGGCGCGAGTCGGGCCAGCCAGTCTTCACCCTCGCTCGTCCCGCTTGCCCAGTCGCCGGCGAGGCTCTGCAGACGCTCCAGCAAGGTGCGCTCACTCTGCAGTTCCAGATCCTTCACACGTTCACGCAGCGCGTTCAGCTGCCGATCCCCTGACGCCTGTTGGCGCCACTGCTTGCGCAGCGTTCTCAGGGGTACGATCACCTCTCGCTGCCATGGCCCGGCCAGCGCCTGCAAGGCCAGGACGCGTTGCTCGTCAGCGGCCACGCCGCGCGCCTGCAGCCAGGTCGCGCAGAGCAGCAGGCAGACATCGCCGCCCCGCTCCTGAAGCGCCAGGCAGGCCGCTTCGACCCCCGGCCGGGCGTACAGGGCCAGGGCATGATTCCACAGGTCAGTGTGCATGGTTTCGCTCGCGCCAGTGATCGGGGAAGCTGGTAGACTCCGCGACCATCATGATCAGACTATCGAACCTCACTTTACAGCGTGGTCCGCAGCGCCTGCTAGAAGGCGCCGAGATGACCCTGCACGCCGGTCACAAGGCCGGCCTGATCGGTGCCAACGGCGCCGGCAAATCCAGCCTGTTCGCCTTGCTGCGCGGTGAGCTGTCGCCCGATGCCGGCGACTGCCAGCTGCCCGGCGACTGGCGCATCGCCCACATGCGCCAGGAAGTCGACACCCTCGACCGCCTCGCCGTGGACTACGTGCTCGACGGTGACGCCCGCCTGCGCAAGGTCCAGGCCGAGCTTGCCGCCGCCGAGCAGGCCCACGACGGCACCGCCCTGGCGCGCCTGCACAGCGAGCTGGACAGCGCCGATGGCTACACCGCCGATGCGCGCGCGCGCAAGCTGCTGGCGGGCCTTGGCTTCACCAACGAGCAGATGGACCGCCGGGTCGGCGACTTCTCCGGTGGCTGGCGGATGCGCCTGAACCTGGCCCAGGCACTGATGTGCCCGTCCGACCTGTTGCTGCTCGACGAACCCACCAACCACCTCGACCTCGACGCCATCCTCTGGCTGGAAGAGTGGCTCAAGGGCTACCCGGGCACGCTGCTGCTGATCTCTCACGACCGTGACTTCCTCGATGCCGTGGTCGACCATGTGCTGCATGTCGAGCAGCGCAAGCTCAATCTCTACAAGGGCGGCTACAGCGCCTTCGAGCGCACCCGTGCCGAGCGCCTGGCGCAACAGCAGCAGGCCTACGAGAAGCAGCAGGCGCAGCGCGCCCACATGGAAAAGTACATCGCCCGCTTCAAGGCGCAGGCCACCAAGGCCCGCCAGGCGCAGAGCCGGATCAAGGCCCTGGAGCGCATGGAGGAGCTGTCGGCGGCCCATGTCGATTCGCCGTTCGACTTCGTCTTCCGCGAGTCGGAGAAGATCTCCAGCCCGCTGCTCGACCTGTCCGAAGGCCGCCTGGGCTATGGCGACAAGGCCGTGCTCGAGAAGGTCAAGCTGCAGCTGGTGCCTGGCGCGCGCATCGGCCTGCTCGGCCCCAACGGCGCGGGCAAGTCGACCCTGATCAAGAACCTCGCTGGTGAGCTGCAACCGTTGTCCGGGCGGCTGATGCGCGGTGAGAACCTCGCTGTTGGCTACTTCGCGCAGCACCAGCTCGATTCGCTGGACGACAAGGCCAGCCCGTTGCTGCACCTGCAACGCATCGCCCCGGCCGAGCGCGAGCAGACCTTGCGTGACTTCCTCGGTGGCTTCGATTTCCATGGCGATCGAGTGGATGAACCGGTGGTCAATTTCTCCGGTGGCGAGAAGGCCCGCCTGGCCTTGGCGCTGATCGCTTGGGAACGGCCGAACCTGCTGCTGCTCGACGAACCGACCAACCATCTCGACCTGGAGATGCGCCTGGCCCTGACCATGGCCCTGCAGGAGTTCGCCGGTGCCGTGGTGGTGGTCTCCCACGACCGTCACCTGCTCAAGAGCACCACCAACGATTTCCTGCTGGTGGCCGACGGCAAGGTCGACACGTTCGACGGCGACCTGGACGACTACAGTCGTTGGCTGGTCGAGTTCCGCCAGCGCAACGCGCCTGCCAGCAGTACGCCTGGCAACCCGGACAAGACCGACAAGAAGGCCCAGCGCCAGGCCGCGGCGGCGCTGCGCCAGCAGTTGGCGCCGCACAAGAAGGCGGCCGACAAGCTGGAGGCCGAACTCAACCAGGTGCACAAGGAACTGGCCGAGATCGAGACCGCCCTGGGTGACAGCAGCCTGTACGAGGCGTCGCGCAAGGACGAGCTGCGTGATCTGCTGGCCCGCCAGACCAAGCTCAAGCAGCGCGAAGGCGAGCTTGAAGAGGCCTGGATGGAAGCTTTGGAAACCCTCGAAAGCATGCAGGCCGAGCTCGAGGCGTTGAGCTGATGGAGGCGTTGCGCTCGCTGCTGCCGGGACAGTGGATGGACGCGTTCTGGCTGGGGCTGCAGATCCTGCTGATCCTCATCGCCGCATTCGTGCTGCAGCGCATGATCGCCCGGTGCCTGAAGAGCCTGGGCGAGCGCTACCCGCTGCCGCATGAGCTGATGGTGCCGGTGCGCGGGGCCTTGCGCTGGCTGATCATGGGCAGCGCGTTGCTGTTCGTGCTGGAGCGCCTGGGCGTGTCGGCCACGGTGCTGTGGACGGCGCTGTCGGGCTTCGTCGCGGTCGCGGCGGTGGCGTTCTTCGCCATCTGGAGCGTGTTGTCCAACCTGCTGTGCGCAGTGCTGATCTTCACCGTCGGGCCGTTTCGCATCGGCGATGTGGTCGAGCTGGTCGACACCCTCGACAAGCCGGGCGTGAAGGGCCGGGTGATCGCCATCAACCTGCTGTACACCACGCTGATGGAAACGCCGGAGGCGGGTGGGGCGCTGGTGCAGGTGCCGAACAGCCAGTTCTTCCAGAAAGCCGTGCGCCGTTGGCGCGGGGCCGAGGCTTCGGTGGCACTGCAAGAGGCGCCTGTCGAGAGCGACTGATAGGGCGCTGCTCGGCGCAGTCGCGAGGCATGCCCGCGCTCGTTGCAAGCGCAAAAACCGCTGGTTATTTTTTCGCCAAGACCGTAGCTTAACGTTTTGCAACAAACGTTCGAGCGAGGTGTGCGATGTCGATGGAAACGTGGTTGGCCTTCTTTGCCGCGTGCTGGGTGATCAGCCTGTCGCCGGGTGCCGGGGCCATTGCCTCGATGTCCAGCGGGCTGCAGTACGGTTTCTGGCGTGGTTACTGGAATGCCCTGGGCCTGCAATTGGGTCTGATCGTACAGATCGCCATCATCGCCGCCGGTGTCGGCGCCATCCTCGCCGCGTCGGCCACCGCCTTTCAGGTCATCAAGTGGTTCGGTGTCGCCTACCTGGTCTACCTCGCCTACAAGCAATGGCGCGCGTTGCCGATGGACATGAGCGACGAGTCCGGCGTGCGGCCGATCGGCAAGCCGCTGAGCCTGGTGTTCCGTGGCTTCCTGGTCAATGTCAGCAACCCCAAGGCGCTGGTGTTCATGCTGGCGGTGCTGCCGCAGTTCATCAACCCGCATGAAGCGCTGCTGCCGCAGTACGTGGCCATCACCGTGACCATGATCAGCGTCGACATGCTGGTGATGGCGGGCTACACCGGGCTGGCCTCGCGGGTGTTGCGCCTGCTGCGCACGCCGAAGCAGCAGAAGCGCCTGAACCGCACCTTCGCCGGGTTGTTCATCGGTGCGGCGACGTTCCTCGCCACCTTGCGTCGGGCGCCGATCTGATCGATCGCGCCAGGCCGTTCGCGGGCAAGTCGCATCGGCGCACCGCCGCTCCCATGGAGCGCGGCTGCGCTACCTCTGCTTGTCCACCAGCCCCTTGAGCAAGTCCATCGGCAGCGGAAACACAATGGTCGAGCTCTTGTCCCCGGCAATCGACCCCAGCGTCTGCATGTAGCGCAGTTGCATCGCCCCGGGCTCCTTGCCCAGCATCTGCGCTGCCTGCATCAGCTTCTCCGACGCCTGCAGCTCGCCTTCGGCATGGATCACCTTGGCCCGCCGCTCGCGCTCGGCTTCGGCCTGGCGGGCGATGGCGCGGACCATCGATTCGTTGAGGTCGACATGCTTGATCTCGACATTGGCCACCTTGATACCCCAGGCATCGGTCTGCGCGTCCAGCACTTCACGGATGTCCGAGTTCAACTGCTCGCGCTCGGCCAGCAGCTCGTCCAGTTCGTGCTTGCCCAGCACGGCGCGCAGGGTGGTCTGGGCCAGCTGGCTGGTGGCCGCGAGAAAGTCCTCGACCTGGATGATCGCCTTCTGCGGGTCGAGCACGCGAAAGTACAGCACGGCGTTGACCTTGACCGAGACGTTGTCGCGGGTGATCACGTCCTGCGGCGGCACGTCGAGCACCACGGTGCGCAGATCGACGCGGACCATCTGCTGGATGCCCGGGATCAGGATGATCAACCCTGGGCCCTTGACCTGCCAGAAACGCCCCAGCTGAAACACCACCCCGCGCTCGTATTCGCGCAGGATGCGCAGCGCCGACAGCAGCAACACTGCCAGCAGCACCAGCACGGTGCCGAAACCGAATTGCACGAACATGTTCATTCTCCTTGCGCCGTGGGCGCGGTGGCGCTGACCTCCAGCGTCACGCCGTTGCGCGCGGTCACCCGCACGTGCTGGCCGGGTTGCAGCGGTGTCGCGCACTGCGCCTGCCATTCTTCGCCCTGGGCCTGGACCGAGCCGCAGAACGGGTTGTCCGCGCGTACCAGGGTCACTGTGGCCAGGCTGCCCACCAACCCTGCGTCGCCGCTGACCACGGCACGCCTGCGCGCTTTTACCGCCATGCCCAGCACGCCACCGAGCAGCAGTGCCGAAGCCACCGCGAGGCTGACGATCAGTGCCAGGGGAATGCCGAAGCCGGGAGCGTCGGTGTCCATCAGGATCACCGCGCCGACCACGAAGGCGACCACGCCGCCGAAGCCGACCACGCCGAAGCTGGGTAGAAACGCCTCGGCGATCATGAACGCCATCCCGAGCAGGATCAGCGCTATTCCGGCATGGCTCACCGGCAGCAGCTGCAGGGCGTACAGCGCCAGCAGCAGGCAGATGCCGCCGATCACCCCGCCGACACCGGAACCCGGGCTCATGAACTCGAAGAGCAGGCCGTACACGCCGATCATGACCAGGATCAGCGCCACGCTGGGGTTGGTGATCACCGCCAGCAGCCGTGTGCGCCAGTCCGGCAGGTGCTCGGTCACGCTGGCGCCGGCGGTTCGCAGTTGCAGCGTCTGGCCGGCGGCGACCAGCTCGCGGCCGTCGAGCTGGCGCAGCAGGTCGGGCAGATCATTGGCGATCAGGTCGACCACCTTCAGGCTCTGGGCTTCGCTGGCCGGCAGGCTGACCGCTTCGCGCACGGCCTTCTGCGCCCAGTCGGCGTTGCGTCCGCGCAGCTCGGCCAGCCCGCGGATGTACGCGGCGGCGTCGTTGATCTGCTTGCGGGCGAGAATGTCTTCTTCGTTGTTCGCGGGCGCTTTGTCGCCTTTGCCGGGGGCGCCAATCTGCACGGGCGTGGCGGCACCCAGGTTGGTTCCAGGCGCCATGGCCGCCACATGGCTGGCATACAGGATATAGGTGCCGGCACTGGCCGCGCGGGCGCCGCCTGGGGCGACATAGGTGGCTACCGGCACCGGGCTGGCGAGGATGGCCTTGATGATCTGGCGCATGGCGCTGTCCAGCCCGCCGGGGGTGTCGAGGCGGATCACCACCAGTTGCGCGCCTTGCGCCTGTGCCTGGTCCAGGCCGCGTAGCAGGTAGTCGGCGCTGGCCGGGCCGATCGCGTCGTCGACGCTCAGCAACCAGACGCTGGCGCCTGGCGCGGCGTGGCCGGCCGGGGCGAATCCCAGCAACAGTGACAACAGCAGTACGCGCCAGCCGTGAGCGATCACCTGTCGTCACCTCGTGCGGACCAGTCCCTGAAGTTTAGTCGTGCCTGACCGACCACGGCCTAAACTTGTGGATGGGGGTAAACCGGAGGTGCAACATGCGTATGGCCAAGACCCTGCAGCAACGCCTGGACCAGGCCAACTGCGACTACGACATCATTTCCCATCCACATTCGGCCACCAGCCTGGAATCGGCGCGCACGGCCGGCGTGCCCGCCGAGCGGGTCGCCAAGTCGGTGATGCTCGATGACCGTCATGGCAACTACATCATGGCCGTGCTGCCGGCCAACCGGCACCTGGACATGAGCGAGGTGCGCATGACCGGTGCCTGGCAGCTGACCCGTGAGAGCAACCTGCCGAGCCTGTTCGGCGATTGCGAGCGCGGAGCGATTCCTGCGTTGGGCGATGCCTACGACATCCCGATGCTGCTCGATCGCCGTCTTACCCGCCAGGGTGATGTCTATCTCGAGGCAGGTGACCACGATCACCTGATCCACATGAGCATGGAGCAATACTTGAAACTGGTACCGCACGCCGAAGTGCGCGAACTGAGCTGATACTCGCAACCCATACCGGGCTGGCGTCGTGGACGATCGGTCCGGCTACAGGAGTGAATCATGGAAGCGCCGATCCACAAGTTTTCCGAACTGTTCAAGCAACTGGGGCTGCCCGACGATGCGCTGGGCATCGACCAGTTCATCACCAGCCATTCGCCACTCAAGGGCGATGTGAAACTGGTGGATGCGCCTTTTTGGAACGAAGCCCAGCGGACATTCCTCAAGGAGATCATCGAGGAGGACGCAGATTGGGCGGAGTTGTTCGATCAACTCAACGAAGCACTGCGTCGCCCTCGCAAATAAAGCGCCGAGCGGCACCTGATGGGTGACCGGGCCGTTGCTATGCTCAGGGAAAACAAGAGGGGATGGCGATGAAAGATCCCTACGCACCAGGCTTCTGGTGCACCGTGACGATCCTGGGCACCCTGACCGCCGGTTACTTCTACGGTATCCGGCACACTCACCAGATGAACCAGGCCGTGCAGTTTCTCTATGCCGCCGCCGCCGTGACCGCGGCGGTAGCGTTGTGCGGCCTGGCGTGGATCGCCTGGCAACAGCTGCACTTGAACCGGCGTGAGGTGGCCCAGGGGCGAACGTTGCTGACCATCTGGAACACCAAGGTCGCCTTGCGGCGGGTCGAGACCGTGTTCGACCGCTACTTCTGGGGCAGCTACTGGCACTCCGGGCGCACGTTCGAGGAGGTGATGGGCGAACTCAAGGGCACGCCGCTGGAGCAGAGCCTCGACGCCCTCAAGCGCCAGTGCCGGGAGCTCGATCGGGAAGTCCACGACCACCATCATCACTGGCTGGCCAATGCGCGGGACTTGTCCAGCGTGGCCACGGCCATGGCCCGTGAGCGTTACCAGCTGGACCTGTGCGATGCACCGGTGCGCGAAGGCGGCAATACCGCGGTGCTCAATCGCGATCTGGAAGTGCTGGTGTACACCTGGTCGGCGCGCCTGCGCAGCTTCGATCATCAGCTGGACGAGCTGGAGCGCGCCTACCACTGAGGCTCATTCGCCGCGGATGTACTGCTCCAGTTGGACGATTTGGTTTGCTTGCTCGGCGATGATCTCTTTAACCAAGTCACCGATCGAAAGCAGCCCCATGAGCTTGCCGTCCTGCACCACTGGCAGGTGTCGGAGGTGGCGGTTGGTCATCAGGCCCATGCAATACTCGAGGTTCTGCTTGGGCTCCACTGTAATCACAGGGGCGCTCATGATCTCGTGTACCTTGGTGAACGGTGATGAACGGCCTTTGAGCACCAGCTTGCGGGCATAGTCACGCTCGCTGACGATGCCTACCACCTGGTCGTGCTCCACCACCGGCAGTGCGCCGACGTTCTTCTCCGCCAGCAGCTTCAAGGCATCCAGTACCGAGTCATCCGGGCCGATGGTGTAGACGGTGTGGTGCTGGGACTTGGCTTTGAGAATTTGTTCGACGTTCTTCATACGGGCCTCGGTGGGTGAAAAAGCGCGGTGTCGGAGTAAATAAAGCATCCGGCACGGCGCTCTGCACGGCAATGCAGGAAACGGCATGGAGGCGATTGAAAAACGTCATCGTATGCGGGGGACAAACATCACCAGCGTGAGAACGAGCGTTGTGGGAGCGGGCCCCCGCAACGCTCGTTCCAGACCGAAACCTCAGAGCTTCGGCATCTGCCCGATCCGCGCCACCATCTCGCTGACGATCTGCAGGTCGAGCATGAACTGCTCCACGGTCTTGAACTCGTTGTCGTTGTGCCCGGTGTATTTCACGTCCGGCATGGCCAGGCCGAACTGCACGCCGTTGGGCAGGTCATGCACCGAGGTCGCACCGGCAGAGGTGCCGTACTCGTGCTTCATGCCCAGATTCTCGCTGGCCACGGCCAGCAGGGCCTTGACCCACTCGCCTTCCGGGTTGCGGTACATCGGCTCGTCGAGGGTGTAGTTGTAAGCCACCGAGGTGTGGCTGTTGCGCGCCCAGGCTCCGAGCTTGTCGGAAATCTCGGACTTGAGGGTTTCCAGCGACTTGCCTTTTGGAATACGCAGGTTCACCGCCAGCTTCAGCGCCTTGTCATCCAGGCCGACGTAGGTCAGCGAGGTGGTCAGTGGGCCCATGAAGTCATCCTTGAAGCCGATGCCGAGCTTGTTGCCCAGGTAGTCCAGGCCCCAGTTGTCGGCGGCGTAGCGGGCGGCGTCGGTGATGTGGTTGTGCTTGAGCGGCACCTCGTTGCCCAGGCCATTGAGGAAATCGAGCATGCGCGCCACCGGGTTGACCCCGGACTCGGGCTCGGAGGAATGCGCCGACACGCCGGTCACGGTCAGTAGTACCTGCTTGCCGTCGACCTTGGCGTCGATGCTGAAGTCACCGCCATGGCGTTTGACGTATTCGGCGCCGGCCTTCTCCAGGGCCTTTGCCAGGTCGGCCGGCTTGTCGCCGATCAGCGTCGCCACCGAGCTGCCGGGGATCTGGTTGGTGGCCAGGCCGCCGGTCAGGTTGACCACCTCGGCGCCCTTGCCGGTACCGGCACGTCGGGTGAAGGTGGCCATGACCGTGCCATAGCCTTTTTCGGCGATCACTACCGGGTAGCCGCCGTCCAGCGCCAGGTTGTAGTTGGGGGTGGCGTTGCGTTCGAAGTAGTAGGGGATGGCGTCACCGGTAGTTTCTTCGGTGGTGTCCACCAGCAGCTTGAACTGACGCGCCAGCGGCAGCTTCTCGTCCTTGGCCACTTTCAGCGCGTAGAGCGCGACGACGATACCGTTCTTGTCGTCCTCGGTGCCGCGTCCGTACATGCGATCGCCCACCAGGGTGACCTTGAACGGGTCGAGCTTGGTGCCGTCCTTGAGCTTCCAGTTGTCCGGATTGACCGGGACGACGTCGGCGTGGGCATGGATGCCGATCACTTCCTTGCCTTCGCCGAGGGTGATTTCGTAGACGCGATTGTCGATGTTGCGAAACTGCAGGCCGAAACCTTCGGCGAGGCTCTTGATCTTGTCGGCGATCTTGAGGAACTCCGGGTTCTCGTGCTGGGGTACACCCTCCTTGCGGTAGGTCGGGATCTCCACCAGCTCGCGCAGGGTTTCGGTAGCGGCCTTGCCGTACTTGATCCGGGTGTACAGGCCCAGCAGGCGGTTGATCTCGTCCTGCTGCTCGGCGCCCAGTGGCTTGCCGGCCAGGTACAGCTTGAGGGTTTCGTCCAGCTTGTCGGCCTTGGCCAGCTCGCTGCCGGCCAGCTTGCCGAGGAACTGCCTGAAATCGGTCGGGTCGCTGCCGTCGTAGGCCTTGATGATGGCGGCGGACTGCTGTTGGGACAGGTTGGCCTGGGCTGGCGCGGTGAACAGGGCCAGGCTGGCCAGCATCAGGGAGACGGCACAGAGCTTGGTAGATGGCATGGGTGTGCGCATTCCTTCGCAAGTGTTGGTGGGTACCCGTTTACGCAAACGGAAGATGCCCACGCTAACACCAATGACCACCGCAGAGGGAGAGGTGGCATTGTGAGCTCACGCACAAACGAAAAAGCCCCAGGCATGGCCTGGGGCTTTTTGAAGATGGCGCACTCGGCGGGATTCGAACCCACGACCCCTGCCTTCGGAGGGCAGTACTCTATCCAGCTGAGCTACGAGTGCAACGGGCCGCATGATACCCATCTGTTTCGATGACGTCCATCGCCTTGATATGAGGCTGTTTTTCCCTGAGAGGACGGTGTTGTTGCGTTCGCGGACAAGCCCGCTCCCACAGGGGCATGTGCTCGCTGTGGCGGCGGGCTTGCCCGCGAATGGGTTGGAACAGCGGATAAAAGTCTCTATTCATATGCCATATCGATATTTCCCAGTGTTGGGTCATGCCAGATATTGTCTGGTCACAACTTGTTATAACAAGTCAGCCGACAGCGAAGACAATCATGGCCGAACTGCTTCCCCTCTCCCCCGTACCGCTCTACACCCAGCTCAAGGAACTGCTGCGCGAGCGCATTCTCGACGGTACCTATCCACCACACAGCCGCATGCCCTCGGAAAACGAACTGGGCAAGGCCTTCGACGTCAGCCGCATCACCGTGCGCCAGGCGCTGGGCGACCTGCAGAAGGAAGGGCTGATCTTCAAGATTCACGGCAAGGGCACCTTCGTCGCCAAGCCCAAGGCGTTTCAGAACGTCAGCACCCTGCAGGGCTTGGGCGAATCGATGACGCAGATGGGTTACGAGGTGCTCAACCGCCTGCGCAGCTTCCGCCATGTGCCTGCCAACGCCCTGGTCGCGGCGCGCCTGCAGGTTGCCGAGGGCAGCGAGGTCACCGAGATCCGCCGCGTGCGCCTGATCAACCGCGAGCCGGTGTCGCTGGAAATCACCTGGCTGGCGAAGAGCGTCGGCGAGCGGCTGGAGAACGCCGATCTGGTCACCCGCGACATCTTCGTGCTGCTGGAGAACGACTGCGGCATAGCCCTTGGCCACGCAGACCTTGCCATCGATGCGGTACTCGCCGACAGCGACCTGACCCAGGCGCTGGATGTGCAGGAGGGCTCGCCGATCATGCGCATCGAACGCCTCACCCACACCGCCGACGGCACGCCGCTGGACTTCGAGCACCTCTACTACCGCGGCGACGCCTTCCAGTACCGCCTGCGCATCGACCGCCAGAAGGGGGACAAGGCATGACTATCGAGACCCAGGACTACGACATCGTGGTGATCGGTGGCGGCACCGCCGGGCCCATGGCGGCGATCAAGGCCAAGGAGCAGGACAAACACCTGCGCGTGCTGTTGCTGGACAAGGCCAACGTCAAGCGCAGCGGTGCCATCAGCATGGGCATGGACGGCCTGAACAACGTCATCATTCCCGGCCACGCCACCGCCGAGCAATACACCAAGGAAATCACCGTCGCCAACGACGGCATCGTCAACCAGGCCACGGTGCACGCCTACGCCACCCGGAGTTTCGAGACCCTCGAGCAGCTCGACCGCTGGGGCGTGAAGTTCGAGAAGGACGAGACCGGCGACTACGCGGTGAAGAAGGTCCACCACATGGGCGCCTACGTGCTGCCGATGCCCGAAGGCCACGACATCAAGAAGGTGCTGTACCGCCAGCTCAAGCGCGCTCGGGTCGAGATCAGCAACCGCATGGTCTGCACCCGCGTGCTGCTCGATGGCGATGGCGCGGCGGCCGGGGTGCTTGGTTTCGATTGCCGTTCGGGCGAGTTCCGGGTGATCCGCGCCAAGGCGGTGGTCCTCGCCTGCGGCGCCGCCGGGCGCCTGGGCTTGCCGTCCTCGGGCTACCTGATGGGCACCTACGAGAACCCGACCAACGCCGGCGACGGCTACGCCATGGCCTATCACGCCGGAGCGGAGTTGGCGAACCTCGAGTGCTTTCAGATCAACCCGCTGATCAAGGACTACAACGGCCCGGCCTGCGCCTACGTCACCGGCCCGCTGGGTGGCTACACCGCCAACAGCAAGGGCGAGCGCTTCATCGAGTGCGACTACTGGAGCGGGCAGATGATGTGGGAGTTCCATCAGGAACTCGAAGGCGGCAACGGCCCGGTGTTCCTCAAGCTCGACCACCTGGCCGAGGAGACCATCCAGAACATCGAGCAGATCCTGCACGGCAACGAGCGCCCCAGCCGTGGCCAGTTCCACGCCGGGCGCGGTACCGATTACCGCCAGCACATGGTCGAGATGCACATCTCCGAAATCGGTTTCTGCTCCGGGCATTCGGCTTCAGGGGTGTGGGTCAACGAGAAGGCCGAGACCAGCGTGAAAGGGTTGTACGCCGCTGGCGACATGGCCGCGGTGCCGCACAACTACATGCTCGGGGCCTTCACCTACGGCTGGTTTGCCGGCGTGAACGCCGCGCAGTACGTGGCCGGGCGGGATTTCGCCGAAGTCGATGCCGGGCAGGTCGAGCGTGAGCGTGAGCGGGTGTTCGCGCCGCTGCATCGTGAGCACGGCCTGCCGCCAGCGCAGGTCGAGTACAAGCTGCGGCGCATGGTCAACGATTACCTGCAGCCGCCAAAGGTGACGAAGAAGATGGAAATCGGCCTGGCGCGGTTCGCCGAGATCGAGCGCGACCTCGGGCAGATGAAGGCCAGCAACCCCCATGAGCTGATGCGCGCGATGGAAGTCACGGTGATCCGCGACTGCGCCGAGATGGCGGCGCGGGCTTCGCTGTTCCGCGAGGAGAGTCGTTGGGGGCTGTACCACCATCGGGTCGATTTCCCTGAGCGCAACGATGACGAGTGGTTCTGTCATTGCCATCTGAAGAAGGGCGAGGAGGGGGAGATGACCAGTTTCAAGAAGCCGGTGGAGCCCTACCTGGTCGCTCTGGATGCCGCGGAACAGACCGCGTACGAACGGCTGCGGGTCAAGACCGACGCGGCTTGATCGTGATTTTCAGCAACCTCTGTGGGAGCGGACTTGGCCCTTGCCATCCACCGCCGTTGCCACAGGCATGGCGCAGCCCTCACCAGAACGAGAGCCCGAAGGCTCCAAGGACCCCGTGAAATGGCCTACCAACCCCAGGAAATCTTCTTTCGCAGCAGCGCCCCGGTCACCATCGATGAAGACAAGTGCATCGCCGAGAAAGGTTGCACCGTCTGCGTCGAGGTCTGCCCGATGGACCTGCTGGCCATCAACCCGGCCACGCAAAAGGCCTACATGGCCTTCGACGAGTGCTGGTACTGCATGCCCTGCGAGAAGGACTGCCCCACCGGCGCGGTGAAGGTGGACATCCCTTACCTGTTGCGTTGAACACCCCACTCAATTGCGCCGTGGATTCTCCGATGACTGAACGAAACACCGACAACCCTGACGTCCTCATCCTGCTGCCCCGTCTGAACGATACCGATGCCAGCGTACGCCGCATCGCCCTGATCGAACTGGCTGACCTGGAAGACCCGGATGCCTTGCCCTGGCTGACCGATGCCCTGCTGGTCGACCCTGTCGCCGAAGTGCGTGCCGAGGCGGCGCGCCTGCTGGAGGCCTGGGAGGCACCGGAAGTGGTGCAAGGCCTGTGCATGGCGCTGGCCGACCCCGCCGAGGCGGTGCGTCTGGCTGCCGCGCAGAGCCTGAGCGAACTGAAGACCCCGCAGGCTGGCCTGTTGATCCTGCCCTGGGTCGAGCATGCCGATGCCTTCGTCCGCGCCAGTGCCTTGCGGGCGCTGCGCGAGCTGCGCCTGGAGGACGCCGCCGGGCCGGCATTGCGGGCGCTGGCGGATGTCGATGCCGGCGTGCGGCGCGAGGCGGTGGGCATTCTCGGCTGGCTCAAGCATGAACCGGCGCTGGCGGCACTGGCCCGGCTCGCGGCGAGCGAGGCGGACACCGAGGTTCGTCGTGCCGCCATTGGCGCCCTCGGCCTGGCCAGCGACACCACGGTGCTGCCCGCGCTGATCGATGCCCTGGCGGACGAGGCGTGGCAGGTCCGCGAGGAAGCGGCGACCACGCTGGGCAAGGTCGGCCATGGCGAGGCGGGCCAGGCGCTGGTCGCGGCGCTGGGCGACAGCTACTGGCAGGTGCGGTTGCGCGCGGCGCGCGCGTTGGGCCGTTTGCGTCATGCTCCTGCCCTCGAGGGCTTGGCGGATCTGCTTGGGCATGGCATCGCCAACCTGCGCAAGGAAGCCGCGCTGGCGTTGGGGGAGCTGGGCGAGGCTCGGGCTCTACCGGCGCTGCAGGCGGCCGCAGCCGACAGTGACCCGGAAGTACGCAAGGCGGTGCGTATCGCCCTGGCGCAGTTGCAGGAGGCGGCGTGATGGAAACGCCCCAGGCACTGAACAATCGACCCGCGCAGGGCGAGTTGCAGGTGCAGTGGGCGGGGACGCTGCAGGTCCTCAGCCATGCTCGATTGCGCGGCGCCTGTCCGTGTTCGCAGTGTCGGGCGGCACGTTTGAAGGGCGCTGTTTCACCGCTGCGTGACGATGTGCGGGTGACGCGGATCGAGACGCAGGGGTATGGGCTGCAGCTGGTGTTCAGCGATGGGCATGAGCGCGGGATCTACCCCTGGGATTACCTGCGGGCGCTGGGTTGAAGCCATCGCGAGGCAAGCCTCAACCGGTTTCAGAGGGCAATCAGCTCCGGCCGCAGTCCCTCCACCCGTCGCACCACCGGCTGCAGATAGCCGCCATCGCCGGTGATCTGGTGCAACACCTTTTCGCGCAATCCATGCAACGCCACACCGGTACGTTGGCGCGGATGCGGCAGGTCGACCTCCACCACCGCCTTGATCCGCCCTGGCCTTGGCTCCAGCACCACCACCCGGTCGGCCAGGTAGGTCGCTTCCTCGGCATCGTGGGTGACCAGCAGGATGGTGATCCCCGCGCGTTCACGTATCGCCAGCAGCTCATCCTGCAGTTGCTGGCGGGTCAGGGCGTCGAGGGCGCCGAACGGCTCGTCCAGCAGCAGGATCCTGGGGCTGGCCACCAGGCCGCGGGCGATCGCCACACGCTGTGCCATGCCGCCGGAGAGCTGGTGCGGGTAGGCCGACTCGAAGCCGACCAGCCCGACCAACTGCACGTATTCGTGTATGCGCCGGGCGCGCTCGCCCTGGGTGAGCCTGTCGTTGACCAAGCCCAGGCCGATGTTCTGCGCCACCGTCAGCCAGGGGAACAGGCGAGGCTCCTGGAACACGATGCCGCGCTCGCCGCCGATGCCGCCGACCGGCTGGCCGTCGACCCGGATGGTGCCGCTGTAGTCGGTATCCAGGCCGACCAGCAGGCGCAACAGGGTGGACTTGCCGCAGCCAGAGGCGCCGACGATGGCGATGAATTCGCCCTCGTTGATCGACAGGTCGAAATGACGGATCGCCTCGAATGGCTGGCCATCGACGCTGAAGGTCTTGCCGACCTGCTCGAAGCTGACCAGGGCGGGCGTGGCATCGGGTTGATTGGCCGCGTGCAGGGCCGGGGTGATGAAGGCGTTCATGCGGATCTCCAGCGCGTGGCGCGCGATTCGAGGCGTTGGCCGAGGTGGCCGAGCAGGGCGCCGACCAGGCCGATCAGGACCATGGCGGCCATCACCTGGTCCATGCGGAACAACTGCTGGGCGCCGATCATCAGGCTGGCGATGCCGCCGTCCGAAGGCATGAAGTATTCGGCGCCGATGGTGCCGAGCCAGGCGTAGATCAACGACAGGCGCAGGCCGGCGAAGATCGCCGGGGCGGCGCCGGGCAGCACCAGCAGGCGCAGGCGATGCGGCAGGTCCAGGCGCAGCGCCTGCGCCGCTTCGCCCAGTTGTGGCGACAGGCTGGCGATGCCCCGCTGGGTGGCGATCAGCAGCGGGAAGAACGCCGCCAGCGCGACGAACACCAGCTTGGCGCCCTCGCCCAGGCCGAACCAGGCGGTGAGCAGCGGCACCCAGGCGAACAGCGCCACCTGGCGCAGCGCCGACAGGCTCGGGCCGAGCAGGCGCTCGGAGTGGTGCGACAGGCCCAGCAGCAGGCCCAGTGCGAAGCCTGCGCCACCGCCGAGCAGCAGTCCGGCCAAGGTGCGCTGCAGGCTCAGGCGCAGGGCCTCGGGCAGTGAGCCGTCCAGCAGGCCGGCATACAGGCTGCGCAGCACGTCCAGCGGTGAGGTGAGGATGTTGGCATCGACCCAGCCAAAGCTGTTGGCCGCCTGCCACAGCACCAGCAGCGCGGCCGGTAGCAGCAGGCTCTGCCAGCCGCGCGGGATGTCGCCGCGTGCCTGCTCGCCGGTGGGCGGCTGCGGCCAGTACAGCAGGCTGCGTTCCAGGCGCGAGAAGCCACGGTCCATCAGTGCGCCGACCAGACCGATCAGCAGGATGCAGAGAAACACCAGGTCGAGCATGAACAGCTGTCGCCCCCAGACCATCAGGTAGCCGATGCCTTCGCTTGAGGCCAGCAGCTCCACCGCCAGCAACGAGGTCCAGCCGGTGGCCAGTGCCAGGCGCACACCCGCGAGAAATGCCGGCAGCGCGGCAGGCAGCAGCAGGCGCAGGAACAGCAGGTGAGGCGGCAGGCGCAGGGCGGCGGCGGCTTCGCGCAGCTTGGGCTGGGCGTCGCGCACGCCGACCAGGGTATGCAGCGTGACCGGTACCACCACGGCTTTGACCAGCACCACCAGCTTGAGCAGCTCGCCGATGCCGAAGAACAGCATGAACAGTGGAATCCAGGCCAGGGTCGGGATCTGCGCCAGGGCGACGAAGGTGGGCAGCACCAGTGTCCGTGCCCGTCGTGATCCGCCCAGCCAGGTACCCAGCAGCAGGCCACTGCTGATGCCTGCCAGCAGGCCCCAGAGCAAGCGCAGCAGGCTTATCCACAGGTGGCCCCAGAGCTCACCGGAACCGAACTCCAGCGCGCTCTGCCAGACCAGCGCGGGAGCGGGCAGGATCTGCTCGCTCATCCAGTGCTCACGGCTGGCGACTACCCACAGTGCCGCCACCGCCAGCGGCACGATCCCCGGCAGGCAGGAGCGGCCTTGCGTCGCGAAAGGGCCGCGCAGCGGCCCCCACAGGCGCCGCAGACTTGTGCTCAAGACTTCGCTCATCGAGGCATCTCCCAAACCGTTCCTTGTTTATTCATTTATGGAATAAAAATTTCACATAAATAGTATTCAAGAGATAAGAGCATGCGCCCGATGCATGCGAAAGCCCCGCCCTGTTGCGTTTTCCTCATATTTTCCATGCGTTTCCTGCAAGCCTGCCGCAGGCCCGCATGGCACCTGGTTTATGTCTTCTGGTTACTAAAAAATGAAGTTTTGATCTTTGTAGGTTCTAACCCGACCTGCCTAGCTTCTGGCCCATAGCGCCGGCCATCGCCGGTGGCAGCCTGCCAAGGAGCCTTGCCATGAAAACCGCCTTCCGCCATCTGCTCAGCCCGTTGCTCGCCGCCTTGTTGAGCGCTGTGCCGATGGTTGCCCATGCCGCCCAGCCCGACGTGATCCGTATCGCCGTGCCCGACCTCAGCGCCGGCAGCAAACCCAGCGCCGGCGGCGTGGTGGATGTGCTGCGCGACCAGCAACTGCTGGAGAAAGCGTTCGCCAAGGACGGCATCCGCATCGACTGGCGCTTCTTCAAGGGCGCCGGCCCCGTGGTCAACGAGGCTCTGGCCAACGGCCAGGCGGACTTCGCCTACCTGGGCGACCTCGCCGCGATCATCGGCAAGGCCAACGGCCTCGACACCCGCGTGCTGTCGGCCGGGGTGCGTGGGGTGAAGAGCTACCTTGGCGTGGTGCCCGGCTCGGGCATCCACAGCCTGCAGGACCTCAAGGGCAAGCGCGTGGCGGTGTTTCGCGGCACCGCCAACCAGCTGTCGTTCGCCAGCGCCCTGGCCAGCCAGGGGCTGTCCGAACGTGAGCTGAAAGTCATCAACCTCGACTTCAACGCGGCCAACGCCGCCCTGGCCGCCAAGCAGATCGACGCCACCTGGGGCCTGTCCAGCCTGCTGTCGCTGCGCGAGCGCGGGCTGGTCGAGCTGCCGGTCAACTCTCGCGACCTCAAGGGCGCCGGCAGCACCCAGGCGGTGCTGCTCGGCACCGGTGAGTTCATCCGCCAGCACCCCGATCTGGTGCAGCGCGTGGTCAACGCCCAGGAGCAGGCGGTGAAGTGGCTGCGCGATGAACGCAACCGTGAGGCCTATGTGGACCTGGTGGCGAACACCGCCAACTGGCCGAAGGCGATCCTGCGCGACGACCTTGCCCAGGAGAACCTCGCCGATTACTTCGACTCGCGCCTGGATGCCGGCTTCGTCGGCCTGCTGCAACAGGGCGTGGACCTGGCCGTCAAGGAGCGCCTGATCCGTCGCGGCTTCCAGGTGGCCGACTGGATCGACCCCCGTTTCATCGATGCCGCCCAGCAACAGGACCAGGCCGTCCAGGCCGCCCGCTGACCCGACAACAACCGTGAGGAGCACGACCATGAGCAACGCTGCACTGGCCACCGCGCCGCAAACCTTCGAACTCGACATCCACCCCGTTGCCGGGCGCATCGGCGCCGAGATCCGCGGCATCGAGCTGTCCGCTGACCTCGATCCGGCCACCATCGATGCCATCCAGGCCGCGCTGGTACGGCACAAGGTGATCTTCTTCCGTGGGCAGACGCATCTGGACGATGTCGGCCAGGAGGCCTTCGCCCAGTTGCTCGGCGAGCCCATCGCCCACCCCACGGTGCCGGTGGTCGATGGCACCAGCTACCTGCTCCAGCTCGATGGCGCCGAGGGCCAGCGGGCCAACTCGTGGCACACCGACGTGACCTTCGTCGACGCCTATCCCAAGGCCTCGATCCTGCGCAGCGTGGTGGCCCCCGCCTCGGGTGGCGACACGGTCTGGGCCAACACCGCCACGGCCTACCAGGAGCTGCCCGAGCCGCTGCGCGAACTGGCTGACCAACTGTGGGCGGTGCACAGCAACGAGTACGACTACGCCAGCGTGAAGCCGGATGTCGACCCGGACAAGCTGGAGCGCTACCGCAAGGTGTTCACCTCGACGGTGTACGAGACCGAGCACCCGGTGGTGCGCGTGCATCCGGTCAGCGGCGAGCGGGCGCTGCAGTTGGGGCACTTCGTCAAGCGCATCAAGGGCTATTCGCTGGCGGACTCGCAGCACCTGTTCGCGCTGCTGCAGGGGCATGTCACACGTCTGGAGAACACCGTGCGCTGGCGCTGGCAGGCGGGGGACGTGGCGATCTGGGACAACCGCGCGACGCAGCATTACGCAGTGGATGACTACGGCACCCAGCCGCGTGTCGTGCGCCGGGTGACCTTGGCCGGCGAGGTGCCGGTGGGCGTCGACGGACAACTGAGCCGGACCACGCGCAAAGGCTGAGATCGCTGGGGCCGCTCTGCGGCCCTTTCGCCGGCAAGCCGGCTCCCACAACAATCATGGCTCTCTTGTGGGAGCCGGCTTGCCGGCGAAAGGGCTGCGTAGCAGCCCCTATTCGCTACAACTCGGCGTCACAGGCCACCAACTGCCTCACCAGCCCCTGCGCCAGCGCCGACAACCCATACCCCACCCGGCTCACCACCCCATAGCGGGTGTAGAACGCCTCTTCCTGATCCGGCGCCAGGTCCACCAGCTTCAGCGCGACCAGCCCTTCATGGGGCCGCAGGTTCGCACTGCAGGCGATGCCGATGGTGTCCGAGTGCAGTACGACATTGAGCAACGCATAACCGTGCTCGCACTCCACGCTGGGCAGGAAATCCTGCCGCCCACTGAGCTCGCCGAGGATCTTGCGGATGTTCGGCGGGCGGAAAGTGGTGGCCAGCGGATAGTCGAACAGATCCCTCGCCCGCACGTCTGGAAGTGTCGTCAACGGATGCCCGGCCCGGCAGCAGAAGTGCCAGCGCTGCGGCGTCAGCTTGTGCACCTGGTAGTCCGGGTCCGCCTCGAACTGGCGCGTGTCGGCGACGAAGAACTCGATCTCCTCGGCGACCAACCGGCGATTGAGTGCCTGCCAGTTGTCCACCTGGAAGCAGGTGCGTGCCGCCGGGTATTCGGCGACGAAGCGCGCCACCGCCCGGGGGACCAGCCCACCGGCTGGCGCCGGTCCGCAGCCGAAGCGCACCACGCCGGTGGTGGCGCCATTGAATTGATTGATCTCGTTGACCAGGTTGTGTGCCCCATGCACCAGCCGTCGTGAATGCTCCAGCACCAGCAGCCCTTGGCGGGTCGGTGCCAACTCCTTGCTGGCGCGGTCGACCAGGCGGCAGCCGACGTTGTGCTCCAACGTCTGGATGCTGCGGCTGAAGGCCGATTGCGAGAGGTTCACCGCCGCTGCCGCGCCGACGAAGCTGCGATGTTCGACAAGGGCGATGAAATGGCGGAGCTGGCGCAGGTCGATATGCATTTTCTACATGGAAACTTTCGGTGGAATGCATTTGCTGGGAAGGGTTGGGAATCTTATAAAGGGAGTCACTTATTCCACAAAATATGAATTACAAATATTTATATCTCTTAAAAGAATATAAGCCCGCCTGACCGCGATTCGGTTCCGCCAACGGAAATGCTCGCCTGGGCCCATGCCTCAAGGAGCATCTGCATGTCCCGACTTTCCCGTTGGCCGGCGCGCGCGTCGTCGTTCGCCCTGCAACCCCTGGCGGCCGGGGTGCTGCTGGCCGCCGCCAGCGGCAGCTTCGCCGAGGAGCCGCCGTCCACGCCGGTCGCCGAGCAGGAAGCCAAGCTCGGTACCGTCACCGTCAATGCCCGGCGCCGGGAGGAAACCGCCCAGAGCGTGCCTACCCCGATCAGCGTGCTCGGCAGCGAAACCCTGGAAACCCAGCGCATCTACCGGGTGCAGGACCTGCAGCAACTGGTGCCGAGCACCAACGTGTCCTACGTGCATGCCCGCCAGTCGAGCATTTCCATTCGCGGGCTGGGTAACAATCCAGCCAGCGATGGCCTGGAAGGCAGCGTCGGTGTGTATCTGGACAACGTCTACCTGGGCCGCCCGGGCATGGCGGTGTTCGACCTGCTCGACGTCGAGCAGCTGGAGGTGCTGCGTGGCCCACAAGGCACGCTGTTCGGCAAGAACACCACCGCCGGGGTGTTGAACATCACCACGCGCAAGCCGACCTTCCATCAGGAGGGCAGCGTGCAGTCGTCGCTGGGCGAAGATGGCTACTGGCAGACCCAGGGCAGCTTCTCCGGGCCGCTCACCGACACCCTCGCCGGGCGCATCAGCGCCTATCACACCGAGGACGACGGCTACGTGAAGAACGTCTACAACGGCCACGACCTCAACGGCGGCAAGCGCCAGGGTTTCCGTACCCAATTGCTGTTCAAACCCAGCGAAACCTTCAATGTGCGCTGGATCGGCGAGTACAACGAAGAAAGCTCCGACAACGGCATCCTCAGCCTCTACAGCACCGGCCCGACCATCAATGGCGTGAACCGCTACGAGAGCCTGGCCGCCCAGGCCGGGGCGACCCTGGTGTCGGGCAAGGACCGCAAGGTCAATTTCGACGCCGACCAGATGGTGAAGGTGTTCCAGGGCGGCACCTCGGTGGAGGCCAACTGGACCCTGCCCAACGATTTCACCCTGACCTCGATCAGCGCCTACCGCTGGTGGGATTTCACTCCGCGCAACGACGATGGCCTCAACGTGGCGGCGGCCTACAACGCCGGGGTGTCGGTACGCGACAAGCAGTACTCGCAGGAAATCCGCCTGGCCTCGCCCACCGGCGGCTTCTTCGACTACGTGCTCGGTGCCTACTACTTCAAGCAGGATCTGGACAACAAGTCGTTCACTTACTACGGCCCGCAGGCCGATATCTGGAACCTGACGCCTGCCGGGGCGTTGGCCAACGTCACCACCCTCGGCAACGGCCATATCGATACCGACAGCTATGCGCTGTTCGCCCAGGGCACCTGGCACCTGACCGAGCGCCTGGATTTCACCGCCGGGGTGCGTGGCACCTACGAAGAGAAAAGCGCCTGGGTGACCCGCGATGCGCCTGCCGGAGGCGCCGCGGTGACGGGAGCCGCGGCCACTGCGCGTCAGGGCCGGGTAGGTGCCTACGACTCGGGCGACCTCAGCCAGTACAGCTTCGCGCCGTCCGGGCTGCTCAGCCTGAGCTACCGCTTCAGCGACGAAGTGCTGGGCTATGCCAGTCTGTCCCACGGCGAGAAGTCCGGTGGCGTCAACCTCACCGTCGGCGCCGCGCCGCGCCTGGGCACCGACTCGCTGCTGGTCGGTACCGAGCGCGCCAACAACGCCGAGCTCGGGATCAAGAGCACGTTGCTGGACAACCGCCTGCAGCTCAACACCAACCTGTTCTGGACCGAGGTGCATGGCTACCAGGCCAACGTCTATGACCAGGTCAACCGCGTGCAGTACCTGGCCAACGCCGGCAGCGTGCGTTCGCGCGGGCTGGAGTTCGAAGCCACGGCGCTGCCGATCCGTGGCCTGACCTTGAACTTCAACGGTTCGTGGAACGACGTGCGCTACACCGACTACAAGGATGCGCCGTGCCCGCCTGAAACGAGCCTGGCCAACGCGGCGGCCACTTGCGATCTCACCGGCCACCAGGTGGTCGGCGCGTCCAAGTACATCGCCAATCTCAACGGCCAGTACAAGTGGCAGCTCACCGATCGGATCGAGCCCTACGTCACCGCCAGCTACGCGTTCCGCTCGAAGGCCGTCGGCACCATCGACGACTCCGAGTACGGCCAGATACCCAGCTACGCCATCGTCAACCTGTCCACCGGCGTGCGCCTGGACCAGGGCGATGGTGTGCTCGACCTGTCGCTGTGGGTGAAGAACGCCGGCGACAAGACCTATTTCACCAGCCTGTGGAACTCCGCCAACGGTGGCTATGCCGGCGTGCTGGGGACTCCGCGCACCGTGGGCGCCACCGCCCGTTACGACTTCTGAGCACAAGGAGCTTTGCCATGAATGCCAAGACCCAACCACATGACCTGCCCGAAGGCGCCTGCCTGACCGCCAAGGTGCCCGACCGCGACGAAGCCCTGCTCGGCGACGTGGTGGTCAACCCGTATCGCCTGGCACCGCTGACCGCGATCATCCGTGACGGCGGGCGCACCCTGAGCGCCGCCCATGTGCGGGTGCTGGGCCGCGGAGAGCGCGGTGTCGATATCGCCTACGACGTGTCCGACCGCTCGCTGTGGACCTACGGCGGTATCCCGGTGTTCGGTCTGTACCCGGATCACGTCAATCAGGTGGAGGTGAGCTACAAGCTCGAGGGCGAGCGCATCCGCGAGCGTTACGAAATCTACGCGCCGGCGGTACGCCTGCCGGTGGTGGCCAAGCAGACCGCCGCGCTGCCCAAGGTGGAGCCGGTCAAGGTTGCGTCCGGTTTCGAGCAACGCCTGTACCTGTTCAACCACCTGCTGGCCGAGATTCCCGGCGGGCGCGCCTTCAAGTGGAACGGCCTGGGCGGCGCCGCCGAGTGGGACTCGGTGGGCAACAACTGGATCGCCGACAGCAACGGTGACGTGCGCTGGTACCTGGACATCGAGCAGATCCACGATTCCAACCACCGCGACGGCCTGGGCGGCACCATGGGCTTCCACCAGACCCGCGACGGCAAGCTGATCTGGGGCCAGGGCCAGACCTACTCCAAGTACGACCTGCTGGGCCGCAAGGTGTGGCAGCGCAGCCTGCCGGACAAGTTCGCCGACTTCTCCCACGAGATCCGCGAGACGGTGAACGGCAGCTACCTGCTGCGGGTGGGCACCAGCGACTATCGCCGCCCCGACGGCAAGCGCGTGCGCTCGATCCGCGACCATATCATCGAGGTCAACGAGGCCGGCGACGTGCTGGACTTCTGGGACCTGAACCAGATCCTCGACCCCTATCGCGGCGAGTTGCTGGAAACCCTGGGCAAGGCCGCGATCCAGCTGCCGGACGGCGTGCGCAAGCAGGACGACCGGCTGGCCAACGAGCTGGCCGAGGGCGACCTGCCGTTCGGCGACACCCCGGGCGTGGGTACCGGGCGCAACTGGGCCCACGTCAATGCCATCGACTACGACGCCGATGACGACAGCATCATCGTTTCAGCACGGCACCAGGGTGTGGTGAAGATCGGCCGCGACAAGCAGGTGAAGTGGATTCTCGCCGCGCCCCAGGGCTGGCCGGCGCGCCTGCAGGACAAGGTGCTCAAGCCGCAGGGCGAGGGCTTCGAATGGTCCTGGACCCAGCACACCGCCTGGCTTACTGGGCGCGGCACGCTGACCGTGTTCGACAATGGCTGGGGCCGTGATTTCGCCCCGACCCAGTTGACCGGCAACTACAGCCGGGCGGTGGAGTACAGGATCGACGAGGCCAAGGGCACGGTCGAGCAAGTGTGGCAGTACGGCAAGGAGCGCGGTGACGAGTGGTACAGCCCGATCACTTCGGTGGTGGCGTATCGAGCGGATACCGACACCCAGTTCATCTACTCGGCATCGGTGAACTTCCTGACGCCCGAGAAGCTGACCACCACCGTGCTCAATGAAGTGCGTCGGGGGACCCAGGAGGTGGCGGTGGAGCTGAAAGTGCACAGTCGCCAGCCGGGGAGCGTGGGCTACCGGGCCCTGGTAATCGACCTCGACAAGGCGTTCTGACCCCTTCCTTCTGACCGATGGTCTAACCTCTTACGGCCCAATCGCGGGGCAAGCCCGCTCCCACAGGAACCCTGCGCTCCTTGTGGGAGCGGGCTTGCCCCGCGATTGGGCCGCTTGTCAGGGGGGTGTTCAACCATTCGTTCTTTTTTTCGAACAGCCTATTGTCCAACACCCCAGCCCCCGCTTAGCATTCCGTTTGAGATTTCAAACGCTCAGCACCCAGGCGTCGAACACCCTGGTGCATGAATTTGTGACGGCCGCCCCCGCATGGGGGCGCCTTTTCAACAATCAATAATTCGCGCCATGCCGTGCCACGGCGCAGTTAAGGGAAGCCGACATGCAGCTCAAAGACGCTCAGTTGTTCCGCCAGCAGGCCTTCATCAACGGTGAATGGCTGGATGCGGACAGCGGTCAGACCATCAAGGTGACCAACCCGGCCACCGGCGAAGTGATCGGCACCGTGCCGAAGATGGGCGCCGCCGAGACCCGCCGTGCCATCGAGGCCGCCGACAAGGCCCTGCCGGCCTGGCGCGCACTGACCGCCAAAGAGCGTGCCGGCAAGCTGCGTCGCTGGTTCGAGCTGATGATCGAGCACCAGGACGACCTGGCCCGTCTGATGACCACCGAGCAGGGCAAGCCGCTGGCCGAGGCCAAGGGCGAGATCGCCTACGCCGCCTCGTTCATCGAGTGGTTCGCCGAGGAAGCCAAGCGCGTCTATGGCGACGTCATCCCTGGCCACCAGCCGGACAAGCGCCTGATCGTCATCAAGCAGCCGATCGGCGTCACCGCCGCCATTACCCCGTGGAACTTCCCGGCCGCGATGATCACCCGTAAAGCCGGCCCGGCCCTGGCCGCCGGTTGCACCATGGTGCTCAAGCCCGCTTCGCAGACCCCGTACTCCGCCCTGGCCCTGGTCGAACTGGCCACCCGTGCCGGCATCCCGGCTGGCGTGCTGAGCGTGATCACCGGCAGCGCCGGCGAAGTCGGCTCCGAACTGACCGGCAACTCCCTGGTACGCAAGCTGTCCTTCACCGGCTCGACCGAAATCGGTCGACAGCTGATGGAAGAATGCGCCAAGGACATCAAGAAGGTCTCCCTGGAGCTGGGTGGCAACGCCCCGTTCATCGTGTTCGACGACGCCGACCTGGACAAGGCGGTCGAGGGCGCGATCATCTCCAAGTACCGCAACAACGGCCAGACCTGCGTCTGCGCCAACCGTATCTACGTGCAGGACGGCGTCTACGACGCGTTCGCCGAGAAGCTCAAGGCCGCTGTCGCCAAGCTGAAGATCGGTAACGGCCTGGAAGAAGGCACCACCACTGGCCCGCTGATCGATGGCAAGGCCGTCGCCAAGGTCCAGGAGCACATCGAGGACGCCGTCGCCAAGGGCGCCAAGGTGCTGTCCGGCGGCAAGCTGATCGAAGGCAACTTCTTCGAACCGACCATCCTGGTCGACGTGCCATCGAGCGCCGCCGTCGCCAAGGAAGAGACCTTCGGCCCGCTGGCGCCGCTGTTCCGCTTCAAGGACGAGGCCGAAGTCATCGCCATGTCCAACGACACCGAGTTCGGCCTGGCCTCGTACTTCTACGCCCGCGACATGAGCCGCGTGTTCCGCGTCGCCGAGGCCCTGGAGTACGGCATGGTGGGTATCAACACCGGCCTGATCTCCAACGAAGTGGCGCCGTTCGGCGGTATCAAGGCCTCGGGCCTGGGCCGTGAAGGTTCCAAGTACGGCATCGAGGACTACCTCGAAATCAAATACCTGTGCATCAGCGTCTGATGCGCTAAGGGCTTTACCTCTGCCAGCGGGGCGCGAGAGCGACGCCTCGCTGGTCTTTTTGACACCGTTGTACCTGGTGGCCAGGGCGTTCGCGACAGTCGATCAACGAATACTGCGCGTGAGCACATCCAGCCACCCCCGAATAAGAGCGCCGTCAGCGTCGGCGCGAATGAGGGCACCATGAGCAAGACCAACGAATCCCTGATGCAACGCCGTGTAGCCGCCGTCCCACGTGGCGTCGGTCAGATCCACCCGATCTTCGTCGACACCGCGAAGAACTCGACCGTGATCGACGTCGAAGGCCGCGAACTGATCGACTTCGCCGGCGGCATCGCCGTACTGAACACCGGCCACCTGCACCCGAAAGTGGTCGCCGCCGTGCAAGAGCAGCTGACCAAGGTCAGCCACACCTGCTTCCAGGTGCTGGCCTACGAGCCCTACGTAGAGCTGTGCGAGAAGATCAACAAGCTGGTCCCAGGTGACTTCGACAAGAAGACCCTGCTGGTCACCACCGGCTCCGAAGCCGTCGAAAACGCCGTGAAGATCGCCCGTGCCGCCACCGGCCGCGCCGGCGTGATCGCCTTCACCGGCGGCTACCACGGCCGCACCATGATGACCCTGGGCCTGACCGGCAAGGTCGTGCCGTACTCCGCTGGCATGGGCCTGATGCCAGGCGGCATCTTCCGCGCCCTGTTCCCGAGCGAGCTGCACGGTATCAGCGTCGATGACGCCATCGCCTCGGTCGAGCGCATCTTCAAGAACGACGCCGAGCCGCGCGACATCGCCGCGATCATCCTCGAGCCGGTACAAGGCGAAGGCGGCTTCCTGCCCGCGCCGAAAGAGCTGATGAAGCGCCTGCGCGCCCTGTGCGACCAGCACGGCATCCTGCTGATCGCCGACGAAGTGCAGACCGGCGCTGGCCGTACCGGCACCTTCTTCGCCATGGAGCAGATGGGCGTCGCGCCTGACCTGACCACCTTCGCCAAGTCCATCGCCGGCGGCTTCCCGCTGGCCGGTGTGTGCGGCAAGGCCGAGTACATGGACGCCATCGCCCCGGGCGGCCTGGGCGGCACCTACGCCGGTTCGCCGATCGCCTGCGCCGCGGCCCTGGCCGTCATCCAGGTGTTCGAGGAAGAGAAACTGCTGGACCGCAGCAAGGCTGTCGGCGAGCGCCTGACTGCCGGCCTGCGTGAAATCCAGCAGAAGCACCCGATCATCGGCGACGTCCGTGGTCTGGGTTCGATGATCGCGGTGGAAGTCTTCGAGAAAGGCACCCACACCCCGAACGCCGCCGCCGTTGCCCAGGTCGTGGCCAAGGCGCGCGACAAGGGTCTGATCCTGCTGTCCTGTGGCACCTACGGCAACGTCCTGCGGATCCTGGTGCCGCTGACCGCCGAAGATGCACTGCTGGACAAGGGCCTGGCGATCATCGAAGAGTGCTTCGCCGAACTCGCCTGATGTGACGCGTTACAGAAAAAACCCGCCTCGGCGGGTTTTTTTGTGCCCTTTGTAGGACCTTGGCGCTAAGGTTGTACGAGGATTCCGTGGAAGCTGCGAAGGATCGCGCGTCATATCTGGAGACTCGCTCATGAGCACTGCCAACCCCGTACCCCCTTGCGTACTGATCGCCGAAGGCGACCCCTGGGTGCGTGACATGCTCAGCGAAATGTTGCTCAGCGTGCGTTGCGACGCCCGCCTGCAGGTCTGTGCCGACGGCACCGAGGCGTTGAGCGCCCTGTCGACCAAGCCCGACCTGATCATTGCCGCCCGTGAACTGTCCGGCCTCGATGGCCTGGACCTGCTGCGCAAGGTCCGCGCCAAGGGCGACAGACCTGGCCTGCCATTCATCCTCATGAGCAACCGCACCGACAGCGCCAGCGTGCGTGAAGCCTTGCCGTTGCAACCCACCGCCTACCTGAGCAAGCCCCTCGATCTCGAGAGCCTGCGCAGGCGCCTGGAAAACCTGCTGCTCGAGGTAGGAGAGCAGATCGCCTGCCCGGTGCCGCCATTGCAACCCGGGGTCCGTCTGCCGGCCTACCTCGAGCAGCGCCGGGCCACGGCCGATGGTGGCCCGCTGTTCGCCGACGTCAAGGTAGCGGTCAAGCGTGCCCTGAACCCCCATGGCCTCAACCTCAAGGTGCTCGAGGAGGAGGTGCGCAACGACCCACAGATCACCGGCGTGCTCATCGCCGCCGCCAACAGTGCCGCCCTGCACCGCGAGGCCCCTGTGCAGACTTTGCTCCAGGCGCTGAACAAGCTGGGCAGCACCCAGAGCATGAACCTCATCCTCGGCCTGACGCTCAAGCGCAGCGCCCGCTTGAGCGATCCGCTGCTGGCGCGCCATGCCGCGCATTACTGGAACCTTTCCCTGCACACCGCCGAGTACGCCCGCACCCTAGCGCGCATGCTCGAGGTGGATGAAGGGCGCTGCTATTGCGCCGGGCTGCTGCACTGCCTGGGCGACCTGGCGGTGCTGAGGACCCTGCAGGAGTGGCGTCTGGCCGGTGGCGAGCTGGACGAAGACCAGGTACAGCTGTCGCTCAACGAGTTCGGCGCGCCGTTCGGTTCGGCGCTGCGTACCCGCTGGCGCCTGCCGCTGAACCTGCGCGAGTTGATCGCGGCGGTGTATCAGTTGGGCGGTGGTGTCTATTCCCGCGAGATTCTGGCCATGAACCTGGCCGGCCAGCTGGCCACCCTGCAGTCCAGCGAGGGCCTGGAGAAAGTCGCCGGCAGCAAGACCGCGCGCTTGCTCAAGCTTGGGCTGGGGGAGTTGTCGCGACTGCGCAAGGTGGACCCTGAGGCGGTTGCGCGGGAGGAGGCCGAGCGTCGAGCGGCCGAGCGCGAGCTGGAGGTTGCCCCGATCACTGCGCCGGTTGCTGATGCCGAGCCAGCAGAGGACGACGAACGTCAGGCCTGATCGGAGGATCGTCGGGGTTATCAGGCTTGGGATCGTTCCTACAGGTAATGCGGACGACTGTTCGTATCCACGGAAACCCTTCAGGGGTAGTTTTCCAGCCACTCCACCAACGGAATGGCAGGAAGGTTGCGGCTGAGGATGAGCACTTACAGACTCCGTGTTCTGCGCTATCAGGTCTATCGATCTCAAGCGCGAAAGCTCACTCAAGCAGCATTCTGCGTCAGTCAATGTGTGCCCAGGCCTGGGCTTGACGTCGACACGGTGTGTTTCGAGCCCATAGGCCACAGGGCAGTCGAAGCTTTTCAGCTATGGGGCGAGCAGACTCACCATTTCCCTTGGGAAGAGGTGCCACGATGGATGGAATGTGATCGTAAAGGTTTCGACCTGTCGTTGTGGTCTGCGCGAGAGCTCTGTGGACTCTGCTATGCCAGTCCCCGGAACAGCAGGCGTTGTATCAAGATTATCCTGCTGGAGGGCAAGCCAGGCCCGGCGAACCCGTTGAGGGGGCTGGTGGCGTCGCTCTCGCTGTTGGCGGTCGCGGAGTATGCAAGGATGCTCAAGTGCTCGCGAATCGAGGTTCAGCAGCCAGACCCGGGTGCCGAACCCCTGTACCAGTCGCTTGGCTTCGCCCGCGATAGAGCTGGAAGTCTCGTGATACCTGTTGCGGCAATGAGCCTGCAAAGTACTTTCCCGATATCAGAGGTGCCCATGAGCTATTCGAAAGATTCCAGAAGGGCTGCATTGATCGAGCGCTACACAGCCCAGGCTATCGCCCTGGCGGGTGAAATCACCGATCAGCAGCGGCACTTTCTCGAAGTTGGCTTCAAGGAGGGTCGGGAAAAAGAACCTGAAGGGATACTGGCAGGGCCACGTAGCGGCCCGATCGACTACGAGTGGTGCGCAGCAGCCGCGAAGTGAGTCGAGCCAGTTACTTGCGATAGTTCGGTCAGCCTTTCACGATCTGGTTCTTGCCCTGGCGCTTGGCGCGGTACATGGCCGCGTCCGCCCGGGCGAACAGGCTGTCCAGCGTTTCGTCCTCATCCAGTAACCCAGTCAGCCCTTGACTCACGGTGACTCCGTAAGTTTGCTCGCCATGACTGAAACTCAACCGCTGGATCTCCCGCTGCAAGCGCTCGGCGATTTGCTCCGCTACCTGTGCGGTGCAACCCGGGAACACCGCGGCGAACTCTTCGCCACCGATCCGTCCAAACTGGTCGCCACGCCGTAGCACGGCCTTGCCGCTGTCGGCGATGCGCTGCAGTACCTGGTCGCCTTCCTGGTGACCGTAGGTGTCGTTGATGTGCTTGAAGTCGTCGATGTCCAGCAGCAGGAAGGCCATCGGCGTGCCGTCCTCGCGGGCGCTGTCGAAGGCCTGCTGGGCACATTCGAAAAAGTGCCGGCGATTGCTGCTCTGGGTGAGCACATCGGTGGTGGCCAGGCGTTGCAGCTCGCCTTCGAGCTGCTTCTTTTCGGTGATGTCCTCGGCGATACCGACGATGATCACCCGCTGGTCACCCTCACGCTGCTGGTTGATGTAGCACTTGTCGCTGAGCCAGCGCACCTCGCCGGCGCCGTTGAGGATGCGGTATTCGCGGTCTTCGACGGTGCCTTTGACCAGCACCTGGGCCAGGCTGCGCTCGGCGTACTCCAGATCGTCCGGGTAGATGGCGTCGCGCCATTCGTTGTAGTCGGCCAGCACCAGGCTGGCCGGGCGACCGAAGATGCGCTCGTAGGCGGGGCTGACATAGAGCACTTGGCGGGTTTCCCAGTCGAAGGCCCAGAGCACGGCATTGACGCTGTCGAGCAGTGAACTGTACAGCTGCTCGCGTTCGCTCAGGCGGGCCACCTCGCCCTGGGCGTGGAGCAGGGCAAGCAACGTCTGGGCAGCCTCGGGGCGGGGAGTGCCGGTGAGCGTGGGGGGAAGGTCTTTGGCCATGAGCACGGAACGGTTCTCGACGTTGGGCGGGCGGCCACGACGCGGCCCGCCACGCGGGCGATGTGCCGAGTTTGAGTCGGGAACGGAGGGGGAAGTTCCGGTCGGCATGCCCCGTTGCGGGGCATGCCGATCAACGGCGGTCAGGCGTTGGCGGGGCGCAGCGAGTAGGTCTTGAGTTGCGCGGCGAAGTCGCGCAGCGAATGGATGCCACTGGCCTCGGCCTCGTGTACCCATTCCTTCATGGCGGCGAGCATGTCATGGCCGTTGGCGCTGGTACGGGCCCAGATCTGCTGCAAGGCCAGGCGCTTTTCGTAGATGGTCTTGAGTGCCTGGCTGTGGGCCAGCATCGACTCGATCCGCAGGTGGTGGCGATCCTGCAGCAGGCTGGTCTCCCGCGAGAGCAGGCGTTTGGCCCGGCGGAAGCGGTGGCGCACCGAAGCGTCGACCTTGTCCAGCTCCTGCTTCACCAGTGGCGCGATCACCAGCTTGCGGTACTGGGCCATGATCTGGAAGCGGTTGTTGAGGATGGCCATGGCGGTGTCCATGTCCAGCGATGCCTTGCCCTCGACCCGGTGGGCAATGGGCGCCACGCGCTGCACCTTGGCCAGGCGCAACAGGCTCAGCAGGCGGATCCACATCCAACCCATGTCGAACTCCCAGCGACGCACCGAGAGCTTCGCCGAGTTGGGGTAGGTATGGTGATTGTTGTGCAGCTCCTCGCCGCCGATGATGATGCCCCAGGGCACCAGGTTGGTGGCGGCATCGCGGCATTCGAAATTGCGGTAACCCACCGCGTGGCCCAGGCCGTTGACCACGCCGGCGGCCCAGAATGGAATCCATATCATCTGCACCGCCCAGATGGTGATGCCGATGGTGCCGAACAGCAGCAGGTCGATCACGGCCATCAAGACGATGCCGCCGAGCTTGAAGCGTGAATAGACGTTGCGCTCGATCCAGTCGTCCGGGCAGTTCTTGCCATAGATGCGCAGCGTTTCCTCGTTGCGCGCCTCTTCGCGGTACAGTTCGGCGCCTTTGCGCAGCACCGTGCCCAGGCCCTTGTGCACCGGGCTGTGCGGGTCGTCGGGGGTTTCGCACTTGGCGTGGTGCTTGCGGTGGACGGCGGTCCACTCGCGAGTGTTCTGCGCCGTGGTCAGCCACAGCCAGAAACGGAAGAAATGCTTGAGGCCCGCGTTCAGCTCCAGGGCACGGTGAGCCGAGTAGCGGTGCAGGTAGATGGTGACGCTGACGATGGTGACATGGGTCATCAGCAGGGTGACGGCGACCAGTTGCCAGGCCGACAAGTCGAGCAAACCGTAATACCACATAACGGGAAAGACCCTCGAAAACTCAGGGGGAACAGCGCTCGCATTATCCCTTGGCGGGGAAATAAAACCAGTCGCCCTTTTTGATAGGAAGTCACGGCATGTTTCAGCCCTTATAATGCCCACTCATTTCCCATGGGCTCATCCACCCGACATGTCTGTTTCCGTTCGCGACGCCTTGCGCATGGCGGGGCTCTACCTGGTGCTTTCGTTGCTCTGGCTGGCGCTGTCCGAGCTGGTACTGCACAGCATGTCCGAGGACCCGCTGGCGCTGACCGTGGGCCGGCAGATCAACGTGGTGGTCTGGGTGCTGGTCAGCGCGTTGCTGATCTTCGTGTCTCGTGCCCGCCTGCTCAACTTCATCGGCGTCGGCGCGCGCCTGCGCAGCGAGGATCGCGAACGCCTGCGCATGGCCGCGGCGGTGTTCGACAGCACGCTGGAAGGCGTGCTGGTGACCGATCGCAACGGCCTGATCGTCCACGTCAACCGAGCGTTCATGCGCATCACCGGTTACCAGCAGGAAGAGGTCATCGGCCAGCGTCCGAGCAAGTTCAAGTCCGGCCGCCATGGCGCGCCGTTCTACCAGCAGATCTATGCCGCGCTGGCGGAGAAGGGCGAGTGGAGCGGCGAAATCTGGAACCGCCGCAAGAGTGGTGAAATCTACCCGCAGTGGCAGACCATCTGCGCCATCCGCGACGACAGCGGCGAGCTCAGCCATTACGTGGCGGTGTTCAGCGACATCAGCGCGATCAAGCACAGCGAAGAAGAACTGGCCTACCTCGCCCATCACGACCCGTTGACCGGCCTGCCCAACCGCCTGCTGTTCAACGACCGAATCGAGCAGGCGCTGGCCGCGGCGCAGGCCAACAAGCGCGGCTGCGCGTTGCTGCTGCTCGACCTCGACCATTTCCAGAGCATCAACGATGGCCTGGGCCATACCATCGGCGACCAGTTGCTCAAGCTGGTCGGCGAGCGCCTGCGCGAAGTGCTGGGCAACGGCGTGACCCTGGCCCGCCTGGGCGGTGACGAGTTCGCCGTGCTGGCCGAGAACTGCCAGCAGGTCGGCCAGGCCGGCAAGCTGGCGCAGACCATCATCGAGCGCCTGAGGGAGCCGTTCTGCTGCGAAGGCAACCGCCTGTTCACCAGTGCCAGCATCGGCATCAGCCTGTTCCCCAGCGATGCCCTGGGCGCCGAGCAGTTGCTGCGCAACGCCGACTCGGCGCTGTTCAAGGCCAAGAGCAGCGGCCGCGCCTGCTACGCGTTGTACACCGAGGAGCTGACCGCCCACGCCCAGCACCGGGTGGAGACGGCCGGTGAGTTGCGTCGCGCGCTGGAACAGCAGGAGCTGCGGGTGTTCTTCCAGCCGGTGCACGACCTGTTCACCTCGAGGATGATCGGTGTCGAGGCGCTGGTGCGCTGGCAGCACCCTCTGCGCGGCCTGGTTTCGCCGCAGGAGTTCATCCCGATTGCCGAACGCACCGGGCTGATCGCCGAGATCGACGCCTGGGTCCTGGGGCAGGCCTGTCGTCAGATGGTGCAGTGGCAGACCGAAGGCCGCCGCCTGGCGTTCGTCGCGGTGAACATCTCCAGCCGGCTGTTCGGCCAGCGCGATCTTTATCGCCAGGTGGCCGACGTGCTGGTCGACACCGGCCTGGACCCGGCCCTGCTGGAGCTGGAGGTCACCGAGAGCGCGGTGATGGAGGACCCGGAGGTGGCGCTGGAGCAATTGCACCGCCTGCGTGAGCTCGGGCTGAACCTGGCCATCGACGATTTCGGCACGGGTTACTCGTCGCTGCTGCGGCTCAAGCGGCTGCCGGTGCAGAAGCTGAAGATCGACCAGGGCTTTGTCGCCGGGCTGCCCCATGACGAAGACGACATCGCCATCGTGCGGGTGATCATCGCCCTGGCACGCAGCATGGGCATGCAGGTGCACGCCGAGGGCATCGAGCAGGCCGAGCAGGCGCGGTTCCTGCTGGAGCAGCAATGCCAGCTGGGGCAGGGGTACTGGTTCGGGCGACCGGTGCCGGCGACGGAGCTGCACTGGGGCTGAGCCTTGTGCATACCGTTGTAGGAGCGGCCTTGTGTCGCGAAAGGGCTGCGAAGCGGCCCCAGGATTTCAGCGTTGATGCAAAGATCGCCGGGGCCGCCTTGCGGCCCTTTCGCGACACAAGGCCGCTCCTACACCAGTAATACTTCAACGCTTGTTCAAACCTTTGGCCAGACGGTCCCCGCCCAGCTGGATCACTGCCACCAACGCCACCAGCATCACGATCACGGTCAGCATGATCTGGCTGTCGAAACGCTGATAGCCATAGCGATAGGCAATGTCCCCCAACCCTCCGGCGCCGATCGCCCCGGCCATGGCCGACGAGTTGATCAGCGTCACCAGGGTGATGGTGAACCCGCCGACGATGCCGGGCAGCGCCTCTGGCAGCAACACATGCCAGACGATGTGCCAACGCCTGCAGCCCATGGCCTGCGCCGCTTCGATCAGGCCATGGTCGACTTCGCGCAGGCTGACCTCGGCGATGCGCGCGAAGAACGGCGTGGCGGCGATGGTCAACGGCACCACGGCGGCCCAGACCCCATAGGTGGTGCCGACCACCAGGCGGGTGAACGGGATCAGCGCGACCATCAGGATCAGGAACGGGATCGAGCGGAACAGGTTGACGATGGCTCCCAGCACGCGGTTCAGCGCGGGAGCCTCGTAGATCCCGCCCTTGTCGCTGGTCACCAGCAGTACCGCCATCGGCACCCCGACGATCAACGCGACCAGCGACGACACGCCGACCATCAGCAGGGTGTCGAGCAAGCCTTGCAGCAGGCGATCAATCCACATGGCCCAGCACCTCCACCTGCGCGGCCCAGCGGCGGGCGCGTTCCAGCAGTTGACGAGCGTCCAGCGACGAGCCGCGCACGGACAGGATCAGTTGCCCGAGGGCCTGTTCGCCGATGGTTTCGACGCCGCCCTGGAGCAGGCGCACATGGCCACCGAGGTCGGCGAACAGCGCGCTCAACTCTGGTTCGCCGACCAGGTCGAGCTTGAGTACCACGGCCGCGTCGCGGCTGACCGGCTGGGGCCGCAGGCTGGCCTGCAAGGCTGCCGGCAGCTTGGTCTGCAAAGGCGCGAGCAAGGTGCGGGTGACCTCATGGCGCGGGGTGCCGAACACCTGCCAGACTTCGCCCTGTTCGGCGATCTCGCCACGCTCGAGCACCACCACGCGGTGGCAGATGTCGCGGATCACCGCCATCTCGTGGGTGATCAGCACCACGGTCAGCCCCAGGCGCTGGTTGATGTCGCGCAGCAGTTCGAGGATCGAGGCGGTGGTTTCCGGGTCGAGTGCCGAGGTGGCTTCGTCGCACAGCAGGATCTCGGGGTCGTGCACCAGCGCCCGGGCGATGCCGACGCGCTGCTTCTGGCCCCCGGACAGTTGCGCCGGGTACACGTGATGTTTCTCCGCCAGGCCGACCAGCTCCAGCAGCTCGCGCACCTTGCGCTGGCGCTCGGCCTTGGCCACGCCGGCCACCTTGAGCGGCAGCTCGACGTTCTGCCACACGGTCTTGGCCGACATCAGGTTGAAGTGCTGGAAGATCATGCCGATGCGCCGGCGCAGGGCCACCAGGTGGCCCTCGTCGAACGGCGCGATATCCACCTGGTCGATCAGCACACGGCCCTGGGTTGGCTGCTCCAGGCGATTGATGGTGCGCAGCAGCGACGATTTGCCGGCGCCGCTGCGGCCGATGATGCCGAAGATCTCGCCACGGCGGATGTTCAGGTCGATGCCCTGCAGTGCTGGCAGGGGCTGGCCCGGATAGGTCTTGCCCAGGCCGATGAAGCGGATATGCGCCCGATTGACCTCGGGGCGCAGGGGCGTTTCCTCGGCCTTGAAGGGCTCGACGGCTGCAGCGGGCGCCCTGAGGGCGCTGGCCTGGCTCATGTCAGCCTTCCCAACCGGCCTGGTAGAGCTTGCCGTGGGCCTTGTCCAGGGCGGCGCGCACCACCGGCGAGTGCTGGTAGATGTCGACGAACTTGGCCAGGCGCGGATCGTTCTTCTCCTGCGGGCGGATGACGAACTGGATCACGTACTCCTTGTTCTCCAGGCCGTCGAACAGCAACGCCGAGGTGGCGTCGAAGCTGTTGGCCAGGCGGATGTAGGCTGGATAGCCCTGGACCAGGTCGGCGTCGTCGTACGCACGCACCAGCTGCACCGCTTCGACCTGCAGGATCCTGATGTGCTTCGGGTTGGCGACGATGTCGTCTTCGGTGGCCTTGTAGCCGACCCCCGGCTTGAGGGTGATCAGCCCGGCCTTGGCCAGCAGCTGCAGGCCTCGGCCGCTGTTGATCGGGTCGTTGGCGATGGCCACGCTAGCACCTTCGGGCAGCTCGGCGAAGCTCTTGTATTTCTTCGAGTACAGCCCGACGTTGTTGATGATCCCCGGCGCGTACGGCACCAGGTCGAAGCCGGCGGCGGCCTTGGCGTTTTCCAGGAAGGGGATGTGCTGGAAATAGTTCACGTCGATGTCGCCGCTGTTGAGGCTGACATTCGGCGCGATCCAGTCGCTGAACTCGATCAGCTTCACTTCCAGGCCTTGTTTGTGCGCCTCTTCCACCGCCGCCTCCAGCGGGATGGCGAAAGCGGCCGTGGTGCCGATCTTCAGCGGTTCGGCGGCGAAGGCGGCGGTGGACAGGCCGAGGCCCAGGGCGATGGCCGCGACGGGCCGGAACAGTTTCTCAAGCATGGTGCAGGGCTCCAGTCGGGGCAGGGACAGGGTTGTGGCGGTAGGTCGCGCCGGGGTGGTCGGCGGGCAGGTGGGCGTCGGCGCTGGCGAACAGTTTCTGGCGCAGGCTGCCCTCGGCGTAGGCGGTCTTGTAGCGGCCACGGCGTTGCAGGGCAGGGACCACCAGGTCGATGAAGTCCTCGAAGCTTTCCGGGGTGACGGTGCGGGTCAGGTTGAAACCGTCCAGGCCGGTTTCGTCGATCCAGGCGATCAGTTGCTCGGCGACCTGCTCCGGGTCGCCGACCAGGACCACGTAGCGGCCGCCCAGGGCATGCTGTTCGAGCAGACGGCGGCGGGTCCAGGCGTTGTCCTGCAGCTGGCGGGTGGCGGACTGGATCGCGTTGCCTTGGGCGAAGCCGATCGGCTCGTCCAGCCCGTACCGCGAGAAGTCGATGCCCGTAGAGCTGGCGAAGTGCGCCACGCCGGCCTCCGGGCTGGCATGGCGCAGGTATTCGGCGTGCTTGGCCCGGGCTTCGGTTTCGCTCGCGGCGACGATCACCGTGATGCCCATGAATACCTTGACCGCCTGCGCATCGCGTCCGGCCGCCTGTGCCGCGGCGCGCACCTTGTCGACCTGGGCGCGGGTCGCGGCCTTGTCCTGGCCGCTGATGAACACGCACTCGGCATGATTGCCGGCGAAGGCCAGCCCGCGCGCCGAGCTGCCGGCCTGGAACAGCACCGGGGTGCGCTGGGGCGAGGGTTCGCACAGGTGATAGCCCTCGACCTTGTAGAACTCGCCGTGGTGCTCGACCTTGCGCACCTTGCTCGGATTGGCATAGATGCGACGTTCACGGTCGGCGACCACGGCGTCGTCGTCCCAGCTGCCTTCGAGCAGCTTGTACAGCACCTGCAGGTATTCGTCGGCCTGGTCGTAGCGGCGGTCGTGCTCGGGCTGCTGCTCCAGGCCCATGGCCCGGGCGGCGCTGTCGAGGTAGCCGGTGACGATGTTCCAGCCGACCCGGCCATTGCTCAGGTGGTCGAGGGTGGAGAGGCGCCGGGCGAACAGGTAGGGCGCCTCGTAGGTGAGGTTGGCGGTAAGGCCGAAGCCCAGGTGTCGGGTCACCGCGGCCATGGCCGAGACCAGCAGCAGCGGATCGTTGACCGGCAGCTGGATGGCCTCTTTGAGCGGCACTTCCAGCGACTGGCCGTAGACGTCGTAGGTGCCGACGATGTCGGCGATGAACAGCCCGTCGAACAACCCGCGCTCGAGCAGGCGGGCGAGGTCGGTCCAGTATTCCAGGGTCTTGTACTGGGTCGAGGTGTCCCGTGGATGGGTCCACAGGCCGTGGTTGATATGCCCGATGCAGTTCATGTTGAAGGCGTTGAGCAGGATCTCGCGGGCCATCAGATGGTCCCCCGGCGTGGCGGCTTCTCGTCGTTGAGGTAGTAGTTGCCGATGGCGTGGTACTTCCAGCGCACCGGATCGTGCAGGGTGTGCACCCGGGCGTTGCGCCAGTGGCGGTCGAGGTTGTGCTCGGCCAGGGTGGCCTGGCTGCCGGCCAGCTCGAACAGCGTGGTGCCGGCGGCCAGGGAGATCTCGGTGCTGATCGCCCGGGCCTCGGCCACGGCGATCGAGGCGGCGGCGAGGGTCTCGGCGTTGCTGTCCGCCTGGGCGCTGTCGAGGATTTCCCCGGCGCGCTCCAGCAGGGCCTCGGCGGCGTGTAGGCGGATCGCCAGGTGGCCGAAGCTCTTCAGGGTCAGCGGGTCGTCGCTGGCCTTGTCGACGCCGGCGTCTACCCAAGGGCGGCTGCGGGTGCGCACGAAGTGCAGGGCGTCCTCGAAGGCGGCGCGGGCGATACCGGTGTCGATGGCGGCGTGGAGGATTTGCGCCAGCGGGCCGACCGTGGTCGGACGCTCGAAGGCGCTCTGGAACGGCACCACATCCTCGGCGCGGACGAACACATTGTCGAACACCACCGAACCGCTGCCGGTGGTGCGTTGGCCGAAGCCGCTCCAGTCGTCGATCACTTCGATGCCCTGGCTGTCGGCGGGCACGAAGGCCAGGTGCGACTCGCCCTGCTCGTCGATCACCAGGGTCGGGATGCGCTGGGCGTAGATTGCGCCGGTGCAGTAGAACTTGCGGCCATCGATACGGAAATGCTCGCCATCACGGGTCAGGCGGGTGGTGCGTTCGTGGGCGTTCTTGGTGCCGAGCTCGGCCAGGGCGTTGCCGAATCGGCGGCCGGCGAGGACTTCGGCGTACAGGCGTCGCTGTTGCTCTGGTGTGCCGTTCACCCGCAGCACTTCCAGGGCGTAGAAGTGGTTTTGCGGGATCTGCCCGATCGAGGCGTCGGCCTGGGCGATACGGGCGACGACCTTGGCCAGGGTGGCGCTGGACACACCGGCGCCGCCGTAGGCCTTGGGCACGCTGATGCCCCACAGGCCGGTCTGCACGAAGTGTTCGAGCTCGGCGTGGGGCAGGCGGCGTTCGCGGTCGCGCGCGGCGCTGTCATGGCGCAGCTGCCGGGCGAGTTCGTCAGCGACGGCCAGGGCCTGGGCGTCGGAGTTGATGAGGGATGCAGTCATTGTGCTCTCCAGGCCCCATCATGGGGCAGGCCCGCTCCCACGGGGGCGTGGAAGCGGGCCTGCCCCGTGATGGGCCGTTATCAGATCCAGGAATGGCGGGCGGGCAGGGTGCCGTTGAGGTGGTAGGCGCCGACGGCGTGGTACTTCCAGCGCACCGGATCGTGCAGGGTGTGCACCCGGGCGTTGCGCCAGTGCCGGTCGAGGTTGAACTCCGCCAGGCTGGCGCGGCTGCCGGCCAGCTCGAACAGCTTCTCGCTGGCCAGCAGCGAGATTTCGGTGGTGAGCACCTTGGCTTCGGCCACGGCGATCGAGGCACGCGCGGCAGCGGCATCGTCGACGGGCGCTGCGTTGACCTCGTCGAGCACCCTGGCAGCCTTGCGCAGCAGCGCCTCGGCGGCGTGCAGGTCGAGCTTCAGGCGGCCGATGTCGGCGATCACGTAAGGGTCGTCGCTGTTGCGCTCGACCTTGGCTTCGATCCATGGCCGGGATTTTTCCCGGACAAAGCTGATCGCGTCGTCGATGGCCGCTTCGGCGATACCGGCATCGATGGCCGCCTGGATCAGCTGCGAGGCCGCACCCTGGATGCTGGGCAGCTCGCGGTGACGCCAGTTGTCGACGACCAGGTCGGCCTCTACCGACACCTGGTCGAGCAGCACGGTGCCGCTGGCGGTGGTGCGCTGGCCGAAGCCGGACCAGTCATCGACGATGCGCAGCCCCGGGCTGCCCCGACGCACGAACGCCAGGCGCTGGCGGCCTTCGTCGTCCAGGGCCTTGACCGCCACCCAGTGGGCGAACAGGGCGCCGGTGGAATAGAACTTCTCGCCGCTGATGCGATAGCCGTCGCCGTCGCGACTGATGCGCGCCTTGAGCGTCAGGGTGTCCTTGGTGCCGCGCTCGGGGCCGGCGTTGCCGATGCGCCAGCCGTCGAGCACGGCGCGGAATATCGCTTCCTTCTGTGCATCGCTGGCGGTCAGGCGTACCAGCTGCAGGATGCCGAACTGGTTCTGCGGGATCTGCCCCAGTGCCGGGTCGGCGGCGCTGATCAGGCGGAACACTTCGGCGATGGTCGCGAAGGACACTTCGGGGCCGCCGTAGGCCTTGGGCACGCTGATGCTGCCCAGGCCGCTGCGGGTGAACTGCTCGATCTCGGCCCAGGGCAGCTTGCGCTGCTGGTCGCGTTTTGCAGCCTGCTGGCGGGCTACCTCGGCCAGCTCGCGGGCGGCCTGCAGGGCCTCTGTGTCGGAGCGCAGCACCTTGGCTGGCAGCAGGAGCGGCGAGCTGTCGACGTCGCTGTGGAATTGGGGGGTTGGCTGGCTGGACATCAGTACCGCTCCTTGGCTGCACTCAATGCCCTGGCGTTGGCCACTGGGGTGATTGTGATCCTGACCATTCCTTACCTCACAAAGTTGAAGACGTCGCCTCGATGGCGACCGACGTTTGCTGGTCCGGTGGTCCGGTCTATATACCCTATTCGTTTAGAAAAAGTTTATGAACTACCGTTTAGGAATATGAATAGAAGCGTTGCTGGGGGGCTGTGGCAGCGGCTGCAGCCGCGAAGCAGGCGCCGCGGTACGTGGCACCTGCCTCGTGGACGATCCGCTAGCGGACCGTCACCACCAGCTTGCCCACCGCCTGTCGTTGCGCCAGGCGCTCGATCGCCGCACCACCTTCGGCCAGTGCATAGGTCTGTGACACCAGCGGCTTCAGCTTGCCCTCGGCATGCCAGGCAAACAGCTGGCTGAAGTTGGCGGCGTTGTCCTGCGGCTGGCGCTGGGCGAAGGCGCCCCAGAACACCCCGAGCACCGCCGCGCCCTTGAGCAGCACCAGGTTCACCGGCAGCTGCGGGATCGTGCCGCTGGCGAATCCTACCACCAGCAACCGTCCGTTCCAGGCCAGCCCACGCACGGCCTGGTCGAACAGCGCGCCACCGACCGGGTCGTAGATCACGTCCACACCCTGGCCGCCGGTCAGGCGCTTGATCTCATCCTTGAGGCTGGCCTGGCTGTAGTCGATCAGATCGTCGGCGCCGGCAGCCTTGGCGATGGCCAGCTTCTCGGCGCTGCTGGCCGCCGCGATCACCCGCGCGCCCAGGGCCTTGCCGATCTCCACCGCCGCCAGGCCCACGCCACCGGAGGCACCGAGCACCAGCAGGGTCTCACCGGCCTTGAGCTGGCCGCGCTGGGTGAGCGCATGCATCGAGGTGCCGTAGGTCATGCCGAAGGCTGCGGCGGTGGTGAAGTCCATGCCCGCCGGGATCGGCAGGACGTTGTAGAACGGCACCGCCACCTGCTCGGCGAAGGCGCCCCAGCCGGTCAGGGCCATGACCCGGTCGCCGACCTTGAATGCCCCGGCTTTCTCGCCGACCGCGGCCACCACGCCGGCGGCCTCGCCGCCCGGCGAAAACGGCAGCGGCGGTTGGAACTGGTACTTGCCCTCGATGATCAGGGTGTCGGGGAAGTTGACCCCGGCGGCACGCACGTCGAGCAGGATCTCGTTCTTCTTCGGCACAGGCGCGGCGACCTCTTCCAGGACCAGGTCCCGTGCCGGGCCCAAGGCTTTGCACAACAAGGCTTTCATCAGGGCTATTCCTTTGCGAGTGGTGGCCGATAAGTGTAGGAGGGCCACCCTGAGGGTCAACGAGCATGGTCGGCCCTGATGAGCCGGCATAAGCCCGGGCTTGGGTTTGCCTGGCGCGCTGGGTAAGCTGGCGCCCACCGTATTGAGGAGTGAGTTCGTGAAAGCGTGGATCCTGATGGCGCTGGCCCTGATGCTGCCAGTGACGGCGATGGCCGAGGAAAAGGAAGGCGAGCCCAAGGTCGCCTACATCACCCTCTCGCCGCCCTTCGTCGGCAACTATGCCCTCGACGGCGGGCCCAGGCTGCGCGTGTACAAGGCCGACGTCGCCCTGCGGGTGACCGGCGATGCCGCCGCCACCGCGGTCAAGCACCACGAGCCGCTGATCCGCAACCAGCTGGTGGCGCTGTTCACCCAGCAGGGCGTGGACAACATGAGCAACGTCGAGGCCAAGGAAAAGCTCCGTCAGGACGCCTTGAAGCAGGTGCAGCAGGTGATGGAGGCCGAAGAAGGCAAGCCGATCGTCGAGGACCTGCTGTTCAACAACCTGATCGTGCAGTGATGACCCCGCGCGGCGCTACGCGCGCTTGGCCAGCGCGAGGATGGCAGTCCACTGCTCGGCGGTGACCGGCATCACCGAAAGGCGGCTGCCCTTCTGTACCAGCGGCAGTTCCTCCAGCGCCGCCTGCTGCTTGAGCAGGCCCAGGCCGAGCACCTGGCCGAAAGTTCGCACATGTTCCACATCCACCGCGCTCCACGGGTTCTTTTCGGCGCTGGCCTTGGCGTCGTGGTAGTGGCTGGTCGGGTCCAGGGCGGTCGGATCCGGATAGGCGGCGGTGGTGATGCGAGCAATACCGGCGATGCCCGGTTGCGGGCAGCTGGAGTGGTAGAAGAAGAACTCGTCTCCCTCGCCCATGGCCCGCAGGAAATTGCGCGCCTGGTAGTTGCGCACCCCGTCCCAGCGGGCGGTGCCCAGGCGCGCCAAGGCTTCGATGGAGAGCTCGTCGGGCTCGGATTTCATCAGCCAGTAGGCCATGGATGCTGCTCCTGAAAGAGTTTGAAATAAATCGTTGCATGAAACCGACAGTCGGTTGGCGCCAAGGTTTGCGTGTCGCCTCACGTTGTCGGAAAATGCGCCGATTTTAAAGCTAGACGCTCCGGCAGCCACCCAGAAAGCCGCCGAGCATGGACAGTTTGCCTAGGGGGGCAATCTTCGATGAAACAACGTAAACCGGACCTGCTCTGGATCCTCGCCTTCATCTTCGGCCTGGGCGTGGTCACCACCGGTTACGCCCAGGGTTTCTGGGAGCGCAAGCTGGACGCCGCCTACCAGCAGATGCCGGCCGATCCGGCACAACAACAGCACCGCTGATCCCCTTTCCCGGGCCGGTTCACTTCGGCGCCAGGTACCAGCCACGGTCGGAGACCGTGCCCTGCAACGGTACATCCCAGCTTGACTGGTTGAGTCGCTCGACCTTCTGGCACTCATGGGCCAGCCCCAGCAGCAGTGGTTTTTTCCAGGCCTTGCGCCGGGCCTGATAGGCCAGGCTGCGGTCATAGAAGCCGCCCCCCATGCCCAGGCGCCCGCCCACCTCATCGAATCCGACCAGCGGCAGCAGGATCAGGTCCAGCGACCAGATCGGCCGTTGCCGCTTGCGCTCGATCACCGGCTCCGGAATGCGGAAGCGGTTGGGACGCAGCTTCTCGCCTTGTTCGAAACGCTGGAACACCATGCGCGTGCGGGGCCAGGCGTGCAGCACCGGCAGGTAGACCCGCTTGCCACGCTTGTGCGCCTCGCGCAGCAGCAGGCGGGGGTCGATTTCACCGTCATTGGGCAGGTACAGGGCGATATGTCGGGCGCGGCGGAACAGCGGGTCCTGCGCCAACTGGCGATAAAGGCCTATGGCTGCCTGGCGTTGCTGGGCGGGTGTGAGTGCGCGACGGGCGTTGCGCAGGAGGCGGCGAAGCTGGGGGCGGGTGAGCGGCGCGGTGTCGGTCATGGCACGGGCGATCCCAGGGAAAACGAAAAGCCCGCCGTATGAGGCGGGCCGTTCTGAAGGCAGGCTCCCCGACAAGACCGCTATCGGTGTAGCCCTTGAACCCGAAAGTTCAAGGTGGAGATTGCAGGGGGCGTTAAGGCTTTCCGTCGGGCGGACATGCACACCGGCCCCAGCGTGCAACCCCCGTGGTTGTGCGTATCGGCTCAGGGACATAACCGACTGGCGCATCCCCCAGGGAGTGGCGCCAGTATACCAATCTCAGTCTTTTTTGCTAACCGGATCGTCGGACAGTGCCTGGTCGACCCGGTCCAGCAGGTCGCGCACCTGTTCGCGGGTGGTGCCGGCACCGGAAGCTTGCGGCTGGTCCTGGCGATGCAGCAGTTCGTGGGTGATGTTCAGCGCGGCCATCACGGCGATGCGGTCGGCGCCGATCACCTTGCCGCTGCTGCGGATCTCGCGCATCTTGCCGTCCAGGTAGCGGGCGGCACCGACCAGGTTGTTGCGTTCCTCGGGCGGGCAGATGATCGAGTATTCCTTGTCGAGGATCTGGACGGTGACGCTATTGCTTGAACTCATGAGTCTTGCTCCAGGGCCTTGAGGCGCAGGATCATCGATTCGATCTTGCGTTTGGCGATCTCGTTCTTTTCGATGAGGTGGGCGCGCTCCTCGCGCCAGGATTTTTCCTGAGCTACTAAGAGTGCGTTTTGCCGTTTTAGTTGCTCGACCCGTTCGATCAGCAGCTCGAACCGGCTCATCAGCGCTTGCAGGTCGTTCTCTTGCATGGGTTGCACTCGATTCCTTGACTCACCTGGCGATCATGCCTGCCCCAAGGGCGAGACGGCCAGTGCCGATGGTCTTGGCGCGCCTGCCGGTGCTAGGATACAAGGCCTCCATTCTAGTCATTGCGCCGTCTGGCGCCTAGCAGCCCATGCCCAATACCCAATCGCCCTACACCGCATTCGCCGCGTTGCTCTCGAGCAACGGTCATCCTGTCTCTCCCGCCGAGCTGCACGGCCTGCTGATCGGTCGCAGTTGCGCCGGCGCCGGCTTCGACGCCGACGCCTGGCTGGCCGACGCGGCCCAGCTGCTCGAGACCGAGCCGGGCGACACCGTTCGCAAGGCGCTGGTCGGCCTGCAAGAGATGGTCAAGGCCGAGCTCACCGGCGAGGACGTCGCCATCGTCCTGCTGCTGCCTACCGATGACGCCGCGCTGGCCGACCGCGCTGCCGCGCTGGGCCAGTGGTGCCAGGGCTTCATCAGCGGCTTCGGCTTGAACGCCGGTGGCAAGGACCTGTCCACTGACGCCAAGGAGGTGCTTCAGGACCTGGTGGCCATCTCGCAGGTCCAGGAAGCCCTGGAAGAATCCGAAGACGGCGAAAGCGACTACATGGAGGTCATGGAGTACCTGCGCGTGGCCCCGCTGCTGCTGTACACGGAGCTGGCCAAGCCAGAAGCGCCCGCGCCCAAGCCCTCGCTGCACTGATCCGAACGGGGTCGTTTGCCCATGAGCCACATACCCAAGGCGGAGTACACCCGTCGGCGCAAGGCGCTGATGGCGCAGATGGTCCCCAACAGCATCGCCATCCTGCCGGCGGCCGCGGTCGCCATCCGCAACCGCGACGTCGAGCATGTCTATCGCCAGGACAGCGATTTCCAGTACCTGAGCGGCTTTCCCGAGCCCGAGGCGGTGATCGCCCTGATCCCGGGGCGCGAGCACGGCGAGTACGTGTTGTTCTGCCGCGAGCGCAATCCCGAGCGTGAGCAGTGGGAAGGCCTGCGTGCCGGCCAGGAAGGGGCGATCCGTGACTTCGGCGCCGACGACGCGTTCCCCATCGGCGACATCGACGAGATCCTGCCGGGCCTGATCGAAGGCCGCGAGCGGGTCTACAGCGCCATGGGCAGCAACCCTGAGTTCGATCGCCGGCTGATGGACTGGATCAACGTGATCCGCTCCAAGGCCCGCCTCGGTGCCCAGCCACCGAACGAGTTCGTTGCTTTGGATCACCTGCTGCACGATATGCGCCTGTATAAATCGGCGGCGGAAGTGAAGGTGATGCGCGAGGCCGCGGCGATCTCCGCCCGCGCCCACGTGCGCGCCATGCAGGCCTGCCGCGCCGGGTTGCACGAGTACAGCCTGGAGGCCGAGCTGGACTACGAATTCCGCAAGGGCGGGGCGAAGATGCCGGCCTACGGTTCGATCGTCGCCGCCGGGCGCAATGGCTGCATCCTGCATTACCAGGAGAACGACGCGCCGCTCAAGGACGGCGACCTGGTGCTGATCGACGCCGGTTGCGAGATCGACTGCTACGCCAGCGACATCACCCGCACCTTCCCGGTCAGCGGACGCTTCTCGGCGGAGCAGAAGGCCATCTACGAGCTGGTGCTCGCAGCCCAGGAGGCCGCGTTCGCCGAGATCGCCCCGGGCAAGCACTGGAACCATGCCCACGAGGCCACCGTGCGGGTGATCACCGAGGGCCTGGTGGCGCTGGGGCTGCTCAAGGGCGAAGTCCAGGCGCTGATCGACAGCGAGGCCTATCGCGCCTTCTACATGCACCGCGCCGGGCACTGGCTGGGCATGGATGTGCACGATGTGGGCGAATACAAGGTCGGCGGTGAGTGGCGCGTGCTCGAACCGGGCATGGCGCTGACCGTCGAACCGGGCATCTACATTGCCGCCGACAACCAGAGCGTCGCCAAGAAGTGGCGCGGTATCGGCGTAAGGATCGAGGACGACGTGGTGGTCACCCGCAAAGGCTGTGAAATTCTCACTTCAGGCGTACCCAAGACCGTCGCCGAGATCGAGGCGCTGATGCGCGACGCCCGCAAGGACGCCGCATGAGCCGTGTGAACCTGGCAATCATCGGCGGCGGCCTGGTCGGTGCCAGCCTGGCGCTGGCCTTGCAGGCCGGAGCCAAGGCCCGTGGCTGGAAGATTCTGCTGATCGAGCCGTTCGCCCCGGGCGACAGCTTCCAGCCCAGCTATGACGCGCGTTCCTCGGCGCTTTCGTACGGCACCCGGCAGATCTACGAACAACTGGGGCTGTGGCAGACCATCAGCCGCCGCGCCGAGCCGATCCGGCAGATCCAGGTGTCCGACCGTGGCCGCTTCGGCGCCACCCGCCTGGATGCCCTGGAAGAGGGGGTGCCGGCGCTCGGCTACGTGGTGGAGAACGCCTGGCTCGGCCAATGCCTGTGGCAGGCCATCGACGGCGAGGTGGTCAGCTGGCGCTGCCCGGCCGAGGTGCAGGCGCTGCAGGCCATCGCTGGCGGCTATCGCCTGCAACTGGACGACGACACCTCGCTCGAATGCGACCTGGCGGTGCTGGCCGACGGTGGCCGCTCCGGCCTGCGCGAGCAACTGGGTATCCATGTGCGCCGCACGCCCTATGACCAGAGCGCGCTGATCGCCAATATCACCCCAGGCGAGGCCCACGGTGGCCAGGCCTTCGAACGTTTCACCGAGCAGGGGCCGATGGCCTTGCTGCCGTTGCCGGACAACCGCTGCGCGCTGGTCTGGACCCGCCAGGGCATGGACGCCAGGCGCCTGGCCGAGCTCGACGAGCGCAGCTTCCTGCGCGAGCTGCAGGATGCCTTTGGCTACCGCCTTGGCGCGTTGCGCCAGGTGGGCGCCCGCCATCTCTATCCGCTGGCGCTGGTCGAGGCCGAAGAGCAGGTGCGCCCGCACCTGGTGGTGCTCGGCAACGCCGCCCATAGCCTGCACCCGATCGCCGGCCAGGGTTTCAACCTGTCGCTGCGCGACGTGCAGTCGCTGGCCGACGCGCTGCTGGCCGGGCCGCAGCAGCCGGGTGATCTGGCCACGCTGCAGGGTTACCAGCAGCGCCAGCGCCTCGACCAGGCCCTGACCATCGGCTTCTCCGACCAGGTCACCCGGCTGTTCGGCAGCAACCAGCCGCTAATGACGGCCGGACGCAACATCGGCCTGCTCGGCCTGGACCTGCTGCCACCGGCAAGAAGCTGGTTCGCCCGCCAGGCCATGGGCCTGGGCACCCGGCCAGACCCGCGAGGGCAGGCATGAGCGACGCGCGCCGGCTGGCCCGGCGAGCGCGCATGCTGCGCTGGCTGCTGAACCTCTACCCGCCCTACCTGGGCGCGGGCATCCGTATCCAGGAAATCAGTCCGGACATGCGCAGCGTCAAGGTGCGGATGAAACTGACCCGGTGGAATCGCAACTACGTCGGCACCCAGTTCGGTGGCAGCCTGTATTCGATGGTCGATCCCTTCTACATGTTGCTGCTGATCGAGCAGTTGGGGCGCGACTACGTCGTCTGGGACAAGGCCGCCAGCATCGATTTCATCTCGCCGGGCAAGGGCCCGGTGCATGCCGAATTCCACGTCGATGACGCGCTGCTGGACGAGATCCGCCAGCAGACCGCCAACGGCAAGAAGTACCTGCCCCGGTTGCAGGTGGAGATCCGCGATGACGCCGGCGAGCTGGTGGCGCGGGTCGACAAGACCCTATATGTGCGGCTCAAGCCGCAAGCGAGGCAGGCGTAAGGCATGGAAATGCGCGCAGATCTGTTGATTGTCGGTGCCGGTATGGTCGGCAGCGCCCTGGCCCTGGCCCTGCGCCACAGCGGCCTGGACGTGTTGCTGCTCGATGGCGGCCCGCTGTCGGTCAAACCCTTCGATGACGAGGCGCCGTTCGAACCGCGGGTCAGCGCCCTGTCGGCGGCCAGCCAGCGCATCCTCGAGCGCCTGGGCGCCTGGGACGGCATCGCCCGGCGCCGCGTGTCGCCCTATACGGACATGCGCGTCTGGGATGGCAGCGGCACTGGCGAGATCCATTTCTCGGCGGCCAGCGTGCACGCCCAGGTGCTGGGCCATATCGTCGAGAACCGGGTGGTCCAGGATGGCCTGCTGGAGCGTTTGCATGACAGCGATGTCGGCCTGTTGGCCAATGCTCGGCTGGAACAGCTGCGCCGTTCCGGTGATGAGTGGCTGCTGACCCTGGCCGACGGCCGCAAGTTGCGCGCGCCGCTGGTGATCGCCGCCGACGGCGCCAACTCGGCGGTGCGCCGGCTGGCGGGCTGCGAGACCCGTGAATGGGATTACCTGCACCACGCCATCGTCACCAGCGTGCGCTGCAGCGAGGCGCATCGGGCCACGGCCTGGCAGCGCTTCACCGACGAAGGCCCGCTGGCGTTCCTGCCGTTGGCGCGCGAGGGGCGCCAGGATTGGTGCTCGATCGTCTGGTCGACCACGCCGGAGCAGGCCGAGCAGGCCATGGCGATGGACGACGCGGCGTTCTGCCAGGCCCTGGAGCGTGCCTTCGAGGGGCGCCTGGGCGAGGTGCTGGAGGCGGATCCACGCCTGTGCGTGCCGCTGCGCCAGCGACATGCCAAGCGCTACGTGCAGGAAGGGCTGGCGCTGATCGGCGACGCGGCGCATACCATCCATCCGCTGGCGGGGCAGGGGGTCAACCTGGGCTTTCTGGACGCCGCGGTGCTGGCCGAGGAGCTGGTGCGAGCCTGCGAGCGTGGCGAGCGCCTGGCGGATGTGAAGGTGCTGAGCCGTTTCGAGCGCCGGCGCATGCCGCACAACCTGGCCTTGATGGCGGCGATGGAAGGCTTCGAGCGGTTGTTCCAGGCCAATCCGCTGCCGTTGCGCTGGTTGCGCAACAGCGGCTTGAAGCTGGTGGAGCAGATGCCGGAGGCCAAGGCGGTATTCGTGCGTCAGGCCCTGGGGTTGTCCGGGGACCTGCCCGAGTTGGCCAGGGCCTGAGGGCCTGGTCGCGGGGCAAGTGGGCTTGCCCCGCGATTGTTTGCAACATCCGGTAACTGCTCGGCAGATGAGTCGCAAAATGGGAACCACTACCATTTGCACCTCTCATATCGGCGAGGAGTACTCCCCATGTTGCCCCGCAAACCCCTACTGGCTGCCCTGGCCCTCACCCTGTTCGGCGGCACCGCCCAGGCGGCGGACGAAGTGGTGGTGTACTCCTCGCGTATCGACGAGCTGATCAAGCCGGTGTTCGACGCCTACACCGCCAAGACTGGCACCAAGATCAAGTTCATCACCGACAAGGAAGCCCCGCTGATGCAGCGCATCAAGGCCGAGGGCGAGAACGGCGTGGCCGATCTGCTGCTCACCGTCGATGCCGGCAACCTCTGGCAAGCCGAGCAGATGGGCATCCTGCAGCCGATCAAGTCGACCATCATCGACCAGAACATCCCGGCGCAGTACCGTGCTTCATCCCACGAGTGGACCGGCCTGAGCCTGCGCGCGCGGACCATCGCCTATTCCACCGAACGGGTCAAACCGTCCGAACTGACCACCTACGAAGCCCTGGCCGACAAGAACTGGGAAGGCCGCCTGTGCCTGCGCACGGCGAAGAAGGTCTACAACCAGTCGTTGACCGCCACCCTCATCGAGAACCATGGCGAGGCCGAGACCGAGAAGCTGATCAAGGGCTGGGTCAACAACCTGTCCACCGACGTGTTCTCCGACGACACCGCCGTGCTGCACGCCATTGCCGCCGGCCAGTGCGACGTGGGCATCGTCAACACCTACTACTACGGCCGCCTGCACAAGGAGAAGCCGGACCTGCCGGTCAAGCTGTTCTGGCCCAACCAGGGCGACCGTGGCGTGCACGTCAACCTCTCGGGTATCGGCCTGACCAAGCACGCGCCGCATCCGGAGGCGGCGAAAAAGCTGGTGGAGTGGATGACTGGCGAAGAGGCACAGAAGCTGTTCGCCGACATCAACCAGGAATTCCCGGCCAACCCCAAGGTAAAACCATCGGCGGAAGTGGCGGCCTGGGGTAGCTTCAAGGCCGACAGCATTCCGGTGGAAGTCGCTGGCAAGCGCCAGGCCGAGGCCATTCGCCTGATGGATCGGGCTGGCTGGAACTGAGTTCCACGGCTTATCCTTCCGGGGCCCTTCTGGGCCCCTTCGCGGCTAAAGCCGCTCCCACAGGTCGTGCGCTGCCGGCAAGGTATGTGCGGTTCCTGTGGGAGCGGCTTTAGTCGCGAACGACCGCAAAGCGGTCGCAACCTGCAACCGAGAGTCCTGTCTTGCCCCACACCCCCCAACGCCGCTGGTACCTTCCGGTCTTCCTGACCGCCGCCCTGGTGCTGCTGCCACTGAGCGTCCTGCTGCTGTCCTGGCAGTCGGTCGATGCGCAGATCTGGTCGCACCTGCTCGACACTCAGATGAGCCGCCTGCTGGGCAACACCCTGACCCTGGTGCTGGGCGTCGGCATCGGCGTGACCGTGCTGGGGGTGAGCCTGGCCTGGCTCACCAGCCTCTGCGAGTTTCCCGGCAGGCGCTGGCTGGACTGGGCACTGATGCTGCCGTTCGCCATTCCGGCCTATGTGCTGGCGTTCGTCTTCGTCGGCCTGCTGGACTTCGCCGGCCCGGTGCAGACGGCGCTGCGCGAAGTGTTCGGCCCCATGCGCCTGCCCCGGGTGCGTTCCACCGGCGGTGTGATCACGGTACTGGTGCTGGTGTTCTACCCCTACGTCTACCTGCTGGCGCGCAATGCCTTCCTGGCCCAGGGCAAGGGCCTGATGGAGGCTGCTCGGGTGCTCGGGCTGTCGCCGTTGCAGGCATTCTGGCGCGTCGCGCTGCCCGTGGCGCGGCCGGCCATCGGCGCCGGTATCGCCCTGGCGCTGATGGAAACACTGGCTGATTTCGGCGCGGTGGCGGTGTTCAACTTCGATACCTTCACCACCGCCATCTACAAGACCTGGTATGGCTTCTTCAGCCTGTCCAGCGCGGCGCAGCTGGCCAGCCTGCTGTTGCTGGCGGTGATCCTGGTGCTGTACGGCGAGCGCCGTGCGCGTGGTGCCAACCACAGCGGCAACGAGCGCCCTCGGGGCCAGGCGCTCTACCACCTGCGTGGGATCAAGGCGCTGGCCGCCAGCGCCTGGTGCCTGCTGGTGTTCACCTGTGCCTTCGTCATCCCGCTGCTGCAGCTGCTGGCGTGGTTCTGGCAGCGCGGGCGACATGATCTGGACGAGCGCTACTTCGGCCTGGTCATGCACACCCTGTACCTCGGTGGCATGGCCGCGCTGATCACCGTCAGTGTGGCCATGCTGCTGGTCTTTGCCCGGCGCCAGGCGCCAACCCGGGGGATCCGCACCGGCGTGGGTCTGGCCAACCTGGGTTATGCGTTGCCCGGGTCGGTACTGGCCGTGTCGATCATGCTGGCGTTCAGCTACCTCGACAATGAGCTGGTGATCCCGCTGTCCCACTGGTTGGGTGGAGCGGGCAGGCCCTTGCTGCTGGGCAGTCTCTGGGCATTGCTGCTGGCGTATCTGGTGCGGTTCATCGCCGTGGCCTACGGCCCGCTGGAAAACAGCCTGGAACGCATCCGTCCTTCACTGCCGGAGGCTTCGCGCAGCCTCGGGGTCAGTGGCCCGGGATTGTTTTTCAAGGTGTATCTGCCGTTGCTGGCACCCGGCGCCCTGAGCGCTGCCTTGCTGGTGTTCGTCGATGTGCTCAAGGAGATGCCGGCGACCTTGCTGATGCGTCCCTTCGGCTGGGACACCCTTGCCGTGCGCGTGTTCGAGATGACCAGCGAAGGCGAATGGGCGCGGGCTTCGTTGCCGGCATTGAGCCTGGTGCTGGTCGGACTGCTGCCGGTGATCGGCCTGATCCGTCGCTCGGCACATCGTCCGGGATATCCGCGTTGAGGGTGCCACGCCGTCTCCTTGCCGCTACAATGCGCGGCATTCGCAGCGGCGGATCCTACAAGAAGAGGTGATGGGTAAACATCGCTGACCGCCGCCGCCTCGCCACGCCCGGAAGGAGAAACCCATGGGACAGCGTACGCCTTTGTATGACCTGCACCTGGCGCTCGGCGCCAAGACGGTCGATTTTGGCGGTTGGGACATGCCCCTGCACTATGGCTCGCAGGTCGAGGAGCACCATCAGGTGCGCAGCGACTGCGGGGTCTTCGATGTCTCCCACATGACCGTGATCGATATCGATGGCTGTGCCGCCACGCCCTGGCTGCAACGCCTGCTGGCCAACGATGTGACGCGTCTGGAAAGCCCCGGCAAGGCGCTCTACAGCCCGCTGCTCAACGCCGATGGCGGAGTCATCGACGACCTGATCGCCTACCGCACCGAGGACGGCTACCGCCTGGTGGCCAACGCCGCCACCCGCGACAAGGTGCTGGCTTGGCTGCAGGCGCACAGCGATGGCTTCAAGGTCGGTTTCAGGGCGCGTCCGGAACTGGCCATTCTCGCGATTCAAGGCCCCCAGGCTCGGGAAAAGGTCGCCGCGCTGCTCAGCGCCTCGCGCGCCGCGCTCATTCGTGAGCTGCGCCCCTTCGAAGGCGTCGCCGAGGGCGACTGGTTCATCGCTCGCACCGGCTACACCGGCGAGGACGGGCTGGAGATCATCCTCCCCGGCGAACAGGCCCCGGCCTTCTTCAACGACCTGGTCGGCGCCGGCATCGCCCCGAGCGGCCTGGGCGCCCGTGACACCCTGCGCCTGGAGGCCGGCATGAACCTGTACGGCCAGGACATCGACGAATCCCATACTCCGCTGACCTCCAACCTGGGCTGGAGTGTCGCCTGGGAGCCGGCTGGCCGCGAATTCATCGGCCGCGCCGGCCTGCTTGGCGAGATCGAGCAGGGCGTGAAGGAAAAACTGGTCGGCCTGGTACTGGAGGAACGTGGCGTGCTGCGCGCCCACCAGGTGGTCCGTGTATCCGGGATTGGCGAAGGGGAGATCACCAGTGGTAGTTTCTCGCCTACGCTGAGCAAGTCCATTGCCCTGGCACGCGTGCCCATGGCGACCGGCGACCGCGCCGAGGTGGAAATCCGCGGCAAGTGGTACCCGGTGCGGGTGGTCAAGCCGACCTTCGTGCGCCACGGCAAGATCCTGATCTGAACACTTAACGGCGGGCCGACCGCTGACCCAATCGAGGAAGACAAGACATGAGCAATATCCCCGCCGACCTGCGTTTTGCCGAAAGCCATGAGTGGGCCCGCCTGGAAGCCGACGGCAGCGTGACCGTGGGTATCAGCGACCACGCCCAGGAAGCGTTGGGTGACGTGGTGTTCGTCGAGCTGGCCGAAGTCGGCAAGGTGTTCGCCGCTGGCGACGCCGCTGGCGTGGTGGAATCGGTGAAGGCAGCCTCGGACATCTACGCACCGGTCGGCGGTGAAGTGATTGCCGTCAACGCAGAGCTGGCCGACAGCCCGGAGCTGCTCAACACAGATTCTTACGAATCGTGGATCTTCAAGCTGAAACCGAGCAACCCGTCCGAGCTGGACAAGCTGCTGGATGCCGCCGGTTACAAAGCCGCCATCGGCGAGTAAGAATCGCGCAAGCCCGCTCCCCTGACGTGCCCATGCATGGGAGCGGGCTTGTCCCGCGATGAAGCCAGCATTGTAAAAGCAAGTTTTCCCGCAACATCGCCGATCCCTTCCTAGACTTGTAAGTCTCCACGAGAACTGGTCCAGGAAGAGATGATCGCCATGTCCCAGTCGCCATCCCTGCGTCAGCTGCAAGAGACCAACCCCTTCCTGCGTCGCCACCTCGGGCCCGATGCCCAGGAGCAGCAGGCCATGCTCGAGGCCCTTGGCGTCGCCAGCCGTGGCGAGCTGATCGAGCAGACGGTGCCGCCGGGCATCCGCTTCAACCGCCCGCTCGACTTGCCGCCGGCCCTCGATGAACAGGCCGCGCTGGCCAGGCTCGCCGATTACGCCGCGCAGAACCAGTTGTGGACAAGCCTGATCGGCATGGGCTACCACGCCACCATCACGCCCACCGTCATCCTGCGCAACGTGCTGGAGAACCCCGGCTGGTACACCGCCTACACTCCCTATCAGCCAGAGATCGCCCAGGGGCGCCTGGAGGCATTGCTGAACTTCCAGCAGATGGTCATCGACCTTGCCGGCCTTCCCCTGGCCAATGCCTCGCTGCTCGACGAAGCCACGGCCGCCGCCGAAGCCATGGCCCTGGCCAAGCGGGTGGCGCGCAGCAAGAGCAACGCGTTCTTCGCTGACGAGCACTGCCACCCGCAGACCCTGTCGGTGCTCAAGACCCGCGCCGAGGGCTTCGGTTTCGAGCTGATCGTCGATTCCGTGGACAACCTGGACAAGCACTCGGTGTTCGGCGCATTGCTCCAGTACCCGGATACCCACGGCGAGGTCCGCGACCTGCGTCCGCTGATCGAGCAGCTGCATGCCCAGCAGGCCCTGGCCTGCGTCGCCGCCGACATCCTCAGCCTGGTGGTGCTCACCCCGCCCGGCGAGCTGGGCGCCGATGTGGTGCTCGGCTCCACGCAACGCTTCGGCGTGCCCATGGGGTACGGCGGGCCGCACGCGGCCTATTTCGCCTGTCGCGACGACTTCAAGCGGGCCATGCCCGGGCGCATCATCGGCGTATCCCGCGATGCGCGTGGCAACACCGCGCTGCGCATGGCCCTGCAGACCCGCGAGCAGCACATTCGCCGCGAGAAGGCCAACTCGAACATCTGCACGGCCCAGGTGCTGCTGGCCAACATCGCCGGTTTCTACGCGGTCTACCACGGGCCCGAGGGCCTGCAGCGAATCGCCCAGCGCGTGCACCGGCTGACCTTCATCCTTGCCGCAGGCCTCGAAGCCAAGGGCATCAGACGCCTCAATCAGCACTTCTTCGACACCTTGACGCTGGATGTCGGCGGCACCCAGGCGGCGATCATCGAAAGCGCCGAGGATGCCCGCGTCAACCTGCGCATCCTCGGGCGCGGCCACCTTGGGGTGAGCCTGGACGAAACCTGCGATGAAGCCACGGTGCTGAAGCTGCTCGACATCTTCCTCGGCGTCGATCATGGCCTGGACATCGCCGCGCTCGACCAGCAGGCCCTGCCCGAAGGCATACCCGGCGCGCTGGTGCGTCGCACACCGTTCCTCCAGCACCCGGTGTTCAACCTGCACCACAGCGAGACCGAGATGCTGCGCTACCTCAAGCAGCTGGAGAACAAAGACCTGGCCCTGAACCAGTCGATGATCCCGCTGGGCTCCTGCACCATGAAGCTCAACGCCACCAGCGAGATGATCCCCATCACCTGGCCTGGGTTCGCCCAGCCGCACCCCTTTGCCCCGGCGGCCCAGGTGCAGGGCTACAAGGCGATGATCGACGAGCTGGAAAGCTGGTTGTGCGCCATCACCGGGTTCGACGCCATCTGCATGCAGCCCAACTCTGGCGCCCAAGGCGAATACGCCGGGCTGATGGCCATCACCCGCTACCACCGCAGCCGCCACCAGCCTGGGCGCACCCTGTGCCTGATCCCGTCATCGGCCCACGGCACCAATCCGGCGTCGGCGCAGATGGCTGGCATGGAGGTGGTGATCGTCGAGTGCGACGAGCAGGGCAACATCGATCTCGATGATCTGAAAGCCAAGGCTCACGCCGCGGGCGAGCGGTTGTCGTGCCTGATGGTCACCTACCCGTCGACCCATGGGGTGTACGAAGAGGGCATTCGCGAGATCTGCGAGGTGATCCACCAGCACGGGGGCCAGGTCTACATGGATGGCGCCAACCTGAACGCACAGGTGGGGCTGGCGCGACCGGCGGACATCGGCGCCGACGTGTCGCACATGAACCTGCACAAGACCTTCTGCATCCCGCATGGCGGAGGTGGCCCGGGCATGGGACCGATCGGCATCCGCGCCCACCTCAAGCCGTTCGTCGCCAGTCATCCGGTGGTTCCAGTGCCGGGCCTGGACCCGAACAACAGCGCCGTCAGCGCCGCGCCCTGGGGCAGTGCCAGCATCCTGCCGATCAGCTGGATGTACATCGCCATGATGGGGCCGCAACTGGCCGATGCCAGCGAGGTGGCGATCCTGTCGGCCAACTACCTGGCCAGCCAGTTGCGCGATGCCTTCCCGGTGCTCTATCGCGGGCGCAACCAGCGGGTGGCCCACGAATGCATCCTCGACCTGCGCCCGCTCAAGGCGCTTACCGGCATCACCGAGGAGGATGTGGCCAAGCGCCTGATGGACTATGGCTTCCATGCGCCGACCATGTCGTTCCCGGTGCCGGGCACCTTGATGGTCGAGCCGACCGAGAGCGAGTCGAAGGCCGAGCTGGATCGTTTCGTCGAGGCGATGCTGGCGATCCGCGCGGAAATCGCCCAGGTGCAGGAGGGCAACTGGCCCGCCGAGGACAATCCACTCAAGCATGCGCCGCACACCCTGGCCGATGTGTTGGCGCCGTGGGACAGGCCATACGGCATCGAACAGGGCATCGCCCCCAGTGCGCACACACGCCAGCACAAGTACTGGCCGGCGGTGAACCGGGTCGACAACGTGTATGGGGACAGGAATCTGTTCTGCGCGTGCGTGCCGGTGGAGGCGTATCGCTGAGGTGGCGTTTGCCGTTCTCCCGGACCTGCTCTCACAGGTTGATCACCGAGCCTTGCGAGGAGCGGTGATCCCTGTGGGAGCGGGTTTACCCGCGAAGAAAATGACGCGATGGGTAGCGGTTACTCGGCAACGGCGTTCTTGGCCAGGATCGCATTGGCCAGTTCCATGTCGCTGGCCTGCACGCCCGGATTGTCCGCGCGCACCTGGCGGATCGCGGCTTCCAGGAAGGGCCCGCGGATAGCGCCGTCGCTGGCGACGAAGCTGCCGGCGTCATCCTGGGCGGCAACGATCAGCTTGTGGTCCTTGAAGGTCAGGTAGGTCGAGGCGGTGGTCGCACCGGAGGAGATGACGTTACGCCAGAACCCATCGGCCATGGCGGAGCCAATGGGCAGCGAGAACAGGAGGGTGGCTGCGATGGCTGTTTTGAAACGCATGATGAATCACCTCGGTCGATGAGGGCTGTTGAGATGCCGATTCGATCCCTTTTCTCACCGCCAAGTTCCCGGCCATACAGGGGAATTCTCACTTATCCACAGACACGCATCACCTCTTGCGCGCAGGTCAGGCGCTGTTCGATCTTGTCCCGCGCGCAGCACCGCAGATCGCGCAGGCCATCCGCGCGAGCCTGCTGCTGCAGGGCGGCGAGGTCCGTGTCCGGGGTGATCCGTTCGCGCAAGCGGGCGCTGACCCTGAGCAGTTCGAACAGCCCGGTGCGTCCATGGAAGCCCGTACCCCGGCACTGGCGACAGGTCTGGCCGTCGCCTGCTGGGGCATCGCGACATCCGGTACACAGGGTGCGTATCAGGCGCTGGGCCATGACGCCGATCAGCGTGGCCTTGATCAGGTAGTCCGCGACCCCGAGCTCCTGCAGGCGGGTGATTGCGCTACAGGCATCGTTGGTGTGCAGGGTCGAGAGCACCAGGTGCCCGGTGAGGGCCGCCTGTACCGCCACCTGAGCGGTTTCGCGGTCGCGGATCTCGCCGATCATGATGATGTCCGGGTCCTGGCGCAGCAAGGCGCGCACGCCATTGGCGAAGTCCAGGTCCAGGCTGGGCTGGACCTGCAACTGATTGATCGAGGGCTCCAGGCGCTCGATGGGGTCCTCGATGCTGCACAGGTTCACCTGAGGGGTGGCCAGGTGCCTGAGGCTGGCGTACAGCGTGCTGGTCTTGCCCGAGCCGGTGGGGCCCGTCACCAGCAGGATGCCCTGGCGTTGTTGCAGCAGTGCCTGCCATTGCCCCAGCAACTCACCGTCCAGGCCCAGGTGTGCGAGGGTTTCATGCCGCTGTTGCGGATCGAACAGGCGCAGCACCAGCTTCTCGCCATAGGGCGTGGGCAGCGTGGAAAGGCGTAGTTCCACCTCGGCGCCGCCGGGCAGTCGGCTCTTCAGGCGGCCGTCCTGCGGCCGTCGCTTCTCCGCGACGTTCATCCGCGCCAGGTGCTTCAGGCGGCTGACCATCGCCAGGGCGACGCCCGCCGGGAAGGCGTACACCGCATGCAGCAGGCCGTCGATGCGCAGGCGCAGGTTGCCGTGTTCGCGGCGGGGTTCCAGGTGGATATCGCTGGCGCGCTGCTCGATGGCGTACTGCAGCGTCCAGTCGACGATATGCACGATGTGGGCATCGTCAGCGCCGGCCTGGGCGTGGCTGGCGCCCAGTTCGAGGAGTTGCTCCAGCTCGCCCAGGTGGGGCGCCGGCGGGTGCCTGGCGCCACGCACCGAGCGGGCCAGGTCGGAGAAGGTCGAGCTCAGCTGGCGGATCTGCCGCGGGCTGGCCAGTACCCGATGGACAACCTTGCCCAGGCTGTGGCTCAGGTCGGCCTCCCATTCACGTTGGTACGGCTGGGCGCTGGCGACCGTGATGCTGCCTTCGTCCATGGCCACGACCAGGATGCCGTGGCGCTGGGCGAAGGCGGCGGACATCAGGTTGGCGACCTGCGTCAGGTCGACCTGCAGTGGGTCGATATGCAGGTAGGGCTGGCCAACCTGATGTGCCAGCCAGCGACACAGCGTGTCCAGGTCCAGCAGTTGGCCAGGCCGAAGTGGGTCCGGCAGGGCGAGTTCGGCGATCAGCTCCAGCGGATGATCGTTGGCATGTGTCTTGACCCGTTCGAGGGCCTTGAGGGCATCGCTGGCGGCAATCCGTTGCTCGGCCAGCAGCGCATCGAGCAGGCGGTTGAGGTCGAGATCATGAGCGGCGTTGGCGAACATGGCGGCATCCTTGCCAGGTGAAGAGTTGCCTGGACAAGGCTAGCCGGGCCGGGCCATGACAGCAGAGCAAAGGATTTCGGGATCTTGCGTGCGCACGCCCTCAGCAGGTCGAGACTTCCGCCAGGTGGGGCCTGTTGTCGAGGCTGACGTCGGTCACGCAGACCAGATTGCGTAGCTTCTGGGCGATCACCTCGGCGCGATGCCAGCTCAGGCCGCCGACGCCGATGGTCACGTCCAGCAGGTCGTCGTGCTGGTTTACCTGCACGCTGTGTGGGGTGAGGAACTGCAAGGCGAACAGGTTGAGCACCCGGCACAGGCTGTCTGGCTCGGCCTCGGTCTGCAGGTGGTAGTGCACGGTGCTGTGAGCGGCGTTGGCGGCCCAGGCATCGGTACGGGGCGAAGTGAGGGGCCGTTCGAGTGCGTTCATGCTGAATCTCCGCGAAAGTGGGAGAATTCTTGCACGCTGTAAGCGGCATTTCTTCGCTATGATTCAGTGGTTTCGCGGATGTTGCGAATTGTTCAATTCTAACTTCGAGCAATATGAGGTTTATTTATGCAAGGCGGACTGGATGCCTATGATCGGCACATCCTGGAGTTGCTGCAGGAGGACGCGTCGCTGTCCAGCGCGCAGATCGCCGAACGTGTGGGGCTTTCGCAGTCGCCTTGCTGGCGCCGCATCCAGCGGTTGAGGGAAGAAGGGATCATTCGCGGGCAAGTGACCTTGCTGGACCGCAAGAAGGTGGGGCTGAACACGCAGATCTTCGCCGAGGTCAAGCTCAATGCCCATGGGCGCTCGAACTTCGCCGAGTTCACCGAGGCGATCCGTGGCTTTCCCGAGGTACTGGAGTGCTATGTGCTGATGGGGGCGGTGGACTTCCTGCTGCGTATCGTGACCTCGGATATCGAGGCCTATGAGCGGTTCTTCTTCGAAAAGCTGTCGAATGTGCCGGGCATCCAGGAAGTGAACTCGATCGTGGCGTTGTCGGAGATCAAGTCGACAACGAGCCTGCCGCTGAAACCCTGAGGGGCCGATCGCGAGACAAGCCCGCTCCTGCGGGACCGTGCAGGAGCGGGCGTGCCCCGCGATGTAGGCTGTGCGGACTCACGCCTTGAGCAGGTGCTTCCAGGCGCGGTTCTGCTCGATGGCACGGGCCTGCTCGATACGGGCTTGCAGCAGCGCTTCCTTGTCCTCTTCCACCAGTGGCTGTTCGGCCAGATCGTGCAGCTTGTTCAGCTCACCGTAGAGGCGGTCCAGTTGCGGCAGGTCGAGCACCTGGCGGGCGTGGTGCAGCCAGGTCTGGATGCCTTCGATGCGGGGTAGCTGCTCGGCCAGGTCCTCCGGGCGCTGCACGTACAACGGCAGCTTCAGGGCGCGGGCTTCCTCGCCCAGCAGGTGCTGCAGCCAGCTGGCCAGCTGCGCCTTGCCCTGGCGCTCGCCACGGCCCTTGCGCTCGGCGGTCCAGGCACGGGCGGTCAGCCAGCGCGCGGTCTCCAGCGAGAACTGGCCCCAGCGTGGATCTTCCAGCTCTTCGGCGAACTGTTCAGGCGCGGCGCGACGGATGTCCTCATCGTCATTACCGGCCAGTACCAGCGGGCGCCAGTCTTCCAGCAGCGCATCGAGGCTGGCGCGCAGGGCGCGGGTGGTCGGACGCGGCGCGGCCTGGCCCAGGCTGGCGGTGAGGGCGCGCAGTTCGGCCAGGCAGCGGACCCAGTCCTGCAGCAGGCGCCAGTGGCCATTGTGGCGATACTGCTCGGCCAGGCGCTGGCTGCTGCCCAGTAACTGCCAGGCGAGGGCCGCGTAGGCATCGTCCAGCGGCATTTCGGCGCTCAGCTCGATGCCCGGCAAGTCCAGCTCGTAGCTGTCCGGATCGAGCAGGCGATAGCCACGCTCGGCCTTGCTGATATCGCAGGGCATCAGCGCCAGTGTGACGCAAAGCTCGGCGGCCAGTTCCAGCAGAGCCTCGGGGGCGCCCTCACGCAGTTCGAGCTCCAGCTCGCAGATTTCTTCCTTGCGCTTGCCGGCGATCACGAAGCCTTGGTCCAGGGCCGCTTCGATCACTACCTTGGCCTTGCCGCGGCCCCAGGAGATCTCGGCGTATTCGCGGGTGAAGTCGGTGGTGAACAGCGGTTTGATGGTCTTCTTGTCCAGCTCGGCCAGTTGCTCGGGCCAGCAACTGGCGTCGAGTTTCTTCAGGTCGAGCTTGACCTTGTCCAGGTGCCACTCGTACTCGTTGCGCTCGGACAGCCCGGCGACGCTCTGGCCGCGGCACTTGAGGGTCTGGATGATGACCTCGCCATCGCGGCGCAGGCGCAGGGCGACACGGGCGGCGGACAGGTCGCGCTCCGGGGTGTCGAAGTACTGGTTGAGCAGTTCGCGGGTCTGCCAGCCGGACTTGTTGCGCTTCTTCAGCAGGGGGTGCTCGCGCAGGGCGGCAAGGGTCTCGCGACTGGCGCGGAGTTTGAGTTCGGTTTCTTTGTGCATCGCGGGCTCGGAAGGAGGGGCATCGTTGCCGAGCAGTCTACAGCACTTGCGCCATCATCGTGGGCGCGGGCTTGCCCGGTGATACCGACGAAGCCGGTGCCGTTCATCGCGGAGCGAGCCCGCTCCCACGATGGCCCCACGAATTGCCAAGTGAAGCGCCTGCATTGCTATGATGCGTCCACGCTTCCGAGGAGTACGCGCATGCCGTTGCCGTCGCTGAAAGACCAGTTCGCCGCCCTGATCGCCGCACCGTCCGTCAGCTGCACCCAGCCTGCGCTGGACCAGTCCAACCGGCCGGTCATCGACTTGCTGGCCGGCTGGCTGGGCGATCTCGGTTTCGCCTGCGAGATCCAGCAGGTCAGCCCCGGCAAGTTCAACCTGCTGGCCAGCCGCGGCACCGGCCCCGGCGGCCTGGTGCTGGCCGGGCACAGCGACACCGTGCCGTACGATCCGCAGCTGTGGAGCAGCGACCCGTTGCAGCTCACCGAAGTCGATGGCCGCTGGGTCGGTCTGGGCAGCTGCGACATGAAAGGCTTCTTCGCCCTGGTCATCGACGCGGTGATCCCGCTGCTCGAGCACGATTTCAAGCAACCGCTGCTGATCCTCGCCACCTGTGACGAAGAAAGCTCGATGTCCGGCGCCCGGGCCCTGGCCGAAGCCGGCCAGCCGCTCGGCCGGGCGGCGGTGATCGGCGAACCCACCGGGCTCAAGCCGATCCGCATGCACAAGGGCATCCTCATGGACCGTATCGACATTCTCGGTCGCAGTGGCCATTCGTCGGATCCGAGCCTGGGCCACAGCGCCCTGGAGGCCATGCATGCGGTGATGGGCGAGCTGATGGCGCTGCGCCGCAGCTGGCAGGAAACGTACCGCAATCCGCAGTTCAGCGTGCCGACGCCGACCATGAACTTCGGCTGCATCCACGGCGGCGACAACCCCAACCGCATCTGCGGCCAGTGCGCCCTGGAGTTCGATCTGCGTCCGCTGCCGGGCATGGACGCCGAGCAATTGCGCGCGGCGATCCGTGGCAAGCTCGCGCCGCTGGCCGAGCGCCATGAGGTGCGCATCGACTATGCGCCACTGTTCCCCGAGGTGCCGCCGTTCGAGCAGGTCGCCGACTGCGAGCTGGTACGCCTGGCCGAGCGCCTCACCGGCCATCGCGCCGAAGCGGTGGCCTTTGGCACCGAAGCGCCTTATCTTCAGCAGCTTGGCTGTCAGACCATCGTGCTCGGGCCGGGCGACATCGCCTGCGCCCACCAGCCAGGCGAATACCTTGAAATGTCACGTATCGAGCCTACCGTGCGTCTATTGCGTGACCTGATCCGGCACTACTGCCTGGATTAAACGTCCATTGACCTGATTCGTTTCTGCCTAGAGGAGACCGCGCGTGACCGCAAGCCTGTTCCGACGATGACTTTCGAACGTTGTGCGCCTTTTCGTTCTCCGTTCACTTATCCACAGGCCCTGTCATGCCCGATTACGTCAACTGGCTGCGCCATGCTTCTCCCTACATCAACGCCCACCGTGACTGCACCTTCGTGGTCATGCTGCCCGGTGACGGCGTCGAGCATCCCAACTTCGGCAACATCGTCCACGACCTGGTGCTGCTGCACAGCCTCGGCGTGCGCCTGGTGCTGGTGCACGGTTCGCGCCCGCAGATCGAAAGCCGCCTGGCCGCCCGCGGCTTGACCCCGCACTACCATCGCGGCATGCGTATCACCGACGCCGCCACCCTGGACTGCGTGATCGATGCGGTGGGCGCCCTGCGCCTGGCCATCGAGGCGCGCCTGTCGATGGACATGGCCGCCTCGCCGATGCAGGGTTCGCGCTTGCGGGTAGCCTCCGGCAACCTGGTCACCGCGCGGCCGATCGGCGTGCTCGAAGGGGTCGATTATCATCACACCGGCGAAGTGCGCCGGGTCGACCGCAAAGGCATCAACCGCCTGCTCGACGAGCGTTCCATCGTGCTGCTGTCGCCGCTGGGCTATTCGCCCACCGGGGAAATCTTCAACCTCGCCTGCGAGGACGTGGCCACCCGCGCCGCCATCGAGCTGGGCGCCGACAAGCTGCTTCTGTTCGGTGCCGAGCCGGGCCTGCTGGACGAGCATGGGCAGCTGGTGCGGGAGTTGCGCCCGCAGCACATCACTGCGCACCTGCAGCGCCTGGGCAGCGATTACCAGGCCGAATTGCTCGATGCCGCCGCCGAGGCCTGCAAGGGTGGCGTGGCGCGCAGCCATATCGTCAGCTACGCCGAGGACGGCGCGTTACTGACCGAGCTGTTCACCCGGGGAGGGGGCGGCACGCTGGTGTCCCAGGAGCAGTTCGAGGTGGTGCGCGAGGCGACCATCGACGATGTCGGTGGCCTGCTGGAGCTGATCAGTCCGCTGGAAGAGCAGGGCGTCCTGGTGCGCCGTTCGCGGGAAGTACTGGAGCGGGAGATCGAGCAGTTCAGCGTGGTCGAGCGCGAGGGCATGATCATCGCCTGCGCGGCGCTGTACCCGATTGCCGATTCGCAGGCGGGGGAGTTGGCGTGCCTGGCGGTGAATCCGGAGTACCGGCATGGCGGGCGCGGCGACGAGCTGCTGGAGCGCATCGAGACGCGGGCGCGCAAGCTGGGGTTGAAGACACTGTTCGTGCTGACGACCCGCACCGCGCACTGGTTCCGTGAGCGCGGGTTCTCGCCGAGCGAGGTGGAAAGGCTGCCGGCGGCGCGGGCTTCGCTGTACAACTACCAGCGCAACTCGAAGATCTTCGAGAAACCGCTCTGACAGCAAATACGGCCCCTGTAGGAGCGGCCTTGCGTCGCGAAAGGGGTGCGAAGCGCCCCCAGGATTTGTGCATCAAGCTGATATCGCCGGGGCTGCCATGCAGCCCTTTAGCGACACAAGGCCGCTCCTACAGGGGTGGCGGAGTCGCCGGAAGGCCAACGAAAAACGCCGCCCCTGAGGGCGGCGTTTTCGTTCACACGGTATGCAGATACCAGTTGTACTCGAGGTCGGAGATCGAATGCTCGAACTCCTCCAGCTCGCTTTCCTTGCACGCGACGAAGATGTCGATGTACTTCGGATCGATGTACTTGTTCAGGATCTCGCTGTCGTCCAGCTCGCGCAGGGCATCGCGCAGGTTGTTCGGCAGGCTTTGCTCCAGCTGCTCGTACGAGTTGCCTTCGATCGGCTCGCCCGGCTCGACCTTGTTGGTCAGGCCGTGGTGCACACCGGCCAGCACGGCCGCCATCATCAGGTACGGGTTGGCGTCGGCGCCGGCCACGCGGTGCTCGATGCGCACGGCGTCCGGCGAGCCGGTCGGCACGCGCAGGGCCACGGTGCGGTTGTCCAGGCCCCAGCTCGGCGCATTCGGAACGTAGAACTGCGCGCCGAAGCGACGGTACGAGTTGACGTTCGGGCAGAGGAACGCCATCGAAGCGGGCAGGGTCTCGAGCACACCGCCGACAGCGTGACGTAGCGCGGCGTTCTGCTCGGGATCCTCGCTGGTGAAGATGTTGTTGCCATCCTTGTCCAGCACGGAAATGTGTACATGCAGGCCGTTGCCTGCCTGGCCCGGGTAGGGCTTGGCCATGAAGGTGGTGTCCATTTCATGGTCGTAGGCGATGTTCTTGATCAGGCGCTTGAGCAGTACCGCATAGTCACAGGCCTTGAGCGGGTCGGCGACATGGTGCAGGTTGACTTCGAACTGCGCCGGGGCGCTTTCCTTGACGATGGCGTCGGCCGGGATGCCTTGTTCCTTCGCGCCTTCGAGGATGTCCTGCAGGCAGTCGGCGTATTCGTCGAGGTCGTCGATCAGGTACACCTGGGTCGACTGTGGGCGCTTGCCCGAGATCGGCGAGCGAGGCGGCTGTGGGCGGCCGTTCACGTTCTCCTGGTCGATCAGGTAGAACTCCAGCTCGAACGCGGCGCAGATGGTCAGGCCCATGTCGGTGAACTTGCTCACCACCTGGCGCAGCACTTCACGTGGGTCGGCGAAGAAGGGTTCGCCTTCGAGCTCGTGCATGGTCATCAGCAGCTGCGCGGTCGGGCGCTTCTGCCAAGGCTCGTTGGAGAGAGTGCCCGGGATGGGGTAGCAGATGCGGTCGGCATCGCCGATGTCCAGGCCCAGGCCCGTGCTTTCGACGGTCGAGCCGTTGATATCCAGGGCGAAGAGGGAGGCCGGCAGGTTGATGCCTTTCTCGTAAACCTTGTGGAGGCTGGTGCGCTCTATGCGCTTGCCGCGCACCACACCATTCATATCTGCAATCAGAAGGTCAACGTAGAGAACCTCAGGATGTTCCTTAAGGAACGCGTTCGCTTCGTTAAGCTGAACGGCACGCGGGGGTACCGACATGATGCAACACCTTTGTTGTTAAAAATATCAATCAAGGGGGGCTTGCAACCCCAGTCAATCGGAAAGACCAGGTGAAGTCAAGCCAGCTCCCTGATGCCCTTAAATGGCACATCCACGGCAGATTTGCCGCATATCGGGGCGTGCCATTATCCGCTATTTTCGTGTTGAAGGGTTATCCCGAGCAGGCCGTGTTTTATTTTTTACGGAAGAGTTGTGTAAAAAAATGAACGAGGCTAAGCTCGGCAACAACCCAGAACACAATAATACGAGGGTCACATGGTCCGCCTGTCGAGACCTGTCAGCACCGCATGCACGGTGCGTTCAGGCACATCTCCCGGTTGCCTTCCGGCCGTTGCACACCTGCATCCGCAGGGGGCTTCGCTGGCCGCAATAATTGACGGCTTTCCTGAAAAGGCCATACCTCGTAACGCTTTAGCGCAACACTTCCTTTCTTTCTGCCCTTCGCTATCACCACGGACACGCTCCCACGGCGTGTATCCACCGTCATCCTGCGCGGGGGCTTTTGCTTTAGCCATGCACAGCATCCAGAATCAAGGCGCGGGCCTGTCCAGGCCCCTCGGCGCCGCGCGCGCCGACTTTGCCCGACGCCTGGCGTCAGTGGTCGCCGGTTCCCGTCAACCGCGCCATATTGCCTCCTGAGGTATTTATGAGTAACAACCTCGACCAGCTCACCGATTGGTTGAAAGAGCACAAGATCACCGAAGTGGAATGCCTGATCAGCGACCTGACCGGCATCACCCGCGGCAAGATCTCGCCCACCAACAAGTTCATCGCCGAAAAGGGCATGCGCCTGCCCGAGAGCGTGCTGCTGCAGACCGTGACCGGCGACTACGTCGACGACGACATCTATTACGAGCTGCTCGACCCGGCCGACATCGACATGATCTGCCGGCCCGACGAGAAAGCCGTGTTCCTGGTGCCATGGGCCATCGAGCCAACCGCCCAGGTGATTCACGATACCTACGACAAGAAGGGCAACCCGGTCGAGCTGTCGCCGCGCAACGTGCTCAAGAAAGTCCTCAAGCTCTATGCCGACAAGGGCTGGCAGCCGATCGTCGCGCCGGAGATGGAGTTCTACCTGACCAAGCGCAGCGAAGACCCGGACTTCCCGTTGCAACCGCCGGTGGGCCGCTCGGGCCGTCCGGAAACCGGCCGCCAGTCGTTCTCCATCGAGGCCGCCAACGAATTCGACCCGCTGTTCGAGGACGTCTACGACTGGTGCGAGCTGCAGCAGCTGGACCTCGACACGCTGATCCACGAGGACGGCACGGCGCAGATGGAGATCAACTTCCGTCACGGCGACGCCCTGCACCTGGCCGACCAGATTCTGGTGTTCAAGCGCACCATGCGCGAGGCTGCGCTCAAGCACAATGTGGCCGCGACTTTCATGGCCAAGCCCATGACCGGCGAGCCGGGCAGCGCCATGCACCTGCACCAGAGCGTGGTCGACGTGGCCACCGGCAAGAACATCTTCTCCAACGCCGACGGCAGCATGAGCGAGCTGTTCCTCAACCACATCGGCGGCCTGCAGAAGTTCATCCCCGAAGCACTGCCGCTGTTCGCCCCCAACGTCAACTCGTTCCGCCGCTTCCTGCCGGATACTTCGGCGCCGGTGAACGTCGAGTGGGGTGAGGAGAACCGTACCGTCGGCCTGCGCGTGCCGGATGCCGGCCCACAGAACCGTCGCGTCGAGAACCGCCTGCCAGGCGCCGATGCCAACCCTTACCTGGCCATCGCCGCGAGCCTGCTGTGCGGCTACATCGGCATGGTCGAGGGCATCGAGGCCAGCGCGCCGGTCCAGGGCCGTGGCTACGAGCGCCGCAATCTGCGCCTGCCGTTGACCATCGAGGACGCCCTGGAGCGCATGGAGAACAGCCGCGCCCTGGTGCAGTACCTGGGCAAGAAATTCATCACCGGCTACGTCGCCACCAAGCGCGCCGAGCATGAAAACTTCAAGCGAGTCATCAGTTCCTGGGAGCGTGAGTTCCTGCTGTTTGCAGTGTGATCAACCCTGAGGCCGCCTGCCCGGCGGCCGCCGGACAATGGAGAAGCACATGAGCGTCAACAACCCGCAAACCCGTGAATGGCAAACCCTGAGCGGCGAGCACCACCTTGCACCCTTCAGTGACTACAAGCAGCTGAAGGAGAAGGGGCCGCGCATCATCACCAAGGCGCAGGGCGTGCATTTGTGGGACAGCGAGGGCCACAAGATCCTCGACGGCATGGCCGGCCTGTGGTGCGTGGCGGTCGGCTATGGCCGTGAAGAACTGGTGCAGGCGGCAGAGAAGCAGATGCGCGAGCTGCCGTACTACAACCTGTTCTTCCAGACCGCCCACCCGCCAGCGCTGGAGCTGGCCAAGGCGATCACCGACGTGGCGCCCAAGGGCATGACCCATGTGTTCTTCACCGGCTCCGGCTCCGAAGGCAACGACACCGTGCTGCGCATGGTCCGCCACTACTGGGCACTCAAGGGCAAGCCGAACAAGCAGACCATCATCGGGCGTATCAACGGCTACCACGGCTCCACCGTGGCCGGCGCCAGCCTCGGTGGCATGAGCGGCATGCATGAACAGGGCGGCCTGCCGATCCCGGGCATCGTGCATATCCCGCAGCCGTACTGGTTCGGCGAGGGTGGCGACATGACCCCGGACGAATTCGGCGTGTGGGCGGCCGAGCAGCTGGAGAAGAAGATTCTCGAAGTCGGCGAGGACAGTGTCGCCGCCTTCATCGCCGAGCCGATCCAGGGCGCCGGCGGGGTGATCATTGCGCCTGAGACCTACTGGCCGAAGATCAAGGAGATCCTCGCCAAATACGACATCCTGTTCGTCGCCGACGAAGTGATCTGCGGTTTCGGCCGCACCGGCGAGTGGTTCGGCTCCGACTACTACGACCTCAAGCCTGACCTGATGACCATCGCCAAGGGTCTGACCTCCGGTTACATCCCCATGGGTGGTGTGATCGTGCGTGACACCGTGGCCCAGGTACTCAGCGAAGGCGGCGATTTCAACCACGGCTTCACCTACTCCGGCCACCCGGTGGCGGCGGCGGTGGCCCTGGAAAACCTGCGCATCCTGCGCGACGAGCAGATCGTCGAGAAGGTGCGCACGGAAGTGGCACCCTACTTGCAAAAACGTCTGCGTGAGCTGCAGGACCACCCACTGGTGGGCGAGGTGCGCGGCCTGGGCCTGCTCGGCGCGATCGAGCTGGTCAAGGACAAGGCGACCCGCAGCCGTTACGAGGGCAAGGGCGTGGGCATGATCTGTCGTACGCATTGCTTCGAGAACGGCCTGATCATGCGTGCCGTGGGCGACACCATGATCATCGCGCCGCCGCTGGTGATCAGCCGCGAAGAGGTGGACGAACTGGTGGAAAAGGCGCGCAAGTGCCTGGATTTGACGTACGAAGCGATCAAATGACGGTCTGCTAGGCTGGCGAGGTGACATTAAGTCGTTACAAGGCCCTGCTTCGGTTGAAACAGCGCCTTGTAACTTGCCAGACTAACGGCTGTTTCAGTCGCCCAGCGCGTGACCCGTGGGACCTGGCTGCTGAACAGATGGCTTGATAATAAATTCTGGAGCATAACGCATGAAGAAATTGGGCAAGACGCTGCTGACCGCCGCCCTGATGGGTGCCATGGCCACCGCTGTTCAGGCTGAAGACAAGGTGTTGAACGTCTACAACTGGTCGGACTACATCGCGCCGGACACCATCGCCAAGTTCGAGAAGCAGACCGGCATCAAGGTCAAGTACGACGTCTTCGACAGCAACGAAACCCTCGAGGCCAAGTTGCTGGCCGGCAAGTCGGGTTACGACGTCGTGGTCCCGTCCAACAACTTCCTGGCCAAGCAGATCAAGGCCGGCGTCTATGAAGAGCTGGACCGCTCCAAGCTGCCCAATTGGAAGAACCTCGACGAGGACCTGCTCAAGGCCGTCGGTGACGCCAGCGACCCGGGCAACAAGTACGCCTTCCCCTACATGTGGGGTTCCATCGGCATCGGCTACAACCCGGAGAAGGTCAAGGCCGCGCTGGGCGTGGACAAGATCGACTCGTGGGATGTCGTGTTCAAGCCCGAGAACATCGCCAAGCTCAAGAGCTGCGGCGTGAGCTTCCTCGATGCGCCGACCGAAATGCTCCCGGCCGCGCTGCACTACCTGGGCCTGCCCAGCAATTCCACCAAGTCGGATGACCTGAAGAAGGCCGAGGCGCTGTTCCTGAGCATCCGCCCATCGATCACCTACTTCCACTCGTCCAAGTACATCGGCGACCTGGCCAACGGCAACATCTGCGTGGCCGTCGGCTACTCGGGCGACCTGGAGCAGTCCAAGGCCCGTGCCCACGAGGCCGGCGACAAGGTCAAGCTGGACTACATCATTCCGAAAGAAGGCGCCGGTACCTTCTACGACATGGTCGCCATCCCCAAGGATGCCGAGCACAAGGAAGCCGCCTACAAGTTCATGGACTTCCTGATGCAGCCTGAAGTCATGGCCGAGATCACCAACGCCGTGCGCTTCCCGAACGGCAACAAGGCCGCCACCGCGTTCGTGGACAAGGACATCACCAGCGACCCGAGCATCTATCCGCCTGCCGACGTGAAGAAACAGCTGTATGCGATCGCCGCGCCTGAAGCGGCGGCCCAGCGTGTCATCACCCGCAGCTGGACCAAGATCAAGTCGGGCAAGTAAGCCCGTCGCGAAACCCTCTGGGCCGGGTATCCCGGCCTGGAGGCCAGTAGAGGCAAATAAGTTTGCGGCAGCGAAGCCGTGAAGGTAAGTTGCGCGCCGGTTTTGCGTGTGCGGCCGAGATTTCCGCCGGCAAAGGCACTGATTGTGAGGACCACCCACTTGTCTATTTCTGTTTTTCGCAAGGCCTTGATGGCTGGAGCGGGTCTGACGCTGGCTTGCAGCGTCCAAGCGGCGCCCACGGTGCATATCTACAACTGGTCCGACTATGTCGGCCCGAATACCCTCGCCGACTTCCAGAAGGAAACCGGCATCACGCCCAAGTACGACGTCTTCGACAGCAACGAGACGCTGGAAGGCAAGCTGCTGGCCGGGCGCACCGGCTACGACGTGGTCGTGCCGTCCAACCATTTCCTCGGCAAGCAGATCAAGGCGGGGGCTTTCCAGAAGCTCGACCGCGACCTGCTGCCCAACTATGCCAATCTCGACCCGGCACTGATGACGCGCCTGGAGAAGAACGATCCGGGCAACCAGTACGCCGTCCCCTACCTGTGGGGCACCAATGGCATCGGCTACAACGTCGAGAAGGTCAAGGCGGCGCTGGGCACCGACAAGATCGACTCCTGGGCCGTGCTGTTCGAGCCCGAGAACATGAAGAAGCTCAGCAAGTGCGGCGTCGCCTTCCTCGACTCGGCCGACGAGATGCTGCCGGCGGTGCTCAACTACATGGGCCTGGACCCGAACAGCAGCAACCCCAAGGACTACCAGAAGGCGGAAGAGAAACTGCTGGCCGTGCGCCCGTACGTGACCTACTTCCACTCTTCCAAGTACATCACCGATCTCGCCAACGGCGACATCTGCGTGGCAGCCGGCTTCTCCGGCGACATTTTCCAGGCCAAGGCCCGCGCTGAAGAAGCGAACAAGGGCGTGAAGCTGGCCTACGCCATCCCCAAGGAAGGCGGCAACCTCTGGTTCGATGTGCTGGCGATCCCCAAGGACGCCAGCAACGTCAAGGAGGCCCACGCCTTCATCAACTATTTGCTGAAACCTGAGGTGATCGCCCAGGTCAGTGATTACGTCGGTTACGCCAACCCGAACCCCAAGGCTGGCGACCTGATGGACCAGGCCGTGAGGACTGACGCCGCGGTTTACCCACCGCAGGAAGTGCTGGACAAGATGTTCGTCAACGCCGAGTTGCCACCCAAGGTGCAACGTTTGATGACCCGCAGCTGGACCAAGGTCAAGTCGGGCAAGTAACAATCCAGGCCCGCCAGCGCAGCGGCGGGCACATAAATCTTGTTGGGAGTTTCACTCATGGCAGTTGCCTCCGGTGCCTATAAGAAAGCCCTCGAGGGTGGCCAGCAACCCAAGCAGGTGCTGGTCAAGATCGACCGGGTCACAAAAAAATTCGACGAAACGGTAGCGGTGGACGATGTGTCCCTGGAAATCCGCAAGGGTGAGATCTTCGCCCTGCTGGGTGGCTCCGGTTCCGGCAAATCGACCTTGCTGCGCATGCTGGCCGGCTTCGAGCGTCCGACCGAAGGGCGGATCTTCCTCGACGGCGTCGACATCACCGACATGCCGCCCTACGAGCGGCCGATCAACATGATGTTCCAGTCCTACGCGCTGTTCCCGCACATGACCGTGGCGCAGAACATCGCCTTCGGCCTGCAGCAGGACAAGATGCCCAAGGCCGAGATCGAAGCCCGCGTGGCCGAGATGCTCAAGCTGGTGCACATGACCCAGTACGCCAAGCGCAAGCCGCACCAGCTCTCCGGCGGCCAGCGTCAGCGCGTGGCCCTGGCCCGCTCGCTGGCCAAGCGTCCCAAGCTGCTGCTGCTCGATGAGCCGATGGGCGCGCTGGACAAGAAACTGCGCTCGCAGATGCAGCTGGAACTGGTGGAGATCATCGAGCGCGTGGGCGTGACCTGCGTGATGGTGACCCACGACCAGGAAGAGGCCATGACCATGGCCCAGCGCATCGCCATCATGCACCTGGGCTGGATTGCCCAGATCGGCAGCCCGATCGACGTCTACGAGACCCCGACCAGCCGCCTGGTCTGCGAATTCATCGGCAACGTCAACCTGTTCGAGGGCGACGTGGTCGACGACGCCGAAGGCCACGCGATCATTGCCAGCCCGGAACTGGAGCGCAAGATCTACGTCGGCCACGGTGTCACCACCTCGGTCGAGGACAAGCACATCACCTACGCCCTGCGCCCCGAGAAGCTGCTGGTGACCACCGAGCAGCCGACCTGCGAACACAACTGGTCGCGCGGCAAGGTGCACGACATCGCCTACCTGGGCGGTCACTCGGTGTTCTACGTCGAGCTGCCCAGCGGCAAGATCGTCCAGTCGTTCGTGGCCAACGCCGAGCGCCAGGGCACCCGACCGACCTGGGACGATGAAGTCTACGTGTGGTGGGAAGACGACAGCGGCGTGGTACTGCGGTCATGAAACTGCGCAAGCTCAAGCGAGCCTTCCAGCGCATCACCCCGCAGGGGCGGCACCTGGTGATCGGCGTGCCGTTCATCTGGCTGTTCCTGTTCTTCATGCTGCCGTTCTTCATCGTGCTGAAGATCAGCTTCGCCGAAGCCGACGTGGCGATTCCGCCGTATACCGAGATCTACACCTACGTCGAAAGCAAGGTGCAGCTGGTGCTGAACCTGGCCAACTACGGGCTGCTCACCGAGGACGAGCTCTACCTCTCGGCCTACCTCGGTTCGCTCAAGGTCGCCTTCTTCAGCACCCTGTTGTGCCTGCTGATCGGTTACCCGATGGCCTACGCCATCTCCAAGGCCAGGAAGGAAACCCAGACTGTCCTGCTGTTGCTGATCATGATGCCGACCTGGACCGCGATCCTGATCCGCGTGTATGCCTGGATGGGCATTCTCAGCAACAACGGGCTGCTCAACAGCTTCCTGATGTGGATCGGCCTGATCGACCAGCCGCTGCAGATCCTCAACACCAACCTGGCGGTGTATATCGGCGTGGTCTATTCGTACCTGCCGTTCATGATCCTGCCGCTGTACGCCAACCTGGTGAAGCACGACGAAAGCCTGCTCGAGGCAGCATCGGACCTGGGTTCGAGCACCTTCAACAGCTTCTGGAAGATCACTGTGCCGCTGTCGAAGAACGGCATCATCGCTGGCTGCATGCTGGTGTTCATCCCGGTGGTGGGTGAGTTCGTGATTCCTGAACTGCTCGGTGGTCCGGAAACCCTGATGATCGGCAAGGTGCTGTGGCAGGAGTTCTTCAACAACCGTGACTGGCCGGTGGCGTCCGCGCTGGCGGTGGTGATGCTGGCGATCCTGATCGTGCCGATCCTGCTGTTCAACCGTAGCCAGGCCAAAGAAATGGAGGGCCGCGCATGAAACGCTTCAGTTTCTCCAAGCTGATGCTGGTGCTCGGCTTGCTGTTCATCTACCTGCCGATGCTGATCCTGGTGATCTATTCGTTCAACGCCTCCAAGCTGGTGACGGTATGGGGCGGCTGGTCGGTGAAGTGGTATGTCGGCCTGCTCGACAACACCCAGCTTATGGGGTCGGTGATGCGCTCGCTGGAGATCGCCTGCTACACGGCGATCGCCGCCGTGGCGCTGGGCACCCTGGCGGCCTTCGTGCTGACCCGGGTCACCCGCTTCAAGGGCCGCACGCTGTTCGGTGGCTTGGTCACCGCGCCGCTGGTGATGCCCGAGGTGATCACTGGTCTGTCGCTGCTGCTGCTGTTCGTGGCCATGGCACAGATGATCGGCTGGCCCCAGGAGCGTGGCATCGTCACCATCTGGATCGCCCACACCACGTTCTGCGCCGCCTATGTGGCGGTGGTGGTGTCGGCGCGCCTGCGCGAGCTGGACCTGTCCATCGAAGAGGCCGCCATGGACCTGGGCGCCAAGCCGTGGAAGGTGTTCTTCCTGATCACCATCCCGATGATCGCGCCGTCGCTGGCGGCCGGTGGCATGATGTCGTTCGCCCTGTCGCTGGATGATCTGGTGCTGGCCAGCTTCGTCTCAGGTCCAGGGTCGACCACTCTGCCGATGGAAGTGTTCTCGGCCGTGCGCCTGGGCGTGAAACCAGAGATCAACGCCGTGGCCAGCCTGATCCTGCTGTCGGTTTCGCTGGTGACCTTCCTGGTCTGGTACTTCAGCCGTCAGGCCGAAGAGCGCCGCCGTCGGGCGATCCAGCAAGCCATCGAGGAAGGCGCCGCGGCGAACGTCTCGCAGCCGCAGGTCCGCCGTCCGTCCCAGGCCACCGCGCAGGCCTGACCGATTCGCCGGCAAGTCGCAGCGGCGCACCGCCGCTCCCACAGGACCTGTGTACATCAAGGTCCCTGTGGGAGCGGGTTCACCCGCGAAGGTTCCCCCACCGAATCAAAGCCAGACCGCGTCCCAATGCGGATAGTCCCTGACGCTATTGACCAGCCCAGGCAATGGCGTTTCCCTCCCAGTACCCTTTTCCAATCCCTGATCTACGCTTTCAACGCATCCCCATTCGTTGAAGCAAGGAGCCCGCATGACGGTAGCGCGTCCGCCGATGGTCGTTTGCCTGGGGCTGCTGTTGATGCTGTCGGGCTGTGGCAAGGAAGAAACCGTCCAGGTACTGCCCAGGGTTGCGGTGCAACAGGTGCAGCCCACCGACTTCGCCGCCCGGGTCACCCTGACCGGTGACGTGCAGGCGCGGGTGCAGACCGACCTGTCGTTTCGCGTGGGCGGCAAGATGGTCTCGCGCAGTGTCGATGTGGGCGACCACGTCAAGGCCAACCAGGTGCTGGCGCGCCTGGACCCGAAGGACCTGCAGAACAATGTCGACTCGGCCAAGGCGGCGGTGTTCGCCGAGCAGGCCCGGGTCACCCAGACCAGCGCCGCGTTCGTGCGCCAGCAGAAGCTGCTGCCCAAGGGCTACACCAGCCAGAGCGAATACGACTCCGCCGAAGCCGCCCTGCGCAGTAGCCAGAGCGCGCTCAAGGCCGCCCAGGCGCAGTTGGCCAATGCCAACGAGCAGCTGAGCTACACCGCGCTGGTATCCGAAGCCGCCGGGGTGATCACCGCGCGCCAGGCCGAAGTCGGGCAGGTGGTGCAGGCGACCATGCCGATCTTCAGCCTGGCCGTCGATGGCGACCGCGACGCGGTGTTCAACGTCTATGAATCGCTGCTGGTAAATCCGAACGACGAGAAGAACGTCACCGTCAGCCTGATCGACAATCCCAGCATCACCGCCTCCGGCCACGTGCGCGAGATCACCCCGACGGTCTCGGCGCAAAGTGGCACCGTGCAGGTCAAGGTGGCCCTGCGGGACGTGCCGGCAGGCATGCCGCTGGGCTCGCCGGTGAGCGCCTCGGCCAATGCCCGCGGCAAGCCCAGCGTGGAGCTGCCCTGGTCGGCCTTGACCAAGGCCTTGAGCGAGCCGGCGGTGTGGGTGGTGGGCGAGGGCGACAAGGCGCAGCTGCGCAAGGTCCAGGTGGCGCGCTACCTGACCGGCAAGGTGGTGATCAGCGATGGCCTGGAGGCCGGCGAAGTGGTGGTGGTCGGTGGCGGCCAGTTGCTGAACCCGGGGATCCAGGTGGAAAAGGTCGATGTCAGGAATGGAGGAGTCGGGCCATGAAGCCTGTGCCACTGATGCTGTGCGCCAGCCTGCTGCTGGTGGCCTGTGGTGGCGAGACGGAACAGGCCGAGCCGGTGCGCCCGGTGCTGTCGACCCTGGTGGAGCCGCAGGTACAGGCGCAACTGGGGCGCTTCGCCGGGAACATCCAGGCGCGTTTCGAGAGCACCCTGGGTTTTCGGGTGTCCGGCCGTATCGCCCGGCGCTGGCTGGATGTCGGCGCCCAGGTGCGGCCTGGCGACACCCTGGCCACCCTCGACCCGACCGACCAGCAGAACCAGTTGCGCGCCGCCGAGGGCGACCTGGCGCGGGTCCAGGCGCAGTGGATCAACGCCCAGGCCGATGCCCGCCGCCAGCAGCAGTTGTACGACCGGGGTGTCGGCGCCCAAGCGCAGCTGGACATCGCCCAGACCAACCTGAAGACCACCGGGGCATCCCTGGAGCAAGCGCGCTCGGCCGTGAACCAGGCGCGCGACCAGCTCGACTACAGCACCTTGCGCAGCGATCACGCCGCCGTGGTCACTGCCTGGCAGGCGGAGGCCGGGCAGACCGTCAGCGCTGGCCAGGCGGTGGTGACGCTGGCCCGTCCGGATGTGAAGGAAGCGGTGATCGACCTGCCGATCCATCTGGCCGAGCAGCTGGGCGGCAACCTCGTGTTCACCGTCGCCTCGCAGCTCGACCCGAGCATCAGCACCACGGCCAGCCTGCGCGAACTGGAACCCCAGGCGGACGCCACCACCCGCACCCGGCGTGCCCGCCTGACCCTGGCCAGCACCCCCGATGCCTTCCACCTGGGCACCGCCATCAGCGTCACCCTGACTTCGGCGGTGGCGCCACGCAGCGAGCTGCCGCGCACCGCCTTGCTCGAACGGGACGGCAAGACCCAGGTCTGGGTGGTCGATCCACGGCAAAAGACCGTGGCCACCCGTGACGTCACCCTGATGGAGCGCAGCGCCGACAGCATCGTCCTGTCCTCCGGCGTGCAGCCCGGCGAGCGTGTGGTCACCGCCGGGGTGAACAGCCTCAAGCCTGGCCAGAAGGTCACCTTCGACGAGGATGTGCGATGAAAGGAAGCTTCAACCTGTCCGAATGGGCGCTCAAGCACCAATCGTTCGTCTGGTACCTGATGTTCGTCGGCCTGCTGATGGGGGTCTTTTCGTATTTCAACCTGGGCCGCGAGGAAGACCCTTCCTTCACCATCAAGACCATGGTGATCCAGACCCGCTGGCCCGGCGCGACCCAGGACGAGACGCTGTACCAGGTCACCGACCGGATCGAGAAGAAGCTCGAGGAGCTCGATTCGCTCGACTACGTGAAAAGCTATACCCGCCCCGGCGAGTCCACGGTCTACGTGTACCTGCGCGATACCACCAAGGCCAAGGACATCCCGGACATCTGGTACCAGGTGCGCAAGAAGATCCAGGACATCCGTGGACAGTTTCCGCAAGGTATCCAGGGGCCGGCGTTCAACGACGAGTTCGGCGACGTGTTCGGTTCGATCTATGCGTTCACCTCGGACGGTCTGAACCTGCGCCAGCTGCGCGACTATGTCGAGCAGGCCCGCGCCGAGGTGCGCGAGGTGCACAACATCGGCAAGGTCGAGCTGATCGGTACCCAGGACGAAGTGCTCTACCTGAACTTCTCGACCCGCAAGCTGGCGGCCCTGGGCATCGATCAGGGCCAGGTCATGCAAGCCCTGCAAGCACAGAACACCGTGACCCCGGCCGGGGTGATCGAGGCCGGACCCGAGCGCATCTCGGTGCGCACCACCGGGCAGTTCGCCTCGGAGAAGGACCTGGAAACGGTCAACCTGCGCATCAACGACCGCTTCTTCCGCCTGGCCGACATCGCCGACATCGAGCGCGGATACGTCGATCCGCCGTCGCCGATCTTCCGCTACAACGGCCAGCCCGCGATCGGCCTGGCCATCGGCATGAAGGCCGGCGGCAACATCGAAGTGTTCGGCGCGGCCCTGAAAAAGAAGATGGACAGCATCGTCAGCGAGCTGCCGGTTGGCGTGGGCGTGCATACCGTTTCCGACCAGGCGGTGGTGGTCAAGCAGGCGGTCGGCGGCTTCACCAGCGCGCTGTTCGAGGCGGTGGTGATCGTGCTGGTGGTGAGCTTCGTCAGCCTCGGCATCCGGGCGGGGCTGGTGGTGGCCTGCTCGATCCCGCTGGTGCTGGCCATGGTCTTCGTGTTCATGGAGTACAGCGGCATCACCATGCAGCGGATCTCGCTCGGGGCGCTGATCATCGCGCTGGGCCTGCTGGTGGATGACGCGATGATCACCGTGGAGGTGATGGTCACCCGCCTGGAGATGGGCGAGACCAAGGAACAGGCGGCGACCTTCGCCTACACCTCGACGGCCTTCCCCATGCTCACCGGCACGCTGGTGACCGTCGCCGGCTTCGTGCCCATCGGCCTCAACGCCAGTTCCGCGGGCGAGTACACCTACACCTTGTTCGCGGTGATCGCCGTGGCCTTGCTGGTGTCCTGGGTGGTGGCGGTGTTCTTCGCCCCGGTGCTCGGCGTGCACATCCTCAGCAGCGAAAAGCTCAAGCCCCACGAGGCGGAACCCGGGCGGGTCGGCAGGGCGTTCGAGCACGGCCTTCTGTGGTGCATGCGTCACCGCTGGGTAACGGTGATCGGCACCATCGTGCTGTTCGTGTTGTCGGTGCTGGGCATGCGTTTCGTGCAGAACCAGTTCTTCCCGTCTTCGGACCGGCCGGAGATCCTCGTCGACCTGGACCTGCCGCAAAACGCCTCGATCGAGGAGACGCGCAAGGTGGTCGACCGTCTCGAGGCGAAGATCAAGGATGACCCCGACCTGGTGCGCTGGAGCACCTACATCGGCCAGGGCGCGATTCGTTTCTACCTGCCCCTCGACCAGCAACTGCAGAACCCTTACTACGCCCAGCTGGTGATCGTCAGCAAAGGCTTCGAAGAGCGCCAGGGCATGATCGAGCGCCTGCAGAAGCTGCTGCGCGAGGAGTTCGTCGGTATCGGCAGCAACGTCCAGTCGCTGGAAATGGGCCCGCCGGTGGGGCGGCCGATCCAGTACCGGGTGAGCGGCAAGGACATCGACCAGGTGCGCCGCTATGCCATCGAGCTGGCTTCGGTGCTCGATGGCAACGAGCACATCGGCGACATGATGTACGACTGGAACGAGCCCGGTAAGGTGCTGCGCATCGAGATCGCCCAGGACAAGGCGCGCCAGTTGGGCCTGTCGTCCGAGGACGTGGCCAACGTGATGAACAGCATCGTCAGTGGCGTGCCGATCACCCAGGTCAACGACAACATCTACCTGGTCGATGTCATCGCCCGCGCCGAGGACAGCGAGCGCGGCTCGCCCGACACCTTGCAGAACCTGCAGATCGTCAACCCCAGCGGGGTTTCCATTCCCTTGCTGGCGTTCGCCACCGTGCGCTACGAGCTGGAGCAGCCGCTGGTATGGCGCCGCGACCGCAAGCCGACCATCACCATCAAGGCCTCGGTGGTCGGCGATATCCAGCCGACCAACCTGGTCGAGCAGCTCAAGCCGAAGATCGATGAGTTCGCCAGCAAGCTGCCGCCTGGCTACGGCGTGGCCACCGGCGGCACGGTCGAGGAGAGCGGCAAGGCCCAGGGGCCGATCGCCGATGTCATCCCGCTGATGCTGTTCCTCATGGCGACCTTCCTGATGATCCAGCTGCACAGCGTGCAGAAGCTGTTCCTGGTGGTCAGCGTCGCGCCCCTCGGGTTGATCGGCGTGGTGCTGGCGCTGGTGCCCACAGGCACGCCGATGGGCTTCGTGGCGATCCTCGGCATTCTCGCCCTGGCGGGCATCATCATCCGCAACTCGGTGATCCTGGTGACCCAGATCGACGAGTTCGAGGAACAGGGCTACGCTCCCTGGGACGCGGTGGTGGAGGCGACCAACCACCGGCGCCGACCGATCCTGCTGACGGCGGCGGCGGCGAGCCTGGGCATGATCCCGATCGCCCGGGAAGTGTTCTGGGGGCCGATGGCCTACGCCATGATCGGCGGCATCATCAGCGCAACGCTGCTGACGCTGCTGTTCCTGCCGGCGCTGTATGTGGCCTGGTACAAGATCCGCGAGCCGGAGAACACCTCCAAAACCCAACACTGAACCCTTGTAGGAGCGGCTTTGTGTCGCGAAAGGGCTGCGCAGCAGCCCCAGCAATCTTGCATGATGCAGAGATCTTGGGGCTGCTGCGCAGCCCTTTCGCGACACAAGGCCGCTCCTACAGGTTATCGACCTGAAGTTGGTTATATAAACATTCTTAAACAGTATTTTTAAGAATATCCGCGCCTCACTAGTATTGCCCTCACGCCAGGCGCAAATCCCCTTCGAATCTCTGCCCGGCACCCTTATCCACAGGAGAACGAGCATGAGTGCATCTCTGCGCAGCATCGACGGTCAGGACGAAGCCACCATTCTGCGTGAAATCCAGAGCGCCTTGCGCGACCTGCGTTTCGGCGCGGTGGAGATCACCGTGCACAACGCCCAGGTGGTGCAGATCGAACGCAAGGAGAAGTTCCGCCTGCAGCAGCCCGGCAACAAGTCCGGCTGATACCGCATCACGTCAAAACTAGAAAAATGCCAATCGGGAGCTTCACCATGTCCATCCGCCGTTATGCGCTTGCCGCCCTGGCCAGTGCCGTTTTTGCCGGTTCCGCGATCGCCAAGGACTACGAACTGCTGAACGTGTCCTATGACCCGACCCGCGAGCTGTACCAGCAGTACAACGCCGAGTTCATCAAGCACTGGCAAGCCGCCCATCCGGGCGACAAGGTGAAGATCCAGCAGTCCCACGGCGGTTCGGGCAAGCAGGGCCGCGCGGTCATCGACGGCCTGCGCGCCGACGTGGTGACCCTGGCCCTGGCCGGCGACATCGACGAGATCGCCAAGCTTGGCAAGACCCTTCCCGCGGACTGGCAGAAGCGCCTGCCGGACGCCAGCACGCCGTACACCTCGACCATCGTGTTCCTGGTGCGCAAGGGCAACCCGAAAGGCATCAAGGACTGGGGCGACCTGATCAAGAAGGACGTCTCGGTCATCACCCCCAACCCGAAGACCTCTGGCGGTGCCCGCTGGAACTTCCTCGCCGCCTGGGCCTACGGCCTGAAGACCGGTGGCAGCGAAGAGAAGGCCAAGGAATACGTGCAGGAGCTGTTCAAGCATGTGCCGGTGCTCGATACCGGCGCCCGTGGCTCGACCATCACCTTCGTCAACAACGGCCAGGGCGACGTGTTGTTGGCCTGGGAGAACGAGGCCTTCCTGGCGCTGAAGGAAGACGGCGGCAGCGACAAGTTCGAGATCGTCGTGCCTTCGCTGTCGATCCTCGCCGAACCGCCGGTGGCCGTGGTCGACAAGAACGCCGAGAAGAAGGGCAACGAGCAGATCGCCGAGGAATACCTCAAGCACCTGTACAGCTCGGCCGGCCAGAAGATCGCCGCGGAGAACTTCTACCGTCCGCGTGACGCGAAGGTCGCCGCCGAATTCGGCAAGCAGTTCCCGAAACTGGACCTGGTGACCATCGACAAGGACTTCGGTGGGTGGAAGACTGCGCAGCCGAAGTTCTTCAACGACGGCGGTGTGTTCGACCAGATCTACCAGGCACAGTAAGCGGTAATGGAAGAGCGAGGGCTGCCTTGCAGCCCTTTCGCGACGCAAGGCCGCTCCCACAAGGAACCGCGATTTCCTGTGGGAGCGGCCTTGCGTCGCGAAAGGGCCGCAAAGCGGCCCCAGGATTCAAAAGCTTGCACCGGCCCGGCATAACCGCTGGGCCAAGTGCGTTCAACCAGGGACCTTTATGTCACGTCGCATTTCCCCCGTCATACCCGGCTTCGGGCTGACGCTGGGCTACACCTTGGTGTACCTCAGCCTGATCGTGCTGATACCGCTGGCCGCCATGTTCGTGCATGCCGCGCAGCTCACCTGGGAGCAGTTCTGGGCCATCATCAGCGCACCCCGTGTGCTGGCCGCGCTGAAACTGAGTTTCGGCACCGCCCTGTTCGCCGCCCTCATCAACGGTGTGATCGGCACCCTGCTGGCCTGGGTGCTGGTGCGCTACACCTTCCCTGGGCGCAAGATCATCGAAGCGATGATCGACCTGCCCTTCGCCCTGCCCACCGCCGTTGCCGGCATCGCCCTGACCGCCCTGTACGCGCCGGCTGGCTGGGTCGGTCAGTTCGCCACCGAGCTGGGCTTCAAGATCGCCTACACCCCGTTGGGCATCACCCTGGCACTGACCTTCGTCACCCTGCCGTTCGTGGTGCGCACGGTGCAGCCGGTGCTGGCCGATATCCCGCGTGAGGTGGAGGAGGCCGCCGCCTGCCTGGGCGCGAAACCATTGCAGGTATTCCGCCATGTGCTGGTGCCGGCACTGCTGCCGGCCTGGCTGACCGGTTTCGCCCTGGCCTTCGCCCGGGGCGTGGGCGAGTACGGTTCGGTGATCTTCATCGCCGGCAACATGCCGATGAAGACCGAGATCCTGCCGCTGCTGATCATGGTCAAGCTCGACCAGTACGACTACACCGGCGCCACCGCCATCGGCGTGCTGATGCTGGTGGTTTCCTTCATCCTGCTGCTGCTGATCAACTTGCTGCAGCGGCGCATCGAAACCCCTTGAAGGAGGCCCGGTAATGTCGACGTCTTCCCTTGGCGCAACCGCCGCCGCCAACGCCGCCCGACGCGGCAGCGCCACCTCGCGCCGGGTGCTGATCACCCTGGCCTGGATCGTCTTCGCGCTGTTCCTGGCCCTGCCGCTGGTGATCGTGGTGTCGCAGGCGCTGAAGAACGGTTTCGGGACCTTCTTCGAAGCGATCTTCGAGCCTGACGCGCTGTCCGCGCTCAAGCTCACACTGCTGGCGGTGGTCATCTCGGTGCCGCTGAACCTGGTGTTCGGTGTGTGCGCCGCCTGGTGCGTGAGCAAGTACACCTTCCGTGGCAAGAGCGTGCTGGTGACCTTGATCGATTTGCCGTTCTCGGTGTCGCCGGTGATCGCCGGCCTGGTCTACGTGCTGATGTTCGGCGCCCAGGGGCTCCTGGGCCCATGGCTGCAGGACCACGACATCCAGATCGTCTTCGCCTTGCCGGGGATCGTCCTGGCGACCATCTTCGTCACCGTGCCCTTCGTCGCCCGCGAGCTGGTCCCGCTGATGCAGGAGCAGGGCACCCAGGAAGAGGAGGCCGCGCGCCTGCTGGGCGCCAACGGCTGGCAGATGTTCTGGCACGTGACCTTGCCGAACATCAAGTGGGGCCTGATCTACGGCGTGGTGCTGTGCACCGCCCGGGCCATGGGCGAGTTCGGCGCGGTGTCGGTGGTCTCGGGCCATATCCGCGGCGTCACCAACACCTTGCCGCTGCACGTGGAGATCCTCTACAACGAGTACAACCATGTCGCGGCCTTCAGCGTGGCCAGCCTGCTGCTGATCCTGGCGCTCTTCATCCTGCTGCTCAAGCAGTGGAGCGAGAACCGTATTAACCGACTGCGCCACGGCGCGGCGGAGGAATGATTCATGTCGATCGAAGTTCGTAACGTCAGCAAGCGCTTCAACAGCTTCCAGGCCCTGGACAACATCAACCTGGATATCCACAGCGGCGAGCTGGTGGCCCTGCTCGGCCCGTCCGGCTGCGGCAAGACCACCCTGCTGCGGATCATCGCCGGCCTGGAGACACCGGACGACGGCAGCATCGTGTTCCACGGCGAGGACGTGTCCGGCCACGACGTGCGCGATCGCAACGTCGGCTTCGTGTTCCAGCACTATGCGCTGTTCCGCCACATGAGCGTGTTCGACAACGTCGCCTTCGGCCTGCGCATGAAGCCCAAGGGCGAGCGCCCGAGCGAGAGCAGGATCGCCGAGAAGGTCCATGAGCTGCTGAACATGGTCCAGCTCGACTGGCTCTCAGACCGCTACCCCGAGCAACTGTCCGGCGGCCAGCGCCAGCGTATCGCCCTGGCCCGCGCACTGGCGGTGGAGCCCAAGGTGCTGTTGCTCGACGAGCCGTTCGGGGCGCTGGATGCCAAGGTGCGCAAGGAGCTGCGTCGCTGGCTGGCGCGGCTGCACGAGGACATCAACCTGACCTCGGTGTTCGTCACCCACGATCAGGAAGAAGCGATGGAAGTCGCCGACCGCATCGTGGTGATGAACAAGGGCGTGATCGAGCAGATCGGCTCGCCTGGCGAGGTGTACGAGAAGCCGGCCAACGACTTCGTCTATCACTTCCTCGGCGACTCCAACCGCCTGGCCCTGAGTGAAGGGCACCACGTGTTGTTCCGCCCGCACGAGGTGTCGCTGTCACGCCATGAGACCGAAGGCCACCATGCCGCCGAGGTGCGCGACATCCGTCCGCTGGGTGCGACCACCCGAGTCACCCTCAAGGTGGAAGGGCAGAGTGAGCTGATCGAGGCCGAGGTGGTCAAGGATCATGACAGCCTGACGGGGCTGGCGCGCGGGGAGACATTGTTCTTCAGGCCGAAGGTGTGGCAGAAGGTGGCGGATATCTGAGCTGGCGCTGTGATGAAAAACCCGGGCATGCTCCCGGGTTTTTTCTTTCCTGCAAGATTGCCGGGGCTGCTGTGCAGCCCTTTCGCGACACATGGGCAGGGGGTGCAATCCCCCTGTGAGAGCGGCCTTGCGTCGCGATCGAGGGCGCAGTCCTCGCGACAATCTGATGCCTTGCGCGAATATTTCATATGCCCGCAAAGCATCGGGCAAACGCTCTATCGCCACACCCCATGAAAACCGTGGCTTAGCGGCAATCCCTCAAAATAATTATTCCCAAAAGCTATAACTTTAATTTTAAATATTACTTTATGAGCTAAGCGCCTGGCCCCGATGATTCAGCCACACACCTGAATCGAGAACCCCAGGAGTTTTAGCAATGGGCAATGTCCAGACGGCCGTCAGGGCCTACGACCAGCCATGGCGCCCGGCAACGGGTGACCTGGTCGAGCTCGGACGCACGCTGCGCCTGCCGCTTGGCCAGTTGCGCCTGCAGCGCACCCCGGTCAGCGGCCTCAAGCGTCGCGACAAGCTGGCGCTGGGCCTGCTGGTGCTGGTGCTGCATGGCGTTGCCGCGTACTGGGTCAGTCATCAGCCGACACCGGAACTGCCGGTCATCCCGCCGAAGATTCCGCCCATGACCATCGAGTTCGCCGCGCCGGCGCCGCCTGTGGTCGAGCCGCCACCTCCGGCGCCAGTGGTCGAGCCCCCTCCGCCGCCCCCTCCCGTGGTCGACGAACTGGCCGCCAAACCCGCGCCGAAGCCGGTACCGAAACCCAAGCCTGCGCCCAAGCCCGTGGCCAAGCCGCAGCCAAAACCGGTCGAGGCACCACCACCGGCCCCGGTGGCCGCTCCGGCGCCGCCGCCCCCGGCGCCCGCGCCACCTGCCCCGGTCACTCCGGCCTCGGCCAATGCCGCGTACCTGAAGAACCCGGCGCCGGAGTACCCACAGATGGCCCAGCGTCGTGGTTGGGAAGGCACCGTGCTGCTGCGCGTGGAAGTGCTGCCCAGCGGCAAGCCCGGGCAGATCCAGATCCAGAAGAGCAGTGGCCGCGATGCCCTGGACGCCGCCGCGCTCGCGGCGGTGAAGCGCTGGAGCTTCGTTCCGGCCAAGCAGGGCGACGTGGCCCAGGTGGGCTGGGTCAGCGTACCGATCGATTTCAAGCTTCGTTAACTTGCGACCGCACACAGGAAGGACTTCATCATGAGCTTGTTGGCATCTCCCCTCGAATCCGTTGAAAGCGCGGTCATCTGGCTGCTGGTAGGCTTCTCTGTCGCCACCTGGGCCCTGGCCCTGGTCAAGGTCGTGCAGTTCGTGCGCCTGAAGAATCAGGACAAGCGCTTCCACCAGCAGTTCTGGGCCGCGTCCAGCCTCGACTCGGCCGCCGAGCCGAGCCACGATCTGCCTGGCCCCGCCGCCCGCGTGGCGCAGGCCGGGTTTGCCGCCATCGCCGTGGGTGATCCGGGGCAGGCCAATGACCTGAGCCACGCCATCAACCACCAGGACCGCCTGGAACGCGCCCTGCGCCAGCAGATCGTGCGCGAGCGCCGTTCGCTGGAAACCGGCCTGGCGGTGGTCGCCAGTATCGGCAGCACCTCGCCCTTCATCGGCCTGTTCGGCACCGTGTGGGGCATCATGGAGGCGCTCAAGGGCATCAGCGCGGCGGGCTCGGCGAGCCTGGAGACCGTGGCCGGGCCGATCGGCGCGGCGCTGGTGGCCACGGGGGTGGGGATCGCCGTCGCGGTGCCGGCGGTGCTGGTCTACAACTACTTCCTGCGTCGCCTCAAGCTCACCGCCGCCGATCTGGACGACTTCGCCCACGACTTCTACAGCCTGGCGCAGAAGAGCGCCTTCCGCGTGCTGGTGCACCCGGCGACGCACAGGCAGCAGAGCGGTTTCACCCAGCCGGTGAAGGAGGCCTCCTGACATGGCCTTCTCGACCCAGGACAGCGATGAAGTGTTGAGTGAAATCAACGTCACGCCTTTGGTGGACGTCATGCTGGTGCTGTTGGTGGTGTTCATCGTCACCGCGCCCCTACTGACCAATGCCATCCCCATCAACCTGCCAAAGACCGAGGCCGTGGCCCCGGTGGAGCAGAAGGACCCGCTGGTGGTGAGCATCGATGGCAGCGGCAAACTGTTCATCAACAAGGACGAGATCCAGCCTGACCTGCTGGAGACCAACCTCAAGGCTGCCAAGGACAAGGACGCCGAGCTGCGTGTGCAGCTGCAGGCCGACGATGGTGTGAACTATGGCGAGGTCGCCCGCGCGATGGCGGCGATCGAGCGTGCCGGGATCAGCAAACTGGCGGTGATCACCGCGCGCTGACCGGCGATACCCTCTTCAGGCAAGTGCTTCAGGGCCATTTTCCTTGGCAGGGGATGGCCCTTTTTTTATTGGGACGCGGACTTGAAGTCTTTCGCGATTGTTGTAGGAGCGGCCTTGTGTCGCGAAAGGGCTGCGTAGCGGCCCCAGGATTTCAGCGTTTATGCACAGATCGCCGGGGCCGCTTTGCGGCCCTTTCGCGACACAAGGCCGCTCCTACAGGGGTAGGCGCAGGCCGGCATACATCGAATGGTTTTTCTATTATGGTTATTAATAAATAGCTTCTTATTCCTTTACGAATATAACCCCCTCCCTATACTTGCCCCAAGCACGCAAACTTTCGGAGGCGTCCCCATGCGCAATGAGTCGATTCGTTACCTGATTGTGCCGGGCTGGCAAGGATCGCCAGACAACCATTGGCAGAGTCACTGGCAGCGCAGCCTGCCCAACAGCGCTCGGGTCGAGCAGCACGACTGGCTGACCCCGCAACGGCGCGACTGGGTCCAGGCGCTGGAACAGGCGATTGCCGCCGAGCGCTCGCCGGTGATTCTCATCGCCCACAGCCTGGGCTGCGTCACCGTCGCCCACTGGGCCGCCCAGGCCAGCCCGAGCCTGCTGCGCCGGGTACGCGGCGCGCTTTTGGTGGCGCCGGCGGATGTCGAGCGCCCAAGCTGCGCGCCGGCCCTGCGCAACTTTGCACCGATCCCGTTACAGACGTTGCCGTTCCCCAGCCAGGTAGTCAGCTCCGACAACGACCCGGCCGTGAGCGTCCCGCGCGCGTTGTACCTGGCCCGGGCCTGGGGCGCCGAGGCGGGGCTGCTGGCCAGCGCCGGGCACATCAACGTCAAGTCCGGTCACGAGCGTTGGGAACAGGGCTTCGCCTACCTGTACCGCCTGCAAGCCCGTGTCGATCAGCGCGCCTTGCGTCGCGCCTGATACCGGTTTTCCATCGAACACGCTGAATCCCCGGCCGCGTGCGATCGGGGCGGGAGTATTCCATGACCTTCCACACCCCTTTCGGCCAGCCACTGCTGACCTTTCCCGAACTGGACAAGAGCCCGCTGAGCATCCGCGCCAAGGCGCTGGTGTTCGTCGACCCCCGCTCCCAGGCGTTGCGCCAGGACCTCGAGCGCCTGGCGCCGCAACCCCTGCCGGTGCTGATTCGTGGCGAGACGGGAACCGGCAAGGAGCTGCTGGCGCGGCAGATCCACCGCGCCAGTGATCGTGCCGGGCTGTTCGTCTCGGTGAACTGCGCGGCGATCAGTCCGACCTACGCCGACGCCGAGCTGTTCGGTTACAGCGCCGGTACCCAGGGCGGTACCGCCAGCAGTCGGGCCGGCTGGTTCGGCTCGGCCAACGGCGGCACGCTGTACCTCGACGAGATCGCCGACCTGCCCTTGGCGATCCAGGGCAAGCTGCTGGCCGCCCTGGAAAATCGCGAGGTGACCCGGGTCGGTGCCACGCAGCCGCAGGCGGTCGATGTGCGACTGGTCGCCGCATCCAGTATCGATCTGGCCCAGGCGGTGCGCGCCGGGCGCTTCAACGAGCGGCTCTATCACTACCTGCACGAGGGCGAGCTCGAACTGCCGGCGCTGCGCGACCGGATCGGCGATATCCTGCCGTTGGCCGAATACTTCGTCGGTATCTACAGCGTGCGCCTGGATCGGCCGGTTCCTCTCATCAGCGAGGCTGCCCAGCAGGCGCTGGAGGCACATGCCTGGCCGGGCAACACACGTGAGCTGGAGAACGTCATCCATTTCGCCCTGCTGGTCAGCGACGGCGAGGAAATCCTCCCCGCACATCTCGATCTTCCGGATACCGCCCCCCTGGCCAGCCTGGCTCGCCAACTCGCGCAACTGGGCGGCAGCCGGGAGCCGGATACCTTGGCTGAACTGCGTCAACTGCTGAGCGCGGCCTTGGGACAACTGGGCAAATCCGCGTCGTAGAGGGGCACGCAGCCACTCATAAGCAAAGGCCATGATGGCCATTTGTTTTTGGAATAAGAAGCTAATCAAAAGATATTGTTACGGAATAAAAAATCTCGGTATCGTCCGTTCACGCCCACCCGAACGGATGGGCACCCGACTCGCCATCTGCGATGGCCCAGCTCCAGAACAAGGATCACCATGAAAAAGACCCTGCTGACCACCGCCCTGGCCGCCGCCCTGTCGTTCGCCGGCCTGGCCAACGCCGCCGAGAAACTGGTGGTGGCCGCCACGCCCGTACCGCACGCCGAAATTCTCGAACTGATCAAGCCGACCCTGGCCAAGGAAGGGGTGGACCTGCAGATCAAGGTCTTCACCGATTACGTGCAGCCCAACGTGCAGGTCGACCAGAAGCGCCTGGACGCCAACTACTTCCAGACCCTGCCGTACCTGAAGAACTTCAACGAAGGCAAGGGCACCCACCTGGAAACCGTGATCGGCGTGCATGTCGAACCGTTCGGTGGCTACTCGAAGAAGGTCAAGAGCCTGGCCGAGCTGAAGGAAGGCGCCACCGTCGCCATCCCCAACGAGGGCAGCAACAGCGGCCGCGCCCTGCTTCTGCTGCAGAAGGCCGGCCTGATCACCCTGAAGGATCCGAAGAACGCCCTGGCCACGCCGAAGGACATCGCCGAGAACCCGAAGAAGCTCAAGTTCCGCGAGCTGGAGTCGGCCATGCTGCCGCGCGTGCTGGATCAGGTCGACCTGGACATGATCAACACCAACTACGCCCTGGAAGCCGGCCTGAACCCGGCCAAGGATGCCCTGGTGATCGAGGGCAGCGACTCGCCGTACGTGAACTTCCTGGTGGCGCGTCCGGACAACAAGGACAGCGAGGCCATCCAGAAGCTGGCCAAGGCGCTGACCAGCCCGCAGGTCAAGGCGTTCATCGAGAAGAAGTACCAGGGCGCGGTACTGCCGGCGTTCTGATAGGCGACCGGATACGCAAGACGCCGACGCATCATGCGTCGGCGTTTTTGTTTGTGCTCAGGTCATGCGCTCGGCGCAGCGAGCCGGCGAATGCGTGGGTCAGCGCTGATTGGCCAGCGCCCGGCGCAGCGCCAGAAGCCACAACAGCTGTTCGTTCGAAGCAGGCAAGCAGGGGCTGTTCATCGTTGTCGTCCTTGTTGGTTGATAGGCCATTGCAAGTCACAGTTTGAAACTCCTTGGAGGGGGATTTCCTCAGAAAGATCCCGCGTGCGGTATAGGAAATTTCCGAGCAAGGCGGAGCGTGATATCGATATGCAATCTGGGTATTTAGAGAAATATTTTTATACCTTTACAGTCTGATCATCGTGCTTACCGGCACAGCGCCATTACCTGTGAAACGACGCCGAGCGACCCTCGAGCCGACCCTGGAACCCTCCCATGCCGTACCTTCGCGACACTGTGCCGAGGCCTCTGCCATGAGCTTCGACACCGCTTTCCTGCTCAGCACGCTGCCGACCTTCTTCAAGGCCGTCGGGGTCACCCTGCAGGTCGGGTTGCTCGCCATCGCCACGTCGTTGCTGGTGGCGCTGGTCAACGCGACGATCCTGGTGTATCGCACCCCCTACCTGTGGCGCCTGGTCCAGGGCTATGTGGAACTGGCGCGCAACACGCCGTTGCTGATCCAGCTGTTCTTCGTCTACTTCGCCCTGCCGAGCCTGGGCGTCAAGGTGTCCGGTTTCGCTGCCGCGATCATCACCATGACCTTCATGGGCGGCGCCTACCTCACCGAAGTGTTGCGCGCAGGCGTCGAGGCAGTACCACGGGCGCAGCTGGAGTCCGGGCGTTCCATCGGCCTCTCCGAAGGCCAGCTGCTGCGCCACGTGATCCTGCCCCAGGCCGGCATCCTCAGCCTGCCGGCGCTGTTCGCCAACTTCGTCTTCCTGCTCAAGGAAACCACCGTGGTCTCGGCGGTGGCGGTGCCGGAGATCCTCTACACCACCAAGAACTACATCGCCCTGTACTACAAGACCTACGAAATGCTCACGGTCCTGACATTGCTTTGCGTGCTGATCTTCCTGCCGCTGTCGCTGCTGCTGCGCTACCTGGAACGGAGGCTGCAACATGGCCAGTTCGGGCATTGAGCTGCTGCTGGTGTCGCTGCCGCAGCTCGCCGCCGGTGCCGGGCAGACCTTGGCGATCTCGGCGCTGGGCATCCTCTTCGCCACCCTGGGCGGCGTGCTCTATGGCGTGCTGGCGACCCTCGGCAACCGGGCGCTGAACATCCTGCTGCAGGTGTACCTGGAGCTGTTCCGGGCGATTCCGGTGCTGGTGTGGCTGTACCTGGTGTTCTTCGGATTACCGATCTTCTTCGGCCTGAGCATTCCCAGCTTCTGGTGCGCGGTGCTGGTGCTGGGCCTGTGGGGCGCCAGCGAGGTCGGCGAGGTGGTGCGTGGCGCCTTGCAGTCGCTGCCACGCGGGCAGCGCGAGGCGGGGTTGTCGATCGGCCTGGGCGGCTGGCAGTTGTATGGCTACGTGCTGCTGCCCCAGGCGCTCAAGCGCATGACGCCGCCGACCATCAACATCTACACGCGCATCGTCAAGACCAGCTCGCTGGCGGTGCTGATCGGCGTGGTCGAGGTGATCAAGGCCGGCCAGCAGATCATCGAGCGCACCTACGAGTCGGTGCTGATCTATGGCGCGCTGTTCCTGTTCTTCTTTCTCGTCTGCTACCCGCTGTCGGCCGCGTCCCGTGTGCTGGAGCGGCGTTGGGCCCACGCATGAACCCATTGATCGAATTCCAAGGTTTCAACAAGTTCTTCGGCCAGCACCAGGTGCTCGCCGACATCGACCTCGAGGTCCGGGCCGGCGAGGTGGTGGTGATCCTCGGCCCCAGCGGCTGCGGCAAGAGCACCTTGCTGCGCTGCCTCAACGGCCTGGAAGAGGCCCAGGGCGGCAGCCTGCGCCTCGATGGCCAGGAGCTGCTGGCGCCCGGCACCGACTGGCGCCAGGTGCGCCAGCGGGTCGGCATGGTGTTCCAGAGCTACCACCTGTTCGGCCACATGAGCGTGATCGACAATCTGCTGCTCGGCCCGCTGAAGGTGCAGAAGCGCGAGCGTCGCGAAGCCACGGCCCAGGCCGAGGCGTTGCTGGCCCGGGTAGGGCTGCTGGACAAGCGCGACGCGTTCGCACGCCAGCTCTCCGGTGGCCAGCAGCAGCGCATCGCCATTGTCCGCTCGCTGTGCATGAACCCTCAGGTGATGCTGTTCGACGAGGTCACCGCCGCCCTCGACCCGGAGATGGTCAAGGAGGTGCTGCAGGTGATCCAGGGCCTGGCCCGCGACGGCATGACCCTGCTCATCGTCACCCACGAGATGGCCTTCGCCCGCGCGGTGGCCGACCGCATCGTGTTCATGGAGGCCGGCAGGATCCTTGAACAGAACCACCCCGAGCGCTTCTTCACACAACCGCGGACCGCACGCGCGCAGCAGTTCCTGGAGAAATTCTCTTTCGTCGAAAGCCTGCCCAAGACACTGCACAAGGAACTGTCATGAAGACTGCCCCGTTCGCCAAACTGCTCGCTCCGTTGCTTGGCCTGGCCCTGCTGGCCGGCTGCAACAAGTCCGAAGACCCGGCCAAGCCAGCCGCCGCGTCGCCGGCCACCAGCTATCTGGAAACCATCAAGGCCCGCGACAAGCTGATCGTCGGCGTGTTCACCGACAAGCCGCCGTTCGGTTTCGTCGATGAAAGCGGCCGCTACGTGGGCTTCGACACCGACATCGGCCGGCGCTTCGCCAAGGACCTGCTGGGCGACGAGAACAAGGTCGAGTTCGTCGCCGTCGAACCCGCCAGCCGCATCCCGTTCCTGCAGAGCGACAAGGTCGACCTGATCCTCGCCAACATGACCGTCACCCCGGAGCGCAAGGAAGCGGTGGACTTCACCAACCCCAACCTGCGCGTGGCGGTGCAGGCCATCGTCGCCGACGCAAGCCCCGTGCAGAAGCTCGATGACCTGGCCGACAAGACCATCATCGTCACCACCGGCACCACCGCCGATATCTGGCTGACCAAGACCCATCCGGACTGGAAGCTGCTCAAGTTCGAGAAGAACACCGAGTCGCTGGCGGCCCTGGCCAATGGCCGTGGCGACGCCTATGCCCAGGACAACCTGATCCTGTTCAGCTGGGCCAAGCAGAACCCGGGCTACCGTGTGCTGCCGGACCTGCTGGGTGACGAAGCACCGATCGCCCCGGCGGTGAAGAAGGGCAACACCGAGCTGCGCGACTGGGTGAATGCCGAGCTGGCCAAGCTGGGCGAGGAGAAGTTCCTGCTCAAGCTGTACGACCAGTACGTGCGCAAGGAGCTCAGCGATGACACCAAGCCCGAGAGCGTGATCGTCGAAGGCGGCAAGTGGCAGGGTTGAGCGTTTGAAGCGGGCCTGCCCCGCGACCCGTTTTCCGGTCTTGCTGGAGAACGGGCCGCGGGGCAGGCCCGGTGCATTATCGCTGGACCCGGAACCGATCCACTTCCTGGCGCAGCTGCCCCGCCAATCCTTCCAGGTCCCGAGCCGTCGTGGCCAGCTCGTTGGCCACATCGCGCTGCTCGCTGTTGGCCTGGGCGATGCTCTGCAGGTTGCGGCTGAGCACCGTCGCCGTGCTGCTCTGCTCCTGCGTCGCCGTGCTGATCACGGCGAACCGCTCACCCGCCGTGCGGCTCTGTTCGTCGATGCGTGCCAGTGCCTCGGCCACCTTGTCGTTGCGCGCCAGGCCTTCGCGCATCAACTGGTTGCCCTGCTCGAGGGTGTGAATGGCATGCCCGGTCTGCTGCTGGATGCTGGCGATCATCCCGGAGATCTCGTCGGTGGCCTGGCGGGTGCGCGCGGCCAGGCCACGGACCTCGTCGGCGACCACGGCGAAGCCACGGCCCTGCTCGCCGGCCCGGGCCGCCTCGATGGCGGCATTCAGCGCCAGCAGGTTGGTCTGCTCGGCAATCGCGGTGATCACCCCGACAATCCCGCCGATTTCCTGCGAGCGGGCGCCCAAGGTGTCCATCACGGTCGCGGTGCCGCCCAAGGCGTCGGCGATCTGCCGCAGGGAGGCCGAGGCTTCGTCCATCGCGGCGCGGCCAATGCGGGTCTGCTGGGCGTTGTCGCGCGCCATGCGTTCGGTGCCGGCCATGTTGTCGGCGATGTTCATCGAGGTGGCGCTGAACTCCTCCACCGCGCCGGCCATGCTGGTGATCTCGCCGGATTGCTGGTCCATGCCCTCGCAGGCGCCGGATGACAGGCCCGACAGCGAGCGGGCACGGCCACTCACCTGCTCGGAGGCACCGCGGATATGCTCGACCATGGTCGCCAGGGCTTCACCCATCTGGTTGAAGCTGCGGGCCAGTTGGCCTATCTCGTCCTGGCTGGTGACGTTCAGGCGTGCATTGAGGTCGCCAGCGCCAAGGGCTTCGGCCTGGCGTACCAGATCGCCGAGGGGGCGCAGCTTGCGCCGCAACAACCAGAGCGTGGCGGCCACCGCCAGCAGCATAGCCAGCAGGCTGCCGATGGCCAGGCGCAGGCCGACGCTCCAGGTCACCTCACGGATCTCGCCCGCGGGCATGCTCGCCACGACGGTCCACGGGCCTTCGGCGAAGGTCTCGGTGACACTGAACAGCTGTTCGCCGGCGCTCGACCAGAACTGTCCTGCCCCAGGCTTGATCGCCTTGACCGCCAGGGCGGCCGCCTCTGCATCGCGCACCTGCGCCGGTGGCACCAGCCACTTGCCCTGCTCGTCGAGCAACGCCAGCGAGCCGGTCTGGCCGATGCGGAAGCGCTTGAGGTTGGCCAGCTGGGCGTTTTGCGCGTCGGTATAGTCGAAGCCGACGAACAACACCGCGATCACCCGGCCGCCACCATCGCGCACCGGCACGTAGCGGGTCATGTAGTTGCGGTCGAACAGCACGGCACGCCCGACGTAGGTCTGTCCGGCCAGCAGTTTCGGATAGGCCGGGTGCTGGCGGTCGAGCTGGGTGCCGATGGCGCGGCTGCCGTCCTGCTTGGTCAGGCTGGTGCTGATGCGCACGAAATCGTCGCCGCTGCGCACGAACAGGGTCGCGACGCCGGCCGTCATCTGCCGGAACTCGTCGACCTGCTGGAAATCGTTGTTGAGCAAGTGGGCGCCCAGGTACAGCGCCGGAGTGGCGGCACCTGCGACATCGACGGTCTCGCCTGGGTGGAGGATGAGTCCGGAGGCGAATCGACGCTCGAACAGGCCGCTCAGCCGCTGGGTGTTTTCCTTGAGCGAGCTGTGGAAGGTGTCGAGCTGGTCGGCCAGCAGTCGCGCCTCGCTGGCCAGGTGCGCCTGACGGGTGGTGAGGTTGGCGTCGTCCAGCGAACGCAGGGCGAACAGGGTGCTGCCGGTGATCACCAGCGCCAGCACGATGGCGAGGGCGATCCCGAGCTGCGAAGCGATACGGGCACGCGGTTGAGACATGGCAAGGCTCCTGGCAAGAGGCCGGGATCGTCCTGATCACGCTGACCGCCCGCTACATATCGTCGGAGGGGCGCGTCCTCTTCCGGGACGCTGGTGCAATTTGATCGGCGTCGCGGAGGAATACTTGAGTGTCGGGCCGGGACATTCGCAAACGTTTTCTTGCTGTAGAGCCTTATCGCGGGACTGGCCATGCGCGGGAGCGGACTTGCCCCGCGATGGCCATCAGCCTTGCGCCGACAGGATCTGCACCGCTGGCAAATCCATCGCTGCCGCCTCTTCCTGCAGAAACACGCTCAACCGCCGCAACCGCTCCCCGCCCGGCCGGGTGCGCGGCCACACCAGGTAGTAGTCCATGCCACTGGCCACCGCCGTCGGCCAGGGCAGGCTCAACCGGCGTTGCGCCACATCTTCGGCGACCATCAGCAGGTCGCCCATGGAAATCCCGTAACCCCTCGCCGCCGCGATCATGCCCAGTTCCAGGGTGTCGAACACTTGTCCGCCCTTGAGCGAGACCTTGTCGGTCAACCCCATGCGCGCCAGCCAGGCGCGCCAGTCGCGCTTGTCTGGCGTGGGGTGCAGCAGTTCGATGCCGGCCAGGCGCCGCTCATCCCAGGGCGCGCCTTCGAGCAGGTCCGGCGCGCCCACCGGGATCAGCAACTCGCAGAACAGCCGGCGCACCTCCCAGTCCGCCGGGAAGGTGCCGTCGCTGAGCAGCACCGCGCAGTCGAACGGTTCCTGGTTGAAGTCCACATGATCGACATCCATCCAGGCGCTGGTCAGTTGCACCTCGTTGCCTGGCTGCAGATGGCGGAAACGGCTCAGCCGCGCCAGCAGCCAGCGCATGGTCAGGGTCGAGGGCGCCTTCATGCGCAGGATGTCATCTTCACCGCGCAAGGCATCGCAGGCCCGCTCCAGCGCGGCGAAGCCGTCCCGCACGCCGGGCAGCAGCATGCGCGCGGCTTCGGTCAGTTGCAGGCTGCGGCCGTTGCGCACGAACAGGCGGCAGGCGAAGTGCTCTTCGAGCGTGCGGATATGCCGGCTCACCGCGCTCTGGGTGATCGACAGCTCTTCTCCGGCACGGGTGAAGGAACTCAGCCGGGCGGCGGCTTCGAATGCGCGCAGCGCATAGAGCGGGGGGAGCTGGCGGGACATATGCACCTGTCATGCGGGGGCAAGGGAGATGCTTCGGATCATACATCCATGAGTCAAACTCATGACAGTGATCGCATTTATCCTTTTGTGCAAAGCTGACCGAAGCCTCAGAATCGACCGCTCGCATTTTCGAATCATCCAGAAGGACCTCCCCATGCATGTCGCGCCCACCACCGAACTCAAGGCTTTGCTGCGCCTGGCCGGGCCGCTGATCGCCTCGCAGCTGGCGCACATGCTGATGGTGCTGACCGACACCCTGATGATGGCCCGCATCAGCCCGCAGGCCCTGGCCGGTGGTGGCCTGGGCGCGGCCAGCTACTCGTTCGTGTCGATTTTCTGCCTGGGGGTGATTGCCGCGGTCGGCACGCTGGTGGCCATTCGCAAGGGCGCCAACGACATCGAGGGTGCCACCCGGCTGGCCCAGGCAGGCCTGTGGCTGGCCTGGGGGCTGGCGCTGGTGGCGGCGCTGGTGCTGTGGAACCTCAAGCCCGCATTGCTGCTGTTCGGTCAGAAGCCGGAGAACGTCGATTCGGCCATGCAGTTCCTCACCCTGCTGCCTCTGGCTTTGCCCGGCTACATGACGTTCATGGCCCTGCGAGGTTTCACCAGCGCGCTCGGGCGTTCGACCCCGGTGATGGTCATCAGCCTGGCTGGCACAGTGCTCAACTACCTGCTGAACCACATGCTGATCGAGGGCATGTTCGGCCTGCCCAAGCTCGGGCTGATGGGCATCGGCCTGGTCACCGCCGTGGTGACCCTGGGCATGGCCATTGCGTTGGCCCTGTATATCCGCTGGCACAAGGCCTATGCCGCCTACCCGCTGCGCAAGGGCCTGTCGCGTCCTTCCCTGCCTGCGCTACGCGAGCTGTGGCGGCTGGGGCTGCCGATCGGCGGCACCTACATGGTCGAGGTCGGCCTGTTCGCCTTCGCCGCGTTGTGCATGGGCGTGCTTGGCAGCACGGAGCTTGCGGCGCATCAGATCGCCCTGCAGATCGTTTCCACCGCGTTCATGGTGCCGACCGGGTTGTCGTATGCGGTGACCATGCGGGTCGGTCTGTACTATGGCGCCGGCCAGCTGCTGGCGGCGCGCAGTGCCGGGCGTGTGGGGATGGGTTTTGGCGCCGTGCTGATGCTGGGGTTCGCGGCGTTGTTCCTGCTGCTGCCCAATGAGCTGGTGGCGTTGCTGGTGGATCGCGACGACCCGGCCTTCGCGCCGATCTTCCAGTTGGCGGTGCAGTTGCTGATGGTGGCGGCGTGGTTCGAGCTGTTCGATGGTGTGCAGACCATCGCCATGGGTTCGATACGGGGGTTGAAGGATGCCCGCACCACGTTCCTCATCGGCGCGGTGTGCTATTGGGTCGTGGGTGCGCCCAGCGCCTGGCTGTTCGCATTCACCCTCGAAGGCGGTGCGCCGGGTATCTGGTGGGGGCTGGCGTTGGGGCTGGCCTGTGCCTCGGTGGCGCTGACGTTCGGGTTCGAGTGGCGGATGAAGCGGTTGCTGGGTAAGGCCGAACGGGCGCGGGGGGCGGCGGTATCGGTCTGAGGTGAGGGTGTGGGGGATCGCGTGATGGTGGATAGGCGTTGCAACTGTACTGTCGAACACCTTGAAGTCTAGAAAATTTCTGAAACTGTACTACTGTACTGGCTGTCACGTTGTTTTCTGACCCCCATACCTCGGCCATCGCTGCAAAACTGCACCAAATATGTGCAGACCGGTACAGTTTCACCGATATCAGCCACAACAGTCGCTCTTGACAGTTAACTGGCCTATCACAATACAGTTGAACTGTACCTACTGTTCTGGACGAGAGGGGAGGAAGATGGGCACCAGTTAAACCACTCCCTAATGCCGCCACAAGCGGAAGGATGACACATCATGGAACGTACCCTCAGTTCCGACCTGGCTTTCGAAAACGCCCAAGTTTCCAATGCTTCCCTGCCTCTGCGCGCCCTGTCCACCCTGCTCCTGTGGCAGCGTCGCATGTCCAGCCGCCGTCAGCTGGCCCGCCTGGACTCCCGCCTGCTGGCCGACGCCGGTATCAGCGAGTCGCAGCGCTACGAAGAGCTGAGCAAGCCTTTCTGGCGCTAAGCGCCGGACGCCGGCCTAGGCCGGCACCGTGAATTCACAAGAACCCGCCACAGGAAACTGTGGCGGGTTCTTTGTTTGGAGCCTTGAAATAGAGCGCTTGCGGCTGAGACCTTAACAGTTTTATTAAAATTAAAATTGATAGGTACAGTTACGTTTTGTGATCTTTTGCCGGCCCCGGCGTTAAAACGTCTACGTGTTACGCTTGTCCTACGCGCCTGGCAGAAAAAGTACCGCGACGAGCCAAGCAAACGTCCGACAACCAGAACCACCCCAGTCCCTGTGCAGGAGTCCACCGACCATGACCCGTTCTCACCTGTTTGGCGCCGCCTTGCTGCTCTCGCTCAGCGGCGTGGCCAATGCCACCAGCTTCATCGTCACCACCGATGCCGTCGTGGGCGCCGTAGCCGCCTCCACCGATGCCACCTCCGACGTCTCGTCCTCGTTCCGTGACGACAAGATCGTCCAGGCCGCCCGTGACGACGCCGCCAGCTTCGTGGGCAGCGAAGGCCAGATCCGTGGTGCCAAGCTGGAAAGCGCCTTCGTGCACATCCGCCAGCAAATGCCGGCATTGCAGGCCAGCGACGCGCAACTGGCACGTGCGATCCTCGCCCTCTGACGTTCTGCCTGCTACCCCGGATTCACTGGCCCCGGCCGGTACATCCGGGGTAGCCTTCGCTGCCCGAGACCACTGCCTTCACGAAGCCCATGCGTTACCTGTTGCCTTCACTGTTCGCCCTGGCCTGCATGAGCAGCGCCCAAGCCATGGACGCCACGACCCAGAGCCTGGTCATCACCGGCTATGTCACCAGCCAGGTGACCGCCGCGCCGTTCGACCGCAAGCTGGTCGCGGCCGCCCGTGACGATGCCGCCGCATTCGTCGCCAGCGATGGCCTGATCCGTGGTGCGCGCCTGCAGGCAGCGCTCGACGCGTTGCTCCAGTCCAGCACTGGGCACTCTGTCGGCGACCGTGAACTGGCCGAAGCGATTCTCGTCCAATGACTACACCTGACTCCCTTGCATTCCCGGAGATGCTCCATGCGTAAACCGCTGATCGCCGCCACCCTCGGCATGTTGCTGCTCGCCGACCTGGCCCAGGCGCAGACCTTGGTGGCCACCAGCAACATCATCGTCCGCGCTTTCGGCCGCTCGATCGATTTCACGTCGGACACCACCACCTCGATCCGCGATTCGAAGGTGGTGCGCGAAGCCCACGATGACGCCGCCAGCTTCGTCGCCAGTAACGGCGACATCCGTGGCGCCCAGCTCGAAGCCGCCTTCGACACCCTGCGCGCCCGTGTCCCCGAGGCCCGTGACGCCAGCGACCAGGTGCTGGCCGAAGCCATCCTCGCCCTGTGAAGCGCGTGCGTGCCTGGCTGCTGGGCTGCGCCCTGACGCTGCTCGGCGCGCCCGCCCTGGCCGACCTGCAACTGGTGTTGCAGGCCGATGGCCTGACCCCGCCCGAACGGCAAGCCACCCAGACCCTGCTGGATGAAGCCATGGCCAAGCTGCCACCACGCTTGCGGCAGCAACTGGACCGGCAGATTCTGGTCAGCTGGACCGGGCGCATGCCCGAGGATGCCTATGGCCAGGCCTCGCCGGTCGCCAGCCTCGACCTCAACCGACGCCTGTTGCCGGGGCTGGTGGACGGCAGCGCTGTCCGCGAGAAGACCAACCGCCCCCATGGCACGGTCCGCGAAGAACTGCTGGCCACCGTACTCCACGAACTCACCCACATCTATGACCGCGCCCGCCTGTGGCCGACCACCGAGCGTCAGCTGATCGCCCGTTGCAAGCGCCAGCAGGGCGCCTTGGGCAAGGTCGGGCTGCCACAGGACTGCCGTGGCCAGGCCGAACGCCGCTTCACCTTGAGCGATGATCCGCGCCTGCTGGATCTCGCCGGCTGGCCGCAGTATGTCGGTCGCCGCGGTGAGCGCGAGCAGCACAACGGTCAGCTGGTGCGCAGCCCGGACAGCTACGAGCTGAGCAGCCCGAAGGAGTTCGTCGCCGTCAACATGGAGTACTTCCTCCTCGATCCGAGCTACGGCTGCCGCCGTCCCGCGCTGAACCAGTACCTGCGCGATCATTTCGACTGGGCGCCGCCGCAGAGCACCTGCGCCAAGGGCCTGCCGTTCCTCAACGCTGGCAACGACTTCGCCCGCCAGCCCCTGGGCGAGATCGATCCGGAGCGGGTCTACGAGGTGGATTACCTGCTGGCCGAAGCCAACCAGAACTGGGTCAGCCGCTGGGGCCACAGCATGCTGCGCCTGGTGATCTGCGCCCCGGGCCGCCCGCGCGGACCGGCGTGTCGCCTGGACCTCGACCAGAGCCTGGTGTTGTCGTACCGCGCCTTCGTCAACGACGTGCAACTGTCCAGCTGGGATGGCCTGACCGGCGCCTATCCCTCTCGGCTGTTCGTGCTGCCGCTGGGCCAGGTGATCGACGAATACACCAAGACCGAACTGCGCAGCCTGGCTTCGGTGCCGCTCAAGCTCAGCCGTGGCGAGATCGAGAACCTGGTGCGCCAGGCCGCCGAGATGCACTGGAGCTATGACGGCAACTACTACTTCCTGTCCAACAACTGCGCGGTGGAATCGCTCAAGCTGCTGCGCAGCGGCACGGGCAACCCGCGTCTGAACGACCTGGACAGCATCATGCCCAACGGCCTGCTGGAGGTGCTCAAAGGCAGGGGGCTGGCCGATACCCACGTCCTTGACGACCCCCGCGAGGCCCTGCGCCTGGGCTATCGCTTCGATTCCTACCGCGACCGCTACCAGGCCATGTTCGAGGTGCTGCGCAAGCAGTTGCCGATTCGCCAGAGCGCCGTGGAGGACTGGCTGGCGCTGGATGCCGAGCAGCGCCGCCAGTGGTTCGACCGCGCCGACCTGCGCACCAGCGCGGCGTTGCTGCTGCTCGAACAGGCCGGCCTGCGCCGTCAGCTGCTGCTGGCTCAGGACGAGGTCAAGCAGCGCTACCTGAACGGGCGGCAGCGCAACGACGGCAGCTTCGACAAGGCCAACGAGACCCTGCAGGCGATGCTGGCCAACAGCGGCTTCCTCAGCCGCCCGGCGGAACTGCTGGGGACGGGCGGCTACGGCCTGCCGCAGCCAGAAGAACGCAAGCAGCTGGAGCAGGTGAGCAGCGAGCGCCAGGCACAGCTGCTGCGCCTGAGCACCGAGCTGGACCAGCAGGTGCGAGCGCTGCTGGGGCCGGAGCGGGGCAGGGAGATCAAGGCGGTGGAGGCCAACATCAAGCAGCTGGGCGAGCACCTGCGGGCCCTGCACAAGGCGGCCGGGGGGTTGCAGCTGCCCTAGCGCATGGCAGGTCAGCCCCTATCGCCGGCAAGCCGGCTCCCACAGAGATTTGGGCTCACCCTGTGGGAGCCGGCTTGCCGGCGATAGGGCCAGAACAGACAACACATTGCCCTAGAGGCTTTCTTCATCCTCCTCCGGCAACCCCTGGTCGACCTGCAACCACGGCAGTCGGCTCTGTACCCAGATATGCCGGTTGGCCGGCACCCGTTCCGGGTGATCCAGCGTCGCCACGGTCACATCGATCGTGTCCGGGCTGTGTGTAGTCACCAGCGCCACATGCGCTCCGCAACTGCCACAGAAATACCGGCTGCAGGAATCCGGCGCTACATAACGTTGCGGCGAACCCGCCAGCCACTGGAAACCGGCGAGAGGCAAGGTGACCCAAGTCACCAGGGTACCGCCGCTGACCCGCCGGCATATCGAGCAATGGCAATGGGCGACATCGCCCAGGTCGGCCTCCAGGCGATAGCGCACCGCGCCGCAATGACACCCGCCTTCCACGACATCCACCATCGAAACGACCTCCCGTCGCCTTGCACAGGGCGAAAGCTGGCTGAAAGCTTGCCCACATAGGATAGCGCCACCACCGGCAGCAGACCGGTCAGCCAGGGCACCCGGAATTTTCCTCGCCCGGCCCAATCAACAACAACAATGGTGATTCTGATGTTTTCCTGTGCCCGCCGTTTCCCAGTCCCCCTCCGTTCGCTCCTCGCGCAGCGCCTGACGCGCTGATCCGCCCGAATCGTCCTTCCTTTCGCCGCGCCACGCCTGGAGTACCGCCATGCTGACCTTCCTCGGCTTCGCCATGGTCATCACCTTCATGTACCTGATCATGACCAAGCGCCTGTCGGCCTTGATCGCCCTGATCCTGGTACCGATTCTGTTCGCCCTGTTCGGGGGCTTCTACAGCGACATCGGCCCGATGATGCTGCAAGGCATCAGCAAGCTCGCCCCCACCGGCGTGATGCTGATGTTCGCCATTCTCTACTTCGCCCTGATGATCGACTCCGGCCTGTTCGACCCGGCCGTGCGCAAGATCCTCAAGCTGGTCAAGGGCGACCCGCTGAAAGTCTCGGTCGGTACCGCGGTGCTGGCCTTGGTGGTGTCCCTCGACGGTGACGGCGCCACCACCTACATGATCTGCTGCGCCGCCATGCTGCCGCTGTACAGCCGCCTGGGAATGAGCCCGAGGATCATGGCCGGCCTGATCATCCTCGCCGGCGGGGTGATGAACATGACCCCGTGGGGCGGCCCCACCGCCCGCGCAGCCAGCGCCCTGCACGTGGACCCGTCGGACATCTTCGTGCCAATGATCCCGGCCATGGCCTTCGGCGTGGCGGCGATCCTGGCGATCGCCTACTGGTACGGCAAGCGCGAGCGCGCCCGCCTGGGCGAGCTGCACCTGCCGACCGACGACATCGACCACAGCGAGATCAGCGTGTCGCAGTTCCCTGAAGCCCGCCGACCGAAGCTGATCTGGTTCAACGGCGCGCTGACCGCCGCGCTGATGGTCGCCCTGATCGCCGGCGTGCTGCCGCTGCCGGTGCTGTTCATGATCGCCTTCAGCATCGCCATGATCGTCAACTACCCCTGCCTGCAGCAGCAGAAGGACCGCATCGCCGCCCACGCCTCCAGCGTGCTGGCCGTCAGCGGGCTGATCTTCGCCGCGGGCATCTTCACCGGCATCCTGTCGGGCACCGGGATGGTCGACGCCATGTCCAAGAGCCTGCTGGCGGTGATCCCGGAGGCGTTCGGCCCTTACATGGCGGTGATCACCGCCCTCGTCAGCATGCCGTTCACCTTCTTCATGTCCAACGACGCCTTCTACTACGGCGTGCTGCCGGTGCTGTCGGAGTTCGCCAGCCACTACGGCGTCACCCCGGTGGAAATGGCCCGTGCGTCGATCGTCGGACAGCCGGTACACCTGCTCAGCCCGCTGGTACCCTCCACCTACCTGCTGGTTGCCCTGGCCGGCATCGAGTTCGGCGATCACCAGCGCTTCACCCTCAAGTGGGCAGTGCTGGTGTGCCTGTGCATAATGTTCGGCGCGCTGGCACTGGGGACTTTCCCGTTGTTCAGCAGTCTCTGATACAAACGCATCATTTCCACCGCAAAGCGCCCATTGCCCGGGCGCTTTGCCTTTACCGCTCGAAGGAAGACACATGGAATGGCTGACCAGCCCGGAAATCTGGGTTGCCTTTTTCACCCTCACCGCACTTGAGATCGTGCTCGGGATCGACAACATCATCATGATCTCGATCCTGGTCAGCCGCATGCCCAAGCACCTGCAGCCGCGCACGCGGATCTTCGGCCTGGCCCTGGCCATGGTCACGCGGATCATGCTGCTGCTGTCGATCACCTGGGTCATGCGCCTGACCGACGACCTGTTCCACATGTTCGGCCAGGGCATTTCCGGTCGCGACCTGATCCTGTTCTTCGGTGGCCTGTTCCTGCTGTGGAAAAGCTCCCAGGAGATCTACCACGGCCTGGAGGGCGAGGACGAAAGCTCGGACGAGCCGAAAGGGGCGGGCGGCAAGTTCTTCTACACCATCATCCAGATCGCCATCATCGACATCGTGTTCTCCCTGGACTCGGTGATCACCGCGGTGGGCATGGTTTCCCACGTGCCGGTGATGATCGCCGCGATCATCGTCGCGGTGCTGGTGATGATGCTCTGCGCCGGTGCCATCAGCGACTTCATCGACAAGCACCCTTCGCTGAAGATGCTTGCGCTTTCGTTCCTGATCGTCGTCGGTACCGTGCTGATCGCCGAGTCCTTCGATGTGCACGTGCCGAAGGGCTACGTCTACTTCGCCATGGCCTTCTCGCTGGCGGTGGAGGCGATCAACATCCGCATGCGCACGGCGATGGCGCGCAAGAAGGGCAAGGAGCACGATCCGGTGAAACTGCGCAAGGACATTCCCGGTCAGTAAGATCAGGAGCGCGGTACAAAAGGGCCCTTCGCAGGGCCCTTTTTGCATCCACGCCCCCTGTAGGAGCGGCCTTGTGTCGCGAAAGGACCGCAGAGCGGTCCCGACAATCTTGCATGATGCCAAGATCCTGGGGCCGCTGCGCGCCCCTTTCGCGACACAAGGCCGCTCCTACAGGCACCCGTGTTTCAAATAGATTTCAGTCATGCCAAGCTGGCAGCCACTGCGCAAAACAACTAAAGCTTCAGTGAGCACTGGAAAAAACAGCCCACCCCCGGGCCAGGCTCACGGCTTCAGCCATTGGCCCCGCCCAGGGGCATAGAAGAACAAGGGGGCCCGACCATGCTGACTCTGCTCAACCTGCTCTCCGCCGTGGCGCTTCTGGTGTGGGGCACCCATATCGTGCGTACCGGCATCCTGCGGGTCTATGGCTCCAACTTGCGCCGTGTGCTCGGCCAGAACATGGACAAGCGCCCGCTGGCGTTCGTCGCCGGGATCCTGGTCACCGCCATGGTGCAGAGCAGCAACGCCACCGCCATGCTGGTCACCTCGTTCGTCGGCCAGGGCCTGATGGCCATGACCCCGGCCCTGGCGATCATGCTCGGTGCCGACGTCGGTACCGCGCTGATGGCCCGGGTGCTGACCCTCGACCTGTCGTGGCTGTCGCCGCTGTTGATCTTCCTCGGTGTGATCTTCTTCCTTTCACGCAAGCAGACCCGCGCCGGCCAGCTGGGCCGGGTGGGCATCGGCCTGGGCCTGATCATCCTGGCCCTGCAGCTGATCGTGCACGCTGCCGCGCCGATCACCCACGCCCAGGGCATGAAGGTGCTGTTCGCCTCGCTGACCGGCGACATCCTGCTCGACGCCCTGGTCGGCGCGCTGTTCGCCATGATCTCCTACTCGAGCCTGGCCGCCGTGCTGCTCACCGCGACCCTGGCCGGCGCCGAAGTGATCAGCCTGCCGGTGGCCATCGGCCTGGTGATCGGCGCCAACATCGGCAGTGGCCTGCTCGCCTTCCTCACCACCAGCCTGCAGAACAGCGCCGGGCGCCGGGTGGCGCTGGGCAGCCTGCTGTACAAGGTGATCGGCCTGGTGCTGATCATCCCGGTGCTGCACCCGCTGGTGGGCTGGATGGACAGCCTGAGCTTCAGCCCCCAGGAACTGGTGATCGGCTTCCACCTGCTCTACAACAGCGTGCGCTGTCTGCTCATGCTGCCCACCGTCAACCCCATGGGCCGCCTGTGCAACTACCTGATGCCCGACCGCGACAATGGCAACGGCCACACCCAGCCACGCCACCTGGACCCGACCGCGCTGGGCACCCCCAGCCTGGCGCTGGCCAACGCCGTACGCGAGACCCTGCGCCTGGGCGATATCGTCGATAGCCTGCTCGAGGCCATGCTCGCCGCCCTGCGCGGCACCCAGGCCGCCATGCCGCAGCAGGTGAGGGCGCTCGGCGAGGATGCCGAAGCGCTGTACAACGCCATCAAGCTGTACCTGGCGCAGATGCCACGGGAAGACCTCGGCGACCAGGACAACCGGCGCTGGGCGGAGATCATCGAACTGGCGATCAACCTCAAGCTGGCCAGCGACCTGACCGAGCGCATGCTGCGCAAGGTGCAGCAGCAGAAGACCTCGCAACGTCGGGAGTTCTCGCAGACCGGGCTGGAAGAGCTGACCGGCCTGCAGGAGCAACTGTTGGCCAACCTGCGCCTGGGCCTGTCGGTGTTCCTCAGCGCCGACCCCGAGAGCGCGCGCCAGCTGCTGCGCGAGAAGCGCCGTTTCCGCGCCCAGGAGCGGCGCCTGGCCCACGCCCATGTCAGCCGTCTGCAACGTAAAGTGGTGCAGAGTATCGAGACCAGTTCGCTACACTTGGAGCTCATTGCCGACATGAAGCGTTTGAACTCTTTGTTCTGCAGCAGTGCCTATGTGGTACTGGGCGGCACCGACACCGGCGGGCTGATGCTCGACAGCGTGCCGGACGAAGCCCGCCAACCCTGACTCCACCTGCCCCGGAGACCGAAGCTCGCCCATGCGTTGCCTGATGTTCGTTTGCCTGTTGATCTGCAGCCTGCCCACGCTTGCCCTCGACCGCTCGCGGGTGGAGGGCTACCTGCTGCCCAATGGCCTGCAGGTGATCCTCAAGTCGGGCTACGAGCGCGACCATGTGTCGATCCGTCTGGTGGTCGGGGTGGGCCTCGACGACTTCGACTGCGACCAGCGCGAGCTGCCGCACCTGCTCGAACACCTGCTGTTCAGCGGTATCGACGACACCGGCGAGGGCGGCCTGGAAGAGCGCATGCAGGCGCTCGGCGGCGAGTGGAATGCCTACACCAGCAGCGCCGACACGACCTTCGTCATCGAGGCCCCGGCGCGCAACCAGCGCAAGGTCCTCGACCTGTTGCTGTCGATCATCCGCGACACGCGCATCGACGCCAAGGCACTGGCCACCGCCAAGACCATCATCGAACGCGAGGACGGTGGCCACTACGGGCGCCTGCAACGCTGGCTCGACCGTCAGGACATCGGCCACCCGGCCAGCGACCAGCTGGCCACCGAGCTGGGCCTGAAATGCCCGGAGCGCTCCAACCTCGACGACATGACCCTGGAGCAGGTGCGGCACCTGCGCGAGCACTGGTACGCCGCCAACAACATGTCGCTGATCGTCGTCGGTGGCCTCGATCGCCTGCTGCCGGCCTACCTGGAGCGCACCTTCGGCGAGCTGCCGGCCACCGAGCCCGAGGAGCGGCGCAACCTCGAAAGCATCAGCCAGCAGGCCGAACAGCGCCGCGACCTGACCCGCGGCTGGCTGGGCGACAACGTCAGGCTGCACTGGCTGTTCATCGAGCCGACGCTGGAGGAGGGCCATGACCAGACCCTGGAGCTGCTGTCGCGCTACCTGGACTGGGCCTTGTACGACCAGCTGCGCCTGCGCCATGGGCTCTCCTACGGTCCGTCGGTGCAGCGCGAAAGCTTTGGCGACAGCGGCATGCTCAGCCTCAATGCCGACCTCGAACGCCAGGACGTCGATGAGGCACTGAAGGTGCTCGGACAGCTGTTCGAGCATCTGCGCGAGCATGGTCTGGACCCGGACACCTTCGCCCGCATCAAGGAGGCGGCGATCGCCCGGGAGAGCTGGACCACCCAGGGCAACGCGGCGCTGGCCGACTACTACTGGGGGGCGCTCAACGCCTACGAGGACGGGCGCTTCACCGATCCGGTGCGGCAGCTGCGCCAGGTCAGCCTGAAGCAGGCCGATGCGGCATTGCGCGAACTGCTGAAGGAGCCGGGGTACCTGCGCATCGAACAGCCGTTGCTGGGGTATGACGAGCTGTATGGGCTGGTGGCGCTGGCGCTGGGGTTGATCCTGGCCGTCGGCCTGATACGCCGTCGCCGACAACCAGCGGCCAAGCCCAGCGGTGCTACACGGGAGCCGTGATTCGGCGGTATCCTGTACCGGCCTCTTCGCGGTCAAGCCTGCGAAGAGGCCGGTACAGCCATCCCATCTTCCTGTTGTAGAACCATGCCCCCAATCCCCAGCTTCATCCTGCGCATCATCGAACTGCTCAAGCGCTACCCCGGCATCATCGCGCTCGGTGGTTTCCTCTCGGGGATCGGCAGCTTCATCCTGGTCGACCGCCAGGCTGGCCTGGCCAGCTGGATCGCCATCCTGATGCTGGTCAGCTGGGTCTGGCTGATGCTGGAGAATACCCTCACCGGCCTGTTCGCCCGCACCTTCAAGCGCGAGATCCCGCAGCCGCTGCTGCGCTATGCGACGCAGATGATTCACCAGGAAAGCCTGTTCTTCGTCCTGCCGTTCTTCTTCATCACCACCACCTGGAACAGCAGCCAGCTGGTGTTCACCGGCCTGCTTGGCGCCGCCGGGCTGATCTCCATCGTCGATCCGCTGTACTACAAGTGGCTGGCGCCAAGGCGCTGGCTGTTCCTCGCGCTGCATACCCTGACCCTGTTCGCCGCGCTGCTCACGGCGCTGCCGATCATCCTGCACCTGACCACCGCGCAGAGTTTCAAGCTGGCGCTGATCGCAGCCATGGTGCTGTCGTTCCCGAGCCTGGCCAGCAGTTTCCCGATCAGAACCTGGCGCCGTGGCGTGGCCCTGGTGCTGGTGACCCTGGCGGTCGGGGGATGCGGCTGGCTGCTGCGCTCCTGGGTGCCACCGGCCACGTTGTGGATGACCGATGTGGCCATCAGCACCGAGGTGCTCAACCGCCAACCGGGCGAGTCGCTGGACCAGGTGAACGCCAGTCGCATCCGCAGCGGCGGCCTTTACGCCTACACCGCGATCAACGCGCCCCGTGGCCTGAACGAGCGGATCTACCACGTCTGGCAACTGAACGGCAAAGAGGTGGACCGCATCGCCCTGGACATTCATGGCGGGCGCAAGGAGGGCTACCGGGCCTGGACCCACAAGCAGAACTTCCCGCCGAACCCGGTGGGCAAGTGGCAGGTGAGGGTGCTGACCGAGGATGGACAGGTGATCGGGGTACTACGGTTCAAGGTGGTCGACGACGCACCTGCCGGGTGAGTGATGGCAATGCCTGCCCGCGGAGCCCGGCAGGTGGCAATTGCGAATTTGTCTCATCCTCTGCTAGCGTGCACGCCTCTTGAGACTCTGAGCCAGGATGCGCCGTGTCGTCGTGGAACAAGCAGATCGCCCGGTTGTTCACCGAGCACAAGAAGGCCCTCGAAGCCTTCGTCGCGCGGCGCACCGGCAACGCCCAGGTGGCCGCCGACCTGACCCAGGAATCCTTCCTGCGTCTGGCGCGGTTGCCCGCCGACAAGCAGATCGACAACCTGCCAGCCTTTCTCTTCACCATTGCCAGCAACCTGGTCCGCGACCATCAGCGCCAGGCCATCCGCCGTGAGCGTCTGGACGGCGGCGAACCCAGCGAGGAACTGGCCAGCGAGGCGCCTGGCGCCGAGGATCAACTGGCCGCGCAGCAGGACCAGGCCTTGATGCAAGCGGCGATCCAGGCGCTGCCCGAGGCGACCCGGCAGATCTTCCTGCTCTATCATGTCGACGGTTGCACCTACCGCGAGATCGGCGCGCGCATGAACATCACCCCGCGCAGCGTCGAATACCAGCTGCGCCGCGCGCTGCTCGACTGCCGCGCCTACATCCAGGCGCAGCTGGCCGGGGTGGTGGGGAAGCAACGCCCATGAGCCGCGACCTCGAGAATGCGATAGCCCCGATGAGCGATATCCCTGACAGCGACCAGCTGTTCGCCGAAGCCACGGCCTGGTACTACCGCCTGCAAGCGCAGGACGTCACCCCTGCCGAGCGACAGGCGTTCGTCGCGTGGCAGGCGCAGGGGGCGGCGCACGCACAGGCCTGGGAGGAGGTGATTGGCCTGCTGGGTGCGTTGCAGGCGCCCGCCAGGCACCTGTGCGAACAGCAGCAGGCGCAGTGGCGAGCGCCTCGACGACGGGCCTGGACCCAACTGGCGGGCGCTGCCGCGGCGGTGGTGATGGTAGGCCTGCTGATCAGCCAGACGCCCTGGCTGGATCGTTGGCGTGCCGACTACTCCACCTCCACGGGCGAGTCACGCAGCGTGCAGCTCGAAGATGGCTCGCGGATCCAGCTGAACACCGACAGTGCGTTGCAGGTCGAGCTGACGGCGGGCGAGCGTCGTGTGCGCCTGTTGCGCGGCGAAGCGTGGTTCGAGGTGACGCGCGATACGGCGCGGCCTTTCGTGGTGCGCTCGGGCGATGGCCTGGTGCGTGTGCTCGGCACGCGCTTCAGCGTCGCTCACGCTGACGGGCAGACCCGCGTGCAGCTGGCCCTGGGCAAGGTCGAGGTGCGCGCGGGTGGGGCCGCGCAGGTGCTGCTGCAGCCGGGGCAGGCGGTCGAGTACACGGCCAGCGGGCCCGGCGCCGTTCACGCCTTCGAACCCAGCCGCGCCTTCGCCTGGCGTGAACGGCAGCTGGTGTTCAGCCAGCAGCCGCTGGCGGAGGTGGTCGCCGAGCTGAACCGCTACTGGCCCGGGCAGACCCTGGTGCTGGGCGACACCTTGCGCCAGCGCAAGGTGTCGGGGGTGTTCGACATCGACAAGCCGGATGCCGTGCTCAAGGCCCTGAGCCATACCCTGGGGGTGCAGGCGCAGCAATTCACGCCTTATCTGCGCATCCTGCGCGAAAGCTGAAAAAAGTTTCGGGGATTATCGCGGGACCGTCGTCCTTGATTTCGTAGGCGCAAATAATAAGCACTCTCAGACAGTGCCGCGCCCATCGATCACTTGGACGACTTCGGGGAGCCCCACTGATGAAAACCACCGCCACACGGGCCGCGCTCGGCCTGGCCATCGCGCTTGGCAGCGCCTCCTTGGCCGGGCCTGGGCAGGCGATCGCCGCGGCGCAGGCGCAGGTCTACCGTTTCGACATTCCGGCGCAGTCGCTGGACTCGGCCCTGGCGGCCTTCAGTGCGGTCACGCGCCTCCAGGTGCTGGTGCCGGGCGAGTTCACCCAGGGCCTGAGCTCGCCGGGCCTGAGTGGTAGTTATCCACAGGAGCAGGCGTTGGCCCGGCTGCTCCAGGGCACCGGCCTGAGCGCCGCCTACATCGATGGCGACAGCGTCACCCTGGAGCGCCAGCGCGCGGCGGGTGATACCTCCATGCAGCTGGCAGCGGTCAAGATCGACAGCACCCAGCTGGGCGCCACCACCGAGGGCACCGGCTCCTATACGACGGGTTCGCTGACCATCGGCAAGGGCGAGCAGAAGCTCAAGGATATTCCCCAGTCGGTCTCGGTGATGACTCGTCAGCGCCTGGACGACCAGAACATGAACAGCCTGCAGGACGCCATGCGGCAGGTGACCGGTACGACGATCAAGAGCTACAACACCGGCTCGAACCTCAACGACGTGTACATGCGCGGTTTTCCGGTCGACATGGTGCAGGTCGATGGCGTCACCCAGCCCACCGGCCAGGGCGACATGGCCACGGCGTTCGACCTGGCCATGTACGACCGCGTCGAAGTGCTGCGCGGACCGTCCGGCCTGTACCAGGGCGCGGGTGAGCCTGGGGGCACCATCAACCTGGTGCGCAAGCGGGCGCTGGGGCAGTTCGCCCTGTCCGGCGAGCTGTCGGCGGGCACCTACGACCGCTACCACTCCACGGTGGACGTCACCGGCCCGCTGAACAGTGACGGCACTCTGCGCGGGCGTTTCGTCACCGCCTACGAGAACAACCAGGCGTTCGTCGACTATGCCCAGAACGAGCGCCCGATGATGTACGGGCGGCTGGAATACGACCTGTCGCCGGCCACCACGCTGACCCTGGGCGGCGCCTACCAGCGCAACAAGTCGGTGCCCGCGTTCGGCCTGCCGGCCTACGACAGCGGCAAGCTGCTCGACGTCAAGCGTTCGACCTTCGTCGACGCCAAGTGGAACGAGCTGGATGAACGCGTCTGGGAAGGCTTCTTCGAAGTCGACCACGCGCTGGAGGATGGCGGCCAGTTCAAGACCTCGCTGACCTATCGCGATGCCGAGACGCCGACGCGCGACTTCACCTGGACCGACGGTTCGGTGAACCCCGAGACCGGCGCCAGTTCGGCGGTGGCCTATAACTACTACACCCATATCAAGACCCTGGGCCTGGACAGCTTCGTGACGCGGCCGTTCGAGGCGTTCGGGCGTACCCATGAGCTGACGGTTGGGGCCGACTACCAGCATGTAGACAAGGATTTTCGCTACGGTGGCCGGGAGTGGTTCGACATCAACGTATTCGACCCAGGCAGCATCGACATCCCCAAGCTCGACTACGCCATGGACAACGGCAACTCGTCCAAGTCGAACCAGTACGGGCTCTATGCCCGCACCAAGGTCAGCGCCAGCGACTGGCTGGACGTGATCCTCGGCAGCCGGGTGATCTGGTTCGACAGCGATGGCCACAACGCCAACCCGTTCTTCAACGAATTCTCCGACCCTCACACCAGCGTTCGTCGCAAGGTGATCCCCTACGGTGCGCTGGTCGCCAAGCTCACCCCCGAGCTGTCGGCCTATGCCAGCTACACGACGGTGTACAAGCCACAGACGCAGATGGCCGGCGGCAACAGCACGGTCGAGCCGCGTGAGGGCAAGCAGTACGAACTGGGCCTGAAGCGAGAGTTCTTCGATGGTCGGTTGAACGGCAGCGTGTCGGTGTTCCGCATCTACGACGAGAACCGCGCCCAGCAGATCGGTCAGACGCCGTTCTACGAGGCCCAGGCCAAGGTGCGCAGCCAGGGCTGGGAAACCGAGCTGTCCGGCAACCTGACCGACAACTGGAGCGTCAGCACCGGCTACGCCTTCACTCGGCTGGAGTCGGGGCGCCAGGCCGACTACCAGGGCATCAGCATCACGCCCAAGCACAACTTCAATGTGTGGACGCGTTATGCGTTCGCCGATGGGCCGCTGGAAGGGTTCAGCGTCGGTGGCGGCGTGCGGGTGGTCAGTTCCACCTACTACACGCGCAATGGCGTGGACTTCGTCCAGGGTGGCTACAGCGTGGCCACGGCGCAGGTGGGGTATCGCTTCAACAAGCACCTGTCGGCAACGCTCACCGCCAACAACCTGTTCGACCGGGTGTACTACGAGCGCGTGGACAGTGCCTGGGGCTCGAACTTCTATGGCGAGCCGCGCAACCTGACGCTGAAGCTGCGGGCGACGTACTGAGCCAGGACCGTCGGGGCTGCTTTGCAGCCCTTTCCGGCCGGTCCGACGCCTCGGCAAGGCCGCTCCTGCAGGGATCGCACAACCCCTGCAGGAGCGGCCTTGTGCCGCGAAAAGGGCGCAAAGCGCCCTCGGCAATGTCTCAGGAGTGACTCAACTCGGCATGCTCATCCCCACCCAGCACCTGCTGGTCGGTCTGCTTGAGCAACTGGCTGGTAACCACGCCCGCCGTCATCGAGCCATTCACGTTCAGCGCCGTACGCCCCATGTCGATCAACGGCTCCACCGAGATCAGCAAGGCCACCAGTTCCACCGGCAGGCCCATGGCCGGCAGCACGATCAGCGCGGCGAAGGTCGCGCCACCGCCCACGCCGGCCACGCCGGCCGAGCTGAGGGTGACGATGGCCACCAGGGTGGCGATCCACAGCGGGTCGAAGGTATCGATGCCCACCGCCGGGGCCACCATCACCGCGAGCATGGCCGGGTACAGGCCGGCGCAGCCATTCTGGCCGATGGTCGCGCCGAACGAGGCGCTGAAGCTGGCGATCGATTGCGGTACGCCCAGACGCTGGGTCTGCGCCTCGATGTTCAGCGGGATGCTGGCGGCGCTGGAGCGGCTGGTGAAGGCGAAAGTCAGCACCGGCCACACCTTGCGCAAGAAGCGCAGCGGGCTGACGCCGGTCAGCGCCAGGATCACCCCGTGGACCACGAACATCAGGCCCAGGCCGATGTACGAAACCACCACGAAGCTGCCCAGCTTGAGGATGTCCTCGAGGTTGGAGCTGGCGACCACCTTGGTCATCAGCGCCAGCACGCCGTACGGGGTGAGCTTCATCACCAGGCGCACCAGGCGCATTACCCAGGCCTGCAGCACGTCGATGGCCGACAGCGCGCGCTCGCCCTTGTCCTTGTCGTCCTTGATCAGTTGCAGCGCGGCCAGGCCCAGGAACACGGCGAAGATCACCACGCTGATGATCGAGGTCGGCTTGGCCCGGGCCAGGTCACCCACCGGGTTGCTGGGGATGAACGACAGCAGCAGCTGCGGGATGTTGAGGTCGGCGACCTTCCCCGCATAGTCGTTGTGGATGGCCTGCAGACGGGCGCTTTCCTGGGCACCGGCCACCAGCCCCTCGGCGTTCAGGCCGAACAGGTTGGTCAGGGCGATGCCGATCAGCGCGGCGATGGCGGTGGTCAGCAGCAGGGTGCCGATGCTCAACACGCTGATGCGGCCCAGGGACGAGGCGTTGTGCAGGCGGGCCACGGCGCTGAGGATCGAGGCGAAGATCAGCGGCATGACGATCATCTGCAGCAGGCCGACATAGCCGTTGCCGACCAGGTCGAGCCAGGCGATGGTGGCCTTGAGCACTGGATGGCCGGCGCCATAGATCGTGTGCAGGACCAGGCCGAACAGCACGCCCAGCACCAGGCCCAGCAGGACTTTCTTGGCCAGGCTCCAGTCGGTGCGGCGGGTTTGCGCCAGGCCCAGCAGCAGGGCCAGGAACGCCAGCAGGTTGAGAGACAGCGGCAGGTTCATTGAAGCTCCAGGAAAAGGCAGAAGAGGCATCGCCTCTGTGAGCGATTGCGAACGGAAATGCTAACAGCCTGAAAACAAACGAATTTATATCTAAAAGGAATTTGCATAGTCGTTTATGGAATAACGTCATGTCGCGATTGGCAATGAACATGGCGTTTGCAGCTGTTTCGGGGTCGGTCGTGAATGCCTGTTCGTCACCCATCGGGTCTAGGGTTGAGCGGCCACGTCTTTTGGAGAACCGCACATGATGTCTGCTCCGAGAATGCTCGCCGGCGGCCTGGCCCTGATGCTCAGTGCCAGCAGCTGGGCGGCCACCGAGCTCAAGCACTGGCCAGCCGAAGCCGCCCAGAAGCTCGATGCGATGATTGCCGCCAATGCCAACAAGGGTAACTACGCGGTGTTCGACATGGACAACACCAGCTACCGCTTCGATCTCGAGGAGGCGCTGCTGCCGTTCATGGAGAACCAGGGCCTGTTGACCCGCGACAAACTCGACCCCTCGCTCAGGCTGATGCCGTTCAAGGACACCGCCGAGCACAAGGAGAGCCTGTTCAGCTACTACTACCGACTGTGCGAGATCGACGACATGGTCTGCTACCCCTGGGTGGCCCAGGTGTTCTCGGGTTTCACCCTCAAGGAGCTCAAGCAGCAGGTGGACGCGCTGATGGCCTCGGGCAAGCCGGTCCCCAGCACTTACTTCGACGGGGACCAGGTCAAGGCCATCGAGGTGCAGCCACCCAAGGTCTTCACCGGTCAGACCGAGCTGTACAACAAGCTGATGGAGAACGGTATCGAGGTGTACGTGATCTCGGCGGCGTCGGAAGAGCTGGTACGCATGGTCGCCGCCGATCCCAAGTACGGCTACAACGTCAAACCCGAGAACGTGATTGGCGTCAGCCTGCTGCTCAAGGACCGCGCCACGGGCCAGTTGACCACCGCGCGCAAGCAGATCACGGCGGGGCGTTATGACCCCAAGGCCAACGAAGGCCTGGAACTGACCCCGTACCTGTGGACCCCGGCGACCTGGATGGCCGGTAAGCAGGCGGCGATCCTCACCTATATCGACGAGTGGAAGAAACCGGTGCTGGTGGGTGGAGACACGCCGACCAGTGATGGCTACATGCAGTTCCATGGTGTCGATGTGAACAAGGGGGGCATCCACCTGTGGATAAACCGCAAGGCCAAGTACATGGACCAGCTCAACGGCATGATCGCGAAGAACGCGGCGGCTCAGGCCAGGGAAGGGTTGCCGGTGACGGCGGACAAGAACTGGGTGATCGTGACGCCGGAGCAGATTCAGTAGGTATTGTGTTGCCTTTGCCGGCCTCTTCGCGGGCAAGCCCGCTCCCACAGGTACAGCACAGCGCTTGAGGGCAGTGAATATCCTGTGGGAGCGGGTCTACCCGCGAGGCAAAAAAAACCGGCGCACAGGGCACCGGTTTTTTATCGCCCTCGCAGCCTCACAGCCCGTCGAGCATCGCCTTGTTGCGCACCGCACCCTTGTCGGCGCTGGTGGCCAGCAGGGCATAGGCTTTGAGCGCGGTGGTCACTTTACGTGGCCGCACTTCAGCCGGCTTCCAGCCCTTCTTGTCCTGCTCCACGCGACGCGCGGCCAGTTCTTCGTCACTGACCAACAGGTTGATCGAACGGTTGGGGATGTCGATCAGCACCTTGTCGCCGTCGCGCACCAGGCCGATGGCGCCGCCAGCCGCCGCTTCCGGCGAGGCGTGGCCGATCGACAGGCCCGAGGTGCCGCCGGAGAAGCGGCCGTCGGTGAGCAGCGCGCAGGCTTTGCCCAGGCCTTTCGATTTCAGGTAGGAGGTTGGGTACAGCATCTCCTGCATGCCCGGGCCGCCTTTCGGGCCTTCGTAGCGGATGATGACGATGTCGCCGGCCTTCACCTCGTCGGCGAGGATGCCGCGCACGGCGCTGTCCTGGCTTTCGAAGATCTTCGCATTGCCGTCGAACACCAGGATCGAGTCGTCGACGCCTGCGGTCTTGACCACGCAGCCGTCCACCGCGATGTTGCCGTACAGCACGGCCAGGCCGCCTTCTTGCGAATAGGCGTGCTCGACGCTGCGGATGCAGCCTTCGGCGCGGTCATCGTCCAGGGTTTCCCAGCGGGTCGACTGGCTGAACGCGGTCTGGGTCGGGATACCGGCCGGGCCTGCCTTGAAGAAGGTGTGCACGGCTTCATCGTCGGTCTGGGTGATGTCCCACTTGGCGATGGCCTCCTCCATGCTGCGGCTGTGCACGGTCGGCAGGTCGGTGTGCAGCAGGCCGCCACGGGCCAGCGAGCCGAGGATGCTGAAGATGCCGCCGGCGCGGTGCACGTCCTCCATGTGGTACTTCTGGATGTTCGGCGCCACCTTGCACAGCTGCGGCACCTTGCGCGACAGGCGATCGATGTCGCGCAGGTCGAACGCCACCTCGGCCTCCTGGGCCGCGGCCAGCAGGTGCAGGATGGTGTTGGTCGAACCGCCCATGGCGATGTCGAGCATCATGGCGTTCTCGAACGCCTTGAAGTTGGCGATGTTGCGCGGCAGCACCGACTCGTCGTTCTCGCCGTAGTAGCGCTTGCACAGCTCGACGATGGTGCGGCCGGCGGTGAGGAACAGCTGTTCGCGGTCCGCGTGGGTGGCCAGCGTCGAGCCATTGCCCGGCAGGGCCAGGCCCAGGGCCTCGGTCAGGCAGTTCATCGAGTTGGCGGTGAACATGCCGGAGCAGGAGCCGCAGGTCGGGCAGGCGCTGCGCTCGTACTCGGCGACTTTCTCGTCGGAGGCCGAGGAGTCGGCGGCGATGACCATGGCGTCGACCAGGTCCAGGCCGTGGCTGGCCAGCTTGGTCTTGCCGGCTTCCATCGGGCCGCCGGAGACGAAGATCACCGGGATGTTCAGGCGCAGGGCGGCCATCAGCATGCCGGGGGTGATCTTGTCGCAGTTGGAGATGCAGACGATGGCGTCGGCGCAGTGGGCGTTGACCATGTACTCGACGGCGTCGGCGATGATCTCGCGGCTCGGCAGCGAGTAGAGCATGCCGTCGTGGCCCATGGCGATGCCGTCGTCCACGGCGATGGTGTTGAATTCCTTGGCCACGCCACCGGCGCGCTCGATCTCGCGGGCGACCAGCTGGCCCAGGTCCTTCAGGTGCACGTGGCCCGGGACGAACTGGGTGAACGAGTTGGCGATGGCGATGATCGGTTTCTTGAAGTCTTCGTCCTTCATCCCGGTGGCGCGCCACAGGGCGCGGGCGCCGGCCATGTTGCGGCCTTGGGTGGAGGTCTTGGAACGATAATCAGGCATGGAGCGCTCCTGGCGGCTAAATCACGTCACAAAAAGGGAGTGAGCTTCTCTTGTCCTGAAACGCCGAGGGCCGGTTGCCATGGGCAAGGATGGGGGTCGAAGACCGCGCGGGATCGCCGCAGGCTCGACCAGAGCTCATAAACCCGCCGGGGGATGACTGGCGATGAATGGCTCGATTCTACACCGCTGGCGCGGCGAGGGAATGGGGATGTGGATGGTTGGCGAGGTCGAATGCATGGCCTGTGGGAGCGGATTTACCCGCGATGCGATGGTAAAGCCAGCGCCGTCTTCGCGGGTAAACCCGCTCCCACAAGGTTCGCGTCCGTTGCCCGATCAGCTGTTGGGCAGCAGGCGGCAGGTGATGCTCTTGATGTAGCGGGTCTCGGCGATGGCCGGGTGCACCGGGTGGTCCGGGCCCTGGCCGCCACGCTCGAGCAGCTGCAGGTTGCGGTCCAGGTGGCGGGCGCTGGTCAGCAGGATGTTGTGCAGGTCGTCCTCGGGCAGGTGCATCGAGCACGAGGCGCTGACCAGGATGCCGTCCTTGCTCAGCATGCGCATGGCCTGTTCGTTGAGGCGGCGGTAGGCGGCCTCGCCGTTCTTCAGGTCCTTCTTGCGTTTGATGAAGGCGGGCGGGTCGGCAATGATCACGTCGAAGCGCTCTTCGGCGGCCTTGAGCTCGCGCAGCGCTTCGAACACGTCGCCTTCGATGCAGGTCAGCTTCTCACCGATGCCGTTGAGCGCGGCATTGCGCTCGACACCGTCCAGGGCGAAGCCCGAGGCGTCCACGCAGAACACTTCGCTGGCGCCGAACGCGCCGGCCTGCACGCCCCAGCCGCCAATGTAGCTGAACAGATCGAGCACACGCTTGCCCTTGACGTAGGGCGCCAGGCGCGCGCGGTTCATGCGGTGGTCGTAGAACCAGCCGGTCTTCTGGCCTTCGCGCACCGGAGCCTCGAACTTCACGCCGTTCTCTTCCAGGGCGACCCAGTCCGGCACTTCGCCGTAGACGGTGTCGACATAGCGCTCCAGGCCTTCGGCGTCACGGGCGGCGGAGTCGTTCTTGAACAGGATGCCGCTGGGCTTGAGCACCTGGACCAGCGCGGCGATCACGTCGTCCTTGTGTGCTTCCATGGTCGCCGAGGCCAGTTGCACCACGAGGATGTCGAAGAAGCGGTCGACCACCAGGCCCGGCAGCAGGTCGGAGTCGCCGTAGACCAGGCGGTAGCAGGGCTTGTCGAACAGGCGCTCGCGCAGGGACAGGGCGACGTTCAGACGGTGCACCAGCAGCGACTTGTCCAGCGGCAATTTGGCGTCGCGCGACAGCAGGCGGGCGCAGATCAGGTTGTTCGGGCTCATGGCCACCACGCCCAGGGGCTTGCCGTTGGCGGCTTCGAGAATGGCCTGCTGGCCGGCCTTCAGGCCCTGCAGCGGGGTCGCGGCGACGTCGACTTCATTGCTGTAGACCCACAGGTGGCCGGCGCGCAGGCGGCGGTCGGCATTGGCTTTGAGGCGAAGGCTGGGCAGGGACATGACGTCGCTCCGGGAAAAAAGAGCGGGAGTATACCGTGTTGGCCCCGGATGCGCTGTGGAGCGCGACCAAGTGGCGTGGGGGCAAGCCGGCTTCCACGTTAAAGAAAATCTTGGATCCAGCGATCCACTGATAGTTACCCTGCCGGTGTACAGGGTTAGAATTCCCCGTCCTTACCGAGTGCGTACCCATGTCCCAGGAACTTACCGCCGAACAGATCCAGCAAGCCTTGCAAGGCATCACCATTCCGCCGCAGCCGCAGATCATGGTCGACCTGCAGTTCGAGCAATACATGCCTGATCCGGACCTGGAGACCATCGCCAAGCTGATCGCGCAGGACCCCGGGTTGTCCGGTGCGTTGCTCAAGCTGGTCAATTCGCCGCACTTCGGCCTGTCGAACAAGATCGGTTCGATCCAGCGCGCGGTGAACCTGCTCGGCAGCCGTTCGATCATCAACCTGATCAACGCCCAATCGATCAAGGGCGAGATGAGCGACGAGACCATCGTCACCCTCAACCGCTTCTGGGACACCGCCCAGGACGTGGCCATGACCTGCCTCACGCTGGCCAAGCGCACCGGCATCCAGGCCGCGGACGAGGCTTACACGCTGGGCTTGTTCCACGACTGCGGCGTGCCGCTGATGCTCAAGCGCTTCCCCGACTACATGGGCGTGCTGGAGGAGGCCTACGCCAAGGCCGGTGAAGAGACCCGCGTGGTCGACACCGAGAACCGCGTGTTCAACACCAACCATTCGGTGGTCGGTTACTTCACCGCCAAGTCCTGGCGCCTGCCTGAGCACATCAGCGCGGCCATCGCCAACCATCACAACGCCCTGGCGGTGTTCCGCGACGAATCTTCGCGCAACACCCAGACCCAGCTGAAGAACCTGCTGGCGGTGCTGAAGATGGCCGAGCACATCTGTGCCTCGTACCGCGTGCTGGGCAACCAGAGCGAGGATCACGAGTGGAACGTGGTCGGCCCGCAGGTGCTGGACTACATCGGCCTGACCGAGTACGACTTCGAGCAGCTCAAGCAGAACATTCGCGAAATGGGTGGGCACTGAGCCATGCCGGAATTGCCAGAGGTCGAAACCACGCGGCGTGGTATCGCGCCGCACCTTGAAGGCCAACGCGTCAGCCGCGTGGTGGTCCGCGACCGGCGCCTGCGTTGGCCGATCCCGGAGGATCTCGACGTGCGCCTGTCGGGCCAGCGCATCGTCAGCGTCGAGCGCCGCGCCAAGTACCTGCTGATAAACGCCGAAGTCGGTACGTTGATCAGCCACCTGGGCATGTCCGGCAACCTGCGCCTGGTCGAGCTGGGGCTGCCCGCGGCCAAGCATGAACACGTGGATATCGAGCTCGAGTCGGGGCTGATGCTGCGCTACACCGACCCGCGCCGTTTCGGGGCCATGCTCTGGAGCCTGGATCCGCTGAATCACGAACTGCTGCTTCGCCTGGGGCCGGAGCCGTTGACCGACCTGTTCGACGGTGAGCGGCTGTTTCAGCTGTCCCGCGGGCGGTCGATGGCGGTCAAGCCGTTCATCATGGACAACGCCGTGGTGGTGGGCGTGGGCAACATCTACGCCACCGAGGCGCTGTTCGCCGCCGGCATCGACCCGCGCCGCGAGGCGGGCGGGATCTCCCGGGCGCGCTACCTGAAGCTGGCGATCGAGATCAAACGAGTGCTGGCGGCGGCCATCGAGCAGGGCGGCACCACCTTGCGCGACTTCATCGGTGGTGATGGGCAGCCGGGGTATTTCCAGCAGGAACTGTTCGCCTATGGGCGCGGTGGTCAGCCGTGCAAGCTGTGTGGCAGCGAACTGCGTGAGGTGAAGCTGGGGCAGCGGGCAAGCGTGTTCTGTCCCAAGTGCCAGCGTTGATGCTTCAGGCCTTATCGCGGGGCAAGCCCGCTTCCACGAGTCTTTGGGGGAGCGGGCTTGCCCCGCGACAAGGGCGGATCAGTCGACGACCGCCGCCTGCCCCACGCCCCGCGGATCACTGGCCGCCTCGACGGCCCCGCCAGCCTTGTCCCAGTACAGCACCTGCTGGTTCCCGTACTGACGCCCGACATCCTTCAGCCGATAGCCACGCGCCTCCAGTTCGGCCTTCTGCCGCGCACTGAACGTTCCCGGCTCGTGCTCCACCACATCCGGCAGGTACTGATGGTGGTAGCGCGGCGTCGCCGGCCACTCGGCCACCGGCCTGCCTTCCAGCAAGCCCAGCACCGACAGCAGCACCATGCTCGGGATCCGGCTGCCGCCCGGGGTGCCGAAGCTGGCGAACTGGCTGGGGCTTTCGATGAAGGTCGGGCTCATGCTCGACAGCGGTCGCTTGCCCGCCGCCACCGCATTGGCCTGGCTGCCGGCCAGGCCGTAGCTGTTGCTGGCGCTGGGGTCGGCGGCGAAATCGTCCATCTCGTTGTTCAGCACCACGCCGGTACCGGGCACGCTGAACGCCGCGCCGAACGGCAGGTTGACCGACAGCGTGGCGGATACGGCGTTGCCGTCGGCATCGATCACCGTGAAATGGGTGGTGTGGTCGCCTTCACGCCAGGCCGGCGAGGGCGGCAGCGCGCTGCTGGGGGTGGCCTGGTGCACGTCGATGCTGTCGGCCAGCCCGGTGAGGTACTGGCGCGCCAGCAGGCGGTTGACGGGGTTGCTCACGTAGTCCGGGTCGCCCAGCAGGCCACGGTCGCGATAGGCGCGGCGCAGGACCTCGATCACGTAATGGCTGCGCTGCACCGGCTCGGCGCTCTGCCAGGGCAGGCGCTGGAGCATGGCCAGGCTCTGGGCCAGGGCGATGCCACCGGCTGACGGCGGCGGGCTGCTGATCAGTTCGCGCTGGTCGGCCAGGGGGTAGCGCAGCGGCTCGCGCCAGGCGCTGCGGTAACCGGCCAGGTCGTCGAGGGTCCAGATGCCACCTGCCGCGCGCACGCCGTCGACCAGGCGCTGGGCCATTGGCCCGCGGTAGAACCCGTCGCGCCCCTGTTCGGCCATGCGCTGCAGGGTGACGGCCAGTTCGGGTTGGCGAATCACCGTGCCGATGGCTGGCACGTCGTTGTCGCTGAGAAACAGTCGGGCGCTCTCGGCGTCGTCACGCAGGGCATTCAGGCGCATGGTGGCGCGGTCGCGGTAGATGCGATCGACGGCGAAACCCTGGTTGGCCAGGCGAATGGCGGGCGCCAGGCTGTCCTTGAGCGCAAGCTTGCCGTGGCTCGCGGCGAGGTCGGCCAGCGCCTGGGGCAGGCCGGGAATCGCGGCGGCCAGTGGTCCGTTGATCGACAGGCCAGGCTGAAGCTTGCCGTCCTTCAGGTACATGTCCGCCCGGGCGGCCGCGGGGGCACGCTCACGGGCGTCGAGGAAGGCGTAGCGCGGCGTGTCGCCGCTTTCGCGCAGGAGGAAGAAGCCGCCGCCACCGAGGCCCGAGCCATAGGGCTCGACCACGGCCAGCGCGGCGCCGATGGCCACGGCGGCGTCGAAGGCGTTGCCGCCCTGCTGCAGGATCTGCGCGGCGGCGGCGGTGGCTTCGCTGTGCGGGCTGGCGATCGCCGCGCGACCCGGGCCGTCGGCCAGGGCATGGGTCGCCAGCAGCGCGAGGAAGGCGCCGACGGCTGCGTGACGGAGCGTGGCGACGAACGGCATCAGGCCTTGCCGGTGATCCGGCGGTACTTGGCCATCAGTTCTTCCTCGGTTTCCGGGTGGGCTTCATCCAGGGGGATGCAGTCCACCGGGCAGACCTGCTGGCACTGCGGCTCGTCGTAGTGGCCCACGCACTGGGTGCACAGGTTGGGGTCGATCACGTAGATCTCTTCGCCTTGCGAGATGGCGGCGTTCGGGCACTCGGGTTCGCAGACGTCGCAGTTGATGCAATCGTCGGTGATGATCAGGGACATGGGGACTCCGGCCTGGGCATCGGGCCCGGGCATGTTTCAAAGCGATGGGCGCAATTGTGCCGGATTCGCGCCCGCAGTGCACGCGGGCGCGACATCGCGGACGCGAGGCCTACTTGCGAAAGCGCTCGGTCAGGGCATCGGCCACGGCGGGGTGGACGAACTTGGTGATGTCGCCGCCCAGCGCGGCGATTTCCCGGACCAGGGTCGAGGAAATGAACGAGTAGCGCTCGGACGGCGTCAGGAACAGGCTCTCGACGTCCGGCGCCAGCTGGCGATTCATGTTGGCCAGCTGGAACTCGTATTCGAAGTCGGACACCGCGCGCAGGCCGCGCAGGAAGACGTTGGCGCCCTGCTCCTTGGCGAAATGCGCCAGCAGGGTGGAGAAGCCGATGACTTCGACATTGGGCAGGTGCTTGGTGACCTCGCGGGCCAGCGCCACCCGTTGTTCCAGCGGGAACAGGGGGTTCTTCTTCGGGCTGGCCGCCACGGCGATGATCACGTGATCGAACAGTCGCGAGGCGCGCTCGACCAGGTCGCCATGGCCTTTGGTAATGGGGTCGAAAGTACCCGGGTACAACACTCGGTTCATCGCGTCATCCTGGCTGGAGTGCGTTGGGGAGTCGGATGGTAGCGCAGCGATTGCGCCCGGCCAAGTCGCGTGGCTGGCCGATGGCACTATAGACAGCGTGGGTATTGGCTGTCATGTGCCATGTGCCAGGCGGCCGATGAGCGCCTCGCTGAGCAGGGCGCTGACGGCGTACACCGACAGTTGCGGGTTGGCGCCGATGCTGGTGGGGAACAGCGAGCCGTCGTGGATCGACAGGTTCTCCAGCTGGTGATGCCGGCCCAGGCTGTCGCATACCGCCTGGCGCGGATCATCGCCAAGGGCGCAGCCGCCCATGACGTGGGCGCTGCCCAGGCGCATGCGCAACAGCGTCAGGGGCAGTTCGTCGATCATGGCCTGCGCCTGCGTGGCATCGGTGACATATCGGGCATCGCCATGCACCGGCATCACCTGGCGAGCCCCGGCGGCGAACTGGATCTGCGCCATGCTCTGCCAGGCCCGGCGCAGGCCGTCGCGCAGGTAGTCGGTGACGGGATAGTCGAGCACAGGCGAGCCATCGCCGCGCAGTTCCACCTGTCCGCCTGGGCTGTCGGGGTGGAAGCCGTCGCGCAGCAGCGCCAGCATCACATGGGTATGGGGCAGTTCGGCCATGCGCCGGGCGTTGTCCTGGCCATGGCCGCCGAGCAGGGTGCTGGCCAGGGCCGGGTGCAGCGGCGGGACCTCGAGCTTGTAGCCGACCGGGCCGCTGACGCCGCCCTGCCACTGGAACTGGTCGCTGTAGATCGACTGCGGCGCGCCGTAGTACGGGTCGATCTTCTCCTCGAACTGCGCGGCGCTGAAATTGACCAGGTGCAGGAAGGTGCGCTTGCCCAGGCGCTGGTGTGGATCGGGGGCCTCGGAGCGTAGCAGCAGGGCAGGGCTGTTGATGCCTCCACCGGCCAGCACATAGTGGCGGGCGCGCACCTGGATCTGCCGGCCGGTGGGGTGGATGCCCTGGCTATCCAGGGCCAGGCATTGCAGGTTATCGATGCGCTGGCCGTCGTGGCTGAAGCGTTCGGCACGGGCCAGGTAGAGCAACTCGCCGCCCTTTTCCAGGGTGGCCGGGATGCTGGTGACCAGCATCGACTGCTTGGCGTTGACCGGGCAGCCCATGCCGCAATAGCCCAGGTTCCAGCAACCGCGCACATTGCGCGGGATCACCGCCCAGCGATGGCCAAGCGCCTCGCAGCCGCGGCGCAATACGTCGTTGTTGGCGTTCGGTGGCAGCGGCCAGGGGCTGATGCCCAGACGCTGCTCCATGCGCTCGAACCAGGGGGCCAGCGTTTCGCTGTCCAGGCCTTTGACGCCATGTTCCCTGGCCCAGTGCTCCAGGGTCTGCGTTGGCGTGCGGAAGCTCGAAGTCCAGTTGACCAGGGTCGTGCCTCCCACCGCGCGGCCTTGCAGGATGGTGATGGCGCCGTCCTTGCTCAGACGGCCCAGTCCCTCCTGGTAGAGCTCGGCGTAGGCCTGGTGTTCCAGCAGGTGGAAATCGCTGCTGGTCCTGAGCGGGCCTTCCTCGATCAGCAGCACCTTGAGCCCGGCAGCGCTGAGCCGTTCGGCGCTGGTGGCGCCGCCCGCGCCGCTGCCGATGATGGCGACGTCGGCTTCGAGGGTCAGGTCCTGGTCCAGGCGTGAACCGTCGTGGGTGGTCCAGCCGCGCTCGAGGCCTTGGCGAAACGGATCGGGGACTGGCATTGGCTTCCCTTTTTATGCGCTCCCACAGGGGCATGCGCTGTGTCAGATCTTCGGTGGCCCTGGATAGCCGCAGGCCGTCCAGGACTCGGGGCGTTCGTACCAGGCCATCAGCAGCAGCTGCAGCAGCGAGGCATGCCCCTGGCGCAGCAGGTTCAGCGAGCTGTCGCGCCAGCGTTCGAGGAAACCCTCCACTTCGGCGCTGCTGGCGCTGGCCCAGCCGCCCCAGACGCCGGTCAACGGCCCTCGGGTCAAGGGCAGGGTGAGCACGTCGAACAATTGCCGGGTCAGCTTGAGCATCGCCGGCGACAGGGCCGCCAGCTTGTGGTCGAGGCTTTGCAGCACCCCCTCCGTGGAAGCCTGGGTGCCCGCCAGGATCACGGGAACCAGGGCCTGCAACAGTGGCAGGTCGTCATCGCGCAGGACCTGATAGCCAGGCGAGGCCACCTGCTTCGAGCAGCCGAGCAGGCTGGTGGTACCGAGGAACAGGCTGGCGCCCAGGCTGAACCTGAGCAGATCGCGGCGCTGCATGCAGTACCTGCTCTCAGCGGATGAACAGTTTGCAGACCAGGCGCTGCAAGGCTTTGCCATAGGGCGGGTAGATCACCTTGGCGGCATTGAAACGCTGCTTGGCCAGCACGGCCTTGGCCTTGCTGAAGGTCAGGAAGCCCTCGTGACCATGGTAGTGGCCCATGCCGGACGGGCCGATGCCACCGAACGGCAGGTCGTCCTGGGCCACATGCAGCAGGGTGTCGTTGAGGCAGGCACCGCCGGAATGGGTGTCGCGCAGCACCCGTGCCTGTTCCTCGCGGTCGTAGCCGAAGTAGTAGAGCGCCAGGGGGCGAGGGCGCTGGTTGACGTAGGCCAGGGCGTCGTCCAGGCGGTCGTAGGGCACCAGGGGCAGCAACGGGCCGAAGATCTCGTCCTGCATCACCTGCATGCTGTCGTTCACATCCCACAGCAGGTGCGGCGGCAGGTGCCTGCCTTGGCGCGGTTCGTCGGGATACAGGTCGAGCACCTGGGCGCCGTGCTCGCGGGCGTCTTCCAGCAGGTGGTTGAGGCGGCCGAGCTGGCGCTCGTTGATGATCGCGCTGTAGTCGGGGTTGTCGGTGAGGCGTGGGTAGAAGCGGTGCACGGCGCGCCGGTAGGCGTCGGCGAAGGCGGCCAGGCGCTCGCGGGGCACCAGCACGTAGTCGGGTGCGACGCAGGTCTGGCCGGCGTTGAGGGTCTTACCGAAGGCGATGCGTTCGGCGGCGGTGTCCAGGGGGACGTCGCTGGAGACGATGGCCGGTGATTTTCCGCCCAGCTCCAGGGTCACCGGGGTGAGGTTCTGCGCCGCGGCCAACATCACATGGCGCCCGACGCTGGTGGCGCCGGTGAACAGCAGGTGGTCGAACGGCAAACGGGCAAAGGCCTGGCCGACCTCCACCTCGCCCAGCACGACACTGACCAGGTCGCTGGGGAACACGCGTTCGATCAGGTTCTTGAGCGCCTGGCCGCTGGCCGGGGTGGACTCGCTGAGCTTGAGCATTACCCGGTTGCCGGCGGCGAGGGCGCCGGTCAGCGGACCGATGGCGAGGAACAGCGGGTAGTTCCACGGCACGATGACGCCCACCACGCCCAGTGGTTGGTACTGCACCCGTGCGCTGGCCGGCTGGAAGGCCAGGCCGACCTTGCGGCGCGATGCCCGCATCCAGCGCCCCAGCTGTTTTTCGGCATCGCGCAAACCCATGACCGACGGCATCAGCTCGGCGATCGAGGTCTCGTCGCGGCTGCGTCCGCTGAAATCGGCATCGATGCTGGCGATCAGCGTTTCCTGGTCCGCCAGCAGCGCCTCGCGCAGGCTCTTGAGCCACTGCCGGCGTTGCGCCGCCGAGGGCATGGGGTTGCTGGCGAACGCCTGGCGCTGGGCGTCGAACGCCGCCTGCAGATCGAGGTCGGATTGTACGGGCGGGAGAACGGCAGGCGAGGTCATGGCGGCTCCGGGTGTGAAGAATGTGTAGAGCATATACTCTAATTGGCACGATGGTGCATTCTATTTCACGCAGCCGGCGGTGCACCCGACGAGCCGGAGGCCGTAAGATGAGCCGGATCATTCAAGCTGGAGACTGGAGCTGAGCATGGCCCCGCGCATGAAGACCCGAGAGCGCATCGTGCAGAGCAGCCTGGAGCTGTTCAACCAGCAGGGCGAGCGTTGCGTCAGCACCAACCACATTGCCGCGCACATGGAGATCTCGCCCGGCAACCTGTACTACCACTTCCCCAACAAGCAGGCGATCATCGCCCTGTTGTTCAGCCAGTACGAAGAACTGGTGGACAGCTTTTTGCGCCCGCCCCAGGGCCGCGTCGCCACCGTCGAGGACAAGCGCTTCTACTTGAAGGCGCTGCTGGCGGCGATGTGGAACTACCGTTTCCTGCACCGCGACCTCGAGCACCTGCTCGAAAGCGATCCGGAACTGGCCGCCCGCTACCGGCGTTTTTCCCGGCGCTGTCTGCAGCAGGGGCAGGCGATCTACCGCGGCTTCGTCGAGGCCGGCATCCTGGCCATGGATGCCGCGCAGATCGAGTCACTGACCATCAATGCCTGGATCGTGCTGACCTCCTGGGTGCGCTTTCTCAGCACCACCCGTGAGCACTCCGCGCATCTGGGTGAAGAAGCGTTCATGCGCGGCGTCTACCAGGTACTGGTGCTGGAACTGGGCTTCGTCACGCCCTCCGCGCGCGGTGCCGTGGACACCCTCTGCAACGAATTCCACGTACCGTTCAACCAGGCCCTGGAGCATTGATCCAGGGCCTTCGAGTCACTTGTCAGGAGATTGTCATGCCCCTTGCGCAACTGATCACCCCGCAACAGCTGGCCGAACGCCTGGATGCACCCGGCCTGGTGATTCTCGATTGTCGCTTCGCCCTGGAAGATGTCGACTACGGCCAACGCAGCTATGCCGAGGGGCATATCGCCGGGGCGCACTTCGCCGATCTGGAACGCGACCTGAGCGGCCTGGTGGTCAAGGGCCGTACCGGGCGTCATCCGCTGCCGGATCCGCAGCGGCTGGTGGAGCGCCTGCGCGAATGGGGCGTGGACAATGACAGTCAGGTGGTGCTCTACGACGACGGTCCAGGCGCCTTCGCCGCCCGTGCCTGGTGGCTGCTGGCCTGGCTGGGCAAGCGCGAGGCGGTGTTCATCCTCGATGGCGGCCTCAAGGCCTGGCACGCGGCGCACCTGCCGTTGAGCCTGGACCCGCCAGTGCGCCGCGAAGGCAACTTCAGCGGTGAGCCGGACATGAAGCTGCTGATTGACGCCGGACACCTGGGCAAGCGTCTGGGCGATCCTGCGTTGACCTTGATCGATGCCCGGGGGCTGCCGCGCTTTCGTGGCGAAGTCGAACCCATCGACCCGGTGGCTGGGCATATACCTGGCGCCCAGTGCGCGGCGTTCACCGACAACCTTGGGGCCGACGGGCGGTTCCTGCCGGCCGATCAGCTCAGGCAACGGTTCGCCGAAAAACTGGCGGGGCGTTCGCCCGAGCAACTGGTGGCGTATTGCGGCTCGGGTGTGACGGCCTGCCACAACCTGTTCGCGCTGGCACTGGCGGGGTATCCGCTGGGTCGGTTGTATGCCGGGTCGTGGAGTGAGTGGATCAATGATCCACGGCGTGGCGTGGCTATTGGCGATTGAGGCCGACCGGTTTTCAGCCCTGGTCGAGCAGCCACTGCGGGATCCGTCGTTCCAGGTAATACCCTGGATTGCGCAGGCTACCGTCGACGAATCCCACGTGCCCGCCGCGACGGTGCAGCTCGAATTGCGTCAGCGGCGCCAGCTCGTCCGGCGTCGGCAGGCTATGCCCGAACACGAACGGATCATCGCTGGAGTGGATGATCAACGTCGGCGTGCGGTTCTCACCCAGGTAATAGCGGCTGGACGCGCGGCGGTAATAGTCATTTGCGTCGCTGAAACCGTTGAGTGGCGCGGTGACCTTGCCGTCGAAGTCCCAGAAGGTGCGCAGGTTGCGCAGCGAACCCAGGCGCTCGATCGCGGCCAGGCCTTCGTGGTGGCCGTTGTCATGGAAGTGCCGTTGCTTGTCTTGCACGTAGGCCAGCATCTCGCGCATGAAATGCGCCTGGTAGATCTTCGAGAAGCCCAGGCCGATGCGATCGGCGCACTGGTCCAGGCGAAAGGGCACCGAAACCGCCACCGCCGCTTCCAGCTGGCTGGCCGAGCCGCTTTCTCCCAGGTACTTGAGCAGCACGTTGCCGCCCAGCGAGTAGCCCACCGCATACAGCGGCGCCAGCGGCCGCTGGGCGCGCAGATGGCGGATGATCTCGGCCAGGTCTTCGCTGGCGCCGGAATGGTAGCTGCGCGCCAACAGGTTCGGTTCGCCCGAACAGCCGCGCCAGTTCGCCGCGACGCTCGCCCAGCCGCGCGCCTGCAGGGCGTGCTGCAGGCCTTTGACATAAGGCGAACTGGACGAACCGGTCAGCCCGTGCAGCACCAGCACCAGGGGGCTGTCCGGCTGATGCGGGCCGTGCCAGTCGAGATCGAGGAAGTCGCCGTCGGCCAGCCACAGGCGCTCGCGATCGCGCGCCAAGGCCGGGAGTTTGCGCCAGAGCGGGCCCCATAACGTCTGCAGGTGGGGGTTGGACAGGCCGATGGCCGGGCGGAAGGTGGCGGTGAGACTGGGCATGCTGGGCGACTCGTGATGTGCCTGCCTAGAGTGCCATGAAACATCGTCACTGCAAGTGCGCTATTGGTCGGGCAGCGCCTGCTGCTTGACCGCAGGCCCCGTGCTGGCCTTGACCATGCGTTGTGGCGACAGGCAGCGAGCCAGCGCGTCACGCAGGCTCTGGGTGGTCAGGTTGCGCAGCCGTACCCAGCGCTCCGACAGGGCTCGAGCGGGGTCGGCGGAGAACCGGGCGGTTTCGTTCAACTCGTGGGCGAGTGAGGCATTGCTCGCGGACTGCTTGAGCCACTGGCTGGCGATCGCTTCCTGAGCAAGGCTGAGCTCCGACGTGTCGGGGCCTGTGTCGATGAATTCGTCAATGACCTGTCCGGCCAGTGCCAGCGAGGCCTGGACCAGCTCTGGGGCGATGTCCCACTGCACCATGAACAGCTCGGAAAGGCTGTGGCGGATGATACCGCCGCGCACGGAGTAGCTTGTCCCGTGCCTGCCTCGCAGCGCCTTTGCCAAGCGCGACTGCGAGCCTTCGGCAAGGATGTGGATAGCCGCCATCAGGGCCGGCCGGTCGCCTCCTTCTGCGTGAACGGGCAGGGCCAGCCCAGCCCAGCAACTTGTGCCGCTCATCTGGACATGGGCGGATTGGGCGAGGTTGGGCGCGGGGCGATCCAGCCCGCAGCTGAAGCCCTCTCGGGGCAGGACATGGCTGATTTCGAGGGCAAGACGTTCGGCTTGCGCGCGAGACAGGTCGCCTACCAGCGTGATGCACAGGTTCTGCGCTGAATAGGCGCGCTGATGAAAATCCAGGACCTGCTGCGCGCCGATTCCGCTTATGCCCTGCACGGTGCCCCCCAGGTAGTGGGTGGCGTAAGGATGCAGGCCATGGAGTTGCTCGAAGAGCTTCTGCCTCAAGGCAAAAATGGGGTGGTCTTGGCGCATGGTCAGCGTGTCGCGCCATTTCTGCCTGGCGCTTTGCAGTTGTTCGGGGGCCAGCAAAGGGCGCCCGACGATGTCGGTCAGCAGGTCCACGGCCCTGTCGCGCACGTCGGCCGACGACAGGCAGCGCAGCGACAGCGTGCTGTACTCCGCCCGCACGAATCGGGAAAACTCGCAGCCCAGGGCCTCCAGTTCATCGGTGATCTGCTGCCCGGTGAAGCGCAGGGTCCCTTGGGCGATCAGTTCCAGGGTGACTGCCGCCAGGCCCGGGTGGAGGCCATCGTGCGCGCTGCCGGCGTCGAAGCGCAGCCTGAGGTCCAGCATGGGCAGGTGGCTGGCTTGCACGAACAGGACCTTGCTGCCGGCCGGGGTGAGCCACTGCTGAATATCGGGCTTTGCCTCGGGGATCGCGGGGAGGCCGCTGGTGGGGAGGGTCGTCAGGCCGCCGAAGCCCTGCGTCTGGCCTTGGATGGTGGAAAGCTCAAGCATGTGAGGTGGGCTCCTGCTGCAGGGCCATGACGCTGGAGGCGGCCGCTGTCAGGCATGTGCTGGCTGCCTGCCGCATGTCCTGGACGGTCAAGGTGCGAATGACGCTGCCGCGCTCGGGCATCTGCGCGGGGTCCAGGCCGCTGCTCGCGTACAGGCCGAGGTGCCAGGCCTGGGCGACACGGCTGTCCTGGTCGAACACTTCCCTGGCCAGCATCCGGACCTTGGTCCGTTCCAGCTCGGCGGTGTCGAGTGACGATTGCCGGAAGTGCTCGATCTGTTGCTTGACCATGCCGAGGGCGCGTTCGCCGTCACTGTCGCGGTTGAGCAGGCCATACACCGTGAACAGGCTGTCGCCCCGTTGCATCGGGTTGTAGTCACACCTCACGGCCGACAGGATGGCGCTGTTCTGCACGAGCACTCGATTCAGCCGGCTCATGAGGATTTCACGCAGCGACAGCAGTGAGAACGCCTGGCTTGCCTGCTTCGCCGTTGCCAGGCTCGGTACCGGGAAAGCGAGCGCAAGCCCGGGTTTGAGTAGCGGGTGTTCGAGGGTCAAGCGCCGCTCGCTGGAGGGTCTGGCCAGCACCGGTATCCGTCTGGAGGGCAGGTCGGCTCGGGCGATACCCGAGAACTGCCGTTGCACCAGCGACCGCAGCTCTTCGAGCCCGATGGCGCCGACGACCATCAGCGAGGCATTGTTGGGCTGGTACCAGGTGTCGTACCAGTGGCGCACATCCCCCGGTTGCAGGCGAGCCAGGTCTCCGGCATGACCGATCACCGGGGTCGCGTAGCCATTGTCGCCGTAGGCGCACTGGCGGATGCGCTCGAGGGCGATCTGGGTGGCGTTGCTGTCGATCTGGCTGCTGCGTTCGGCCTTGATGACGCTCATGGCCTTGAAAAATTCCGCCTCGCCAAGCGTGGCGCTGTGCATGGAGTCGGCCAGGATCTCCAGCGCGGTCTCCAGGCGGGTGACTGGCAGGCTCATCTCGAACACGGTGCTGTCTGCCGTCGTATAGGCATCCGGCGTGGCACCCAGGCGGGCGATGGCGTACTGGTACTGGCTGGGCGAAAGTTTGCCGCTGCCCTGAAACATCAGATGCTCCAGGGCGTGGGACAGTCCGGACTTGCCCTGTGCTTCGTCACTGGCGCCAATGTGGTACCAGAGCTGCGCGGTGACCAGGGGCGCGCGAGGGTCGTTGCGCAGGCAGACGTGCAGACCGTTGGCGAGCCTGAACTGCTGCACGGGCGCAGCGGCAGGCGAGGAGGGGAAGGGGGTGGGCATGGCTGAAGGGCTCCTCTGCGGGAAAGGGGCGCAGCTTCAGCCATGGGATACGGCCATCGGTGTTACTTAGGTCTGCCGCTCAGCCGCGCTGCCACAGCGCGTAATGCACCTGGCCGGTCTTCTTCTCGCGGTGCAGGCGCCAGTTGCCGGGCATCGCCAGCGTTGAAGGCGCGGCTTCGCTTTCGGTGTAGATCCACGCCTGCTCGCGCAGCCACTGACCCTGCTCCAGCAAGTTGCAGGTGTTGGCCAGCAGCTCCTGGTGGAACGGCGGGTCGAGGAACACCATATCGAATTGCTGCTTGGCCGGACCTTGCAGGTAGCGCAGGGCGTCGGTCTGCAGGATCTGCCCACGCGGGCAGCGCAGCAGTTCGAGGTTGTGCTTGAGGTTGGCGATGGCTGCCGGGTTGCTGTCCAGTGCCACGGCGTTTTCGGCGCCGCGCGACAGCGCTTCGAGCACCAGGGCGCCGCTGCCGGTGAAGGCATCGAGCACCAGGGCGCCTTCGATGTACGGCGCCAGCCAGTTGAACAGGGTTTCACGCACGCGATCGGGCGTCGGTCGCAGGCCTTCGCCTTCCGGCACGGCCAGGCGACGGCTGCGCCACTCGCCGGCGATGATGCGCAGCTGGCCTGGGCCCTTGCTGGTGCCCGGGGCCGGGCGCGCTGGGGTAGTGGGTCTTGCCATTAGTGCTCCGGTACGCCGAGCGGCTGCTCGGCGGGTTTGTCAGTGGGGGCCGGCAGCGGCTGCTGCGCCACCTTCGGGCCGACGGTGACGATCACCAGCTGGTCCGCCGCGAGGTGCTTGCTCATGGCCGCCTTGACCTGCTCGACGGTCAGCGCCTGGGACTGCTGCATGAAGTCTTCCAGCCAGCTCAGCGGCAGGTTGTAGAAGCCGATCGCGCCCAGCTGCCCGACGATGCTGGCGTTGCTGGCATTGGACAGCGGGAAGCTGCCGGCCAGTTCACGCTTGGCGTCGTCCAGCTCTTGCTGGGTCGGGCCACTCTTCAGGTACTCGGCGAGAATGTCCTGGACCAGCTTGAGCGTGCCCTCGCTGAGTTCGGCGCGGGTCTGCAGGTTGATCATGAACGGGCCGCGTACCTGCATCGGGCTGAATACCGAGTACACGCCATAGGTCAGGCCGCGCTTCTCACGGACCTCGCTCATCAGGCGGGTGCCGAAGGCGCCGCCGCCGAGGATCTGGTTGCCCAGCGACAGCGCCGGCCAGTCCGGATCGTTGCGGTCGATGCCCAGCTCGGCCAGCATCAGGTGGGTCTGCTTGGACGGGAAGTCGACATGGGTCACGCCTGGCTTGGGCGCGGCAGGCTGCTCAGGCTTGGCCAATGCCGGGCCCTTGGGCAGGCCGGCGGAAACCTGGGCGGCGATGGCCTCGGCCTCGGCGCGGCTGAGGTCGCCGACCAGGGCGATCACCGCGTTGCCCGCGGCATAGGCCTTGCCATGGAAGGTACGCAGCTGCTCGAGGGTGATCCCGGGGATGGTCTCGGCGGTGCCGTCGCTGGGGTGGGCGTAGGGGTGGCTGCCGTAAAGATTGGCGAACAGGGTCTTGCCGGCGATCTTGCCCGGGCTCTGTTTCTCGTACTCGAAACCGGCCAGCAGCTGATTCTTGATGCGCTTGAGGGCATCTTCGGGGAAGGTCGGCCTGCCCACCACCTCGGTGAACAGCTTCAGGGCCGGATCGCGCTTGTCCACCGCGCTGAGGCTGCGCAGCGAGGCCACGGCCATGTCGCGGTATGAGCCATTGCCGAAATCGGCGCCCAGACCTTCGAAACCTTCGGCGATGGCGGTGACGTCCTTGCCGGCCACGCCCTCGTTGAGCATGGCGTTGGTCAGCGTGGCCAGGCCTGGGGTGCCGCCGTCCTGGCTGCTGCCAGCGGCGAAGGTCAGGCGCAGGTCGAACATCGGCAGCTCGTGGGCCTCGACGAACAGCACGCGGGTGCCTTCGGCGGTGGTCCAGTCCTGGATGTTCAGCTGGCGCCGGCTGGGCGCCTTGCCGTCCAGTTCGGCCAGCGATTGCAGGGTGTTGGCCGGGCGGGCCGCGGTGCCCGGCTGGCTTTCACTGTCGGATTGGGCCGGACGCGCCAGCAACAGGGCAAGGCCCACCACCAGCACGATGATCGCCAGACCGAACAGGGTGTAGCGCGGTGCGCTGCGATCACTCATGAGCGGACTCCTCGGGCAGTACATGGGCAACGCTCAGGCGTTCGCGGGTGAAGTAGGTGCGGGCGGCGGCCTGGATGTCCTCAGGCGTCACGCGCTTGAGGTCGTCGAGCTCGCTGTCGATCAGCTTCCAGGAAAGGCCGACGGTTTCCAGCTGGCCGATGGTGGTGGCCTGGCTGCTGATGGAGTCGCGGTCGTAGACCAGGCCGGCGATCACCTGGGCACGTACGCGCTCCAGTTCTTCGGCGGTGGGCGGTGTGGTCTTGAGCTCGTCGAGCAGTTGCCAGATGCCTTTCTCCACCTCGGCCAAGGTCTTGTGCTTCTGCACATTGGGGGTGGCCGAGATCATGAACAGGCTGTCGCCGCGGGTGAAGGCGTTGTAGCTGGACGAGGCCCCGGCGACCAACTCCTGGCCACGCTCCAGGCGCGCCGGCATGCGGGCGCTGTAGCCGCCGTCGAGCAGGGCCGAGATCAGGCGCAGGGCGTTGACGCTGCGCGGCTCCTTGGCGGTGGCCAGGGCCGGGACGTTGAAGCCGTAGATCAGGCTGGGCAGCTGCGTGCGCAGGTGCAGGGTGAGCTGGCGCTGGCCCGGTTCGGCCAGCTCCAGCGGCAGCTTGCTCGGCGGCACGGCGCGTTTGGGGATGGGGCCGAAGTATTTCTGGGCGAGAGCCTTGACCTCGTCGGGCTTGACGTCGCCGACCACCACCAGGGTGGCGTTGTTGGGCGCGTACCAGGATTGGTACCAGTGCCGCAGTTCCTCGACCTTCATGCGTTCGAGATCGGCCATCCAGCCGATGGTCGGGGTATGGTAGCCGCTGGCCGGATAGGCCATGGCGCGGAACAGTTCGAAGGCCTTGGCGTTCGGCTGGTCGTCGGTGCGCAGGCGGCGCTCTTCCTTGATCACCTCGATTTCCCGGCTGAACTCGTCGGCCGGCAGGCGCAGGCTGGCCAGGCGATCGGCTTCGAGCTCGAAGGCCACCGGCAGGCGGTCGCGGGCCAGCACCTGGTAGTAGGCGGTGTAGTCGTCGCTGGTGAAGGCGTTCTCCTCGGCGCCGAGGTCGCGCAGGATGCGCGAGGCCTCGCCGGGGCCGAGCTTGGCGCTGCCCTTGAACATCATGTGTTCCAGGGCGTGGGACAGGCCGGTCTGGCCGGGCGTCTCGTAGCTGGAACCGACCTTGTACCAGATCTGCGAGACCACCACGGGCGCGCGATGGTCCTCGCGCACGACCACTTTCAGGCCGTTGTCGAGGATGAATTCGTGGGTGGGTTGCACATCGGCGGCGAAGGCCGCCAGCGGCAGGCACAGCGTGCCGAGCAACAGGCCAGCGGCGCGGCGGGCTAGAGCATTCATACGGTGTTCAACCTGTTCGGCGGCCCGCTTGGGTTTAGCGTCGGCGGGCCAGGAGGTGCTAGGATACTGATCCGGTTGCCTGGCGACCATGCCTGTCGCCGTTCTGGCCCGCAGGCCCATACGACAAAATGCTGCGCATGAACCCGCTGGCCTCCCGGCAGTCTGTTCTGCGTGAGTCAAGAATTCCCGATGCGCCACTGCTGGCCCATCGCTACCCTGAGATAGCCGTCTTCCATGTTTGGTTCCAACGACGACAAAAAAGCGCCGGCCGCGGCTGGCGAGAAGAAAGGCCTGTTCAGCTGGTTCCGCAAGAAGCCGGAGCAACCTGTCGCCGAACAGCCGCACGCCCCTCAACCGCCCGTCGAGGCGCCGGTGGTACAGCAGCCTCCCGTCGAGCAGCCCGCTCCGCTGGCCGAGGCACCCCAGCCTGCGCCGGCAAGCGTGCAGATCGAGCCTGAGCCGGTTGCTGCGCAGGCGGTGCAGCCCACCCAAGTGGTCGAAGCAACTCGGCCCGTGCCGATGGAAGCCCCGGTCGAGCCTGCCCCGGTGGCCGAGGCTGAGCCCGTTGTTCATGTACAAGCCCCGCAGCCCCCTGTGGGAGCGGGCTTGCTCGCGAATGCGGCTGACCTGCCGACAGTCGAGGTCGAGCCAACGCCAGCTACCCCCGTGAGCAACCTGGTGCTGCCGGTTGCGGAAGAGCCGGTTGCACTGGTGCCGGACCTCGAACCCAAGGCGCCGCCGGTCATCCCCGAGCGTCCGGCCCCTGAGATGGTGGTCCCCGAGCCTGCACCGGTGGTGGTTGCCCCTGTGGTCGAGCCTGAGCCCGCAGCGCCTGACGCTTCCGTTCCGACTGTCGTGGAACCCGACCCCGTCGTCGCCGAGCCCGCCAAGCAAGGCTTCTTTGCCCGCCTCAAGCAGGGCTTGTCCAAGACCAGCGCCAGCATCGGCGAGGGCATGGCCAGCCTGTTCCTTGGCAAGAAAGTCATCGACGACGACCTGCTCGACGAGATCGAGACCCGCCTGCTGACCGCCGACGTCGGTGTCGAGGCGACCTCGACCATCGTCCAGAACCTCACGCAGAAGGTCGCCCGCAAGCAGTTGGCCGACGCCGACGCGCTGTACAAGTCGCTGCAGGATGAGCTGGCCGCGCTGCTGCGTCCGGTCGAGCAGCCGTTGAAGATCGAGGCCCAGAGCAAGCCCTACGTGATCCTGGTGGTCGGCGTGAACGGCGCCGGCAAGACCACCACCATCGGCAAGCTGGCCAAGAAGCTGCAGCTCGAAGGCAAGAAGGTCATGCTCGCCGCCGGCGACACCTTCCGCGCTGCGGCGGTGGAGCAGTTGCAGGTGTGGGGCGAGCGCAACCAGATCCCGGTGATCGCCCAGCACACTGGCGCCGACTCGGCTTCGGTGATCTTCGACGCCGTGCAGGCCGCCAAGGCCCGTGGCGTCGATGTGCTGATCGCCGATACCGCCGGTCGTCTGCACACCAAGGACAACCTGATGGAAGAGCTGAAGAAGGTTCGTCGGGTGATCGGCAAACTTGACGCCGAGGCACCGCACGAGGTGCTGTTGGTACTCGATGCCGGCACCGGGCAGAACGCCATCAGCCAGGCCAAGTACTTCAACCAGAGCGTCGAACTGACCGGCCTGGCCCTGACCAAGCTGGACGGCACCGCCAAGGGTGGCGTCATCTTCGCCCTGGCCAAGCAGTTCAACATCCCGATCCGCTTCATTGGTGTGGGCGAAGGTATCGACGACCTGCGCACCTTCGAGGCCGAACCCTTCGTCAAGGCGCTGTTCGCCGAGCGGGAACCTTCATGATCCGATTCGAACAGGTAGCCAAGCGCTATCCCAATGGCCATGTCGGCCTGCACGAACTGAGCTTCCGGGCGCGTCGTGGCGAGTTCCTGTTCGTCACCGGTCACTCCGGCGCCGGCAAGAGCACCCTGCTGCGCCTGCTGCTGGCCATGGAGCGTCCGACCAGCGGCAAGCTGCTGCTGGCCGGGCAGGACCTGGGCCAGATCAGCAACGCGCAGATTCCGTTCCTGCGGCGCCAGATCGGCGTGGTGTTCCAGAACCACCAACTGCTGTTCGATCGCACCGTGTTCAACAACATCGCGCTGCCGTTGCAGATCCTCGGGCTGTCCAAGGCCGAGATCGCCAAGCGCGTGGACTCGGCGCTGGAGCGCGTGTCGCTGAGCGACAAGGGCGAGCTGTTCCCGGCCGACCTGTCCACCGGCCAGCAGCAGCGGGTCGGCATCGCCCGCGCCATCGTCCACCAGCCGGCCCTGCTGCTGGCGGACGAACCCACCGGTAACCTCGACCCACGCCTGGCCGCCGAGATCATGGGCGTGTTCGAGGACATCAACCGCCTGGGCACCACCGTTTTGATCGCCAGTCACGACCTGGCGCTGATCGCGCGCATGCGCCACCGCATGCTGACGCTGCAACGCGGCCGCTTGATCGGCGATGGGGAGGCCGGGCAATGAGCACCACACGTACACCAAAGGTTTCCGAGCGCGTCGCGCCCAAGGCTGCCGATCCGCAGCAGCCCAGGAAAAAGCGCGGCGATCATGACGACGATGGCCCGGATTTTCGCACCTTGCTGCATGCCTGGCTGGAAAGCCACCGTGCCAGCCTGGCCGACAGCCTGCGTCGCCTGGGCAAGCAACCGATCGGCAGCTTCTTCACCTGCCTGGTGATGGCCGTGGCGCTGAGCATGCCCATGGGCCTGTCGCTGTTGTTGAAGAACGTCGAGAAGCTCGGCGGTTCGTGGCAGCGCGCGGCGCAGATTTCGCTCTATCTCAAGCTGGACGCCAGCAGCCGCGACGGCGAGGCCCTGCGCGACGAGATCAAGGGCATGCCAGGGGTTGCCGAGGCGCAATACGTCAGCCGCGAGCAGGCGTTGGAAGAGTTCCAGCAGCAGTCCGGGCTGGGCGAGGCCTTGCGCGAGTTGCCGGACAACCCGCTGCCGGGCGTGGTGGTAGTGACCCCGACCGAAGTCGACAAGCCGGCCCTCGAGGCGCTGCGCCAGCGTCTGTCCGAGCTGCCACGGGTCGAGGTGGCGCAGCTGGACCTGCTGTGGGTCGAGCGTCTGGCGGCGATACTCAAGCTGGGTGATCGTTTCGTCTTCGGTCTGGCGGTAATGCTGATTTCCGCGCTGCTGTTAGTAATCGGCAACACAATTCGTCTACATATTGAAAACCGCCGGGTGGAGATCGAAGTGATCAAGCTCGTCGGCGGCACCGACAGCTACGTGCGCCGGCCTTTCCTCTATATGGGCGCGCTCTATGGGCTGGGTGCCGGCGTGCTGGCCTGGGGCATCCTGGCGTTTGGCCTGAACTGGCTCAACGACGCGGTGGTCGGGCTTTCCGGCCTGTACGGCAGCGATTTCGCCCTGGGTGGCGTTCCTGCCTCGGACGGTCTGTCACTCTTGATCGGCGCGGTGCTGTTGGGGTATATCGGTGCATGGATCGCGGTCGCTCGTCACTTGAACGAGCTGGCGCCGCGATAATGTTTCTTGGCCAGTATTGACAAATTTTTCATCATGGAACTTGTACAACGGTTTCTTGTCTATGCTGGCAATGCCCAAAAGGCATGAGTCTGTAAGCCGGAGGTACTTGAATGACCAATTCGTTGCAACCTGCCTATGCCCTGGTTCCCGGTGCAAACCTGGAAGCCTATGTGCACACGGTGAACAGCATTCCCCTGCTGACACCGGAGCAGGAGCGTGAACTGGCCGAGCGTCTCTACTACGAGCAGGATCTCGAGGCCGCTCGGCAAATGGTGATGGCCCACCTGCGTTTCGTTGTTCACATCGCCCGTAGCTATGCAGGCTACGGGCTGGCCCAGGCCGACCTGGTCCAGGAAGGCAACGTCGGCCTGATGAAGGCGGTAAAGCGTTTCAACCCGGAAATGGGCGTGCGTCTGGTGTCCTTCGCGGTGCACTGGATCAAGGCCGAGATCCATGAGTTCATCCTGCGCAACTGGCGCATCGTCAAGGTGGCTACCACCAAGGCCCAGCGCAAGTTGTTCTTCAACCTGCGCAGCCAGAAGAAGCGCCTGGCCTGGCTGAACAACGACGAAGTGCATCGCGTGGCCGAAAGCCTTGGCGTCGAGCCCCGTGAAGTGCGGGAGATGGAAAGCCGGTTGAGCGGTCAGGACATGGCCTTCGACCCGGCGGCGGAAGCCGACGACGACAGCGCCTTCCAGTCGCCTGCGCATTACCTGGAAGACCACCGTTACGACCCGGCCGTGCAGCTGGAGGACGCTGATTGGAGCGACAACTCCACCAGCAACCTGCATGAAGCGCTGCAAGGCCTGGATGATCGCAGTCGCGATATCCTCTACCAGCGCTGGCTGGCCGAGGAAAAGGCCACGCTGCATGAGCTGGCGGAAAAGTACAGCGTATCGGCTGAGCGCATTCGTCAGCTGGAGAAGAACGCGATGAACAAGGTCAAGGCACTGATTACGATCTGATCGGCGCCCTGACTGGAGTGAAAAAGCCGCTGCTCTCGTAAGAGGCAGCGGCTTTTTTGTGTGCGGCGTGGCGGGGCGTGGGAGCGGGCCTCAAAGCCTGCGCGAAGCATCCAGCTGCATCAGGTAGCTCGGCCCACCCAGCTGGCTCATCTGCCGGCGAATCCACCCCGCCCGGCTGGCTACATAGGCGCTCGGCCGGCTGGCGCTCCACTTGATCGGGCTGGGCAGCACCGCCGCGAGCTGTGCGGCCTGTTGTCGCGTCAGGCGGCTGGCATCGACGCCGAAGTGATAGCGCGCCGCTGCCTGGGCGCCGAACACGCCCTTGCCCCACTCGGCGCTGTTCAGATAGACCTCGAGAATCCGCTCCTTCGACCAGAACAGTTCGATCAGCGCGGTGAACCAGGCTTCAAGCCCCTTGCGCAGCCAGCTGCGCCCGGACCACAGGAACAGATTCTTGGCCACCTGCTGGGTCAGCGTGCTGGCGCCGCGGACCTTGCCGCCGCGCTCGTTGTAGGCCAGTGCCGCCTGGATCGCGGGGATGTCGAAACCCCAGTGGCTGGCGAACTTCTGGTCCTCGCCGGCGATCACCGCCACCTTGAGCTCGTCGGAAATGTCCTTCCACGGCGTCCAGTCGCGCTGCAGGTCGATGGGCTCGCCACTGAACCACGACTCCACCTTGCGCTCGACCATCAGCGCCGTCCCGGGTGGCGGCACCCAGCGCAGCACCAGCACCACGGCAATGCTGCCGGCAGCGAACCAGAGCAGGGCGCGGTAGAGGTGGCGGAGGAGGGATGACAGCATGGTGATGGCTTGGCCGGACCGTTGGAACGGGCCATTATACAGACCCCTCCCGAGGAGTCGTCCCATGCTTCGCAGCTTCCTGATGCTCGCCGCGTTCTTCGGCTTTACCGGCGTAGCGCTCGGCGCCTTCGCCGCCCATGGCCTCAAGAGCCGACTCAGCGCCGATTACCTGGCAATCTTCCACACCGGGGTCACTTATCAACTGGTGCATGCCCTGGCGATCCTGGGTGTGGCCGTGTTGTCGGTGCACCTGCCCGGACGCCTGGTGGGCTGGGCCGGTGGTCTGTTCGCGACAGGGATCGTGCTGTTCTCCGGTAGCCTCTACGTGTTGACCCTCAGCGGCCTGGGCAAGCTCGGCATGATCACGCCCATTGGTGGCGCGTGCTTCCTCGCCGGCTGGCTGTGCCTGGGCCTGGCCGCCTGGCGCCTGGGCTGACCGGTCGGTCCACAATCGCGACTAATGGCGCGCGCCGCCCTTGGGTTGCGGGGCTGATCGGGGCTAGAATGCGGGCCCCAAAGAACAATGGTGGCCGTGCGCATGCGCATTCAACTGAACGGTGAACCTTACGAACTGCCCGAGGGCGAGAGCGTCGCGGCGCTGCTGGGCCGACTGGAACTGGCCGGTCGCCGGGTGGCGGTGGAACTGAACCTGGACATCGTGCCGCGCAGCCAGCACGAGAGCACGCAATTGAGCGACGGCGACCAGGTCGAAGTGGTTCATGCCATTGGCGGTGGTTGAGCGCGTTCCGCCGATTCACCCGAAAGCCCCGTAACCTTTCCAGAGGAACATCGATGAGCAACGTTCGAAGCGACAAGCCTTTCGTCCTGGCCGGGCGCACTTTCCAGTCGCGCCTGCTGGTCGGCACCGGCAAGTACCGTGATATGGAAGAAACCCGCCTGGCCACAGAGGCCTCGGGTGCCGAGATCGTCACCGTAGCCGTGCGTCGTACCAACCTCGGCCAGAATGCGGGCGAGCCGAACCTGCTCGACGTGCTGTCGCCCGACAAGTACACCATCCTGCCGAACACCGCAGGCTGCTTCGATGCAGTCGAAGCGGTACGTACCTGCCGCCTGGCCCGTGAACTGCTCGATGGCTACAAGTCCCACGAGAGCCGGACGCTGGTGAAGCTGGAAGTGCTGGCCGACCAGAAGACCCTGTTCCCCAACGTGATCGAAACGCTCAAGGCCGCCGAAGTGCTGGTCAAGGACGGTTTCGACGTGATGGTCTATACCAGCGACGACCCGATCATCGCCCGTCAACTGGCCGAAGTCGGCTGCATCGCGGTCATGCCGCTGGCCGGCTTGATCGGCACCGGTCTGGGGATCTGCAACCCGTACAACCTGCAGATCATCCTGGAAGAGTCCAAGGTGCCGGTGCTGGTCGATGCTGGTGTGGGCACCGCTTCCGACGCCACCATCGCCATGGAAATGGGCTGCGAGGCCGTGCTGATGAACTCGGCCATCGCCCACGCCCAGCAGCCGGTCCTGATGGCCGAGGCCATGAAGCACGCCATCGTTGCCGGCCGCATGGCATACCTCGCCGGACGTATGCCGAAGAAACTCTATGCCAGCGCGTCCTCGCCGCTGGAAGGTCTGATCAAGTAAGAGCCCCTGATGACTGAATCGCAAGAAACGCCGATCCCCGAAGACGGCGAAGCCCGTCCGCACCGCCGCATCAAGAGCTTCGTGATGCGCGCCGGGCGCATGACCGAAGGCCAGCAACGCGGCCTGGACCAGGGCGGTCCGCTGTTCATCCTGCCGCTGGCCGACAGCCCGGTGGACTACGACCAGGTGTTCGGCCGCTCGGCGCCGCGCACCCTGGAGATCGGCTTCGGCATGGGCCACTCGCTGCTGGAGATGGCCGCCGCCGCTCCTGAGCTGGATTTCATCGGTGTCGAAGTGCACCGTCCAGGTGTCGGCGCGCTGCTCAACGGCGTGCTGACCCAGGGCCTGAAGAACCTGCGGGTGTACGACTGCGACGCCATCGAGGTGCTCAACCGCTGCGTGGCCGACAATAGCCTCGATCGCCTGATGCTGTTCTTCCCAGATCCGTGGCACAAGGCCCGTCACCACAAGCGCCGCATCGTTCAGCCGGCTTTTGCCGAGCTGGTGCGCAGCAAGCTGAAAGTGGGTGGCGTGTTCCATATGGCCACTGATTGGGAGCCCTATGCCGAGCACATGCTTGAAGTCATGAACGTGGCACCGGGGTATCGCAACCAGGCGGCTGATGGCACCTATGTGCCACGCCCGGAAGAGCGTCCGATCACCAAGTTCGAGCGCCGTGGTGAGCGCCTTGGGCATGGGGTGTGGGACCTGAAGTTCGAGAAGGTGGACTGAGCGGAGTTCGTTCGGCGCTGCCCTTCAAGCCTGCGAAATTGCAGGTACAAAAAAACCGCCTTGAGAAGGGCGGTTTTTTTTTGCGGGCTTCGGGTTACGAATCCTCAGCCTGCGCATTTCAAGCGTCACTGGAGACCACCCACAAACGCGATACTAGGAGTACTTGTGGAGTGCGTCAATCACGGAAATATCAGGCATCAAGTGTGACTGAGCAGGTAACAGCCTTGAATCTTTCGCTGTCGTAAGATTGCCCCGCTCTCATGGGGGCATTTCCAGTGGCGGGCCGGGAAACGAATTCGTTCTGTTGTCTCGGCCCCTTCGACGCGGCTTACGAACCGCGCCGGCAGAGTTTCGAAGGGCCATCCACCTAGCCACTTCACTGGAGACCACCCTACATGATCTCCGAAGGCGCCGAAGTGCCGGTCAGGCGCTGGAAGATTGGCCCAGCCAACACGGAGGCCAAGGCATATGAAGCGTTTGCTGACTACGCTGAGCCGCGTCTGGAAGCTGATCCGGATCCTGATCGTTTTCAGGTCCGTCAGGGACTTCCTGCGCGATCACTTTGACGATGCCCGCTAAGGGTTAGTCGGGTGAGGGGCCGTCCTGGCTCGCCAGGGCGGCTTTTAGCAAGCGCTCATCCCCGCCGATCGGCCACCACGCCAATCAGCACCAGCACCACCAGCAGCACCGGCGCCAGTGCATAGTTGTTGAACTGTCCCAGCCCCTTGACGATCCACGGCGTCGCATAGATCAGTGCCGCGCCGCTGCCGATCATCACCAGCAGCGCCATGAACGGCACGCGCAGGGCTCCGGCCAAGCCACCCAGGCGTCCTTCCACCCAGCCCTTGATATCGGTGCCGAACAGCACCAGCAAGCAGCCCACCAGGGCCAGCGAGATCTCCGACAGGTTGCTGCGGCTCCAGCGGGAAACGGTCGAGAGCAGGTCAAGTACCAGGTCCATGGGTCATCCTTAATTCAAGAAGTACTGCAGCAGGTCGTTGAGGAACAGCTGGCCGCGCGGCGTTGCCGCCAGTCGATCCGGTTCGACCCGCAAAAGGCCTTTTCGTTCGGCCTCGCGGCGGGCTTCGGCAAGTTGCGCCAGGGGCAGGCCGGTACGCAGGCTGAACAGCTCGGCCTCCACGCCATCGGTGAGGCGCAGCGCGTTCATCAGGAACTCGAAAGGTAGCTCATCGGCCGGGAGCAGCTTCTCGCCGGCCTTGAAGGGCTTGGCCGGGTTCAGGTAATCCTTGGGCAGGCGGGTCTTCCAGGTGCGCAGGATGCGCCCGTCCGGGAACGACAGCTTGCCATGGGCGCCGGCCCCGATGCCGATGAAGTCGCCGAAGCGCCAGTAGTTCAGGTTGTGCCGTGCGGCACGACCGGCCTGGGCGTAGGCCGACACTTCGTACTGCCGATAGCCGTGCTCGCTCATCAGCGTCTGGCCGGCCTCCTGGATGTCCCAGAGAATATCGTCCTCGGGCAGCTCCGGTGGTTGGCTCCAGAACACCGTGTTCGGCTCCAGCGTCAGCTGGTACCAGGACAGGTGCGTCGGCCCCAGGTCGATGGCCTGGCGCAGGTCGCCCAGCGCATCGTCCAGCGATTGGTCCGGCAGGCCGTGCATCAGGTCGAGGTTGAAGTTGTCGAAGCCGGCCGCGCGGGCCATGCCGGCGGCGCGAACCGCTTCATCACCGTTGTGGATGCGCCCCAGCTTCTCCAGTTTGGCCGGCTGGAAGCTCTGCACGCCGATGGACAGGCGGTTGATGCCAGTCTGCCGGTAGGCCTTGAATTTTTCCTGCTCGAAGGTGCCGGGGTTGGCCTCGAGGGTGATCTCGATATCCGGGGCGAACGGGATGCGTTGCTCGACACCGCGCAGCAGTCGGCCAAGCGCATCCGCGCTGAACAGGCTGGGCGTGCCACCGCCGAAGAAGATCGTGCTGATGGGGCGGCCCTGGACGGCAGGCAGTTCCTGGTCGAGGTCGGCGAGCAGGGCATCGACGTATTCGGCTTCCGGCAGCGTCGGGCCGGCCTGGTGCGAGTTGAAGTCGCAATAGGGGCATTTGCGCACGCACCAGGGGATATGGATATACAGCGACAGCGGCGGGAGTTCGGGGAGAATCAGGCCCGCCGGCTGCAAGGACAGCTTGTCGGTCATGCCAGGCCCAGACGTTGACGCAGCAGGGCCATGGCGCGGGCGCGGTGGCTGAGCTGGTTCTTTTCGAGCGGGGCAAGGTCGGCACTGGAGCAGTTGCGCTCCGGGACCCAGAACAGCGGGTCGTAGCCGAAGCCGTGCTCGCCGCTGGCCTCGAACAGGATGCTACCGTGCCACAGGCCTTCACAGAGGATCGGCAGCGGATCGTCGGCATGTCGCACCAACGCCAGCACACAGACGAACTGCGCGCCACGCTGCTCTTCTGGCACGTCCTTGAGCGCTTCGAGCAGCTTGGCGTTGTTCGCCGCATCGCCCTTGCCGTCGGCGTAGCGGGCCGAGTAGATGCCCGGCGCGCCGCCGAGGAAGTCCACCGCCAGCCCCGAATCGTCCGCCAGCGCCGGCATGCCGGAGATACGCGCGGCATTGCGGGCCTTGAGGATGGCGTTCTCGACGAACGACAGGCCGGTCTCTTCCGGTTCCACCTGGCTGAATTCGCCGATCGAACGCAGGTGCACGGACTCGCCGAGCATGGCCTGAAGTTCCTTGAGTTTGCCGGCGTTGTGGCTGGCCAATACGAGTTGCGTGAGGTTCATCATTCGCCTGGGAACACTTCCTGGTTGAAGCTGAGTGGGTGGCTGACACCGCCGGTTTCGATGTTGAGGTCGAAGGTCAGTGTTTCGGCCTGTTCGATCTTGAACTGGGCGATGTAGTACACCGCGCCCTGGTCGGTGATCTGCTTGAACGACAGCGGATTGCTGCGTCCGGTGAGGTCCTTCACGGTGCCGCTGACCACCGCCATGCCCGGTTTGCCGGCCTTGAGCACGGCGATGTTGAGCACGCCCTGGTTCTTGCTGCGGGTGAGGCCCGTGGCGGCGGCGATGTCTGGCTGCAGCATGCTCGAGGTGAAGGCGCTGTAATGGACCGTCACGTCGCCGAAGTCCTGCTTGCGTTCGGGCCTGGCGGCATCGGCAGCCAGCACCGGCAAGGCCAGGCACAGGCTGATCAGAAACAGTGCTAGTCGACGCATGATCCCATTCCTCCGTTCGCGAGGGTCAGACCGCGAGCTGATGCTCCTGCAGGCCCGGGCTGCTGACCCGATAGATACCGATCTCACCTAGAAGATTAGGCCAAAGCCGCCCGCCCAACCCGTTACGGTGCAGACGGTCGACGGCCAGGCGGTCGAGAACCTTGGCCTTGCGCTCGTGGCACAGGTTCTCGAAGTCCTCGAAGGTGCAGAAGTGGATGTTCGGGGTGTTGTACCAGGTATACGGCATGAAGTCCGAAACCGGCATGCGGCCCTTGGTCGCCAGGTACCAGCGGCAGCGCCAGTGGCCGAAGTTGGGGAAGGTGATGATGCACTGGCGACCCACCCGCAGCATCTCGTCGAGGATCCGGTCGGGGTACTCCACGGCCTGCAGGGCCTGGGTCATGACCACTACGTCGAAACTGTTGCTGGCGAAGTTGCCCAGGCCTTTGTCCAGGTCCTGCTCGATGACGTTGACGCCCTTGGCCACGCAGGCGGCGATGTTGTCGGCGTCGATCTCCAGGCCATAGCCGGTGACGTTCTTGCGCTCGCGCAAGGAGGCCAGCAGTTCGCCGTTGCCGCAGCCCAGGTCGAGTACCCGGCTGCCGGCGGGGATCCAGTCTTGGATGATTTCCAGGTCGGCTCTCATGGGGTCCTCAGACAGCGATGCGGTTCATGTAGTTGGCGAAGCCCTGCATGTAGCGGGGCGTCGGGATGAGGAAGGCGTCGTGGCCGTAGGGCGAGTCGATGTCCAGGTAGCAGACGTTCTTGCGCGCGGCCATCAGGGCATCGACGATCTCCCGCGAACGGGCCGGCGAGAATCGCCAGTCGGTGGTGAACGACATGATGCAGTAGTGCGCCGTGACATCGGCCAGGGTGGCCGCCAGGTCGCCGCCATGGGCCGCGGCCGGGTCGAAGTAGTCCAGCGCCTTGGTCATCAGCAGGTAGGTGTTGGCGTCGAAGCGGCCGGAGAATTCCTCGCCCTGGTAGCGCAGGTAGCTCTCGACCTGGAACTCCACGCTGTGGAAGTCGTAGTTGAGCTTGTCGCTCTTGAGCTCGCGGCCGAATTTCTCGCCCATCGAGTCGTCGGACAGGTAAGTGATATGGCCGACCATGCGCGCCAGCATCAGGCCACGCTTGGGGATCACGCCCTGGTCCTGGAACGAGCCGCCATGGAATTCGGGGTCGGTGAGGATGGCCTGGCGCGCCACTTCGTTGAAGGCGATGTTCTGCGCCGACAGCTTGGGCGCCGAGGCGATGTCCACACAGTGACGCACGCGGTCTGGGTAGGTGATGGTCCATTGCAGGGCCTGCATGCCGCCCAGGCTGCCGCCGACGATGGCGGCCCAGGTCTGGATCCCCAGGCGGTCGGCCAGGCGTGCCTGGCTGTGCACCCAGTCCTCCACCGTCAGCACCGGGAAGTCGGCGCCGTAGGGCTTGCCGGTGGCCGGGTTGACGCTGCTGGGGCCGGTGCTGCCGTTGCAGCCGCCAAGGTTGTTCAGGCTGACCACGAAGAAACGATTGGTGTCGATCGGCTTGCCTGGGCCGATGCAGCTGTCCCACCAGCCCGGCTTGCGGTCGGTGGTGGCATGGTAGCCAGCGGCATGGTGGTGGCCGGACAAGGCATGGCAGATCAGCACGGCATTGCTGGCGGTGCTGTTGAGGGTGCCATAGGTTTCGTAGATCAGCTCGTACGTGGCCAGGGAGCGGCCACAGGCCAGGGCCAGCGGTTCATCGAACCGGGCGATCTGCGGTGTTACCAGACCGACGGAATCTTCGGGAAGGACAGTGGACATCGACCCTGCTCACGCTTGACGGAGGCGTAAGTCTAAAGAGCGCTACCCCCAGCGGCAAGCAAAGGCTTGCCGCTGGATGCAGAGGGGGTCAGATCATCCGCCACAGCTCTTGCGGCATGCCGGCGTAGGCTGCCAGTTGGGGCATCAGGAACGACTGGATCACCTGGATGGCGATGAAGGCGAAGATCGGCGAGATGTCCATGCCGCCGAGGTTGGGCACCAGGCGACGGAACGGCGCCAGCACCGGCTCGCTGATCTGGTAGGCCAGCTCGGCGGCGGGGTTGTGGCTGTTGGGCGCGACCCACGAGACGATCACCATGACGATCATCGCGACCCAGAAGATCTTCAGGAACAGCGAGGTGATGCCCAGGATCGACCACATCAGCAGGTGCAGGATGTCGCCGAAGGTGCCGTAGGTGACCATCAGCACGAAGGCCATCAGCAGCGCCTGGATGGCGATCGCCAGCAGCAGCGACGAGGTATCCAGGCCGGCGATGCTGGGAATCAGCCGGCGCAGCGGCTTGAGCAGCGGCTGGGTGGCGCGCACGGCGAACTGGCTGAGCGGGTTGTAGAAGTCGGCCTTGACCAGCTGCAGCACGAAGCGCAGCAGGACGATCACCAGGTACAGGCTGACCAGGGTTTGCACCACGAAGATCGCGGCGCCTGACAGTGCATTCATCTATTGCTCCTTATTTGCCCAATTGTTCGGCCAGCTCGGCGGAGCGCTTCGCCGCGGCCTGCAGTGCCTGCTCGACGAGCGCTTCGAAGCCGTTGGCCTGAAACGATTTGATTGCCGCTTCGGTGGTACCGGCCGGCGAGGTGACGCGGCGACGCAACTCGGCGGCGTCGACGTCGCTGGCGACTGCCATGCGGGCGGCGCCGAGGGCGGTCTGCAGGGTGAGTTGCGAGGCGGTCTCACGTGGCAGGCCGAGTTTTTCGCCGGCGGCGGTCATCGCTTCGATCAGCAGGAAGAAATACGCCGGGCCGCTGCCGGAAACGGCGGTGACGGCATCCAGTTGCCGTTCTTCCTCCAGCCACAGGGCGGTGCCCACGGCGGACAGCAACTGCTCGGCCTGCTGGCGTTGCTCGACGGTGACTTCGCGGGTGGCGTACAGGCCGCTGGCGCCTTGGCGCAGCAGGGCCGGGGTGTTGGGCATACAGCGCACCACCGGGATCGCGCCGAGCCATGCCTGCAGGCTGGCGCAGGTGATGCCGGCCGCGATGGAGACGACCAGTTGGCCGGGTTTCAGGTTCGGCTTGAGTGTCTCGCAGACCGCTTTCATGACCTGCGGCTTGACCGCGAGGACGATCACCTCCACGCCGTCGATGGCCTGGGCGTTGTTTTCGAAGGTGTCGATGCCGTGTTCGGCCTGGATCCGCGCGCGGGTCTCGGCACCCGGGTCGCTGGCGCGGATCTGCGTGGCGTCCAGGCCCTGGGCGCGCAGGCCGCCGATCAGGCTGGCGGCCATGTTGCCGGCGCCGATGAAGGCAATACGAGTCTTGCTCATGTCAGGTCCTTGAAGGAAAGAGTGAGTTAAGCATGGATTCAGGGCTGGCCGTAGTCGCGAGCCCCGAACAGGGCGGTGCCGATGCGAACCCAGGTCGCCCCTTGGGCGACGGCGGCTTCCAGGTCGTGGCTCATGCCCATCGACAGGGTGTCCAGGCCGAGGCCAAGCTGCTCTTGCAACTGGCGCAGGGTGGCGAAGGCAGCTTCCTGTTCGGCGCGGTCATCGCTGGGTTCCGGGATCGCCATCAGCCCGCGCAGGCGCAGGCCGGGCAGGGCGTTCACCGCCTGCGCCAGCGCCGGCAGTTCGGCGGGGGCGCAGCCGGACTTGCTGTCCTCGCCACTGACGTTCACCTGCAGGCAGATGTTCAGCGGCGCCAGGCCGGCAGGGCGCTGCTCGGAGAGGCGTTGGGCGATCTTCAGGCGATCCACGGAGTGTACCCAGTCGAAGTGCTCGGCGATGGCCTTGGTCTTGTTCGACTGGATGGGGCCGATGAAGTGCCAGATCAAGGGCAGGTCGGAAAGTGCCTGTTGTTTGGTCAGGGCTTCCTGAAGGTAGTTCTCGCCCATATCGCGCAGTCCGGCGGCGTAAGCCTCGCGAATGGCGCTGGCGGACTTGGTCTTGCTGACCGCCAGCAGCTGGATGCCGGCCGGGTCGCGTCCGGCGGCGTGCGCCGCCTGGTCGATACGGGCGGCAATGGCGTCAATGTTGTCTGCTAGGGTGGACATGGTTCGTCGCCGACGGCTTTGGGGTCTGCGGCATTCTACCTGCTTGATCGCCATTGGGGAGTCTCATGGATGTGACCGATCTGCTGGCCCGGGCGGTGGCAGCGGGCGCCAGCGACCTGCACCTGGCCGCTGGCGAGCCGCCACTGCTGCGCAAGGATGGCGAGTTGGAGCGGATGGAGCTGCCGGCGCTCGCGCCTGTGCTGCTGGAGCACGGCCTGGCGCGCCTGCTCGATGAAGGGCAACGCCTGCAATGGGCGTCTGGTGACGAGCTGGATCTCGCCTTGGTGCTACCAGAACTGGGCCGCTTTCGGCTGAGCCTGTTCCGCCAGCACAATGGCCCGGGGGCGAGCGCGCGGCTGATCCCGGCGCGAGTCCCGAGCCTCGATGAGCTCGATCTGCACGATGTGTTTCACATCATCGCTCGACACCGGGATGGCCTGGTGCTGGTCGGCGGCCCGACGGGCAGCGGCAAATCGAGCACCCTGGCGGCACTGCTCGACCAGATCAATCGTGAGCGCGCGGTCCATGTCGTTACCTTGGAAGATCCCATCGAGTTCATTCACCAAGGCCGGCGCAGCCTGATCAACCAGCGGGAGATAGGTCGTGACAGTCGCGACTTTGCCCAGGGGTTGCGCAGCGCGCTGCGCCAGGACCCCGATGTGATCATGGTCGGTGAACTGCGTGACCTGGAAAGTATCCGCCTGGCACTGCGCGCCGCCGAAACCGGGCACTTGGTGCTGGCTACGGTGCACACGCGCTCGGCGGTCAACAGTATCGATCGCCTGGTGGAGGTGTTCGCCGCCGAGGAAAAAGCGTTGGTGCGCACGATGCTGGCCGAGTCGCTGCGGCTGGTGGTGGCACAGGTGCTGGTCCGGCGCGTCGGGGGTGGCAGGGTCGCCGCGAGGGAGGTGCTGGTGGCGACGCCCGCAGTGCGCAACCTGATCCGCGAGGGGCGCATGGCCCAGGTGTGCTCGTTGATGCAGGCCGGGGCGGCGCTGGGAATGCGGACGATGGAAGGGGCGATGCAGACGCTGAGGGCACAGGGCGTGATAGCGAACCTGTAGACGATCCCCCGGATCGTTCTCGCGGAACTGCTACAGCCCCGCTGCTGTGGGAGCGGGCTTGCCCGCGATCAACCGCGAAGCGGGTGCCATACCCCACGGTTAGCGTTTAGCCAGGCTCAGCGCCTGTTGCTTGGGCAGCACCCGCTTGGCCACCACGTAATGCTTCTGCCAGTACGGTTTCTCAAGGCTGTCGATGCTCACCCGCTTGCCGGTGCGTGGCGCATGGATGAAGCGGTCGTTGCCCAGGTAGATGGCCACATGGTTGACCCGGCGGCTCTTGATGTTGAAGAAGATCAGGTCACCCGGTTTAAGGTCGCTCTTGGCCACCTTCACGCCCTGGCCCTGGGCCATGGCATTGGAGGTGCGCGGCAGATCGACATCGGCCACATCGTTGAAGGCGTACTTGACCAGGCCGCTGCAGTCGAAGCCCTTCTTCGGGCTGCTGCCGCCCCAGCGATAAGGCGTGCCGAGTACGTTCACCGCGCGGCTGAGCACTTCGCTGCTCTGTTTGGGGGACATGGCCACGGCTTGCATCGCCTGTTGCCTGGCGGCGTTGCCGGGGCGGGCCTGCAGGCTTGCCTTGCGGTACTGGATCGGGGCGCGTTTCACCGAGGTGTCGGCATTGGTCGTGTAGCCGGTGAATCCGCTGGGAAGTCGTTGCTCACGGTTGGTGGCGTGGGCGGCCAGGGGCAATAAAAGGCAGAGGGTCAGCCATGTCTTGAAGAAAGGTGGCATAGATGAAGCTCTTATAAGTGTTGGCGCGCAACTTTATAACAGCTTTTTGATCAAATTCTGATCCGTTGGTCGCTCAGCCACGTACCATATGTCGGGCAAAAACGAAAAAGTCACATTTCTCGTTAGAAAATTTTCAGCTAATTCACGAGGGCTTCGAATGAATGGTTATCAACAGGGTGGGCCTGCGCATGACACCCACAGCAAGGTCCTCGGCTATCTGCTGTGGATCTTCGGCTTCACCGGCTCGCACCGTTTCTACTACGGCAAGCCGATCACCGGGACGATCTGGTTCTTCACCTTGGGCTTGCTGGGCATTGGCTGGCTGATCGACCTGTTCCTGATTCCGTCGATGGACCGCGAGGCGGACCTGCGCTTCGAATCCGGTGGCGTGGACTACAACCTGGCGTGGATCCTCCTGACCTTCCTGGGCATCTTCGGCGTGCATCGCCTGTACCAGGGCAAGTGGATCAGCGCGCTGATCTACCTGTTCACCGGTGGCTTGTTCCTGCTGGGCGTGTTGTATGACTTCTGGACACTCAACAGCCAGATTTCCCAGGTCAACGCCGAGCGGCGTCGGGTATGAAAAAAGGCCTTGTCGCTGAAAGCGGCAAGGCCTTTTTCGTCACTGGCGGCGCTGTTGCAGCAGCAGGTTGCTGAAGCCCGCGCCGGCCAGTTGCTTCTGCGCCACGGTCAGCTGTTCGCGGTTGCTGAACGGGCCGACCATCACACGGTACCAGGTCTCTTCCTTGACGGTGCCCGACTCCACCTTTACCGCCTGGCCGAGCAGGATGATCTGCGCGCGGACCTTGTCGGCATCCGCCTGCTTGCGGAACGAGCCCGCCTGCAGGAAGAACTGGGTGGTGGTCGCCGGCTTGATTACCGGTGGTGCTGGCGGCGGTGTCTGCCCCATCAATGCGGCCTGGGCGCGGGCGGTGTCGATCTTCGCCGCTTGCGCGGGGGTGACCGGCGTGGTCGGCACGGGCGGTTGCGCTGGTACCGGCGGCGTTTTCTCGGGCACGGCTTCCGGCGGCACGATCACCTCCGACTCCGGCAGCAGGGTGTAGAAGTCGTACTTCGGCTTCACCGGCTGCTGTGGCGTTGGGGTGGTGGTCTTGCTCGCCTCGGCGACCTTCTCCGGCTTCTGCTGCTCGGGCTTGGTGCGCTTGATGTCTTCACCACCCGGTTCGAGCTTCATCAGGAAGACGATGAATGCACCCACGGTCAGGCCGACCGCCAGCCATACCCAGCCCGGGATCGGCTGCTTGGCGGGCGGCTGGTGACGGCTGGCGCCGCGCTTTGGCGCGGGCTTTTTCTTTGCAGCCAACTTACATGCGCTCCAGGGTTTCCAGGCCGAGCAGTTCCAGGCCCTGCTTGAGGGTGCGGCCGGTCAGGGCGGCCAGGCGCAGGCGGCTCTGCTGCTGTTCGGTGGTTTCGGCGGAAAGGATCGGGCAATTCTCGTAGAAGCTGGAGAACAGGCCGGCGAGGTCGTACAGGTAGCTGCACAGCACGTGCGGGGTACCTTTTTCGGCGACGTTGTTCAGGATTTCGCCGAATTGCGCCAGGCGTGCGGCCAGGTCCTGCTCGTGCGGCGCCTGCAGGACGATCTTGCCGTCGACTTCGTCGAAGCCCTTGCCCAGCTTGCGGAACACGCCAGCCACGCGGGTGTAGGCATACAGCAGGTATGGGGCGGTGTTGCCTTCGAAGTTGAGCATCAGCTCGAAGTTGAAGCTGTAGTCGCTGGTGCGGTGCTTCGACAGGTCGGCATATTTGACCGCGCCGATGCCGACCACTTCACCGATGTGGCGCAGCTCGTCCTCGGCCAGCGACGGGTTCTTCTCCTTGACCAGCGCGTAGGCGCGGTCCTTGGCCTCGGTGAGCAGGTCGATCAGCTTGACGGTGCCGCCGTCGCGGGTCTTGAACGGACGGCCATCGGCGCCGTTCATGGTGCCGAAGCCCATGTGCTCCATTTTCATCGGATGGCCGACGAAACCGGCGCGGCGGGCCACTTCGAACACCTGGTTGAAGTGCAGGGCCTGGCGCTGGTCGACGAAGTACAGGGCGCGATCGGCGTTCAGCGTGTTGCTGCGGTAACGGACGGCGGCCAGGTCGGTGGTGGCGTACAGGTAGCCGCCGTCGGCCTTCTGCACGATTACCGGCAGCGGCTCGCCTTCGGCGTTCTTGAATTCTTCGAGGAACACGCACTGGGCGCCCTGGTCCTCGACCAGCAGGCCTTTGGCCTTTAGATCGGCGACTACGTTGGCCAGGTCGGCGTTGTAGGCGCTCTCGCCCATCACGTCGGCCATGGTCAGCTTGACGTTGAGCAGCTCGTAGGTCTTCTGGCAGTGCGACAGGGAAATGTCCTTGAAGCGCGTCCACAGGGCCATGCACTCAGGATCACCGGCCTGCAGCTTGACCACCAGGCCGCGGGCGCGGGTGGCGAAGTCCTCGGACTCGTCGAAGCGCTTCTTGGCGGCGCGGTAGAAGTTCTCCAGGTCCGACAGCTCGTCGCTGGTGATCGGGTTTTCTTCCAGATAGGCCAGCAGCATGCCGAACTGGGTGCCCCAGTCGCCCACGTGGTTCTGGCGGATCACCCGGTCGCCGAGGAACTCCAGCACACGGGCCACGCTGTCGCCGATGATGGTCGAGCGCAGGTGGCCGACGTGCATTTCCTTGGCCAGGTTCGGCGCCGACATGTCGATCACCACCTTCTCGGCCGGGCCGGCCTTGCGCACGCCCAGATGCTCGTCGGTCAGGGCGGCGTCGAGGCGGGAGGCCAGGGCGTCGGTGTTCTGGAAGAAGTTCAGAAAGCCTGGACCTGCGATCTCGACCTTGGTGATGTCGGCGCTGGCCGGCAGGGCCTTGATGAGCTTTTCGGCCAGGTCGCGTGGCTTCATGCCGGCCGGCTTGGCCAGCATCATGGCGATGTTGCTGGCGAAGTCGCCGTGGGTCTTGTCCCGGGCGTTTTCCACCTGGATCGCCGGCGTCAGCCCTTCAGGCAGCACACCGTCGGCGACGAGTTGGGTGAGGGCTTGCTGGATCAGCTGGCGAATGGTGTCTTTCATGGGGTTCTCTTTTCGACCGCAAGCGCGGTGCAGCGCTTCGATGCGCAGGTGGAAAAACTGGGCATTATCCGTTGCTGGGGGCGGGTTGCCAACCTTTTGGGGGCGAGCTGCAAGTACAGGCCCCGGCACAAGGCAGCTGTTTCTTGCTGCTTGAAGCTTGTCGCTCAATAAAGGTCGACGGGATCGACATCCAGCGACCAGCGCACCTGCCGCCCCGACGGCATCTGCTCCAACACTAGCAACCAGGCACTGATCAGTCGATGCAACGGTGCCCGGGCATTGGCCTGGAGCAAGAGTTGCGCACGGAAGCGCCCCGCCCGTCGCTCCATGGGCGCCGGGACCGGGCCCAGCAGCTCGATGCCGTGCAGCCCCTGCTCGGCGAGCACGCGTTCGGCGGCGGCGCAGGCCTCGTCGAGAAAGCCTTCGGCCTGGCCTGGCTTGTGCGCATCGGCGCGCAGCAGCGCCAGGTGGGCGAATGGCGGCAGGCCGGCGGCGCGGCGCTCGCTCAAGGCCTGCTCGGCGAAAGCGAAATAGCCCTGCTCGGTCAGTTGCACCAGCAGCGGGTGGTCGGCCAGGTGGGTTTGCACGATCACCTTGCCTGGCTCTTCGGCCCGGCCGGCCCGCCCGGCGACTTGCACGATCAGCTGGGCCATGCGCTCGCTGGCGCGGAAGTCGCCGGAGAACAGCCCGCCGTCGGCATCGAGGATGGCGACCAGGGTGACCCGTGGGAAGTGGTGTCCCTTGGCTAGCATCTGGGTGCCGACCAGGATGCTCGGCTGGCCGCGTTGGATGGTGGCGAACAGGTTGTGCATGGCGTCCTTGCGCGAGGTGCTGTCGCGGTCCACGCGCAGGATCGGATATTCGGGGAACAGCACCTTCAGGCGCTCCTCGGCGCGTTCGGTGCCGGCGCCCACCGGGCGCAGATCGACGTGGGCGCACTGCGGGCACTGCAGCGGCAGGCGTTCGTCGTAGCCGCAATGGTGGCAGCGCAGCACGGCGGAGCGCTGGTGCACGGTCATGCGCGCATCGCAGCGCGGGCACTCGGAGAGCCAGCCGCAGTCGTGGCACAGCAACGTGGGGGCGAAGCCGCGGCGGTTGAGGAATACCAGCACTTGCTGGCCGGCCTCGAGCGTCTGGCGGATGGCCTGCTGCAACGGGCCGCTGATACCGCTGTCCAGCGGCAGGCTGCGCACGTCCAGGCGCAGGAAGCGCGGGGCCTTGGCACCACCGGCGCGTTGGTTCATGCGCAGCAGGCCGTAGCGGCCGCTGTGGGCGTTGTGCAGGCTTTCCAGCGACGGTGTGGCCGAGCCCAGCAGGATCGGGATGTTCTCCTGGTGCGCCCGCACCACGGCCAGGTCGCGGGCGTGGTAGCGCAAGCCCTCCTGCTGTTTATAGGAGCCGTCGTGTTCTTCATCGATGATGATCAGGCCCGGGTTCTTCATCGGCGTGAACAGCGCCGAGCGGGTGCCGATGATGATGTCGGCGTCGCCGTCGCGGGCCGCCAGCCATGCGTCCAGGCGCTCGCGGTCGCCCACCGCCGAGTGCAGCAGGGCGATGCGCGCGTTGAAGCGTTGTTCGAAGCGTTGCAGGGTCTGCGGACCGAGGTTGATCTCGGGAATGAGGATCAGGGCCTGTTTGCCGGCTTCGAGGGTTTCACGAATCAGTTGCAGGTACACCTCGGTCTTGCCGCTGCCGGTGACGCCGGCCAGCAGGAAGGCGTGGAACGCGCCGAAACCTGCACGCACGGCCTCGAAGGCGGCGCGCTGTTCGTCGTTGAGCGGCAGTTCCGGCTGCGCCAGCCAGTGCTCGTGTCGAGCCGCTGGCAGGTGACGACGCACCTCGACGTCGACCAGCTCCTTGGCCAGCAACAGGTCGAGGCTGTCCTTGTTCAGGCCGAGCTTGCTCAGCAGGCTGTGAGCCACGCCGTGCGGGTGTTGCGAAAGCGTCTTGAGGGCATCGCGCTGGCGCGGTGCGCGGGCGATGCGAGGGTCTTCCAGGCGTGCGCCGGGGGCGACGTGCCAGAAGCGCTCCTGGCGTGCCTCGGCCGGTTCGCCCTGACGCAGCAGGGTCGGCAGCGCCCAGTTCAGGGTGTCGCCCAGGCTGTGCTGGTAGTACTGGGCCGTCCACAGGCACAGCTTGAACAGCGCCGGTGGCAGCGGCGATACCGGGTCGAGCAGCGCGCTGGCCGGCTTGAGCTTGTCGGCGGGCACTTCGCTGCGCTCGGCGACTTCCACCAGCACGCCGATCATCTCGCGGCGGCCGAACGGCACGCGGATGCGCATGCCGGGGGTCAGCGCCTGGCGCGCCATGCTCGCGGTGGCCCGGTAGTCGAACAGGCGACGCAGGGGCGAGGGCAGGGCTAGGCGCAGGATGACGTCGGACACGCGGAAGGTCTCTGAAGGGTATTTCGCAAATCAGGCGAGCCTAGCAGACGACGGTCGGTGCAAGCGACAACTTGCGTTGGCCCGACGCTCTGGTATTATTCGCCGCCTAATTACGTGCGGTATTCAACAATAGGTGTTGGGTGGCGGCACGCAGCTCGAGGAAGTGACCATGAAAGCAGATATTCATCCGAACTACGAAGTAGTTGCAGTCACCTGCAGCTGCGGCAACAAGTTTGAAACCCGTTCGACCCTGGGCAGCGTCCTGGCGATCGACGTTTGCAACCTGTGCCACCCGTTCTACACCGGTAAGCAGAAAGTCCTGGACACCGGTGGTCGCGTACAGAAGTTCGCCGATCGCTTCGGTATGTTCGGTACCAAGAAGTAATCATGCGCATGGCGAATCTTTCGAGGTTCGCGCTGCTGCAAAAAAAGGCGCTCCTCGTGAGCGCCTTTTTTGTGGGCGCGATCTGGCATTTCCCCGCCCAGGCGTTCTGCCCGTTGCCTGGCCAGCCGCAGCAGGTGGCCGTGCGCAATGTGGTCGACGGCGATACCGTGCGCCTGGTCGACGGCCGCAGCGTGCGGTTGATCGGTATCAACGCCCCCGAGATCGGGCGCAAGGGGCGTACCAGCGAACCCTACGCCGAGGCGGCGAAGCGGCGCCTGCAGGCGTTGGTCAAGGCCAGCGACGGTCGTGTCGGGCTGGTGCCGGGTGTCGAGGGCAAGGACAAGTACGGCCGCACCCTGGCGCATCTGTACAGCCGTAATGGCGACAATCTGGAAGCGCAACTGCTCAGCGAGGGGCTTGGTTACCGGGTTGCCGTCGCGCCCAACGTAGACCTGGCGGGGTGCCAGCAGCAGGCCGAGCAGCAGGCGCGCCAGGCCAGGGCGGGCATCTGGCGCCAGTCGCCGGTGCAGCGGGCGCAGGATGTGCGGCAGTCGGGCTTTGCCGTCATCGGCGGCAAAATCAACGGCATCGAGCGCAATCGCGGCGGCGTCTGGCTGGAACTCGACGATACCGTGGTGCTGCAGATTCCCGCTCGTCTGCAGCGCAACTTCCCCGCCAGCTTCTTCGCTAACCTCAAGGGACGCCAGGTCGAGGCACGTGGCTGGGTGCTGGACCGTTCCCGCAAGGGAGGGCTCAAGCCCGGGCAGCGACGCTGGGTGTTGCCATTGACCGACCCGAGCATGCTGGAGCGTCTTTCCGGCTAAATAGTTGTAGACAGTTTGCTATTGGATTGTACACACTTGGCCCCGTAAGCCCCGTGGGTTATAGCGTAAAGTCGTAGGCTAAAGGCCTTGACACATAGTGACCGGGCAGTCTTGTCGCCCTCCGGCACTTTGCGTATCCTCGGCGGTCCGTCAGAACAGTAAATAGCGGAATGCCCATCATGTCAGACCTGAAAACCGCCGCTCTCGAATACCACGCTCAGCCTCGTCCGGGGAAACTGAGCGTCGAGCTCTCCAAGCCAACCGCCACCGCCCGTGACCTCGCCCTGGCCTACAGCCCAGGCGTCGCCGAGCCTGTGCGCGAGATCGGCCGTGATCCGGAGCTGGCCTACAAGTACACCGGCAAGGGCAACCTGGTCGCGGTGATTTCCGACGGCACCGCGATCCTCGGTCTGGGTGACCTGGGTCCGCTGGCCTCGAAGCCGGTCATGGAAGGCAAGGGCGTTCTGTTCAAGCGTTTTGCCGGTATCGATGTATTCGACATCGAAGTCGAATCGGAAAGCCCGCAGGCCTTCATCGACACCGTTCGCCGTATCTCCATCACTTTCGGTGGCATCAACCTCGAAGACATCAAGGCCCCTGAGTGCTTCGAGATCGAGCGCACCCTGATCGAGCAGTGCGACATCCCGGTGTTCCACGATGACCAGCACGGCACCGCGATCGTCACCGCCGCCGGCATGATCAACGCCCTGGAAATCGCCGGCAAGAAGCTCGAAGACGCCAAGATCGTCTGCCTGGGCGCCGGTGCTGCTGCCATCTCCTGCATGAAACTGCTGGTGAGCATGGGTGCCAAGGTCGAGAACATCTTCATGATCGACCGCAGCGGCGTGATCCACGCTGGCCGCGACGACCTGAACCAGTACAAGGCCCAGTTCGCCCACGCCACCGACAAGCGTACCCTGGCTGACGCCCTGGACGGCGCCGATGTGTTCGTCGGCCTGTCCGGCCCGAACCTGCTGAGCCCTGAAGGCCTGAAGTCGATGGCAGCCAACCCGATCGTGTTCGCCTGCTCGAACCCGGATCCGGAAATCAAGCCGGAGCTGGCCCATGCCACCCGCAGCGACGTGATCATGGCCACCGGTCGTTCCGACTACCCGAACCAGGTCAACAACGTACTGGGCTTCCCGTTCATCTTCCGCGGTGCCCTGGACGTTCGCGCCAAACGCATCAACGAAGAAATGAAGATCGCTGCCGCCATCGCCCTGAAGGACCTGGCCAAACTGCCGGTACCGAAGGAAGTGTGCGAGGCCTACGGCGTGCAAGCGCTGGAGTTCGGTCGTGAGTACATCATTCCGAAACCGCTGGATGCGCGCCTGATCACCGTGGTGTCCGATGCCGTGGCCAAGGCTGCCATCGAATCCGGTGTGGCCACCCTGCCGTATCCGAAGCACTACCCGCTGAACAGCGTGGATGAAGTGTTCAACGGCTGATCCGGTCGTAGCGACATGAAAAAGCCCCGGCTCGCAAGAGTCGGGGCTTTTTGTTTGTGGGGGGGGCAACGAAGTCGTTGTGGGAGCAGCAGTCTTGCTGAGCTTTCTCGATCTGGCGCGATCCCTGTGGGAGCGGGCTTGCCCGCGAACACCGGCGCAGCCGGTGCCAGGCTCCACGTTGCTTGCTTCGCGGGTAAACCCGCTCCCACAGGATCGAAGTTGCCTTTGCAGTTGTATCGCGCCCGATCAGAACAGATCCATCGGCGCCGCTTCATCCGCCGGCAGCGGGCTGCCCGGTGCCACGCCATTGCCCAGCTCGTCCACCGAAGGCGGGGTGTCCTCGGCCTTGAACAGCTCGAAGTAGGCGTTAGGCGTGCTCGGCGTGGCGGCGCGGCCACTGACCGGGTCCACGCGCAGGCTGAGGATGCCCTCAGGTTCGGCCGGTGGGTGCTCCGGCATGCCTTTGAGCGCCGCGCCCATGAAGCTCATCCAGATCGGCAGCGCCACGGTGCCGCCATACTCGCGGCGTCCCAGCGTTTCCGGCTGGTCGAAGCCCACCCACACGGTGGTGACGTAGTCGGCGTTGTAGCCGGAGAACCAGGCGTCCTTGGACTCGTTGGTGGTGCCGGTCTTGCCGGCCAGGTCCGAGCGTCCGAGCGCCAGGGCGCGGCGGCCGGTGCCGCGCTTGATCACGTCCTGCAGCATGCTGGTGAGAATGTACGAGGTGCGGCCATCGATGATCTGCTCGGCCAGCACCGGTGCCTGCGGCGCCGGCGCGGCCTGGCCATTGGCCGATGGCGCCTCGCCCGGCATCGGCGCGACGCTGATCGCCTGCTCTGGCGCGGCCACGCCGCCCTGGTCCTGATGGCCCTGGGGGACGCGCGCCGGGTTGGCGGTGAACAGCGTCTCGCCGTTGCGGCTCTCGATGCGCTCGATCAGGTACGGGTTGATCTTGTAGCCACCGTTGGCGAAGGCGCTCCAGCCGGTGGCGATTTCCATCGGTGTCAGCGTCGCGGTGCCCAGCGCCAGGGACAGGTTGGGCGGCAGGTCCTGCTTGTTGAAACCGAACTTGGTGATGTAGTCGATGGTGCGGTTCACGCCCATGGCCTGCAGCAGGCGGATCGACACCAGGTTGCGCGACTTGTACAGCGCCTCGCGCATACGGATCGGGCCAAGGAAGGTGTTGGTGTCGTTCTTCGGACGCCAGACCTTGTCCAGGTACTCGTCGACGAACACGATCGGTGCGTCGTTGACCAGGCTGGCGGCGGTGTAGCCATTGTCCAGGGCGGCGCTATAGACGAAGGGCTTGAAACTCGAGCCAGGCTGACGCTTGGCCTGCATGGCGCGGTTGTAGTTACTCTGCTCGAAGGAGAAACCGCCGACCAGGGCGCGGATCGCGCCGTTGTTCGGGTCGAGGGTCACCAGGGCGCTCTGGGCGCCAGGCACCTGGCTGAACTTGAGCTTGCCGTCGTCCAGGCGCTGCAGGCGAATCAGGTCGCCCACCTGGGCCACGTCGGCCGGCGACTGCGGCGAGCGTCCCTGGGAATTGCTGTTGAGGTACGGGCGGGCCCACTTCATGGTGTCCCAGGCCACATCCTCTTCCAGGCCACCACGGGTCATCACCTTCAGTCCGCCCTTCTCGACCTGGGTGACGATCGCCGGTTCCAGGCCGCCAAGGGGGCGTTGCTTGCTCAGATCCTGCAGCCAGGCCGCGCGGGTCTTGCCGGGGAAGCGCGACTCAGGGCCACGGTAGCCGTGGCGTTCGTCGTAAGCAGAAAGGCCGTTGAGCACCGCGTTGTTGGCCATCTGCTGCATGTCGCTCGGCACCGTGGTGGTGACGCGGAAACCTTCGGTGTAGGCGTCGCTACCGTAGCGGCCGACCATCTCGGCGCGGGCCATCTCGGCGACATAAGGTGCGCTCACTTCAGGGGTCGGCACGTGGTAGCTGGCGTTCAGCGGTTCTGCCAGGGCGGTCTGGTAGCTGGCCTCGTCGATCTTGCCAAGCTTGTACATGCGCCCGAGGATCCAGTCGCGGCGCTCCTTGGCACGCACCGGGTTGGCCAGCGGGTTGAAGCGCGATGGCGCCTTGGGCAGGCCGGCGATCATGGCCATTTGCGCCAGGCTGACGTCGCGGATCGACTTGCCGTAGTACACCTGTGCCGCGGCGTCGATGCCGTAGGCACGGTTGCCCAGGTAGATCTTGTTGACGTAGAGCTCGAGGATCTCGTCCTTGGTCAGCTCGCGCTCGATCTGCAGGGCCAGGAGAATTTCGTTGGTCTTGCGCGAGAAGCTGCGTTCGCTGGTCAGGAAGAAGTTCTTCGCCACCTGCATGGTGATGGTGCTTCCGCCCGTCTGGATGTGCCCGGACTTGAGCAGTTGCGTGGCGGCACGCATCAGGCTGCTCGGGTCGACGCCATAGTGGTTGAGGAAATTGTCGTCCTCGGCAGAGAGAAGCGCCTGGATGAACTGTGGGGGGATTTCCTCGAACTTGATGGGCGAGCGCCGCATCTCGCCGAATTCGGCAATCAGCTTGCCATCGCCGCTGTACACCCTCAGGGGGATTTGCAACTGGACGCTTCTGAGCGAATCGACCGAGGGCAGGCTGGGGCTAAGATACAGAAACGCACCGCTCACACCGAGTACGAGCGCGCAGATGACTGCGACGAAAGACCACCAGAAGAACTTCAGCAGGCGTATCAAGGCTTTGGGGTGTCCTGGTTGAGGAGTGAAGGGCGCGCAGGGCCGGCGGACAGGAAAATTCGCTGGGCATTATAAGCATTTTTCGCCCCACCGGGTGACCGCCCGGGACAGGGCGACGACCGCCTGCGCAGCGATGGCGCGGGCTACCGACGACAAGGAAGTGACAGCCATGCTTGGACGCTTTGGCAGGGGGACAGGTTCACTGCTGGGAGTGGAAATCGCCCATGACTCCATACGGATGCTGCAACTGCGCCATCAGCGCGGGCGCTGCAGGGTTGCCGGGTGGGCCCGAGAACCCTTCGGCGCGACATTGCGAGGTCCTGGTCTGCTGGACGACGCAGGCACCCTGGTCAGGGCATTGCGACAGGCGCATGGTCGCTGCGCGACGCGCCAGCGTGAGGTCGCACTGGCTTTGCCGGCCTCCCAGGTGATCTGCAAAATTTGCCGATTGCCAGCCGGAGAGTCCGATCTCGGCATCGAAAGCCAATTGCTCGACCAGGCCGACCAACTCTTCCCCTTTCCGCTGGACGACCTTGCCCTGGACTTCCAGGTGCTGGGCGCGTCCGTTGACGATCCGGGCCAGGTGGATGCACTGGTCGTGGCGTGCCGGCAGAGTCAGATCGATCCGCTCGAACAACTGTTCGCGCAGGCCGGTCTGCGACTGGTGGCTGTGGAGGTGGACAGCATCGCCCTGCAGCGTGCGCTGGTGGAGGGTGGCTGCGCCGGCAAGACCATGCTTCAGCTGGAAGCGGGTGAAATGGTGATGCATTGCTGGCTGCACGCATGCGTGCCACAGCGTCAGCATGTTGCGCCGATGGCGTCAGATCAGTGGGCGCAGAGTGTCGAAAGGCTCTGGCATGCGAGTGGTGGCCAGGCGCGGGGCGACGAGCTGTTGCTGACCGGCGCCCTGGCCAGCGCCGAGCGCGCCGCGCAGCTTGCGCAACTCCTCGGTGTAGCGTGCCGCATGGTCCGTCCGGGCGTGCAGTCGGGCCCTGGCGCCATCGAGGCTGGCCAGGAACCCTCCATGGCCTTGGCCTACGGGCTTGCGCTGGGCGGGCTGGCATGAGGGTGCGGCTCAATCTGATGCCTTGGCGGGAGCGGCGCAGGGCGCGGGATGTGCGCCGCTTTCAGGTCCTGTTGCTGGCCAGCCTGGTATTGGCGTTGGTGGTTGTGATGGTGCTCGACCAGGCGGCGCGAGCGCGTCTGGGGCGCCAGATCGAAGCTGTCGCACGCCAGCAGGTGGCGCTAGAGGGGCTCGATAACACGGCAGCCCGGATCGAACAGTTGCGTGAAGCGCGCCACGTCGTCGTGGCGCGGCACGCCGAGCTATCGAGGTTGCGCGCTGGTCAGGAACTGTTACCTGGCCTGTTCCTTGGCCTGGAGCAGGCCTTGCCGGACGGTGCGCAATTGACCGGCGTGACAGTGGAGGGCGACGGTCTGCGGCTGACCGGGCTCGCCGCGTCAGCATCGGTGGTCGCGCAGTTCATGCGCGACCTGCAGCGGGTAGGCATCGTGCAGGACCTTGAACTCATCCACCTTCGACATAAGGCGCGCGGCGACGAGTTCCTGCTGGCCGCACGCCTGTCGGCCAGTGATTCATGAGCCGTATGTGGTTTCCTGATTGGCAAGGATTGGCGAGTCGCTCGTCGTTCAGGGGGCTGTCGGTGCTGTTGCTGGTGCTGGTGGTGACGCTGTCGGGCTACTTCATTCGCCTCAAGGCGCCAACCCAGGCCTATGCCGAGAGCGTGGCGCTGGAGCGGCGACTGCTGCAAACGCTCGAGGAGCGGCAGTTGCAGGTCGGCGAGCTGGACGCCGAGCGGAGCGCGCTGGAAGACGCCGAGCAACGCCTGCGCACAGAGCGCTGGCGGCTCGATGCGGGGGAGGGCATGAGTGAGCTGCTCGATGAGCTGGCGATGTCCGGGCATGAGCATGGCCTGCTGTTCGAGCGCCTCGATGTGCTCGAGGCGCAGAAGCAGCCGGAGTACAGCCTGACGCCCTTGGAAATGCGCGTGCGGGGACATTACCCGGCATTGCGTGCCTGGCTGGAACAGTGGCTGCAGCGATTGCGCTTGTTGAGCGTGTCCCGGCTCGCGCTGGCCATGGACGACGACGCAGGGCTGCTTGCCGCACAGTTGCAGATAAATGCCTATCAAACCGAGGAGCCATTGCCGGTGCCGAAGGCGCTGGCGGATGAGCCGGCCCGTATTGCCCTGGCGCCTGGCTCGTTCGACCCGTTTCGGGCCTGGTCATCGAGGGTGGCGGAAAACGGGCTTGCGCGCATTCCGCTGGAGCAGCTGGAGATGGTCGGCAGTCTGTCCCGTGATGGGCGTCATCAGGCCCTGCTGCGTTCGGGGCGGCGTGTCTATCGGGTCGAGGTGGGAGCGCGGCTGGGGCGCGACGATGGGGTCGTGGTGGCTATCGACACGGCACAGGTCACGGTACGCGAGCGCATCTACATCAGTGGTGGCTGGCAGGCGCGCCACCGTTATCTGGCACTCGGGAAGAGTGCGCCAAGGGAGGTCAGGGATGAAGCCGAGGAGCTGGTTGAGCGGGATGGTGCTGATGCTGGTGGGCATCCGGACGGTTCTGGCGGCGGATCATCAGGGTGAGCCGCTGTCGCTGAATTTCCAGGATGTGGAGGTGCGCTCGGTGCTGCAGATCATGGCGGACTACGCCGGTATCAACCTGGTCGCCAGTGATGCGGTGCGGGGGCGGATCACCTTGCGCCTGGAGGATGTGCCTTGGGACCAGGCGCTGGATCTGGTCCTGCGCAGCAAAGGCCTGGGACGGCGCCAGGAAGGTAATGTGCTCTTGGTCGCCCCGTTGGCGGAGCTTGCCGATCACTCCCTGGGCGCGCGCCAGGAACAGGTGCTGGCGGCGCAGCTGGCGCCGTTGCGCCGTGAGTTGATCGCGGTCAGTCACGCCAAGGCGTCCGAGCTGGCCGAGCTGCTGATGACCAGCCTCGCCGATGACGGCATCCTCACGGGGCGTGGCAGCCTGGGTGTGGACGAGCGGACCAACACCCTGGTGGTCGTGCAGCCCGACGAGCGCCTGGCCGAGCTGCGCAAGCTGGTGGCGCAGCTGGACGTGCCGGTGCGCCAGGTCATGATCGAGGCCCGTATCGTCGAGGCCGGCGTCGACTATGAGAAGAGCCTTGGCGTGCGCTGGGGTGGTCCGCTGTATGGGCAGAACAGCCGTCTGGGCAGCGAGCTGTTCGTCGACCTTGGCGTCGAACGGGCCAGTGGCGGGCTGGGTGTGGGCCTGCTGCGCAGTGACATCCTGCTGGACCTGGAGCTCAGTGCCATGGAAAAGAGCGGCAACGGTGAAATCATCTCCCAGCCCAGGGTCGTGACGGCCGACAAGGAGACCGCGCGGATCCTCAAGGGCACCGAGGTGCCTTACCAGGAGACCACCCGCAGTGGCGCGACTTCCATTTCTTTCCGCGAAGCCTCGTTGTCGCTGGAAGTGACGCCCCAGATCACCCCGGACGGCAAGGTGGTCATGGAGGTGCGGGTGACCAAGGATGAGCCGGATTTCGTCAACGCGCTGAACAATGTCCCGCCGATACGCAAGAACGAGGTCAATGCCAAGGTCCGGGTGACCGATGGGCAGACCATTGTGATTGGTGGCGTGTACTCGACGTCGCAGAACAAAGTGGTCGACAAGGTGCCATTTCTTGGCGATCTGCCGTATGTTGGGCGGCTGTTTCGACGCGATGCATTACAAGAGAAAAAATCCGAGCTGCTGGTCTTCCTGACTCCGCGTATCATGAGTGACCAGGCGATTGCTGTGAGTCGTTGATTCTGTGCGAAATTTGATACTTGTGGGGCCCATGGGCGCTGGAAAAAGCACCATCGGACGCCTGTTGGCCAAAGAGCTGCGCCTGCTGTTCAAGGATTCCGACAAGGAAATCGAACTGCGAACCGGCGCCAACATCCCGTGGATCTTCGACAAGGAAGGCGAGCCGGGCTTTCGTGATCGTGAGCAGGCGATGATCGCCGAGCTTTGCGCGCTCGATGGCGTGGTCCTGGCCACCGGTGGCGGCGCGGTGATGCGCGATGCCAACCGTGCGGCACTGCATGCCGGCGGGCGGGTGATCTACCTGCATGCTTCGGTGGAGCAACAGGTAGGGCGCACCTCGCGCGACCGCAACCGGCCACTGTTGCGCACCGCCAACCCGGAAGCCACGCTGCGCGCCTTGCTGGAGACGCGCGACCCGCTCTATCGCGAAATTGCCGACCTGGTGGTGGAAACCGACGAACGGCCACCGCGCATGGTGGTGCTCGACATTCTCGAGCGCCTGCAGAAGTTGCCGCCCCGCTGAGGGGGGACTATCCTCGGCGTCCAACGCCGGGACGGGGTTGAACGTCACTGCGCGGGGCCGCACCGCGGCCATCGCGCCCAAGTACATTGTGGGGATACATGCAGACACTAAAGGTCGACCTGGGCGAACGTAGCTACCCGATCTACATTGGCGAGGGCCTGCTGGACCAGCCCGAGCTGCTGGCGCCGCACATTGCCGGCCGGCAGGTCGCCATCGTTTCCAACGAGACTGTCGCGCCCCTGTATCTCGAGCGTCTGAGCAAGACCCTGGGTGCCTACTCGGTACTGCCGGTGGTGCTGCCCGACGGCGAGGCCCACAAGAACTGGGAAACCCTGCAACTGATCTTCGATGCCCTGCTCACGGCCCGCCACGACCGGCGCACCACCGTGGTCGCTCTTGGCGGCGGTGTGATCGGCGACATGGCGGGCTTTGCCGCGGCCTGTTATCAGCGTGGGGTGGACTTCATCCAGGTGCCGACCACATTGCTGTCTCAGGTGGACTCCTCGGTTGGTGGCAAGACCGGCATCAACCATCCGCTGGGCAAGAACATGGTCGGCGCCTTCTACCAGCCCAACGCGGTGCTGATCGACACCACCAGCCTCAAGACCCTGCCGGGGCGTGAGCTGTCCGCGGGCCTGGCCGAAGTCATCAAGTACGGCCTGATCTGCGACGAGCCATTCCTGGGTTGGCTCGAAGACAACATCCATGCCTTGCGCGCCCTCGAACCTGCGGCCCTGACCGAAGCCATCCGTCGCTCCTGCGCGGCCAAGGCCGCCGTGGTCGGAGCCGACGAGCGCGAGTCTGGCGTGCGTGCCACGCTCAATCTTGGCCACACTTTCGGGCATGCCATCGAGACCCACATGGGCTATGGCGTCTGGCTGCACGGTGAAGCGGTGGCGGCAGGGACGGTCATGGCGCTGGAGATGTCCATGCGCCTCGGCTGGATCGACCAGCCCGCGCGTGATCGCGGAATTCGCCTGCTGCAGGACGCAGGATTGCCGGTGGTGCCACCACAGGAAATGACCCCGGCGCATTTCATGGAGCACATGGCGGTCGACAAGAAAGTGCTCGACGGGCGCCTGCGCCTGGTGCTGCTGCGCCAGCTGGGCGAAGCCGTCGTCACCGACGACTATTCGACAGAGATTCTTCAGGCCACGCTGGCGGCGGATTACCGCGCGATCGTGGCCCAGCTTTGAGGTTGTGACAACGCGATGACCAGTCTGCATGCCGATGAGGCGTTTCTCGATCATTACCAGTTGAGCCACGATCCGTTCGCCCCGCGGGTGCCCGGCTTCAAGTTCTTCCCAGCCCAACGCAAACCGGTGCTGGGGCAACTGCACCACCTGGCGCGCTACAGCCAGCTGATGCTGGTGGTCAGCGGCCCGGTGGGCAGCGGCAAGACCTTGTTGCGCCAGGCGCTGGTGGCCAGCACCAACAAGCAGTCGGTGCAGAGCGTGGTGGTGTCCGCCCGTGGCGCGTGCGACGCAGCCAGCGTGCTCGGCCAGGTGGCGCAGTCGCTGAACGTGGCGCAACCGGAAGTACAGGCGATCCTGTCGCAGGTGGTGCAACTGGCGCTGACCGGCCAGGAAGTCTATCTGCTGGTGGACGATGCGGAACAACTCGACGAGTCGGCACTCCAAGCGTTGCTGGAGTTGGCGGCAGGCGTTGCCGAAGGGCGTCCGCATGTCTTCCTGTTCGGTGAGCCTTCGCTGATCGCTGGGCTGGAGGAGCTCAATGCAGATGGCGAGCGGTTCCACGTCATCGAATTGGCCCCGTACAGCGAGGAAGAAACCCGCGAGTACCTGGAGCAGCGCCTGGAAGGCGCCGGCCGGGGGATCGAGGTGTTCACTGCCGAGCAGATCGTCGACATCCACGAAAACTCCGACGGTTGGCCTGGAAACATCAACCAGGTCGCCCGCGATACCTTGATCGAAGCCATGATCGCCAGCCGTACCACGGTAAAGCGACCATCCATGGGGTTCAAAATGCCTAAGAAACACGTGCTCGCGTTGTCCGCTGTGGTCGTGGTCGCCGTTGGCGCGGCGGTCCTGATGCCGAAGAAAGGCGACAAGGCGCCGACCGACGCACCTGCCGCCCAGGCCCAGTTGCCTCTGGGGCAGAGCGGCAATCCCGCCATCGAGTTCTCCGGTTCCTCGCAGCCGATGCCATTGCCGCTGGTTGGCCAGTCGCAGCCGGTGATGCGCGAGCCGCTGGCCCAGGCCGCCGGCATGGGTGAAGGGGAAGAAGGCGGACCGGCCGGCAACACCGCATTGCAGCCATCGACGCCTTCGGCTGCCGTTCCGCCGACCGTGACCACCATCGCGCCACCCCAAGGCGCGACCGCCAGCCCGGCACCGGCCCCTGCCCAGCCTGTCACCAGCGCACCTGCGCAGCCGGTTGCGCCTGCGCCAAAACCGGTTGCTACCCAGCCGGCAAAACCGGTTGCACCTGCCAAGCCCGCACCGGCGCCGACCCAGGTCGCCAGCGCCAAGCCAGCCGCGAAGCCGACTGCAGGTGGCGCGGGCAACAGTAGCTGGTACGCCGGCCAGAAGCCGGGCAATTATGTGGTGCAGATCTTCGGCACCAGCTCCGAGGCGTCGGCCCAGTCGTTCGTCAAGGCGCAGGGTGGCGACTATCGCTACTTCAAGAAAAACCTGCAGGGCAAGCCGCTCTACGTGGTCACCTACGGCAACTTCGCCAGCCGCGACGCCGCCGCTGCGGCAATCAAGAACTTGCCAGCCAAGGTCCAGGCTGGTAAACCTTGGCCACGTACCGTGGGCAGCGTCCAACAAGAGCTGGCCACGGCCCGCTGATACCTTCCGGGCGGCACCACCCCGCCGCCCAGTTGCTGAGCGAATCCTGATTCACGACTAGCCTGCTGCGCCCAAAGCGCGGCAGGCTTTTCTGTCCCAGACTGCCGGCCACAAGCCCTCCCTTGCAGTCCTGGCTGAAACGCTTCAGACTCGACCAACGTCGATATCACGACGCCTGGCGTAAAAACATTCAAAATTGCGACATAAATTTTCAATGGTGAGACATGAAAATTTGTGGGCGTCACTGTCGCTGTGCAACAATGGTTTTCCATGGCCACCGCAAAAAAGCTGGCGTTTGATCGGCGTGGATGGTAAGTGGTTGTTAAAAAAGAGATTTGCCTCCGGTTGAGAGGTGAACCTGGTGAGAAAGTGTCTATGAAAACAGGTCTGTACCATCCCGAAGAATTCAAGGACAACTGTGGTTTCGGCCTGATCGCCCACATGACGGGCGAACCGAGTCACCACCTTCTGCAAACCGCCATGCAGGCGCTGACCTGCATGACCCACCGCGGCGGCATCAACGCCGATGGCAAGACCGGCGACGGTTGCGGTCTGCTGATGCAGAAGCCCGATCAATTCCTGCGTGCCGTGGCCCAGGAGCACTTCGCCGTCGAGCTGCCGAAGCAGTACGCGGTCGGCATGGTGTTCTTCAACCAGGACCCGGTCAAAGCCGAGGCCGCTCGCGCCAACATGGACCGCGAGATCGTCAACGCCGGCCTCAAGCTGGTCGGCTGGCGCAAGGTGCCGATCGATACCCGCGTGCTTGGCCGCCTGGCGCTGGAGCGCCTGCCGCAGATCGAGCAGGTGTTCATCGGCGGCGAAGGCCTGAGCGACCAGGAGTTCGCCATCAAGCTGTTCAGTGCCCGGCGCCGCTCGTCCGTGGCCAATGCCCACGATGCCGACCACTACATCTGCAGCTTTTCGCACAAGACCATCATCTACAAAGGCCTGATGATGCCGCGCGACCTCGCGGCGTTCTATCCGGACCTCGGTGACGAGCGCCTGCAGACCGCGATCTGCGTATTCCACCAGCGCTTCTCCACCAACACCCTGCCGAAGTGGCCGCTGGCGCAGCCCTTCCGCTTCCTCGCCCACAACGGCGAGATCAACACCATCACCGGTAACCGCAACTGGGCCATGGCCCGTCGCACCAAGTTCGCCAACGACCAGATCCCCGACCTCGAAGAGCTCGGTCCGCTGGTCAACCGCGTCGGCTCCGACTCCTCGAGCATGGACAACATGCTCGAGCTGATGGTCACCGGCGGCATCGACCTGTTCCGTGGCGTGCGCATGCTGGTACCGCCAGCCTGGCAGAACGTCGAGACCATGGACGCCGACCTGCGCGCCTTCTACGAGTACAACTCCATGCACATGGAGCCGTGGGACGGTCCGGCCGGCATCGTCATGACCGAAGGTCGCCACGCGGTCTGCCTGCTCGACCGCAATGGCCTGCGCCCGGCGCGCTGGGTCACCACCCGCAATGGCTACATCACCATCGCGTCGGAAATCGGCGTATGGGACTACAAGCCTGAAGATGTCATCGCCAAGGGCCGAGTCGGTCCGGGCCAGATCTTCGCCGTCGATACCGAGACCGGTCAGATCCTCGACACCGACGCCATCGACAACCGCCTCAAGTCGCGCCACCCGTACAAGCGCTGGCTGCGTCAGCACGCCCTGCGCATCCAGGCGACCCTGAGCGACGACCAGGGCGTGGCCAGCTACGACGCCGACCAGCTCAAGCAGTACATGAAGATGTTCCAGGTCACCTTCGAGGAGCGTGATCAGGTGCTGCGTCCGCTTGGCGAGCAGGGTCAGGAAGCGGTCGGCTCGATGGGCGACGATACGCCGATGGCCGTGCTGTCCCAGCGCGTGCGCTCGCCGTACGACTTCTTCCGCCAGCAGTTCGCCCAGGTGACCAACCCGCCGATCGACCCGCTGCGTGAAGCGATCGTCATGTCCCTGGAAATCTGCCTGGGCGCCGAGCGCAACATCTTCCAGGAATCCCCCGAGCATGCCTCGCGGGTGATCCTCAGCTCGCCGGTCATCTCGCCCGCCAAGTGGCGTTCGCTGATGAACCTGGAACGCGAAGGTTTCGACCGCCAGCTGATCGACCTCAATTATGAAGAGAGCGTCGGCCTGGAAGCGGCCATCCGCAACATCGCCGACCAGGCCGAGGAGGCCGTGCGCGGCGGCAAGACCCAGCTGGTGCTGAGCGACCGCTACATCGCCCCGGGCAAGCTGCCGGTACATGCCTCGCTGGCCGTCGGCGCGGTGCACCACCGCCTGACCGAGCAGGGCCTGCGCTGCGACAGCAACATCCTGGTCGAGACCGCCACCGCCCGCGACCCGCACCACTTCGCCGTGCTGCTGGGCTTCGGTGCCTCGGCCGTCTACCCGTACCTGGCCTACGAAGTGCTGGCCGACCTGATCCGCACCGGCGAGGTGCTGGGCGACCTGGACGAAGTGTTCAAGTACTACCGCAAGGGCATCTCCAAGGGCCTGCTGAAGATCCTGTCGAAGATGGGCATCTCCACCATCGCCTCGTACCGTGGCGCCCAGCTGTTCGAAGCCGTGGGCCTGGCCGAGGAAGTGGTCGGGCTGAGCTTCAAGGGCGTGTCGAGCCGCATCAAGGGTGCGCGCTTCGTCGACCTCGAAGGCGATCAGAAACTGCTGGCGGCCGAAGCCTGGAGCGCGCGCAAGCCGATCCAGCAGGGTGGGCTGCTCAAGTTCGTCCACGGTGGCGAATACCACGCCTACAACCCGGATGTGGTCAACACCCTGCAAGCCGCCGTGCAGCAGGGCGACTACGCCAGGTTCAAGGAGTACACCACGCTGGTCGACCAGCGCCCGGTGTCGATGATCCGCGACCTGCTCAAGGTCAAGGTCGCCGACCAGCCGCTGGCCCTGGAGGAGATCGAGCCACTGGAGGCGATTCTCAAGCGTTTCGACTCCGCCGGCATTTCGCTGGGCGCGCTGTCGCCAGAGGCCCACGAAGCCTTGGCCGAGGCCATGAACCGCCTGGGCGCCCGCTCCAACTCCGGCGAGGGCGGCGAAGACCCGGCCCGCTACGGCACCCTCAAGAGCTCGAAGATCAAGCAGGTGGCCACCGGTCGCTTCGGCGTGACCCCGGAGTACCTGGTCAACGCCGAGGTGCTGCAGATCAAGGTGGCCCAGGGCGCCAAGCCCGGCGAGGGCGGCCAGTTGCCGGGCGGCAAGGTCAACGGCCTGATCGCCAAGCTGCGTTACGCGGTACCGGGCGTGACCCTGATCTCGCCACCCCCGCACCACGATATCTATTCGATCGAAGACCTGGCCCAGCTGATCTACGACCTCAAGCAGGTCAACCCGCAGGCCCTGGTGTCGGTCAAGCTGGTCGCCGAGGCCGGTGTCGGCACCATCGCCGCTGGCGTGGCCAAGGCCTATGCCGACCTGATCACCATCTCCGGCTATGACGGCGGCACCGGCGCATCGCCGCTGACCTCGATCAAGTACGCTGGCGCGCCGTGGGAGCTGGGCCTGGCCGAAACCCACCAGACCCTGCGCGGCAACGACCTGCGCGGCAAGGTGCGGGTACAGACCGACGGCGGCCTGAAGACCGGCCTGGACGTGATCAAGGCCGCTATCCTCGGCGCCGAGAGCTTCGGCTTCGGCACCGCGCCGATGATCGCCCTGGGCTGCAAGTACCTGCGCATCTGCCACCTGAACAACTGCGCCACGGGCGTAGCCACCCAGAACGACAAGCTGCGCAAGGACCACTACATCGGCACGGTCGACATGGTGATCAACTTCTTCACCTTCGTCGCCGAAGAGACCCGTGAATGGCTGGCCAAGCTGGGCGTGCGCAGCCTCGGCGAGCTGATCGGTCGTACCGACCTGCTCGACGTGCTGCCAGGCGACACCGAGCGCCAGCAGTACCTGGACCTGACCCCGCTGCTGGGCAGCTCGCACATCCCCGCCGACAAGCCGCAGTTCTGCGAAGTGGACAAGAACCCACCGTTCGACAAGGGCGAGCTGGCCGAGAAGATGGTCGAGATGGCCATGGCGGCGATCCGCGACCAGGCCGGTGGCGAGTTCGACCTCGACATCTGCAACTGCGACCGTTCCATCGGCGCCCGTATCTCCGGCGAAATCGCCAGGCTGTACGGCAACCAGGGCATGGCCGACAAGCCGATCACCTTCCGCTTCAAGGGCACTGCGGGCCAGAGCTTCGGCGTGTGGAACGCCGGTGGCCTGAACCTGCGCCTGGAGGGCGACGCCAACGACTACGTCGGCAAGGGCATGACCGGCGGCAAGGTGACCATCGTGCCGCCAGCCGGCAGCCCGTTCGAAACCCAGCACAGCGCCATCGTCGGCAACACCTGCCTGTACGGTGCGACTGGCGGCAAGCTGTTCGCCGCCGGCACCGCGGGCGAGCGTTTCGCTGTGCGTAACTCTGGCGCCCACGCCGTGGTCGAGGGCACCGGCGATCACTGCTGTGAATACATGACCGGCGGCTTTGTCTGCGTCCTGGGCAAGACCGGTTACAACTTCGGTTCTGGCATGACCGGCGGTTTCGCCTACGTGCTCGACATGGACAACACCTTCGTCGACAAACTCAACCACGAGCTGGTGGAAATCCAGCGCATCAGTGGTGAGGCGATGGAGGCCTATCGCAGCCACCTGGCGCGGGTCCTGGGCGAATACGTGGACGAGACCGGCAGCGAGTGGGGGCGTGAGCTCTCGGAGAACCTGGACGACTACGTGCGGCGCTTCTGGCTGGTCAAGCCCAAGGCGGCCAACCTCAAGCAACTGCTGTCCAGCACCCGCGCCAACCCGCAGTAACAACAGCTGCAAGTGGCGGGCCCCGTACGCGGGGCTTGCCCGGCTCAAGTGATCGTCTTGCAGCTTGCGGCTGAAGCCGGCAACTGCGGTAAAGAGGTTTTGAAAAATGGCTGAACGTCTGAGCAACGACTTCCAGTTCATCGAAGTGGGCCGCAAGGACCCGAAGAAAAAACTGCTGCGCCAGCGCAAGAAGGAGTTCGTCGAGATCTACGAACCCTTCAAGCCCCAGCAGTCCGTGGAGCAGGCACATCGCTGCCTGGGCTGCGGTAACCCGTATTGCGAGTGGAAGTGCCCGGTGCACAACTTCATCCCCAACTGGTTGAAGCTGGTCTCCGAAGGCAACATCCTGGCCGCGGCGGAACTGTCGCACCAGACCAACACCCTGCCGGAAGTGTGCGGCCGCGTTTGCCCGCAGGACCGTCTGTGCGAAGGTGCCTGCACCCTGAACGACGGCTTCGGCGCGGTGACCATCGGCTCGGTGGAGAAGTACATCACCGACACGGCCTTCGCCATGGGCTGGCGTCCGGACATGTCCAAGGTCAAGCCCACCGGCAAGCGCGTCGCCATCATCGGTGCCGGCCCGGCCGGCCTGGGCTGCGCCGACGTGCTGGTGCGCGCGGGCGTGACCCCGGTGGTGTTCGACCGCAACCCGGAAATCGGCGGCCTGCTGACCTTCGGCATCCCCGAGTTCAAGCTGGAAAAGACCGTGCTCAGCAACCGCCGCGAAGTCTTCACCGGCATGGGCATCGAGTTCCGCCTGAACACCGAGGTGGGCAAGGACATCACCCTGGAACAGCTGCTCGCCGAGTACGATGCGGTGTTCATGGGCATGGGCACCTACACCTACATGAAGGGCGGCTTCCCGGGCGAGGACCTGCCGGGCGTGCATGACGCGCTGGACTTCCTGATCGCCAACGTCAATCGCAACCTCGGCTTCGAGAAATCGCCGGAAGACTTCGTCGACATGCAGGGCAAGAAGGTCGTGGTGCTCGGTGGTGGCGACACTGCGATGGACTGCAACCGGACCTCGATTCGCCAGGGCGCCAAGTCGGTGACCTGCGCCTACCGCCGCGACGAGGCCAACATGCCGGGTTCGCGCCGCGAGGTGAAGAACGCCAAGGAAGAGGGCGTGAAGTTCCTCTATAACCGCCAGCCCATCGCCATCGTCGGCGAGGACAAGGTCGAAGGCGTGAAGGTGGTCGAGACCCGTCTCGGCGAGCCGGATGCCCGTGGCCGTCGCAGCCCCGAGCCGATTCCGGGTTCCGAGGAGATCCTGCCGGCCGACGCCGTGGTGATCGCCTTCGGCTTCCGCCCGAGCCCGGCGCCGTGGTTCGAGCAACATGGCATCCAGCTGGACAGCCAGGGCCGCGTGGTGGCACCGGAGAAGGGCAAGTTCAAGCACCAGACCAGCAACCCGAAAGTGTTTGCCGGTGGCGACATGGTGCGCGGTTCGGACCTGGTGGTGACGGCCATTTTCGAGGGTCGCACCGCTGCCGAAGGGATCCTGGACTATCTCGAAGTCTGATTGATCGTTGGGGCTGCTTCGCAGCC
>NZ_JAOEBG010000009.1 GCF_029836165.1 Pseudomonas sp. GD04091
TGACGGGCATCCATGCCCGTCACCTCCCTTCGCAAGAACTCCGCTCGGCCTCCTGAAGTCGCAATTGGCGTTGCCTGAACTATCGCGCACTTAGAAGCAAGATCAAGATCAAGATCAATAGATGCGAAGTTGGAGATTAGACAGCTGGCAATATATTGACTGCCTGCGATGACAACCGAGAGATTGAAAACAGACTTGAATGACCATCAATACGCCATCCAAGCCTGCTCGGTTTCAGGACGCCATGAACATCCCGAAACCGAACTGGATCAAATCAGGCCTGCCGCGCCTTCTTCATCCGGAACGCCACCCACAACACAGCAATCCACGCCGGAATCAGCATCACCGAGATGCGGATCGGCGGGGTCAGGTACATCACCACCAGGATCAGCACGATGAACGCCAGGCACAGGTAGTTGGTCAGCGGATGCCCGAGGCTGCGGTAGAACGGCTGGATGCCGGCCGCCAGCTTGGCCTTGCGGAACTTCAGGTGGGTGATGCTGATGCTCGCCCAGTTGATCACCAGCGCCGACACGGCCAGGGCCATCAGCAGACCGAAGGCCTCGCCCGGCATCAGGTAGTTGATCAACACGCACAGGCCGGTGGCGAAGGCCGACACGCCCAGTGCGGTGAGCGGCACGCCACGACGGCTGACCTTGAGCAGCTGGCGCGGCGCATCGCCCTGCGTGGCCAGGCCGAACAGCATGCGGCTGTTGGCATACACGCAGCTGTTGTAGACCGACAACGCGGCGGTCAGCACCACGACGTTGAGGATGGTGGCCACCAGGTCGCTATCGAGCTCGTGGAAGATCATCACGAACGGGCTGCCGCCCTGCACCACCTTCTGCCACGGGTACAGCGACAGCAGCACGGCCAGCGCGCCGATGTAGAAGATCAGGATGCGATAGACCACCTGGTTGGTCGCCTTGGGGATGCTCTCGCGCGGGTTGGCGGCTTCGGCGGCAGTGATGCCCACCAGCTCCAGGCCGCCGAAGGAGAACATGATCACCGCCAGGGCCATGATCAGCCCGGTCACGCCATTGGGGAAGAAACCGCCGTACTGCCAGAGGTTGGCGACGCTGGCATCCGGCCCGCCGTGGCCGCTGGTCAGCAGCCAGGCGCCGAAGCCGATCATGCTGACGATCGCCACCACCTTGACCAGGGCGAACCAGAACTCCATTTCGCCATACACCTTCACCTGGGTCAGGTTGATGGCGTTGATGACCACGAAGAAGATCGCCGCCGTGGCCCAGGTCGGGAAGTCCGGCCACCAGTACTGCACATAGATGCCCACCGCGGTGAGCTCGGCCATGCCGACCAGCACGTACACCACCCAGTAGTTCCAGCCCGAGACGAAACCGGCGAACTCGCTCCAGTACTGGTGGGCGAAGTGACTGAAACTGCCGGCGACCGGTTCCTCGACCACCATCTCGCCGAGCTGACGCATGATCAGGAAGGCCATCAGGCCGGCGATGGCGTACCCCAGCAGCACCGAGGGGCCGGCCAGCTGGATGGTCTGGGCGATGCCCAGGAACAGCCCGGTGCCGATGGCACCGCCCAGCGCGATCAGCTGGATATGGCGATTCTTCAGCCCGCGCTGCAAGCGCTCGGGCGTGCTCTGGTCTTGCATGAAGTGTCCTTTAGGTGTGGCAGTGTTATTGGTTTTGCTCGCAATGGGCTAGATCCAGCCACCCCATTGCAAGAAGAAAATCCCGACGTTGGTGGTGATCGCCGCCATCAGTGTAGTGATCACGATGATCGATGCCGCCAGCTCGTGGTTGCCGTTGGCCTCCCGCGCCATCACATAGCTGGCCGCCGCAGTGGGGCTGGCGATGTAAAGGAACAGGATGCCCAGCTCGGCGCCGCGAAAGCCGCACAGCCAGGCGCCCAGCGTGCCCAGCAGCGGTAACCAGACCATCTTCACCAGGCTGACGTCGACAGCCAGCCGACCGCTGTCGCGCAGCGCCGCCAGCGACAAGGTGCCACCGATGCAGATCAGCGCCAGCGGCAGGGTCATCTGCGCCAGGTAGTCGCCGGACGTCAGCAGCCAGTTGGGCAGCGGCACCTGGCCATAGGCCATGGGCGTGGCCACCAGCACGCTGATGATCAACGGGTTGCTGAAGATGCTCTTGCAGATGCTCCACGGATCGGACTTCAGGTCCGGGCTGTACACCGCCAGCACCACCGCCGACAGCGAGTTGTACATGAGGATCACCAGCCCGGCCAGCACCGCGCCGAGGGAGATACCGTAGTCACCATAGAGGCTGGCCGCCAGGGCCAGGCCGATCACGCCGTTGTTGCCGCGAAACGCGCCCTGGGTGTAGATGCCCCGGTCCGCCCGTGGGCAGCGCCAGATCGCCAGGCCCCAGGCAAGGCCGAAGCACGCCAGGGTGGCGAACACGAAGTAGAGGATGACGCCGGGCTGCACCGCCGTCGCCAGGTCGGCGTGATAGATGCCGAGGAACAGCAGCGCCGGCATGCATACGTTGAATACCAGCTTGGAGGCGACCCGGTTGAAGTTGTCGTCGGTCAAGCGGATGCGCTTGAGCAGCACGCCCATGAACAGCATGGCGAACACAGGGGCCGTGATGTTCAGTGTCTGGATGAGAAGGGCGAGCATGCAACGCGATCCTGAGAATTGCCGTTAGGGGGGCAATCATACGTGACTGCCGGGGGCTTGCGCCCGCCACAGGTGCCAGTTGCCAGCACAAAGAGACCTTGACGTAGGAAATTTCCTGATTATGATGACGATTACTGTATATACATACAGTATGAAAATGGATTATCCCGACATTGCAAGGAGCAAATCATGTCAGGAATGCAAACTGCGCCTGCGGCCTCCACGGCCCAGGCCACGCTGGTGGTCGCCGACCTCGATCAGCTGTTCGAAGCTCAGGGCGTCGCCCTGCCCGGCCCCGACAGCCACCTGGTGCTGGTCATGCACGGCCACCACACCCTCAAGTACCATCGCTTCTCCGTGCCGCCAACCGGCGGCAAACCGACAAGCCACGCCCCGGAGCTGTTCTTCGAAGGCGGTGAACACACCGCCATCGGTGACAACACCCTGCTGCGCTTCGAACCGGGCCAGCCGGGTGTCCTGGCCCACCAGGCGCCACTGCCGCTGCCCAACGGCCTGAACCTGACCTACGGCCAGGTGATCGCCCTGGGAGGTGATTTCTACGGCCTGCCGGACCGCCCCATCGCCGATGGCGCCAACGATGCCGAGCGGATCGCGCGCTTCGGCCAGGCGTTCGACTCCCTTGCCCGCCTGCCGGCAGCCAAGTCCGAAGCCGAGCAGATCCTGGCGGTGATGCAGGAAGAAATCGCGGCCGCCAACCAGGCCATCAAGGATGGCCGCCAGCCACACGAGGCCTACGACGCGCTGGGTGACAGCCTGTCGGCGCGCTGGAACCGTATCACCGGCGGCGGCAGCTTCGCATCCGACCTGTTCCCCCTGGGCCGCTACCTGAAACTGGCCGCCAGCAACTGGGACCACTTCGGCCCCTGGGCGCTGCTGGCCTACCAGGCCGGCCACGCCGCGGCCCTGCAGCAGGCGCTGAAGGCCCGCGCCAGCGGCGAGGAACGCGACCTGCAACTGGCCTATGCGATGAATGCCTTCGCCGACCACTTCCTCACCGACCTGTTCTCCGCCGGACATCTGCGGGTGCCGCGCAAAGCGCTGGCCGACACCGTCACGCCGAGCGATGTCGGCTCGCTGATCTCGCGCTTCATGCATGACGAGGACAGCAAGTACGGCCTCGCCGTGCGCAATGCCGAGGGTGAACAATGGCGCGCCTATGGCGACAAGCGCTATTTCGACAGTGTCGACGTGGCCAACCGTCGTCAGGTGGGCCGAGCCGTGCAACGTTCTGCCGACGAGGTGTTCCAGGCCTTCGCCGAAGGTCGCGTGCCCCAGGCCAAGGACTATGCAGCCCTGCGCCTGGCACCGGATCTGCGTGCCGCCGAACAGGATCTGCTGCCGGGCAACTTCGCCCCGCTGTATTTCCAGGACGGCAAGACGGTGTTGCGACGCAAGGATGTCAACGACCTCAACGACCGTCAGCGCACCAGCGACTGGTGGGGCTGGAGCACCTACCTGCTGCTCAAGGACTACAAGCCGAACAAGCCCACCGGTTTCATCGAGGCGCCGTCGGTGTCGCCGACGATCGGCGGTTGGCACAGCCACGAACCCGATGGGCTCAACTGGCAGCGCGGCAACGCCGTGCGCTACGCCTTCAGTGTTGCCGAACAGCTCAACGAGTCGTACATCGGCCCATGGAGCGCCTACGCCGAACTGACCGACCAGTTCCACCCGAGCGTGCAGGTGCCAGTGGACGGCAACCAGCGTGGACGCAACCTGTTCCGCCAGTTCCGCGGTGGTTCGCCGGAACTGATCGCCAGCCTGGATGGCCTGGCAAGCACTTATATCGATCGCAACGCGTGACAAGGAGGTCACAGATGACTATCAGGATCAAGCTGGAGCTGGCTTCGGGCCAGTCGATGGAAGGCATGCCGCTGGAATTGCTGCGGGCCGGCAAGGTGATTGGCCGGGCGAAAGTGCCGGCAGGGGGGCAGGTGGCGTTCGAGGCACCATCGGGGGCAGGACAGCTGGCGGTGCGCGTTGACCGCTCGGGAGGGAAAGCCTGATAGAACGCTGGGGCCACTGCGTGGCCCTTTCGCCGGCAAGCCGGCTCCCACAGGGCATCGGTGATCCTTGTGGGAGCCGGCTTGCCGGCGATGGGGGCGCGCAGCGACCCCAGTGGACGTCAGCGCCGCACCGGGCGCTTCTGCAGCTTGCGCTGCAGCGTGCGTCGGTGCATGCCCAACGCCCGCGCCGTCGCGGAGATGTTGCCCTCGTGCTCACCCAGTACCCGCTGGATATGTTCCCACTGCAGGCGATCCACCGACATCGGGTTTTCCGGCACCAGGGTATCCAGGTCGGTGTGCTCCGAGAGCAGCGCCGCCAGCACGTCATCGGCGTCCGCCGGCTTGCACAGGTAGTTGCAGGCCCCGCGCTTGACCGCTTCGACCGCGGTGGCGATGCTCGAGTAGCCGGTCAGGATCACCACGCGCATCTCCGGGTCCAGTTCCAGCAGCTTGGGCAGCAGCACCAGGCCCGAGTCGCCTTCCATCTTCAGGTCCAGCGTGGCGTAGTCCGGCAGGTCCTGCTCCGCCAGTTTCAAACCTTCCTCGGCCGAACCCGCCGTGCTGACCCGAAACCCGCGACGGGCCATGGCCCGCGCCATCACCCGGGTAAAGGTGGCGTCGTCATCCACCAGCAGCAGGTGCGGCAGTTCTTCGCCTTCGACCTGGTTTTCTTCGCTCATCATGCATCTCCTCGCTTGCCATGGGGCAGGCGCAATTCGGTCAGGGTGCCACCCTGCTCATGACTATAGAGTTTCACCGAACCGCCCGCACGCGTCACGCTGGCCTTGCTCAAGAACAGGCCCAGGCCGAAGCCTTTGCCCTTGGTGGTAATGAAAGGTTTGCCGATTGCCTCGGCGATGGCCGGCGGCACGCCCGGGCCATGGTCGCGGATGCTGATGACGATATCCTGGGCGTCCCAGTCCAGGCGCACCTCCAGGTCGTCCGGGCAGGCATCGGCGGCGTTGTTCAACAGGTTCAAAAGGGCCTGGGTCAGGTCCGGTGGCGGCGTCAGGCGCGGCACCACGCCGTCGCGCAGGCGCTGGAAACGGTAGCTGGCTTCCGGGCGCATCAGGTGCCAGCGGTTGAGCGCTTCGTCGAGCCAGGCGGTGACATCCTGCTCGACGATCGCCAGGCGCCGATTGGCCTCGGCGGCGCGCACCAGTTGCTGCAAGGTCTCCTTGCACAGCTTGACCTGGTCCTGGAGGATCTGCAGGTCCTCCTGCAACAGAGGATCGGCATGATCCTGGCGCATCTCGTTGAGCAGCACGCTCATGGTCGCCAGCGGCGTGCCCAGCTCATGGGCGGCGCCAGCGGCCTGGGTGGCCACGGCCAGCAGTTGCTCGTCGCGCAGGCTTTCTTCACGGCGTTCGGCGCGCAGGTTCTCCTGACGGCGTAACTCCTCGGCCATGCGCGCGGCGAAGAAGGTGATCACCGCAGCGGCCAGGGCGATGCTCAGCCACATGCCGTAGACCTGCATGGTATCGCGCGCCAGTGGCAGCGTTTCCAACGGGTAGTACTGCACCAGCAACAGGCTGTAGGCCACCAGGGCGATCCCCGAGAGCACCAGGGAATAGAGCCAAGGCAGCGTGACCGCGGCGATCGCCAGCGGCACCAGGTAATAAGACACGAAGGGGTTGGTCGAGCCGCCCGAGTAATAAAGCAGGGCACTGTGAATCAGCAGGTCGCAGGCCAGCTGCAGGGCGTACTCGAGCTCGGTGACCGGCAACGACAGGCGCAGGCGCAAGGCGGTGAACGCGCACAGCAGCGACGACAGGGCCAGGGTCACCGCCAGCGAGAACCACGGCAGCGGCAGCAGCTCGGTCCAGTAGGCCACGCCCACGGAGCCGGCCTGGGCCGCCAGGACGAGGATACGGATGAAGGTCAGGCGCCAGAGGTTCTGGCGTGTGGCGGACAACGGATGTACGGCGGCGAGCATGAGCTCTCCCAATGAGTGCTCCAGGAAAATCGGCTGGAGTATACCGAAGCCAGGCGCTTCGCTGCAGCGCTGCGGCAAAGCGCCACACTTTGTCACAGATTCATGATGGCACTCTTGAACCCACTACACTGTTCCCGGTCTGATCGGCCATGCGTGGGCTCGACGCCACGCCATTCACTGCCAAGGAGCTCCACCATGCACATTCCCCGTCGCGGTGCCGCCGCCGTTGCCCTGTCCTGCGGCATGCTCGCCAGCCTGCCTGCCCTGGCGGCCGACGAGCCGCGCTACAACCAGGTTTCGCTGCGCGCCGAAGTCAGCAAGGAAGTGGCTCGCGACCTGATGGTCGTGACCCTGTACAGCGAAGCCCAGAACAGCGACCCGGGCAAGCTCGCCAAAGAGATCACCGAGACCATGAACAAGGCCGTGCAGCAGGCGCGCCAGGTCAAGGACGTGAAGATCAGCCAGGGCAGCCGTAACAGCTACCCCATCTACGACACCAAAGGCCAGAAGATCACCGGCTGGCGCGAGCGCGCCGAGCTGCGCCTGGAAAGCGCCGATTTCCCGGCCCTGTCCAAGCTCACCGGCGAACTGCTGCAGGACTTGAAGATGGGCGGCATGGACTTCTCCATCGCCCCGGCCACCCGCAAGTCCAACGAGGACGAACTGCTCAAGGACGCCGTCGCCGCGTTCAAGGCCCGCGCCCAGCTGGCTACCGAGGCCCTCGGCGGCAAGGGCTACAAGGTGGTGAGCCTGAACCTCAACAGCAGCGGCTACCCTCGCCCGTACCTGCGCGGCGCCCCCATGGCGATGATGGCCAAGGCCGCCGACGAAGCGGCGCCGGCACCAGATATCGAGGCCGGCACCAGCGAAGTCAGCATGAGTGCCGATGGCCTGATCGAGGTCCAGGTTCCCTGACACCTCCAACTGGATGTCCGAGGCGGTCAAAACCGTCTCGGACAGCAGTTTCAGCCCTTTCCTACGCACCAAATGGGTGCATCCACTTGTCACATAAAGTTCGAAATATCTTGAAAATTTCGCGCTAATCGCCCCCGCAAACGATCAACATTCGCCAAAGTTATACGGATGCGACATCCATGTACGTCCGTACCACATTTTTGGCGCCAACCATCCTGCTGAGTGTTGCATTGGGAACACCCCCTGCATAAGTATCCGCAGGTCGGCTCACGAGGCCGCCTCAATTCGAAAAATGACAAAAAATGAGGCCACCATGCTCAAACACGCAGTCATTCCGTTCCTGGTAAGCGCAGGCTTGCTGGCTGGCGCACCGCTCACCCACGCCGCGACCAGTCTGGTGTTCTGCTCCGAAGGCAGCCCAGCCGGTTTCGACCCGGGCCAGTACACCACCGGAACCGACTTCGACGCCTCCGCCGAAACCATGTTCAACCGCCTGAGCCAGTTCGAGCGCGGCGGTACCGCGGTGACGCCAGGCCTGGCTACCCGCTGGGACGTTTCCGACGACGGCAAGACCTACACCTTCCACCTGCGCGAAGGCGTGAAGTTCCATACCACCAGCTATTTCAAGCCGAGCCGTGAATTCAACGCCGACGACGTGCTGTTCACCTTCAACCGCATGCTCGACAAGAACCACCCCTTCCGCAAGGCCTACCCCACCGAGTTCCCGTACTTCACCGACATGGGCATGGACAAGAACATCGCCCAGGTCGAAAAGGTCGATGACCACACCGTGAAGTTCACCCTCAACGAGGTCGATGCCGCGTTCATCCAGAACCTGGCCATGAGCTTCGCCTCGATCCAGTCGGCCGAATACGCCGACCAGCTGCTCAAGCAGGGCAAGGCCGCCGACATCAACCAGAAGCCGATCGGCACCGGCCCGTTCGTGTTCAAGAGCTACCAGAAAGACTCGAACATCCGCTACACCGGCAACAAGGACTACTGGAAGCCCGAGGACGTGAAAATCGACACCCTGATCTTCGCCATCAGCACCGACGCCTCGGTGCGCATGCAGAAGCTCAAGAAGGACGAGTGCCAGGTCACCCTGTTCCCGCGCCCGGCCGACATCGCGCCGCTCAAGCAGGATCCGAAGCTGAAGATGCCGGACCAGGCCGGTTTCAACCTCGGCTACATCGCCTACAACGTGATGGACAAACTCAAGGGCAGCAACGAGCCCAACCCGTTGAGCCAGCTCAAGGTTCGCCAGGCGCTGGACATGGCCGTCAACAAGCCGCAGATCATCGAGTCGGTGTACCAGGGCGCGGGGCAGCTGGCCGTCAATGCCATGCCGCCGACCCAGTGGTCCTACGACACCACCGTCAAGGACGCCAAGTACGATCCGGAGAAAGCCAAGCAGCTGCTCAAGGAGGCCGGCATCAAGGAAGGCACCGAGATCACCTTGTGGGCCATGCCGGTACAGCGCCCCTACAACCCCAACGCCAAGCTGATGGCCGAGATGCTCCAGTCCGACTGGAAGAAGATCGGCATCAACGCCAAGATCGTCAGCTACGAATGGGGTGAGTACATCAAGCGCTCCAAGGGCGGCGAACAAGGTGCCATGCTGATCGGCTGGAGCGGCGACAACGGTGACCCGGACAACTGGCTGGGCACCCTGTTCGGCTGCGACGCAATGGACGGCAACAACTTCTCCAAATGGTGCTACAAGCCCTACGACGACCTGATCAAGCAAGCCAAGGCGACTTCCGACCAGGCCAAGCGCACCGAGCTGTACAAGCAGGCGCAACATATCCTCAAGGAGCAGGTGCCGATGACCCCCATCGCCCACTCCACCGTGTATCAGCCTATGAGCACGAAAGTGAAGGACTTCAAGATCAGCCCCTTCGGCCTGAACTCCTTCTACGGGGTCAGCGTGGACAAGTAACGGCCGTGATCGTCCTGCCGGAGCGACTTTCGGCGGGACGGTGACACGACCGGGCGATACGTAAGGCAATTCCTTCACGCTCGCCAGAATGCTCTCGCACCCATACCAGTAGCTGAACCTTGGCTCCCGCATCCTGGCGCTTCTATCGTCAGGGCCGGGATGCCGCAGCCGCGTTTTGCCTGTCGCGGCCTGAATATATGGACAAAGGACCTGCCATGCGCCTTACCACGCTGTGTTCCACCCTGCTTGCCCTCGGCCTGCTGAGCCAAGCTCCGCTGAGCCTCGCCAACAACCTCGTGTTCTGCTCCGAGGGCAGCCCGGCGGGCTTCGACACCGCCCAGTACACTGCGGCTACCGACAACGACGCCGCCGAACCAATCTACAACCGGCTGGTCGAGTTCGAGCGCGGCGGCACCGCCGTGCAGCCGGGCCTGGCCACCAAGTGGGACGTTTCCGAAGACGGCAAGACCTACACCTTCCACCTGCGCGAAGGCGTGAAGTTCCATACCACCAGCTATTTCAAGCCGAGCCGTGAGTTCAACGCCGACGACGTGCTGTTCACCTTCAACCGCATGCTCGACAAGGACCATCCCTTCCGCAAGGCCTACCCCACCGAGTTCCCGTACTTCGTCAGCATGGGGCTGGACAAGAACATCGCCAAGGTCGAGAAGGTCGATGACCACTCCGTGAAGTTCAGCCTGAACACGGTCGATGCCGCATTCATCCAGAACATCGCCATGGCCTTCGCCTCGATCCTCTCCGCCGAATACGCCGATCACCTGCTGGCCAGCGGCAAGCCCAGCGACATCAACCAGAAGCCGATCGGCACCGGTCCGTTCGTGTTCCAGCGCTATCAGAAGGACTCGCAGATCCGCTTCAAGGGCAACAAGGACTACTGGGCCCCTGACCGGGTGAAGATCGACAACCTGATCTTCTCCATCAACGTCGACCCCTCGGTACGTATCCAGAAGCTGCGCAAGAACGAATGCCAGGTCACCCTGCACCCACGCCCCGCCGACCTGCCTGCGCTCAAGGCCGACAAGCAGCTGCAGGTGATGACGCAGCCCGGCTTCAACCTCGGCTACATCGCCTACAACACGCAGCACCCGCCGTTCGACCGTCTGGAAGTGCGCCAGGCCATGGACATGGCGGTGAACAAGCAGGCGATCATCCAGGCGGTCTACCAGGACGCCGGCCAGTCCGCGTCGAACGCCATGCCGCCGACCCAGTGGTCCTACGACGAGTCGATCAAGGACGCGCCCTTCGACCCGGAAAAAGCCAAGCAACTGCTCAAGCAGGCCGGCGTCAAGGACGGCACCGAGATCACCCTGTGGGCCATGCCGGTCCAGCGTCCCTACAACCCCAATGCCAAGCTCATGGCCGAAATGCTCCAGTCCGACTGGAGCAAGCTCGGATTCAAGGTGCGCATCGTCAGCTACGAGTGGGGCGAATACCTCAAGCGCATGAAGAACGGCGAACACGATATCGCCCTGATCGGCTGGACCGGCGACAACGGCGACCCGGACAACTGGCTGGGCACCCTGTTCAGCTGCGACGCCATCGGCAGCAACAACTACTCGCTGTGGTGCGACACCCAGTACGACGGCCTGGTCAAGCAAGCCAAGCAGATCACTGATCGAAACCAGCGCACCGCGCTCTACCAGCAGGCCCAGCAACGCCTCAAGCAACAGGTTCCCATCACACCGGTGGCCCACTCCACGGTGAACCAGCCCCTCAGCATCAAGGTGAAGGACTTCAAGGTCAGCCCCTTCGGACGCAACGTTTTCTCCGACGTCAGCATCGATTGACCCTGCACCGCGCGGCCGGGAGTGCGACCCACTCCCGCGCTCCCGTGCAGCCCGGATTTGCCTGGCGACCCCAAGGCAAACACTTGCAGTACCGCGTCACCGTCACAAGCCCGGCCCACGAGGCCCGGGTGATAACTAAAAAAATAGAAAGGGAGCTTTTATCTTGAGACGTTTGAAAACCACCGCACTGGCTTTGTCCGTCGGCGCATTCAGCGCCCTCGCCCAGGCCGAGCCCGTGAGCCAGGACTTCGTCCCCGTCACCCTCAAATCCAGCAGCGAACAGGCCGAGGCCAAAGGCTTCATCGACGGCCAGAGCCTGTCCGGCACCACCCGCAACTGGTATGCCCGCGAGCGCGCCACCCGTGCGCCATTGTGGAAGTACTACAAGAGCGACGGCACCCGCCACGACACCCACAGCCGTGACAACTGGGTGCAAGGCACCATTCTCAACTACAGCTCGGGCTTCACCGAGGGCACCGTGGGCTTCGCGGTCGAGGCCGCGGCCTACAACGCCATCGCCCTCGAGCAGGGGCGCGCGGCCGTCGCCGGTCCGAACAACCGCACGCTGACCCACAGCGACGGCGACCCGATCGGCCAGTGGAGCAAGATGGGCCTGGGCAACGTCAAGGCCCGCGTCTCCAACACCACGCTCACCGTCGGCCGCCAGTCGGTCGATACCCCGATGATCGCCTACATCGGCAACCGTGCGCTGCCGTCGAGCTTCCAGGGCGCGTTCCTGCACAGCGCCGAATTCGACAACCTGTCGTTCGACCTCGGCACCTTCGACCGCGTCTCGCCGCGTAGCGAACAGAGCCTGAGCAAGTTCCGCAGCGAATACGGCGCCGCCGGCGTCGAGACCGACCGCGCCAGCACCGCCGGTATCAATTACCAGCCGCTCAAGAGCCTGACCACCAGCCTCTACGCCACCAAGGTCGACGACTTCTGGAACCAGTACTACTTCGGCGCCAACCATGTACTGGGCGACAGCGCGGTGCTGAGCCTGACCACCGGTCTGAACTACTACAAGACCGTGGACGAAGGCAGCAAGAAGATGGGCGAGATCGACAACGACACCTACAGCCTGTCGTTCGGCCTGACCCACCAGGCCCACACGCTCACCGCCTCCTGGCAGCAGGTCAACGGCAACGAGTACTTCGACTACCTGCATGAAACCAACGGCATCTACCTGGCCAACTCCCTGCTCTCGGACTTCAACGGCCCGAACGAGAAATCCCTGCAGATCAGCTACGTGCTGAACATGGCCGCCTATGGCGTGCCGGGCCTGAAGTTCAACCTGTACAACGCTCGCGGCTGGGGCATCGACGGCACCCACTACAAGGGCAGCGCCTATGACGTGAGGGGCATGGACGGCGAAACCCATTACGAGTGGGGCATCGGCACCAGCTACGCGGTACAGAGCGGCATGCTCAAGGACACCAGCATCCGCGCCACCTACACCGCGCACCGCGCCAGCAAGGCCCAGGCCGACGGCAGCCTGGACGAGCTGCGTATCGTCACCACCATTCCGTTCAACATCCTCTGACCGTTGGCGCCACGGCCCGACACCCCACGGGCCGTGGCGGCTACGCTGGAACTAGCACTGCAGGGAGGTTCCATGAAATCGCTACCGCTACGCGCTGCCCTGGCAGCGGTCATCCTGGGCGCCGCATCGAACCTGGCGGCCAAGCCGCTGGTGGTGTGCACCGAGGCCAGCCCGGAAGGCTTCGACATCGTCCAGTACACCACCGCCGTCACCGCCGATGCCACGGCCGAGGCCATCTTCAACCGCCTGGTCGACTTCAAGCCTGGCACCACCGACATCCAGCCGGCCCTGGCCGAGCGCTGGGACATCAGCGATGACGGGCTGACCTATACCTTCCACCTGCGCAAAGGCGTCAAGTTCCACACCACCGACTACTTCAAGCCCACTCGCGACTTCAACGCCGATGACGTGCTGTGGAGCCTTAACCGGCAGCTGAGAAAAGACCATCCGTGGCACGACAAGACCAGCGTCGGCTACCCCTATTTCGAGAGCATGGCCTTCAAGGAACTGCTCAAGTCGGTCGAGAAGACCGACGACAATACCGTGGTGATCACCCTGACCCGCCCAGAAGCACCGTTCCTGCGCGACATGGCCATGGCCTTCACCTCGATCTACTCCGCCGAGTACGGCGACCAACTGCTCAAGGCCGGCAAGACTGGCGACCTGAACAGCAAGCCGATCGGCACCGGACCGTTCATCTTCCAGCGCTACAACAAGGACGCGCAGGTCCGCTACAAGCCAAACCCGGACTACTTCCGCGGCAAGCCGCCAGCCGACGCGCTGATCTTCGCCATCGCCACCGACAGCAACGTACGCCTGCAGAAGCTGCGCGCCAACGAATGCCAGATCGCGCTCTATCCCAAGCCTGACGACGTGCCGGGCATCAAGAACGATCCGAAACTCAAGGTCGCCGAGATCGAGGCGCTGGTCACCGGCTACATCTCCATGAACACCGAGCACAAGTACCTGAGCGACGTGCGCGTGCGCAAGGCGATCGACATGGCCTTCGACCGCCAGACCCACGTCGACCAGCTGTTCGGCAAGGGCAACGCGCTGGTCGGGGTCAACCCGTACCCGCCGACCATGATCGGCTACAACACCGACAACAAGAACCCGCCCCATGACCTCGACAAGGCACGTGCCTTGCTCAAGGAAGCCGGCGTGCCTGAAGGCACCGTGATCACCCTGTTCACCCGCAACGGCGGTGGCCCGACCAATCCCAACCCGCGCCTGTCCGCCGAAATGCTGCAATCGGACCTGGCCAAGATCGGCATCAAGCTCGACATCCGCGTGCTGGAATGGGCCGAAATGCTGCGTCGCGCCAAGAAAGGCGAGGCCGACCTGGTGTCGGCGGGCTGGGCCGGCGACAACGGCGACCCGGACAACTTCCTGACCCCGATGCTCAGCTGCGACGCCGTCAAGAGCGGCGAGAACTATGCACGCTGGTGCAACGAGACATTCCAGGCATTGATAACCGAGGCTCGGCAAAAGACCGTCGAGAGCGAACGCGCCGAGCTCTATCGCAAGGCATTGAAGGTGTACGATGAGGACCAGCCGTGGATCAGCATGGCCCACCCGAAAATGTTCACCGCCATGCGCGAGAACGTCGAAGGCTATGTGATCAACCCACTGACCAACAACAACTTCGCCACCACCAAGGTGAAGTAGAACAACAACAGCCGCCGGACCTTCTGCAAGAGGCCCCGGCGGCACGCCGTTACCGGCTGATGAGGTACCCCTGACAATGTTGAGTTTTATTGCCCGACGCCTGGGTCTGTTGATCCCGACCTTCTTCGGCATCACCCTGCTGACCTTCGCGCTCATACGCCTGATCCCCGGCGACCCGGTGGAAGTGATGATGGGCGAACGCCGGGTCGACCCCGAGATGCACGCCCAGGCCATGGAGCGCCTGGGCCTGAACAAACCGCTGCCAGTCCAGTACCTGGACTATGTCGGCAAGCTCGCCCAAGGTGACCTGGGCGAATCCCTGCGCACCCGCGAAAGCGTGTGGAACGAATTCCTCACCCTGTTCCCCGCCACCCTCGAACTGGCCATGGCCGCCCTGCTGTTCGCCGGGGTGATCGGCCTGCTGGCCGGGGTGATCGCCGCGCTCAAGCGCGGCTCGCTGTTCGACCACGGGGTGATGGGCATCTCGCTGGCCGGCTACTCGATGCCGATCTTCTGGTGGGGCCTGATCCTGATCATGTTCTTCTCCGTGAGCCTCGGCTGGACGCCGGTCTCCGGACGCATCGACCTGCTCTACGACATCGAGCCGAAGACCGGCTTCATGCTCATCGACACCCTGCTCAGCGACGAGGAAGGCGCGTTCAAGGACGCGGTGATGCACCTGATCCTGCCGGCCATCGTGCTGGGTACCATCCCGCTGGCGGTGATCGCCCGAATGACCCGCTCGTCGATGCTCGAAGTCCTGCGCGAGGACTACATCCGCACCGCCCGCGCCAAGGGCCTGTCGCCCGCCCGCGTGGTGTTCATCCATGGCCTGCGCAACGCGCTGATCCCGGTGCTCACCGTGTTCGGCCTGCAGGTCGGCACGCTGCTGGCCGGCGCTGTGCTCACCGAAACCATCTTCTCCTGGCCGGGCATCGGCAAATGGCTGATCGAAGCCATCGGCGCCCGTGACTACCCCGTGGTCCAGAACGGCATCCTGTTGATCGCCTGCCTGGTGATCCTGGTCAACTTCGTCGTGGACATCCTCTACGGCCTGGCCAACCCACGCATCCGTCATCAGCGCTGAGGACCTCGCCATGACCAGCCCGATTCCGAAATCCGTCACCCCGTCCAGCGCGGTCGACCAAAGCTTGCTCTATCCCTCGCCGTACAAAGAATTCTGGCACGCCTTCTCGCGCAACAAGGGCGCGGTGGCCGGCCTGGCCTTCATGTGCCTGGTGGTGTTCTGCGCCCTGTTCGCTCCCTGGGTCGCGCCGCACAACCCCAGCGAGCAGTACCGCGACTTCCTGCTCACGCCACCGGTATGGCTCGAAGGCGGTACCTGGCAGTTCATCCTCGGCACCGACGAACTGGGCCGCGACCTGCTCTCGCGACTGATCCAGGGCGCCCGCCTGTCGCTGCTGATCGGCCTGTCGTCGGTGGTGATGTCGCTGATCCCGGGCATCCTGATGGGCCTGCTGGCCGGGTTCTTCCCGCAGATCCTCGGCCCTTCGATCATGCGCCTGATGGACGTGATGCTGGCCCTGCCCTCGCTGCTGCTGGCCGTGGCCATCGTCGCCATCCTCGGCCCCGGCCTGATCAACACGGTGATCGCCATCGCCATCGTCTCGCTGCCGTCCTACGTACGCCTGACCCGCGCCGCGGTGATGGGCGAGCTGAACCGTGACTACGTCACCGCCGCCCGCCTGGCCGGCGCCGGCCTGCCGCGGCTGATGTTCGTCACCGTGCTGCCCAACTGCATGGCGCCGCTGATCGTGCAGGCCACCTTGAGCTTCTCCTCGGCCATCCTCGACGCCGCCGCCCTGGGCTTCCTCGGCCTTGGCGTCCAGCCGCCGACCCCCGAGTGGGGCACCATGCTGGCCTCGGCCCGCGACTACATCGAGCGCGCCTGGTGGGTGGTGAGCCTGCCCGGCCTGACCATCTTGCTCAGTGTGCTGGCAATCAACCTGATGGGCGACGGCCTGCGCGACGCGCTGGACCCGAAACTCAAGAACGCCGCCTGAGGAGACCGCCATGTCACTGTTGCAGATCAACAACCTGAACGTGCGCTTCGGCGACGCCAATGCCGTGCCCGTGGTGGACGGCCTCGACCTGAATGTAGACGCCGGCGAGATCCTCGCCATCGTCGGCGAGTCCGGCTCGGGCAAGTCGGTGACCATGATGGCCCTGATGGGCCTGATCGACGCCCCCGGGCGCATCACCGCCGATGTGCTCAACTTCGACGGCACCGACATGCTCAAGCTCAGCGGCCGCCAGCGACGCAAGGTGGTGGGCAAGGACATCGCCATGGTCTTCCAGGACCCGATGACCGCGCTCAACCCCAGCTACACCGTGGGCTACCAGATCGAGGAAGTGCTGCGCCAGCACCTCGGTCTCAAGGGCAAGGCCGCGCGCCAGCGGGCCCTGGAACTGCTGAAGAAAGTGGAAATTCCGGCAGCCGAAAGCCGCCTGGACGCCTATCCGCACCAGTTGTCCGGTGGCATGAGCCAACGGGTGGCGATCGCCATGGCCATCGCCGGCGAGCCGAAACTGCTGATCGCCGACGAACCGACCACCGCCCTGGACGTGACCATCCAGGCGCAGATCATGGAACTGCTGGTCAACCTGCAGAAAGAGCGCAACATGGCGCTGATTCTCATCACCCACGACCTGGCCGTGGTCGCCGAGACCGCCAGGCGCGTGTGCGTGATGTACGCCGGCCAGGCCGTCGAGGTCGGCCAGGTGCCGGAGTTGTTCGACATCCCCGCCCACCCGTACAGCGAAGCGCTGCTGGCGGCCATCCCCGAGCACAGCATCGGCGCCGAGCGCCTGGCTACCCTGCCCGGCATCGTCCCCGGCCGCTATGACCGGCCACAGGGTTGCCTGCTGTCGCCACGTTGTCCTTATGTGCAGGAGAACTGCCGCCGACAGCGCCCGGCCCTCGATCCCCAGGCGCACAGCCTGGTGCGTTGCTTCTATCCGCTGAACCAGGAGGTGGCGTGATGGCCGTCGTACTTTCCGCTCGTGAACTGACCCGCCACTACGAAGTTTCCCGTGGCCTGTTCAAGGGCCACGCCCTGGTGCGGGCGCTCAATGGCGTGTCGTTCGAACTGGAGGCCGGCAAGACCCTGGCCGTGGTCGGCGAGTCCGGTTGTGGCAAGTCCACCCTGGCCCGGGCCCTGACCCTGATCGAGGAGCCGTCCTCCGGCTCGCTGCAGATCGCCGGCCATGAGGTCAAGGGCGCCAGCAAGGACCAGCGCAAGCAGCTACGCCGCGATGTGCAGATGGTGTTCCAGAGCCCCTACGCCTCGCTCAACCCGCGCCAGAAGATCGGTGACCAGCTGGCCGAGCCACTGCTGATCAACACTTCGCTGAGCAAGACCGAACGCCGCGAGAAAGTGCAGAAGATGATGGAGCAGGTGGGCCTGCGCCCCGAGCATTACCAGCGCTATCCGCACATGTTCTCCGGCGGCCAGCGCCAGCGTATCGCCCTGGCCCGGGCGATGATGCTGCAACCGAAGGTGCTGGTGGCCGACGAACCCACCTCGGCCCTCGACGTGTCGATCCAGGCCCAGGTGCTGAACCTGTTCATGGACCTGCAGAAGGAGTTCAACACCGCCTATGTGTTCATCTCCCACAACCTCGCGGTGGTACGCCATGTGGCCGACCAGGTGCTGGTGATGTACCTGGGGCGTCCGGCGGAAATGGGGCCGAAGGAAGACATCTACGAAAAGCCGCTGCATCCGTATACCCAGGCGCTGTTGTCGGCGACCCCGGCGATCCACCCGGATCCGCTGAAGCCGAAGATCCGCATTGCCGGTGAGTTGCCCAATCCGTTGAACCCACCGGATGGCTGCGCGTTCCACAAGCGTTGCCCGTATGCCACCGAGCGTTGTGCCAAGGAAGTACCGGCGTTGCGGCAGGTGAGTACGCGGCAGGTGGCTTGCCACTATGCCGAGCAATTTCTTTAGCTTTTAGAAGGCTGGGGCTGCTTCGCAGCCCTTTCGCGACACAAGGCCGCTCCTACAGGGGATCGCGTAACCCTGTATGTCGCGAAAGGGCCGCAAAGCGGCCCCGGAGGTCTCAATGCATAAAGAACCAGATCAGGATGATCACCGGAATCGGAACCCCGATCATCCACAGCAGTATCGAGCGCATGGCCTTTCTCCTTGTTCGATGTAAACAAAGTCAGTGCAGCGCCCATGCCAGATGTGTCAAAAAATTACACCTATGTGAATCAACGGGTTGACCGGCAAGCCGCTTGCCAAAACCGTGCAAAATGCCGGATCCGTGGCCTTGCGCCTGGGTTTTCTGCAATGCACTATCAAGCCCATGACCGCCACTCCCCTCCCCGACGGCCCCGGGCAGACCCCGCTCACCGCCGACACCGTCCTGCGCTACCACCTGTGCTGGAAGCATCGCGACCTTGACGGTGTGATGGCGCTCTACCACCCGGATATCCAGTACCACGACTTCTTCCAGAACCGCGTGCTCGGCTTCGCCGAACTGCGCGACTACGTGCGCGCCTGCCTGCCCCATGAGGCCGGCGAGGACATCGTCCACAACGACCGCATCCGCGTCGACGGCTGCACTGCGTTCATCCAGTACCAGGTCACGGTCCAGGGCGGCGACGGGCTGGTGGCGTTCCAGTCGAGCGAGGCGATCACGGTCAAGGACGGGCTGATCTGGCGGGTCAACGAATACGCCACCCTGGTCCGCCAGGGCGGCACCGCCAGGCACCCGGGCGGTCCGCGCCCGGCCACCAGTCGCCTGGGCCTGTCACCGCGCCAGTTGTCGACCATGGCCCAGGACCTGGAGCACTACTTCCAGGCCCAGCGTCCGTACCTGGACCCGGAACTGGACCTGCAACAGGTGGCCGACGAAAGCGGCTACAGCCGCAACCAGATCTCCTACCTGCTCAATCAGGTGCTCGGCCAGAGCTTCTACCGCTACGTCAACCAGGCGCGCCTGCAGCACCTGATGGCCAGCCTCGACAATGACAGCGCCCTGGCGCCGATCGACCAGTTGGCATTCAACGCAGGTTTCAATTCCCTGTCGGCCTTCTACAAGTGCTTTCGCGAGCACACCGGTGTGTCGCCCAAGGCCTACCTCAGGCAAATTTCCCTGCGTGCACGCACGTAAGACAGCCCTCCCCGCGCTTCACTAGGATCGCCCACAGACCTTGACCGGATGTGGAGCCCACCCCGATGCAACCCCTGCGCACGATCAGCCTGTGGATGGACCAGCTCGAAGAACCCTTGTGCGCGCGCCCGGCCCTGCGCCAGGACCTGGACATCGATGTGTGCATCATCGGCGCCGGCTACACCGGCCTGTGGACCGCCTACTACCTAAAACGCCAGGCGCCACAGCTGAACATCGCGGTGATCGAGGCCAATATCGCCGGTTTCGGCGCTTCCGGACGCAACGGCGGCTGGCTGATGGGCAACCTGCTGGGCGAGGACCGCCTGCTCGCCACCCTCTCGCCGCAACAGCGCCGGGCCAGCGTCGACCTGCTGCACGGCATCCCGGACGAAGTCCACGACGTGCTCCTGCGCGAAGGCATCGCCTGCGACTACCGCAAGGGCGGGGTGCTTTACTGCGCCGCGCGCTACCCGGAACAGGAGCGCAGCCTGCGCGCCTGGCTGGACGATCTCTACCGCCAGGGCATGAACGAGGACGACTACCGCTGGCTGCGGCCCGAACAGCTCGATGCCCAGCTGAAGGTGAGCAACCCCTACGGCGCCATCTACAGCCCGCATGTCGCCACCATCCAGCCGGCCAGACTGGTGCGTGGCCTGGCGCGGACGGTCGAGGCCATGGGCGTGCCGATCTACGAGAACACCCCGGCCATCGACTGGCAGACCGGCGAGGTGCGCACCCCGCTGGCGCGCATCCGCAGCCACTGGGTGGTGCCTGCCGTCGAAGGCTACGCCGCCAGCCTGCCCCCGCTCGACCGTCACCAGCTGCCGGTACAGAGCCTGCTGGTGGCCACCGAGCCGCTGCCGGAGTCGACCTGGGAAGCGATCGGCCTGAGCCAGGGCCAGGCCTTCAGCGAAAGCAGCCGCCAGGTCACCTATGGCCAACGCAGCGCCGACAACCGCCTGGTGTTCGGCGCCCGTGGCGGCTACCGCTTCGGTGGTCGGCTGCGTGAGGACTTCAGCCTCACCGACAATGAGGTCGAACTGCGCCGCTACCTGTTCGGCGAGCTGTTCCCGCAGCTCAGGCACGTACGCATCACCCATTCCTGGGGCGGCAACCTGGGCATGGCTCGACGCTTCCGCCCGCACATGCTCTGCGATCGCCAGCGCGGCATCGCGCTCTCGGGTGGCTACGGCGGCGAAGGCGTCGGTGCCACCAACCTGGGCGGGCGCACCCTGGCAGCGCTGATCCTCGGCCAGCACAACGAACTGACCGCCCAGCCCTGGGTCCACGACAACCGCCCCTTGTCGAGCCTGGCCAGCTGGCCACCCGAGCCGTGCCGCTGGCTGGGCTACAACGCGATCATCCAGAGCTTCGTCCACGAGGACCAGACCCTCGCCAACCCGGCCAGCGCCCCATGGCAGCGGCGCCTGGCCAGCGGCGTGGCCGACTTCATGGAAGGCTTCATGCACTGATTCGTCTTCATCACCACACAGGATCCACCGGTCATGAGCATCACCCAGTTCAAGCACACCGACAGCGCCATCCTGGACAGTTCCAACCCGGTCGCCGTGCCCCTCGGCGAGCCGGTCGCGGTCACCTCGGTCACCTGCGTCGAACGCAGCGACGGCGTCGAGACCGGCATCTGGGAATGCACCCCGGGGCGCTGGCGACGGCAGATCGTGCAACAGGAGTTCTGCCATTTCATCAAGGGCCGCTGCACCTTCACCCCCGACGGTGGCGAGCCACTTGTCATAGAAGCCGGAGACGCACTGATGCTACCGGCCAACAGCCTCGGCACCTGGGATATCCAGGAGACCGTGCGCAAGACCTACGTACTGATTTTCTGATCCGCTGATCGCCTGCCTTCGATAACAACAGACAAAGCAAGGTAACCCCGACATGCGTACCCTCCTTCTCGCTCCCCTGATGCTGGCCGCCAGCGTGGCCGGTGCCGCCGACTCGGTAAAGATCTACAACTGGTCGAGCTACATCGCGCCGGACACCCTGAAGAACTTTCAGCAGGCCACCGGCATCAACCCCACCTATGACGTCTTCGACAGCAACGAAACCCTCGACGGCAAGCTGATGACCGGCAACTCCGGCTACGACGTGGTGTTCCCTTCCAACCACTTCATGGCCCGACAGATCCAGGGCAAGGCCCTGAAGAAGCTGGACAAGGCGCAACTGCCCAACTGGAAGAACCTCAACCCGGTGCTGCTCAAGGCGCTGGAGGTGAACGATCCGGGCAACCAGTACGGTTTCCCCTACCTGTGGGGCAGCACCGGGATCGGCTACAACATCGACAAGGTCAAGGCGGTGCTCGGCGACAACGCGCCCATCGATTCGTGGGACTTGTTCTTCAAGCCCGAGTACATCGGCAAGCTCAAGAGCTGCGGCGTGGCGGTGCTCGACAACGGTCCCGAGCTGCTGCCGATCGCCCTGCACTACCTGGGCTTGCCGCATCACAGCCAGGACCCGGCCGACTACGACAAGGCCAAGGCGCTGCTGATGAAGGTGCGTCCATACATCAGCTACTTCCACTCGTCGAAGTACACCGGTGACCTGGCCAACGGCGACGTGTGCATGGTGGTGGGGTTCTCGGGCGACGTGCTGCAGGCGAAGAACCGCGCCGACGAAGCGAAGAACGGGGTGAAGGTGGGTTACTCGATCCCGAAGGAAGGCGCGCCGATGTGGTTCGACATGGTCGCCATGCCGGCCGATGCGCCGAACGAGAAGGCGGGGTACGCCTACATGAACTACCTGCTGCAGCCTGAGGTGATGGCGGGGATCAGCAACTTCGTGCAGTACGCCAACGGCAACCAGCAGGCCGATGCGCTGGTGGACCCGGCGATGAAGGGCAACACGATGATCTACCCGAGCGCGGATGTGATGGGCAAGCTGTATGCCCTGGAGGCGATGCCGGCGAAGATCGACCGGATCAGGACGCGGATCTGGACCAGCATAAAAGCAGGGAATTGATTGCGGGCATTACGCGATCCCTGTAGGAGCGGCCTTGCCGAGGCGTCGGACCGGTCGGAAAGGGCTGCGTAGCGGCCCCAGGATTCAATGTTAATCAAAGATCGCTGGGGCCGCTTTGCGGCCCTTTCCGACCGGTCCGACGCCTCGGCAAGGCCGCTCCTACAGGGTCAAGTGCAGGCCTTCAGAATCAGTGGTGCTCGCGAGTCGCGCGGAACTTGATGTCTGGCCAGCGCTCTTCCATCAGCGACAGGTTGACCCGGGTCGGGGCCAGGTAGGTCAGGTGACCGCCGCCGTCGATGGCCAGGTTCTCCATGGCCTTGTTCTGGAATTCCTCGAGCTTCTTCTTGTCGTCGCAGCTGATCCAGCGCGCCGACCATACGGTGATCGGCTCGTAGGCGCACTCGACCTTGTACTCTTCCTTCAGGCGGCTGGCGACCACGTCGAACTGCAGCACACCGACCGCGCCGAGGATGATGTCGTTGCTGCGCTCGGGGAAGAACACCTGGGTGGCGCCCTCCTCGGCCAGCTGCTGCAGGCCCTGGCGCAGCTGCTTGGATTTCAGCGGGTCCTTCAGGCGCACGCGGCGGAACAGTTCCGGGGCGAAGTGCGGAATACCGGTGAAGCCCAGCGCCTCGCCTTCGGTGAAGGTGTCACCGATCTGGATGGTGCCATGGTTGTGCAGGCCGATGATGTCGCCGGCGTAGGCCTCTTCCAGCTGCTCGCGCTCGGAGGAGAAGAAGGTCAGCGCATCGCCGATGCGCAGGTCCTTGTTCAGGCGCACATGGCGCATCTTCATGCCTTTTTCGTACTTGCCCGAGCAGATGCGCATGAAGGCGATGCGGTCGCGGTGTTTCGGGTCCATGTTCGCCTGGATCTTGAACACGAAGCCGGTGAACTTCTCTTCCACGGGCTCGACGGTCCGCTCGTGGGCCACGCGGCCCAGCGGGCGCGGCGCCCAGTCGACGACCGCGTCGAGCACGTGGTCGACACCGAAGTTGCCAAGCGCGGTACCGAAGAACACCGGGGTCAGTTGGCCGTTGATGAACTCGTCCTGGTTGAACTCGTGGCAGGCACCCTGCACCAGCTCCAGTTGCTCGACGAACGAGTCGTACTGGTCGCCCAGGTGCGCACGGGCCTCGTCGGAGTCCAGGTTCTGGATGATCTTGGCTTCGGTGCGCTCGTGGCCGTGGCCTGGGGTGTAGACGATGATGTAGTCGCCGGTGAGGTGGTACACGCCCTTGAAGTCGCGGTAGCAGCCGATCGGCCAGGTGATCGGCGCGGCCTTGATCTTCAATACCGCCTCGATTTCGTCGAGCAGCTCGATCGGGTCGCGGATATCGCGGTCGAGTTTGTTGATGAAGCTGACGATGGGCGTGTCGCGCAGGCGGCACACGTCCATCAGGGCGATGGTGCGCGGCTCTACACCTTTACCGCCGTCGAGCACCATCAGCGCCGAGTCCACCGCGGTCAGGGTGCGGTAGGTATCTTCCGAGAAGTCTTCGTGGCCGGGGGTGTCGAGCAGGTTGATCATGTGCTCGCGGTAGGGGAACTGCATCACCGAGGTGGTGATGGAGATACCGCGCTGCTTCTCCATTTCCATCCAGTCGGAGGTGGCGTGGCGGTCGGACTTGCGCGACTTCACGGTACCCGCGACGGAGATCGCCTTGCCCATCAGCAGGAGCTTCTCGGTGATGGTGGTCTTACCGGCGTCGGGGTGGGAAATGATGGCGAAAGTGCGGCGCTTCGCGACTTCGGCGGCCTGGTTGGTCATGGGAAATCGCCTGACTGGGGGATTAAAAAAGGGGCCGTATCATACCCGAAGTTGGGCCTGGACCAAAATCTGCTGAACCAGTGGCATCTGTTCCGGCCCTTTCGCGGGCAAGCCCGCTCCCACCAGGTAACGCACCACATCCGAAACCTGTGCAGTACCTGTGGGAGCGGGCTTGCCCGCGAAAGGGCCAGAACAAGCACAACCAATCCAGCGCAGAATCGCTTTCACAACAAATGGCCACAGGGCAGTTATTTCAACGCCTGCAGCACTTAAACCCGCCGTTTTTTCTCGTCAAATTCATGAACGACCAGTGATTAGCACTGGCCAAATGCCGCCTCAGATGGGAACCTTTACGCCCACGGAGACGTCCACTCCCCTGCAACCCGCTTCGGTTCAGGGCTGGTTTCACCCGCTTCACGAACCTGACGGGGTTCGGCTCATGGCCTGATGCCTCGCATCGGGCTGCTACTCGCGACCACACTGCCCGCCGCCAGGAATGGCCGGCCACACGGGAGTGCGAGCGCCGACTACAAAAAAAGGAGTCCGCCTGTGGCTGCACGCTACGGAAAAGGGCTGATGGGATGGGCCGCCGTGCTCGTCATCCTGGCCCTGCTGGTCCACTGGATCGGCATCGACACGATCGCGCGTTATCGCGACGATCTTGGGTTCTACCTGCAAGCGCACCTGGTCCTGGTGCTGGCTTCGATGGCGGCGGCGCTGGCCGTGGGCATCCCCGCCGGCATTGCCTTGAGTCGACCGCACAGGGTCGACAAAGCCGAGCGCTTCATGCAGTTCTTCAACGTTGGCAACACCATTCCCCCCCTGGCCGTTCTGGCCATCGCCCTGAGTATCCTGGGCATCGGCGCCGGTCCCGCGATCTTCGCGCTGTTCCTCGCCTCCCTCCTGCCCATCGTGCGCAACACCTACGAGGGCCTGAAAAACGTCCCCGCCTCGCTCAAGGAAGCCGCCACCGGCATCGGCATGACCCCGCGCCAGCAACTCTGGCAAGTGGAACTGCCCAATGCCGTGCCGATCATCGTCGGCGGTGTGCGCGTGGCCCTGGCGCTGAACGTGGGCACCGCGCCGCTGGCGTTCCTGATCGGCGCCAACAGCCTGGGCAGCCTGATCTTCCCTGGGATCGCCCTGAACAACCAGCCGCAGCTGCTGCTGGGCGCCGCGTGCACGGCGCTGCTGGCCCTGGCGCTCGACGCGCTGGTGAGTTTCTCCAGCAAGCGCTGGCTGGAACGTGGCCTGGCCCAATAAGAAGAGGGAAACCATGAAGAAGAGAATCGCCTTGTTCCTGGGCGTGGCCCTGCTGTTCGCAGGATTTGCCCAGGCGGCGGAGAAACCGCTGATCCGCATCGGCGCCCGGGTGTTCACCGAACAGACCGTGCTCGCCGAAATCACCGCCCAGCACCTGCGCGCCAATGGCTTCGACGTACGTGTGACCACCGGCCTGGGCAGCAATATCGCCCGTCAGGCGCAAGAGACCGGCCAGCTCGACCTGATGTGGGAATACACCGGCGTCTCGCTGGTGTCCTACAACCATATCGACGAGCGCATGCCCGACGCCGCAGCCACCTACGCCCGGGTCAAAGCTCTCGACGCGAAAAAAGGCCTGGTCTGGCTGAGCCCGTCGAAGTTCAGCAACACCTATGCCCTGGGCCTGCCCAAGCAGGTCGCCGAGGCCTACCCACAGGTCAACACCATCAGCGATCTCAACCAGGTGCTGCGCGCCGAACCTACCCGCAATCACCTGGTGGCCCTGGACACCGAGTTCGCCAACCGCCCCGACGGCCTGGTGGGCCTGCGCGAGATGTACGACCTGCCACTGGACCGGCGCAACATCCGCCAGATGGATGGCGGCCTGGTCTACACCGCCATGCGCAACAACCAGGTGTTCGCCGGCCTGGTCTACACCACCGATGGCCGCCTGAGCGCCTTCGACCTCAAGCTGCTGGAAGACGACAAGCACTACTTCCCCGACTACACCGCCGCCCCCGTGCTGCGCAAGGCGGTGCTCGACGCCAACCCGCAACTGGCCGCCCTGCTCAAGCCGCTGGCCGAGCAGCTCGACGACGAGACCATGCGCCAGCTCAACGCCAAGGTCGACGTCGAGCACCAGAGCCCGACCGTGGTCGCCGCGGCCTTCCTGCGTGACCATCCACTGCACAGCGAGGTACAGCCATGAGCCTGCTCGACACCTTCGCCCACCTGGACTGGGCCCAGGTCCTGCAGCTGACCTGGCAGCACATCACCCTGGTCGGCATCGCCGTGGGCCTGGCGATCATCGTCGGCGTGCCGCTGGGGATCCTGATGACCCGCTTCCCGGTATTCGCCGGCCCCCTGCAAGCGAGCGCCACCGTACTGCTGACCATCCCCTCGATCGCCCTGTTCGGCCTGCTGCTGCCGTTCTACTCGAAATTCGGCCAGGGCCTCGGCCCGCTGCCGGCGATCACCGCCGTGTTCCTCTATTCATTGCTGCCGATCCTGCGCAACACCTACCTGGCACTGACCAACGTCGAGCCCGGCATCCGTGAAGCCGCGCGCGGCATCGGCATGACCTTCGGCCAGCGCCTGCGCATGGTCGAACTGCCCATCGCCGTGCCGGTGATCCTCGCCGGCGTGCGCACCGCCGTGGTGATGAACATCGGCGTGATGACCATCGCCGCCACCATCGGCGCCGGCGGCCTGGGCGTGCTCATCCTCACCTCCATCAGCCGCAGCGACATGTCGATGCTGCTGGTCGGCGCCATGCTGGTCAGCCTGCTGGCGATCATCGCCGACCTGCTGCTGCAAACCCTGCAACGTGCCCTGACTCCAGAAGGACTGCGCTCATGATCGAACTCAAGAACCTCAGCAAGACCTTCAACGTCAACGGCAAGGACGTCAAAGCCGTCGACTCGGTCAGCCTCACCGTCAACGAAGGCGAAATCTGCGTGTTCCTCGGCCCCTCGGGCTGCGGCAAGAGCACCACGCTGAAGATGATCAACCGCCTGATCACCCCGACCTCCGGCCAGGTGTTCATCAACGGCGAAGACACCACGGGCCTCGACGAGGTCACCCTGCGCCGCCACATCGGCTACGTGATCCAGCAGATCGGCCTGTTCCCCAACATGACCATCGAAGAGAACATCACCGTGGTCCCGCGCCTGCTTGGCTGGAACAAGCAGCGTTGCCACGACCGGGCCCGCGAGCTGATGAGCATGATCAAGCTCGAACCCAAGCAGTACCTGCAGCGCTACCCGCGCGAACTGTCGGGCGGCCAGCAGCAGCGTATCGGCGTGATCCGCGCCCTGGCCGCCGAGGCGCCGGTGCTGCTGATGGACGAGCCGTTCGGCGCGGTCGACCCGATCAACCGCGAGATGATCCAGAACGAGTTCTTCGAGATGCAGCGCGCGCTGAACAAGACCGTGATCATGGTCAGCCACGACATCGACGAAGCGATCAAGCTGGGCGACAAGATCGCCATCTTCCGCGCCGGCAAGCTGCTGCAGCTCGATCACCCGGACACCCTGCTGGCCCATCCGGTGGATGACTTCGTCAGCAACTTCGTCGGCCAGGACAGCACGCTCAAGCGCCTGCTGCTGGTACGCGCCGAGGATGCGGCGGACAACGCACCGTCGGTGAGCCCGGAAACGGCGGTGAGCGACGCGCTGGAACTGCTGGACGAGCATGACCGCCGCTACGTGGTGGTCACCGATGGGCAGAACAAGGCGCTGGGCTATGTGCGTCGGCGCGACATGCACCGCCAGCAGGGGACGTGCGGGGATTTCCTGCGGCCGTTCAATGCCACCGCGGCGCATGACGAGCACCTGCGCATCCTGCTGTCGCGGATGTACGAGTTCAACCGGGCGTGGTTGCCGGTGCTGGATGCCGAGCAGGTGTTCCTGGGTGAGGTGACGCAGGAATCGATCGCGGCGTACCTGAGTTCCGGGCGCTCGCGGGGGGCGAAGACCAGTATCGTGTCGCCTGCCGAGGCAGTGGCCTCCTGATAGAACGCCGGGGCCGCTGTGCGGCCCATCGCGACACAAGGCCGCTCCCACAGGTACTGCGCCGGCCTGGAGGCTGATGCTGTACCTGTGGGAGCGGCCTTGCCGAGGCGTCGGACCGGTCGGAAAGGGGCGCAAAGCGCCCCCGGCAATCTCGAATCAGAACCCTACGCTGGCCTGTAGATAGAAGGTACGCGGCTCACCCACATAGATCCCGGCATTGTTGTCGCTGGAACGGGTGAAGTACTGCTTGTCGAAGAGGTTCTTCACCCCCGCCGCCAGCTTCAGGTTCGACAACTGCGGCCCGAACGCATAGCCACCACGGGCATGCCAGGTCACGTAGCCCGGAATGTCGCCATATTGCCCGTCGGCGCTCGGCTCGGTGATGTAGTTGCCGTTGAAGCTGCCGTTGGCGTTCATCCCGGTACCCGGCGCGCGCTGCTTGGACTGAGCGTAGGCATCCAGATTCCAGGTCCAGTGGTTGATCTCGTAGCGCAACCCGGCGGTGGCCACCTGACGTGAGTAGAACGGCAGGTCGCGGCCCTTGAAGCCGGGGATCTCGCCTTCATAGGTGGCGCGGGTGTAGGTGTAGCCGGCATTCACCGACAGCCCCTGCAGGCGCGGATCGAGGCCGGACAGGTCATAGCGCGCCGAAGCCTCGATGCCCTGGTGCTTGGTCGCGCCGAGGTTGGTCCAGCCGACATCGTTGCTGATGTACTGCAGCTCGTCGTCGAAGTCGATGTAGAAGGCGGTCAGCTCGCCGGCCCAGTTGCCGTTGTCATAACGCGTGCCGATCTCGTAGGTCTTGGCCTTCTCCGGCTCCAGGCCGTTGGCGGTGCTGTCGCCGACGCCGCCCTGGCCGAGCTGGAAGTACTGCAGGCTGCCGAACGAGGTCTCGTAGTTGGCGAACAGTTTCCACGCATCGGACATGTGATACATCACGCTCAACGCCGGCAGCGGCTCGTTGCTGGTGATGCTGCGGTTCTTCTCCGGCACCGGACGGTAGTTGGCGTCCATCACCGGGCGGTCGCGCCAGTCGGTGTTGATGTGCTCGAAGCGAATGCCCGGGGTGATGGTCCAGTTGCCTACGTCGATCTTGTCGTCGATGTAGTAGGCGCTGGCCTCGGTACCACCGCTGCGGTCCTGGAACACGTGGCCGTCGGAAGTCGGGGTCACGGTCGGCACATTGTCGATCAGGGCCAGGCGCGTGGACTGCTCGCGCATGGCTTCCTTCAGGTAGCGGTAGCCGACGCTGACTTCCTGGGTGGTCGGGCCGACGAAGAAGATCCGCGACAGCCGCGGCTCGATGGCGAAGGTGTGGTAGTTGCGCGGATACGACGACAAGGTCTTCATGTCGCGGGCGGCGATGGCGCTGCCGCGGAAGCTGTCGGTGTAGTAGGTCAGCACCTCGAACTGGGTGGCGTCGTCGATCTGCCGCTGCCACTTGAACGAGACGTCCTTGCGCCGGCCACTGAAGTAGTCGTAGTCGCGCACCGACTGGAAGGGGTCGTGGTCGTACTGCGCCTGGGTCAGGCCACCGGGCATGTCGGCGCGACCGTCGTAGTAGTGGAAGTTGAGCCAGAATTCGTCGACATCGGTGGGCGCCCAGTGGGTCTTGAGCATCACATCGTCGATGTCGTTGTCGTTGTTGCTGCTGCGGTAGCCATCGCCGTTCACGCCGGTATACAGCAACGCGACGCCCATGCCGTTGTCGGCGGTGCCGCCGACGAAGGCCGACTCGGAATGCTTCCAGCCGCCATGGCGCGAGGTCTCCAAGGTGGTGGACAACTCGCCGGTGGCTTTCTCGGGGATGGCCCGGGTGACGAAGTTGATCACCCCGCCGACGTTCTGCGGGCCATAGCGCACGGAACCAGCACCGCGTACCACGTCGATGCTGTCGAGGTTGCCCGAAGAGATCGGCGCCATCGACAGCTGCGGCTGACCATAGGGCGCGAATGCCGCCGGAATGCCGTCGATCAGCACGGTCGAGCGCGGCGACAGGCGCGACGTCAGGCCACGCACGCCGACGTTCAGCGACAGGTCGCTGCCACCGGTGCCATTGGAGTCCTGCACCTGCACGCCAGGGATGCCACGCAGCACGTCGCGCACGTTCATCGCGCCCTGCTCCACCATCGCCTCGCGGCGCACCACGGTGCGCGCGCCCGGGTGATTCTGCACCACGCTCTGCTCGGCATCGCCCAGCCAGTCACCGACCACCTTCACGTCGGTGGGCGCCAGCTCCAGGCTGCCGGTGGTGAGCGTACCGGCGGCCTGGACCGGCTTGACCACCACCGTGTCCGCCGACTGCTCGAAGGTCAGCCCACTGCCTTGCAGCAACTGCTGCAGGGCCTGCTCCGGCGCCAGGTTGCCGGACACCGCCGGGGCCTGCTTGCCGGCTACCAGCTCGGGGCTGAAGAACAGCTGCAGGTTGGTCTGCTGGCCAAGGTGCTTGAGGGCGCCCGCCAACGGCTGGGCCTGGATCTGAATGCCATCGGCGTAACTGTTGCCTGCGGCGGCAGTGACCGCCAGGGCCAGCGCCAGACGGCGCAGCTGGAGAAGGGGCTTATTGTTGTTCACGTCTTCGAAGGGTCCTGAGAGTCGGGATAAACGCCAACCGCATGCAAATGGAAATGCTTGGCAGTTGCAGCTGGCGGGGAAGACGAACGGGCGGAAAAAAACCTGAATCTATTTCGCGACAATTTCGCTGGAGCCGTCCGCACGCTGCTTCACCGCTACCGGCAAGATGCTCGGCAAGGCTCGCAGCAGAGCGTCGGGGTCGTCCGTGCTGAAGGTGCTGGACAGACGCAGGCCGGCCACTTTACCCGGCGCCACGTGCAACGGTCGGGCACGATAGCGCGAAACCTCGGCCACCACCTCGCTGAGCGGGGCGTCGTCGAACACCAGCTTGCCCCGGCGCCAGGCGGTCACGGCGTTGGCATCGATGGCATAGGGCGCGGCGACCTTGCCCTGGGCGTCGATATGCGAACCCTGGCCCGCGCCAAGTTGCGCCAGCGACTCGGCCGCCCCTTGCACCCGCACCGAGCCCTGCTCCACCGAAACACGGGTGCTGTTCGGGTCCTGGCGCACATCGAAGCGGGTGCCGGTCACCGTGACCTCGCCTTGGGCAGTGCTCACCACGAATGGCCGGCCGCTGTCATGGGCGACGATGAACATCGCCTCGCCCTGGCTCAGGCGCACATGGCGCTGTCCTGGGGAGAACATCAACTGAACCTGGGTGGAACTGTTGAGCTCGAGCCGCGAACCGTCCGGCAACTCGACCTGGCGTCGCTCACCCAGAACGGTGCTCAGCGTGTCCTGATAATTGAGCTGCCGATACTGCCAACCCGTCCAGCCAAGGCCCAGTGCGACGACGGTCACGCCAGCCGCCAGCGCCTGGCGCAGCAGACGACGACGGGGCAGCTGACGCACCGGTTCCGGTTGGCACAGGGCCTCGAGCCGTTGTCGAGGGACGAAATCCACGGCGCGCCACAGCTGCTCCAGCCGCGCGTACTCTTCACCGTGCCGTGGATGCTGCGCCAGCCACTGCTGCAGTGAAGCGCGCAAGGCAGTGTCCTGTGGCGCGTCCTGGAGCCGGGCGAACCACATGGCCGCCTGCTCGCCGACGGGATCGGGCACGTGCTGTTTCATCGAGGGGGTCTCCTGACTCATCTGGCCGACACATCCAAGTGCTCACGCAGATGTCGGAGCGTGCGGATCATATACTTTTCGACCATGTTCTTGGTCAAACCCATGCGCTCGGCGATCTCGGCCTGGGTCAGACCCTCGAGCTTCTGCCAGATGAACACCCGGCGGCAGTTGAGCGGCAATTCGGCCAGCGCCCGCTCGACGCTGTCAGCCAGCTCCAGGGCATGCACATAGGCTTCGGGATCATCGCCGCCCGCCGTGCTTTCATCGAACACGTCCAGCTCGATGGCCTGGCGACGGTCTTCGCGGCGATAGCCATCGACGGCGATGTTGCGAGCCGTCTGGTGCAGATAGGCACGCGGCTGCTCGACCTGTTCGCGCGGGTTCTCCAGCACCCGGACGAAGGCATCGTGGGTGAGGTCCTCGGCCTGCTGACGACTGCGCAGCTTGCGCGTCCAGGTGCCGATCAGCTCATGGTAGTGGTCGAGGAAGCCTTTGTGTCCGGACACGGTAGGTTCGTCAGGGAGGCAGGATGAGGTCGCGAATAGTAATGTTTCTCATCAACGACAGCAATGACCGTCGAGAAGGACAAGGCTCCCTTCCTTCAACGGCCGGCACGCAGGTCCAACCCGGCGCCTCGCTCAGCGCCTGCGAAACTGGTCATAAGCATCGAACACTTGGCAGTCGACCTGCAGCACCTCCATGCGCAGGTGCAACAGGTTCGGCCTGTTCACGCCCACATAGTGATCGTCCCAGGGGGAGCGGTTGGCCACCCCCACCATGGCCCGGCTCGGCGCGGCCAGCGTGACGTTTCCGTAGGTACGCAGCTCAGGCCGTTGCAACTTGGCATCGTCGACTCGCACCCGCCACAGGATCGGCTTCTTGCTCTTCAGGTAGAAACCGATGGCGTTGCCGATATTCAGGTCCCAGATCGCGTAATGCGATCCACCTGGCCCGGACTCGACAGTGCGGATCTGATACCCGGCGTCGCTTCCTTGGAAATAGCCGAACCAGAAACGCTGCTGCGTTTCGACACTGCCGGGCGGCGCGATGGTCAGCCAGTTGTTGCGGCGTTCCAGTGGAACCCCTTCGACCGAATCGAGTGGTCCTTCATAACCTGGGGTGACGGACGTCAGCGTGGCAAGGAAGGAACGTTCCTGTACATAACGCATGGTGATTGCTCTCGTGGATAGGGTGATCCGCCCACTGTGCGCGCTTCGCTGCTGCGCTTTCAGCGTGAGTCCTTTCCACCGTCGCGCCAGTTTCGCGCCTGGATCCGATAGCCTGACCCTCTCCCGATGACGACAAGGCCGGAAAATGCATCGCGCCAAACGAAAAATTATCGTTATTTCATCTGGAAAATCTGCGCTTTCGATGTGGCCATAAATATGAACACTCACGACGCTTGCTGGTGCAGGCGGCTATAACCGACCAGCGGTCACTTCCACGTAGATCAAGCCTTTCGCGGTGAAACTCAAGCCATCATGCAAAGAACGGAGCTCTCAGCCGATCACCACCAGATCGCCACCTATTCCACAATTTTTTACGCTTGCGGGCTGCCAGGGAACATCCACCGGTCACATCAGTCGGTTATTACGGTGACAGGGCGGCAAACCCCGCGTAACGCCCCGGGATTGCCTGTTGATATTGCCGGTTTCACGCCCTAAAGTGCGCGCCGAACGTCCATGCTGGAAACGATCCATCCGGCTCAAGTACTGACGACGAGACAGCAAGGTCACCCGCTCCACGTCCGGTTGACCTTTTTGCTTTCGGCGACATGCCTTGGGAAGTAGGCGAACCAAAGTGGGGATACGGAGGACGTTCAGTTTGCAGCCACTTACCTTTTCAGTTTGCCCATGGAGCCCTTGAGCATGTCGATCCAGGTCGAAGACTATTTCGCACGCGACACCTTCCAGAAGATGAAGGCGTTCGCCGACAAGCAGGAAACCCCGTTCGTACTCATCGATACCCAGATGATCAGCCAGGCCTACGATGACCTGCGCGCCGGTTTCGAGTTCGCCAAGGTCTACTACGCGGTCAAGGCCAACCCGGCGGTCGAGATCATCGACCTGCTGAAAGAGAAGGGCTCGAGCTTCGACATCGCCTCGATCTACGAGTTGGACAAGGTGCTGGGCCGTGGCGTCAGCGCCGACCGCATCAGCTACGGCAACACCATCAAGAAGTCCAAGGACATCCGCTACTTCTACGAGAAGGGCGTGCGCCTGTACGCCACCGACTCCGAAGCCGACCTGCGCAACATCGCCAAGGCCGCGCCGGGCTCGAAGGTCTACGTGCGCATCCTCACCGAAGGCTCCACCACCGCCGACTGGCCGCTGTCGCGCAAATTCGGCTGCCAGACCGACATGGCCATGGACCTGCTGATCCTCGCCCGCGACCTGGGCCTGGTGCCTTATGGCATCTCCTTCCACGTCGGTTCCCAGCAGCGCGACATCAGCGTGTGGGACGCGGCCATCGCCAAGGTCAAGGTGATCTTCGAGCGCCTGAAGGAAGAAGACGGCATCGAGCTGAAACTGATCAACATGGGCGGCGGCTTCCCGGCCAACTACATCACCCGCACCAACAGCCTGGAAACCTACGCCGAAGAGATCATTCGCTTCCTCAAGGAAGACTTCGGCGACGACCTGCCGGAAATCATCCTCGAGCCGGGCCGTTCGCTGATCGCCAACGCCGGCATCCTGGTCAGCGAAGTGGTGCTGGTGGCGCGCAAGTCGCGCACCGCGGTCGAGCGCTGGATCTATACCGACGTGGGCAAGTTCTCCGGCCTGATCGAAACCATGGACGAGTCGATCAAGTTCCCGATCTGGACCGAGAAGAAAGGCGAGACCGAGGAAGTGGTGATCGCCGGCCCGACCTGCGACAGCGCCGACATCATGTACGAGCACTACAAGTACGGCCTGCCGCTGAACCTGGCCATCGGCGACCGTCTGTACTGGCTGTCCACCGGCGCCTACACCACCAGCTACAGCGCGGTGGAGTTCAACGGGTTCCCACCGTTGAAGGCCTACTACCTGTAACGAAGAAAGGGGCGCAAGCCCCTTTCTTTTTTCCGTGCATCAGGCTTCGACCGAGTACTGCGTGAGCAACTCCAAGGTGAATGTGCTCGCCTTGGCAAAGTCAGGTTCCAGCAAGCGCAGGATGCCGCTTTCACGCTCGGCGATAGTGATCGGCACCTGCCGTGGCGGGCTCATGGAGAACCACTCCCAGTCACGGCTCTTCTTGCGCCGACCGCTGACGGCGACCCAACGCGAATCCAGCGACTGCAGCTTGACGTAATACTGATTGGGGAAGTCCGCCCCCAGATTGCCGTAACTGTGAATGCGCAGCGCAGGACCCGGCACGGGTCTCGGCTCGGCAGCCTCGGTCAGGCCATCGTGCTTGCCAACGACCAGTTGACGACCCGCCGCAGAGCGGAACTCGAAGGCGATGCCGCCGCCAATCAGCGGATGTGCGAGCATGCCGATCTGAAACCGTTCGGGCTCGACATGCCTGCGAATCACCTCGAGGTAGCCACGCTGGTTGAAGCACACAGGCCATACCCTACCCTCCAGTTCACAGGACAGGCGTCCCTGCAGCCGTTTTTTATAAATCGCCTCATTCATGCACATGCTCCTGGATTACGGCAACCAATGATTACGCACCACCTTATCGAGGGCGCTGCTGCCGTATAACCAGGACACTTTTCCCCAAGCCGTGAACAAATGACTGTGTTACTTCAAGATAAACCGGGTAGGTTTTCCGTCCGTGACCTGACGCAAATATTCCAGTGCCCCGCTTTTTTCAATCTGCACAAAACCATCACGCACTTCGCTCTTCAGATGAAATATGCTCTGACGCACACCGAAGCCTTCATACACCTCACCGGTATGAACAAGCTTCCATATATTTTCATGCGAATCTTCTGCACCCACGAACATATCGCTGAACAGCTTGACCCAGCCATTCACGTTTATCGAGAGCAAATCATCCTTGTAGCCCATGTAATCTGTGTTGCACACCACATGAGCGGTCAAGTACTCCCTGTAATTATCAATAATATGGACCCTCAACTGCATCTTCGTGGTGAAATAGTTATATTCGCTCTCAGGCAAAACCAACCAACCTGTCAGGTCTGGTAGCAGGCTCAGGGTGCCAGTAATCACCATCACTGGAACAGGTCTGTCAGACTTGTCCAGGGCATAGAGATCGGCGGTGAATATCTGCGATTTGTTTGTTTCCATGGCGGATACTCCTACACATCAAATTGATAACGCCGCCTTGCAAAGCCACATCCACGTGACTCTGACTTCAGACGCGGCGACATTTGAAGTATGAACAGCCTTGTACCACTGGAAAATCCCGAATAATTTCCCTCTATCAACAGTCACTTTTCCCACAACAGGAAGGCGCAACTTCCAATACAAGGATTCGATACGGAACGTTGCCTCCGAGCGCTTTTGACAGGCACGGCACATAGCCGCATCCCGCGATGCCGATGCAGCGCTACAAGAGGTGAAGGCGTTTGAGCACGCGCATGCTGTTGTTCATGTACGCGCAGGGAACACTCGGGTTTTCATACCTTGCCAGCCGCTCAAGCAGACAATGCGTTCCCCCGTAGGGCAATTTCCTTCATGAAGCTGGCTGCCTGGTCCGACAACAACGGCCCGGCAGCCAACAGCGCGGCCACGCTGCTACGTAAGAACGCCAGGTTGCCCTCTACCCGCGCCCTATCCAGCCAAAGGCAGGCCTCCGCCAGCGAGCCACGCTCCACCAGCACCATCGCCAGGCTGAACATCCCCCGAAAATCCCCCGCTTGCGCCGAACGGCGATACCAGCGCACGGCCCGCACTGGACTGGCAGCGGTGGCGATCCCTTGCTCCAGGTAACGCCCATACAGGTTCATCGACTTCGCATGCCCCAACTGCGCGGCCTTCTCATAGCACGCCAAGGCCTGCGCCTGGCTGGCTGGCACCCCGCGCCCGGTGGCCAGCAGATTGCCCAGGTTGTACATGCCCCAGTCGAGACCCGCGTCAGCTGCCCGCGCGTAGTGAATGGCCGCCTCTGTCGGGTTCGCGTCGCCACCCCAGCCATGCTCCAGACAACGGCCGAGCATGTTGTGGGCCATGGCGCTGCCCTGCTGCGCGGCGATCGAGAACCAGCGGCGGGCGACAGTGGCATCTTCTTCGATACCGCGGCCATCCAACAGGATCTGCCCCAACAACAGCTGCGCTTCGACCACACCCTGCCCCGCGGCCGCCAGGATCGCCTGGGCGGCCTGGCCCGGACTGTGCTCGAGCATCGCCCGCAGCCCGGCCACATCCACCGCTTGCTCACGACGCAACTGATAGGACATGGCTCAGACCTCGGCCCAGCGGCGCAGCAGGTTGTGGTAGGTGCCGGTCAGCTGCAGCAGCGAGGGATGCTCCGGCACATCGGCGGTGAGCTGGCGGATGGCATTATCCATCTCGAACAGCAAGGTGCGCTGGCTGTCCTCGCGCACCAGGCTCTGAGTCCAGAAGAACGCCGCGTAGCGCGCGCCACGCGTGACCGGATTGACCTTGTGCAGGCTGCTCCCCGGGTACAGCACCATGTCACCGGCCGCCAGCTTGACCTGCTGCACGCCGTAAGTGTCCTGGATCACCAGCTCCCCGCCGTCGTAGCTGTCCGGGTCGCTGAGAAACAGGGTCGAGGACAGGTCGGTGCGTATGCGCTCAGGGCTGCCCTTGGGCTGGCGCAAGGCATTGTCGATGTGGAAATCGAAATTGCCCCCTTCGCGGTAGCAGTTGACCAGTGGTGGAAACACCTTGTGTGGCAGGGCCGCCGACATGAACAGCGGGTTGCGCCACAGCCGCTCGATCAACGCGTCGCCGATCTCCTTGGCCAGCGCGTGGCCCTCGGGTAGCTGCAGGTTGTGCTTGGCCTTGGCCGACTGATACCCGGCCGTGATCTTGCCGTCGGCCCAGTCGGCCTGCTCCAGGGCCTGGCGGATGCGCGAGATTTCATCGGCGTCGAACAGACCGGGGATATGAAGCAGCATGGCGGCACCTGGTGCGAAGTGGGGAGACAATGATATTGATTCCCTTTTACTCACCACAACCCCCCATCAGTGGAGCACGACGAATGAGACCGGAAAAACCGTAAGGTAAAATTGTAAAGAATGTAAATTTCTGGCGAATGGTAACGCTTCTCAATTGTTCGTTACAATCACTTACATTATGATCCGCGGCCTTCATACCTTGGGGAAGGTCAATAACAATGCGTCACGTGCCATCTGCTGTGAGTTCACCACGTCTGCTCGCCTCCGCCATCGGCATGGCGATCACCGCCACTTCCGCCTATGCCGCCGATCCTGCCGCCAGTGCTGCCATCACCCTCGACGCCACCAGCGTCAACGGCAAGGCCGAGCAGTCCAGCACCGACTACAAGGTCGAGAAGGCCGCCTCGCAGAAGTACACCGCGCCGCTGGTGGACACCCCGCGCTCGGTCACCGTGATCCCGCAGCAGGTGATCAAGGACACCAACGCCCTGAACCTGCAGGATGCCCTGCGCACCGTGCCCGGCATCACCTTCGGCGCCGGCGAAGGCGGCAACCCGCAAGGCGACCGCCCGTTCATCCGCGGCTTCGACGCCCAGGGCGACACCTACCTGGACGGCGTGCGCGACACCGGCGCCCAGACCCGCGAAATCTTCGCCATCGAGTCGGTCGAAGTGGCCAAGGGCCCCAACTCGGCCATCGGTGGCCGCGGCGCGGCGGGCGGCACCATCAACCTGGTGAGCAAGCGCGCGCACCTGGGCAACTCGCTCGATGGCGCCTGGACCTGGGGCAGCGACCAGACCCAGCGCTACACCTTCGATGGCAACTACCAGTTCAGCGACACCGTGGCCGGGCGCCTCAACCTGATGACCCACGAGAGCAACGTCGCCGGTCGCGACAAGGTCAACTACGACCGCTGGGGCATCGCCCCGTCCCTGGCCTTCGGCCTGGGCACGCCGACCCGCGTCAACCTCGACTACTACCACCTGGAAAGCGACGACCTGCCGGACGCGGGGATCCCCTACACCGTGCCGACCGGCGGCACCGGCAACCGCACCTCCGCCGACCCGAGCAAGCCATACGCAGGCGGTGATCACGACAACTTCTACGGCCTGACCGGTCGCGACTTCCGCAAGACCCGGGTGGACATCGCCACCTTCGCCATCGAGCACGACCTGAGCGACTCGCTGACCGTCAAGAACACCCTGCGTCACGGCAACAGCATGCAGGACTACATCCTGACCCAGCCCGACGACAGCAAGGGCAACGTCAACAACGGCAGCGTCTGGCGCCGCGCCAACACCCGTGTCGGCAATACCGCCACCACCACCAACCAGACCGACCTGTTCGGCGAGTTCTACCTGGGTGGCCTGAAGAACAGCTTCTCCACCGGCATCGAACTGAGCCGCGAAGAAAGCAAGCGCTCCAGCTACAACGTCGACACCAACACCGGTGGCGCGACCTCCAGCACCTGCACCCCCGGCATGATCGGCGCCAGCAGCGGCTACAACTGCACCTCGCTCGGCAACCCGAACCCGGACGATCCGTGGAACGGCGCCATCTCGCGCAACTACGCCGGCACCGACACCAAGAGCAACACTCGCGCCCTGTACGTGTTCGACACCCTGGAGCTGACGCCCCAGTGGCTGCTGAACATGGGCCTGCGCTATGACCACTTCGACACCGAGTACCGCGGCTACAACGCCGATGGCAGCACTTCGGTGAACAGCAAGGGCATCGCCGCCAAGGGCAAGGACACCAGCGAGTTCATCACCGGCCAGCTGGGCCTGGTATGGAAGCCGGCGGACAACGGCAGCATCTACGTGTCCTACGCCACCTCCGCCACGCCACCCGGAGCGCTGCTCGGCGAAGGCATGGAAGGCAACGCGCTGCCGAACACCACCGACCGCGCCGGCAACCTGCTCAGCAGCGACATGGAGCCGGAAGAAACCACCAACTACGAGATCGGCACCAAGTGGGACCTGCTCGACGAGCGCCTGGCCCTGACCGCCGCGCTGTTCCGCACCGAGAAGGAAAACGCTCGGGTGCAGGTCGGTACCACCACCTACGAGAACGTCGGCGAGACCCGCGTGCAGGGCATCGAGCTGTCGGCCAGCGGCAAGATCACCGAGAAATGGCAGGTGTTCGCCGGCTACACCTACATGCAGGCCCGCCAGATCGACGGCGGCGCACTGGGCAAGGTCAACGACGGCAACCAGTTGCCGAACACGCCGAACAACAGCGCCAGCCTGTGGACCACCTACCAGGTCACGCCGAAGTTCACCGTCGGTGGCGGCGCCTTCTACGTGGACGATGTCTATGGCAGCGTGGCCAACACCACCATGGTCGACAGCTACGTGCGCTACGACGCCATGGCCGCCTACAAGCTGACCAAGAACATCGACCTGCAACTGAACGTGCAGAACCTCACCAACGAGGTCTACTACGACAAGGCGTTCTCCACCCATTTCGCCAACCAGGCGGCGGGACGGACCGCGTTGCTGACCACCAGCGTGCATTTCTGATGTAAGCGGCGCCTGCACCGGCCGCTTCGCGGGCACAGGACACCCGCCCCGTTCATTCCCGTGAACGGGGCGTTTGCGTATCAAGGCATAATGCGTGCCGCGCGGTCTGCGGCGGTTTGACAAGGTGATCGATGTGGTGAAGAAGACGCTGTTCCAATTGCACTGGTTCTTTGGCATCACCGCTGGCCTGGTGCTGGCGCTGATGGGCATCACCGGTGCCATCTGGTCGTTCCAGGAGGAACTGCTGCGCGCATTCAATACCGAGGTGCTCAAGGTCGAGGTGCGCCAGGAAGGCGTGCTGCCGCCGGCCGAACTGGTGCGCCGGGTCGAGGCCGCGCAAGGCGACAAGATCTCCATGCTCTGGGTCGACACCCGTGAAGGCAACGCCGCGCGGATCTTCTTCACGCCCGCCCCCGGCGAACGCCGCGGCGAGCTGCGTTATGCCGATCCGTATACCGGCGAGCTCAAGGGCGAGGTGGCCGGCCTGGGCTTCTTCAACTTCGTGCTCAATCTGCACCGCTTCCTGGCCATGGGCGATACGGGCCGGCAGATCACCGGCGCCTGCACCCTGATGCTGATCTTCTTCTGCCTGTCCGGCCTGTACCTGCGCTGGCCGCGCAAGGCGCTGAACTGGCGGACCTGGCTGACCCTGGACTGGGCGAAGAAAGGTCGCGCGTTCAACTGGGACCTGCACGCGGTGTTCGGCACCTGGTGCCTGCTGTTCTACCTGCTGTTCGCCCTGACCGGGTTGTTCTGGTCCTACGAGTGGTACCGCCAGGGCCTGAACGCCCTGCTGGCCGACCAGCCCGCCGCCGGCGAGCAGAAGCGTGGCGAAGGCCGTGGCGGCCGTCATGGTCCACCCAAGGTGGACAACAACGCCCCACCACTGCTGGTGGACTATGACGCCATCTGGAGCAACCTCAAGGAGGCCGCCGGCCCGGGTCTGGCCACCTACAACCTGCGTCTGCCACCAGCGGGCGGACAACCGGCGACCCTGTTCTACCTGTTGCAGGGCGCCGACCATGAGCGCGCCTTGAATACCCTGACCCTCGATCCGGCCAACGGCCAGATCAAGCGTCACGAACGCTACACCGACAAGTCGTTCAAGGCCCAGCTGCTGCAGAGCGTCTACGCGCTGCATGTGGGCAGCTACTTCGGCCTGCCGGGGCGGATCATCGTCACCATCGCCAGCCTGACCATGCCACTGTTCTTCGTCACTGGCTGGCTGCTGTACCTCGACCGCCGACGCAAGAAGCGCCAGGTTCGCGCCGCCCGCGGCGCAGTGGGTGCTGCCATCGACAGCCGCGACAGCTGGTTGATCGGCTTCGCCAGCCAGAGCGGTTTCGCCGAACAGTTGGCCTGGCAGAGCGCCGGGCAACTGCAAGCCGCCGGCGTGCCCGTGCAGGTGCGGCCGCTGGCCGACCTGGGCGAGCCCGAACTGCGCCAGGCCAATCGCGCGCTGTTCGTGGTCAGCACCTTTGGCGACGGCGAAGCACCCGACAGTGCCCGTGGCTTCGAGCGCAAGGTGCTCGGCCAGCCCTGGGCGCTGGAGCATCTGGACTATGCCGTGCTCGCTCTGGGCGACCGCCAGTACCCGCACTTCTGCGGCTTCGCCCGTCGTCTGCAGGCCTGGCTCGCCGAGCGCGGCGCCACCAGCGCCTTCAGCCCGGTGGAAGTGGACAACGCCGACCCTGCAGCCTTGCAGCTATGGCAACAGGAACTGGCGCAACTGACGGGTGCGCACCCGGTCGCCGCCTGGCAGCCGCCGAGCTTCGGCAACTGGCGCCTGCTGCGCCGTGATTTGCTCAATCCGGGCAGCCAGGGCGCGCCGGTGTACTTGCTTGGCCTGCAGGCCGAGACGCCTGGCGCATGGGAGGCAGGCGACCTGATCGAGATCCTGCCGCGCCACGGCCAGCCACGTGTCGATGCCCTGCTCGCAGGTCTGGGCCTCGACCCGCAAAGCCCGGTGCAGCTGGACGGTTTGCAGGAGACCCTGGTCCAGGCGTTGGCCAGCCGCCAGCTGCCGACCAGCCGCGAACATCTGATCGGCCTGCACGCGCAGGCACTGGTCGACGCACTGATCCCGCTGGCCGCTCGCGACTACTCGATCGCCTCCATCGCCAGCGATGGCGTGCTGGAGCTGATCGTGCGCCAGGAGCGCCACGCCGATGGCACATTGGGCCTGGGCTCCGGTTGGCTAACCGAGCACTTGCCATTGCAGGGAACCGCCAGTGGGCGCCTGCGCCGCAACAGCGGCTTCCATCTGCCAGCGGACTCGGCCCCCATGGTGCTGATCGGCAACGGCACCGGCCTGGCGGGCCTGCGCAGCCTGCTCAAGGCACGCATCGTCGCCGGTGAGCAGCGCAACTGGCTGCTGTTCGGCGAACGCAACCGAGCCCACGACCTGCTGTGTGGCGACGAACTGCAAGACTGGCAGCGCAAGGGCGATCTGCAACGGCTGGACCTGGCGTTCTCGCGGGACCAGGCGGAAAAAGTCTATGTGCAGGATGTGCTGCTGCAGCAGGCCGCCGAGCTCAAGCGCTGGATCGAGGATGGCGCCTGTGTGTATGTCTGCGGCAGCCTGCAAGGCATGGCGGCCGGGGTAGACGCGGCGTTGCAAGGGATCCTCGGCGAAGCCGCCGTGCAGCAGCTGGTCGAGGATGGGCGGTACCGGCGGGATGTGTACTGAATCACACCTGAGCTGACGACTCAGCCCCTGGGGGAGCGGCCTTGCGTCGCGATGGGCTGCGAAGCAGCCCCAGGATATTGAAAACATTCAAAGTTGCTGGGGCCGCTATGCGGCCCATCGCGACGCAAGGCCGCTCCCACAGAGAGCCGGTGGCGTCTTAGTGCAATTCGAAGGTATCGGCATCCAGGTTGGCCGGGAACCGTGCGCGGTACGCCGCCAGTTCCGCCGCCCGCAGCACCACGGTAAACACCCCGTCGGCTTCCCCCGCGCTCAGCAGGCTCTCGCCCTGGAAGTCCAGTACCTGGCTGTCACCAGAATAGGCAAAGCCCTTGCCATCGGTGCCGACCCGGTTCACCGCCGCCACGAAGCACAGGTTCTCGATCCCCCGCGCCGGCAACAGGCGGTTCCAGTGCATGCGCCGCGCCGCCGGCCAGTTGGCTGTGTACAGCAGCAGGTCGGTGTCCTGGGCATCGCGGCTCCACACCGGGAAGCGCAGGTCGTAGCAGATCAACGGGCGAATGCGCCAGCCCTTGAGCTCGAACTGCACCTGACGCTCGCCAGGGGTGTAGTGCTTGTGCTCGCCGGCCATGCGGAACAGATGGCGCTTGTCGTAGTGCAGGATCTCGCCGTCCGGACGCGCCCACAGCAGGCGGTTGCGGTGGCTGCCATCGGCGGCCTGGATGATCACGCTGCCGGTGATCACCGCGCCAGCCTTCTTCGCCTGGGCCTTGAGCCACTTGTAGGTCGGGCCGTTTTCCGGCTCGGCCAGGCTTTCGGAGTCCATCGAGAAGCCGGTGGTGAACATCTCCGGCAGGATCACCAGGTCCACTTCGCCGGCCTGCCCGATCAACTCCTCGAAGTGCGCGTAGTTGGCTTCGCGGTCGTGCCAGGCCAGGGTGGTCTGCACCAGGGCGATTTTCAGGTTCGGCAGTTCACTCAGATCGCGCATAGTCTTTCCGCTGCCTGTCGCAGCGTCTCCTCACGTTTGGCAAAGCACAGGCGTACCAGGCGTTGCTCGGGGATGGGTTGCTGGTAGAACACCGACACCGGAATGCTGGCCACGCCATGCTCACGGGTCAGCCACAGGGCCATGTCGACATCGTTCAGGTCGGGCCGGATCTGCGAATAGTCCACCAGTTGGAAATAGGTGCCCGGCGTGCGGGTGAAGGTGAAGCGCGATGCCTGCAGCAGGTCGCAGAACAGGTCGCGCTTGGCCTGGTAGAAGCCCGGCAGTTCGTCGATATGCTCGGGATGCTCGGCCATGAAGTCGGCCAGCGCGCACTGCAGCGGCGTCACCCCGCAGAAGTTGACGTACTGGTGCACCTTGCGCAGCTCTGCGCTGAGCGCCGGCGGCGCGACCACGTAGCCGGTCTTCCAGCCGGTGACGTGATAGGTCTTGCCGAACGAGCTGACGACGAACGCCCGCGAGTAGAGTTGCGGGTGGGCCAGCACGCTGGCGTGCCGCATGCCGTCGTAGATCAGGTGCTCGTACACCTCGTCGCTGATCAGGTAGATGTCGCGGTCACCGATCAGCGTCGCCAGCTGGTCAAGGTCGTCACGGCTGATCAGCGCGCCGCTGGGGTTGTGCGGCGAATTGAGGATGACCATGCGCGTGCGCGGGCTGAGGGCGTCGCTGAAGCGCTGCCAGTCGATGCTGAAGCGGCCGTCGGTGAGCGGGACATGAACGCAGCGGCCACCGGCCAGTTCCACCGAAGGCTCGTAGCTGTCGTAGCTGGGATCGAGGACGATGACCTCGTCACCTGCGTGGATCACCGCCTGGATGGCGCAGAAGATGGCCTCGGTGGCGCCGGGGGTGATGGTCACTTCCTGATCAGCGTCGAGGCTCACGCCATACAACCGGGCGATCTTCGCCGCCACCTGCTGGCGCAACGCCGGCAAGCCGGTCATGGGCGAATACTGGTTGTGCCCGGCGGCCACGTGCCGGCCCACCGCGTCGAGCAGGGCCTGGGGGCCGTTGAAGTCAGGAAAGCCTTGCGAGAGGTTGAGCGCGCCGGTCTGCACGGCCAGCTGCGACATGGTGGTGAAGATGGTCGTGCCGACGTTCGGCAGTTTGCTGCGGATCATGGAGCCCTCTTTCCTGGGGTTTGTCCGGCACGGAGTGGAGTCCGAGCATAGCGGATCGAGCAGTCAGGAAAAAGGTTGAAACAATAGGGGGATTGCGGTGGGTCAACGTGTAGGGGGCGATCAGGATTTACGCACCTCCCTGCAGGAGCGGGCCTTGCGTCGCGAAAGGGCTGCGCAGCAGCCCCAGGGTTCAGCAGGACTGCAAGATAGCCGGGGCTGCTTTGCAGCCCTTTCGCGACACAAGGCCGCTCCCACAGGGGGTTCGCATGGCCTGAGTGGCGCACGCCAAGCGGTTGCTAGCGCTTGTCGCGGCGCTTCTTCTCGGCCTTCTTGTGGTGCGACATCAAGCGGCGCTTCTTGTTGACCTGGCGATCGGTGAGGGTGTTCTTCTTGCCCTCGAACGGGTTGTCACCGCCCTTGTACTCGATACGGATCGGCGTGCCGACCAGCTTGAGCACCCGGCGGTAGGTGTTCTCCAGGTAACGCGAGTAGGAGTTGGGGATCTTGTCGGTCTGGTTGCCGTGGATCACGATCAACGGCGGGTTGGCGCCACCCAGGTGGGCATAGCGCAGCTTGATCCGGCGACCATTGACCAGCGGCGGCTGGTGCACGCTGATGGCGTCTTCCAGAATCTGCGTCAGGCGGCTGGTCGGCCAGCGGGTCACCGCCGACTTGAACGCGGCCTGCACCGACTTGTACAGATGGCCCACGCCGGTGCCGTGCAGCGCCGAGATGAAGTGGATGTCGGCGAAGTCGACGAAGAACAGCCGGCGTTCCAGTTCGGTCTTCACATAGTCGCGCTCACCCGACTCCATGCCGTCCCACTTGTTCAGGGCGATGACCACGGCGCGGCCGGCGTCCAGGGCGAAGCCCAGCAGGTTGAGGTCATGGTCGACCACCCCTTCGCGGGCGTCCATGACGAAGATCACCACGTTGGCGTCCTTGATCGCCTGCAGGGTCTTCACCACCGAGAACTTCTCGACTTCCTCGTGGATCTTGCCGCGCTTGCGCACGCCGGCGGTGTCGATGAAGGTGTACTTCTCGCCATCACGCTCGAACGGGATGTAGATACTGTCGCGGGTGGTGCCTGGCTGATCGTACACCACCACGCGCTCTTCGCCGAGCATGCGGTTGACCAGGGTCGACTTGCCCACGTTGGGGCGGCCGATGATGGCGATCTTGATGCCATCTTTCTCGCTCGGACCGGGGATACGCGTGGCTTCCTCGCCTTCGGCGACATCCTCGTCGAGGGCTTCTTCCTCTGGGTCACGGGGAATATGGCCGAGCAGCGACTCCATCAGGGCGTTGATACCACGGCCCTGGGAGCCCGCCACCGGAATGGCGTTGCCCATGCCCAGCGGCGAGAACTCGGCGCGGGCGATATCGGGGTCGATGTTGTCGATCTTGTTGGCGACCAACACCGCTTCCTTGTTCCGCTTGCGCAGGTGATCGGCGATCATCTGGTCGGCGGCGGTCATGCCGGCACGGGCATCGACCAGGAACAGCACGTAGTCGGCTTCCTCGATGGCCATCAGCGACTGCTCGGCCATCTTCTCGTCCATGCCCACCTCGTCACCGGTGATACCGCCGGTGTCGATGAGGATGTAGGAACGACCCTGCCAGCTGGCATCACCATACTGGCGGTCACGGGTCAGGCCCGACAGGTCACCGACGATGGCATCGCGGGTCTTGGTCAAGCGGTTGAACATGGTGGATTTGCCGACATTGGGCCGGCCCACCAGGGCGATTACGGGAACCATGCGGCTCTCCACTCTTGAATTCTTGAAAATGCAAAGGCCGCTGCAAGGCAGCGGCCGGTATTCGGGCGGCGCGTCACGCGCCGCAGCCCGGGGCTGGTCAGAGCCCCAAGCTTAGCTTCAGCGGATGGTCAGTGCCTCGAGCTTGCCGCTGTTGCCAAAGACGTAGATGGTGTCGCCGACCACCAGGGGCCGGGCGCGCAGGCCATCGCTGTCGATACGCTCACGGCCGACGAAACGACCATCGACCTGGCTGAGCAGGTGCAGGTAACCCTCGAAGTCACCGACAGCCACATAGCTGGAGAACACTTCCGGCGCCGACAGCTGACGACGGGCCATGGAGTCGTTGCTCCACAGCGAGCTGGAAGAACGCTCGTCGACGCTCTCGACCGTGCCCGATGCCTCGCTCACATAGACGTTGCCAAAGCCCTGGGCGACACCCACGTAGCTGGAGGCATCGCGCTGCCACAGCACGCGGCCGCTTTCCAGGTCCAGGCCGGCGACGCGCCCCTGGTAGGTGCTGACGTACAGGGTGCCGCCGGACAGCAGCAGGCCACCGTCGATGTCGACCACCCGATCCAGCTCGGAACGGCCCTGTGGGATGGCCACGCGGCTCTCCCATACCGGCACGCCGTTGCTGATGTCCACCGCCACCACCTTGCCGGTGGACAGGCCGGCCACCGCCAGGCGGTTGGTCACCACCGGCGCGCCGGTGCCACGCAGGGTAAGCACCGCCGGGCTGTTCTCGTAGATCCAGCGACGGTCGCCCGTGGCGGCGTCAAGGCCGATCAGACGGTCATCCTGGGTCTGCACCACGACCACGTCGCCGTTGTTGGCAGGCGGCGCCAGCACTTCGCTGGTGACGCGGGAGCGCCAGCGCTCCTCACCGGTACTGGAGTCCAGGGCGATCACCTCGCCCTTGAGGGTACCCAGCATGACCAGGCCATAACCCACGCCCACGGCACCGGAAACCGGTAGCTCGAGGTCCTTCTTCCACACCACGTCGCCGGTGATGCGGTTCAGCGCGAAGACCTCGCCATTGACGTCGGCAGCGTAGATACGGTCGTTCTCGATGGCCGGTACCAGGGTGTTGTAGGTCTCGCCCTGGCCGTCACCGATCGAGCGGCTCCACTGCTTCTTCAGCACCACTTCCTCGGTGAACTTGGTCAGCTCGGCCGGGGGAAGTTCCTTCTTGCTGTTGCTGCTGCAACCCGCCGCCAGCACGGCGAGGGTGAGCACTGCTGCTTGTTTCCAACCCTTCACTTCAGGCGTCCCCTTTGGCCAGGTCATCCAGCTTCAGTTGCAAGCCACCGATCGCGGCGTCGTCGGACAGCGCGGCCTTGGCTTTTTCGTAGGCGCTGTGCGCGTCGTCGGCGCGGCCCAGCTGTACCAGCAGGTCGCCCTTGAGTTCTTCGCGGCTGGCCTGGAAGGCCTTGTCGGTATCGCCGTCGAGCAGCTTGAGCGCGTCCTCGGCCTTGTCCTGGGCCGCGAGCACACGGGCCAGGCGCTGGCGCGAGATCTCACCGAGGGTGGCGTCGGCCGGCTTGTCCATCACGTTCTTCAACTCGCTGGCCGCATCGTCCAGCTTGCCGCTCTCGACCGCGACCTTGGCCACGAACAGGCTGCCGTACTGGGCGTAGGCGGTGCCGCCGAACTCGCTCTTGAGCTTGCCGGACAGCTCGGCGACCTTGGTCGCGTCTGGCTTGCCGTCTGGCGTCAGCGAAGTTTCCAGCAGCGCCTGATACAGCGCCGAGGCACCTTGCGACTGGTTGGCCTGGTACTTGTGCCAGGTCTGCCAGCCCAACACCACCACGCCGGCCAGCAGGGCGCCGGTCAGCAGCGGCTTGCCGTTACGGTTCCACCAGTCCTTGGCTGCTGCCAGGCTCTCATCATCGGTACTCGACACCCCAATACTCCTATTCGCCTATTCGTTGTCGGACCGCGTCACGCCTGGGCGATCGCGGTTTCCAGGTGCTCGGCAAGAGCATCCCAGGCAATGTTCTGTTGTTCGCCCTGGCCACGCAGGGGCTTGAAGCCGATTTCCTGCTTGGCCAGCTCGTCGTCGCCGAGGATCAGGGCGAACAGCGCGCCGCTCTTGTCGGCCTTCTTGAACTGGCTCTTGAAGCTGCCACCCCCGGCATTGACCGCCAGGCGCAGGCCCGGCAGATGGTCGCGCAGGCTTTCGCTCAGGCGCAGGCCGGCCAGCTCCGCCTGCTCGCCGAAGGCGCACAGGTAGACGTCGATGGTGCGGCTGATCGACTCGGGCACCTTGCCCAAGGTCTCCAGCAGCAGGATCAGGCGCTCGATGCCCATGGCGAAACCGACGCCGGGGGTCGGCTTGCCGCCCATCTGCTCGACCAGGCCGTCATAGCGGCCACCGGCGCAGACGGTGCCCTGGGCGCCGAGCTTGTCGGTGACCCACTCGAACACGGTCTTGCTGTAGTAGTCCAGACCGCGCACCAGCTTGGTGTTGATCACGAACGGAATGCCGGCGGCGTCGAGGCGGGCCTTCAGGCCCTCGAAGTGCACGCGGGATTCTTCGTCCAGGTAGTCTTCCAGCTTCGGCGCGCCGACCAGCACCGCCTGGGTGTTCTGGTCCTTGCTGTCGAGGATGCGCAGCGGGTTGCTCTTCAGGCGGCGCTGGCTGTCTTCGTCCAACTGCTCGAGGCGGGCCGAGAGGTACTCGACCAGGGCGTCGCGATAGCGCGCGCGGGCTTCGCTGGTACCCAGGCTGTTGAGTTGCAGTTCGACCGCGTCCTGGATGCCCAGCAGGCCCCACAGGCGCCAGGTCAGCATGATCAGCTCGGCGTCGACGTCCGGGCCGTCGAGGTTGAACACCTCCACGCCGATCTGGTGGAACTGGCGATAACGGCCCTTCTGCGGACGCTCGTGGCGGAACATCTGGCCGACGTACCAGAGCTTCTGCACCTGGCCGTTGCCGGTGATGCCATGCTCGAGCACGGCGCGCACGCAGGCGGCGGTGCCTTCCGGGCGCAAGGTGAGCGAATCGCCGTTGCGGTCCTCGAAGGTGTACATCTCTTTTTCGACGATATCGGTGACTTCACCGATGGAGCGCTTGAACAGCTCGGTGAACTCGACGATCGGCGTGCGGATCTGGTTGTAGCCGTAGCCGTCCAGCAAGCCGGCCACGGTGCCCTCGAAGTAGCGCCACAGCGGCGACTGGTCGGGCAGGATGTCGTTCATGCCACGGATGGCTTGCAGCGATTTGCTCACGAATAGTCCTTACGAATCTGTGTCTCAGCCGCGGGCGATCAGCGCCGCGTCGGCCTCGGCCTTCTCGGCCGCTTTCTGGCGGATGAGCTTTTCCAGCTCGTCGACCAGGTTGTCGTTGTTCAGTTTCTGCGAAGGCTTGCCATCGATGTAGACCAGGTTCGGCGTGCCGCCGGTCAGGCCCACGTGCGATTCCTTGGCTTCACCCGGGCCGTTGACCACGCAGCCGATCACCGCCACGTCCAGCGGTACCAGCAGGTCTTCCAGGCGCCCTTCCAGCTCGTTCATGGTCTTGACCACATCGAAGTTCTGCCGCGAGCAGCTCGGGCAGGCGATGAAGTTGATGCCACGCGAGCGCAGGTGCAGCGACTTGAGGATGTCGTAGCCGACCTTCACTTCCTCGACCGGATCGGCGGCCAGGGAAATACGGATGGTGTCACCGATGCCTTCGGCCAGCAGCATACCTAGGCCGACGGCGGATTTCACCGTCCCCGAGCGCAGGCCACCGGCTTCGGTGATGCCCAGGTGCAGCGGCTGGATGATCTGCTTGGCCAGCAGGCGGTAGGCCTCGACGGCCATGAACACGTCGGAGGCCTTGACGCTGACCTTGAAGTCCTGGAAGTCCAGGCGATCGAGGTGCTCGACGTGGCGCAGCGCGGACTCGACCAGCGCGGCGGGTGTCGGCTCGCCGTATTTTTTCTGCAGGTCCTTCTCCAGCGAGCCGGCGTTGACGCCGATGCGGATCGGGATCCCGCGGTCGCGGGCGGCATCGACCACGGCGCGCACACGGTCTTCACGACCGATGTTGCCCGGATTGATGCGCAGGCAGTCGACGCCCAGCTCGGCCACGCGCAGGGCGATCTTGTAGTCGAAGTGGATGTCGGCGACCAGCGGCACGCTGACCAGCTGCTTGATCTTGCCGAAGGCCTCGGCGGCGTCCATGTCCGGCACCGAGACGCGCACGATGTCCACGCCGGCGTCGACCAGACGCTGGATCTGCGCCACGGTGGCGGCGACGTCGTTGGTGTCGGTGTTGGTCATGCTCTGCACCGCGATGGGCGCATCGCCGCCCACCGGCACATTGCCGACCCAGATTTTGCGGGATTCGCGACGTTTGATCGGAGATTCGCCGTGCATGACTTACTGTCCCAACTTCAGGCGAGCGGTTTCGCCACTGGTGAACGGGGCGACATCGACCGCCTGGCCGTTGTAGCTCACCTGGGCGCCACGGGCGAAGCCCAGGCGTACCGCGAACGGTGGCTTGCCGGTCAGTTCCAGGTTGTCGCCCTTGCGCTTGATCGCGCTGAACAGCACCTTGCCGTTGCCATCGGTGACCTGGGTCCAGCAATCGGCGGTGAATTGGATGTGCAGGTTGGCGCTGCCGGCGGCGGTCGGAACGGTCTCGCTGACCGGCGCCGGCGCTACCGGAGCGGCTGGTGCCACTGCAACGGGGGCCACGGGCGTGGTGGCAGCGGGAGCCACCGGCGTGGTAACAGCGGGAGCCGCAACAGGCGCAGCGCTGTTCGGCACCGCAGCGCCAGCACTGGCAGCGGCTGCCGGCGTCTGCTCGGCAGCAACCGGGGCCTGCTCGGTCGCGGCAGGTTCGAGCGGCAGTGCTTCGCCTTGCGGCTGCTGGCCCTCGCTCACGGCCTGGTCTTCCGGCTCGTCCAGCGGATGAATCTGGGTGGTGCCGTCGGCGCTCTCGACCTCGACGTGCTCCAGGGCGATCTTGGCCAGGTCCTTGCCTCGCAGGCTGCTCTGGTCCTGCCACCAGAAGAAGCCGCCACCGACCACGGCCACCAGCAGCAGCAGGCTGACCACCCGCAGTATGTTGTGCGACAGCCGCACCGGCTCTTCGATGCGCCCCAGCGCGTGCACTTCGCTGCCTTTGGCGTGAGTGCCGGTGATCTGGTCGAACGCCTCGACCAGGGGCGCCTGGTCCATGTCCATCAGTTTGGCGTAGGCACGGATGTAACCGCGGGCGAAGGTGTGCCCGGGCAGCTTGTCGAAGGCGCCGTTTTCCAGGTTGTTCAGCGAAGATACCGTGAGGTTGAGCTTGCGAGCGACCTCGGCCTGGCTCCAGTCGCGTTTTTCGCGGGCCTGGCGCAAGACGTCACCGGGGTTCTGGCGAGTCGCTGCTGCTACTTCAGTGTGCGCGGCTTTCATCGTTGCTCCGACAGGTATTGCTGATATTCCGGCGTACCGGGATAAAGTCGTTGTAATTGCTGGCCCAGGCGGGCCGCGTTGCCCTGGTCGTCGAGGGCGCGGGCCAGGCGCGTGCCCAGCAGCAGGCTGCGGGCGTTCTGGTCGCTCAGCTGGCTGAATCGATCGTAGTAGTCCCGGGCCGGCACATAATGCCTGTTTTCGTAGGACAACTCAGCCATTTCGAGCAAAGCCTTCGGTTGCCGCTGGTTGAGCCGAAGGGCCTTTTCCAGGTATTCGCGCGCCTGCTCGCCCTGCCCCAGCTTCTGGGCGGTCAGCCCCAGGTTCTCGTAGACCCGGGACCGCTCAGGATACAGGGTATCGGCGGCGGCCTGGCGGAACATCGCCTGGGCTTCGCCGAAACGGCCCTGAGCATATAGGAAACTGCCGTAATTGTTGCGGATTCGTGTGTCATCCGGGCGTACGGACAGCGCCTTCTGGAAGTGCTGGCTGGCCAGGGCGGGCTCGTCTTCGGCCTGGAACACCAGCGCCAGGGCCGCATGGGCATCGGCATCGCGGCCGTCGAGGGCCAGGGCCTTGCTCAAGGGGGCCTTGGCCTGCTCGGTCAAACCTTGTTGCAAATACCCCAGCCCCAGTTGCACATAGGCCTTGCCTGCATCCTCGCGCCCCTGGCGATTGCTCAGGGGATCGCCCGCACCACCGGATACGCAGCCGGCCAGCAGCGAAAGCGTCAGGATCGACAGCGCGGCGCGCAGGGTCATGGGGACAGTGCTCGTCAGGGGCGCGCGGCGCTGTCTTGCGGCTCGTCGGCGGCCAGCTGACGCACGGCGATGTAGCGCTCGCTGCGGCGGGTGCGGTCGTTGACCTGGCCCACCAACTGACCGCAGGCGGCATCGATGTCGTCACCACGGGTGGTGCGGGTGGTGACGTTGAAGCCGCCGTGGTGCAGCAAGTCCTGGAAACGGCGGATGGCGTTGTTGCTCGGCCGCTCGTAGCCCGAATGCGGGAATGGGTTGAACGGGATCAGGTTGATCTTGCAGGGTACGTCGCGCAGCAGCTCGATCATCTGGGCGGCATGCTCGGGCTGGTCGTTGACGTCCTTGAGCAGGGTGTACTCGATGGTGAGCACGCGCTTGCCGCCCAAGGTCGCCATGTAGCCCATGCACGACTCCAGCAGCACCTTGAGCGGGTACTTCTTGTTCAGCGGCACCAGCTTGTTGCGCAGTTCATCGTTGGGGGCGTGCAGCGACAGGGCCAACGACACGTCGATGTGCTTGGCCAGCTCGTCGATCATCGGCACCACGCCCGAAGTGGACAAGGTGACGCGACGCTTGGAAATGCCATAGCCCAGATCTTCCATCATGATCTTCATGGCGGCGATGACATTGTCGAAATTCAGCAGGGGTTCGCCCATGCCCATCATGACCACGTTGGTGATGGCGCGGTCGATCTTGGCCGGGACGGTCCCGAAGGATTTGTTGGCAAGCCACACCTGGCCGATCACTTCGGCGGCGGTGAGGTTGCTGTTGAAGCCTTGCTTGCCGGTGGAGCAGAAGCTGCAGTCCAGGGCACAGCCGGCTTGCGACGACACGCACAGGGTGCCGCGATCGTCGGTGGGGATGTAGACGGTCTCGACGCAGCTGCCGGAGGCAACACGGACCACCCACTTGCGGGTGCCGTCAGCGGAAATGTCTTCGCTGACCACTTCCGGGCCCCGAATCTCGGCAACGGCCTCGAGCTTTTCGCGCAAGGCCTTGCCGACATTGGTCATGGCGGCGAAATCATCGACGCCAAAATGGTGAATCCATTTCATCACCTGACCGGCACGGAAGCGCTTCTCCCCGATTGAGTCGAAGAACTGTTCCATTTCCGCCAGGGTCAGCCCCAGCAGGTTGATCTTGTCAGTCGATGTCGTCATGGATTCACCCTCACCCGTAAGCTTTCGCTTAGCGAGTGGTTACCTCGGTAGCAGCGAAGAAGTAAGCGATTTCGCGAGCAGCGGCAGCTTCGGAGTCCGAACCGTGAACGGCGTTGGCGTCGATCGACTCGGCGAAGTCGGCACGAATGGTGCCTGGAGCAGCTTCTTTAGGGTTGGTGGCGCCCATCAGCTCACGGTTCAGAGCGATGGCGTTTTCGCCTTCCAGAACCTGAACAACGACAGGGCCCGAAGTCATGAAGGCAACCAGGTCACCGAAGAAGCCACGAGCGCTGTGCTCGGCGTAGAAGCCTTCGGCCTCGGCCTTGGACAGTTGCTTGATTTTCGAAGCGACGATTTTCAGGCCGGCTTCTTCGAAGCGGGTGGTGATCTTGCCGATGACGTTTTTAGCGACGGCGTCAGGCTTGATGATCGAGAAAGTACGTTGAACAGCCATGGAAAACTCCAGAAATATGAGTGTTGCGAAAAATTAAACCCGCGAATTATACGCGGGTTCCAGGGGATTGCCTAACCTGCAGCGTGCGCTCAGTCGGCTTCTTCGATCCAGGCCGCCTGGATGGCCTCGAGAACCTTCTCGCCGCAACGCGACGGATCGTCATCGAAGTCAGGCAGAGCCATGACCCACGCGCGCAGATCGACGAAATTCACGTAATGAGGATCGACCTCGGGCTTGCTTTCCGCAAGCTGGATGGCGATCTCAAGTACATCAACCCATTTCAGACTCATGTACAGGCCCTCAGTGCGGCGCTTCGGCGGCGTGGTTGAGCGAATATTTGGGAATCTCGATGGTGAGGTCCTCATCGCCGACGACCACCTGGCAGCCCAGTCGCGACTGCGCCTCCAGGCCCCAGGCCTTGTCCAGCATGTCCTCTTCGAGTTCGTCCGCTTCTTCAAGGGAGTCGAAGCCCTTGCGCACGATGCAGTGGCAAGTGGTGCAGGCCTTGACGCCGCCGCAGGCGCTTTCCATCTCGATGTGATGGTCGTGGGCCAGCTCCAGGATATTGGTCCCGGACGGCACTTCCACGGTCAGCCCCTCAGGACAGAACTTCTCATGCGGCAGGAATGTCACCAGCGGCATCGGTTACTCCTCGATCTCATTCAGGTTGCGCCCGGCCAGTGCGGCTTTGACCGTCGAATCAAGGCGACGGGCGGCAAATGCATCGGTCACCTGCGACAGACGCTTGGTCTGTTGCTCGATGGCGGCGCCATCGGTGCCGGTCAGCAAATCACGTAGTTCCTGCATCTGGAATTCGATCGCTTCACGCTCGTCACTGCTGAGCAGGCGCTCGCCATCGGCGTCCAGGGCGCCCTGTACCGCTTCGAGCAGGCGCTCGGCGTCGACCTGGTGCTCGCGCAGCTGGCGCGCGTGCTTGTCGGAGCCGGCGTGCTCGAAGGAGTCCTTGAGCATGCGGGCGATTTCGCCGTCGGTCAGGCCGTAGGACGGCTTGACCTGAATGCTCGACTCGACGCCCGAGCCCAGTTCGCGGGCCGCGACGCTGAGCAGGCCATCGGCGTCGACCTGGAAGGTCACGCGGATCTTCGCCGCACCCGCCACCATCGCGGGAATGCCGCGCAGCTCGAAGCGGGCCAGCGAGCGGCAGTCGCTGATCAGTTCGCGCTCACCCTGCAGCACGTGGATCATCATGGCCGACTGGCCATCTTTATACGTGGTGAACTCCTGGGCGCGGGCCACCGGGATGGTGGTATTGCGCGGAATCACCTTCTCCATCAGCCCGCCCATGGTCTCGAGACCGAGCGACAGCGGGATGACATCGAGCAGCAGCAGTTCCCCGCCTTCACGACGATTGCCGGCCAAGGTGTCGGCCTGGATCGCGGCGCCGATGGCCACTACCTGGTCGGGGTCGATGGAGGTCAGCGGGGTACGCCCGAACAGTGCGCCGACCGCTTCACGGACACGCGGCACGCGGGTCGAACCACCGACCATCACCACCGCGCCAACCTCTTCCAGTTCGACGCCGCTGTCGCGCACGGCGCGACGGCAGGCCTTGAGGCTGCGGGCGACCAATGGCTCGATCATGGCCTCGAACGCGGCGCGGCTCAGCCGGCCCTGCCAGGCGCCATGGCTGACGCCGACCACATCGGCATCGGTCAGGGCTTCCTTGGCGGCGCAGGCGGCCTGCAACAACTGGCGCTGAGTCGCGGGATCGAGATCCGAGGAGAGACCGGCCTGTTCGATGATCCAGCCGGCAATCGCGTGATCGAAGTCGTCACCACCCAGGGCGGTGTCGCCACCGGTGGCCAGCACCTCGAACACGCCACCGGTCAGGCGCAGGATGGAAATATCGAATGTGCCGCCACCCAGGTCGTAGATCGCCACCAGGCCTTCGGCATTCTGGTCCAGGCCGTAGGCCACGGCGGCGGCGGTCGGCTCGTTGAGCAGGCGCAGCACGTTCAGGCCGGCCAGGCGCGCGGCGTCCTTGGTGGCCTGGCGCTGGGCGTCGTCAAAGTAGGCAGGCACGGTGATCACCGCACCGACCAGCTCGCCACCGAGCGTTTCCTCGGCACGCTGACGCAGCACCTTGAGGATGTCGGCGGACACTTCCACCGGGCTCTTCGGCCCCTGGACGGTGTCGATGAACGGCATGTGCGACTCACCGCCGACGAAGCGGTATGGCAGCTGCTCACCCAGTTGCTTGACGTCGGCCAGGCCACGCCCCATCAGGCGCTTGACCGACAGGATGGTGTTCAGCGGGTCGCTGGAGGCGGCGTCGCGGGCAGCCTGCCCCACTTCGTTGCGACCCTCCAGATAACGCACCGCCGACGGCAGGATCAGCTTGCCCTGGGCATCGGGCAGCGGCTCGCTGCGCCCGCTGCGCACGGCGGCGACGAGAGAGTTGGTGGTGCCCAGGTCGATGCCCACCGCCAGACGGCGCTGATGCGGCTGGGGGCTCTGACCGGGTTCGGCGATCTGCAGTAGGGCCATGCTTATCTGAGTACCTTAGGCGTCGTCACGGGTAACGCCGGGATTAATCGTCGAGGCGCTCTTCGAGTTGGCGCACTTCTTGGGCGAGCTTGTCGAGGAATTGCATGCGGCGCATCAGGCGCTCGGCCTGTTCACGCTGCGCAGCAACATCCCAGCAGGCGGCGAAATCCTCGTTGAGCTTGTCCTGGGCGACCTTGAGGCGCTTCTTGAACACGGCGACGCCGTCGAGGTCGGCCTCGTCCTGCAGCTCTTCGAGCTCTTCGCGCCACTGCATCTGCTGCAGCAGGAAGTCCGGGTCGTGCACGGTGACTTCCTGGGGCACCTCGTGGCCACCGATGGCCAGCAGGTAGCGGGCGCGACGCGGCGCGCTGCGCAAGGTCTGGTAGGCATCGTTGAGCGCCGCCGACTTTTCCAGGGCGACACGCTGCTCGCGCTCGGAAGCATCGGCGAAGCGATCAGGATGGACCTCGCGGGCCAGTTCGCGATAACGCGTGGCGAGCTTGTCGAGGTCCAGGCGGAAGCCAGGCTGCAGGTCAAACAGAGCGAAATGGCAAGGAGTACCCACGGCCAGCCTCAAACGTTGAAGCTTTCGCCGCAGCCACACTCACCGCGCACGTTGGGGTTGTTGAACTTGAAGCCTTCGTTCAACCCTTCCTTGACGAAGTCCAGCTCGGTGCCATCGAGGTACACCAGGCTTTTCGGGTCGATGATGACCTTTACGCCATGGTTCTCGAACACCTGGTCTTCGGCAGCCAGCTCGTCGACGAACTCCAGCACGTAGGCCAGGCCCGAGCAGCCGGTGGTGCGCACGCCCAGGCGAATGCCCTCACCCTTGCCGCGCCCGTCGAGGGACCGGCGAATGTGGTTGGCGGCGGCTTCTGTCATGCTGATAGCCATCAGAACTCCTTACCTTGCGTCAGGCGACTCAGATCAAGCCTTTCTTCTGCTTGTAATCGCGAACGGCTGCCTTGATGGCATCTTCGGCGAGCACGGAGCAGTGGATCTTGACCGGCGGCAACGCCAGCTCCTCAGCCAGCTGGGTGTTCTTGATGGTCTCGGCCTCATCCAGGGTCTTGCCCTTCATCCACTCGGTGGCGAGGGAGCTGGAGGCGATGGCCGAACCGCAGCCGTAGGTCTTGAACTTGGCGTCTTCGATCACGCCTTGTTCATTGACCTTGATCTGCAGGCGCATCACGTCGCCGCAGGCCGGGGCGCCGACCATGCCGGTGCCGACATCCGGATCGTCGGCGTTCATCTTGCCGACGTTGCGCGGGTTTTCGTAGTGGTCGATGACCTTTTCACTGTATGCCATGGTGCAATTCCTTCCTCATCAGGGAGCCGCTCTTGCCGGCGACTGCTTAGTGGGCGGCCCACTCGATCTTGGAGATGTCGACGCCGTCTTTGTACATGTCCCACAGCGGCGAAAGTTCACGCAGCTTGTTGACGGCCTCGCAGACCTTCTGCGCGGCGTAGTCGACTTCTTCTTCGGTGGTGAAGCGGCCGAAGGAGAAGCGGATCGAGCTGTGCGCCAGCTCGTCGTTGCGGCCCAGGGCGCGCAGGACGTAGGACGGCTCGAGCGAAGCGGAGGTGCACGCCGAACCGGACGAAACGGCGATGTCCTTCAGGGACATCAGCAGCGACTCGCCTTCGACGTAGTTGAAGCTCAGGTTCAGGTTGTGCGGCACGCGGGCAGTCTGGCTGCCGTTGACGTACAGCTCTTCCAGGCCAGAGACCTGCTTGAAGAAGCGGTCGCTCAGGGCCTTGATGCGAGTGTTCTCGGCTGCCATTTCCTGCTTGGCGATGGCGAAGGCCTCGCCCATGCCGACGATCTGGTGGGTCGGCAGAGTGCCCGAACGCATGCCGCGCTCGTGGCCGCCGCCGTGGATGATGGCTTCCAGGCGCACGCGCGGCTTGCGGCTGACGTACAGCGCACCGATGCCTTTCGGGCCGTAGACCTTGTGCGCGGAGAACGACATCAGGTCGACCTTGAGCTTCTGCACGTCGATCTCGACCTTGCCGGCCGACTGGGCCGCGTCGACATGGAACAGCACGCCGCGCGAACGGGTCAGCTCACCGATGGCGGCGATGTCGTTGATCGAGCCGACTTCGTTGTTCACGTGCATCAGCGATACCAGGATGGTGTCGTCGCGCAGAACGGCCTCGACCATGGCCGGGGTGACGATACCGTCTTCGCCCGGCTCGAGGTAGGTCACTTCGAAACCTTCACGCTCAAGCTGGCGAGCGGTGTCCAGGACCGCCTTGTGCTCGATCTTGGAGGTGATGATGTGCTTGCCCTTGGTCTGATAGAAGTGCGCGACACCCTTCAGCGCCAGGTTGTCGGACTCGGTGGCACCGCTGGTCCAGACGATCTCGCGCGGGTCGGCGTTGATCAGCTCGGCAACCTGACGGCGGCCATTCTCGACTGCCTCTTCGGCCTTCCAGCCAAACACGTGGGAACGCGAGGCCGGGTTACCGAAGTTCCCGTCGACCAGCAGGCATTCGGCCATCTTCTGGGCGACACGGGGATCGACCGGGGTGGTCGCGGAGTAATCGAGGTAGATCGGCAACTTCATTGAGTATCTCCTATCAGGCGTTGGCGTCGCTCATCACTGCTAGTTCAGTCGACGGCGGACGTCTCAATCTTGTCCAGCTGGGCGGTTCGGCCCGCGACACGGCGCAGGTCCTGACGCTGGGCGACTTCCTGCACTTCACGGCGCATGACGAGGTCGGCCAGGCTGATGCCGCTGAGGAATTCATGGATCTGCTGGCTCAGGTCGCACCACAGGTGGTGAGTCAGGCAGGTATCACCGGCATGGCAGTCCCCCAGGCCCTGGCAACGGGTCGCATCGACCGATTCGTTGACCGCATCGATGACCTGGGCCACCTGGATGGTTTCCATGCCGCGCGACAGCTGGTAGCCGCCGCCCGGGCCGCGAACGCTGGAAACCAGGCTGCTGCGGCGCAGCTTGGCGAACAGCTGCTCCAGATAAGAGAGGGAAATGCCCTGGCGCTCGGAAATATCGGCCAGAGACACCGGCCCATGCTGCGCGTGCAACGCCAGGTCGAGCATGGCGGTCACGGCGTATCGGCCTTTGGTAGTCAGTCGCATGGCGTATGGGTACCACGGGAGTTACAGGATGTGTGCGAGTATGCGATTCCCGAGCATTTAAGTCAACTATTAGACCTAGTGCTTTAGTCGGGTATGCATGCGGGAGGCGGGCGCGAGTGTAGCAGACAAGGGGCGCGAGCACACGCCCCTTGTATCGGGCCGGCGGAATCAATGCGACCGAGTGTCGCCCTGCTTCGCTTCGGCGAAGTCATCGGCGGGCAATGCGGGCAGCTCCTTGGCGCAGTAATCGCTCCCCATCCTGGTCAGCGCGCCACACATGCCCTCCAGGCGCTCGTCGACAGCCTGCAGGTGATCGAGCATCTGGTCGATGGCGCGAGCCACCGGATCGGGCATGTCGCCGCTGACGCCGTAGGCGTCGAAGCCGATCTTCTCGGCCATGGCCTTACGCCTGGCCTCGACGGCGTCGTCCTCGATCTTGACGATGATCCGCCCCGGGATGCCCACCGCGGTCGCACCGGCCGGCACGGGCTTGGTGACCACGGCGTTGGAACCGATCTTGGCCCCGGCGCCGACGGTGAACGGGCCCAGCACCTTGGCGCCGGCACCGACCACCACGCCGTTTTCCAGGGTCGGGTGTCGCTTGCCCTTGTTCCAGCTGGTGCCGCCGAGGGTCACGCCCTGGTAGAGCGTGACATCGTCACCGATCTCGGCGGTCTCGCCAATGACGATGCCCATGCCGTGGTCGATGAAGAAGCGCCGACCGATCGTGGCCCCCGGATGAATCTCGATACCGGTCATCCAGCGCCCGAAGTTGGACACCAGCCGCGCCAGCCACTTGAAGTCACGAACCCACAGGGCATGCCCGAGGCGATGCAGCCAGATGGCATGCATGCCCGGGTAGCAGGTCAGCACTTCAAAGGCGTTGCGCGCCGCCGGGTCACGATGGAATACGCTCTGGATATCTTCACGCAGACGCTCGAACATCTTTCAGTCCTTCCGTTTATGCGGCTCGCCCCGTGCGACTTTCTGGGTCTCGGTGAGGATGCCGCGCAAAATGCTCATTTCCGAACGATTGACCGCGCTGCGCCCGTAGAGCCGGCGCAGGCGCGGCATCAGGTGCTTGGGCTTTTCCGGGTCGAGGAAGCCGATGTCCACCAGGGTTTTCTCCAGGTGTTCGTAGAACAGCTCCATTTCGTCCATGGTCGCCAGCTCGTTGCTGCGCAGCGAGTTGGCATCGAACTTCTCGACTTTCGATGGCGCGCCTTCGGCTGCCAGCCAGGCCATGCGCACCTCATAGGAGAGCACCTGGACTGCGGCGGCGAGATTCAGCGAGCTGAAGTCGGGGTTCGAGGGAATGTGCACATGGAAGTGACATCGCTGCAGTTCTTCGTTGGTCAGCCCGGCGTGCTCGCGCCCGAACACCAGGGCGATCTCTTCGCCACCACGAGCATGCGCCTCGGCCTTGGCGCCGCATTCGCGCGGGTCGATCAGCGGCCAGGGGATGCTGCGCTCGCGGGCACTGGTGCCCATGACCAGGCTGCAGCCCACCAGCGCGTCTTCAAGGCTCTCGACCACCTGGGCATTGGCCAGGATGTCGTCGGCCCCCGAGGCTCGCGCGGTGGCGTCAGCGGACGGGAACTCTTTTGGCTGCACCAGCACCAGGCGCGACAGGCCCATGTTTTTCATGGCACGCGCAGCGCCGCCGATATTGCCGGGGTGGCTGGTATTGACCAGAACAACACGAATATTCTGCAACAAGGTGTTGAGCTCACGGAGTAGAGATAAAGGGGCAAACGATCTTACAGAAGCGACGGACGTAACGCCACGAATGCGCATCTGACCCTTCTGCCGTCGTGGAATTCTGATAGACTATGCGGCTTTCCTCTTTAACATCCCAGGTGAAACGCCCATGCAGCCTATGCTGAATATCGCCCTGCGCGCCGCTCGCAGCGCCAGTGAACTGATTTTCCGCTCCATCGAACGCCTGGATAGCATCAAAGTCGACGAGAAAGGCGCCCAGGACTACGTGTCCGAGGTCGACCGCGCCGCCGAGAAGGTCATCGTCGATGCCCTGCGCAAGGCCTACCCGAACCACTCGATCCAAGGTGAAGAGACCGGCCTGCACGCCGGCACCGGTGAAGAAGGCAAGGACTACCTGTGGATCATCGATCCGCTGGACGGCACCACCAACTTCCTGCGTGGCGTTCCACACTTTGCGGTCAGCATCGCCTGCAAATACCGCGGCCGCCTCGAGCACGCCGTGATCGTCGACCCGGTTCGCCAGGAAGAATTCACCGCCAGCCGTGGCCGTGGCGCCCAGCTCAACGGCCGCCGCATCCGCGTCAGCTCGCGGACCAGCCTGGACGGCGCCCTGCTCGGCACCGGCTTCCCGTTCCGTGACAGCCAGATGGCCGACCTGGACAACTACCTGGGCATGTTCCGCGCGCTGACCGGCCAGACCGCCGGCATCCGCCGCGCCGGCTCCGCCAGCCTGGACCTGGCCTACGTGGCCGCCGGCCGCTTCGACGCCTTCTGGGAGTCGGGCCTGTCCGAGTGGGACATGGCCGCGGGCGTGCTGCTGATCCAGGAAGCCGGTGGGCTGGTGAGCGACTTCAACGGTGGCCACGACTTCCTCGAGAAGGGCCACATCGTCGCCGGTAACATCAAGTGCTTCAAGGCCGTGCTGACCGCCATCCAGCCGCACCTGCCGGAACACATGAAGCGCTGACCGCCGACTGTATCGAGCATAAAAAAAGCACCCCTAGGGTGCTTTTTTTATGCTCGGCGAAAGGCGCCGGGCGCTCACTGCCCTGGCTGATTCTGGCTCAGGATCAACTTGCCGTTCTTGTCCAACGGAATGGTCGAGCCCGGCTCGTGGTCCATCTTCACCTTGCCCACCTGGTCACCGATGGAATAGGTCACGTTGTACCCCACCACCTTCTCGCTCAGGTCGTTGACCGTGTTGCAGCGCGTCTGCGTGGTGGTGTAGGTGTCACGTTCCTGCATGTACTCCTGGGCCTTGTTGCCCGCATAGCCACCACCCACCGCACCGGCCACGGTGGCGATCTTCTTGCCGGTACCGCCACCGACCTGGTTGCCCAGCAAGCCACCCGCCAAGGCACCCACCACCGTACCGGCGATCTGGTGCTGGTCCTTCACTGGCGCCTGACGCGTCACGGTGACATCCTTGCAGACCTCGCGCGGTGTCTTCACCTGCTGCTTGATCGGCTGCACGTCGGTGACCTGGGCGTACTCAGGCCCCTTGTTCACCAAGCTGTAGGTCGCCACAGCACCTCCGGCAGTCACACCGACAGCACCCAGAACCGCACCCACCAGCATTGATTTGTTCACGTGAACCTCCTAGTCGTACCCGCGGGATCTTTGCCCGCCTTCTCCCTGCCTTGGAGCAAAAAAAAAGGCGCGAGTTCAATACTCGCGCCTCTCTTTAACGCCAAATGGCGTAGGACGATTCCTTAAGGACGGTCGTCCACACCCTCGTTCTTGACCGGCGGAATCAGGTCTTCGCTGCTCAGGTTCAGCCAGATCAGCACCACGTTGGCGATATAGATCGACGAGTAGGTACCTGCCATGACGCCGATGAACAGCGCCAGGGAGAAGCCGAACAGGTTGTCGCCACCGAAGAACAGCAGTGCGGCGATGGCCAGCAAGGTCGACACCGAAGTGGCAACGGTACGCAGCAGGGTCTGGGTGGTCGAGATGTTGATGTTCTCGATCAGCGAGGCCTTGCGCATTACTCGGAAGTTCTCGCGCACCCGGTCGAACACGACGATGGTGTCGTTGAGCGAGTAACCGATGATCGCCAGTACCGCCGCCAGCACCGTCAGATCGAAGGTGATCTGGAAGAACGACAGGATACCCAGGGTGACTACCACGTCGTGGATCAGCGAGACGATGGCGCCGACCGCGAACTTCCACTGGAAGCGGAAGGCCAGGTAGATGAGGATACCGCCCAGCGCCAGGAGCATGCCGAGGCCGCCCTGGTCACGCAGCTCTTCGCCCACCTGCGGGCCTACGAACTCGACGCGCTTGACCGTGGCCGGGTTGTCGCCGCCGATCTTCTGCAATGCCTCCGCTACGCGGTTGCCCAGTTGCGGATCGTCACCCGGCATGCGCACCAGCAGGTCGGTGGTGGCGCCGAAGCTCTGCACCACCGCATCGTGGAAACCAGAGCCGACCAGCTCGGTACGCACCTTCTCCAGGTCTGCCGGGCGCTCGTAGGTAAGCTCGATCAACGTGCCGCCGGTGAAGTCCAGACCGAAGTTCAGGCCCTTGTGCCACCAGCTGAACAACGCCAGCACGGTAAGGAGCACGGTGATGGCGAACGCGACATTGCGCACGCCCATGAAGTTGATGGTTTTCATCGCAGCTCCCTCAAACCCACAGCTTCTTGATGTCACGCCCGCCACAGGTCAGGTTGACCAGTGCGCGGGTCACCATGACGGCGGTGAACATCGAGGTGAAAATCCCGAGGGACATGGTGACGGCGAAGCCCTTGACCGGGCCGGTACCCATGGCGAACAGGATGCCGCCGACCAACAGGGTGGTCAGGTTGGCATCGACGATCGCCGAATAGGCACGGTTGAAGCCTTCGTGGATGGCGCGCTGCACCGACATGCCGGCGGCGATCTCTTCACGGATACGCGAGAAGATCAGCACGTTGGCATCCACCGCCATACCCATCGTCAGCACGATACCGGCGATGCCCGGCAGGGTCAGGGTGGCACCCAGCAGCGACATCAGCGCCAGCAGCAGGACCATGTTGCCGGCCAGGGCGATGGTCGCCAGTACGCCGAATGCACGATAAATGGCGATGATGAACAGCGAGACGAACAGCATGCCCCACAAGGACGCGTCGATACCCTTGGTGATGTTGTCGGCACCCAGGCTTGGACCGATGGTACGTTCTTCGGCGAAGTACATCGGCGCGGCCAGGCCACCGGCACGCAGCAGCAGGGCCAGCTCGGACGACTCGCCCTGGCCGTTCAGGCCGGTGATACGGAACTGGCTGCCCAGCGGCGACTGGATGGTCGCCAGGCTGATGATCTTCTTCTCTTCCTGGAAGGTCTGGACGGCGACTTCCTTCTCGACGCCATCGACCACCTGCTTCTGATAGCGGGTAACCGGCTTCTGCTCGATGAAGATCACCGCCATGCTGCGCCCGACGTTGGTGCGGGTGGCGCGGCTCATCAGCTCGCCACCGTGGCCATCCAGGCGAATGTTCACCTGCGGGCGACCATGTTCGTCGAAGCTGGCCTGGGCATCGGTGACCTGGTCACCGGTGATGATCAGGCCGCGCTCGACCGCGGCGGAGCGGCCGCCTTCACGGAACTCGAACACCTCGGTGGTGGCCTTGGAAGCGCCCGGCTCGGCACCGAAGCGGAACTCCAGGTTGGCGGTCTTGCCGAGGATACGCTTGGCTTCGGCGGTGTCCTGCACACCTGGCAGCTCGACCACGATGCGGTTGGCGCCCTGGCGCTGAACCAGCGGCTCGGCCACGCCCAGCTCGTTCACACGGTTGCGGACGGTGGTCAGGTTCTGCTTGATGGAGTACTCACGGATCTCGGCAACCTTGGCCTGGGTCAGTGCCAGGCGCAGCACGGCGAGCTCGTTGCGCTCGGTGGTGGTCAGGTCGAAATCGTTGAAATTCTTGCGGATCAGGCTGCGCGCCTGCTCACGGGTAGCGTCGTCGGCGAAGCCCAGCATGATGCCGCCATCCTGCTGAGGCAGGCTGCGGTAGCGGACGCGCTCTTTGCGCAGCAAGGTCTTGACCTCGCCTTCATAGACTTTCATGCGGGCCGTCATGGCCTTGTCCATGTCCACTTCCAGCAGGAAGTGCACACCACCAGACAGGTCCAGGCCCAGCTTCATCGGGCTGGCACCCAGGCTACGCAGCCACTGCGGGGTGGTCTGGGCCAGGTTCAGGGCCACGACATAGTCATCGCCAAGGGTCTTGCGCGCCACATCCTTGGCCGGCAGTTGAGCTTCCTGGTTGGTCAGGCGCACCAGCGCACTGCCCTTTTCACCCAGGCTGCTGCCTTTGACGGCGATCCCGGCATCGGCCAGCGCCTTGGTCACGCGGTCGAGGTCGGCCTGGCTGACATGCAGGGCGGAGCTGGCGCCGCTGATCTGCACCGCTGGATCATCCGGGTAGAGGTTGGGTGCGGAATAAATGAAGCCGATCGCCAGAACCACCACGATCAGCAGGTATTTCCACAGAGGGTATTTGTTCAGCATCACGCCGCCCGTTCAAGACGCGGGGCGCGTTGCGCGCCCCGACTGGAAAAGAAAACCGGTAACTCAGATAGCCTTGAGCGTACCTTTCGGCAGGGTCGCGGCCACGGCGCCCTTCTGGAACTTCAGCTCGACGTTGTCCGACACTTCCAGGACCACGAAGTCGTCGGCGACCTTGACGATCTTGCCGGCGATGCCGCCAGTGGTGACCACTTCGTCACCTTTTTGCAGGTTGCTCAGCAGGTTTTTCTGCTCTTTGGCGCGCTTGGCCTGCGGGCGCCAGATCATCAGGTAGAAGATGACCAGGAAACCGACCAGGAAGATCCACTCGAAGCCGGTACCGGCTGGACCGGCGGCTGGGGCTGCAGCGTCCGCGTATGCGGCGGGAATCAAGAAGCTCATTGGGCACTCCTAATGGGATTTTTCTAATAATGGATGCGGACAGTCAGTCCAAGGGCGGCACAGGCAGCCCGCGCTTGGCGTAGAAGGCGTCGACAAAGGCGGCCAATTTACCCTGTTGAATAGCCTCGCGTAAACCGGCCATCAAGCGCTGGTAATGGCGCAAGTTGTGGATGGTATTGAGCATGCTGCTCAACATTTCGCCGCACTTGTCCAGGTGATGCAGGTAAGCGCGGGAGAAGTTGGTGCAGGTATAGCAATCGCAGGTCGGATCCAGCGGCGATTCATCGTGGCGATGGAACGCGTTGCGGATCTTGATCACCCCGGTGTCGACGAACAGATGGCCGTTGCGCGCATTGCGCGTGGGCATCACGCAATCGAACATGTCGACGCCGCGGCGCACACCCTCTACAAGATCTTCCGGCTTGCCTACCCCCATAAGGTAACGAGGTTTGTCAGCCGGCATCTGCCCCGGCAGATAATCCAGCACCTTGATCATCTCGTGCTTGGGCTCGCCCACCGACAGGCCACCGATGGCCAGGCCATCGAAGCCGATGTTTTCCAGGGCGTCCAGCGAGCGCATGCGCAGGTCCTGGTACATGCCGCCCTGGACGATGCCGAACAGCGCCGCGGTGTTGTCGCCGTGGGCGTTCTTCGAACGCTGGGCCCAGCGCAGCGACAGCTCCATCGAGGTGCGCGCCACATCGTGCTCGGCCGGGTACGGGGTGCACTCGTCGAAGATCATCACGATGTCCGAGCCCAGGTCGCGCTGGACCTGCATGGACTCTTCCGGGCCCATGAACACTTTCGAACCATCCACTGGCGATGCGAAGGTCACGCCTTCCTCCTTGATCTTGCGCATGGCGCCCAGGCTGAACACCTGGAAACCACCGGAATCAGTGAGGATAGGGCCTTTCCATTGCATGAAATCGTGCAGGCCGTTGTGTTTCTTGATGACCTCGGTGCCCGGGCGCAACCACAGGTGGAAGGTGTTGCCGAGGATGATCTCGGCGCCGATGGCCTCGATGTCGCGCGGCAGCATGCCCTTGACCGTGCCGTAGGTGCCCACCGGCATGAACGCCGGGGTCTCGACGGTGCCACGGGGGAAGGTCAGCCGACCGCGACGGGCCTTGCCGTCGGTGGCCAGCAGTTCGAACGACATTCGACAGGTGCGACTCATGCTTGATCCTCTGGGCCGCGTGGCGCCGGATTGCGGGTGATGAACATGGCATCACCGTAACTGAAGAAGCGGTAACCATTTTCGACCGCCGCCGCGTAGGCGGCCATGGTCTCGGGGTAACCGGCGAAGGCCGAGACCAGCATCAGCAGCGTGGACTCCGGCAGGTGGAAGTTGGTGACCAGGGCATCGACCACATGGAACGGCCGGCCAGGGAAAATGAAGATATCGGTGTCGCCGCTGAAGGCCTTGAGCTCGCCATCGCGGGCGGCGCTTTCCAACGAACGCACGCTGGTGGTGCCCACGGCGATCACCCGGCCACCACGGGCACGGCACGCCGCAACGGCATCGACCACGTCCTGGCTCACTTCGAGCCACTCTTTATGCATGGTGTGGTCTTCGATCTTGTCGACCCGCACCGGCTGGAAGGTGCCCGCCCCCACATGCAGGGTGACGAACGCCCGCTCGACGCCCTTGGCGGCGATCTTCGCCAGCAGTGCCTCGTCGAAGTGCAGGCCGGCGGTCGGCGCCGCCACGGCTCCGGCACGCTCGGCGTAGACAGTCTGGTAACGCTCGCGGTCGGCGCCCTCGTCCGGGCGGTCGATGTACGGCGGCAGCGGCATGTGCCCGACCCGCTCCAGCAGCGGCAGCACTTCTTCGCTGAAGCGCAGCTCGAACAGCGTCTCGTGGCGGGCGACCATCTCGGCCTCGCCACCGCCGTCGATGAGGATTTGCGCGCCCTCTTTCGGCGCCTTGCTGGCACGCACATGGGCCAGCACGCGGTGGCTGTCGAGCACGCGCTCGACCAGCACTTCCAGCTTGCCGCCGGAGGCTTTCTGGCCGAACAGCCGCGCCGGAATCACCCGGGTGTTGTTGAACACCATCAGGTCGCCTGGGCGCAGGTAGTCGAGCAGGTCGGTGAACTGCTTGTGGGCCAGCTCGCCGCTGGGGCCATCGAGCACCAGCAGGCGGCTGCCATGGCGCTCGGCCAGCGGGTGGCGGGCGATCAGGGAATCGGGGAGTTCGAAGGAAAAATCGGCGACGCGCATGATGATGTTCGGTTCGACAGGGCCGGAAAGTTTAGCCCAACGCGTGAAAATTGACCATGAAAGCCGATTGACCGACCAATGGCACCTCTCTATACTGCGGCGCCACAAGCCCTGATGGCGGAATTGGTAGACGCGGCGGATTCAAAATCCGTTTTCGAAAGGAGTGGGAGTTCGAGTCTCCCTCGGGGCACCAAGATCCAGAAAAAACCGACCGAATGGTCGGTTTTTTTGTGCCCGCGATTTGACCAGAGAAGTGGCGCTCTCATGATTGCTTGGGGCACGCCAAGGTAATTGCCGATAGCGGCTCATCTGAGCTCAAATGAAGACCCACTTCAAACTCGGTAAACGCAGGGCACCTTATGAAGTTGACCGATCGTCCCGTCGAAGCGGCGGACATCCCCGCCATCTGCTGCTTCCCCCAAGGCCCGGACGAACTGTTCTACATGTTCCCCAAGGCCACCTACCCACTGACACCCGCGCAATTGAGCGAAGCCATCGCCGTGCGCAGCGGCTCGACGGTGGTCGAGGCCGAGGGCGTGATCGTTGGCTTCGCCAATTTCTACAAGGCCGAACACGGCGGCGTCTGCGCGCTGGGCAACGTGGTGGTGGCTCCGGCTGCCCGGGGCCAGGGCGTGGCGCGTTACCTGGTGCAGCGCATGATGACTCTGGCCCGCGATCAGTTCGCGGCACGCGAGCTGTGGGTATCGTGCTTCAACCACAACACCGCCGGGTTGCTGCTCTATCCACAACTGGGCTTTGTGCCGTTCGGGATCGAGGAGCGGCAGGCACCGGATGGCGGCAAGGTGGCGCTGGTGCAGATGAAGCAGGTGCTGACCGGAAGCTGACGCACCTCCCCCTGGAGTGAAGCAGCCTTGCAGCCCACCGCAGGGACGATAACCTTCGTCCCTGAGCCAACTTTCGTTACACCCTCGCGACGAAACACACCGAACCTTACCCCTCCCCTGACGTCGGAACCTGCATCCACTGCCTAGAGGTTCCCCCCACGTGAAAGCCCTCCTCGCCCGCAAGTACCGCCTGGTGGTCAAGACCTTCGGCTACATCGGCTGGTCGCTGTTCTGGCTGCTGATCTGGGACGTGCTGGTCACCATCGACTTCATGCTGTTCTTCAACAGCAAGTTCACCCTGCCGCTGATCCCGCTCACCCTGCTGGGCTCGGCGCTGGTGGTGCTGGTGAGCTTTCGCAACAGCAGCGCCTACAACCGCTGGTGGGAGGCCCGCACGCTGTGGGGCGCGCTGGTGAACAGTTCACGCAGCTTCGCGCGGCAGGTGCTGACGCTGGTCGATGACCCGGCCGACGGGCCGAACCCGGTGAAAGCGACCTTGCTGCGGCGGCACATAGCCTATGTGAACTGCCTGGCGGCGCATCTGAAGGGCGAGAAATGCCCCGATGAGCTGATGGCCTTCATCCCGCCCGGAGAATTCGAGCGGCGCAACCGCTCCAACAACTTCGCCAACGATATCCTCGGCGGCTCGGCCGCGCTGCTGGCGCGGGAGTACCAGGCCGGACGCCTGGACAGCATCCGCCTGGCGCGGCTGGAGTCGACGCTGGTGGACATGTCCAATGCCCAGGGCGGCATGGAACGGATCGCCAATACGCCTCTGCCGTACCCTTACGTGTACTTTCCACGGCTGTTCATCACGCTGTTCTGCCTGATCGTGCCGGTGGGGCTGGTGGAATCGCTGGGCTGGTTCACGCCGCTGGCATCGACGGTGGTGGGGTTCATGCTGCTGGCGATCGAGCGCATCGGGACCGACCTGCAGAGCCCGTTCCGCTTCAGCGAGCATCAGATTCCGATGGACACCATCTGCGAAACCATCGAGCGCAACCTGGAGTCGATGCAACGGGAAGCGCAGTGTGGGGAGTTGGCGCACACCAGGTGATGCGCTGTGGAAGCGGGCTTGCCCCGCGATAGAGTCAACCCAGGCAATCGCCATCACAAGGCAAGCTCGCTCCCACGAACAGCGCTCTTCAGGCCCTGACGTAGCGCTGGCGCAGTGCATCGCTGAAGGCATCCACCAGCAACACCAGCACCAGCATGGCGATGATCACCGTGCTGGCCTGGGCCTCCTGGAACAGGCTCAGGGTCGTGTAGAGCATCTGCCCCAGCCCGCCCGCGCCGACAAAACCAAGCACGCTGGCCATGCGGATGTTGTTCTCCCAGCGGTACAGGCTGTACGCCAGCAACTGCGGCCAGAGATTGGGCAAGGTGCCGAAGCAGAACGCCGCGACCTGGCTGCCACCTTGCAGGCGAATCGCCGCAGCCGGTTCCGAGGGCGCATTCTCCAGCGCCTCGGCGAACAAGCGTCCGAGCACGCCGGCCGTATGCAGCGCCAGCGCCAGAGTACCCGCGTTGGGCCCGAGCCCGGCGGCGAGCACGGTCAACGCCGCCCATACCAGTTCGGGAATCGCCCGCAGCGCATTGAGCAGCAGACGCGCCGCGCCCTGCAGCGGCCAGCCGAAACGCCCGGCGGCCGGCAGCGCCAGCAGCATGCCGAGGACCATCGCCAGCAAGGTGCCGAGCCCGGACATCGCCAGGGTTTCCAGCGCGCCCCAGCCCACGGCACGTAGATGCTCGAGCGACAGGTCCGGGTGCAGGAAACGCCCGGCATACTCGGCCATCTGCCCCAGCCCGCCATTGCCGACAACGGCATGCAGGTCCAGCTCCAGATAGGCGAACGACGCCGCCACCGCCGCGGCGATGCCGAGCAGCACCAGCAGGTTGATCGCCCGGCTCATGCCAGCCTCCCGCGCAGGAAGCGACTGAGCAGATCGGCCAGCACCACCAGCACCAGGAACGCCAGCAGCATGCTCGCCACCTCGGCGCCGGCGAACATGCGCATCGACAGGTCGATCTGCTGCCCCAGCCCCCCAGCGCCGACGAAGCCCATCACCACCGAGGCGCGCACCGCGCACTCCCAGCGATAGACGGTGTACGACACCAGCTCGGTCGCCGCGTTGGGCAGAATGCCGTAGCAGAACGCCGCCAAGCGGCGGCTGCCGGCCTGCAGCAGGGCATGGGCCGGGCGCTGGTCGACGGACTCGAAGATTTCCGCGTAGACCTTGCCAAGCATGCCGCTATAGGTGATGGCGATGGCCAGCACCCCGGCGGTCGGCCCCAGGCCCACGGCACGCACGAACAGCAACGCCCAGACGATCTCCGGCACGCTGCGCAGGAACACCAGCAGGCCCCGCACGGGCAGGCGCAGGGCGCGCGACCAGAAGCCCGGGCGTCCACCGCGCGAGGCGGCGCGCAGCGACAGGGCGCGACTGGCCAGCAGGCTGGTCGGCACCGCCAGCAGCAGTGCCAGGGCCATGCCGGTGGTGGCCACGGCCAAGGTCTGCAAGGTGGCTTGCCACAACAGGCCGAGAAAGTCGCGGTCATGGGCCGGGGGCCAGAAGGCGCTGACGAAACTGGCCATCTGCTGGCGGTTCTCTGCCTGCAGCAGCACGCCGGGATTCAGCTCGCTCAGTTGCAACCCCGGCCACAGCAGGGCCAGGCACAACAAGGTCAGCAGCAGTCGGGGCAGCGCCGCAGGGTCGCGGGCGTCGGCTTTCAGCATCGCGGAATCTGCACCGTCAGGGTCGGCCCGGGCGCGACCGGCGAGACCAGTTGTTCATTGGCATAGAGGGCATCCAGCAGGTCCTCGCTCACCGCCTGGGCTGGGCAGTCGAACACCACCTGTCCTTCACGGATACCAATGATCCGGGGGAAATGCGCCAGCGCCAGCTCCACCGCATGCAGGCTGGCCACCAGCGTCACGCCATGCGCCTGGGCATGGCGGTTGAGCAGCGCCAGGCTGTGCTCGGCCAGCACCGGGTCCATCGCCGAGACCGGCTCGTCGGCCAGCAACACTTCAGGACACTGGTACAACGCGCGAGCGATGCCGACCCGCTGCAGCTGGCCACCGGACAGCTGCCCGCACTGGACGAACAGTTTGTCCGCCAGCCCCAGCTCGGCGAGCGCCTGGCGCGCCCCCGGCACATCGCCCGGATGCACCAGGTTGAGCAACCCCCGCAGGGTGCTCCACTGCCCCAGGCGCCCGGCCAGCACCGCCGTCACCACCCGCTGGCGCGGCGGCAGGGGCGGCGCCTGGTGCACCAGGGCGACCCGCGCCCGCAGGCGCTGGCGAGCACGCGCCGACAGCGCCCAGGGCTGGGCATCGAGCAACGTCAGCTGCCCGGCACTGGGCTGCACGGCGGTGGCCATCAGGTGCAGCAGGCTGGACTTGCCGGCCCCGGATGGGCCGATGATCGCCACCCGTTCGCCTTTGTCGATACGCAGGTCGACCGCGTTCAGGGCCTGGACCTGGCCGTGGCGCAGGCCAGCCCCTTGCAGACGGATAGTCACTTGAGCAGACCGGCCTCGCGCGCGGCTTGCTCGGTGCCCTGATAGTTCTCGGGCTTGGTCTCGATGAAGCGGCTGGCGGCCTGCAGGTCGAGGATCGCCTTGTCCGACGGCTTGGCCGGATCGAGGGCGAGGAAGGCCTGCTTGATCTTCTCTTTCAGCGCCGGGTCCAGGCTGCCGCGCACGGTCCAGTTGTAGTCGTAGTAGGTCGGGGTGGTGGCGAACACCTTCACCTTGCTGGTGTCGACCTTGCCGGCGTCGACCAGCTTCTGCCAGACGCTGGCGTTGAGCACCCCGGCATCGACCTTGCCGGCCTGCACCCAGGCCACAGTGGCGTCGTGGGCGCCGGAATAGGCGACGCGGCTGAAATAGCTCTCGGGCTTGTGTTGTCTTCCTTCAACATGAAGTAGCGCGGCATCAGGCTGCCGGAGGTCGAGGAAATCGAACCGAAGGCGAAGGTCTTGCCCTTCAGGTCGGCCAGGCTCTTCACCTGCGGGTTGGCGGTGATGAACTTGGAGGTGAACTGGGCGTCCTGTTCACGCTGCACCAATGGGGTCGCGGTCGGGTCCTTCAGGTGCACCTGGACGAAGGTGAAACCGCCCAGCCAGGCCAGGTCCAGGCGATCGCTGGCCAGCGACTCGACCACCGCCGGGTAGTCGGCGACCGGCACGAACTGCACCTTCATGCCCAGCTGTTGCTCGAGGTACTCGCCCAGCGGCTTGAACTTGCGCAGCAGTTCGGTCGGTGCTTCGTCGGGGATCGCGCTGACGCGCAACACCTCGGCGGCCTGGGCGAAAACGGCGCAGCAGGACAGCGCGAGGCCGGCAGCGAGTGCCAGGGGGCGTTTGAGCATGGGGGTTCTCCGGTTCAATAGCGGGGAAGAATTCGGGGGTCGCATCGCGGGGCGAGCCCGCTCCCACGTGCGGGAATTATAAGAGCCACTGGCGCAAAGGCCAGCTTTGCTACAATCGCGCATCACGAAAATTCCGAGGTGCGTATGAGCGAGCCGATTCGCCTGACCCAGTACAGCCATGGCGCTGGCTGTGGCTGCAAGATCTCCCCGAAGGTGCTGGATGTGATCCTGGCCGAGAGTGGCACCCAGGCCCTGGACCCGAAACTGTGGGTCGGCAACGCCTCGCGCGACGACGCCGCCGTCTACGCCCTGGACGACGAGCGTGGCGTGGTCTCGACCACCGACTTCTTCATGCCCATCGTCGACGATCCGTACGACTTCGGCCGCATCGCCGCCACCAATGCCATCAGCGACATCTACGCCATGGGCGGCGACCCGCTGATGGCCATCGCCATCCTCGGCTGGCCGGTCAACGTGCTGCCGCCGGAAGTGGCCCGCGAGGTGATCCGTGGCGGCCGCGCCGTGTGCGCCGAGGCCGGCATTCCCCTGGCCGGCGGCCACTCCATCGACGCCCCCGAACCAATCTTCGGCCTGGCCGTGACCGGCGTGGTGAGCAAGCGCCACCTCAAGCGCAACGACACCGCCAGCGTCGGCTGCAAGCTGTACCTGACCAAGCCGCTGGGCATCGGCATCCTCACCACCGCCGAGAAGAAGGCCAAGCTGCGCGAGCAGGACCAGGGTCTGGCCTGCGACTGGATGTGCACCCTCAACACCCCGGGCAGCCGCTTCGGCAAGCTCGACGGCGTCAAGGCCATGACCGACGTCACCGGCTTCGGCCTGCTCGGCCATCTGGTCGAGGTCGCCGAAGGCAGCGGCCTGACCGCGCGCCTGCAGTTCGACGCCGTGCCGCGCCTGCCCAGCGTCGACTACTACCTGGCCGAGGGCTGCATCCCCGGCGGCACCCTGCGCAACTTCGACAGCTATGGCCACAAGATCGGCGCGCTGAGCGACGATCAGCAACACCTGCTGTGCGACCCGCAGACCAGCGGTGGCCTGCTGGTGGCGGTCACGCCCGAGGGCGAGGCCGAATTCCTCGCCGTGGCGCGCGAACTGGGCCTGGACCTGGCACCGATCGGCGCGCTGGTCGAGCGACAGAGCCACGCGGTCGAGGTGATCTGATGCGCCCCGACTGCACCGAGCTGAAACAGCTGTTCCTCGACGACGTACCGATGATGGACATGCGTGCGCCGATCGAATTCACCAAGGGCGCCTTCCCCGGCGCCATCAACCTGCCGCTGATGAACGACCAGGAACGACAGAAGGTCGGCACCTGCTTCAAGCAGCAGGGCCAGGCCGCCGCCATCACCCTGGGCCACCAACTGGTCAACGGCGCGCTCAAGCAACAGCGCCTGGATGCCTGGGCGGCCTTCGCCCAGGCCCATCCAGACGGCTACCTCTACTGCTTCCGTGGCGGGCTGCGTTCGCAGATCGTCCAGGGCTGGCTGCGGGAAGCCGGTATCCAGTACCCGAAGGTGGTCGGCGGCTACAAGGCCATGCGCACGTTGCTGCTGGAAACCACGCAACAGGCCGTCGGTGAATGCGACTTCGTGCTGGTGGGCGGGTTGACCGGCACCGGCAAGACCGACGTGCTGCACCAGCTGGACAACGTGCTGGACCTCGAAGGCCACGCCAACCACCGCGGCTCAAGCTTCGGCAAGCGCGCCACCGCGCAGCCGGCGCAGATCGACTTCGAAAACCGCCTGGCCATCGATGTGCTGAAGAAACGCGCGCGTGGAATCGAACAATTCGTGCTGGAAGACGAAGGGCGCATCGTCGGCAGCTGCTCGGTGCCGCTGGAGCTCTACCAGGGCATGCAGCAGTACCCGATGGTGTGGCTGGAGGACAGTTTCGCCAGCCGCGTGGAGCGCATCCTGCGTGATTATGTGATCAACCTGTGTGCTGAATTCATCGCCGTACAGGGTGAAGAAGACGGCCGCCGACTGTTCGCCGAACGCATGCGCCAGAGCATGGCCAATATCCACAAGCGCCTGGGCGGCGAACGCTTCCAGCGGCTGTCCGCGCTACTGGATCAAGCCCTGGAAGAACAGCTGCGCAGCGGCGATGTAAACCTGCACCGGGGCTGGATCGAGGGGTTGCTCGAGGAATACTACGACCCGATGTACGCCTTCCAGCGCGAGGCCAAGTCAGGCCGGATCGAATTCGCCGGGGATGGCGTGGAAGTACGCGAGTACCTCAAGGCCCGGGCCGGGCGCCAGCGCCGCAACGGCTGATTGTTCCCCTGTACTTCAGTCATGGACCTGAGTTCGCAGGTAATCCGCGCCTCCCTGTGGGAGCGGGTTCACCCGCGAACACCGGCGTAGCCGGTGCCAGGCAGCGCGTCGGATCCTTCGCGGGTTAATCGCAGCGGCGAACTGCCGCTCCCACGGGGATCGCGCCAGATCGAGGAATCCGAGCAGGTCACTGACCCGGACTGAGCACCCGCTCCAGCTCCGCCGCGCGGTCCTTGCTCATGTCCATCTCGCACATCGCCCCTTCGATGCGGTAGATGCTGGCACTGCTGAGCTTGCCGTGAAACGCGCAGTTGCCGTCGCGGTACTTCATCCAGGTGCGCTGCACCTCACGCAGCTCCTTCTGCCGCTGGGTGTCGAGCTTGGCCATCAGCTGCTTGTACACGCGGTTCAGCCGATCGTCCTGCAGCTGGGTCTCGGCCTGGATGCAAGCGCCCATGGCCAGGGTGCTGGAGGCCTTGTCCATGCATTGGGTGTAGGTGGGCGAGTAGTCCTCGGCGTGGGCGGTGGCCAGGGCCAGCACGGCGGCGGTGCCGAGCAGATAACGCTTGAACATGGAGGTTCCTTGTCTGGGGTGAACGCGACATAGCCTAGCGCATGCACAGCGCCTGGATCTGCCCACGCAGCCAGCGATGCCCGGCGTCCCCTTCGCGACGGGTGTGCCAGGCCTGGGCGAAGGCGAAAGGCGCGATCGCCAGCGGCGGCGCAAACTGGCGCAGGGCGGGATCCAGACGCGCACCGGCCAGGCTGCGACGGGCCACGGTGAGCACCAGATCGGTGCCGGCGATCACGCCCTGGGCCACGCCCCAATGGGGCAAGCTCAGGGCGATGCGTCGGCGCGCGCCCAGGCTGCCGAGGGCCTGGTCGATTTCGTTGTCGATGCCGGGTCGCACGGCCACCAGCACATGAGGCCGGGCCAGCCACTGATCGAGATCGAGACCGCCGCGTGCCGGCAGGCTCGCGCGGTCGGCCAGGCAGACAAAGGACTCCTCGAACAACACCTGTTGCATCATCTCCGCCGGTAACTCGGGAAACACGCCCAGCGCCAGGTCGGCTTCGCCATCGATCAGTTGACCGAGCATCGCCTCGCGGCTGCCTTGCGACACCACCAGGTCGATGCCCGGCGCCTGGTGACGCAGCAGCCGCATCAGGGCCGGCAGCAGCACCCGGGCGCCGTAGTCGGACATGGCCAGGCGGAAGGTGCGCCGGGCCTTGCCTGGCTCGAAGCCGGGGCTGCCGAGCAGGCCGTCGAGTTGTTGCAGGGCCTGATGCAAGGGCTCCTGCAAGGCTTCGGCCCGGGCGCTGAGTTGCAACCGACCGCCGCGACGCACCAGCAACGGATCGGCGAAGATCTCGCGCAGCTGCGCCAGCGCGTGGCTCACGGCCGGCTGGCTGCGGTGCAGGCGCAGAGCCGCCCGGGAGACGTGCTGCTCGCTGAGCAGGGCGTGCAAGGTGAGCAGCAGGTTGAGGTCGATGCGGCGCAGATCATCCACAGTACGAATACACCCTGTCAGAATTTCGAATTTCCATCATTGAAATGCATAGCTGAGACTGGCGCCAGTGTTCTGATCAGGAGTAGACACCATGCCCGCCAACCTCTTGTCCGCCCTTCCCCTGCTCATCGCCCTGCTGGCCGGCGCCGCGGTACCGTTCCAGGCCGGCAGCAACGCCGCGCTCGGGCGCCTGCTGGGCCATCCGCTGTGGGCGGCGGGGGTGTCGCTGCTGGTCAGCCTGCTGATGCTGGTACCGGCCCTGCTGCTGATGCGCGCGCCCATGCCGCAGCTCCAGCAGCTGGCGCAGGCGCCGTGGTGGGCCTGGTTCGGGGGCGTGGCCGGGGTGCTCTACATCACCGCCGCGCTGGTGCTGACACCACGGCTGGGGGCAGCGGGGTTCATCGTCTGCGTGGTGGCCGGGCAGGTGCTGTCGTCGCTGTTGATCGACCAGTTCGGCTTGATGGGATTGCCGGAGCGGCCGGTGAACCTGACGCGCTTGGCCGGGGTGGGGATGATCGTGCTGGGGATGGTCGTGGTGCAGTGGGGGACCCGCGTCAGGTGACCTGAAATTCAAGCTGTCCTGCTCAAACGCCCAAGCCCGCGAAGCGCACACCGTGGTATATGGCCCCGGCGGCGCCAAATAGAAGCCCGCTTCAAGCGCGGCAGGTCACAAGGTGTGGGGCTGCTCCGGCGGCACGATCACCTTGTGCGGCTCGAAGCGCAGCGACGGCATCTGCGTCGCCGCATACAAGGTCACGCCCAGCGCTGCGATCAACGCCACATCCAGCCAGCGCCAACCCGGCATATCGCCGGCCGAGCGCGCCTTCCAGCACCACCAGAGCTGCCCCAGGCAGAACACCAGGATCGCCAGCAGCCACAGGTAGAACCCCGCGCCAAAGCCGCTGACATCCTGGAAGGCGTAGCTCTGATTGTCCGGCAGCCGGGTGATGGCGAAACTGCTGGCCGCCAGGTACAGCGCTGCCAACCCGCAGACCAGCGCCAGGCGGCGGAACCTGCGATGGGCGAGGATCGCCAGCGCCAGCAGCGGGTTGGCGAACCACTGGTACAACCCGAAGGCGATGCCCCAGGGCCCGTACAGCAGCATCTGCAGCGCCGGCATGTGGCGTCCGGCGCCCATCAGGGCGCCATCGAAGGCCAGGCCCAGAAGGTAAAGCAGCAGGCTGAGGGTCAGGTAGAAAGCTGGCAACCGCAGGGCTCCGTCGTTCATCGGCAAAGGCCGACCATACCGTAGCTGGCCATCAGGCAACAGGCGGTTCGAGCAACAGGCCGTAGAGGCCCGAGTCCGACAGCTCGCCTGCCACGCACCAGCGGGCGCGCAAGGTGCCTTCCAGGACGAAGCCCTGGCGCTCGAGGGTGCGTGCCGAGCCTAGGTTGCGTGGATCGATTTCCGCCTCCAGGCGACGCAGGTGCAGGGTATGGGCGAGGTAGTCGATGAAGCAGGTCAGGGCCTCGTCCATGTAGCCTCGGCCCTGGGCGGACTTGGCCAGGCAGTAGCCGATCTCGCCACGGCGCGAGCCCTCTTCGAGGTTGAACAGCTGGACCATGCCGATCAGCTCGCCGTTGTCGCGGCGGTACATGCCCAGCTTGAGCAACTGGCCGTCGGCATAGGCTTCACGGTCGGCGGCCAGGGCGCTTTCGGCCTCGGCCAGGGTCTGCCAGGGGGCGTGGTACCAGTAACGCATCACCTCGGGGTCGGCCATGATGGTCAGCCACTGCTGCGCGTCGCCATGGCGCATGGGGCGCAGCTGCAGGCGTGGGCTGTCGAGGCACAGGTCGCTGGGGAAACTGCGGGGGTCGGGCACGCCGGGACTCCTGTCCGGTGGTGGGGAGATGACAGTCTAACGACAGTGGCTCGGTCTGGCATCCCTGGGGGCGCTTTGCGCCCCTTTCGCCGGCAAGCCGGCTCCCACAGGCATTACACAAAACCCGGTGGGAGCCGGCTTGCCGGCGAAAGGGCTGCGCAGCAGCCCCGTTCACCGCTCTCGATTCAGCCCCAGCCCAATGTCATCGATCAACCCCTTGGCCAGGCCGCTGAGAATCCGCGCGGCCGCTGCCGGCCATGAGCTCGCCTTCCATTTCGGCCTCGGTGGTGAAGTGCGCTACACAACCGAGCAATACGGAGAGGTCGCTGAAGGCACGATCGAACGGGATGCCGGGCTGGATACGGAAAATCTCGAGGCAGGTGGTCTGGCCCTGGGTCGGGCCAGGCTTGAGGTCGTCGCTCATACCGGTGCCCCCTTGGCCCGGGCGTGGCGGATCAGGGCCAGTACCAACTGCGAGAGAATTTCGGCGCTGTCCATCATCACGTCGAGACGGTCGTCGGGCTGGCAGTTCACGTAGGCGTGGACCGTGTCGGCGAGGGTTTCCATCAGCTTGTTGGCCTGGGCCATGGCTTCCTCGGGGGCGAGGTCGTTGATGATGGTGATGTAGGGGATGGGAAAGGGTGAATCTGGAAGTATCTTTTTCATGCTTGTCACTCTGGAAATGGATTCTAGAGCGACCACCAGCATCCTTCTCACAGACAAGGGTGGCAGCCGTACGCGAGGTGAGAAGGCCGTGTCCCAGACACCACGGCCAGACCAAAGTCTGCACGCGCACGGCTGCCATAACAGGTGACGGGCTTCTCACACCCGGTCGCCAAATGTGACGACCCGGCGACGTTACCCCCGGGGTATTTCCCAGCCAATGCGGAGCCTTCCGGCAGGTGCGTAGGATAGGTCCCAAGGGCTGTTAGGCTGAAGGAATTGGTTTCAGATTCGGAATTGTCTTACGGCTGAAGGGCGCTGGGGGCGCGTTGCGCCCCTTTCGCGACACAAGGCCGCTCCCACATGTGGGAGCGGCCTTGTGTCGCGAAAGGGCCGCAGAGCGGCCCCCGGCAATCTACCTCAGAACCCCATGCTGAAGCTCACCACCACACCATGGTCGCGGTTCTCGCTGGACAGCTGCCCGGAGTAGCCAACCCCCAGCTTGCCGCTCTGCCCGACCGAGAGATCCAGCCCCGCCTCGACCACCGCCGCATCCTTGGCGATCGGCACACCTTCGGTGCTGAACCCGGCGCCGCCATCGATGAAGCGCAGGTCGGCATCGGGCTTGTCGTCGCCGAAGGCATGGCGCCAGCCCAGCGACAGCCGTGGGGTGATCTCGCTGCCGTTGTCGAGCTTGATGCGCTTGCCAGCCCGCACGCCGACGGTGGAGAAGGTCACGTCCTGATCGACGCTGCCTTGCAACCGCCCTGCCCCGCCTTTCTCACGGGCGGTGTCGCTGTCGTAGTTGACATAGGCCAGCCCGGCGAACGGCTCCAGCGCTATGCCGCCTGCATCGATGGCATAGCCCACCTCACCGAACACCTGGGCACTGCGCGCGTCGTACTTGGCTTTCAGGCGATCGTTGTAGCCGCCGACTTCGACATCACGCTTGCTGTCGATGTCATGCCAGCTGTAGGCCACGCCCAGGCGAGCGGCGAAGGCGTCCAGCTGGTAGCCCAGGTAGGTGGTCAGGTGGTAGCTGTCCACCGAGGCGTCCGAGCGGCGACGGTGCGCATCGATGCTGGAACGGGTGTAGCCGGCGGCGACGCCGACCTTCCACGCGTCGTCCAGGGCACGGTCGACGCCGAGCATGAAGCCGGACAGGTCGCGATCAACGCTGGCATGGCTGCTGCTGCCGTCGTAGGTGCCCCAGCCGCCGATGGCGCGGATCCAGCCGACGGCCTGGCCCTGGCAACCTTCGCTGGTCAGCTGCTGATTGGCGGTCGGCGCCAGGGTGCGGCGTGGATCGTTCGGGTCGGTGCAGTCGGCCTGGCGCAGACGGTCATTGACCGCTTCGCGGATGTAGCGCGAGTCCTCGATCAGCACGGTCGCGGTGCTGGCGTGGATCTCGCCGGACAGGCTGTCGAACGCGGCCTGGGCACCCTGGCTATCCAGCGGCAGCAGGTTTTCCACCAGCGCGGCCGGTGCGCCGGCACTGCTCAAGGCGGTGGCCACGCCACGCTGGTTGCCGGTGGCGGCGACGTCGGCGAAGGAGTTGCCGTTGCGGCTGACCGACAGGGTCACCTGGTTGGCGCCATAGTCCAGCGAGCTGTTGAGGAACGCCGAGTTGGCCAGGTTGGTGGTGGCGAAGGTGCCATTCACCCCGCCTGCGGCGCTGACCACGGTGTACTGGCCGTTGCCGCTGGCGAGGTTGGCCACCATCAGGCTGCCGCCAAGGTTGGCGGTGCCGCCGACGTTGAGGTAGTTCACCGGCGAGGTGCCCAGGTCGATGACCAGCGTACCGCTGGCGCCATTGGTGAAGTTGCCCGAGACGTTCAGGTTGCCGGCAGGCCCTGGCAGCACGGTGCCGTTGTTGGTCAGCCCGGCGACGGTGCCGTTGCCGGTCAGCGCGGCACCGTTGGCCACGGTCACCTGGGCGCCGAGGTTGCTGCCCGGGTTGGCGGCATCGCCCACCTGGAGCACGCCCTGGTTGACGTTGAAGGCGCCACTGAACGGCTGGTTGCCGGTCAGCAGCAAGGTGCCGCCACCTTGCTTGGTGGTGGTGCCGGTGCCGCTGAGGGTGCCGTTGAAGGTGCCGTTGCTGCCCTGGGCGAAGACCAGGCTGGCGTTGTTGAGGATGTTGCCCGGCAGGCTGGTGGTATTGCCGACCAATGTGCCGCCACTGACGGTGGTACCGCCGCTGTAGGTGTTGGCGCCCGCGAGGATCAAGGTGCCGGCGTCGAGCTTCTCGATACCGCCGGTGCCGACCAGCGGCGCACTGACGGTGGCAGTGGCCCCAGCGTTGACCCGCACTGCGGCCAGGCTGCCGTCGGCGCCGTTGACCGGGGTCAGGCTGCCGCCGCTACCTGGGACGACCTGATAGCCATCGCTGAGGAACTGCAAGCCATCGAACGACTGGTTGCCCACCACGGTGACGGTCCCCGAGGTGCCTCCGAATACCGCGTAACCGCCACTCCAGCCTTCGTTGCTGGTGCCGCTGGCGTTGGTCCAGCCGGTACTCGGGCCCCAGGTGCCGCTGCCGCCGCCGATGCTGCCATCGGGGTTGGTCTTGCCGCCGTTCCAGAACTGCAGTTCTTCGCCGACGTTCTGCACCACCAGGTTGATCTGGTTGGCGATGGCGGTCTGCAGGCTGAGGTCGCCCAGGGCCACGCTGCCAGGAATGGCGCCGAACACCAGACCGTTGTCGGTCAGGGTGCCGCCATAGTTGAACAGCTGGTACACACCGGTGCCGAAACCGCCGGCGTCGGTGATGTTCAGCGTACCGTCGAGCACCAGGTTGCCATTGACCTTGACCACGGTGGTGGAGGCGGCCGGGGCGCCGAGGCTGAAGTCCAGGGCACTGCCCGCGCTCAGGTCGAGGCTGCCGACGGTGAGTGGCGTGGCGCTCTGGCCGGCGGCCAGGGTGGCGCCGTTGGCGATCTGCACGGCGCCGCCGTAGGTGCCGCTGCCGCCCAGGCGGGCACCGGTGGCGACCTGCACGGTGGCGCTGTCGAGGCGGCCGTTGACCAGCAGGGTGCCGGCGTTGACGCTGGTGGCGCCAGTGAAGGTGTTGACGCCGGTCAGCAGCAGCTCGCCGCTGCCGTTCTTGGCCAGGGTACCGCTGCCGGTGAGGTTGCCGGTGTAGCTGCCGTTGGCGTTCTGCTCGAAGGTCAGTGCGCCATTGTTGAGGATCGCGCCTTGCAGGCTGGTGGTGTTGCCCACTACGCCGCCGGCATTGATCTGGGTGCCACCGCTATAGGTGTTGCTACCGTTCAGGGTCAGCACGCCATTACCGTTCTTGATCAGCCCACCCGCGCCACTGACCACGCCGTCGAGGGTCAGGGCGTTGCTGCCGGCGATGGCCAGGGCGCCGTTGAGCACGGCGTCGTTGGCCAGGGTGACGGCGGTGTTGCTGTCCAGCGTGGTGCCGCCCGCGGCGGTCACGATGCCGCTGCCCAGCGCGCTGTCGTTGCCGACCTCCAGGGTGCCGCCGTTGAGCGCGGTGCCGCCGCTGTAGCCGTTGGCGGCATTGAGCACCAGGGTGCCGGCATCTTGCTTGGCGAGGCTGCCGGTGCCGTTGAGGGCGACATTGAGGGTGGCGGTGACGCCGTTGTCGACCCGCAGGTTGGTGGTGCCGTTGCCCAGCAGCTCGCCGCCAGCGCCGGCATCGAGCACATAGCCGTCGGTGACGAACTGCAGGCCAGTGATGTTGTGGCTGCCGTTGACGGTGACGGTGCCCGCGGTGTTCTGGAACACGGCGAAGGTGTCGTTCCAGGTGCTGTTGAGCACGCCGTTGGCGTCGGTCCAGTTGGTGTTGGTGGCATCCCAGGTGCCGCTGCCGCCATCGATCACGCCGTTGGCGACACTTTGGCTGCCATCCCAGAACAGCACGTTGCTGGCGCCACCGACCACCAGGTTGACCTGGTTGGCGACGGCGGTCTGCACGGTCAGGTCGGTGACCGGCACCGGTGTGCTGCCGAAGCTCATGCCGTTGTTGACCAGACTGCCGCCGTAGGCGAACAGGCGGTACACACCAGCGCCGAAGCCGCCGATATCGGCAACGTTGAGGGTGCCACCCAGGGTCAGGTCGTTGGCGACGTTGACCAGCGGGTTGCTGCCGGTCGACGGCGCGCCCAGCGAGGCATTGAAGTTGGCGCCGCTGTCGAGCACCAGGTTGCCAGCGTTCAACGTGCTGCCGCTGGTCGCGGCGAGATTGCCGCCATTGGCCACCGTCACCGCGCCGCCGAGGCTGCCGGCACCACTGAGGCTCGCGCCGCTGGCCACGTTAACTGTGCCACTGGCCAGCGAGCCATCCACTTTCAGGCCGCCAGCCTGCACGTTGGTGGTGCCGGTATGACTATTGGCGCTGTTCAGGGCCAGGGTGTCGTTGCCAAGCTTGTTCAGGGTGCCGGTGCCGCTGATATTGCCGTCGAACACACCGCCTTCGACCGTGAGGCTGTTGCCGGCGGCGATCTGGATCGCACCGGTACCGCCGATGTCGCCGAGGCTGGTGTTGCCGTCGAGGTTGAGGCTGGCGCCGCTGCTGACGTTCAGCTGGCTCTGGGTGCCCAGGGCGGTGGTGCCGAGGGTGCTCAGGCTGCCGGACAGGATATTGAGGATGCCGCTGAAGGTGTTGTTGCCCGACAGGGTCAGGTCGGCCAGGCCGCTCTTGTTCAGCTCGCCTGCGCCACTGAGCACGCCGGCCAGGTGCAGGTCGTTGCTGCCCAGCACGTTGAGCACACCGCTGACATTGACCGGGTTGGCCAGGGTGACGGCGCTCGCGCTGTCGAGGTTGGCGTTGCCGCTGACCTCAAGCCCACCCGTGCCGAGGGCGGCGTCGTTGCCGAGCACCAGGGTGCCGGCCTGCAGGTCGGTGCCACCGCTGTAGGTGTTGGCGCCCATCAGTGCGAAGCGGGCCAGGCCAGCCTTGAGCAGGCGACCGCTGCCGCCGACGGAGCCGCCGAGGGTCAGGTCGTTGCTGCCCAGGATCGTGAGGTCACCGGTGGCATTGACGTTGTTGCCCAAGGTCACCGCCTGGCTGCTGTCCAGGCTGGTGCCGGCCACGGTGTTCAGGCTGCCGGTGCCCAGGGCGGTGTTGGAACCCAGCACCAAGGTGCCGCCGTTCAATGCGGTGTTGCCGGCGTAGGTGTTGTTGCCCGCCAGCGCCAACCGTGCACCACCGGCCTTGACCAGGCCACCGGCGCCGCCGATGTTGCCGTTTAGCGCCAGGTCGTTGCTGCCGGCGATGTTCAGCGGGCCGGCCAGGGTGACGGCATTGCCCAGTATCACCGAGGCATTGCTGTCGAGGGTGGTGCCGGCGGCGGTGTCGAGCGCGCCGCTGCCCAAGGCCGTGTTGCTGCCGACGATGAGGGTACCGCCGCTGAGCAGGGTACCGCCGCTGTAGCTGTTGTTACCGTTGAGCACCAGGGTGCCGCTGTCGAGCTTGTTGAGCTTGCCGACGCCGCTCAGGCCGACATCGAGGGTTGCCGTGGCGCCGGGATCGACCCGCACGCTGGTGTCGCCACCGCTGCCATTGATCAGGTCGAGCGCGCCACCGGTGCCCGCCAGCAGGCGATAGCCATCGCTGACGAACTGCAGGCCATTGACGGTCTGGCTACCCTCGACGGTAACGTCGCCCGACGCGCCCTGGAACACCGCGAAGGCGCTGCCCCAGCTGGTGTTGAGCATGCCGTTGAGGTCGGTCCAGTTGGTGTTGCCGGCGTTCCACACGCCCGTGCCTCCGTCGACCTGGCCATTGGCCGCGCTCTGGCTGCCATCCCAGAACTGGATGTTCAGGCCGGCGGCGCTGACCAGCAGGTTGACCTGGTTGGCCAGGGCGGTCTGCAGGGTCACGTCGCCCAGGCCCACGCCCAGCGGCAGGCTGCCGAAGTCCAGGCCGTTGTCGGTGAGCGCGCCGGTGTAGTCGAAGATGCGGTACACGCCGTTGCCGAAGCCGCCGATGCTGCCGACATTGAGCGTGCCATCAAGGGTCAGGTTGCCGCCGACGTTGAACAGCGCGGTGCCGCCGGTGGACGGCGCGCCGAGGCCGACATCGACGATCGAACCACTGTTGAGCACCAGGCTGCCGAGGCCCAGGGTGCTGCCGCTCTGCCCTGCCAGATGGCCGCCGTTGTTGATGATCACCGTGGCGTTGGCACTGCCGCTACCGGTCAGGGTGGCGCCGCTGGCGACGGTCAGCAGGTTGCTGCCCAGGCTGCCGTCGATCTTGAGGGTGCCAGCGTTGACCTGGGTATTATCGGCCAGGTTGCTGTTGCCGGTGAGGGTCAGGGTGCCGCTGCCGACCTTGGCCAGGCCGCCCAGGCCATTGAGGGCGCCGGCGAAGGTGCCGTCGAGGTTGTTGCCGCCCAGGCTCAGGGTGCTGCCGATGCCGACATCGACCTGGCCACTGCCGGTCAGGCTGCCGAGGCTGGCGTCGCCGTTGAGGTTGAGCAGGCCGCTGGCACCGACATTGAGGGTGTCGACGTTGGCCAGCACACCGCTCCCGAGGGTGGTGAGGGAGCCGGCCTGGATGTCGACATTGCCGGTGAAGGTCTTGACGCCGACCAGGGTGAGGTCGTCGACGCCGGTCTTGACCAGGTTGCCGGTGCCGCTCAGGTCGCCGCTGAGAATCAGCGCGTTGGCGGTGTCGAGGGTCAGGTTGGCGCCATTGCTCAGGGCGATGAGGTTGCCCAGGGCCATGGGGGCGCTGTTGGCGACCGTGGCGTCGGCGGTAACGGCGAGGGTGCCGGTGCCCAGCGCGCCGCTGCTGCCCAGGGTCAGGCGGCCGGCGTTGAGTTGGGTGCCGCCCTGGTAGCCGTTGTTGCCATTGAGGGTCAGGTTGCCGCTGCCGTTCTTGGCCAGGCCGGCGGTGCCGTTGATCACGCCGTTGAGGGTGAGGTCGTTGGCGCCGTCGACGGTCAGGCCGGCGTTGAGGGTGACGTTGTTGGCCAGGGTGGTGCTGGCAGCGCTGCTCAGGGTCGAGGCACCGGCGACGGTCAGGGCGCCCTGCCCCAACGCATTGTCGTTGCCGACCACCAGCCGGCCGGCACTCAAGGTCGTGCCGCCCAGGTAGTTGTTGGCGCCGTTGAGAGTCAGGGTGCTGGCGCCGGCCTTGTTCAGGGCACCGACGCCATCGACCACGCCGGTTAGGGTCAGGTCGGCGCTGCCCGGCAGGTTGAGGGTGCCGCCCAGGTGTACGTTGTTGGCCAGGGTGGCGCCTGCGCCGCCGGCCTCGAGGCTGGCGTTGGCACCCGTGCTGAGAGCGCCGCTGCCCAGCGCGGTGTTGCTGCCGACCACCAGGGTGCCGGCGTTGAGGGTGGTACCGCCGCTGTAGGTGTTGTTGCCGTTGAGGGTCAGGGTGGCGGCGCCGTTCTTGACCAGGCCGTTGCTGCCGGAGACCACGCCGTTGAGGGTCAGCGCCTGGCTGCCACCGAGGGTCAGGTTGCCACCGGCGAGGTTGACGGCATTCACCAGCGCCAGCGCCTGGCTGGCATCGAGGCTGGCGGCGCCGTTGACGGTCAGGGTACCGCTGCCCAGGGCGCCGGCACTGCCCAGCAACAGGCTGCCAGCCTGCAGCGAGGTACCGCCGGCGTAGGTGTTGTTGCCATTGAGCACCAGTTGTCCGGCGCCAAGCTTGTTCAGCGCCCCGGCACCGCTGATGACACCGTCGAGGGTCAGGGCTTGGGTGTTGTTGACGCCCAGGGTGGTACCGGCACCGAGGCCGATGGCGTTGGCCACCTGCAGTACACCGGTGGTGGCCAGGGTGCTGTCGCCGGTCACCGCCAGGTTGCCCGTGCCAAGGGCGGTGTTGTTGCCCAGGGTCAGGGTGCCGCCGCCAAGGGTCGTGGTGCCCTGGTAGGTGTTGGCGGCGCCGAGGGTCAGGTTGCCGCTGCCGGCCTTGGTCAGGCCGCCGGTGCCACTGATCACGCCATTGAGGGCCAGGTTGTTGTTGCCGGTCAGGCTCAGGGTATTGTTGAGTGTCACCTGGTTGGCCAGGGTCACGGCACCGCTGGTGGCCAGGTTGCTGGCGCCGCCGACGGTCAGGGTGCCGGTGCCCAGCGCCTGGTTGTTGCCCAGGGTCAGCGTGCCGGCATTGAGGGTCACGCCACCGGTCAGGGTGTTGGCGCCACTGAGGGTGAGGTTGCTGGCGCCGTTCTTGGTCAGGCTGCCGGCCCCCGTGACCAGCCCGCCCAGGCCCAGGTCGTTGCTGCCGGTGATGGTGAGGTTGCCCCCCAGGTTGACGGTGTTGCCGATGTTGATCGCCGCGGCGCTGTCCAGCGTGGTGCCGGCAGCCGCGTTGAGCTGGCCGAGGCCGAGGGCGCTGGCGCTGCCAAGCACCAGGGCGCCGGCATTGAGGTTGGTGTTGCCCAGGTTGGCGTTGGTACCGTTCAGGGTCAGGGTGCCGCTGCCGGTCTTGGTCAGGCCGCCGACACCGGTGATATTGCCGCCCAGGGTCAGGTTCTGCGCCCCAGCGATGGTCAGGTTGCCGGCCAGGTTGAGCTGGTTGACCAGGGTGACGTTGGCATTGCTGCTCAGGGTGGTGCCGCCGACTGCATTCAGGGCACCTGTGCCCAGGGCGGTGTTGCTGCCCACCACCAGGGTGCCACCGTTCAGGCTGGTAGTGCCCTGCTGGCTGTTGCTGCCGTTGAGGGTGAGCGTGCCGGAACCCGTCTTGATCAGGCCACCGGTGCCGCTGAGCGCACCGCTGAGGGTGAGATCGTTGCTGCTCGGCAGGCTGAGGTTGGCGTTCAGGGCGATGGTATTGCCCAGTGCCAGGTTGCCGGTGGTATCCAGGCTGGCGGCGCCGTTGACGGCCAGGCCACCCGTGCCCAGCGCCTGGTCGTTGCCCAGGGTCAGGGTACCGCCGCCAAGGGTGGTACCGCCGCTATAGGTGTTGGCGTTGCCGAGCGTGAGGTTGGCGCCGCCGGCCTTGATCAGGCTGCCATTGCCCGAGACGATGCCGGCCAGTCCGAGGTCGGCGCTGCCATCGATGGTCAGCGTACCGCTCAGGGCCAGGGCGTTGCCGAGGGTGACGCTGGTGTTGCTGTCCAGGTTCACGCCGCCAGCCGCGCTCACCGCCCCGCTACCAAGGGCGGTGTTGCTGCCGACCACGATACGCCCGCCATTGAACAGCGTGCCGCCGCTGTAGCTGTTGGCGCCATTGAGCACCAGGGTGCCGGTATCGAGCTTGGCCAGCTGGCCGCTGCCCGAAAGGCCGACGTTGAGCGTGGCCGTGGCGCCCGGGTCGACTCGCACGGTAAAGGCGCCGTTGCTGCCGTTCACCAGGTCCAGGCCCCCGGCACCGATCAGTCGATAGCCGTTGGTGACGAACTGCAGCCCGGTGGCGGCCTGGGTGCCGACCACGGTGACGTCGCCGGCGGTGCCCTGGAACACAGCAAAGTCGCTGGTCCAGATGTTGTTGGAGACGCCGTTGACGTCGGTCCAGTTGCTGTTGCTGCCATTCCAGATGCCGGTGCCGCCGTCGACCACGCCATTGGGCACGCTCTGGGCCCCGTCCCAGAACTGCACGGTGCCGGTGGCGCCGCCGACCAGCAGGTTGACCTGGCTGCCGATTGAGGTCTGCACCTGCAGGTCGCCCGGCAGCACGCTGCCCGGGACGTTGCCGATGTCCAGACCGTTGTCGACCAGCGCGCCGGTGTAGTCGAGCAGGCGGTAGATACCGGTGCCGAAGCCGCCGATATCCGTCACGTTGAGCGTGCCGTCGAGGGTCAGGTTGCCGTTGACGTTGACCAGCGCCGTGCCCCCGGTGGCCGGGGAGCCGAGGCCGAAATCGAGGATCGAGCCGCCGTGCAGGGTCAGCGCACCGGTGTTGAGGGTCGCCCCGCTGTTGGCCAGCAGGTGCGCGCCATTGGCGATATCGACCGCACCCAGCAGGCTGCCGGTGCCGCCGAGGCTCGCGCCGCTGTTGACCTGCACGCTGGCGCTGGCCAGCGAGCCGGTGACGTTGAGCAGGCCGGCATTGACCGTGGTGTTGCCGCCGAGCACGTTGACACCGGAAAGCTCGAAGCTGCCGCTGCCGTTCTTGATCAGCCCGCCGCTGCCGGCCAGGACGCCGCTGAACACACTGTTGAGGTTGTTGCCGCCCAGGGTCAGGTTGCTGCCGCTGGCGATGTTCACCGTACCGGCGCCGCCAAGGCCACCGACGGTGGCACTGGCGCCGAGGTTCAGACTGGCCCCGCTGCCGACAGTGACCCCGAAGGTATTGCCCAAGGCCGTGCTGCCGACCGTGGTGATGCTGCCGCCGAGCAGGTCGATGGCCCCACCGAAGGTGTTGTTGCCGGTGAGCGTGAGGTCGGACGAGCCGGTCTTGATCAACCCGCCGGTGCCGGCGAGCACGCCGCCCAGGGTCAGGTTGTTGTTGCCGCCGAGGGTCAGGTTGGCACCAAGGTTGACGTCGTTGCCCAGGGTCATCGCCACGCTGTTGGCCAGGGTCGCGGCACCACTGACGTTCAGCGCGCCGGTACCCAGCGCCGCGGCATTGGCCAGGGTCAGGGTGCCGGCGTTGAGGTTGAGGCCTGCGCTGAAGGTGTTGGCGCCCGACAGGGTCAGGTTGGTGCTGCCGTTCTTGGTCAGCGCTCCGCTGCCGCTGATCACACCGCCGAGAGTGGTGGCGTTGCTGCCCGGCAAGGTCAGGGTGGCGCCGGCCCCGAGGTTGATGGCGTTGCCCAGGTTGAGCGCGGCGCTGCCATCGAGGCTGGCATTGCCGCCCACGCTCAGGGCGCCGCTGCCGATGGCGTTGTTGTTGCCCAGGGTCAGCAGCCCGGCGTTGAGGGTGGTGCCGCCGCTGTAGGTGTTGTTGCCGTTGAGGGTCAGTCCAGCACTGCCATTCTTGACCAGCGCGCCGCTGCCGCTGATCAGGCCACCGAGGGTGGTGGCATTGCTGCCCAGCACGGTCAGGGTGTTGCTGCCCAGGCTGATGCCGTTGGTCACCGCCACTGCGGTGCTGGCGTCGAGATTGGCGTTGCCGCCCAGGGTCAGGGCGCCGATCCCCAGCGCGGTGTTGCTGCCGAGGGTGAGCGTGCCGGCATTGAGTTGGGTGCCGTTGGTGTAGACGTTGTTGCCGCTCAGGGTCAGGTTGGCGGTGCCGTTCTTGACCAGCGAGCCGATGCCGCTGACCACCCCGGCCAGGCCGAGGTCGGCAGTGCCGTCGATGGTCAAGGGACCTGCGATGGTGACGTCGTTGGCCAGGCTGACCGCGGTACTGGCATCCAGGTGGGTGCCAGCCAGGGTGTTGAAGGTGCCGGTGCCCAGCGCGGTGTTGCTGCCAACCACCAAAGTGCCGGCGTTGAGGCGAGTGATACCGCTGTTGGTGTTGGCGCCGGTCAGGGTCAGGGTGGTGCTGCCGTTCTTGGTCAGGCCACCAGCACCGGCGATGATGCCGCTCAGGGTCACGTCGTTGCTGCCCGGCAGGATGAAGTTGCCGGCCAGGTTCAGCGCGTTGCCGATGTTCAGCCCGGCGACGCTGGTGTCCAGGGTGGTGTTGTTGGCGGCATTCAGCGCGCCGGTGCCCAGGGCGGTGCTGCTGCCGAGCACCAGGGTGCCGGCATTGAGCGTGGTGACGCCGCTGTGGCTGTTGTTGCCACTGAGGGTCAGCGTGGCGCTGCCGTTCTTGACCAGACCGCCGCTACCACTGATGTTGCCGGCCAGGGTGAGGTTGCTGGTGGTGGGCACGGTCAGGTCGGCGCCCAGATTGAGCGTGTTGTTCAGGGTCATCGCCGCCGAGTTGGCCAGCGTCGAGGCGCCACCGACTGTCAAGGCGCCAGTGCCCAGTGCGGCGGCGCTGGCCAGGGTCAAGGTACCCGCGTTGAGGTTGAGGCCGCCACTGAAGGTATTGGCACCGGACAGCGTCAGGTTGGTACCACCGTTCTTGACCAGCCCTCCCGTACCGCTGATCACACCGCTCAAGGTGGTGGTGTTGCTGCCCGGCAAGGTCAAGGTATTGCCGGCGAGGTTGATGGCGTTCCCCAGGTTGAGGGTGCCACTGCCATCGAGGCTGGCATTGCCGCCCAGGGTCAGGCCACCCGTGCCCAGGGCATTGCTGTTGCCCAGGGTCAGCAGTCCGGCATTGAGCGTGGTGCCGCCACTGAAGGTGTTGTTGCCGTTGAGGGTCAACCCGGCGCTACCGCTCTTGACCAGTGCGCCAGTGCCGCTGATCTGCCCGGTCAGGGTGGTGGCGTTGCTGCCCAGCACGGTCAGGGTGTTGCCCCCCAGGCTGATGGTGTTGGTGGCCGCAACCGCAGTACTGGTGTCGAGGTTGGCGTTGCCGCCCAGGGACAGGCCGCCGATGCCCAGTGCCGTGTTGCTGCCGAGAATCAGCGTGCCGGCATTGAGCTGGGTACCGTTGGTGAAGACGTTGTTGCCGCTGAGAGTCAGGCTGGCGTTGCCATTCTTGACCAGCGAGCCGATGCCGCTGAGCACGCCGCTCAAGCCCAGGTTGGCGCTGCCGTCGATGGTCAGGGGGCCTGCGATGATGGTGTCGTTGACCAGGTTGACCGCGGCGCTGGCGTCCAGATGGGTGCCAGCGGCGGTGTTGAGCGTGCCAGTGCCCAGCGCGGTGTTGCTGCCGACGACCAGGGTGCCGCCATTGAGGAAGGTGGAGCCGCTGTTGGTGTTGGCACCGTTCAGGGTCAAGGTCGTGCTGCCGGCCTTGGTCAGGCCACCAGCGCCAGCGATGACGCCGCTCAGGATCAGGTCGTTGCTGCCGGGCAGGTTGAGGTTGCCGGCAAGGTTCATACCGTTGCCAATGTTCAGCCCGGCGACGCTGGCGTCCAGCGTGGTGTTGCCCGCGGCATTGAGCGCGCCCGTACCCAGCGCGGTGCTGCTGCCCAGCACCAGGGTGCCGGCATTGAGCGCCGTGGCACCGCTGTGGGTGTTGTTGCCGCCCAGGGTCAGGCTGGCGCTGCCGTTCTTGATCAGGCCGCCGGCGCCGCTGAGATTACCGCCCAGGTTGAGATTGTTGGCGCCGGCCAGGGTCAGGTTGGCGCCGAGGCTGACAGCGTTGTTCAGGGTCATCGCCGCGGAGTTGGCCAGCGTCGAGGCGCCGCCTACCACCAGCGCCCCCATGCCCAGGGCCGCAGCGTTGGTCAAGGTGAGCGTACCGGCATTGAGATTGAGGCCACCACTGAAGGTATTGGCGCCACCCAGGGTCAGGTTGGTGCCACCGTTCTTGACCAGTCCACCGCTGCCGCTGATCACACCACCCAGGGTGGTGGCGCTGGTGCCCGGCAGGGTCAAGGTGTTGCCGCCCAGGTTGACGGCGTTGCCCAGGTTGACCGCAACGCCGGCATCGAGGCTGGCGTTGCCGCCCAGGGTCAGCGCGCCGGTACCCAGGGCATTGTTGTTGCCCACGGTCAGCACACCGCCGTTGAGGGTGGTGCCGCCGCTGAAGGTGTTGCTGCCGTTGAGGGTCAGGCCGGCGCTACCGTTCTTGACCAGCGCGCCGGTGCCGCTGATGACACCGCCCAGGGTGGTGGCGCTGGTGCCCAGCAGGTTGAGGGTGTTGGCCCCGAGGTTGACCGCGTTGCCCAGGCTGACCGCCGTGCTGGCGTCGAGGCTGGCGTTGCCGCCCAGGGTCAGGGCTCCCGTGCCCAGCGCATTGCTGTTGCCGACGGTCAGCTTGCCGGTGTTGAGGGTCAGGCCGCCGCTGAATGTGTTGTTGCCGTTCAGGTTCAGGTCAGCGGCGCCATTCTTGACCAGGGCGCCGGTACCGCTGATGACGCCGCCCAGGGTGGTGGCGCTGGTGCCGAGCAGGTTGAGGGTGTTGGCCCCGAGGTTGACCGCGTTGCCCAGGCTGACCGCGCTGCTGGCGTCCAGGCTGGCATTGCCGGTCAGGGCCAGGGCACCAGTGCCCAACGCGGCGCTGTTGCCGACTGTGAGCTTGCCGCCGGCAAAGGTCGTTGTACCGCTGTAGGTGTTCACGCCATTGAGGGTAAGGTCGGCCGCGCCGTTCTTGGTCAGGCCGCCGGTGCCGCTGATCACGCCGTTCAGGGTCAGGGCGTTGCTGCCGGGCAGCGTGAGGGTGCTGCCACCGAGGCTGACGGCGTTGGCCAGGGTGAGCGCGGCGGTGTTGTCCAGGGTTCCGTTGCCGGTGAGGGTCAGGGCGCCGGTACCAAGGGCACTGTCGTTGCCGATGGTCAGTGTGCCGCCGGCCAGGGTGGTACCGCCGCTGAAGGTATTGATGCCGTTCAGCGTCACGTTGCCGCCGCCGCTCTTGACCAGCGAGCCGCTGCCGCTGAGCACGCCGCCGAGGGTCAGGGCGTTGCTGCCGGGCAGGCTCAGCGCCGCGTTCAGCGCCACTGCGGTGTTCAACACCAGCGGCACGCTGCCTTGCAGGCTGCTGGCGCCGCTGACGGTCAGGCCACCGCTGCCCAGGGCTGCGGCGCTGGTCAGGTTGAGGCCGCCGGCGGCCAGGGTGGTGCCGCCGCCGTAGGTGTTGGTGGCGCCGAGGGTGAGCAGACCGGCACCGGTCTTGGTCAGGCCGCCGACACCGGAGACCACGCCATTGAGGGCCATGTCGGTGGCGCCACCGACGCTCAAGCCGGCATTGAGGGTGAGGTTGTTGGCCAGGCTCAGGCCACCGACGGTGCCCGCCAGGCCACCGCCATTGACGGTGATGGCACCGCTACCGAAGGCACTGGAATTGTCGAAGTTGACCAGGCCATCGTTGAGGGTGGTCTGGGTGGTGCCGTTGAGCACCTGGCCGATCAGGCTCCAGGTGCCGCTGTCGACGACCAGGCGGTTGAAGTTGATGTAGTTGGCGGCATTGATGGTGCCGGTGCCGCCGGTACCACTGCCGCCACCGATGGCGTTGCGCAGTGCCAGGGTGTTGGTGCCGCCGGCGCCGCCGTCGATCCTGCCCGCGGCCGCATACGCGAGGTTGGGGTTGCTGGTCACCAGCAAGGCGACGCCCACGCCCAGCCCGGCACTGACACTGGAACCGGTGATGGCGTTGAAACGGTTGGCGCTGTTGGCACCCATCGACAGGCTGCCGGTGATGGACCCGGCGTTGGTGAAGGTATTGCCGGCCGTGGAGGCCTCGAACGCCGCCCGCCCCAGGATGGTGCCGGTGTTGGTGAAGTTCACCGTGCTACCGCCGGTCACTGCGATGACCGGGGTGTCCTCGCTCACCAGCGTCAGGCTGGCCAGTGCCGAGGAGCCGATGCTGCCGGCGTTGCTGATGTTGGTAGTGCCAGCTGAGCCGTTGCGCGCGTCCAGCGCCATGCCCGTAAGGTTCAGCAGGCTGGCGCCGAGCAAGGCACCCGTGCCCTTGATCACCCCCGTGGCATTGTTGTTGATGGTGAGGTTGCCGGAGGTACCGGTGTTGCCGATCAGCACGGCGGAGGACTGGATGCTCAACAACCCCAGCAACGTCGGATCGATGGTGCCGGAGTTGTTCAGGGTGTTGTTGTTACCGGCCAGCGACAGCGAAGTACCGCCCACGCCCAGCAAGGTTCCCAAGGTCGCGCCCGGATTGACGGTAACGTTGAGGCCACTGCCGCCATTGGTATAGCTCGGCGCCAGCGGGTTGGCCGCGCCGTTGCAGGTGATCGTGGCCCCGGCCGCACTGCAGGCGGCCAGCGCCTGTTCACTGGACAAACCAAAAGCCATCGCCCCGACGGCCAGGCTGACAGCAAGCGACAATTGCGAGATACGGGCGGGCGAACGGGAGGCGGCACGTCTGTCCACGGAGAGCTCCTTCGTGGATCAGGCACTTCAGTCCTTGAATGCGTGCACTGCGGGGTGTTGCGAGCGCTAAACACGCGACGGCCGAAACGCCTGATCGATGGCTACAGGTTTCCTTTGCAGGAATGTGTAGCCGCTCAGGAGCCGCTGGTACGGCGTCTGGACCGGTCAAATGGTGTTAATACTTTGTCGAGGCGGCACGTGTTTCGCGGGTTTCAGCCGCTTGGCCATTGGATCCAACCGACGAACGGTCATGGCGAATGGCCAGAATGTGCGCAGGTTTGTGGGAGCGGGCTCGCCACGCGATGACACCTGCCCCACGAACATCGCATCGCGGGTGACGTATCGCAACTGCGTGCCCTGCGCGACACAGCGTAGCTCGAAGGTCTGGCTAACAGGTCACCCTTCAGGCGACCTCTGCCCCCTCGTCCGGCCAGTGCGGCTCGTTGGCCCCGGGTGGCGTCAGCGGTGGCAGGCCATAGGCCGCCCGGGCGTCATCGCAGCTCGGGTTGTGCACGCCGTTTTCCCACGAGGCGTCGAATTCGCGGCAGGGGCTGGAACGATTCTCGTAGATGGAGCACGCCACTTGCGTGCCGATCTCACCGCCCAGGCTGACGCAACGGCACGGCTTGGCGTCGGTGCCGATCATCGCGACCCGGGTCGGGTTGATCTGCACCACCAGGTCGTCGGGCACCACGCCACCGGCGGACTGGCACTCACCCCAGAAGAAAGACACACGAAAGTAGCCGCAGCAGGCGCCGCAGGTCAGGCAAGGATTCTGTTCGGACATGATGGCCAGGGAGGGAGGTTGTTGTTATCCGGGCGCACGCCCGCGGCGCTATTTGTAATCCAGGCGCGAGCGGCTGAGAAGAGGGGTGAAGCAAAAAAAGATCGCCGCTGATCGGCGCAAATGCATCGCGGGGCAAGCCCCACGCCTTGCATGGGGGCGGGCTTGCCCCGCGATCAGGTCGGACCTGCTTACTTGCCAGTCAGCCCATCGGCCCGGAACATCTGGCGAATGCCGCGAATGGCCTGGCGAATGCGGTCCTGGTTCTCGATCAGGGCGAAGCGCACATGGTCATCGCCGTAGTCGCCAAAGCCGATCCCCGGCGACACGCAGACCTTGGCCTCGGCCAGCAGCTTCTTCGAAAACTCCAGCGACCCCAGGTGCGCATAGGCCTCGGGGATCTTGGCCCAGACGTACATCGACGCCTTGGGGTTCTCGACCATCCAGCCCAGTTCGTGCAGGCCCTTGACCAGCAGGTTGCGACGCTGGCGGTACTGCTCGGCGATATCGCGCACGCACTGCTGGTCCCCTTCCAGCGCGGCGATGGCGGCCACCTGCAGCGGGGTGAAGGTACCGTAGTCGTGGTAGCTCTTGATCCGCGCCAGGGCGCTGACCAGTTCGGGGTTGCCGACCATGAAACCGATGCGCCAGCCATGTTGTAGCTCTTGGACAGGGTGAAGAATTCCACCGCGATGTCCTTGGCCCCCGGCACCTGCATGATCGACGGTGCCTTCCAGCCGTCGTAGACGATGTCGGCGTAGGCCAGGTCGTGCACCACCAGCACGTCGTACTGCTTGGCCAGCGCCACCACCCGCTCGAAGAAGTCCAGCTCGACGCACTGGGCGGTAGGGTTGGACGGGAAGCCGAGGATCATCATCTTCGGCTTGGGGATCGACTCGCGAATCGCCCGCTCCAGCTCGGTGAAGAAGTCCACGCCCGGCACCAGCGGCACGGAGCGGACCTGCGCTCCGGCGATGACCGCGCCGTAAATGTGGATGGGGTAGCTGGGGTTGGGTACCAGCACCGTGTCGCCATGGTCGAGGGTGCCGAGCATCAGGTGCGCGAGGCCCTCTTTCGAGCCGATGGTGACGATGGCTTCGCTTTCCGGGTCGATCTCGACGTCGTAGCGCTCCTGGTACCAGTTCGAGATGGCCCGGCGCAGGCGCGGGATGCCACGAGAAGTGGAGTAGCCGTGGGTATCGTCACGCTGGGCGACCTGCACCAGCTTCTCGACGATGTGCGGCGGCGTGGCGCCATCGGGGTTGCCCATGCTCAGGTCGATGATGTCCTCGCCACGGCGGCGCGCGGCCATCTTGAGTTCGGCGGTGATGTTGAAGACGTAAGGGGGCAGACGATCGATGCGCGCGAAGCGGCGCGGCGAACCTGGGTTGGCCATGATTTCCTCTGGAGACGTAAGCGCCCGGAACCGTCCGAGCGACGCTGGCCGCTGCGGCGGCCGAATCAGAAGATAATCCTGCCAATTAAAATTCGCAAAGGAAATATTCCTGTTTTTCTAAAACCTTTCAGTGGCATCGCATGAAAAACCATAAAGTTCAGAACCCAAGGATCCCTGCAGGAGCGGCCTTGTGCCGCGAAAGGGCTGCGCAGCAGCCCCGGCGACCTTGTGGCAGGGCATGAAGCCTGGGGCCGCGATGCGGCCCTTTCGCGACGCAAGGCCGCTCCCACGGAGTCGCCTGGCCGGTCAGTACACCTGCACCCGCCACAACTCGCGCGAAGCCGAAGCCGCGCTCATGGGCAGGCGCCCGTGCAGGGTCTGGTAGTTGTCGATCAACACCAGGTCGCCCGCCGCCCATTCATGGGCGATCAGGCACTGCGGGTCGTAGACCAGCCCGTCGAGCTGCTCGATCAACCCGCGCTGGTAGGCCTCGTCGCCCCCTTGCACCTGCTGCTCGAGGGTCTGCAGCGTCGACTCGCAACCTTCCTGATAACGCAGCACCGGCTCGCCCGTGCGCGGGTCGCGGTCCACCAGCGGGTAGGTACGCGGCGAACCGCCGAAATAAGTCATGCGCGTGTAGTAGGTGATGTCGACGCCTTGCCATTGCCGTGCCACCTTGAGCCCGACCTGGCGCAGGGCGTTACGGCTGTCGACGATCGTGGTCTGCCCTTCCCCGGGCTGCGGCGGCGTCTTGCAGTAGAGCATGAAGGTATGGGCGCAGAACTTGGGGTCGCGCTGCACCAGTGGGTCGCTGTCGGGCAGCAGGTTGAGGTCCCAGTGCAGCGGCGTCTTCTCCAGCGAATGCACCACGCCCTGGGGCTGGTCGGCCGGCTTGACCACGTGCACTTCGCCAAAGGCCCAACGGTAGATGGTGCCGAAGCGCGCGCAATCGGCGGCGAAGTTGGCCTGGTCGGAGTACTCGCAGCCCCTCAGGCAGACAAAGCCGAAACTGCGCACCAGCGCCTGCAAGGTCTCGGTAGCCAGCCCTTGCGGGCCTTGCCCCGAGGGGGCGCTGACCAGCAGGCCGAACAGCGGCAGTTTCTGCAGCTCGAAGCGATAGCCTTCCAGGGCCTCGCCGCTGGTTTCATGCAGCAGCCACGGCCGCCCTTGCCAAGTCACCGGCACATGCCGGGAGCCGTCGATCTCGGCACGGCCGCGCAGCGACTGGCCCCCATCGAGCTGGCGCACCGGCACCGCGTGCCAAGGGCTGACGACGTGGTCCAGGCCCTCGGCCAGGGCCAAGGTGAACTTAGGGCCGGCGTTGTCGTACTGGTGCACCGACAGGCGGATGTGCTCGGGGAAGAAGCGATCGACCGCGGCATTGAGCGCCTGGCCGCGCAGCATCATCTGGTAGGCCTTGTGGGAGAGCTGGCGTAAGTGCTCGTCCTGATCCTGGCCTGGCTCGCAACACAGGCGCAGGTCGTTGTACAGGTGACTGCACAGCTTGTCGTGGCTGCGGGCCAGGGCTTCGTCGACCTGGCAGTGCTCGATCAACGCCTCGACGTTCTTCCACGGCAGGCGCGCCTGCTTGACCAATGTCGCACGCAGCGCCTCCGGGCTGCTGGCCTGGGGGAACAGGTCTTCCATGCTCACCCAACGGATGCAGTGGGTGACGCACAGGCTGCGCAGGGCCAGGTTGTAGGCGCGGCGTACCTCGTCGGGCACGCCGACGATGTCGTTGAAGGTGGTGCCATCGCTGAGGATGGCAATCTCGCAGCCTGGCCCATGTAACGCGGCGATTTCCTGGCCGAGGCGGTCGAGACGTTCGATGGCCATCACCTCGCCGTAGTCCGGCAGCACGCCGAAGGTCTTGTCGCGGTCGTTCGGCGATTTGCAGGGGAAGCCCGGCAGCACCATGCGCACCGGCTCGTCGCGGTCGAAGCAGCGGGCCAGGTCCTGGGCCAGGTGCGCCTTGCCGGTATCGGCGAAGCGGTCGCCCTCGGCCTTGAGCAGATAACCGTCCAGCACCTGGCTGACGGCTGCGATCCAGCTGTCCTTGTCATGCATTTGCGTGTCGTCCTTGGTGGGTATTACAGCGAGCCGGTCAGTTCCGTTGGTGGGCTCGCCGGGGTGGAGACAGCCGCCGGGCACAAGGCCGCCTGCAGCTGATGGGGTGTTTCGCAGTACAGCTGCGGCCTGTGGGCACGCAGAACGGCGGGTGCGCCATAGCCCCAGCCCGCGGCGACCGCCGGCATACCGGCGGCCTGCGCAGTGAGCAGGTCGATGGCCGTATCGCCGACGAACAGGCAGCGTGCGGGCGCCACGCCCAGCCGCTCGGCGGCTTGCAGGGCGGCATCCGGCGATGGCTTTAGACGCAGACCTGGCTGGTGGCCCAGCATTGCGCCGAATACGCTCGTCGACAACAGGTGCTCGACCACCTCCACGGCCAGGGCGTGGGCCTTGTTGGTCACCACCGCCATGGGCAGACCACGCGCGGTGACAGCCTCGAGCAAAGGCACGACGCCGGCGTAAGGCCTGGACAGGCGCACCAGATGCTGGCGATAGCAGGCGCTGTATTCGGCATGCAGGCGCCCGACATCGGCACCACCCTGCTCTGCCGCCACCTGCTCGATCATCGCGGCCACGCCGCCGCCGACCAGGGCGCGCACCCGGTCCACCGGCAGCCCGGGCAGCCGATGCCGCGCCAGCACGTGGTTCAGGCACCAGGCGATATCGGGCAAGGTATCCACCAGGGTGCCGTCCAGGTCGAACAGCACCGCTTGCACATCGGCAAGGCCCCGCATCACTGCACGCTGGCGTAGTGGCAGGGCCGGCCGCGGCGGAACACCAGGCGGCTGTAGCGCTCGTCGACGTTGCTGCGCCGCTCGAGGGTGACCACGCCACGGCGCTTGATGGCCACCGAGTGCCAGGGCGTGCGCCACAGGTCGCTGGTGGGCACCAGGCGGATACCTATCTTGCTCGACACGGCCAGCTGCGGGTGGATCGACAGCCGCAGGCAATGCGGGTAGCGCGCCTGCAGCAAGGCGCTCCAGGCTTCGCTGCGCTGGATCACCCGCTGCGATGCGGGCTTGGCCACTTTCTTCACCGCGTTCATGCTCATGCCGGCAAAGTCGGCCAGGCCAGCGTAGTCCTCCGACAGGAACCGGTGGATGCCGCAGTACATCAGCATCATGTGGTCCTCGGACTCGAAGCGTTGCTGCAACGCGCGCAGCGACTGCCCGTGCTCGATCATCAGTTCCTCGCGCATGGAGTCCAGGCAGCCCAGTTGCGGATAGGCGTCCTTGAGGTCGAACAGGGTGAAGCTGCCGGGGTAGTGCTGGTCGGCATAACGCTGGATATCGTCGGTGTAGGCCTCGACATGGACGTCGGGTACACGCACCAGGTCGGAGAACACATAGCCGTCGGAGCAGATGTGGATCACCGCGCCCGGTGCGTGCAGCGCGCGGACCTCTTCACAGAGCCTGTGCAGCTCATCGATGGCGTGGTGCTCGGCCAGGTCCGGCAGCGGGCCGAGGGTCTTCTGCCGGTTGGGTGATTTACCCGGGAAGGCCGGCAGCACCATTTCGATCGGCAGGCCTTGCTCGAGGGCGGCCAAGACCTTGGGCAGGTGCGGCGCGAGGGCGGCCTCGTCCAGCGCAGGGTCCTGCCCGGGGGCCAGGCTGCGGCGGCGGAACAGGCATTGAAGGATGGCGAGCGCGGTGTCGATGTGCGCAGCGGCATGGCGTTGGCGCAACGATGCGCCGCACGCCGAAAGCGCGAAGCTCGATTCGGTCATGGAACAGTCCTTTGTCTGAAGGGGTCTCGGCCAACCCTTGGCCGTCAGGTCGTCCTGACCTGGGGCGGATAAAATCCTGCAAAGCCTATGGCCATGTCAACTGGCTGGCGATGAATTTTCCGCGCGCAAAAAAAACGCCCCGGCAAGCCGGGGCGTTTCGTGATGCAGGTTTCGCTCAGCGTGCGTAGGTCATCAGCACATCGGCCGCGGTCTGGCTGTCCACCGACATCATCACGCTCAGGGCAGTGACGGTGAGGATGGAGAAGCCGAACACCTTGCGTGCCCACTTGCTGTCGTCCTCGGCCTTGTAGCCACCCCAGGCCATGTACAGCCAGTACAGGCCCATGGCAGCGGCCACGGCGAGGTAACCCAGGCCGGCGTAGCCGCCGAGGGTCAGCATCAGGGTCGCGAGGACGAAGGCCAGCACGTACAGCACGATCTGCTTCTTCGCCGCGAGGATACCGCGCGCCACCGGCAGAACCGGAATGTTGGCGGCGCTGTAGTCCTTGAAGCGGAAGATCGCGATCGCGAAGCTGTGCGGCATCTGCCACAGGCTGAACATCACCAGCAGGGTCACTGCAGCGAGGTCGAAGCTGTTGCTCACGGCGCAGTAGCCGATCACCGGAGGCATGGCACCGGACAGGCTGCCGACCAGGGTGCCGTGCACCGATTTGCGCTTCAGCCAGAGGCTGTAGAAACCGACGTAGACGATGAAGCCGACCAGTGCGCAGAACGCCGCCAACGGATTGGCCTGGACATACAGCAGGCTGAAGCCCGCCACCCCGAGCAGGGTGGCGTAGATCAGCGCGAAGGGCAGCGACATGCCGCCCTGGACCATGACGCGGTTCTTGGTGCGCTCCATCTTCTGGTCGATGTCGCGGTCGATGCAGTTGTTGAACACGCATCCGGACGCGACCACCAGGGAAGTACCGATCACCACCGCCAGGAACAGGGCGAAATCCACATGGCCCTTCGAGGCAAGGAAGAAACCGCCTGCCACGGAAAGCACGTTACCGAAAATGATCCCCGGTTTGGTGATTTGGATAAGGTGCTTAACGGACATGCAGTCTTACCTCACTTGGCCATCATTTCGAAGTGGATGCTGAACATGATCCACAGCGACAGGCCGACCAGCAGTGCGATGACCAGCACGGTGAACAGGAACGTCGACACGTTGGAACGCTGCTCTTTCGAGCGGTCCATGTGCAGGAAGTACACAAGGTGCACCACCACCTGGATGACGGCCATGGCCACCACGATCAGGACGGTCAGGTTCTTCGGCAGGCTCGGGTACATCACCAGGCCGAACGGGATCGCGGTCAGGATGATCGACAGGATGAAGCCGATCATGTACGACTTCACGCTACCGTGATTACCCTCGTGATGAGTGTCGTGTGCGCTAGCCATTACAGAACTCCCAGCAGGTAGACGACGGTGAACACGCAGATCCAGACCACGTCCAGGAAGTGCCAGAACAGGCTCAGGCAGCTCATGCGGGTCTTGGCGGTCGGCGTGATGCCGTGCTTGTTGATCTGGTACATCATGATCGCCATCCAGATCAGACCGGCGGTCACGTGCAGGCCGTGGGTACCGACCAGCGCGAAGAACGCCGACAGGAAGCCACTGCGCTGCGGGCCGTAGCCCTCGGCGATCAGGTGATGGAACTCGTAGATCTCCATCGCGATGAAGGCGGCGCCGAACACGAAGGTCACGGCCAGCCAGCCGAGTACACCGGCTTTCTTGCCGTCGAACATCTTCAGCATGGCGAAGCCGAAGGTGATCGAGGACAGCAGCAGGAACGCGGTTTCAACCAGCACGAAGTCGAGCTGGAAGATGTCATGACCCGACGGGCCGCCGGCGAAACCGCCGGACAGCACCGCGTAGGTGGCGAAGAGCGACGCAAACAGAATGCAGTCGGTCATCAGGTACAGCCAGAAACCGAGGACGGTCATCTGGCCCGAGTCGTGGTGGTGGTCATCGTGCGCATGGTCATGACCATGCGCGCCACCGTGGATTACTTGACTGGACATTGATTACACCCGTTCAAACGATTCGACACGTGCGCCAGCAGGCAGAGCACCTGCCTGGGCCAGCGCTTTCATGCGCTCGCCTTCGATGCGCGCCACTTCTTCGGCCGGAACCATGTAGCCCTGGTCGTCACGCGCGGCGTGGCGAACGAAGACAGCGATGGTTGCAACCAGGCTAGCGCCCACCAGCCACCAGATGTGCCAGATGAAGGCGAAGCCGAACACGGTCAGCAACAGGCCCATGAACAGACCGGTGGAGGTGTTGCTCGGCATGTGGATCGCTTCGTACTTGGCAGGCGCCTTGTACGCGGCACCGGCTTGCTTGGCTTCGTGCCAGGCGTCCAGACCAACATGCTCAGGCATGTGGGCGAAGTTGTAGAACGGCGGTGGCGACGAAGTCGACCATTCCAGGGTACGGCCGCCCCATGGGTCGCCGGTGACGTCCATGTTGTCCTTGCGGTCGCGAACCGACACGTAGATCTGGATCAGCTGGCAGGCGATACCGAACAGGATCAGCACGGCGCCGACGACGGCAACGTACAGGTAGGGTTCCCACAGCGGGTTGTCGGAGTGGTTCAGACGACGGGTCATGCCCATGAAGCCCAGGGCGTACAGCGGCATGAACGCTACGTAGAAGCCGGAGATCCAGAACCAGAAGGCAGCCTTGCCCCACTTCTCGTTCAGGGTGAAACCGAAGGCTTTCGGGAACCAGAAGGCGAAGCCGGCGATGTAGCCGAATACCGCGCCACCGATGATCACGTTGTGGAAGTGGGCGATCACGAACAGGCTGTTGTGCAGAACGAAGTCGGCACCTGGAACAGCCAGCAGAACGCCGGTCATGCCACCGATGGAGAAGGTGACCATGAAGCCCAGGGTCCACATGATCGGCGCGGTGAAGCGCAGACGGCCCTGATAGATGGTGAACAGCCAGTTGAACAGCTTCACACCGGTCGGAATGGAGATCAGCATCGTCGCCAGGCCGAAGAAGGTGTTGACGCTGGCGCCGGCACCCATGGTGAAGAAGTGGTGCAGCCAGACCGCGAAGCCCAGGATGGCGATCGCGCCCGATGCGTAGATCATCGAGTGGTGACCGAACAGGCGCTTGCCCGCGAAGGTCGAGGTGACTTCCGAGAACACGCCGAAGGCCGGCAGGATCAGGATGTAGACCTCAGGGTGACCCCACGCCCAGAACAGGTTGACGTACATCATCGGGTTCCCACCAAGCTCGTTGGTGAAGATGTGGAAGTCCAGATAACGGTCAACGGTCAGCAGGGCGAGTGCGGCGGTCAGGATCGGGAAGGAAGCGACGATCAGCACGTTGGCCCAGGTGCAGGTCCAGGTGAAGATCGGCATGTCCATCAGTTTCATGCCTGGGGCGCGCATCTTCATCACGGTGACGAGGAAGTTCACGCCGGTAAGCGTCGTACCCAATCCGGATAGCTGTAGCGCCCAGATGTAGTAGTCGACACCCACCCCAGGGCTGTACTGGATGCCCGCGAGCGGCGGATAGGCAACCCAGCCGGTCTTGGCGAATTCACCAACGCCCAGCGAGATGTTGACCAGCAGCACGCCTGCCAGCAGCAGGTAGAAGCTCAGGGAGTTCAGGAACGGGAAGGCAACGTCACGTGCACCGATCTGCAGAGGAACCGCGAGGTTCATCAGGCCGGTGAAGAACGGCATCGCCATGAAGATGATCATGATCACACCGTGGGCGGTGAAGATCTGGTCATAGTGTTCAGGCGGCAGGTAGCCTTCGGAGCCACCGGTGGCGGCAGCCAGCTGGGTACGCATCATGATGGCGTCGGCGAAGCCGCGCAGCAGCATGATCATAGCGACGATGATGTACATCACGCCGATTTTCTTGTGGTCGACCGTGGTCAGCCACTCGGTCCACAAGTAGGTCCACTTGCGGAAATAGGTGATGGCACCAACGACGGCGATACCACCGAGCGCGATCATGGCAAGCGTCACCATGACTATCGGCTCGTGATAGGGTATCGCCTCCAGGCTTAATTTACCGAACATCTCTTACTCCTCTGCACCGGCAGCTGGTTGCATACTCGATTCCACACCCTTGGTTGTGGCCAGATCTTTGCTGCCTGCTTCTTCGTGGTTCGGGCGACCGCGGTTCATGCCTTCGTACTTGTCGACGATGCGCTGGAACTGGTCGACCGGAGCCTCGCTGTACAGCTCGACCGGGTTGTTTTCGCTTGGTTTGGCCAAGGCTTCGTATTCGGCCTTGTCCAGTTTCTTCGGCGATGCCTTCACTTCAGCGACCCAAGCATCGAAGTCGGCTTGCGAAGTGGCGACAGCCTTGAATTTCATACCGGTGAAGCCGGCGCCGCTGTAGTTGGCGGAGATACCGTCGAACACACCGTTCTCGTTGGCGATCAGGTGCAGTTTGGTGGTCATGCCAGCCATGGCGTAGATCTGGCCGCCCAGACCCGGGATGAAGAAAGAGTTCATCACGGCGTCGGAGGTGACACGGAAGTTGACCGGAGTGTTAGCCGGGAAGACGATCTTGTTGACCGTGGCGATGCCCTGCTCCGGGTAGATGAACAGCCACTTCCAGTCCAGCGCGACCACGTCGATCTGCACCGGCTTCACATCGGAATCCAGTGGACGGTACGGGTCCAGCTTGTGGGTGGAGTGGTAGGTGAAGTAGCCCAGGGCGATGATGATCAGGATCGGGATGATCCACACCGCGGCCTCGATCTTGGTCGAGTGCGACCAGTCGGGGGTGTAGGTGGCGGCCTTGTTGGAAGCACGGTACTTCCAGGCGAACGCCAGGGTCATGATGATGACGGGCACGACCACCAGCAGCATCAGGCCGGTGGCGATCAGGATCAGGTTCTTCTGCTCAATGCCCACCTGGCCCTTCGGATCGAGCAGGGTCCAGTTGCACCCACTGAGTAAAAGCATGCCTAAAAAGGGCAATATGCCAAACAGTCTGGGGTAACGCTTTTTACTCATCTCACGACCTCTAGATCAGCTTGCTTCAATGCAATTTGTGTTTTGGTAGCCAACACTTCGTCCTGCCAAGTGCGGCAATTCGCGCCCGTACTCGCCCCTGCCAGGGATCCGACTGCAGGATCTTGGCGCCAAGCGGGTTAGCGGTGCTTATGGTTTCGTAGGCAACAGGCCTGTACTTCAGACCAAGTCCATTTGGTGCGGGAAAACGCGGAGGGGTGTCCGCCCGGTATCGCCGTTGGGCGAAACTTGTCGAAGTCAGCAAATGGAAAGCGCTGCGGCTCCCATCAATCCTGCGACTCGCAAGCAGTGCCGAACGGAAATTGGGGGCGATTGTAGATAGGTCGCCCCACGATGACTATGACTTATTGAGCAACAGTCTTTTACAGAATGCGTAACAATGCCGCTCTAAAAATCAACTTCGCGACAGTTTGTCGCACCCCGCTTGATAGCCCCGCAGCCCTCGCCACGCAAGGGCTGGTGACTGATCTGGATCAACTGCGGGGAAAGATTTCCGGCTTATCTCGCCGCGCAACAGACCTGGGTCAAACAGGGACTTTGGTCTAAGCACGGCGGCGGTTGCGGTAGATCCCCAGAGGGACCAGGATCGCCGTCAGCACGAACGCCACCAGGGCCCATTGAGCGAGGGACAGACCGAGGATCGGAGGGTACGGCGTGGAGCAGAAGCCGTCGACCTGGAACGCCAGCGGCCAGACCTTGGCCAACGGCAGGTCGTCGACGATGGGCTGGAGCGTGTCGATGCCGCAGCTGACCATCGGGTTGGCGAGTATATACACATGGTTGCCGGCTGCAACGATCCCACCGATGGCGCTGAGCACCACCAGTGCTTCGAACAGGGTCAAGCTGCGCCGCCCAGGCATCGCGGCGGCAAGGAAGGCAAATACGGCGATAAACAGCAGGGCATAACGTTGCAGGATACACAGCGGGCAAGGCGCCTCGCCCAGCACTACCTGCATGTACAACGCACCGCCGATCAGGGCGAGGCAGATCACCCCCAGCAGCACCAGAAAGCGCCGTTCCCGATTCAGGCGCGATGTTTGTTCGTTCATTGCCGATTCCTTCGATGGATAGGGGGCAGCGTGGTCCACTTGCCTGGCGCTAGTCTACACGCAGGGGGGGACCGCCAGCGTATCGAGGAAGCGGCGAGACAACACTGCGCGGGCTATCCGGAGTGGGCTTCAGACCGGCTGCAATGACGTCGGTTCAACGTTGGCCGGTAAAAAAGCGGCTGCCCGGGTGCCAGGCAAGGGCGAGCCCCTCGACACCGGGGAGTGAAGGATACAGTGATTAAAGGAGGATTAAAGGTGAAAGATGGCCGGTGCGATTCATCTTTCCTTATATATAGGTTGCCTGGGCCTACCTCGTCGCCGCGATGGTGGCGCCTTGGACTTGGCAGTGAAAAGACCCGTGGAGGGAGGGTATGTACGCTGAGTCGAAGACCTAGCATTTCTATCAGTTTCGGCCCTTTTTCGTACGCCTCATACTCCTCGCGACATTCCCCCCGCAACAGGAGCGATCATGAGCACCCAATCTGCCAATCCGCCCACCAAGAAGCAGCGTTCGCAAGCCACTGCCTCCAAGGCCAGCGCGATTTCCAAGCCGTTACTGTTCAAGATAAAAAGCCAGCTGGTACTGCCAGCACCTGAAGTGCTGGAGGCGCAGCCGGGGTAACCTGCGCGCGCCCCCTTGGCCCCGTCTTTGAAGGCAGCAGCACTACCACGCATCGAGCCTCGTCAATCGAAGTTGGCGTACGTCATGCGTTAACGAGGCCGACGGCGACTTTCAGGTTCTGGCCTGGCCTAATTGCCAGCGAGCCGGCGATCAGGCCAGAACGATCAGTACATCATTGCAAAGCTGCAGCGGGCCCGAAGAACTCATAACGGCTCTGCTGCTCCGGCACGCCCAAGCCTTTGAGATGGCGCTTGATCGCCACCATGAAGCCCTTGGGCCCAAGGAAGTACGCATCCACGTCACGCTCGCCCGGCATCCACTCTCCCAGCAGGTCCTGGGTCAACAGCCCCACCGCATGGGCAGCACGCGAACCGTCATCCTCGGCGTAGCAATAGAAGCGCTTGAGCTGCGGATGACGCTCGGCCAGCGCATCGATCCAGCCGCGGAACGCATGCACCGAACCGTTACGCGCACAATGGATGAAGTGCACCGGACGCTGGCTCTGAAGGGCTGCCTCGAGCATGGCCAAGGTCGGGGTGATACCGACGCCGCCACTGATCAGCACCAGCGGCTTGTCGCTGGCGGCCAGGGTGAAGTCGCCGGACGGCGGGAACAGCTGCAAGGTATCGCCGACCATCAAGCCATCATGCAGGTAGTTCGAGACCTTGCCGCCCGCTTCGCGCTTGACGCTGATGCGGTACTGCTGGCCATCGCACAGGGCCGACAGCGAGTAATTGCGGCGCTGTTCCTGGCCATCGATGTCCAGCTTCAGGCCGATGTACTGGCCCGGTTCGGCCTTGAGCACCGGCTTGCCGTCGACCGGGGCGAAATAGAACGAGACGATCTCGCTGCTCTCCTGCTCGCGGCGCGCCAGGCGGAACTCGCGGGCGCCGCGCCAGCCACCGACGGCTTCTTCCTTCTGCTGGTACAGGTTCTCTTCGGCGCCGATGAGGATATCAGCCAGCTGGCCATAGGCAGCGGCCCAGGCGGCGATCACCTCAGGCGTGGCGATGTCCTTGCCCAGCACTTCCTCGATGGCACGCAACAGGCAACTGCCGACGATCGGGTAGTGCTCGGGGAGAATCTGCAGGGCCACATGCTTGTTGATGATCTGCCCGACCAGGCCGCCGAGCCGCTCCAGCTGGTCGATGTGACGGGCGTACATCAGCACGCCGTTGGCCAGGGCGCGTGGCTGGTCGCCGCTGGCCTGGTGGGCCTGGTTGAACAGCGGGCGTACCTCTGGATACTCGCTGAGCATCATCCTGTAGAAGTGAGTGGTCAACGTTTCACCACCGGTTTCCAGCAGGGGGACGGTGGCCTTGATGATTGCACGTTGTTCGGCATTGAGCATTTGCAACGACTCCTGAGCCTGAGGCTTCGAATAGTTGCCTTTGCTAACCCAATAACCGTGCCAGAATTTAATTTATTATAAATCAAATAGTTATAAATTTAGGAGTCAAAATGACACCTAACATTTATTAGTCATTATGACCAAATACAGTCATAAAGACCCTGGAGCGCCTCAAGCCATGAGGGATTGCCCGAGGCGCTCCACCGGATCTTGTACTTGCACGCAGATCAGCCATTACCGCCCGACCGAGTACGTCACCGACATATCCAGCCCATCAAAAGGCAGGATGTCGGCATTGGCCACGGCAAAGGTGAAGGGGAATTGATCGAATGGCTTGATCTGCTCATGGGCAGGCGGCGTGTTGCCGGATGCTGCTGCCCAACGCAGCGTCACCACATCGCCGATACGAAGTGGAGCATTGTTGGGCACTTCGACAATCGCAGTGGCCGTATCGGACGGCAGGAAGGCATCGGCGCCACTGCCCTGCACTTCGGCGCAAATTGGCGCAGGGTATTCCACCGCATTGGTGTCGACCACATCGTAGATGACTTCACCCGACGCCCGCTTGAGGTCGAACTGAGGGGTGAACACCGAGTAACTCAAGGTAAGCGTGCCGTTCACCAGGGGCTCCAGATAGGGCAAGCTGACCTCGAACACAAGCTCGGTGTTCTCGCCGCCAGCCGGGACTTCCAAGTCCGTTTGCCAAGTCATGCCTCCGCCCTCGCCCACGTTCCCCGTCCAGAACAACGTGACGACATCTTGCGCACGCTGCCCTGGATACAACGGGATACGTACATGCACCACCTCTTCCGTCAGGGTGGCGAGGTCGATGACGTCATCGACGGCCTCCACCAATACAGGTGGCAGCAATGTAAGGGATCGCCCGACAATCGAGATGGATCGTCTCCTCGATGGCCTTGGCGCGCCGCCTGAGGGTTGCGCCTCGTAGTAGACATTGGCCGAGCCGTTGACCACCAGGGCAGCGTACTCATAGGGCAGATCGAATATCTTGTCGCGGGTAACATTGATGACTCTCGGCGCCCAGTCATAAGGCACTTGCTTGCCATCGGCTTCGGCTGTCAGCCCTATCCAGTGCATGGTGACCGTGTCACCCCGCACGTAGCCGTCATAGTCTGGGAGGTAAATGGTCACATCCTGTCCATTCAACTCATCCAGGTCCAACCTGTAGGGAGGGTCTTCAGCGCCTTCGACCTCTGGCGCCTCAAGCGTATTCGGATCTTCGACCGTTACATAAGCAGGAGGCGAAGGCCGCGAGTAATTCTGCACCCGGTCGCGGAGCTCGTAATACACCAGCAGGTTCTCGCCGCTACCACCTTCCCTGATCACATCTGCTGGTAAGTTGATGACCCATCGCTTGCCGACATCACCCTCAACGAGACGGGGCCCTACGTGGCGGACTCCGTTCCAGACCAGGGTCACTTGGTCGTCGGGTTGCATATTGTCCCAAGCATCAAGGGTGACCGTGACCGGCGTATCGTAGGTATCGATCCGCGATGGGGACACAATAGGCGCTACCAGATACTCGTTGACCGGCGTCTCCGGCCTGGGGTCCAGGCCGCCAGGAACCCGCAGGTCGATCAGCACCTCGCGATATTCCGAATAGCGGGTGTCACCGGCACTCGGATCGAAGAGTGAATAGTAGAAATAGCCAAAGAACGGATAAGGGATATCAGCATCTGCTGGGAGATTCATAAGATCACGCGTCGCGGCGAAACTCAGCCATCCCCTGTCGATGGTGTCCTGATCCAGTTCGTAGAATTGAATCGCCGCTTCCACCGGGTCTGCCTCGGGGGGTTGAGTGGACGGCTTGGTGGTTGTCCAGAACAGGCTGATATGGTCGCCCTGGCGAACCACATCAGGCAAGCGCGCCATCATCGGCACGACACGCTGGGGATCGAAAAGCTCGCTCCAGCCCAGGCCGTCGCGTTCGCTGCCCGGTGAGTCCATGTCGGAAATGACCAGCGGGTTCAAGGCATCCGCCAGTGCAGTCAGCTTGAGTTGACCAAGGAATTTCTCTTCTGCGCTCATGGTTGATGTTCTTCTATAGGTGGAAACGACCGAACGCCCCATGCGTGCGGCATTGACGCCTGGGAAAAAATCATTCAGTGCCCCAATCGCGTGTCCTAAATCTATCCAGAAGGGGAATCGGCGTAACCTGGCATTTTTACTAGGTACTTTTTTGGAGTTGGTACCGTTTCGGTCACACGCCTCGTATCGTCTTGACTGCGTGCCGGGGGTATAGTCGCAATGACACTCCCGATGTTTTGTCCTTATGACCACCAACGCTTTACTTACCGCCCTGCTCCCCCTGGTCAGCGACCTGTCCCGCGACCTGCCTGACCAGGAGCGCTACCGCCGCCTGCTCCAGGCCATGCGCGGGCTGCTGCCTTGCGATGCCGCCGCGCTACTGCGCCTGGACGGCGAATGGCTGGTGCCGCTGGCGGTCGACGGGCTGTCGCCGGACACCCTCGGGCGACGCTTCAAGCTCAACGAACACCCACGCTTTCAGATTCTGCTCAGCCGCGCCGAACCCACCCGCTTTGCCAGCGACTCCGAACTGCCCGACCCGTACGACGGCCTGGTCAATACCCCCGACGCCCACCTTGAGGTGCACGACTGCATGGGCTGCCCGCTGATCGTCGACGAACGCCCCTGGGGACTGTTGACCCTTGACGCCCTTACCCCAGGGCAATTCCAGAGCCTGGAGCTGGATGCCCTGCAGGCCTTCGCCAGCCTGGCCGCCGCCACCGTGACCGTGGCAGAGCGCATCGAGCACCTGGCCCTGCGCGCCGAGGACGAACATCATCGCGCCGAGGTCTACCGCCAGGCCAGCGGCCAGGGCAAGGAACTGATCGGCCAAAGCCCGCCCCACAAACGCCTTCTGGATGAAATCCGCCTGGTTGGCGGCAGTGACCTGACCGTGCTGATCACCGGCGAAACAGGCGTCGGCAAGGAGCTCGTGGCCCAAGCCCTGCATCAGGCCAGCACCCGCGCCGACAAGCCGCTGATCAGCCTCAACTGCGCCGCGCTACCCGACACCCTGGTCGAAAGCGAACTGTTCGGCCACGTGCGCGGAGCGTTCACCGGCGCCCATGGTGAACGCCGCGGCAAGTTCGAGCTGGCCAACGGCGGCACGCTGTTTCTCGATGAAGTCGGCGAACTGCCGCTGACCGTGCAGGCCAAGCTGCTGCGAGTGCTGCAGAGCGGGCAGCTGCAACGCCTGGGCTCTGACCGCGAGCACCGGGTGGACGTGCGCCTGATAGCCGCCACCAACCGCGACCTGGCCGCCGAAGTGCGCAATGGCAACTACCGCGCCGACTTCTACCACCGCCTCAGTGTATACCCACTGCAGGTCCCGCCGCTGCGCGAGCGTGGCCGCGATGTGCTGCTGCTGGCGGGCTACTTCCTCGAGCAGAACCGCTCACGCCTGGGCCTGAACAGCCTGCGCCTGAGCAGCGAAGCCCAGGCCGCGCTGCTGGCCTACGACTGGCCAGGCAATGTGCGCGAACTGGAGCATCTGATCGGCCGTTCGGCCCTCAAAGCCATGGGCCAGCACTCGGACCGGCCGCGCATCCTCACCTTGCAAGCCCGTGACCTGGACCTGCGCGCCGCAACGACCGAGGCTGTTGCGCCCTTCCCTGCCCCGCTGGCTGAGCCGTCATCGCTCGAAGGCGGCCTGCGCGAGGCCGTGGACGGCTACCAGCGCCAAGTGATCGATGCCTGCCTGCAGCGCCATCAGGACAACTGGGCCGCCGCCGCCCGCGAACTGGGCCTGGACCGCGCCAACCTCAGCCGCCTGGCGCGCCGCTTGGGCCTGCGCTAGCGGCGCTCCTGGCAAAGGATTGCCCAGACCAGGCGGCCAAGGTGGTGGGGATTTCGCTGAACAGCCTGCAGAACAAGGCGGGAAAACGCTTCGCGAGCGAGCCGGAGTGATCGCGACGGTGGATATCAGCACAGGCGAGAAACCCCGTTTCGGCTATGCGATCAAACCGCTGACCGGGCCACGGAGTTCCTGTGCGAGCGCTAGGGCCGCGCTTGCCGATACAGAAGGGTGCCGGGCCGCACAGCGGCTGCGGCCGGCCCCTCCTTCAACGCATCGTCAGCCTCGCTTCGCCTAACTGACGGCTACATCGATGCCCACTAACAAAGACAACTCGCCTTCATTGACTTTGTAACCGAAGTAAGCACGTCGGTCGTTGACCACACGCAACTCTTCCACGGGGAAAGACACTTCGGTCCTTGCTTCCGGATCCGCCACCGTGAATACCGGCTGCAGGTATTCACCTTCGCTTTGGGAACTGCCCACCCACAAGGTGATGGTGTCGCCTTCTGCGCTGTCGAAGTACGGGTTGACAAAAGTCGTCAACTTGCCGCCCTCCAGATCATCATCGGCAATACCGCTTCGCTGATCATCGCTGAAGGCGATCGGCGGTGGTGGAAACTTTCTGACCATCTGATTCATATTCTTTCTCACTTGAAATCTGTTGACGCAGGCGAAGTGCCGCCTGCCTGTAATTTCAAAACGTGCCTAACGTACGGCGCGCAAAACCCTTCACGGTAATGAGCACCCTCCGCCACCTTGGTTCATGGCGAAGTAGACATAGCGCTGGATTGCGTGGGTTCTACCGATGTCATTGGCCAATGAGTAATCCAGAATCGCACCATTTCGGCAGATGAAGTAAGTCAGGGCATAAGGCAGGTCCACTTCGAAGTAGCCGGCATCCAGGTGCTGCTGGGTCAACGCGACATCATCCATTTTGAGCCGCGAATCTTCGATCGTGGTAAACGGCGGCGACGGCTGATTTTGATTGGGGGCGATAATACCGACAAAGTCATAACTGACTCTCGGGTTCTGGCTGATCTGGATGTTGCTGACCCCGCTCAACGGAATACGGAACGTGGTGCCGTCGATACCTCTGGCGCGGGTGATGATGTTACTGGCATTCGCTTCGGGGAAGTCCCCCTGTGCGAGCGGGTTGCCATCGCCGGGCAGCGCACCGGCCGCGGTCACCGTCACCGCCTGAGTGGGCGACCTTACCGTCACCGGTACCGGATTCGGAGTGGCGGGCAGCTGTCGGGTCACCGTGAACCAGACATCGAACACCCCGGACCCCGTCACATCGATGACCTCGGTGAACGGAATCGGAATCGAGATGTTGGCAGGTTCGTTGACCAACGTGACCGTAACCGGGGACAGCTCGGGGTCCGAGATGGATTGCCAGTGCAGCTGAATGACATCGTCGATCAGCCAGATCGGCTGGTTATCGACCCCCGGACGGGAAATGATGGCCACGGCATCAGAGCCATAATCCGGCGGTAGGATGGTGTTGTCCGGGCTGGAGCCGCACCTGATCAAGGGCGCCCGGATATTGCCATGTTCCGGCGAGTCAGGATCGGGGTCCGGATTCGGCCCGCCGGGGGTGGAGAGGTTGACCTCTACCGTGGTCGTTGGCGAAGGCGTATTCGGTTGGCCCGCACGCTCCATCCGATAGCTGACCACAATCGTGCCATCGCCCTCTGGTTGAACGACCGAGAAAGGCACCGCAAGTGTGGTCAGCGGATCATTGCCAACGTCCGCAGCGGTGAGCGGGTACGGTGGCAATGTCGTGGCGCCCCAGGTCAGGCGGATGATGTCCCCCACTGCGGCACCTGGATAATCGGGGATCTCGACCCCGACGTCCGGGTTGGCATCGTTGTAGGTGACCAGGCCATCATCGGCCTCTGGAACCAAGGGTGCCAGCAACGCGGGCAGTTGCAGGAAGACGTCGATCCCCACCCGGGCTGAGATGCGGGCGACGTTGCCGGCCCAATCGGTGACCCGGTAGGCGAAATAGCGCCGCCCATCACCAAGCGCCAACAGTTCGGCACGGGTAAGCAGGGCAGGCGTCGGCTGCCTTGGGTTGGTGACGTTGAACCGAGTGGGCAACCATGTGCCTGATGCTTCATCCTCGGCGGTGCCGATCCACAGCTCGATGATATCTTCCGCCTCCCCGTGCAGGTACGGGTTGATCGCCAGCGGCAGCTCATCATTGACCAGATCGCTCTCAGTGATGCCTGACAATTGGTCGTCAGTAAAAGCAATGGGAGGCAACTCGTCACCGCCCGCTGGCCGACGGTCGAAACGCACATTAACAGGCAGACCCGAAGGTTGGCCGTCTTCGGAGATCGGATCGTAGATGCCGTAATCCAATGCGACCGTCTCGTCTGCGCCATTCACCGGAAAATCGGACACTTCATAATAGAGGGTAAACTCGGTAACCAAAGGGTCACTGAATTCTGGATCTGCCAGTTCCAATTCCGTACCAAAAAAATCGCCATCTCGATAAAGGCGAATAAAGTCGCCCAGCCTCAAGTCCGGGCTCTTCGGAACTTTGATTTCAACATCCGCCTGCAAGTCCTTGACCGGAATAATGCCACGCGTGGCATCGCGCACGGGAACGTTCAATTGCGGGAGCGCAAGCACACGCCCGCCAAAACGTTTTTTCGCCAAGGCGAAATTAACTGGAGCATTCATTATATATTCCCTCGGAAACTTGATACCTATCAACTCTGAATCAGCTTACGCCAATTCAATAAAATCCACTTCCAAACACCCTCTGCAATTCGATGCACCTTGAACAATGCAGATTTAATTTAGGTCAGTTCCCAAGGGCTGTAACCTAGCATTTTTGCTAGGTGCGCCCGCTCCCTGTCTACGTATAGTGGAAGTCTGTGTACCTGCTTCCGCCATGCCATATCGCTCACTGACAAGAACCAATAGGGAAGTACAACCAATGCCCAAAGGACATCGGATCAGCGCGTTACTGCACGGCTCTACTTTTGTATTGTCGCTGTCTTCGTTGAGCGGACCTGCGCTTGCGGCGAACTTGCCGCCGGGTAGCAGCGCCACCGTGAGCCCGGGCGATGCCGTGGAAACCTGGATACTGAACGCGGCGCAGCTGAGCGTGCTGCCTGGCGGCGAAACGCTGAACATCACCGCCCAGCCAGGCTCCACCGTCACGCTGGAGGGTGCCACGGTCAATGGCGGTAATCAGCGAGCCGTGGTGTTGACCGAGTCCCAGGGCACGATCAGTAACTCGACCCTCACTTCTGCCACGAATACCGGCCTTTCGGTTGTCAAGGGCGTGGGGGCCACGGCGCCTGGATCCACGGTGACGGTGACCAACAGCCAGATTTCCGCGGCGGGCCGCGGGCTCAATGTCTCCGGTGGCAGCAGCGCGACACTCATCGACTCCCAGGTCACCGGCACGGGTGCCGTCGGTGGCTCCGTCGCCGGAAATGGCCTGGGGATATCGCTGGTGGGTGGCGAGGCGATACTGCGCAACAGCGCCGCCACGGGCAGTAACCGCGCCGCCGGGCTGTTCGCCAACGGTGACGATGATACCGCCCCACGCCTGGTACTGGACCACGCCAGCCTGACCTCCCTGGGCGGCAGCGCAATCGTGGTCAGCAACCTGAACACCGACCCCATGGCCGCCGAAATCGTCATCGGCAACGGCTCCACACTTTCAGCCGTCAACCAAACCCTGATCGAAGTCGGGCTTGCCGGGGAGCCCATCGGCGCCGTGGCACAGGCGCACATCACGATAGATGCCAGCACCTTGAGTGGCAATGTGCTGGTCGCCCAAGGGGCACTGGCCGATATCGCCATGAACAACAGCGCACTGCTCAATGGCAACCTCGACAACCTGAGAAGCCTGTCGATGAACGCCAGCACCGTGAACGGCAACCTGAACGAGCCCACAGGCTCCCGTGCGACAGCGACATTGGCGGCAGGCTCGCGGTTCAACGGCAACCTCAGCAATCTCGGCAGCCTGAGCCTCGATGCCAGCGCGGTGAACGGCAACGTGGTGTCCACGGCTGCCAGCCTCACGCAAGTGACATTGAGCAACGCTTCCACACTCGCCGGCACGGTCGCCAATGTCGCCAGCCTTTCACTGGACAACAGCAGCATGACCGGTGATCTGACTCATGACGCACCCTCCACTGGAACGCTGAGCCTGGCCCATGGCTCACGTTTGACGGGCACCGTGATCAACGCCGGCAGCACCTCGATCGCCGGCAACTCAACCTTTGCCATGACCAACGATTCAAGCGTGGGCGCACTGTCGCTCGATAACGGAATCGTCGACCTGCGCGCAGGCCAGGGGCCCTTCCGTACCCTCACGGCGTCCAGTCTTTCAGGTACCGGCACCTTCATGCTCGGCACCGACCTGGCCGGGCACCTGAGCGACCTGGTGAATATCCAAGGCCAGGCTGAGGGGCGTCACGGCCTGGCCGTGCAGAACACCGGGGTGGAGCCGGTGGCGGAAGATCACGCGCAACGGGTGGTGCACACCGAGGGTGGTGCGGCGCAGTTCGCCTTGCTCAACGCAAACGGCCTGGTGGACGTCGGCACCTTCTCCTATCGCCTGGAGCAGCGCGACACGGACTGGTACCTGGTGCAAAACGCCGAAGCACCGATCATCGCGCCCAGCACGCAAACCGCGATCGCCTTGTTCAGCGCCGCCCCAACGGTCTGGTATGGCGAACTCAGCACCCTGCGCAGCCGCATGGGCGAGCTGCGCGGCGGCCGTACCCAGGGGGGCGTCTGGGCGCGCACCTACGGCAACAAATACCAGGTCTCGGCCACCGACCAGGTCGACTACCAGCAGACTCAGCAGGGTTTCTCGTTCGGCATCGACACGCCCCTGCCCGCTCAGAATGGCCAATGGCTGATCGGCATCATGGGCGGCTACAGCGACTCGCAACTGAACATGCGACTGGGCAGCAATGGCCGCATCGACAGCTACTACCTGGGCGTCTACAGCACCTGGTTGACCCAAGACGGCTACTACCTCGACGCGGTACTCAAGGCCAACCGCTTCGCCAACAAGGCGGACGTACGCATGAACGATGGCGAAAAGGCCAAGGGTGACTACGACAACTATGGCATCGGCGGCTCGGTCGAAGCTGGCCGGCATATCCAGCTGAAGGACGGCTGGTTCATCGAGCCTTATGCCCAGGTAGCCGCCTTGTGGGTCGACGGCGAACACTATGGGCTGGACAACGGCATGCAGGCCAGCAGCAACAAGGCCGACTCGCTGCTCGGCAAGGTCGGTACCTATGTCGGCCGCACGTTCGAGCTGCGCGCCGGCGGGTTCGTGCAACCCTATGTGAAAGTGGCGGCGGTGCGCGAGTTCGCACGCAACAATGACGTCAAAGTAAACAGCACGACGTTCCACGATGACCTTTCCGGCGGGCGGGGTGAGCTTGGGGCCGGTATCGCGCTGCAAATGACCGAAGCGCTCCAGGTGCATGCCGATTTCGATTACAGCAATGGCAAGAACATCGAACAGCCTTGGGGGGCCAATGTCGGCGTTCGCTATGCCTGGTAGGGCTGGATGACTGCTACAAGGCTGAATGAGTCGGATTTTTCCTATAGATGTACAAGGATTTATCTACAGATCCACATGCATATTTTCGATCAAATCTCGCCTTTTTCCCCTTGGTGAGAGCTGATCATGAAACGCAAGCATGCATTGCTGGGTCTGACGCTGACCTGTGCCCCCTTAGTTACGTTGCCCGCCCTGTCCGACCAAGTGGTCGTGCCTCCAGGCAGTACCTTCAATGTCTCCCCAGGCGACCCGCTGCGCTCGTTCGACCTGCGCCCCGGTGCAACCCTCAATGTTCATCCCGGGGGCGCCACGGCAGAAATCAGAGCGTCCGGCGGCGCGCAGGTGAACATGAACGACGCGACCCTGAACACCATCGGCGGGCCGGGTATCGCCCTGTACAACAGTCATGCGGTCATCGACGGCAGTTCGATCATTGCCTCGGCCGATCCTTCTCGCCCCGATGTGTCGACCTTCGGCATTCGCCTTTCCGGCTTTGAACAAGCCTCCAGCGCCCGCGTCAGCAACAGCTTCGTCTCGGGCACCGCACGCGGTATCAATGTGACCGACAGCGCTGTGCTCGACCTGGCCAACACTCGCGTGGAAGGGTTGGCCGGGGCACCAGGCGCCGGTGTAATCACCGGTGGCGTCGGCGTGGTGGTGGCCGGTGCAACCGCATTCATTCGGGAAGGTAGCCAAGTCCGGGGAGACAACAACGGCGTGGTGATCTTCTCCGAGGCAACCGGCGCCAACGAGCGTGAGGCCAACCTGGTACTCGACCAATCGTCGGTCATCGGCAGCGAAGGCAGCGCCATCAAAGTGATCCGCACCCACGCATCAGACAAGCAAGTCAACATCGAGATCAACAATGGCTCGACGCTGATCGGTGGCAACGGCGTGATCCTCGAAGTCGTGGACAACGCCACGGCCGATGTCGCGGTGAACGCCAGCCAATTGACCGGTGATGTGATCGTGGAACAAGGCGCCACGCTGGACATGGCCCTGGCCAATGCATCGAGCCTGACGGGTACCGTGACCAACGCCCAATCGCTGGCTATCGACGCAAGCTCCTTGTGGACCATGACCGGCGACTCCAGCGTGGGCAGCCTGGCCCTCGCCGGCGGTGTCGTGAACCTGCGCGGCAGCGACGCCAGCACGGGTTTCAACCGCCTGCAACTGGGTGAACTGTCCGGCAACGGCACCTTCATGCTCGGCACCGACCTGGCCAACCAGCAAGGCGACTTCCTCGATGTCAGCGGCAAGGCCAGCGGCGACCACCAGTTGCTGGTGGAAAACACCGGTACCGACCCCAGCGCCGAAGTCAGCGCCCATCAGGTGGTGCATACCGGTGAAGGCAGCACGTCGCAGTTCAGCCTGATCGGCGGCCAAGTGGACTTCGGCACCTTCGCCTATGAGCTGGAGCAGCGCGGCGACGACTGGTTCCTGGTGCGCAAGGGTGACACCACCACCCCCAGCGCCCGTTCGGTCACCGGCCTGTTCAGCGCCGCGCCAACCGTCTGGTATGGGGAATCGACCACCTTGCGCGGGCGCATGGGCGAGCTGCGCAATGGCCAGGAGCAAGGCGGCGGCTGGCTGCGCAGCTACGGCAACAAGTACAAGGTCGCGGCCGGCGCCGGCGCGGCGTACGACCAGGTCCAGCAAGGCATCGCCTTTGGTGCCGATGCACCGATGCCCTCGGGCAATGGCCAGTGGCTGGTAGGTGTCATGGGCGGTTACAGCCGTTCGGACCTCGACCTTTCTGGCGGGACCACCGGCAAGGTCGACAGCTTCTATCTGGGTGCCTACACCACCTGGCTGGCTGAGGACGGTCTGTACATCGACGCGCTGATCAAGGCCAACCGCTTCCAGAACAAGTCGGACGTGCGCATGAGCGATGGCCGCAAGGCCAAGGGCGACTACAGCAACAACGGCATCGGCGCCTCGGTCGAGGTGGGCAAGCACATCAAGCTTGACGATGGCTGGTTCGTCGAACCCTTCGCCCAGGCCTCCATGCTGTGGGTGGACGGCGCCAGCTACAGCCTGGACAACGGCATGCGTGCCAGCACCAACAGTGCCGACTCGCTGCTGGGCAAGGTCGGCACCCATGTTGGCCGTACCTTCCCACTGCGTGATGGCGGCTTCGTGCAGCCTTACGTGAAGGTCGCCGGCGCCCACGAGTTCGCCCGCAACAACGCGGTGAGGATCAACGACAACAGGTTCGACAACGACCTGTCCGGCAGCCGCATCGAACTCGGCGCCGGGGTCGCAGCGCAAGTGACCGACACCGTGCAGGTACAGGCCGGCTTCGACTACATGAAAGGCAACAATATTGAACAGCCCTGGGGCGTGAACCTGGGAGTACGCTACAACTTCTGATTATCAGGGGCCGCAAGGCCCCTTCTTTTTACCTAAAGCCTGGCTGGCCCGGGCCGATAACCCGGCATCTCCCTCTTGCAAACTTACCCGAAGGTTGCCCAATGGCCACGCAAAAAGCCCGCGCGGATTCGCTGTCCCTGCTGCTGTTCACCCTGCGCAGCGGCAAGCTGATGGCAATCAACCTGCTCAAGGTCAGCGAGATCATCCCCTGCCCGCCACTGACCAAGCTGCCGGAGGCGCACCCGCATGTAAAAGGCGTGGCCACCCTGCGCGGCAACTCGCTGTCGGTGATCGACCTGTCCCGCGCCATTGGCGAAATGCCCCTGGCCGACCCCGATGGCGGCTGCCTGATCGTCACCGAGATCAGCCGCTCGCGCCAGGGCCTGCATGTGCAGGCGGTGAGCCGCATCGTTCATTGCCTGAGCACCGACATCAAGCCGCCGCCCTACGGCTCGGGCAACCGCTCCTTCATCACCGGCGTCACCCGGGTCGACAACACCCTGGTGCAGGTGCTGGACATCGAAAAGGTCATCCACGGCATCGCCCCGCCGCCCCACGAACCGCATCCGGGCGAAATCAGCGAGGAAGACGCAAGCCTGCTGGCCGCCGCCAACATCCTGGTGGTGGACGACAGCCAGGTCGCTCTGCAGCAGTCGGTGCACACCCTGCGCAACCTCGGTATCGAGTGCCACACCGCGCGCAGCGCCAAGGACGCGATCAACGTACTGCTGGAGCTGCAAGGCACCGACAAGGAGATCAACATCATCGTCTCGGACATCGAGATGTCCGAGATGGACGGCTATGCCTTCACCCGGACCCTGCGCGAGACCCCTGATTTCCAGCACCTGTACATCCTGCTGCACACGTCGCTGGACAGCACCATGAGTGGCGAGAAGGCCAAGACGGCGGGCGCCAACGCGATCCTGACCAAGTTCTCCTCGCCGGAGCTGACCGACTGCCTGGTGGTGGCGGCACGCGCGGTGGTGTTCGCCGAACACTGATATATTCGGCGACAATCTCCCTGGCTTGCCGGCGGAGAGGGTTCGGGCATAATTCGCGCCCTTCGGATGTTCATGGCCGGTACCGCATATGAAATGTCTCCACCTCTTCGCGCTCGCCTGCACCGTGCTCACCAGCACCGCGCAGGCCTCCAGCCCCCAGGCCTGGACCGACCAGCGCCAGCAGATGCTCAAGGCCTGCCTGGCCGCCAGCCAGTTCAAGGATGCCCATGCCCTGGGCAAGCCCGCCGAGTTCGATGACCAGGTCGGCTACAGCGCGCTGCTGATCGAGGGCGTCTACCCCCAGAAACACATGCAGAACCGCAACGGCACCGAGCTGTGTCTGTACGACCGCCAGCACCAGCAGGCCTTCGTCACGCAATGGCAGGTGGGCCAGCGGTGAGCGCCAGCATTCGTTTCGCCTGCACCGGCTGTGGCAAATGCTGCACTGGCCACCATGTGCCCCTGACCCTCGCCGAAGCCCGGCAATGGGCCGTGTCCGGTGGCCAGGTGGTGGTGTTGATCGAGGGCTTCGTCAGTGATGGGCCTGGCATGCCGACCGAACAACGCGACCATGTGCTGCGCCGTTCGCATCCGGTGAACTGCGGCGCAGGGCAATTGCGAGTTTCGGTGACCTTCGCCGCGTTCAACCCTGGGCGCTGCCGCAATCTCGATGACAACGACCTGTGCGGCATCTATGAAAGCCGGCCGCTGGTCTGTCGCATCTACCCGGCGGAGATCAACCCGCACCTGCCGTTGCGACCAGAGAACAAGGACTGTCCGCCCGAAGCCTGGGAACAGGGACCGGTGCTGATTCACGGCAGCCTGCCGGTGGATGAAGCGCTCCGCGCGTTGATCGAAGCCTCGCGCCAGGCGGACCGCGACGATATCGCGGCCAAGGTGGCGATCTGTCAGGCACTGGGGATGACCACCAGCGCGCTGAAGGGCAATGGATTCACCGCCTGGCTGCCGGACATGGCGGCGTTCGCTTCGGTGGTGGAGCAGGCGCCGCAGGAGGTCGACGGGCCGTGGGTGATGCATGTGCAGGACGAGGCGCTAGCCGCCGACCTACAGGATCATCACCTGCAGGTGACGGGCGAAGCCCCCGTCTACTATGCGTTCATCGGTTTCTAGGCAACCCGCGATACGGCCAACGCGGACAACTCGATAGTCACTGACACCGCCGCCAGAACTCATCCGCCAGCCGCCGCAGATCCTTGGCCAGATCGGCCACGTCACTGGCACTGCTGTGGCTGCGCTGGCCAACGCTGACCGTCGCCTCGCTGGCCTGGCGAATGCTGCTGATATTGCGGTTGATGCTCTCGCTGACCTGACTCTGCTGCTCCACCGCCGCGGCGATCTGCAAGCTCATCTCGTTGATCTGGTTGACCCGCACACTGATGCTGTCCAGCGCATCGCTGGCCAGTTGCGCCTGCTCGACACTGTGCCCGGCATGGGCGCTGCTCTGCTGCATCACCTGCACCGCCGCGCGGGCGCCTTCCTGCAACGCGCCGATCATGCGCTGGATATCGTGGGTGGACTGGGCCGTGCGCTGGGCCAGGCCGCGCACTTCATCGGCGACCACCGCGAAACCACGCCCCTGGTCGCCGGCCCGCGCCGCTTCGATGGCGGCGTTGAGCGCCAGCAGGTTGGTCTGCTCGGCGATGCCGCGGATCACGTCGAGCACCCCGGAAATCTCGCTGCTGTGCGTCTCCAGTTGCTGGATCACCTCGCTGGCCTCGACCAGCGAGCCGGCCAGGTCCTGGATCGCGCAACGGTTGCGGTCAACCAGCTGGTGACCGGACTGGGTCTCGTCCTCGGCCTGGTCGGCGGCCATGGCGGCCATCTGCGCACTGCTCGCCACCTGGGCGACGCTGGCACTCATCTGGTGGATCGCGGTGGCCACCTGATCGGCTTCGCTCTGCTGTTCCAGGCTGTTGGCATGGCTGCTGTGCAGCGCGTCGACCAGCGAGCCGGAGTGCCCGGCCAGACGCGACGAGGTATCGCCGATGCGTCCAACCACGGCGCCTAGCTGCGCCTTGAGCATGCGCATGGCGAACTCGATCTGCCCAAGGCCATCACGCCGACCGGTATACAACTGCTGGCTGAGCGGATTGTCGGCGATCGCCTGGGCTTGCAGGCGCAACCGCTCGTAGGGGCGCAACAGCAACAGGATCACCAGGCTGCTCAGACCTGCGCCAGCCAGCGCTTCGACCAGCGCCGTAAACAACGGCGTGCCCGCCCACCACTGCCCCACGCCCATCACCAGGGCCAGCACGGCAGCGACAGCCAGCGACAACCGTGTCCCCAGCCCCAGCACCGGTACCCGCTCCAGCCAGCCGCGCCGCCCTTCGCGCAGGCGCGCATAGCAGCGCTCGGCCGCCGCGACCTGCGCGAGGCCAGGCTTGGTCCGCACCGACTGGTACTCCAGTACCTGTCCAGCACTGCTGATCGGTGAGACGAAGGCACTCACCCAATAATGGTCACCGTTCTTGCAGCGGTTCTTCACCAGCCCCATCCACGAGCGCCCAGTCTTGAGGGTTTGCCACATCTGGGCGAAAGCCTGGGGCGGCATGTCCGGGTGGCGGACGATGTGATGGGCATTGCCCAGCAGCTCGTCGCGGGAGAACCCGCTGACCCGGATGAAATCGTCGTTGGCATAGGTGATGCGACTGTCCAGGTCGGTGGTGGACAGGATGTTGGCGTCGCCGGGGTAATCCACTTCGCGACCGGTAACGGGCAAATTGCACTTCATCGGAGGCACTCGTTGTTGTACGGGAAGATCGGCAGGGCGTACGACTCTAGGGCCATTGGGCGGCGAAACATTGATCCACGGCAGCATATTGGCAATTGGCCATCAGCCATCTGAAACTGACAGCCGTGACAGCCGGGCGTCACGCTGGCGACCCGGTCGACGCGCTATAACCGTGTAGTACCCAAACCCGTTTTCCCCGCCCTCCGGCCAAGGTGTCCGCCACGATGCGACGTCCATCCCGCCCCCTCGTTCTCGCTGCCCTGGCCCTTGTCCTTCTGGCCGTCGTCGGCGCATGGCTGAGCCAGCGTCAGTCAGCCCCGCCCAGCGGCGCCGCAAGCGCCGTGCCGGTGCGGGTGGTCGCCGTGGCCCAGCAGGATGTACCGCGCTACCTCAGCGCCATCGGCTCGGTGCTGTCGCTGCACAGCGTCGAGGTGCGCCCCCAGGTCGAAGGCGTGCTCACCCAGGTGCTGGTCAAGGAAGGTCAGTGGGTCAAGCAAGGCGAGCTGCTGGCCACCCTCGACGACCGAGCCATCCGCGCCAGCCTCGACCAGGCCCGCGCCCAGCTCGCCCAGACCCAGGCGCAACTGCAGGTGGGCAACGTCAACCTCAAGCGCTACCAGCTGCTCAGCACCGACGACGGTGTGTCGAAGCAGACCCTCGACCAGCAGCAGGCGCTGGTCAATCAGCTGCAGGCGACGATCAAGGGCAACCAGGCCGCCATCGACAATACCGCCGTGCAGCTCAGCTACACGCAGATCCGCTCGCCGGTGACAGGCCGCGTCGGCATCCGTAACGTCGACCCTGGCAACCTGGTGCGCACCAGCGACACCCAGAGCCTGTTCAGTGTCACCCAGATCGACCCCATCGCCGTGGAGTTCGCCCTGCCCCAGCAGCAACTGCCGCTCCTGCAAGGCCTGCTGAAATCTTCCGCACCCGCCGAGGTCGAGGCCTACATGGATGCCGACGGCGAGCGCAGCCTGCTCGACACCGGCCACCTGATGCTGATCGACAACCAGGTCTCGGCCAACACCGGCACGGTGCGGGTCAAAGCCGAGTTCGACAACAAGGACGGTCGCCTCTGGCCAGGCCAGCTGGTCACCGTGCGCCTGCGCACCGCCTTGGACGAAAACGCCCTGGTGGTGCCGCCACCGGTGGTGCAGCGCGGCCTCGATGGCCACTTCGTCTACCGCCTGGAAGGCGACAAGGTCACGGCCGTGCCGGTCAAGGTGGTGTACCAGGACAGCACGCTGAACATCATCGCCGGGGTCAAGGCCGGGGACCGCCTGGTGCTCGATGGCCAGTCGCGACTCAAGCCAGGCTCGACGGTCGAAGTCGCGCCCGGCGCCCCCGCGCCCGCCGAGATCGCCGACCGCAGGAGCCAGCCATGAACACCCGCAACGGTATCTCGGCCTGGTGCATCGACCACCCCATCGCCACCTTGCTGCTGACCTTCGCCCTGGTGCTGCTTGGTGCCATCGCCTTCCCGCGCCTGCCGGTGGCGCCGCTGCCCGAAGCGGACTTCCCGACCATCCAGGTCACCGCCCAATTGCCCGGCGCCAGCCCGGAGACCATGGCTTCTTCGGTCGCCACCCCGCTGGAAGTGCAGTTCAGCGCCATCCCCGGCATGACCCAGATGACCAGCAGCAGCGCCCTGGGTTCGACCAACCTGATCCTGCAGTTCACCCTCGACAAGAACATCGACACCGCCGCCCAGGAAGTCCAGGCGGCCATCAACACCGCCACCGCACGCCTGCCCCAGGACATGCCCAGCCCGCCGACCTGGCGCAAGGTCAACCCGGCCGACAGCCCGGTGCTGGTACTGACGCTCAGCTCGACGCAGATGCCCAGCAACGAACTGAGCGACTACGCCGAAACCCTGCTGGCCCGCCAGCTCAGCCAGATCGAGGGCGTGGGCCTGATCAACATCACCGGACAGCTGCGCCCGGCGATCCGCGTGCAGGCCCAGCCTGAGAAACTCGCCGCCATCGGCCTGACCCTGGCCGACATCCGCCAGGCCGTGCAGCAGACCAGTCTCAACCTGGCCAAGGGTGCGTTGTATGGCGAGCACAGCGTCTCGACCATCGCCGCCAACGACCAGCTGTTCCAGCCCGAAGACTACGCCAGGCTGATCGTCAGCTACCGCAATGGTGCCCCGGTGCACCTGTCCGATGTGGCCAAGGTGCTCTACGACGCCGAGAACGCCTACGTCAAGGCCTGGTCCGGCGACAGGCCGGCAATGAACCTGGTGATCTTCCGCCAGCCCGGCGCGAACATCGTCGATACCGTGGACCGGATGATGGACGCCCTGCCCCGCCTGCAGGAAATGCTTCCGGCATCGGTCGAGGTGTCGGTGCTCAACGACCGCACCCAGACCATTCGCGCCTCTCTGCATGAAGTGGAGTTGACCCTGATCATCGCCGTGGTCCTGGTGATCGGCGTGATGGCGCTGTTCCTGCGCCAGTTGTCGGCGACCTTCATCGTCTCCAGCGTGCTGGGTGTGTCGCTGATTGCCACCTGCGCCTTCATGTACGTCTTCGGTTTCAGCCTCAATAACCTCACCCTGGTGGCCATCGTCATCGCCGTGGGCTTCGTGGTCGACGACGCCATCGTCGTGGTGGAGAACATCCATCGTCATCTGGAGGCGGGCGACGACAGCCGTACCGCTGCGCTCAAGGGGGCGGGCGAGATCGGCTTCACCGTGGTCTCCATCAGCCTTTCGCTGGTCGCCGCGTTCATTCCGCTGCTGTTCATGGGGGGGGTGGTCGGCCGGCTGTTCAAGGAGTTCGCCCTGACCGCCACCGCGACCATTTTGATCTCGGTGGTGGTTTCGCTGACCCTGGCACCGACCCTCGCCGCACTGTTCATGCGCCGTCCGTCCCATGACCACAAGGAGGGCTTCGGCCAACGGCTGGTGCGTTGGTACGAAAAGGGCCTGAACCGGGCCCTGGCGCACCAGCGCATCACCCTGGGCGTGTTCGGTGTCACCCTGGCGATGACGGTGGCCGGCTATGTGGCCATCCCCAAGGGTTTCTTCCCGTTGCAGGACACCGGTTTCGTCTTCGGCACCACCGAGGCAGCGGCGGATGTTTCCTATTCGTCGATGATAGAAAAACACCAGGCCATGGCGAAGATCGTCGCCGCCGACCCGGCGGTGCGAGCCTTCGCGCATGCGGTCGGCGCCACCGGCGGCAACCAGACCATGGCCAACGGCCGCTTCTGGATTTCCCTCAAGCCGCGTGGCGATCGCGATGTGTCGGTCAGCGAGTGGATCGACCGCTTGCGTCCCCAGCTTGCCGCGGTTCCGGGCATCGTCATGTACATGCGCGCCGGCCAGGACATCAACCTCAGCTCAGGCCCCACCCGCACCCAGTACCAGTACGTGCTCAAGAGCAACGACGGCGCGGCGCTGAACCTGTGGACCCAACGCCTGACCGACCGCCTGCGCGAGAGCCCGGAGTTCCGCGACCTGTCCAACGACCTGCAACTGGGCGCAAGCGTCACCCACATCAACATCGACCGCCAGGCCGCGGCGCGCTTCGGCCTGACCACCACCGATGTCGACCAGGCCCTGTACGACGCCTTCGGCCAGCGGCAGATCAGCGAGTTCCAGACCGAGACCAACCAGTACAAGGTCATCCTCGAACTGGACGCCCGCCAGCGCGGCAAGGCCGAAAGCCTCAACTACTTCTATCTGCGCTCGCCGATGTCCGGCGAAATGGTGCCGCTGTCGGCGCTGGCCCATGTCGAACCGCCCAGCACCGGCCCGCTGTCGATCAGCCATGACGGTCTGTTCCCGGCCGCCAACCTGTCGTTCAACCTCGCCCCAGGCGTGGCGTTGGGCGACGCCGTGCAGACCCTCGAACGCACCCAGCGCGAACTGGGCATGCCCGACTCCATCTCCGGCAACTTCCAGGGTGCGGCGCAGGCGTTCCAGAGCTCGCTGGCGAGTCAGCCGTACCTGATCCTCGCCGCCCTGGTGGCGGTGTACATCATCCTCGGCGTGCTCTACGAGAGTTTCGTGCACCCGCTGACCATCATCTCGACGCTGCCGTCGGCGGGCCTCGGTGCGCTGATCATGCTGTGGGCCATGGGCCAGGACTTCACCATCATGGGGCTGATCGGCGTGGTGCTGTTGATCGGTATCGTCAAGAAAAACGGCATCCTGCTCATCGACTTCGCCCTCGAAGCCCAGCGCCACCACGGCATGACGCCCGAGCAGGCGATCCACCAGGCGTGCCTGGTGCGCTTTCGCCCGATCATCATGACCACCCTGGCCGCGCTGCTCGGCGCGGTACCGCTGATGATCGGCTTCGGTCCCGGCGCCGAGCTGCGCCAGCCACTGGGCATCGCGGTGGTCGGCGGCCTGCTGGTGAGCCAGGTCCTGACGCTGTTCACCACGCCGGTCATATACTTGGCCCTGGAACGCCTGTTCCATCGCCGCCGGGCCACCGTTGTCCCGGCGCCGACCGCCAGCTGAGACAAGACCATGCGTGTGCTGATCATCGAAGACGAAGAGAAAACCGCCGACTACCTGCATCGCGGCCTGAGCGAACAGGGCTTCACCGTGGACCTGGCGCGTGATGGCGTCGATGGCCTGCACCTGGCCCTGGAAGGCGACTACGCGGTGATCGTGCTCGACGTGATGCTCCCCGGCCTGGACGGCTACGGCGTGCTGCGCGCGCTGCGGGCACGCAAGCAGACACCGGTGATCATGCTCACCGCCCGCGAGCGGGTCGAGGACCGCATCCATGGTCTGCGCGAGGGCGCCGATGACTACCTGGGCAAGCCGTTCTCGTTCCTGGAACTGGTCGCCCGCCTGCAGGCCCTGACCCGGCGCAGCGCCATTCACGAGCCGCTGCAGATCCAGGTGGCCGACCTGTGGGTCGACCTGATGGCGCGCAAGGCCACCCGCGCGGGATCGCGCCTGGACCTGACCGCCAAGGAATTCTCGCTGCTCAGCGTGCTCGCCCGGCGCCAGGGCGAGATCCTGTCCAAGACCGCCATCGCCGAGCTGGTCTGGGACATCAATTTCGACAGCGACGCCAATGTGGTCGAAGTGGCCATCAAGCGCCTGCGTGCCAAGCTCGACGGGCCGTTCGACAACAAGCTGCTGCACACCATTCGAGGGATGGGCTATGTCCTGGAAAACCGTGCATAGCAACTCCATCGCCCTGCGCCTGTCGGCACTGTTCACCCTGGTGGCGCTGGCGGTGTTCGTGCTGATCGGCAGCGCGCTGTACCGCCAGGTCGACCGTAGCCTCGACATGCTGCCCGAGGCCGAGCTGGACGCGCGCTTCAGCGTGCTCGAGTCCACCCTCAATCGCTACGGCACCGCCGAGCACTGGGCCAAGATCAACAACAAGCTCAACCTGCTGAGCGAGGAAGACCGGCGCATCCGCTTCTGGGTGGTGAGCAGCGACTCGGTCTTCGAATATGGCCACCCTAACGAGCAGATCCGCGGCGTCGCCGATGGCCCGCAGGGCATGCGCGAACTGCGCCTGGCCGACAGTCCCTATCCCTACAAGGTACTGGTCAGCGAACTGCCCGCGGTAGGCGACCGCCCACCGCTGCGCTTTCTGATCGGCATCGACACCGAGACCTTCTGGCAGGCCCAGCACAGCCTGCTGGTGGCCATCGTCGGGCTGGCGGCGCTGGGCGTGCTGTTGGCCTCGCTGCTCAGCTACTGGGTGGCGCGCATCGGGCTCAAGCCCCTGCTGGTACTCTCGGACGAAGCCCAGACCCTTGCCCCGCCGCGCCTGGACGGTCGCCTGCAGACGCATAACCTGCCACCGGAGCTGGCGCAGTTCGCCGGCGCCTTCAACGCCGCCCTCGATCGGGTCAGCCAGGCCTATACGCAACTCGAAGCCTTCAATGCCGACGTCGCCCACGAGTTGCGCTCGCCGCTGACCAACCTGATCGGCCAGACCCAGGTCGCGCTGACCCGTGGCCGCAGCGCCGAGCACTACTTCGAAGTGCTGCAATCGAACCTCGAAGAGCTGGAGCGCCTGCGCAGCATCATCAACGACATGCTGTTCCTGGCCAGCGCCGACCAGGGCAGCAAGGCCACGGCCCTGACCCACGCCTCGCTGGCCGAGGAAGTAGCGACCACCCTGGACTACCTCGACTACATCCTCGAGGACGCCCACGTCAGCGTCACCGTCAGCGGCGACGCCCAGGCGCGCATCGAAAAGGCCCAGCTGCGCCGGGCGCTGATCAACCTGTTGAACAACGCCGTGCAGCACACCGCGCCGAATCAGGTGATCCAGGTACGCATCGAGGCGGATGAGGAACAGGTCAGCATCGCGGTCAGCAACCCGGGACCGGAGATTGCCGAAGAGCACCTGCCGCTGCTGTTCGAACGGTTCTACCGGGTGGATGCGGCGCGCAGCAACAGTGGCGCCGGCAATCATGGGTTGGGCCTGGCGATCGTCAAGGCCATCGCCCTGATGCATGGCGGCAGTGTCTTCGTGCGCAGCGAGGCCGGCGCCAATACCTTCGGCATCAGCCTGCCGAGCGCTCAACTACGCGGGTTTGCGGTAAAAATCTAAGTGTGTTCGCAGCAATAATTACTTTTTACGCAACAGTGCTTATCCGAACAGGCTCTGTTTCCCCCTGTGGTCACAGGATTAACTTTAGCCCTGTTTCCACTCGCACTTGCTCCGCAAGAAGGTTGCATCAAATGTCCAACAGTATGGGTATTGCCAGCGTGTTCGTCCTGTCTTCCCTGTTGTTGTCGCCCCTGGCCATGGCGGAAGAATCCCCGGCCTTCGTCGCCCGTAATGCCGAACTCGCCGCGGTTCACCAGGAGGCTCGCGAAGCTTACGCCGCGCAGCAGGCCGATACGGTGAAAGACGTACAGCAGACTGCTTCCAAGGTTTCCAGCGAGGCCAATGCCGACAGCTGATCGGCGATCCCCGCGTTTGCTTTTTTCCCTTGGCTACACCATGGGCACTGCCCGTGACGATATGTTAGCCTTTCAAAGCCGCTGCCCATCAGCGGCTTTTTTTATGTGTCGAAAATATCAGCCAGGCTGTTACGTCTCTAATAAGAAACTTGCAGACACGACAATAAAAACTGCCCCACCGCTAGACCAAAGGAGTTTGTACCGGTGCCTTTCGCGTTTCGTTTTACCCCGCTGTTCGTTGCATTGGCCGCAACGATGCCCGTCGCCGCACAGGCCGATGAAGACAAGGCTGATGGCTTCATCGAGGGTTCCACGCTGAACCTGCATTTGCGTAATGCGTACTTCAACCGCAACGAGAAGAACCACGACATCGACGACAAGCGCGAGTGGGGCCAAGGGGCCGTGGCGCGCTTCGAGTCCGGCTACACCCCGGGCGTGATCGGCTTCGGCCTCGACGCCCACGCCATGGTCGGCCTGAAGCTGGACGGCGGCTCCGGCCACGCCGGCACCTCGATCCTGCCGAGCACCCCAGGCGACAAGGCACGCCACGCCTTCTCCACCGCTGGTGGCGCGATCAAGCTCAAGGGCTTCGACACCGAGTTCAAGGCCGGTGACCTGTTCCTCACCAATCCGGTGATCGCCGGTGGCGAAACGCGCATGCTGCCGCAGACCTTCCGCGGCTTCGCGGTGACCAACAACAGCATCGACGGGCTGATGCTCGAAGGCGGCAAGGTCAGCTTCACCAAGCCTTACAACCAGAGCGGCCACCGCCGCATCAACACCTACTACAGCAACCAGACCCCCGACCAGGACAGCCAGAACCTGAGCTGGGCCGGCGCGTCGTGGAGCGGCACCGAGAACATCACCGCCAATGTCTATGCCGCCGAGCTCAAGGACATCTGGAACCAGTACTACGCCGACTTCGACTACACCTACGCGGTCAACGACCTGGTCAGCCTGAACCCCGGCGTGCACTTCTATCACACCCAGGACACCGGCGAGTCGAAGCTGGGCAGCATCGACAACAACACCTGGAGCGTGCACTTCACCGTGGCCGCCGGGTACCACAGCGTCACCGCCGCGTACCAGCGGGTCAACGGCAACACGCCGTTCGACTACATCAACCTGGGTGACAGCATCTACCTGGACAACTCGCGCATGTACTCGGACTTCAACGCGCCGAACGAGCGTTCGTGGAAGCTGCAGTACGACTACGACTTCGCCGGCCTCGGCGTACCGGGCCTGACCTCGTCGCTGTCGTACTCGCGCGGCAAGGCCGACCTGACCAAGGCCAGCCAGGACACCGAGTTCTATGATTTCTACAATCCCGAAGGCAAGAACGCCCGTCACTGGGAACGCGACTTCGACCTGAAGTACGTGTTCCAGGAAGGCCAGCTGAAGGACCTGTCGGTGCTGCTGCGCTACGCCACGCACCGGGCCAACGCGGCGTACTCGGACGCGGCGGACAACGACGAATTCCGCGTGATCGTGGATTACCCGCTGAACGTGTTCTAACCGGGGGCGAGGGCTACGCCCTCGTTTTCGTCGGCAAGTCGGCCCCACAGGTTTCGCGCTGTCCCCTGGGGAGCCGGCTTGCCGGCGATGGGCCGCAAAGCGGCCCCAGACTGCCGGAGTGAGCCACCCACCGAATCAATTCCGTCGGCCAAATCGGCTTTGATCTTGTCCGACAATCCCGCCTTGCCTAAAATGTCGCCGCCGCTTTTTGGCCCACTCCCCATGGATCCCGGGGCTTATGCAGTAGCGAGCATGACGTTGCCCACCCGATCACCACGATCCGCCCTGTACAAGTCGCACCCCGAGCTGATCCTCAACCTGGGCAGCTGCCTCGCCGTGCTCGCCATCGTGGCCATCGTCAGCTACCTGCTGACCCGTGAGCGCGCCAGCGTCGAGCAGGCGGCCATGCGTTCCTCGAGCAACATCGTGCAACTGATCGAAAGCGACATCCTGCGCAACGTCGAACTCTACGACCAGTCGCTCAAGGGCCTGATCTGGGCCGTGCAACACCCCGAACTGCTCAACGTGCCGATCAAGCTACGCCAGCAGATCCTGTTCAACCAGGCCTTCTCCGCCCCGGTGCGTGGCGACATCCTCTGGCTCGACGCCAAGGGCGACGTACTCGGCGATTCCACCAGCGCGGTGCCGCGCCAGGCCAACTTCGCCGATACCGTCCCCTTCCAGACACACCGCGACCACCCTGGCCTGGGCCTGCTGATCAGCCCGCCGTTCAAGGCGCGGCTGGGCAACCTGGACTGGTGCATCAGCTTCAGCCGCCGCATCTCGGGGGCCAACGGCGAATTCCAGGGGCTGGCCGCCGGGGCGCTGCGCCTGTCCTACTTCAACGAACTGTTCCAGCGCCTGGACATCGGCGAGGACAGCAGCATCAACCTGATCAACAGCGACGGCCAACTGCTGGCCCGCCAGCCGACCCGCCCGCAGGATCCGCTGATCGGCACAAGCTACAGCGAACGCCCCAACTTCAAGCGCATCCTCATCGAACGCAGTGGCAGCTTCACCGCCACCTCAACCACCTACGGCGGCCAGCGCATGTACACCTTCGCCCGGGTCGCCGACCTGCCGCTGATCGTGCTGGTGGTGCATTCGGCCGACGAGGTGTTCCAGTCGTGGCGACGCACGGCGATCCTGGTCAGCGTCGCCACGGGCGTGCTGTGCATCGGCATCCTCTGGCTGACCCTGCTGCTCGGGCGCGAACTGCGCCGTCGCCACGATGCCGAACAGGGCCTGGCAGCCCTGGCCGCCACCGATAGCCTCACCGGCCTGGCCAATCGTCGCCGCCTGGACCAGGTGCTGCGCCAGGAGTGGGCGCGCGCCCAGCGCAACCGCAAGCCGCTGGCGGTGCTGATGGTGGACGTCGATCATTTCAAGGCATTCAACCAGCGCCATGGCCACGCCGGCGGCGACCATGTGCTGCGCGAGGTGGCCACGACCATCGAGCGCTGCATCCGTCGCCCGGCAGACCTGGCGGCGCGTTATGGCGGAGAGGAGTTTCAGGTGGTGCTGCCGGAAACCGAGCTGGCGGGGGCCCTGCTGCTGGCCGAGCGTATTCGCGCCAGCGTCGAGACGTTGCCGCCGTTCGCCGACGACGAGCGTTCGGTAACCGTCAGTGTGGGAATAGGCCTGCATGTTCCCGGGATGCAGCAGGACCTGACGGCGCTGCTGGGTGATGCGGACGAGGCGTTGTACCGGGCCAAGGCCAATGGCCGGAATCGGGTCGAAGGACCCGAGCTTTGAGCCGTTGGGGCCGCTACGCGGCCCTTTCGCCGGCAAGCCGGCTCCCACAAAATGGCGCTGGCGCTATCGTTGTGGGAGCCGGCTTTTCGGCGAAAGGGCTGCAAAGCAGCCCCAAAAACATCAAGAGCGAGCGCGTGCCGCGTTACGCAGCGCCTTCACCTGATCATGATTGCGCTGCACGCCCTGCAACTGCGTCTCCACCAGCGCGTAGCTCTGGTCATTGGCGGTACGCCCCAGCTTGACCAGTTTCTCGCGAGCCTCCTTGTAGGCTTTCAGGGCATGGTCCTCGCCGCGTTCGACTTCGTTGAGCACCGCCTCCTCATCCTTGCCGGTGACCATCGACTTGAGGTTGACCCAGCCACGGTGCAGGTCGCCGCTGATGCTGGTGCTGGTTTCCGGGTCGCCGCCCAAGCGCCGCACTTCGCTCTGCAGTTCCGCCGCGGCGCTGGCGCACTCGCTGGCGCGCTGCACGAAGAAGGCTTTGAGCTCAGGGTTCTTCACATCCTCGGCGGATGTCTTGAAACCTTTCTCCCCGTCCTTGCTGTACTCGATCAGGTCGTTGAGTACATCGATCGTGTCTTTGTTGGGATTGCTCATGACAACAACTCCTTGGCAGGTGATAGTCACTTTTACCGGAGCAGGCTTCGTGCCAGGCCAACCAAAGAAAAATAATCATTTAAAATCAAAAACTTAAAACAAACGCGGCGACGGGGTGAAACGGTGTTCTGCATGATCGCCGCTTGGGTCGTCGTGCAGTTTGCAGTATGGTCCGCGCTTCACCTGCAACAGGCCGATGCCCGATGAAACCAGAATCCCTGCAACTGCTGGTCACCCGCACCATGCCCTTCGGCAAGTACCAGGGGCGGATCATCGCCGACCTGCCCGGTGATTATCTGGCCTGGTTCGCGCGCAAGGGATTCCCGCCCGGAGAACTGGGCGGGTTGCTGGCGTTGATGCATGAGATCGACCACAACGGGTTGGGCGATCTGCTCAAACCGCTGCGGAGCAAGACCAGGGGTTGAAGGTCGCATTCGACGGCGCTATCGCGGGGCAAGCCCTGTCGGCCTACCCCTTGGCCGGCGCCACCACCATCTCCACCTGCTCACTCTTCTTGATCACGGCATACACCACCGCCGTCACCAGGCTCCCGGCCACGATCGCCAGCAGGTACAACAGCGCATGGTTGATCGCATTGGGGATCAGCAGCACGAACAAACCACCGTGGGGCGCCATCAGCTTGCAGCCGAAGTACATCGACAGGGCCCCGGTCAACGCGCCACCGGCGATGCTCGCCGGGATCACCCGCAGCGGGTCTTTCGCCGCAAATGGAATGGCCCCTTCGGAAATGAAGCACAACCCTAGTACGAAAGCGGCCTTGCCGGCCTCGCGCTCGCTCTGGGCGAACTTGCGTCGAGCCAGGAAGGTGGCGATGCCCAGGCCGATCGGCGGTACCATGCCGGCGGCCATGGTCGCGGCCATCGGCGCATAGCTCGACGAGGCCAGCAGCCCTACCGAGAACGCATAGGCGGCCTTGTTGATCGGCCCGCCGAGGTCCACGCACATCATGCCGCCAAGCAGCAGCCCGAGCAGGATGGCATTGGTGGTGCCCATGCTGTCGAGGAAGTGGGTCAGCCCTTCGAGCATGGCAGCCACCGGCTGGCCGACCACGTAGATCATCACCAGGCCGGTGAACAGGCTGGCCAGCAGGGGAATGATCAGGATCGGCTTGAGCGCGTCGAGGCTGCTCGGCAGCCGTACCCAGCGGGCGATCGCCTTGGCGCTGTAGCCCGCCAGAAAGCCAGCGACGATGCCGCCGATGAAGCCGGCCCCCAGTGTGCTGGCCAGCAGGCCGCCGATCATCCCTGGTGCCAGGCCCGGGCGGTCGGCAATGGACCAGGCGATGTACCCGGCCAGCAGCGGCACCATCAGCTTGAACGCGGCCTCGCCACCGATCTGCATCAGGGCCGCGGGCAGCGTGCCGGGCTCCTTGTAGGCCTCGATGCCGAATACGAAGGACAAGGCGATCAGCAAGCCGCCGGCCACCACCATCGGCAACATGAACGACACCCCGGTCAGCAGGTGCTTGTAGACACCGGTCTTCTCGGTTTTGCGCGCCGCGCTGGCGGCTTCCCCCACGTGCTCCACCTTGCCCTCGGCCAACGCCCTGTCCAGCGTCGCGCGGGCCTGCTTGAGGGCGACGCCGGTACCGCAGCGGTAGATGCGCTTGCCGGCGAAGCGGGTGGCGGGCACTTCGATGTCGGCGGCCAGCAGCACCACATCGGCATCGGCGATGGCCTCGGCGGGCAGCGGATTGCGCGCCCCGACCGAGCCCTGGGTTTCCACGGTGAGCCGGTAGCCCATGGCCTGCGCCGCCTGTTGCAAGGCTTCGGCGGCCATGAAGGTATGGGCCACGCCGGTCGGGCAGGCGGTCACGGCGACGATCTTCGGCGCGCTCGCCAGCGGGGTGGCGCTGCCCTCCTGCACCTGCGCCCTGGCGGCGGCTTCATCGAGAAAGCTTTCACGGTCCGCCAATGCCTGGGCCGGGGCGCTCTGGTACAGGCGCTTGCCGGCGAAACGCGCCAGGTCCACCGGCCCGGTGCTGACCACCAGCACCCAGTCCGCCTCGGCGATCTGCGCCGGCGTCAGACTGCGCTCGGGGTGTTCGGCATCCTGCACCTCGACACTGGTGCTCCAGCCCCGGCGCTGGGCTGCGGCGGCCAGCAGACGCGCGCTGAGCACGCTGGACACCTGGCCGTTGGGGCAGGCGGTGACAATGGCAATGTTCATCAGCAGCCCTCTTCTTGTTGTTCGCTGAGGCGCACTTCAGCCTCCAGGCGTCGCAGTTGCTCGCGATCATGGATACCGAAGCCGACCTGGGTGACCGCCTGGGCGGCGATGGCGGTGGCTCGGCGCAGGGTGACGGCGGGCGCTTCGGTCTGGAGCAGACCATGCACCATGCCCGCCACCAACGAATCACCGGCGCCCACCGTACTGGCGATGCGCACTTTCGACGGTTGCGCATGCAGCGCCAGGCCGGCGGCGAACCAGGTCACGCCCTGCTCGCCCTGGGACACCACCACATGCGCGACGCCGCTGGCCAGCAACTGGCGCGCAGCAGCGCGCTGTCCAGCCCGGTCGAGCGCCGGCAGGCCGAGCACATCGCCCAGCTCCTCGGTGTTGGGCTTGACCAGCCAGGGCGCGGCCTCCAGCCCTGCACGCAAGGCTTCGCCGCTGCTGTCCAGGGCCACCTTCAGGCCAAGCGACTTGAGCATCGACAGCAACTCACGCAGCCACTCAGGGCTGATCCCGCGTGGCAGGCTGCCAGCCACCACCACGGCATCATGCCCGGGCGCGACCTGCTCCAGGCGGCGCAGCAAGGCATCGCGGGCGGCCTCGTCAACCTCAGGCCCAGGCCCGTTGATATCGGTGACCCGGCCATCGGCCTCGACCAGCTTGAGGTTGCTGCGGGTCTCACCCGGCACACGCACGAAGCAATCGACAAACCCACGCTGCGCGATCAACGCCTCGAACGGCGCCAGGTTGTCGTGCCCGAGGAAACCGCCGACGGTCACGCGGTGGCCAAGGTCGGCCAGCACCTGGGCGACGTTCAGCCCCTTGCCGGCGGCATGGCTGTGCTGGGCCTGGCCACGGTTGACCGCACCGGCGCGCAGGCGGTCGAGGCCGATGGTGATATCCAGCGCCGGGTTGAGGGTGAGGGTGAGGATCTTGGCCATCAGTAACGCTCCACCAGCGCCCGGACTGCCTCGGCGCTGTCTTGTTGCAGGGCCTCGCGCGCCAGGGCGCGGGCCATCGAATGGTCGACCTGGCGCACCAGTGCCTTGACTTCGGGGATGCTGCGGGCGGCGACGCTCAGCTCGTCCACCTCCAGGCCCAGCAGCACCGCCACCGCCTGCGGGTCGGCCGCCAACTCGCCGCACACGCCCACCCACTTGCCCTGGGCATGGGCGGCGCGCACGGTCATGTCGATCAGGTTGAGCACTGCCGGGTGCAGGCCGTCGGCCTGGGCCGAGAGGCTCGGGTGGCCACGGTCGATGGCCAGGGTGTATTGGGTGAGGTCGTTGGTGCCGATGCTGAAGAAGTCCACTTCGCGGGCCAGTCGCGGCGCCAGCAGCGCAGCCGAGGGCACCTCGACCATGATGCCCACCTGCAGGTCGGCCACCGGAATCTCCTGGCGCAGGCGCTCGACCATGGCCTTGGCGGCGCGCCATTCGTGAAGCTGGCCGACCATGGGGAACATGATGCGCAGCGGGCGCTCACGCGCGGCGCGCAACAGCGCGCGCAACTGCTGCTCCATCACCTGCGGGCGTTGCAGGGTCAGGCGCACGCCGCGCACGCCAAGGAAGGGGTTCTCTTCGGCCGCGATCGGCCAGTACGGCAAGGGCTTGTCGCCGCCCACGTCGAGGGTGCGCACCACCAGTGGCCGCCCGTCCAGGCCGTCGAGCACCCGCCGGTACTCGGCCTCCTGGGTCGCCACATCGGGCAGTTGCGGGTGGGCCATGAAGATCAGTTCGGTGCGCAGCAGGCCGACGCCTTCGGCGCCCTGCTCCACCACCTTGGCGATACCGCTGCTTTCGCCGATGTTGGCCAACACTTCGATGCGATGACCGTCACGGGTCACCGCGGGCTCATGGCGATTGGCCCAGGCGATCTGCAGGCGCCGCGCGCGCGCGTCACGCTCGGCCAGGGCTCGCTGCAGCTCGTGCGCGGGCGGCGCGACGATCACCCGGCCACGCTGGCCATCGAGCAGCAGCGGCGTGCCGCTGTCCAGCAGCAGTATCGACGCCCCGGCGCCGACCACCGCCGGGATGCCCAGGGCCCGGGCGACGATGGCGCTGTGCGCCGTGGCGCCGCCCCGGGCGGTGACGATGCCGGCGACTCGGGCCGGGTCCAGGCGCGCCACATCGGAAGGGCCGACTTCGGCCATCACCAGCACGTAGGGTTGTTCGGGCTCGACGGTCTGTTCCACGCCACACAGCTGCGCCAGCACCCGGCGGCCGATGTCGCGCAGGTCGGCGGCACGCTCGGCCAGCAGCGCGTCGTGCAACGCCTCCTGTTGCCGGGCGGCGGCGTCGATCACCGCCATCCACGCTGCGGCGGCGCTTTCGCCCTGGGCCAGGCGCAGTTCGACTTCGTCGACCAAGGCCGGGTCGGCGAGCATTTCCTGGTGGGTGACGAAGATCTCGCCGATCGCCTTGTCGCTGCGTTGCACCAGGGTCTGCAGATCGGCGTGCACCTTGTCGATGGCCTGACGCAACTTGGCCCGCTCCAGGGCGGGCGATTCGCCCCGCAGCGGGTAGTCGATCTCGCGCTCGACACAGACGTGGGCCGGGCCGCTGGCGATGCCCGGCGCGGCCGCGACGCCCTGCAGGATGCTGCCGGGCACGGGAGCCTGGAGAAATTCGCCGGGCATCTCCTCCTGCGCAGCCGTGCCCGGCAGCGGCTCGACCGCCTCGCCCAGGCCTTGCTCGATGGCGGCCAGCAGCACCGGCAAGGCGTCGGCGGCGATGTCCGGTTCGGCGATCAGCTCCAGCGACTGGCCACGACGGGCGCCGAGGCCGAGCAACTTGCTCAGGCTCTTCACCGAAACGGCAGGCTGGTCGCTGCCTTGCAGACGCACGCGAATCTCGCCCTCGAAGCCCTTGGCCAGCTGCGCCAGCACCTTGGCCGGACGTGCGTGCAGCCCATGGGGGTTGGCCAGCACCACGCGGACGCTCGGCCAGTCGGCGGGCGCCTCGCCGCCGAGCACCTCGAGCACGGCGCGGCTGCTGGTGGCCTGGTAGAGCATCTGTCCACGCCCCTCGATCAACACCTCGCACAGACGCTCGAGCAGCGCCTGATGGGCGGCGCCGAGACTGGCCAGGCAGAACAGACCGGTGAGGGGCTGGTCGCGATAACGCAATGGCTGTTGTGGCGTGACGAACGCCAGGCCCGGCTGACGCACTTCGCGCTCGCTGTGCAACCACCACAGCCCTTCACCCAGCGGTAGCGGCTCGGTCTGCTGCAGCACGGCGGCAAAGCCGCTGTCGGCACAACCGGCGCGCTGCAACAGGCGAGCGCCGCGCCAGGCCAGCTCGTCGAAATCTTCCGCCGCCAGGTTGAGGCCGACCAGCTGGGCATCCAGCGCCAGCTCCCGTGGCGCACCTTGCAGCAGCTTGAGCAACGCTTCGGCGCTGGCCGCCCGGCGCAGCGCCTCGGCCAGGTCGGTCTCGCCCAGGGCGCGGGTCAGCAGTTGCAGCAGACGCAGGTGTTCGTCGGAGCGGGCGGCGATGCCAATGGCCAGGTAGACGATCTGGCCATCGCCCCAGTCCACGCCATCGGGGAACTGCAGCAGGCGCACGCCGGTGGCGAACACCTGGTCGCGGGTCTGCGGTGTGCCGTGGGGGATGGCAATGCCCTGGCCGAGGAAGGTCGAGCCTTGCGCCTCCCGGGCCTGCAGCCCTGCCAGGTAACCCTCTGCGACCAATCCGTCGGCGACCAGCCGATCGGCCAGCAGTGCCAGTGCCTCGCCCTTGTCGGCGGCACGCTGGCCCATGGCAATCTGCTCCACGGCAAGTTCGAGCATGACCCTCTCCTTTTGCGGCAGCCACGTCGGCCACCGAGGTATTGTTGTGGAATTCGACGGCAAAAGCCGGCAAAAACGATCAGCACAAGGGGCGAATGCGGATTTCGCGGCAGGAAATTTCGCCATGCTGAAACGTTTAATCTGACCAAGCGGCCACGTTACTCGATAATCTGCCGACGAAAAAGCCCCATCCTGTCGGACAATTGCGACAATGGTCGTCTGCGCGCGGGCCCGCCGATGGGTGAAACTAGCCGGTCAAGCCCGCGGCCAGTCCCGGAAACAACAAGGAAAATTCGGTGAAACTCAGCGATATCGCCCGTCTGGCCGGTGTGTCCGTGACCACCGCCAGCTACGTCATCAATGGCAAGGCCGAACAGCAGCGCATCAGCAACAGCACTGTCGAGCGCGTGCGCGCGGTGGTCGAGGCCCACGGCTTCACGCCCAATCCCCAGGCTGCCGGCCTGCGCAGCCGCCACACCCGCACACTGGGCTTCATTCTCCCGGATCTGGAGAACCCCAGCTACGCCCGTATCGCCAAGCAGCTGGAGCAAGGCGCCCGCGCCCGTGGCTACCAGCTGCTGATCGCCAGCAGCGACGACCAGCCCGACAGCGAGCGCCAGTTGCAGCAACTGTTCCGTGCCCGGCGCTGCGACGCCCTGTTCGTCGCCAGCTGCCTGCCACCGGAAGACGACAGCTACCGCGAGCTGCAGGCCAAGGGTCTGCCGGTGATCGCCATCGACCGGCGCCTGGATCCGGCCTACTTCTGCTCGGTGATCAGCGACGACCGTGACGCCAGCCGCCAATTGGCGCAGAGCCTGCTGAACACCCGCCCGCGCAGCATCGCGCTGATCGGCGCTCGCCCCGAACTGTCGGTGAGCCAGGCCCGCGCCGGCGGTTTCGATGAGGCCCTGCGCGGCTTCGACGGCGAGATCCGCCGCCACCAGGGCGAAGCCTTCAGCCGTGAATGCGGCCAGCGCCTGATGCAGCAGCTGATCGACGAGCTCGGTGGCCTGCCGGACGCGCTGGTCACGACCTCCTACGTGTTGCTGCAAGGCGTGTTCGACACGCTGCAGACGCGCCCGGAAGGCTCGCGGGAGCTGCAGCTGGGCACCTTCGGCGACAACCAGCTGCTCGACTTCCTGCCGCTGCCGGTCAACGCCATGGCCCAGCAACACGGGCTGATCGCCGCCACCGCGCTGGAACTGGCCCTGGCCGCCATCGAGGAGCAGCGCTACGAACCCGGCGTGCACGCCATCGGCCGGACCTTCAAGCAACGGATCGCCAAGGCCTGAGCATGCGCCTGATCGACACCCACACCCACCTGGACTTTCCCGACTTCGACGCCGACCGCCCGCGCCTGCTGGCCAACGCGGCGGCGCGCGGGGTGGAGCGCATGGTGGTGCTGGGAGTCCATCAGGACAATTTCCAGCGGGTGTGGGACCTGGCCTGTGCCGATGAGCGCGTGTATGCGGCGCTGGGCCTGCATCCGGTCTATCTGGAACAGCACCGGCCCGAACACCTGGTGCGACTGCGCGGCTGGCTCGAACGTCTGCGCGGTGACCCGAAGCTCTGCGCGGTCGGTGAGTTCGGCCTGGATTACTACCTGCCCGAGCTGGACCCGGCGCGCCAGCAGACGCTGTTCGAGGCCCAGCTGCAACTGGCCTGCGACTTCGCGTTGCCTGCGCTGCTGCACGTGCGCCGCAGCCATGCCCAGGTGATCGCCACCCTCAAGCGCTACAAGCCGGCGCGGGCGGGGATCATCCATGCGTTCGCCGGCAGCTACGAGGAGGCGCGCGAATACCTCAAGCTGGGTTTCAAGCTGGGGCTAGGAGGCGCCGGCACCTGGCCGCAGGCATTGCGCCTGCGCAAGACGCTGCCGCGTCTGCCCCTGGACAGCGTGGTGCTGGAGACTGACGCGCCGGACATGGCGCCGGCCATGTACCCCGGCGAGCGCAACAGCCCGGAGCACCTGCCGGAGATTGCCCAGGCGCTGGCCGAGGTGATGGGGGTCGAGGCCGGGCTGCTGGCCGAGACCAGCAGCCGCAATGCCTCTGAGCTGTTCGGCTGGTAGCAGCGAAGCGGACACGGCCTCCTGCAGGAGCGGCCGCGCCATCGATCACACCCTGAACGCGCCAATCAAGCGCTTGAGCTCCACCACCTGCGCCGACAGCGCCCGGCTGGCGTCCTCGGTCTGGCAGGCGCCCTCGGTGGTGTCCTGCGCGGCCCGGTTGATCGCCACGATGTTCTGGTCGATATCGTGGGCCACGGCGGTCTGCTGCTCGACGGCGGCGGCGATCTGCTGGTTCTGCTCGACGATACCGCCCACCGCGCCGAGGATATTGCCCAGTGCCTGCTGCACCTGGCGCGCCTCGTCGACGGTGCCGGCAGCCATCTGGTGGCTGCTGCCCATCACCCGTACCGCCGCCCCCACGCCCTCCTGCAGGCGCTGGATCATCTGCGCGATCTCCTCGGTGGAGTCCTGGGTTCGCTTGGCCAAGGTACGCACTTCATCGGCGACCACGGCAAACCCCCGGCCCTGCTCCCCGGCCCGGGCCGCTTCGATGGCGGCGTTGAGCGCCAGCAGGTTGGTCTGCTCGGCGATGCTGCGGATCACTTCCAGCACCCGGCCGATGGCCTGGCTGTCGCCCGCCAGCTGATTCACCGCGGCCACGCTCTGGTCGATCTCGCCCGCCAGGCGGGCGATGCTGCCTTGCTGGCTGGCCACCAGATCGCGGCCCGAAACGCTCTCGTGATTGACTCGCTGCGCGCCTTCGGCGGCCAGCGCGGCGCTGCGCGCGACCTCCAGCGCGGTGGCGCTCATCTGGTTCATGGCCGTGGCCACCTGCTCGATCTGCTCGCGCTGGCCACTGACCGCCTGGTTGCTGCGGCTCGATACCGACAGCACCTGGCCGGCCTGTTCCTCGACCGTGGTCACCGTCTTGCCGACCTGCTCGATCAGGCCACGAATGCGCCGCACGGTCTCGTTGAAACCGCGCCCCAGCTCCCCCAGCTCGTCCCGGCTGCTGGCCTGGAAGCTGATGGTCATGTCGCCGGCGGCAACCTGGTCCATGGCGCGGCCCAGGTTGCCGAGGGTTTCGCGGGTGGAGACGTAGAAGCCGCTGTAGAGGTAGATGATCAGCGCGAATACCGTGGCCAGGGCGGCGACCAGCGCGATCATGCGCAGCTGGTGCTGGCCCAGGCGCTGCTCCAGTTGCCCGTGCAGGTGCGCCAGGACGGCGTCGTTGAGACGGTAAGTCTGGGCCATCAACTCGCTGGATTGCTGGTAGAAGCCGGCCCAGGGCGTGTCCAGGGTCTCGGCCACCACCACCTGGTCCTCGAACAGCGTCGCGGCCAGCCTGACCGTGGCCTGGCTGGCCTGGGCACTGGCCTCGAGGGCGGTCTTGGCCTGCGCGTCGGCCGCCAGCGCATCGTCGAGGCGCAGGGCGTAATCGGCGGACAAGCGCTCCAGTCGCTGCAGCAGGTCTTCGAAGCGGGCACTGGCGGAGGAATCCATGAAGCCACGCCCGAGCGCCACCGCGCCCATCGCCCGGCCTTCACCGATCGCCTGGGTGACCTGCGCCGTGGCGCCACCGATCAGCTCGCTGAGCTGGCGTACCGAGGCCTCGCTGTCCTGGGTCAGCCCCGACTGACTGGCGACCAGCCTGCCCAGCACCTGGGCCTGGACCAGCAGCTTGTCGAACAGGGCCATCTTGTTCTGCAGCGAGGTCTCGCCGCGGGCACGGGCAAACGCCTCGGCCAGCTCGCCGCGCTTGGCTTCGAGCGCCGGGTCGCTGCCCTTGAGGGTGTCGAGCAGGGCCTGGACCTTGTCCTGCAGGGCGCCGATGCGGCTCTCCACATCACCGGCCTGGCCCGACTGGCCGAGCACGGCGTTGATCTGCAGCAGGTTGCCCAGGGTCTCCAGGTCGCCGCGCAAGGCCAGACTGTCGGCGAGCGGGGCCAACCCCTGCAGCTCGCCGCGAGTGGCCTGAAGCTGGCTGTAGGCATCGCGGACCAGATAGAAGCTGGTGACCAGCATGGGCAGGAAGAACAGGACGCTGATCAGGCTGAACTTCATGCCGAAGCTCAGGCGGTCCATCAGTGCGATGGCCGGATAGAGCAGACGCTTCACAGGTCACCTCCTTGAATTCTTGTTGTTCTGCGGGGTAGCACTAGGCCATCTATGGACCAATGCCTTGTATAGCGCAGATTGAAATCAAGGTTTGTAACTTATGGTTAAACGTGGGGGTGTGCTCGCCGGCAAGCCGGCGAGCCAGAACCTCAGACCAGCACGGTCCACAGGGCAAAGCAGGCATACCACAGCACCGCGCAGCGCAGCAGCAGCTCCCACAGGCTGTCCAGCCGCGCCAGGCCGCGCTGACGATCCTCTTGCTCTGGAATGTCATCGGCCACCCGCCCGACCTTGGCCACCAGATGGCCGGCGCTGACATGCCAGTCGAGCAGTTCGTGCAGCATCACCCGGGTCACCGCGACAAAGTTGCCGACCAGGGCGAAGCTCACCGCCATCACCCGCACCGGCAACCAGTCCATGGCGTGGCGCAGTTGCCCGGCCAGGGTCTTGAGCGCCGGTTGATTGCTCTTGTCGGTGGTCAAGGCCAGCAGGCGATAGGCCAGCGCCGCGCCAGGCCCAAGCAGGAAGTACCAGAAGATCACCGCGAAGAAGCTCTGGTAGGCCTGCCACAACAGATGCCCCTGAACCCGCTTGATCAGGCTCTGGGCGTCGTCGGCGGCCAGGCCCAGGTCGCGCTCGGCCACATGCAGCGCGGCCTGCTCGTCACCCCGGCGCCAGGCATCGCGAAACGGCCCCAGCGCGGCCTTCACATCGCCCCGTCCGAGGCTGTAGACCAGCACCACGAGATGCACCGGCAACGCCAGCAAACCATAGGCCACCGGTTCCAGGACATGCAGCAGCAACGCCAGCAGCGCTACTGGTGCAAGGATCAGGATGGCCAGCGTCCACCAGGGATGGACCTTGCCGCCGCGCTCGAGGCGCGCCAGCTCGGCCAGGTAGAAGCCGTCACGCTGCAACCGCTGACGCAGGGCGGAAAACTTCTCGACCCACAGTGCCAGCACCAACACCAGAAAACTCATGCCTTGTCCTCGTTGCATTGCAGCGCAGCCCGGTAGCGCGGCCAGTCGAAGGCCGGGCCAGGGTCGGTCTTGCGCTGCGGGGCGATATCGCTGTGACCGCAGATGCGTTGCAGGTCGATCACCGGCCAGGCCGCACGGATCTCGCAGGTCAGCTGTTCCAGGGTGGCGTATTGGGCATCGGTGTAGGGCAGCTCGTCGGTGCCCTCCAGCTCGATGCCAATGGAAAAATCGTTGCATCCCTCGCGCTCGCCGAAACGCGACACACCGGCATGCCAGGCGCGATCGAGCAGCGAGACGAACTGGGTCACCGCGCCATCGCGCTCGACGAACAGGTGCGCCGAGACGGTCAGGTGGTTGATGGTCGCGAAGTAGGGGTGCTCGTTCGGGTCCAGACGGTTCTGGAAGAACTGCTGCACCTTGCCGGTACCGAAACAGGCCGGTGGCAGGCTGATGTTGTGGATGACCAGCAGCGAGATGGACTCGCCCTCGGGGCGGGTATTGAAGTTCGGCGAGGGGCAGTGGCTGACGCCGGAAAACCAGCCGGTCGCACGGTCCAATTGCATGGGACAGATCCTGAAAAACGCCGGAGGCAGGGCGTCAGTATGCCGTGCGCCGCTGGCCCTTGCATGTAAATGATTGTGTAAGGGATTTCACAGCGTTACTGCGCCCGCTGCCCGCGCAGTTGCTCGAGCACCGCTTCCAGGGCGCGCTCGAACAGCAAACCATCATCGAGCAGGCGCACCTCGCCGCGGCGTAGCGCCAGGGCAAGCCCGGCACGGTTCCACTCGCGGACCTTCAAGCCGGTACGGTTGGCAAACACGATGCGATCACTGCTGTCGATGCGCGCCACCAGCTTGCAGCGCAGCGGCTCGTCATCGTCCATCACCTCAACCCAGGTGCCGACCGGCAGACGCTGCACCTGACGCAGGGACGGGTCCTGTTCGTCGAGCTGAAGACACGGGCCAAGGACGATCTCATCGCTGACCGCCAGGACGATATCGTCACGCACCAGCACCTCGGGCTGATCGTCCACATCCTGCGGCGCTGCGCCACAGGCCCGCAGGTGCAGCTTCTCCAGTTGCACGAAAAAGTCACGCGTGACCGCCGAGTCCAACGCCACCCCCGCCAGGCCCTCGCGCAGAGCCTTGAGCAGGCCCGGCACCTCGGCCAGCAGGCGCGCCGGATCCTGGTGCGGCGCGACGCTGGCGAGCAGCGCATCCACCGTGGCCAGCGCCTCGGTCCAGGCCGTGGAGGCCTCGCCCTGCTTCAACCAGGCCAACAGCAGCACCTGGCTCCAGGCCTGCTCCAGCATCTGCACCAGCACATGCGGCAGCACGCGGCCGCGCAAACGCAGGTTCAGTTCGTGCTGTACCCGCTGGCGCGCCTGCAGCGCCCGCGCCCGGCCTTCTTCCGCATCGCGGGTGCGCTGTTCCAGCAACTCGCTGCGCCGCCGCTCGTCCTGGCTGAACGCCACGAACTCGTCGAGCAGTTCGCTGAACAGCCCGCAGTCCTCGGAAAAGTCGTTGAGCAGACGCTGGACGATGCGCTCCACCCGCAGATGCAGGCTGTCGCGCAGGCCCTCGGCGCCGGTCTCCCAGCCGATCGCCGCGGCGGCGATCTCGTTGAGCAGGCGGCGCGCCGGATGGCTGGCGCGACTGAACAGGCCCTTGTCGATGAGCGCCACCTTGAGCAGCGGGATGTGCAGCCGGCCGATCAATGCACGCAGGCTCGCGGGCAGGTTGGCGTCGGCCTGGATGAAGGCGAACAGCAGGTCGACCAGGTTGATCATGTCCTCGTCGCTGGTGGCGATCCGCCGGCGCGTGCCGCTGCGTACGCTGACGCGCAGCAGCAGTTGCTCGAGTTGCTGGCCGAGGTTGAAGTCGTCCGGCTCGCCTGGCGCCGGCACATAGTGCTGCAGATGGGTAAGCAGCCGCAGCAGGTCGCCGCTGCCGATCGGCTGGGCTACGCCGACGGTATGCAAGCGTGGCGCCACGCGGCCCCGGGCTGGGGCCAGCAGCGTCTGCAGCGAGGCGAAGAACGCCTGGCCGGCGCTGTCGGCCCCTGACGCATGCAACGTGGGATCGGCCGGGGTGCGCCGGGCGATGTTGCGGCGGTCCTCGGCTCGCCGACGCGGCGCGGGCTTGAGCTCGGGCAATACCCCGGCACTGGCCAGCAGCTGGTTGGCCTCGCCATACAGCAGATCGAGGTCATGCAGCACAGCACGCTCGAACAGCTTGAGCAGCACCAGCTTGACCTTGGCGCCCACGCCCAGGCTGCGTCCGGCCTCGAGGAAATAGCCACACAGGCTGGCGGGGCCAAGGGGGTTGCGCGGCGCGTCCAGGGGCATCTCGAGCAACGCGGCGAAACGCAGGTTCAGATGCTCGAGGATGAAGCCATCGCGCGACAGCACCCGGTCGACCATGGCCTGCACCGCCACCGAGCGCTCCAGGGACGCCTCGCCCTGCGCCAGCTGCGCGCAGACCAGCGACGCCAGGGCATCGTTCTGGCCGATGCGGGAAAAGGCGTCGTAGAAGGTATCGAGGAAACCGCGCTCGATGCTCTTGCGCTTGAGGCGCAGGTCGCGCATGGCTTCGAAGTAGAGGTTCTGGTCGGGACGCTCGCTGGCCTTGTCGGCCATCTCGAAGAGCGTGTCGTCGGCGTTGTCGAACAATGTCTGCAGGCCCTGTCGCAGCTGCAGAGCCGCCTTGTCACGCACCTGCAGGAGCAGCACGGGAAGGCACGGCGAGGACGCGCGCGCGCCCCGGTCGAGGGTGGTCGCCAAGGGCACCACCTTGCCTTCTTTATGCATCCCGGACTCCTTGCTGGATGTTGCGTTGTTCGACTGGAAGGAAAATCGTCAAAGCTATGACGCCAAATACTGGGCGCATTATCGATGAAAAAAGTGACAGCTGCCAGCGCGTATTCGCACGCCCTCAACTGACAATGCATTCGCGCATCTGCTCGCGCTGCCTGACCAAAGGTCATTGGCCAGGCAGCTGTACACGCCGCCCCCCTGCCCTATAATCGCCGGCACCTAGCTTGTGGAGCTGAACATGCCGAACCTACGCCTCGCCGACCTGACCGCCGAAATCGAAGCCAACGTGCGCCGCGCGTTGCTGGAAGACATCGGCAGCGGCGACATCACCGCCCAGCTGATCCCGGCCGAGCGCCTGGCCAAGGCCACCATCATCACCCGCGAGGATTGCGTGATCGCCGGCACCGCCTGGGTCGATGCGGTGTTCCGCCAGCTCGACCCGCGGGTGGCGGTGCACTGGCAGGTGGCCGATGGCGAGCGGGCCACGGCCAACCAGGCGCTGTTCCACCTCGAAGGCCCGGCACGCTCGCTGCTCAGCGGCGAGCGCACCGCGCTGAACTTCCTGCAGATGCTCTCGGGCGTGGCCACCCGTGCACGCTTGCTGGCCGATCTGGTGGAGGGTACCCAGGTGCGTCTGCTCGACACCCGCAAGACCCTGCCGGGCCTGCGCCTGGCGCAGAAGTACGCGGTCACCTGCGGCGGCTGTCACAACCACCGCATCGGCCTGTACGACGCCTTCCTGATCAAGGAGAACCATATCGCCGCCAGCGGCGGCGTGGCCGAGGCCGTGGCGGCGGCGCACCGCATCGCCCCGGGCAAGCCGGTGGAGATCGAGGTGGAAAGCCTGGACGAACTGCGCCAGGCGCTGGCGGCGGGAGCCGATATCGTCATGCTCGACGAGTTGAGCCTCGACGAGATGCGCGAGGCGGTGCGCATCACCGCCGGCAAGGCCAAGCTGGAGGCCAGCGGAGGGGTGAACGAGAGCACGTTGCGGGTGATCGCCGAAACCGGTGTGGACTACATCTCCATCGGCGCGATGACCAAGGACGTGAAGGCGGTGGACCTGTCGATGCGCCTGAGCCTGTGAGCTGAATCGCGGGTACAAAAAAACCGGCCAGATGGCCGGTTTTTTTATGCGGGGCTGGCCCCGCGAAGGCTGGATCAGTGCGCGGCGTTGGCCAGGCCGTCCAGGTAGCGCTCGACGTCCAGGGCCGCCATGCAACCGGCGCCAGCCGAGGTGATGGCCTGGCGGTAGACGTGGTCAGCCACGTCGCCGGCGGCGAACACGCCTTCGACGTTGGTGGCGGTGGCGTTGCCTTCACGGCCGCCATGCACCACCAGGTAGCCGTCCTTCAGGGTCAGCTGGCCTTCGAACAGCGAGGTGTTCGGGGTGTGGCCAATGGCGATGAACACGCCGTCGACCTTGATCTCGTCGCTGCTGCCGTCGTTGTTCTTCAGACGCGCGCCGGTCACGCCCATGTTGTCACCCAGCACTTCGTCCAGGGTGGCATTGAGCTTGAGCTCGATCTTGCCTTCGGCGACACGGGCGTGCAGCTTGTCGATCAGGATCTTCTCGGCGCGGAAGGTGTCACGGCGGTGCACCAGGGTCACCTTGCTGGCGATGTTGGCCAGGTACAGCGCCTCTTCCACGGCGGTGTTGCCGCCACCGACGACCGCGACCGGCTTGTTGCGGTAGAAGAAGCCGTCGCAGGTGGCGCAGGCCGACACGCCCTTGCCCATGAAGGTCTCTTCCGACGGCAGGCCCAGGTAGCGGGCGCTGGCACCGGTGGCGACGATCAGCGCGTCGCAGGTGTAGGTGCCGCTGTCACCGCGCAGGGTGAACGGCTTGTTGGCCAGGTCGACGGCGTTGATGTGGTCGAAGACGATCTCGGTCTCGAAGCGCTCGGCGTGCTCCTGCATGCGCTGCATCAGGGCCGGACCGGTCAGGCCATGGGGGTCGCCCGGCCAGTTGTCGACTTCGGTGGTGGTGGTCAGCTGGCCACCGGCCTGCATGCCGGTGATCAGCAGCGGCTTGAGGTTGGCACGGGCGGCATACACCGCGGCGCTGTAACCGGCTGGGCCGGAACCGAGAATGATGACGCGCGAATGACGTACTTCAGACATGTCGAACTCCTGTCGAGCGGGCCGCACGGGGCCGGCATCATGGTGCCGGTTGCGCCAGCTGGAATTAAAAGGGACCCACGCAGCACTTGGGGAAGGCTACAACGCGTCGGTCCAAAACCAAAAAAAGTTGAGCGCACTGTAGCGAGGCCGCAGAGATTAAGGAAATATCCTTCGACAATCCACCTCATAGGCAGTCTCTATCCGATGAAGAAACCGATAGGCATTGTCCATGCGCTTTGTTACACGCCGTTTCCCTGAAGCGTCGCGCCTTTCGTCGGCACGCCAAACTCGGTAAGGTCAGCGCGTTTTCCTCAAGCGGAGCATTCCGATGCAAGCCCCCGTCCTTTCCGGCCCACAGTACCTGCGCGAAGGCCTGAAAATGGTCCTGAGCCCTGGCCTGCGGCTGTTCGTGCTGCTGCCCCTGGCGGTCAACCTGTTGCTGTTCGGCGGCCTGATCTACTTTGCCGGCCATCAGTTCAGCCTGTGGGTCGACGCGTTGATGCCCACCCTGCCCGACTGGCTGAGCTTCCTCAGCTACATCCTCTGGCCACTGTTCGTCGCCCTGGTGCTGCTGATGGTGTTCTTCACCTTCACCCTGCTGGCCAACGTCATCGCCGCGCCTTTCAACGGATTCCTCGCCGAGAAGGTCGAAGTGGTCGCACGCGGCCAGGACAATTTCCCGCCCTTCAGCTGGGGCGAGCTGGCGGCCATGGTACCGCGTACGCTTGGCCGCGAGATGCGCAAGTTGAGTTATTTCCTGCCCCGGGCCATCGGCTTGTTCATCCTCTCGTTCATCCCGGTGGTGAACGTGATCGCCGCGCCGCTGTGGCTGGTGTTCGGCATCTGGATGATGGCCATCCAGTACATTGACTACCCGGCGGACAACAACAAGATGAGCTGGCAGGACATGCTCGCCTGGCTGCGCGAAAAGCGCTGGCAGTCGATGGGCTTTGGCGGGATCACCTATCTGGCGCTGATGATCCCGGGGGTCAACGTGCTGATGATGCCGGCGGCGGTGGCCGGCGCCACGTTGTTCTGGGTGCGCGAGCGCAACTGACAGAAGCCATCGCGGGCAAGTCGCAGCGGCGCACCGCTGCTGCGACTTGCCCGCGATGCGAATGCCCGGTCAGTGGCTCAACTGGCTGGAGAACTGCCCCACCGCGTCCACCACCTTCTTCGCCCCTTCCTGAATCTCGACGATCACCCCACCGGTGTCCGCGGCCAGGGCAAGCCCTTGCTCGGCCTGGCGCTTGCTGGTGTCGATGATGTCCACGGCGGCCTGGGCCAACTGTTCGTTCTGCTGCACCACCTTGGCGATCTCCTCGGTGGCGCTGCTGGTGCGCGAGGCCAGCTGGCGAACCTCGTCGGCGACCACGGCAAAGCCACGCCCCTGCTCACCGGCACGGGCGGCCTCGATGGCAGCGTTGAGGGCCAACAGGTTGGTCTGTCCGGCGATGTCGCTGATGGTCTTGATGATCGCGCCGATCACCTTGGACTGCTTGTCCAGCGCCTGGATGCCATCGGCGGCGTCCTGCATCGAGCCTTCCAGGCCACGCATCACTTCGACGGTCTGCGTCACCACGTCGGTGGCTTTTCGCGCGCAGCCATCGGTCTCCAGCGAAGTGTTGTAGGCGATGTCGGCGGCCTGGGCCACGGCCAGTTCCTGATTGACCTGATCGGTGATCACCGTGGCGAACTTGACCACTTTGTAGAGCACGTCGTGGGCATCGATGATCGGGTTGTAGGACGCCTCCAGCCATACCACCCGACCGTGGGCGTCGATGCGTTTGAAGCGATCGGCGACATACTCGCCACGACGCAGCTTTTCCCAGAACGCCTTGTACTGCGCCGAATTGGCTTCTTCAGGCTCACAGAACATGCGGTGATGCTTGCCACGCACCTGCTCAAGGCTGTAGCCCATGCCCTGCAGGAAGCGGTCGTTGGCGGTCAGCACCTGGCCATCGAGGTTGAATTCGATGACCGCGGTGGAACGCATCAGGGCCTTGATCAGGCTTTCGTGCTCGCGGGAGGTCTCGATGGTCCGGGTCAGGTCGCTCGAATGCAGGGAAAAATACTTGATGCGCCCTTCGCTGTTCTTCACCGGCTGCAGGATCGAACGCAGCCAGGCTTCCTCGCCATTGCCACGCAGCAGGCGGAAGGCGCCGTTGAGGTGCTCGCCACGGGTGATGGCGTGCTTCATGCGCTGATAGAAATCGAGCTTCTTCACATGGGGCGGCACGATCTCCTCGATGTTGCGCCCGATCAGCTGTTCGGCGCGGTAGCCCATTTCGCTCTCGAAGTTGCCGTTGACCGACTCGATGCGACCCTGGGGATCGAGCTGGAGCACCAGCATCTCGCTGTCGAGGCTGTTCTTGACCTGCTCGACGGACATCAGTTCTTCGCGCAGTTGCTGGATTTCTTTCTTCAGTTTGCTGTTGAACATGGCCGCTCTCCCGGAGCGCATTCCTGTAATCGAATGCATCTGCATCGGCTGGCTCCGGAGAGTTCTTGAGTGCCTTGCAAGGAAATATTCATACGCGCGAAAGTGCCGGAAATCAGGCGTCATCAGCACGTCATAAAGCCGTCACATGAGCGCAACGGGGGCGGCGGAAACTTTTCGTCATGAGCACACCGTCCTTGCGTATCACCCTGGTCAGCGAAACCTTTCCACCCGAAATCAACGGCGTGGCCAACACCCTCGGCCGTCTCAGCGAAGGGCTGCGTCAACGCGGTCATCAGGTAGAACTGGTGCGCCCGCGCCAGGCCGCCGACGACGCGAGCGACAGCCAGGACGCAGTGCTGCTGTGTCGCGGCTGGCCATTGCCAGGCTATCCCGGGCTGCAATGGGGCGAAGTGTCGATGCACAAGCTGTGGCGTCGCTGGCGCCGACAGCGCCCGGATGTGCTGTACATCGCCACCGAAGGCCCGCTGGGCTTGAGCGCCCTGCGCGCGGCCCGACGTCTCGGGGTGGCGGTGGTCAGCGGTTTTCACACCAACTTCCCGCAATACTCGGGACAGTACGGCCTGGGCCTGCTGTCGCGGATGCTCACCCACTACCTGCGCTGGTTTCACCGGCGCACGGCCATCACCCTGGTGCCCAGCGTCAGTCAGCGCCTGGAACTGGAACGCCGTGGCTTCGAACGGCTGGGGCTGATGGCGCGTGGCGTCGATGCCGGCCTGTTCAACCCGGCCCGCCGTAGCCAAGCGCTGCGTGAACAGTGGGGGCTGGGCGCCGATGACATCGCCGTGCTGCATGTCGGCCGCCTGGCGGCAGAAAAGAACCTGGCCCTGCTGCGCCCGTGCCTGGAAGCACTGCAGAAAAGTTATCCACAAAGGCGTCTGCGTCTGGTGGTGGTCGGTGATGGCCCGCTGCGCGCCCAGCTCGAACAGCAACTGCCCGATGCCGTGTTCTGTGGCGCGCAGCGCGGCGAGGTGCTGGCCGAGCACTATGCCAGTGGCGACCTGTTCCTGTTTCCGAGCCTGACCGAGACCTTCGGCAACGTGGTGCTGGAGGCCATGGCCTCGGGCCTGGCCGTGGTCGCCTACGATGAGGCCGCCGCGGCCCAGCATATCCGCCATGGCCACAATGGCGCCCTGGCCATGCCGGGCGATCAGCCGGCATTCATCGATGCGGCCTGCTGGCTGCTGGAAGAATGCGAGACCCTGCGCAGCGTGCGCCTGAACGCTCGGCAGCACGCCAGCCGCCAGGGCTGGCCCGCGATCGTCGAGCAGTTCGAAGGGTATCTGTATGGCGCCTGTCGAGGCCAGGAAAGCAGCCGCGCCCAGGCGCCTTCGACAGCCCTGGCGATCAAACCAGGGTCGTCAGCGCCTCGCGGCTGAACGGCAGCACATCCGCTTCACGCCCGTCGCGCACTTTTTGTGCCCACTGGGCATCCACCAGCAGAGCGCGCCCCACGGCCACCAGGTCGAACTCTTCGTCCTGCAGCCGACGCAGCAGGTTCTCGAGGCTGGCAGGCTTGGCCACCTTGTCGGTGGCGACCATGAACTGCAGGAACTCGCCGTCCAGCCCCACGCTGCCCACGGTAATGGTCGGTTTGCCGGTCAGTTGACGGGTCCAGCCGGCCAGGTTCAGATCGCTGCCATCGAACTCCGGCTCCCAGAAGCGACGAGTGGAGCAGTGGAAAATGTCCACACCCGCCTCGGACAAAGGCTCGAGGAACGCCGCCAGGGCCTCGGGGCTTTCCACCAGGCGCGCACTGTAGTCCTGCTGTTTCCATTGCGAAAACCGCAGGATGATCGGGAAGTCCGGGCCGACGGCCTGGCGCACCGCCTGGATCAATTCGATGGCGAAACGCGAACGTCCGGCCAGATCGCCACCGTATTCATCGTCGCGGCGGTTGCTGGCCTCCCAGAAGAACTGGTCGATCAGGTAGCCGTGGGCGCCGTGGATCTCCACGCCGTCCATGCCGATGGCCTGGGCATCGCGCGCGGCCTGGGCGAAGGCGGCGATCACTTCGCGGATATCGTCCCGGCTCATGCCCTGGATCAGCACCTTGCCGTCCTTTTCCTTGCCGCTCGGGCCGTAGCCCGGCACCTCGCCGTCCGGCTCGGTACCCAGGCGCCGCACGCTGCCCACATGCCACAACTGCGGGACGATGCGCCCGCCTTCGGCGTGCACGGCGTCGACCACACGCTTCCAGCCGGCCAGGGCGTCTTCGCCATGGAAGCGCGGCACGTTGGGATAACCGTTGGCAGCCTTGTGGCCGACCGTGGTGCCTTCGCTGATGATCAGGCCGACACCGGCCGCGGCGCGCCGGCGGTAGTACTCGACCACGCCGTCATGGGGCACACCGCCGGGGCAGAAGGTGCGGGTCATCGGCGCCATGACCACGCGGGTCGGCAAGTCGAGGGAGCCGAGGGTGAAAGGCTGGAACAGAGGGTTGCTGGACATGCGGCGCTCCCGACAGGTGAGGAAATGCGCCTGAGATTAGGGGTAGCCTGCTGGCGGGCACAGCATTATTGATTGGAGTGATTGCGCAGTATCGCAGGGGCTGCAGGGGGCTGCTGTGCAGCCCATCGCGACACGAGGCCGCCCCTGCAGACGTTCAGGCCAGCGCTTTCTCGATCGCCTGCAGCACGCTCGGATCGTCCGGCGCGGTACGCGGCGCGAAACGCGCCAGCACGCGGCCATCCTTGCCGACCAGGAACTTCTCGAAGTTCCAGGTGATATCGCCAGGGAACTCAGCCCCCTCGCCCGCCAGCAGGCGGTACAGCGAGTGGCGTTGCGGGCCGTTGACTTCCAGCTTGGCCCCCAACGGAAAGCTGACACCGTAGTTGAGGCTGCAGAATTCCTGTATGTCCTTCTCGCTGCCAGGTTCCTGGCCGGCGAACTGGTTGCAAGGCAGGCCCAGCACATTGAACCCCTGGCCCTTGAACTGCTGATGCAGCTTTTCCAGTGACGCGTATTGCGGTGTCAGGCCGCACTTGGAGGCGACATTGACCACCAGCACTACCTGGCCCTTGAACGGAGCAAGGGGCAGATCCTCGCCGTTCAGCGCCTTCAACGTCAGGTCGTGAAATGCACTCATGTTGATTCCCCTCTCAGGATCCCGATTGCCGCTGGGGCGAATCCCGCCCACTAAAAAGGCGCGCGGCCAAACCGTCCACCCTCCCGAGGAGGGCAAGTCCGGCTTGCCCGAGCGCCTGGCGACTCTCTGAGCTTAGCGCAGAAAATCAGTGGTGATGACCACCTTCGCCGTGGATGTGACGGTGAGCGATCTCTTCTTCGCTGGCGTCACGTACGTCGACTACCTTGACCTTGAAGTTCAGGCGTTGACCGGCCAGCGGGTGGTTGCCGTCGACGGTTACGTCGTCGCCGTCGATGTCGCGGATGGTGACGATCTGCATCTGGCCGTCCGGCGCCGAAGCGTGGAACTGCATGCCCACTTCCAGCTGGTCGACGCCTTCGAACATCTTGCTGCTCAGGGTGCTGACCAGTTCGGCCGAGTATTCGCCGTAGGCTTCTTCCGGCTCGATGGCCACGGTCAGCTCGTCACCGGCCTGCTTGCCTTCCAGGGCCTTTTCCAGGCCTGGGATGATGTTGCCGGCACCGTGCAGGTACACCAGCGGCGCACCACCGGCGGAGCTGTCGATGACCTCACCAGCGTCGTTGGTGAGGGTATAGTCGATGGAGACAGCCTTGTTGGCGGCGATCAGCATGGGGCGAGACCTTTTGCAAAAGAATGTAGAGCGGACAAGTGTAACCAAGGCTCCGCGTGATTGCGAACGCGGCACGGACGAGAGACGGCCCATCAGTCGGATCGACGGTTTCCACCAGGATGAAGAAGGCCATTGGGTGGTCGAGCTGTCGTGCGGTCATACCCAGCACCTGCGCCACCAGCCACCGTGGCAGGCCAGGCCGTGGGTGCTCGATCCCGATGAGCGCGCACGGCGTATCGGCCAGGCGTTCGCCTGTGGCTGGTGCGCGCAGGGTACCGTTAGCGCTACCCTTGGCCGCTGAACTCCTTGCTCCGCTTATTTCGAGAAGCACGCATGCAGACATTTTTCATCGCGCCGACCGACTTCGGGGTCGGCCTGACATCCATCAGCCTGGGCCTGGTTCGTACCCTGGAGCGCGCCGGGCTGAAGGTCGGCTTCTTCAAGCCGATCGCCCAGCCCCACCCCGGCGACACCGGCCCGGAACGCTCCAGTGAGCTGGTCGCCCGCACCCACGGCATCAAGCCGCCCACGCCCCTGAGCCTGGGCCAGGTCGAACGCATGCTCGGTGACGGTCAGCTCGACGAACTGCTCGAGGAAATCATCCGTCTGTACCAGCAAGCCTGTGTCGGCAAGGACGTGGTGGTGGTCGAGGGCATGGTGCCGACCCGCCACGCCAGCTATGCCGCGCGAGTCAACCTGCACCTGGCCAAGAGCCTCGACGCCGAGGTGATTCTGGTGTCGGCGCCGGAGAACGAGGTGCTGAGCGAGCTGTCCGGCCGTGTCGAATTGCAGGCGCAACTGTTCGGTGGTCCGCGCGACCCGAAGGTGCTGGGGGTGATCCTCAACAAAGTGCGCACCGACGAAAGCATGGCCGACTTCGCCACGCGCCTGCGCGAGCATTCGCCGCTGCTGCGCGGCAACGACTTCCGCCTGCTCGGCTGCATCCCCTGGCAGGCCGAGCTCAACGCGCCGCGCACCCGTGACGTGGCCGAACTGCTCGGCGCCCAGGTCCTCAACGCCGGCGACTATGACCAGCGACGCATGAGCAAGATCATCATCTGCGCCCGCACCGTGGCCAACACCGTGCCGCTGCTCACCTCCGGCACCTTGGTGGTGACCCCCGGCGATCGCGACGACATCATCCTCGCCGTGTGCATGGCCGCGATCAACGGCGTGCCCCTGGCCGGCCTGTTGCTGACCAGCGACAGCAAGCCCGACCCGCGTATCCTCGAACTGTGCCGCGGGGCCCTGCAGGCCGGCCTGCCGATCCTGTCGGTAAGCACCGGCTCCTTCGACACCGCCAACCAGCTCAACTCGCTCAACCGCGAGATCCCGGTGGACGACCGCGAACGCGCCGAGTTCATCACCGACTTCGTCGCCAGCCATCTCGACGCTGCCTGGTTGCACCAGCGCTGCGGCACGCCACGGGAACTGCGCCTGTCGCCGGCGGTGTTCCGCTACCAGCTGATCCAGCGCGCGCAACAGGCCAACAAGCGCATCGTCCTGCCCGAAGGCGCGCAACCTTTGCTGGTACAGGCGGCGGCGCTGTGCCAGGCACGCGGCATCGCCCGCTGCGTGTTGCTGGCCAAGCCCGAAGAGGTCGAAGCGGTGGCCCGGGCGCAAGGCATCACCCTGCCACCAGATCTGGAAGTGCTCGATCCCGAGTTGATCCGTGGCCGCTATGTCGAGCCCATGGTCGACCTGCGCAAGAGCAAGAACCTCAACGCGCCGATGGCCGAGCAGCAGCTGGAAGACCCGGTGGTGATCGGCACCATGATGCTGGCGCTCGGCGAGGTCGACGGCCTGGTCTCGGGCCTGGTGCACTCCACCGCCAACACCATCCGTCCGGCCCTGCAGTTGATCAAGACCGCGCCGGGCAGCAGCCTGGTGTCGTCGGTGTTCTTCATGCTGTTCCCCGACCAGGTGCTGGTCTATGGCGACTGCGTGATGAACCCACACCCCAGTGCCGCGGAGCTGGCCGAGATCGCCCGGCAGAGCGCTGAATCGGCCGAGGCGTTCGGCATCGCGCCGCGGGTGGCGATGCTCAGCTATTCCAGTGATTCGGCGGCCAGCGACGAGGAGGTCGAAAAGGTCCGCGAGGCCACGCGCCTGGCGCAAGAAGCCGAGCACGGCCTGCTGATCGACGGCCCGTTGCAGTACGACGCCGCGGCCAACCCGGAAATCGCTCGCCAGCTGGCGCCCGCCAGCCGAGTGGCTGGACGGGCCACGGTGTTCGTGTTCCCCGATCTGAATACCGGCAACACCACCCACAAGGCGGTGCAGCGCAGCGCCGACTGCGTCAGCCTCGGGCCGATGCTGCAAGGGCTACGCAAGCCGGTGAACGATCTGCCGCGCGCAGCGCAGGTCGAGGACATCGTGCACACCATCGCGCTGACCGCGATCCAGGCGCATCATGGCGGGAAAATGCCGGCCTGACCGTAATACTTCACTGGGGCCGCTTTGCGCCCCTTCGCGGGCAAGCCCGCTGCCACAGGGCCGCGCAATTCTGGGCGTTCGCGCGGCACCTGTGGGAGCAGCCCCAGCAACCCAAGTGAACAGCATCACGGCCTAGCCGGAACGCTCCCGGGGCCGTTCCCCCGCACCTCGTCGGCTGCCGACCAACGTCATTTGACTTCCCTTTGGCCGGAGCTAGCGTTGAATGCTGTCAGGATGCAATCACAGCAGGCGTCAAGGAAGCGCAGCGTTCGATCCAGCATGCGACGAACGCGTGTCCACTGTATCCGGCCTCAGGCCCTCCCCTGCCACTGATCCCGACCCCAACTCTGCCCGTCCCGGCTCGACCGGGCACGGCGAAGGCTTGCGTCAGCTCGCAAGACCCAGGCGATCGGGTGTGATCGCACAGTGAAGGAAGGCACGACAAGGAGAGTGGTCATGAAATACGTCATAGGCCCCAGCATCGGGGTTGCGCGGGTGGGCAACAGTGAGACCGGCTTCTACCTGGCCCCGGAAACGCTCGGCGGCCGGCCGCTGGAATGCGACGGGTACGGCAACCAGACGCTCGATCCGCAGCAGCAACCGGTGTACGTCAGCCGCTACAAGGATGCCAATGGCAGCGTCAAGCGCCAGGCCGCGCGATTCTGCATCTTCGCCGTGGACGACGATGGCACGGCCACGGAGCTCACCCTCGACAGCCCGAATGTCGAATCCATGACCTGGTCGGTCCACTTGGCCAACAAGAAGGCGATCTGGTACAACTTCGCCGAACTGGAGGGCAACCTGCTGCTGGGTGGGCACAACAGCTACAAAGCCCGCCGTGTTCCGCTGCGCAACGCCACCGTCACCGACGCCACCGAGCGCCAGCAACTCATCATCGACCCGGGCCCCTATCCCGTGTCCGGCCGCCAGAGCAAGGTCGAGCTCTGCAAAGAGAACACCAGCAACGACTACCGCTTCCGCTCGTTTCCCAAACACGCCACCCAGGGCCAGCAGATCAATACCCTCGGCACCCTGCGCACCGATGCCAAGGGGCGCCTGCTGGTGCTTGGCGGCCATGGCCACGCCGGTGGCAACGAGTCGATCAGCAGCTTCGCCGGCGCCGACACCTGGCATGACGATGTCTCCGACGGCCCCGTCACCTGCACCCTGAAGCTGACCAACCAGCCGGAGCAGACACTCACTGCCTGGTGCATCGTTGGCTCGCCGAAGTTCGCCCCGGAGCTGGAGAACATCGTCACCCTCGACGACCTGGTGTTCGACGTGGCGGTACGTGAGCTCAACCTGCTGCCAGAGCTGTATCGCAACGGCCAATACCAGACGAGCTACATCGCCAACTACGAACGCGACATCGAACCGATCCTGCGTCGCCCCGCCGGCTACCGCTGGGTCGCCGCGATCCCTTCGCTCAACAGCTTTTCCCCGCCCCCCTTCGACGCCAAGGACAGTTCATCGGCGAGCCTGAAGTATCGCCAGGACTACTTCTCGCTGTTCCGCAATCCCGGCGACAATGGCTTCACCGACGGCGCCCAGGCGCAATTGTTCGACCAGAAGTCCGGCATTCCACTGATGCCGCTCAACTCGGGTTCGAACTCGGTCAGCAACCAGTTGCTGGACAAGTTCCTGACCCTCACCCGTACCCAGTATTTCCTGCTGGGGCAATGGGCGGCCGGCCAGTTCGTCGTGGAACCGCCCAAGCCACTGCCGGGCGTCAGCGCGCTGGACCAGGCGAGCATCGGCAACTGCGTGGGCGGCCCCCTGTGCCCGGGCATCGAAGTGACCTGGAGCCTCTACAGCCCCTCGCTCTACGACAAGCCCTACCAGATCAGGCATCGCCACGACAGCGACTACTACTACGCCAACGGCCTGAGCACCAGCGAGAACGAAACCGATCCGGAAGGCCCGTTCCAGGGCTGCGAGCCTGGCGACCTGACCAAGCGCATGGCCATTCCATGGCAGGCGGACTTCTACCAGTGCACGGTGCAGAACGTGAACTTCACCGACCCTGCGATCAACAAGGATGACGGTGTACCGAAGGCGCCGTCGTACTATGCCTACTGGTGGCCGCCACAAAGCCCGTGGAACGTCATCCCCGGCGACATGACCGCCGCCGCCCAGCAGGCCTCGGGCATCTCCGCCGGCATGCAATCGATCTACAGCCGCGGGATCAACGGCTACACCGAGATGATCCAGGCCTGGCACTACCTGGGCTTCATCACCAATGAAGCCCAGGGGCCATTGCGCGACCTGTACCCGTACTTCATCGAGACCGAGCGCAACAACGACCGCTTCGTGGCGGCCAGCTTCGCCATCGGCCCGGCCGAGTACGTGCTGGCCGGTACCAGCGGCAACTTCTTCAACACCTGGTATCTCAAGCCGGACGAGAAACTGCCCAGCATCGATGCACGCCAGGTCGTCACGGCCCGGGGGCACCTTGTTCGCTGACCAGCCGAGGACCGTGGATGTCGTCGTCGTCGGGGGAGGGCCGGCCGGCAGCGCGGCCGCCCTCACCCTGCGGCGCCACAGCGGTCACTCGGTGATGGTGCTGGAACAACGGGAATACGGGCGGGAGAAGGTCGGTGAGACCCTCTCTCCCGGTGTCCTGCCACTGCTCGACTATCTCGGGGTCGGCGAACATTTCCGCCTGGCCGGCTTCAGCCAGTCGTTCGCCTTCACCGCGGCCTGGGGCGACAGCGAAGTCCGCGCCCAGGACTTTCTGTTCACCGGACGCGGGCACGGCTGGCACCTGGACCGCGCGCGCTTCGACGCCGGATTGGCCAATGCCGCGCGCAGCATGGGCGCGCAATTGCTCACAGGCGTGCGGGTACGTGAGGTGGAGCGCGATGGCGACAGCTGGAAGTTGCGGGTCGACGGGCTGGAAGGCTCGCCGCAGGTGCACTGCCGCTACCTGATCGACGCCACCGGGCGCAGCGCATGGCTGGCCCGGGCAGTGGGCGCCAGCCGCGTCCAGCAGGATCGCCTGGTGGGCATTTCGGCGTATCACGCGGCCACTGACACGGTCGTGGAGGGCTGTTCACTGGTCGAGGCCGTCGCGGTGGGCTGGTGGTACAGCGCCCCCGTGCCGGACGGGCGCCTGGTCGCCGTGCTGATGACCGACGCCGACCTGCTCCAGGCCTCGCATGATGACCGTGAACACTTCTGGCGCACGGCACTCGCCCAGGCCCCGCACACTCGTGCACGCCTGGGCGAGCGGCAGATCGAGGGTAACCTGCGTGTCTGGCCAGCCCATTCGCAGCAACTCGTGCCCTGTTGCGGCAACGGCTGGGCAGCGGCGGGCGATGCCGTGGCGGCATTCGACCCGCTATCGTCGATGGGCATCGGCTACGCCTTGAGCACGGGGATCCAGAGCGCCCGGCTGGCCGCCATCAGTCTCGCCGACGCCAGCCATGAGACAGAGCAGTCCCAGGCCTATCGCATCGATATCCAACGGCATGTCACGGAGTATCAGGCAATGAAACGGGGCTACTACGGCGTCGAATCACGTTATGCCGACCAGCCTTTCTGGAAGCGCCGCCAGGTCGCATAGGCGCTGCTTCATGCCTTGTCGGTCAGACCAGCTGGGGCCGCTCTGGGGCCCATCGCGGGCAAGCCCGCTCCCACAGGGTTCGTGCATTCCTTGAGGTTCGCACTGTACCTGTGGGAGCGGGCTTGCCGTTCTTCGCAGCAGCAAAGACTCAGGGGTACTGCTGAACTGTCCCCTGCTGGTCATACTGCTGACCTGGAATCGGCTTGAGATTGACCTCGACACGACGGTTCTGCGCACGCCCATTGGCGTCGGCGTTGCTGGCGATCGGTTGGTCCGGGCCCATGCCACGCACACTGACCCGCGATGCGTCGACGCCCTGCGAGGTCAGGTAGGTGCTGACCGCCTGGGCACGGCGCTGCGACAGGTCCATGTTGTGCTGACGGCTGCCGGTGCTGTCGGTGAAGCCGACCACTTCGATGGTGTTCTGGTTGAACTGCTTGAACGAACCGGCCAGGTTGTTCAGTGGCGAGTAGAAGCTTGGGGCGATGTTCGCCGAGTCGGTGGCGAAGGTGATGTTGCCCGGCATGATCAGCTTGATCTGGTCGCCCTGGCGCTGCACTTCCACACCGGTATTGGCCATCTGCGCCCGCAGTTCGGCTTCCTGCTTGTCGGCGTAGTAACCATAGCCAGCGGCGGCGGCACCCACCGCGGCGGCGCCGATCAGCGCGCCCTTGCCACGGTTGTTGTGGTCGATGGCGGCACCGGCGATGGCGCCGGCCAGCGCGCCCAGGCCACCGTACTTGGCGGTCTTGCTCATCCCTGTGGAGCCCTGCGCCTGGCCTTGGTTGTCATAAGGGTTGGGGCTGGCACAACCGGACATCAGGGCAGCGGCGGTAGCGACGATAATCAGACGACGCATGGTGAACATGGACAAGCTCCTACTGAAATTCAAAAGTGCAGCGGATCACACACGGATCTGTGCCAGTCTTGGATTGCAGCGCAGCGGAAAAATTCCATGAAACCTCAGGCGCGCACAAAGGGGTTTTCGCGCATCTCGTCGCCGAGGCGGGTTTCCGGACCATGGCCGGTCACCACGATGGCATCCTCATCCAGGCGGTACAGCCGCTCCTTGATGGAACGAACGATAGTCCGCTGATCGCCTCCCCACAAATCGGTACGCCCAACGCCACGGCGGAACAACGTATCGCCGGCGATCAGCAGCTTGTGTTCGGCGAACCAGAAGCTCATCGATCCTGGCGAATGCCCCGGGGTGTGCAGCGCCACGCCACAACCGCAGGCCAGCGCCTCGTCGTCGCTCAGCCAGCGGTCCGGCGACGGCACCGGGGTGTAGGGCATGCCGAACATCTGGCACTGCATCTCCAGGTTCTCCCACAGGGGCTGGTCGGCCTTGTGCAGGTGCAACGTGGCGCCGGTCAGTTCCTTGAGCTTGCCCGAGGCGAGAAAGTGATCGAAGTGGGCGTGGGTGTGGATGATGCTCACCAGGGTCAGGCCGTGGTGTTGCAGGCGGGCCAGGATCTTCTGCTCGTCGCCGCCCGGGTCGACGACGATGGCCTTCTTGCTGACGGGGTCGCCAATGAGGGTGCAGTTGCACTGCAGCGGGCCGACGGGGAAGGTTTCGCGGATGAGAGCTACCGAGGTGTTTTCCATGAAAGAGGATGCGGTCAGTTAATCGAGTAGGGTTTGAACACAGGCTGATGCAGACAGTAATACAGCTTCGGCAACTACCTCGGCAACAGCCTCCGCCCTCAAGGTAGATACAACCGGAACAACCCGCCCCCCAGTGTTCCGCCATTGGCGATCTCGATCCGCCCGTGTACCCCATTGCGCTCATGCAGCGCGGCGATCCGCGCGGCAAAGTACAACCCCAGCCCGGTACTGCCGCTCTGCGGATCGATGCCCTGCACGTAGTCATGCTGACGCTCGAGCATGCGCTGTGGATAACCCGCGCCATCATCGTTGACGCTGATCACCAACTGCTCGCCCTCTTCCTCGATGCTGATCAGCAAGGCATGGCCGGCATAGCGAATGGCGTTGGTAAGCACATTGGCCACCACCGACGCGACCAGCTCACGGTCGAAGAAGCCCAGCGGGCTTTCGGTGTCGATACGCCAGGTGGCGAGGATGTCGCGATGCCTGATGACATCTTCCTGGGCTGCGAGCTGGGCCTCGATGAAGTCATCGAGTTCGTGATAGTCCGGGCAGATGGGCAACTGGTTGACGCCAAGCTTGTACAAGCCCAGCAGCTGCACGAGCATGCCGTTGAGGTGGCTGAGCTCATGCTCCACCACACCCTGCTCGGTACCGCCACGCAACTCTGCGGGCAGACGCGCCAGCCACTGGCTGTGCGCATGAGTGAGCGTCGACAGGGAGTTCTTCAGGTCGTGCACGGTGGAGGCGATCACCGTGGAGAAATCCAGCCCCTGGTTGTCCTGGTTCATGCGCCGAAAACCCGGATGTGCAGTTTGCGATAACGGTCGTAACGGCTATCACTGGTGGGGATACCGGCCACGCTGGTGAGGCAGTCGCGGCACTCCTGCATCAGCGCCGGCGGCGGTGCTTCGCCACCGATGCGCAACAACGCCTGGGCGGTGTTCAAGGCGATGCTGATGTTCCTCGGCTGCAACGACAAGGCCTTGCGGAACATGCCCAGCGCCTCGTTGAGCTGCCCCCCCTGGTAGCTGCGCACGCCCTGACGGTTGAGGTCCACGGCTTCGGTCACCGCACCGAGCACCACTGGGTCATCGGTGAGCTTGGCCACGTTCTGCATGACCTTGGGATCGTCGCCGTAGGTTTCCACGCAGCCTTTCAGGATCGAAGTGCCCGCGGCGTCCTGACCGAGCTGCTGCAACTGCCTGGCCACCGTCAAGGCCGCTTCCACGGAGAAGAACTGGTCCATCTTCTCCAGGCGCAACATCGCCTGCTCGGTGAGCTTGGCCGCGGTCTCAGGATCACCGGCCTGTTGCAGGCTGGCCGCCTTCATCAAGCGGGCGCGTACCTGCAGGCCCTGGTCCTCGACATTTTCCTTGGCCACCTCGCTGAGCACCGTGTTGATCTCGACCCGTGTGCGGGCGTCAAGACCATTGCCAACGTTCTTGTTCATCAGCGCCTGGACCAGCCCCAGGTTGCTTTCGGCATCCTTGTAACGCGAGCTTTGCCCCTGGTTCACCGCGTGGCGGTAGGCCTTGGAAGCACTTTCAAAATCGGCGTTGTCCAGCGCCAGCTTGCCCAGCGCGGCCTGCCGACGGACGGCCAGGGGCGAAAGGCGCACCGCTTCCTCGAGCATGTGCTGGGCACGCTTGGTCTCCCCCTGGGCCACCAGCACTTCGGCCATGCCGTCATACAGGTTGGGCATGATGGGGAACGCCTTGAGCGCCTGTTCGTATACCCCTTGCGCCTGGGCATGCTGGCCACGCTTGTGCAGCAGGTTGCCCAGCGCTGCGTAGACCCAAGGCTGAGGACGGCTGGCGAGGATGTTCTTGAGGAACTTCTCCAGCTCTTCGAAACGTTTGAGATCGCGCAATGCATCGGCACGATAGCGCAGGCACAGGGGCGCGAAGCGCGGATCCTTCTTGCACAGCTCGGCGCAAGCCGCCAATACCTCGGCGGGCCGCCCACGGTCGAGCGCCTGAAGGATAGGCTTGAGCAAGATCTTGCGCTGGGTCAGCTTCTCAAGGCGCTGGGCCAGGCCGACACGGTTGAAAGGCTTGGTCAGATAGGCGTCGGGCTCGTGCTCGATGGCACTGAGCACGATGGACTGGCTGCTTTCGGCCGTGACCATGATGAACACGCATTCGTGACTGATCAGCTTGTCGAGGATCAGGTCCTCGAGCACTTGCTGGCCGTTCTTCTTGCCATCCCCCAGGTGAAAGTCCTGGAGGATGAAGTCATAGCGCTTCTGCCCGCACATGCGCAGCGCCTGCTCGCCGCTGTCGGCGGTGTCCACGTCGCGCGCGCCCAACTCGCGGAGCATCGAGCGGGTCGACGTGCGAAAGTCGGTGAAGTCGTCGACGATCAGAAAGCTTTTTTGCCCGTACTGCAGCATCAACACGACCTGTATCGAGAGAAGTGGGAAGTGGCGATGCATACCGCCGAATCTTGTATCGGCAGTGGCTCGTGAAAGATGAGTGCGCAAGCATCAGCACCAGATGATAGCGCAGAGCCACCATCCTGACACCTGTGGGGCGCTCAGGCCAGCAGCCCGAGAGACTTGGCCTTGGCTACCGCCTGGGTGCGACGTTCGACCCCCAGCTTGCTATTGATGTGACTGGCGTGAGTCTTGACCGTATGCAGGGAAATGAACAGCTGCTCGCTGATCTGCTGGTTCGAACAGCCCTGAGCGATCAGCTCGAGCACTGCCAGTTCACGGCCGCTCAGGGCGTCGGCGATCACTGCCGTGGATGAGGTTGCCTGCGGCAGACGCGCCAGCAACTCGGCCTGGACCGGGCAGGTTGCACGCAGGGCAAGCTGCTCGCGCAGCCAGTGCGGCTGCTCATCCAGCAGGCGTTGAAACGCTTGCAACGCGCCGCCCTGCGCGGCGCCCAGCGCCTGGGGCAAGAGTCTGCCGGCCTCGTCCTCTCGCCCCTCACCGAGCAGCAGCATGATCAACTGACACAGGGCGCTGACCGTCAGCGTCATGCCGCCACTGGCCTGGCCGCGTTCGACGAGTGCGCGCAAGCGCGCCTCGGCATCGTTCGGCCGTTCAAGCACCCGCTCCAGCAAGGCCTGTTGCAGTTCGATGTGCAACGGCAGCAGGGGATGGAACTCCGGCGCCGCCGCTGGCTGCTCGCCACCGTACGTCTGCCCCAGACGGGTCAACCACGACTCGGCAAGGTCCGTGCGCCCTTGGGCCAGCCACAGCTCACATTTCACCAGGGTGATCATGGCCAGGTAGAAGATCGGCGGCACATCCCAGATATGCATCAGCCGCTCGGCCTCGGCCAGTTCGGAGAATGCCTCGGCGAAACGCCCCTCGCGCCCGTCCAGCGAGGCGATCACGCAGTGCCCGATCAGCACGCTGATATCGCGGCAGGTGCGCGCCTCGCTCAGCCCCGCACGCAAGCGGGCACGGCCCTGGCCCGGCTGCAAGCGAGCGGCGAGCAGGTAGCCTTCGTACAGCGTGAGGCGGGCGCGCACGGCATAAAGCCGTTGGCCCGAGAGCCCCTGCAGGCGCAGCAAGCCCTGGCGCGTCTCGTCCAGGGCGCGCAGCACTTCGCCGCGGGCATGCAGCACCCTGGCCCGGTCGTAATGGGCCAGCGCCTCGAACAACGGATTGCCGACCCGCTGCGCCAGCTCCAGGGCCTCGCGATTCCAGCCCCGGGCGCGCCAGAAGTCGCCATCGGCGATCGCCAGGTTGGACAGCGTCGACAAACACACCAGGCGTTGCCCGTAGCGCTTGCACGGCAGGCTCTGCAGCGCTTCGCCGCAATACGCCAGGGTGCGCTCGCGATCGCCGCGGCCACGGGCAATGACACCGCTCAGGGCAAGCCACTGGGCCAGCATGGATTTTTGCGCGGTAGCGGATGGCGCCGGCAGGAAGCGGCTCAGGTAGGCCGCCAGTTCCTCGGCGGCATCCAGCTGGCAGGCAAGACCCAGGGCCCAGCTGTACAACACGATCAGCCGTGGCGTGCTGATCAGCAGGCTGTCGGGCAGGTCCATCTTCCAGCGCAGCAACATGCCGACGTTCTGTTCTGCCAGCAACTGTTCCTCGGACAAGCTCTGCACGAGGTCGGCCGCCACATCCAGGTGCCCGGCCCGCAATGCCTGCTCCACCGCTTCGTCCAGCAACCCCTGCCCCTCGAACCAGCGGCAGGCTCGCAGGTGCAGGCCCGCCAGGGGCTCACTGGCCTGACGGCTGCGCAGCAGGTCGGAGAAAAGATGGTGATAGCGGAACCAGCGCCCGTGCTCATCGAGCGGGACGAGAAAGACCTGGTGGGCCTGGAGATAACGCAGGATGTCGGCACTGTCATGCCGCTCGCGCAAGGCGTCGCAGAGTTCGGCGCAGAAACGCTCCTGGCAGGCCGTGTCATAGAGAAACGCCTGCACCGGGACCGGGAGGATGTCGATGACCTCCTCGAGCAGGTAGTCCCGGATCAAGCCCTCGCCGCCGTGCAAGGCCTGGGGCAAGGCGTTGTCTTCACCCGCCTCGCTGGCCGCCAGCTGCCAGAAGCGCAACCCTGCCACCCATCCGTCGCTACGCTGGATCAGGTTGTCGAGGGCTTGGCCACGCAAGCCGGTGGGCTGCCGGCCGATCACGGCCAGGGCTTCGTCGGGGGTGAGCCGCAAATCCTGCTCGTTGAGTTCGACCAACTGGCGCGACAGGCGCAGGCGCGCCAGGTGCCAGTCCGGTCGCTGGCGGCTGGTGACCAACAGCAGCAATCCGGCGGGCAGATGATTGAGGAAGAACTGCAGGCAACGATCCAGCACCGGCCCCTGGGCCAGATGGTAGTCATCGAGCACCAGCAACAGAGGCGTGTCGGGTTGCAGATACAGGGTGAGTTCATCGAGCAGGCCATCCAGCCATTCCTCGAAGGCGAAGGGCTGATGGCGCTGACGCATCTTGAGCAGACCGAGTGCTTGCCCACCCAGCGCCGGGCAGAACTGCTGGAGGCCTTCGAGCAGCCGCTCCAGGAAACGACCGGGATCGGCGTCACGCTGGCTCAGGCCGAGCCAGAGACTGCGCCAGTGGGCAGGCAGGCCTTGGCAGAACTCGATGGCCAGTGAGCTTTTACCGAAGCCCGCTGGCGCGTTCACCAGCAGTAGACGCCCGGCCAGCCCTGTATGCAGGCGCTGGCACAGGCGCGCACGGGGAACGTGCGCTTCCGGCAGCGGCGGCCGGAAAAAGCGCCCATCCAACAGGCCCAGGGCCTGGCTGGCAACTCCATGCGTACGGGACAGGTCTGTCATGGCCGGCTCGTTCTGATTGGAATAATGCGGCGGTACGAATGGTTGCGAGACTAGCGGCAAACGCAACACATTTGAAGACGATCGGCCAGCAATAGTCCAAAAAGACTACAACAAAAAGAAACAATGCTGATGGCGCCCGCCACCATCGGCAAACAGAAACGCCCCGGCAAGCCGGGGCGTTCTGGGGGATCACACGGAGTTGGCGACTTTCAGCTCATCAGCTCAACGTACACCTGCCTGACGCAGCGCGGCTGGCTGGAACTCGGCCTTGCTGGCACTGAAGCCGAAGTTGTAGGCGCTCTTCTCTTCGTTCTTCATGCCCAGGGCCAGGTAGCGACCCGACTGCAGGTCGTAGATGGCTTCCAGGGTGTACCACGGTACCTGCACGTTGTAGTACGGCTGGGCATGGGCCTCGGACACGCGCCACAGCTGGTTGCGGCCGTCGTACTGATCGATCACCGCTGCCTGCCAGGTATCCTCGTCGATGTAGAAGTCACGCTTGGCGTAGATATGACGCTGGCCTGGCTTGAGCGTGGCCACCACATGCCAGACGCGGCGCAGCTCGTAACGCGACAGGTCCTGGTTGATGTGCCCGGCCTTGATGATGTCGGAGTACTTGAGCTTCGGATCGTCGAGCTTGAAGGCATTGGAGGCGATGTACATCTCCTTCTTGCCCTCGAGCTTCCAGTCGTAGCGATCCGGCGCACCGTTGTACATGTCCAGGTTATCGGAGGTACGCAAGCCGTCGGCGGCGGTACCCGGTCCGTCGTACGAGACCTGTGGTGCCTGGCGCACACGACGCTGACCGGCGTTGTAGATCCACGCCTTGCGCGGCTCCTTGACCTGGTCGAGGGTTTCATGGACCAGCAGCACGGTACCCGCCAGACGCGCGGGCGCCGTCACTTCCTGCTTGAAGTAGAACAGGATGTTGCCTGGATTGGAGGGATCGTAGTCCTTCATCTTGTCGCGGAAAACAAACTGGTCCTGGAAGTACACCAGGCTGTACGAACCGTTCTGCTGGGGAGTCGCCTGGGTGACCAGGCGGGTCACGCTGCCACCGCGATAACGGGTGATGTGGTTCCAGATCACCTCCAGGCCATCCTTGGGGATCGGGAACGGAACGGCGGTACGGAAGTTCTCCAGGCCGTTGCCGCCGGCGACCAGCGTGGTCTTGGTGGCGTTCTCCTTGATGGCGGCGAAGACGTCGTCCGGCACGGTGGCGCCACGGTGGGTCTTGTACACCGGGATCTTGTAGGTGTCCGGATAGCGCTTGAGCATCGCCAGCTGGCCAGGCGAGAGCTTGTCCTTGTACTGCTCGGCGTTCTGCGCGGTGATGGTGAACAGCGGTTTGTCACTGCCGTAGGGGTCGGAGAGGAAACCCTTGCCGTCGACACTGCCGGCACTCTTCGAAAGCGGTTCCCATGGACCGATGGAACCATCGGCGTTACCGGCCTTTTCCGCGCCCATCGGGGTCAGGGTCGAGCCCAGCTTGGCCGCTTCGGTGGCGGAAACCGCAGCCATGACGCTGGTTGCCAGCAGGGACATGCCCAGTACTCCGGCTTGCAGCAGACGTGTGGTCATTTTCATTCTGTTGTCGTCCTGGATCAGTGTGCTTAGAAGTTCACGCCGAAGCTGAGGGCGACGAAGTCGCGGTCATCCACGGTGGTGTACTTGCCATCGAAGAAGTTGGTGTACGACAGGCTCGCCGTGTAGGTGTTCTGGTACTCGGCGTCCAGGCCCAGGCTGACTGCCTTGCGGCCTTCCTCGAAGTTGCCGCCGGGACCTGGGGAATAACCATCGACGTCATGGGACCAGGCCACGCTCGGGCGCAGGTTCACACCGGCGAAGACGTTGTTGTAGTCCCAGATGGCGCGAACGCGATAACCCCAGGAGTCGGAGGTAGTGAAACCTTCGCTTTCGCAGTAGCGCGACAGGTTGTTCTGTTCGACACCTGCCAGCGTGGTGGCGTTGAGGCTCTGGCAGCGGCCATTGGGCAGCGGGCCAGGACCGTAGACCGGGTCACGGCCGTAACGTGCCTTGGAGGAGCTTTCCAGCCCGCCGACATGCGTCCAGCCAATTTCGCCCACCATGGTCAGACGCTCGGCGCCCATGACCTGGTCGAAGAAGTGGGTGAACGTGGTCTGCAGCTGGGTGACCTCCTTGCGGCGGTAACCTGGCTGGTCCGCGTCCGGCGTGCCTTTCAGGACCGACGTGTTGGGGTCGAGCGGCGTCAGGCCCGAATACAGGATATCGGTGGTGTTCAACTGCACCGGCGCATTCGGCCGATAGCTGATCTCACCGCTCCAGGCAGTGCCGGTGGGCAGGGTGGTGGAGAAGCTCAGGCCGTAGAGGCGGATGTCCTCGGGGTACTCCACGTAGTAGCTGGAGTTGCCCGCCACGTACAGCGGCATGAGCGCCTGAAGCAGGGCCGGGTTGGTTGCGGCACCAGCCGGAACCCCTGCGCGAGCCAGGGCGCCTGCCAGGTTGGCCGGGTTGTAGAAGCCGGCTGCGGCCCCTCGACCGCTGAAGATCGGCGCCCGGCTGTGGTAGTTCATGAAGTAGCCACCGAACTCGGTGTTCAGAGGCTCGTACATGTAGCGCAAGGCCACACCGAACTGGCCGCTGTCACGCGCATCACGGTCGGGGCCGCGACGCACGATCACACCCTCGTCAGGCGAGCCCCAGCTGACACCCTGCCCGGCCAGCGCGTTCATGGCCGACCCGGTGAACGGGCCGAGCTGCGCGGAAAGGCTCCTCGCCACGTTGGCCTGCTTGGCCAGCACCGCCAGGTTGTTGTTGCAGCCATCGGCGATCACGTCGGGCTGGGAGAAGAAGGTCCCGCAGTTGTCGACGACGGTCTGGTCCCATTCGATCTGGTAGAAACCTTCGGCGGTCAGGTTGTCGGTCAGGCTTTGCGACACGTAGAACATGTTGACGGGGATCAGGCCTTCCTTGATCTCCGCGCCCGGACGGCGGAACGCCGACACGTCGATGGGGTTGATCGAGTTGATGCCGCCCCCGATGAAGGTACTTTCGCCCCAGCTCACCACCTGCTTGCCCAGGCGCACGGTGCCCGGCAAGTCGGCGATGCTGTAGTTGTGGTAGACGAAGGCGTCGAGCAGTTCCGCACCCGAGGACTTGGCGCCCTCCTTGCGGCCCGAATCGCTGATGTCCTTGAACTGTCGGTTTTCATCCTTGAGCTCGAAGTCGTACCAGTACTTGCCACGGACGAACACGCCCGTGTCACCGTACTTGAGCTCCAGGTCATGGATACCCTTGAAGATCTTCGAGAAGGTCTCGCCCTTCTTGAAGTTCAGGTGGCCGTCGTCGGAGGTCTGCGACAGCCCCCTGCCGCCGTTGTTGGCACCGATGAGGTTCTTGTTGGGGTTGGCGGTCGACCAACTGGCACCGACGGAGAGCGACGAGTCGAACTGGCCTTCGATTTCCCCGATGTTGAAGCTGACCGCGAAAGCTGGACTTGCGAGCGTAGAAGCGAGGCTGACGGCCAGAGGCAGTTTAGCCCGGCGCCAGAACGGGTTTGCAGATGTCATCGACGCTACTCCATGTACTTTTTTGTTATGGCAGTGAGTCCTTTCAGAAACGGCCCGAGCGCCTGGTCGAAACAGGCTCCTGCCCGTGGCACCGCCCGTTGAAGCGCGGCGCCCTCCCCCATTCCTGAAAATCCCCTGACCCGACTATAGCCAGCGACCACAGGTGCTTGATCCCTCTAAAGTGTGATTTGCGCTTCCTGCTTGTGGCTCGCCCCGAACGAGCGGCCTGGGTGCCGGCAGTGCTCAAGCATGGCTCAATTCCTACGTTTGACAAGGCGGCATCGCGTCTAGCCTGCGGGTCGTGCCAGCAAGGCCACGACCCGTCGCCTCGGCTTACAAGGTGGAGAGGAACGTGCTGTTACTGGCCTGCCACTGGCTGATATCCAGGCGGATGCGCTTCTTGTCGAGCTTGCCGACGCTGGTCTTGGGAATTTCAGTAACAAGGGCGATCTGGCTGGGGATCGCCCACTTGTTGATGTGCCCTTGCTCGACGAATGGCTTGAGGTGCTCCTTGAGCGCTCGCGCATCGATGTTCTGCCCTTCGCGCACCACCAGCAGCGCGAACGGTCGCTCGCCCCATTGCGGGTCCGGCACGCCGACCACCGCCACCTCGCGCACCGCTGGGTGGCGGCTGATCAGGTCTTCGAGGTCAAGCGAGGAAATCCACTCGCCACCGGTCTTGATCACGTCCTTGATCCGGTCGCGGATGTCGATGTAGCCCATGCCGTCCAGCGTGGCGACGTCACCGGTGTGCAGCCAGCCGCCCTGCCACAGTTCCTCGCTCTTCTCCGGCTCCTTGAAATAGCCCATGGTCAGCCATGGCGCGCGCAGCACCAGCTCGCCCTGGGACTCGCCGTCAGCCGGCAGGAAATTGCCATTGGCGTCGACGATCGCCGCCTCGACCAACGGAACCGGCACGCCGGCCTTGATCCGGTAGGTGACTCGTTCGTCCTCGCTGCCGGCCTGCAATTCGTCGTTCAGGTGCGCGGCGCTGATCAGCGGGCAGGTCTCGGACATGCCGTAGGCCGCGGTCAGCTGGATACCCCGCGCCAGCGCCGCTTCGTACAGCGCACGGTTGAGCGCGCTGCCACCGATGATGATCTTCCAGCCGCCGAAGTCCTGGCCCTGGGAGGACGGACAGTTGAGCAGCATCTGCAGGATGGTCGGCACGCAGTGGGAGAAGGTGACCTTTTCCTCGCGCCACAGCCTGACCAGCATGTCCGGCTCGTAGCGCCCAGGGTAGACCTGCTTCATGCCCAGCATCGTCGCCGCGTAGGGAATGCCCCAGGCATGCACGTGGAACATCGGGGTGATGGGCATGTACACATCGTTGCTGCCGAGCAGGCGCACACTGTCGATGCTGCCGGTGACCGACGCCTCGGCCAGCGTGTGCAGCACCAGCTGCCGATGGGTGAAGTACACACCTTTGGGATTGCCGGTGGTACCGGTGGTGTAGAAGGTGGTGGCCACCGAGTTCTCGTCGAAATCGGGGAAATCATAGTGCGGGCTGGCGGCTGCCAGCAGCTGTTCGTATTCGCCCACCAGGCCGGGCAGGTCGGCGGTCTTGTCCGGCCCGTCGGTCAGCAGCAACGTGTTGTTGACCGTGGTCAGTTGCCCGGCGATGGCCTGGTAGAGGCCGACGAAGTCGCTGTTGACCAGTACGAAGCGGTCCTCGGCGTGGTTCATGGTGTAGAGGATCTGATCGGGCGACAGGCGCACGTTGATGGTGTGCACCACGGCGCCGATCATCGGGATGGCGAACATGCATTCCAGGTAACGGTGGCTGTCCCAGTCCATCACCGCCACCGTGTCGCCAGCCTTCACTCCAGCCGCTGTCAGCACGTTGGCCAGGCGGGCGATACGCTCGCTCAGTTGCGGGTAGGTGAGGCGGATCTGGTCGCGGTAGACGATTTCGCGGGTCTTTTCGTAACGGCTGCCGGACATCAGCAGGCGCTTGATCAGCAGGGGGTATTCGTAGGCGCCCTCGGCGGGCTTGATGATGCGCGTCTGCAACATGGGTATCCCTTTCTTCAAAGCGAGCCGGACAATTCAGGGATCAACTGTAGTTCGGTGACGCATCGGTCAAATCAGCCGAAGGAATGATTTGGTGCGCCAAGGTATGAGCGGCGATAGCGACGTTGACGAACGGCGTTGACGGGCCGGACACTGCCCGGAATGGATCGCGCGCCCTGTGGGAGCGGGTTTACCCGCGAACGCGGCCGTGACTTCGCCTACGCATTCGCGCTCCCACAGCTTCTAACCAACGCCAAGAATGCATCCAGCCCTGCACCGGAGCCCCCATGACCAACCCACGCCGCGCCGTGTTTCTCGACCACCAGTCCCTGGACCTCGGCGACCTCGACCTTGCCCCCCTGCGGGATCGGTTCGACGACCTGCAGCTGTTTGCAGCCACCCGCCCGGACCAGGTCGCGGAGCGCCTGCAAGGTGCGGTGGCAGCAATCAGCAACAAGGTGATGCTCGACGCCGCCACGCTGGCCGCCAATCCACAGCTCAAGCTGATCCTGGTGGCCGCCACCGGCACCAACAACGTCGACCTGGCCGCCGCCCGCGCCCAGGGCATCACCGTATGCAACTGCCAGGGCTATGGCACGCCGTCGGTGGCCCAGCATACCTTGGCCTTGCTGCTGGCCTTGGCCACCCGCCTGTGCGACTACGACCGGGCCGTCAAAGCCGGGCAATGGGCCAGGGCCAGTCAGTTCTGCCTGCTGGACTTCCCCATCGTCGAACTGGAAGGCAAGACCCTCGGCCTGCTCGGTCACGGCGAGCTGGGCGGCGCCGTGGCGCGTCTGGCCGAGGCCTTCGGCATGCGCGTGCTCAGCGGCCAGATTCCCGGCCGACCGCCCCGCGCCGACCGCCTGCCGCTGGAGGAGCTGCTGCCGCAGGTCGATGCGCTGACCCTGCACTGCCCACTCAACGAGCAGACCCGGCACATGATCGGCGCCCACGAACTGGCACTGCTCAAGCCCCATGCGCTGGTGGTCAACACGGCCCGCGGCGGGCTGATCGACGAACAGGCACTGGCCGCTGCCCTGCGCGACGGCCACCTGGGCGGCGCCGCCACCGACGTGCTCAGCGTCGAGCCGCCGGTACAGGGCAATCCTTTGCTGGCGGCGGATATCCCACGTCTGATCGTCACCCCGCACAGCGCCTGGGGCGCGGTGGAGTCACGCCAGCGTATCGTCGGCCAGCTCGCCGAGAACGCCCTGGCCTTCTTTGCCGGCCAGCCACGGCGAGTGGTCGGCTGATCCGGCGGCGGCTCTGGTACACTGCGCCACTTTTTCAGGAGGCATCGTCCATGGACCCGCGCAGTGAAGTCATGCTCCGCCAGGCGGAGCTGTTCCAGGGCCCGCTGCTGATCGCCGGGATCCAGGCCGACGGCCTGCTCGGCCAGTTGCCCGGCGCCCACGGCTGGACCTGGCACGCGGGTGACCAGGCGCTGTTGGAAAGCCGCTTCGGCGGGCGCAGTCACTATGGCGTCGAGGTGCCCGAGGTGGCCTTCGACGCCGCCGTGCTGTTCCTGCCCAAATCCCGCGAACTGGCGGCCTACCTGCTCAATGCCCTGGCCGCGCGCCTGGCCGGTCGCGAGCTGTACCTGGTGGGCGAGAAGCGGGGTGGTATCGAAGGTGCGGCCAAGCAACTGCAGGCCTTCGGCAAGCCGCGCAAGCTCGACAGCGCACGGCACTGCCAGCTGTGGCAGGTGACCATCGACCACGCCCCGCTGGCCAAGCCGCTGGAAAGCCTGGCGGAACGCTTCGAGCTCCCCCTGGAGGACGGCCCGCTGCAGGTGATCAGCCTCCCCGGGGTGTTCAGCCATGGACGCCTGGACAAGGGCAGCGCCCTGCTGCTGCAACACCTCGACGGCCTGCCACAAGGGCATGTCCTGGACTTCGGCTGCGGCGCCGGCGTGCTGGGGGCCACGGTCAAGCGCCGTTATCCGCAGAGCCGGGTAACCCTGCTCGATGTCGATGCCTTCGCGGTCGCGGCCAGTCGCCTCACCCTCGCGGCCAACGGCCTGGAAGGCGAAGTGATCAGCGGCGACGGCATCGATGCGGCGCCCACTGGCCTGGACCTGATCCTGAGCAACCCACCCTTCCATACCGGCGTGCACACCGACTACCAAGCATCGGAAGGTCTGCTGAAAAAATCAGGTGAACATCTGCGAAAAGGTGGCGAAATCCGCCTGGTTGCCAATAGCTTCCTACGCTATCAACCGCTGATCGAAGGCGCCCTGGGCAACTGCGAGATCCGCGCCGAAGCACAAGGCTTTCGGATCTACCGGGCAAGCCGCGGATAAAAACAGGGCTTGCCGAATGCGATCGGCCTAGGCAGAATCCGCTCCGTCCTAGGGGAGTAGTCTCCCGCGAGCCCCCCGCTCGCCCGGTACGCGTCAACACACTTGGCCCACAGGCCATGGCGCGTGCGACCCACGATCTGCGCAGACAGATCCAGGGTTTGACAAGACCTATGACACGCACACCTTACCCGGGGCGGGGAGGTCGTACGTGTCATAGCCGTGTCGACCCGCCCCCGTAGGAACCCTGATGCTGGAATCTTTGCTCGTCCCCACCGCGATCGTCGCCCTCGCCGAAATCGGCGACAAGACGCAATTGCTCGCGCTCATCCTCGCCGCCCGCTTCCGCAAGCCCTGGCCGATCATCGCCGGCATCGTCGCCGCCACCCTGGCCAACCATGCCGCCGCCGGTGCGGTGGGTGCCTGGGTCAGCGGTTTCTTCAGCGAATCGGTGCTGCACTGGATCCTCGCCGCGAGCTTCGCCGCCACCGCGCTGTGGACCCTGGTGCCGGACAAGATGGACGATGACGAAAGCAGCAACGCCCGCCGCTTCGGGCCGTTCGTCACCACCCTGATCGCCTTCTTCCTGGCGGAGATCGGCGACAAGACCCAGGTCGCCACGGTGATGCTGGCCGCCCAGTACCCGCACCTGATCATGGTCATCATCGGTACCACCGTGGGCATGCTGATCGCCAACGTGCCCGTGGTGCTGGCGGGCAATTTCGCGGCGGAGAAACTGCCGCTGACGCTGATCCGTCGCCTGGCAGCGACCGCGTTCTTCGTGCTGGCCATCGTCGCGGTGTACTCGGCGATGAAGACCAGTGGCTGGATTGGCTGACCGCGGGAGATCGCCCCGCCCAAAGGGCTGGACTGTCGAACAGGAGAAAATTGCAAGGCCACCAGCGTGGGAGCGGGCCTGACCCGCTCCCACGCCTTACATGAAACCCCGGCGGCTTACTTCTTGGCCGCCTGGTACAGCGGCATCACCTTCGGAATCGCCGCCTGCAGCGAAGCGATCCGGCTGCTCGAGGCCGGGTGGGTGCTCATGAACTCGGGCGGCGCGCCCTCCGATGCCTTGCTCATCTTGTTCCACAAGGTGATCGCGGCATTCGGGTCGTAGCCGGCACGCGCCGAGAGCTCCAGGCCGATCAGGTCGGCTTCGTTCTCGTTGGCCCGGCTGTTGGGCAGGGTCATCGCATAGTTCACCACGGTATCGGCCAGCGCCATGCTGTCCTGGCCCAGGCCGAGCAGGGCACCCGCTCCCTGGCGGGCCATTTCCACACCGTACGCCTTGGACATCGCTTCACGACCGTGCTCACGAAGGGCGTGGGCGATCTCATGGCCCATCACCGCGGCGATCTCGGCATCGGTCAACTTGAGCTGATCGATCAGGCCGGTGTAGACGATGATCTTGCCGCCCGGGCCGCAGTTGGCGTTGAGCTCGTCACTCTTGATCACGTTGACTTCCCACTGCCACTGCGCGGCATCCGGCCGGAACTGTGGCGCCTGGGCGATCAGGCGGTCGGCGATGGCCTGCACGCGCCTGGCATCGTTGCTGCTCTTGTCCAGCACGCCCTTGCTCGACGCTTCGCCGAGGGTCTGCTGGTAAGACTGCGCGTACATCTGGTTGACCTGGTCGGTCGAGAGCATGCTAAACATGTACTGCTTGCGCTCGACGCCCACGGCGCCACCGCTGGTGGTATTGACCGCCTGGCAGCCGCCCAGCAGGACACTGGCGCCGAGCAGGCTGACAACGAATGACTTACGCATGAAAACACTCCCTTTTTACATGCCGCGTATCCTAGGCCCAGACGCCCGCCCGGGCCAGAGCCGCAGGGAAGATTTCTTGCATCGTCCTCATGCTTTGGTATTAGCCCGCCGATAACATCCGGTAACGACCTCCTTGCGCGCGGAGCTTTGCCATGAAGTTCAAGTCGATCCAGTTTTCCGTGGCCGCCCTGGCCGGTGCCATCGTGCTGAGCATTGTCGCGGCCCTGGTGCTGTATGCCGTGTATTCCGGGCAGCGGACCCAGGCGCTGGTGCAACAGCGCACGCAGCAGCAGTTCGAGACGGTCATCGAGCAGCGCCTCACGGCCCTGGCCCGCACCCAGGTCAGCGAGATCCAGCGCGGCCTGGAAGCGCCACTGTCGATCGCCCGCGGCCTGGCCACCGCCAACGCGATGATCGGCATGCTGGGCGCCGACGGCCAAGCACTGATGCGCGTCGACCGCGAACACCTGATCAACCAGCTCAAGCGCACCGTGGAGGTCAACCCGAGCGTGCTCGGCGCCTACCTGGGCTGGGAGCCGAACGCGCTCGACCATGCCGACGGCCGCTACGTCGGCAGCAACCTGATCGGCATCGACAGCACCAGTGGCCGCTTCCTGCCATGGTGGTTCCGCAATGGCGATGGCAGCCTCGGCCAGGACAAGCTGGCCGATGTCGACGACCGCACCGTGCTGGCCACCGGCGTGCGCGCCAGCGAGTACTACCTGTGCCCGAAGGAATCGAAGAAGGCCTGCGTGATCGACCCGGCACCGTACAAGGTCGGCGACAAGATGGTCATGCTCGCCTCGTTCGTCGAGCCGATCATGATCGACGGCCAGTTCCAGGGCATGGCCGGTGCCGACCTGTCGGTGAATTTCATTCAGGACCTGCTCAATGCCGCCGACCGCCAGCTCTACGATGGGGCTGGCGAACTGGCGCTGGTGTCGGGCAATGGCCGCCTGGTGGCCTACACCCGTGACCCGGCGAAGTTCGGCGAGAAAGCCAGCGATGTGCTGGACAGCGACGAAGCCACCACCCTCGCGAGCCTGAGCGGCGAGGCCCTGCAGTACCAGGTGGACGCCGACAAGGATCGCATCGAGCTGTACCTGCCGTTCAAGATCGCCAGCACCGATGCGCGCTGGACGCTGCTGCTCGAGCTGCCCTTGAGCACCGTGATGGCCGATGCCAACCAGTTGCAGAAGGACCTGGCCGAGCAGCGCCGGACCGATATCACCGGCATGACCATCGTCGGCCTGGGCATCGCGGCACTCGGCCTGCTGGTGATCTGGCTGCTGGCCCTGGGTATCGCCCGTCCGCTGCGGCAGATGGTGGCCATGCTCGACGACATCGCCCAGGGCGAAGGCGACCTGACCCGCCGTCTGCAGAGCGACCGCGCAGACGAGCTGGGCGCCATCGCCAAGGGCTTCAACACCTTCCTGGCCAAGCTGCAGGCGATGATCAGCCAGGTGGTGAGCTCGGTGCAGAAGGTCAGCGACTCGTCGGAACATACCGCCGACATCGCCATCCGCACCAACCAGGGCGTGCACAAGCAGATGGCCGAGATCGACCAGGTGGCCACCGCCGTGCATGAAATGACCGCCACCGCCCAGGACGTGGCGCGCAACGCCACGCAGGCGGCCCAGGCCGCGAGCGATGCCGACCGCGCTGCCAACCAGGGGCTGGACATCGTGCGCGACACGTCCCACGCCATCGGCGCCCTGGCTACCGAGATCGGCCGCGCAGTGACCGTGGTGCAGGATCTGGCCCGCGACAGCGAGAACATCAACACGATCCTGGTGACCATCCGCGCCATTGCCGAGCAGACCAACCTGTTGGCGCTCAACGCGGCCATCGAAGCGGCCCGCGCCGGCGAGCAGGGCCGTGGATTCGCCGTGGTCGCCGACGAAGTGCGCAACCTGGCGCAGAAGACCCAGCAGGCCACTGAAGAGATCCAGCAAATGATCCAGCAGTTGCAGCTGGGTACCCGCGAAGTGGTCAAGGTGATGGAGAACAGCCAGGGCAAGACCGACGACAGCGTGCAGCAGGCCAGCCGGGCCGCGCAGGCGCTGGAAAGCATCACCCAGGCCGTGTCGGTGATCAACGACATGAACACCCAGATCGCCAGCGCCGCGGAGGAGCAGAGCGCCGTGGCCGAGGACATCAACCGCAACGTGATCAACATCGGCCAGGTGGCCGGCGAAGTGGCCGGTGGCGCCGACGAGTCGAGCCAAGCCAGCGCCGAGCTGACCAAGCTGGCGGAACAGCAGCGGCGGTTGATCAATCAGTTCAGGGTGTAGGTCAGGACGCGCACCCTGCGGGCGCAGGTTTGTCGCGGCGCCGTTCGCGGCTAAAGCCGCTCCAACAGGGATCGCGCCATATTGAGGGCGTGAGCAAGACTGTTGCTTGCACAGGGGTACAGCTCCCTGCGCGACAACGCAGCCCGCGAGGCTGGGCGATCTCCTGCAGGGAGTGCCTGCCACCTACGCCGGTGTCAGGCATTGCGGCCCGTTGAGCTTCGGATCATTGACGAAGTGCGCCAGCGCCCGCTCACGCAGCGCCGTAGGTGGCTTGGCCAGCAGCTCGTGCAACCTCGCCATCGGTGTCTCGGGATCCAGCCACAGCGCCTGCTCGGCCTCATCCAGAATCAGCGGCCGGCGCTGGCTCATCGCCGCCTGGGTCACCACCGCGCAGCTCAGCCACTGCTGCTCCTGCACCGGATAGACTTCCCACAGCGCGGCGAAGAACAGCGAGGCCCCCTCTCCCGGCGTTACCCAATACGGGCGCTTGCGCGCCGTGCCGCGCCATTCGTAGAAGCCGTTGGCCGGCATCAGGCAGCGCCGCTGGCGCAGTGGCTCGCGAAACATCGGTTGCTCGGCAAGGGTTTCGGCGCGCGCCTGGGCGGGCGTGCGCGAAAGGTCGGTGAGCCAGGCCGGGGTAAGCCCCCAACGGGCACTGGCCAGTTGCAACTGGCCATCGAGCTGGCGCTGGATCAGCACCGTGGCACCGGGAGAGATGTTCCATTGGGCCTGCTGGCCCGAGGGAAAGCCCGGCAGGCCGGCAAGGGCCTGGGACCAGCGAAACAGGGCATAGCGTCCACACATGGGCGAAATCAAAACCTAGCAGATCAGGGTTCCCGGATAACTCTCCGGTTCGTCGCCGGCAAGTGGCTGCGCGGCATTGTACGCATCGATCAACTGCCGTGCGTACTCGGCGTGCTCATCCGCGACCGCCAGCCCCAGCAGCCCCTGCATCGGCAACTCGCCCATCGCCCCCATCAGATCACGACCGACCAGGTGCACCTCGATACCTTCGCTGGTCAGCATGCCGACCAGCATCTGGGCTTCCATCAGGCTTTGCGGTTCGTAGATTCGCTGCATCAGTCGTTCTCACCGTATACATCCAGCATCCATTCCTCGCCATGTACCTGCAGTACAAAGCGGATAGGCTTGCAGCACACCTGACAGTCCTCGATGTACTCCTGATCGCCCCCGGACAGGTCCACGGTGGTTTCGATTTCCTCGCCACAATAGGGACAATCGTAGATCGCAGTCTCGAGCATCGCGGCCTCCCGAGTGACTTGTGCGTATAATTGCCGGTCTGTTTACGGGGCCTGTGTGTGTTCGAGCCGTTTTTCGGACCCCGTCCCTACCTTATTACCCTAGCCGTTTCCAACAAGAGAGCATGATGGGCGAATTCGATGCCATCCGACCGTACGACGACGCTGAGGTCCCTGCCGTTCTGGCACGCCTGCTCAGCGACCCGGCATTCCTCGATATCCTCACCCACTTCCGCTTCCCGCGCGTGGCCGGCGCCTTCGGCTGGCTGCTCAAACCGCTGATCGCCCGACGCCTGCGCAAGGAGTTCGCCGGCGTGACCTGCGTGTCGACGCTGCAGGACAAGGTCGAGTACTACGTCGACCGTACCATCGACCGTGCCACCGACGGCGTGACCTACACCGGCGTCGAACAGCTCAAGTCCGGCACCGCCTACCTGTTCCTGGCCAACCACCGCGATATCGTGATGGACCCGGCCTTCGTCAACTATGCGGTATACCACGCCGGCCTGCCGACGCCGCGCATCGCCATTGGCGACAACCTGCTGCAGAAGCCGTTCGTCAGCGACATGATGCGCCTGAACAAAAGCTTCATCGTGCACCGTTCGATCAGTGGGCGCCGCGAGAAGCTGGCCGCCTACCAGCTGCTGTCGGCCTATATCAACCACTCGATCCGCAACGACTGCGTCTCGATCTGGATCGCCCAGGCCGAAGGCCGCGCCAAGGACGGTGACGACCGCACCGATTCGGCGATCCTCAAGATGTTCCACATGAGCCGCAAGGACGAGCCATTCGGCGCGGTGATCCAGGGGCTGAACCTGATCCCGGTGTCGATCAGCTACGAGTACGACCCTTGCGACCAGGCCAAGGCGCGCGAGCTGTACATCCGCGCGACCACCGGCACCTACCAGAAGGCGCCGGGCGAGGATGACAACAGCATCGCCCTGGGCATCACCGGCTACAAAGGGCGGGTACACATCAACTTCGCCCCGCCAGTGACCGAGTACCACGAAGACACCAAGCAACTGGCACAGGCGATCGATCGGCAGATCCTCGGCGGCTACCGGTTGTTCCCGGTGCACTACCTGGCCTACGCGATGTGGGGGCAAAAGGACGAGGCGCTCGAGGTGCCAAGCGCGGAGAAACTGTTCCCGGCCGACGAGCTGGCCAAGGCGAAGGAAGAGTGGCAGCGCCGACTGGACGCCTGCCCGGTAGAGCATCAGCCATACCTGGTGCAGCAATATGCGACGCCGGTGCGCAATCAGTACCAGGTCAAGCGGCAGCCCGCATCCGCCTGAGAGCGTCTTTGTGGGGCGGGTTCGCGGGTCAGGCCCGCTCCCGCAAAACCGGTGTCTGGCGTTCAGATCCAGGTGCTGAACCAGGACAGCAGCAACGCCATCGCCAGGCACGAGAAGCCGAGGATGTAGTAGTAGCGCGGCACGCGCAGGTCGAAAGCGTCCACCATCCCCTCATCGGCCACCAGCCGCTCCCGGGCCATGGCCGCGCGGCGCCTGGCGCTTTGCAGCAGCAGCCCGCCTGGGCAGGTAATGAACAGGGCCAGCAGGTTGATCAGCTTGGCCGGGTGGGCGGCCAGGACGCCCCAGAGCACTTGCAACGACATTGCGCGACCTCGGTATCACGTGCAACAAAGGGCGGCATTCTACCCAAGGCCATCACCTGAGCCGCGACTTTGCGACCAGCTGTCATCTAATTTCATCTGTCACACGCTCGTCATCAAGGCAGGCCACCCTGTCGGCCTCGACCGAACCGGAGCTTGTCATGCTGCATGCGGAAAACCAGGACCGCCTCTACCTCGTCAACCAGAGCGAGGAACAACAGGCGCTGATCGACGGCCTCGCCTTCAACGTCCAGGATCGTCAGTGGCTGGTCTACTGCGCGCTGGGCGGCCATGCCCATCATGACCTGCCGGAAATCGACACGCAGACCGGCATCAGCCTGCTCGACTTCAACGTCCTCGCCGCCTGAATCACCTCGCCTTCCTCGCGGGTTTGCCCATGAAGGCGTCGGCACAGACAACAAAAAACCCGCGACCTGGACACAGGCGGCGGGTTTCTTCATTGCCGATGCGTTATTCGCCCAGCACCTGACCGATGGTCGGGTCCTTGAACAGACGGGTCAGCGCATCGCTGAGCACATCGCTGACCAGCTTGGTGTTGGTTTCCTGGTTCGGCGCCATGCCGAAACGCTGGTCGAGGGACGCGCCATAACGGCCACTGTAGCGGCGATTGGCGTTGGACACGTCGGCGCGGAAAGTGGCGCCGATGGTCGCCTCGGTCACGTACATCTTGTCCTTGGGCGACTGGTACTTGAGTTCGGCCAAGGTCACGGTCAACTGCGGCGCGTTGCCGGCGTTGGGGGTCGGGGTGAAGCCGAGCAGGCGCACCGCCGCCTCGGCCTGGGCCTGCAGCTTCGGCACGATGTCGTTGCCGTTGACGGTGATGGTGCTGGTCTCGGGATACATGCCACCGCGGGTGCCCAGCGATTGCGAGGCACGTCCATCGACGACCCTCACCACCACGGGCTGGCCATGGCCGACTGGGGCAAGCTGCTGGGTGAGCTTGGGTTGCGGGCTGAGTTGCTGCGGGCTGTGGGCACAACCGGCCAGGCTCAGGCTGGCCACCGCGAACAAACCGACCAACAGACGTTGCAACATGCGCGTTTCTCCAGAAAAAGCGGCAAAGGCCACAGTATACCCAGCGCGCTGCAGCCCAGCCATCGGCCCGACCCGCTTGTCACAATCGTTTCATGCCCTGCCGTTATCCTCGAGCCAGCCCTCACACACAGGACGCTCCGCCATGGCCTCGCTCTGGACCCTGCTCTTCCACCGCCCGCGCCACAACACTTACGCCCGTCTCGACGACCACGGAGTATGCCTGGGCTTCAAGCAATGTGCCCTGCCGCCCACCGGCAGCGGCTGGGTGCAGGTCAGCGATGCGCACCTTGGCTGGCTCGGCCAGCCACTGCCTGCCAGCGCCCGGGTTTGCGCCCGCGCAACGCGCCGTTGGCAACAGCGCATCCTGTCTGTCTGACAAACGCTGCAATAAAAACCAAGAAGTACGACCTTTCTGCCCGCGACCTCGTTATAATCTCCCCCCGATTATAAGGACGTCTCCTGATCGGGCCCCGCTTTCGCCGCTTGACCACGGCACCCTCGACGCTTCGCCCACAGAGAGCCTTCCACTCAGGTCTTGCATTGGCTGTCGTGCCTGCTGTTCCGGCCTTCCGCTTCGCATGAACCTGCGGGTTGCCATCGCGCAGTCCACTTTTGAGGTTCACGTCTCCAAAAGAGCGTGAAAAAACGGTTTTTCACAACTTCACGAGAGTGTGGCGAGCAAATGAACAGTCTGGCATGTGCAAAAGCGGCAGATGTGTCCCGAACAGCCCTGAACAGACGGCAGGATCGTTCATCCATGATGAGCCTTTGAGGCCGGTCCATAACGCACGACGGATCACTTGACCATAAGTCGAATTGCCGCACCCGTGGCAAACGGCGTTCAATACCTGAACACCCAAGACTGATTGGCGGTGTCCGCGGAAGTTGCAAGAACTGCGAAGAGTCGGACATGGCGATCCTGGCCACCCCAGGGATCCTATGCTGTCAATTAGGTGCTGTAGATTGTGGAGACGCGTTAAATGGCGCAGAACGAATCGGTTGATGTGGTACTGGTAGGCGCGGGCATCATGAGTGCCACCCTGGCCGTACTGCTCAAGGAGCTCGACCCGTCGATCAAGCTGGAGGTCGTCGAGGCGATGGACTCCGGCGCCGCGGAGAGTTCCAACCCCTGGAACAACGCCGGTACCGGCCATGCTGGCCTGTGCGAGCTGAATTACACCCCGCAGGCCGCCGATGGCAGCATCGACATCAAGAAGGCCGTGCACATCAACACCCAGTTCGAGGTTTCGCGCCAGTTCTGGGCCTACCTGAGCAAAAAAGGCAGCTTCGGCTCGCCACGCGCCTTCATCAATCCGGTGCCCCACCTGAGCTACGTCGAAGGCGACAAGGGCGTTTCCTTCCTCAAGAAGCGTTTCGAGCTGCTCAAGCAGCACCACGCCTTCGCCGAGATGGAATACACCGAAGACAAGGCCGTGATGAAGGACTGGATGCCGCTGATGATGCCGGGCCGCCCGGCCGACCAGCACATCGCCGCCACCCGCGTGATGAAAGGCACCGACGTCAACTTCGGCGCCCTCACCAACAAACTGCTCAAGCTGCTCGGCGATTCGCCGGACGCCCAGGTCAAGTACAGCAAGAAAGTCGTCGGCCTGCGCCGTAACGGCAGCGGCTGGACCGTGAGCATCAAGGACGTCAACAGCGGCGGCAGCCGTGAAGTCGACGCCCGCTTCGTCTTCCTCGGCGCCGGTGGCGCCGCCCTGCCCCTGCTGCAGGCCTCCGGCATCCCGGAGAGCAAAGGCTTCGGCGGCTTCCCGGTCAGCGGCCAGTGGCTGCGCTGCGACAACCCGGAGATCGTCAAGCAGCACCAGGCCAAGGTCTACAGCCAGGCCGCGGTCGGCGCGCCGCCGATGTCGGTTCCGCACCTCGACACCCGTGTGGTCGACGGCAAGAAGTCGCTGCTGTTCGGTCCTTACGCCGGCTTCACCACCAAATTCCTCAAGCACGGCTCGTTCATGGACCTGCCGCTGTCGGTGCGCATGGGCAACCTCGGCCCGATGCTGGCCGTGGCCCGCGACAACATGGACCTGACCAAGTACCTGGTCAGCGAAGTGATGCAGTCGATGGAACAGCGCCTGGAATCGCTGCGCCGCTTCTACCCTGAGGCGAAAGCCGAGGACTGGCGCCTGGAAGTGGCCGGCCAGCGCGTGCAGATCATCAAGAAGGACCCGAAGAAGGGCGGTATCCTGCAGTTCGGCACCGAGCTGGTCTCGGCCCAGGACGGCAGCCTGGCAGCGCTGCTCGGCGCCTCGCCGGGCGCGTCGGTCACCGTGTCGATCATGCTCGAGCTGATCGAGCGCTGCTTCCCCGAGCAGGCCAAGGGCGCCTGGGCCGCCAAGCTCAAGGAGATCTTCCCGGCTCGTGAGAAGGTCCTGGCCAACGATGCCGCGCTGTACCACAAGATCAGCGCCGACAACGACGTGGCGCTGGAGCTGGTGGAAAACAGCCCGGCCAAGCACTACGCCTGATCCGCCAGAAACGAAAAAACGCCCCTCGGGGCGTTTTTTTGTGCCTGTATCTTTGCCAGCCTGCACGGGCTTCTTCGCGGGTTTACCCGCGAAAGGGCCAGTGCAGGTCATGGATCAGCTGCGGGCGTTATCGATGATCTCGATGTACTCCGGCGCGTTGCGCTGGTCGGCGATCACTTCGGCGAAGGTCTTGCCGTGCTCGTCCTTGCCATCGAGGTCGTAACCCGCCTCGACGAAGAAGCCGACGAAGCGCTCGAAGTCGTCGACCCGCAGGCCACGATAGCCCTTGATCAGTTTGTGGTGCGACGGCGAGGTCAGGCCATCGGCGGGCTCGAACTGCAGGAAGGTCTTGATGTACTCGTCGCTGATCTCGTCACCAATCACTTGTTTCTTGTCTTTACGCATCGCCGACTCCAACTGGGCCATCACGGGCATTTTTTCGAAGGCCGGCAGTTTACCCCCGGCACCTGCGGGCCTCAACGCGTACGTACGGTGCCGGTATGCAGATCGGCCCAGATATGGCCATTGGCGTAGGAGAGGAACTGCACGTAGAGGGTTTCGTTGCGCAACAGGTCCATGATCACCCGGTAGTCGGCCAGCGGGTAATTGAGGGTCAGGGTCCGGGTCTTGTCGTCATAGGCCGGCTTCTTCAGGCTCTTGCCGCCCTCGCCATCGAAGTTGATCAGCACCTGGCCGATGGTCGCCCCCTTGCTCAGCGGCTTGCCCTTCAGGCGCATCTGCAACGAGGACGTGATCGGGATCGGTTGCTGGTCGGACTGGCGCTGGGTGCCCACGACCACCGTGTAGTCGGTGACCTGCAGCAGCTGCTGGTTGTTCGGGGCTTCCTGGCGCAGGGAAAGGTCGTCGGGCGGGAGAAACTGGCTGTGCAGTGGGGCGGCGGACAGTGGCAGGCTCACCGCCAGCAGGAAGGGGACGATCGCACGCATGTGAGGCTCCTTGGCATGAGGAGGCACTCTAGCATGGTCCGTTTGCCTGTAACGGCCCTGCCGTGGGCCGAGCCCGCGCCGGCAGGCTCGCCCCCGGCGGGAGGCCGGAGCAGTCAGTCGAACTGCGCGCGCATCCAGGCGTGGTACTCGGCAACGCCCGCGTCGCCATCGCGTGGCGCCCACTCAGCCAGCTCACCCTCGCCTACCGGACGGTAGGGCCCGGCCTTGCACTCGAACATGATGCTGTCGTCCTCCAGCACGACCAGGCCATGGTAAACGCCCGGGACCAGGTCGACGCCCAGACACTCCCCCCCCGCCTCGAGCACCCGCTTGTCGATCACGGCGCCCTGGTCATCGAAAACCAGCAAGCCCAGACGCCCCTTCAGCACGATCAGGGTCTCGGCCTTGTCGTCGCTCAAATGGCGATGCGGCTGAATGTAGGTTCGCGGCTGCAAACCCACGGCCATGCGATGGCACGGCTCTTCCATTCCATGGAAGTTGTGGTTCTGCCGCCCACGCGGGCTGGAAGTGGCACGCTGTGCCAGCTCGGCGAACAACGACTGATCGAGGAACCCGGGCTGGTCCATGGTCACAGCCCCTTGACGGCGAAGATGCCGTTGGCGTTGCGCCAGTAGCCCTTGTAGTCCATGCCGTAGCCGAAGATGTAGCGATCCACGCATGGCAGGCCGGTATAGGTGGCCTTCAGGTCCGGGCTGGCCTTGCGGTCGTGGTCCTTGTCGATCAGCACGGCGGTGTGCACCGCGCGGGCGCCGGCATGCTTGCAGAACTCGATGATGGCGCTGAGGGTGTGGCCTTCGTCGAGGATGTCGTCGACGATCAGCACGTCACGGTCGATGAACGACACCTCCGGCTTGGCCTTCCAGAACAGCTCTCCGCCGCTGGTGGTGTTGCGATAGCGAGTGGCGTGCAGGTAGGAGGCCTCCAGCGGGAACTGCAGATGGGTGAGCAGCTTGCCGGAGAAGATCAGGCCGCCGTTCATCACGCAGAAAACCACCGGGTTCTTGTCGTGCAGGTCCTTGCAGATCTGTTGGCCGACCTCGGCGATGGCGGCCTCGACCTCGGCTTCGTTGTACAGGCAATCAGCCTCGCGCATCACTTGACGGATATGCTCGAGATCGGCGGACATGGCGCTCTCCACGGGGTGCGTTTTGGAAAAGCGGGCAAAGGTACGCATCCGCTCGTCCCAGATCAAGCCTTTATGGACTAACGTGCACAATGACTGCACGACATCAAGGACTGAATAGATTAACCTAGCGCGGTTTTTTTGTTTCACGATGACTCCAGCATCGCAATTCGCTGGACTACGCCAGGGCTAGATACAGCAGGTTTATCAACCACTTAAGCGAGTTCAACATATGCCGGTGCTTTCCGAAATTTGACCCGGCTTCCCCTCGCGTGGCTCCCATGCGGCTCTTGGAAACCGGGCTTTCCGAGGAGTCATCATGGCGAAAATCAAGCTCACCAAGTCCGTAGTCGACTCGGCACAACCTCAATCCAAGGCCATCGAGCTCCGGGATACCGTGGTGCCCGGCTTCCTATGCAAGATCACCCCTGCTGGCCGCAAGGTATTCATGCTCCAGTACCGCACGAACGCCGGCGAACGCCGCAAACCCGCCCTGGGGCAGTACGGCGAGCTGACAGTCGATCAGGCACGCACGATGGCTCAGGAGTGGCTGGCCGAGGTGCGCAAGGGCGGCGACCCCAGCGCGGCCAAGAACGCTGCCCGTAAGGCTCCGACCATGAAGGAGTTTTGCCACACCTTCATGGAGGACTACTCCAGGCAGCGCAATAAGCCCAGCACGCAGCGAGGCTACCAGGGGGTCATCGACCGCTGCATCATCCCCATCATGGGCCGGATGAAGGTGCAGGACGTGAAGCGCCCGGACGTGGCCGCGTTGATGAAGAAGCTGGCCTACAAGCCGGCCGAGGCCAACCGCACCTTCGGCGTGCTGCGCAAGATGTTCAATCTGGCCGAAGTATGGGGCCTGCGCCCGGACGGCACGAATCCATGCCGTCACGTCCCGATGTACCCGCCGGGCAAGGAAACCCGGCTCATCGTGGACGATGAGCTGGTACGGATCTTCCGTCACTTGGAGCATTTGGAGGCGGAAGGGCTGGAGAATTACGTCATCCCGCTGGCGATCCGCCTGCAATTCGAATTCGCTGCTCGCCGCTCCGAAATCTGCCCGTTGGAATGGGATTGGGTAGATTTGGAGAAGCGCCGCGTCGTCTGGCCCGACAGCAAGACCGGAGGCGTTTCCAAGCCTATGAGCGAGGAAGCCTATCGGCTGCTTTCGACTGCGCCGCGCCGGGAGGGTTGCCCCTATGTCCTGCCGTCACCCAATGATCCGACCCGACACCTGACCTTTGGCGAGCACTATGGAGGTTGGAAGCGCGTGCTCAAGGCTACCGGCGTGCCGCATGTCGGCACGCACGGCATCCGCCACCGCGCCACGACGGACATTGCCAATTCGGGCGTGCCGACCAAGGTGGGGATGAGGCTGACGGGTCACAAGACCGTGGCGATGTTCATGCACTACGTCCACACCGAGGACAAGCCGGTGCGCGACGCGGCCGAGCTGGTGGCAAGCCGGCGGCTGGCGATCACGGGTGCCTCGCGCCCGGCGGAAGCCACTGCATGAGCAGCGGCCAGCACCCCGCCTTGCCTGTTCCGATTGTCGTGTTGGTGTCACGAGAATCGGGCAGGCCCCCCCTTCCAGGGCGGCTTCACGGCGAAGGTTTGAAAAACATGCCCGTTACGGGTATAGTTTGGAGGTCGACATGACGAGCATCCTCAAGCGCAGGGACTTCGCGCGGTGGCAGGCGAGTGAGAAGCTGCCCGATGCTGCCTTGTGCAAAGCGGTTCAGGAGATGGAAAACGGTCTGATCGATGCGGACTTGGGCGGCTCCCTCTACAAGAAGCGGGTGGCTCGCCCCGGTGGCGGTAAGAGCGGCGGCTACCGCACGCTGCTGTCAGCCAGGATAGGTAGCCGCTATGTGTTCCTGCACGGGTTTTCCAAGAGCGATAAGGCGAACGTCACACAGGACGAGAAGAAGGCACTGCAATTCGCCGGCAAGGTGTTCATGGAACTGTCTGCCGAAGCCTTGTCGATGGCGTTGCAGTCCGGTCTGTTATTGGAGGTGCATTGTGAGCAAGATCATTGAATCCCTGCGAGGTGACCTGGCTGCGCTTCATGAAGCGGGAGCGATCAGCAAGGTGACGATGCGCGAGTTCGACGCGATTTGCCCGCCTCCCGTGCGGGAGTTCGGCGCGGCCGACATCAAACGCCTGCGCGAAACCTTGAAGTTCAGCCAGCCGGTGTTCGCGCTTCACTTGCACACCACGGCTTCGACCGTGCGAAAGTGGGAGCAAGGCGAGACCCATCCCACAGGACCTGCACTCAAACTGCTGAACATCATTGCCGATAAGGGCTTGCAGGCCATCATCTGATGCCTGACAACGGAGACAGGCAGTGGCGACGCGAATTCCTCCTTTCAGCTCACAGCATCTTGAAGCCGCTTGCCGCGTGCTCGCCGATACCGAGCGCGGCCTGAGTGGCACACAGATAGAACGCCTGCTGCACGAAATCGAGGTTGCCGACACGTCGCCTGGCATGACCAAGTGGAAGCGATTGTTCAATGCGCTGGCCGGCGTACAGAATCAGCACCAGGTCGGTAACCATCTCATCATGTTCATCAATCGCGCGATGAACCCTGTGAACTACGCCCGCGAACCTGCGACGTTCGCTTGGCGGCGCGACGAACTCAACGTCGTGCTTGCCTTCTCCGGTTTCTACGTGCGCGAAGATGGCAAGGTCGCGCACGCCGATAAGACCACGACGCTCGATGCCGCGCGGGCCCGAGCGGGGCGACTCAGGGCTGCTCTGGAAAGCCGTGTCGTCCACGCGGAAGTGCTGAACTACTGCCGCGCGGAGTTGCTGGACGAAAACTATTTCCATGCCGTGTTCGAGGCAACGAAAGGCGTTGCGGAGCGGATTCGCCTGCTTTCGGGCCTGAGCGGCGATGGCGCTGAGCTGGTGAACAAGGCATTCTCAGGCCAGCAGCCCGTTCTGGCCTTGGGGCCGCTCACCACAGAGTCCGAGAAGAGCGAGCAGAAAGGCTTTGCCAATCTTCTGATCGGCCTGTTTGGCGCCGTGCGCAATCCGCTGGCCCATGCACCCAAGACGAATTGGCCCATGTCCGAACAGGATGCACTGGACATCCTGACGCTGGTATCGCTGATTCACCGCAAGTTGGATGACACCACGAAATTAGCGACCGTATCGCCATAAGGGAAGGCCAAGAATGGACGAGGCGATCGTTGTCTTCTCTCGAAAAGGGATTTTTCAGACCACGATCGCCGCCCGCGACGTTCGCAGCCGGGAGCATGCGCGCAAACTGTGGCCCCTGGTATCTCCAGACGCATCACGACAGATGGTGACATGGGTCAGCCCCTCCTTTGAAAGCGGAAAGCTGCGTCGGCGATCCCATTTTCGGGTGCTTCCTGCCCAGCACACCTTCAACCCCAAAGCACACTTCGACGATGAAGAAGCCAGTCGGTGGCGCGCCGTGCAGGAAAGCCCCGAACACCGGCGGGCGAAAGAACGTGTCGCGGCCGAACTCTCCCGACGCTTGAATGCCGGGCTTGCGATGCCGTGGGCGTTCAAGGATGCGGATGCGTCGGATTATCCGCTGGAAGGCAACTTGTTGCTCGGCGCCGACCGGGTGGCAACCGAGCATCCCCTGGAGACGCCGTTTGGCAGCAAATTCCGGCTCGACGTGGCTGTGCTCGGGCCGCCGGTCCAGGTCGAGCCGATGGTGCTGGGCGGCGTTGAAATCGAACTCGGCCACGCCTTCGACGGGCGCAAGGCGCTGATCGGGAAGTCGCTCGGATTTCCGCTGATTTCCATCGACATCACCGAGATGACGCTGGACGAACTTACGCCTGAGTGGGCACAGCGGGTACTGACCGCAACCACGCGGAGCCACGAGCAAGGACGCCGGCAGACCTACATCTATATCCACGACCTGCTGTACCCCCTCTACGCGCAATTGCCGGCGTTTCTGGACGACGAGCAACGCCATCAGTTCCTTGTGTTTGCCGACGATGAGACACTGAATAAGCTGGTGCGCTGGATGAACTTGCTCGCCGAAAAGCTGGAGTACCCGAAAGGTACGGTCGCCGTTGCTCTGGTCAATGGCAAGAACGAACAGTCGCGCAAAATGCTGGAACGCGCGGGACAGGTCGTTGGCCCCGACTGGAGTGAGTTCAACAGCCAGCGATGCCTACGGTTGACCGTGCCGCGCCCCAAAGGTCCAGCGGATATCCAGGCCCATCGCTTCCACATGACGATGGCGCGCATCCTGCTGTCGCACACAGATGCGCTCGTTGGCTACAAGTATTGCAATGGCGTGAACAACAACCACCCCGAAGAAGATGTGTGGGTTGCGCATCGCTGGATCGCCGACCTGAAAACTCATACCCAGCACCGCGTATTGCCGAAGCGGCTGGCCGAACCGATCAACAGGTTGATCGCAGTGGTGTCGGACCTGCATCGCAATCACGCAGCAACCAACCAGGAGGCATGACCATCCCATGTCGGAAATCATCCTGCGGGCAAATACTCCAGCGGAGCTAAAGGACAGGCTAGCCGAGTTGGACATCGATGTTCCCCCGCGGTCGGAGGGGCGCCGGAACCACCATGCAGAGCGCTATTGCATCGCGCATCTGCTTGCGACGCTACCGGTTGAACAGCTCTCGTTCCCGCTGACCTTGACCCATTCTGACAAGCCGGATTTCCTTTTGGCGATGTTCCGGGCCGATGTGGGAATCGAGCACACTGAAGCTGTGCCGGAGAACATCGCCCGCGCTGACTTTCTCCGTGAAAAGGAGGGCTTGGGGCCGGACGTCTACTTCACTCCCCATGTGTTGCCTGGGGAACCCAGAAAGACGGCCGGTGAACTCCGCCGTGAGATCGAGGCCGACGAGTCAGGCCCAGGGTGGTGTGGCGATTCGCCGGAGCGCGAATGGGCCGCCGCGATGGCCCACTACGTCAAAGAAAAGATGCCGAAGGCGACGGCCGACGGCTTCGTTCGATACCCCGCCAACTGGTTGATCGTGTATGACAACTGGCCGCTGCCAGCCATCAACTGCTCCAAAGCGGCATCGTATTTGGCCCCGCTTCTTGCTGAAATGGGCGCTTTTTCAGTGTTCGATACCATCTTTATCCATGACGATTCGCACATGTGGGAATTTCGTGAAACTCCACTCACCCAGGTGTTGCGGCCACTGCGGGCGCCCCACTAACGGTTGGAGCAGCCTTGCGCTTCTTAGCCGTCTCCACACCGCGCTTCTCAATCTGCGCCCGCCACATTTCCAGCGCTGTGATGTCGGCGAGAAGCTCATCGGGATCGGGGACTGCGATTCCACCCATCAGCGCCTTGTCATGTGCATAGTTCGAGCATTTCGTCATGCCTGCATTGACTTGGGCATAGTCGTCGTCATCGACCACGACGCCAGCGAGCCTTTGCGTTTCCACGCCCTTACGGAATCGGAGGATCACTTCACGCAGCAAGACTTCTTCGACAGCACGCTCCCACGCCATGCGTAAACGAAAATAGGCATCGATTGTTTGCTTTCGGTGTTCTTGCTCCTCACCATCCTTGTGCAGCTTGGCGATGGACTGCTGTTGGGCCTTTAGCGCGCCGATCCGCTTACTTGCATTCTTCCCTTCAAACGGGAGTTCTGGATCGGCGACGCCAAACCCCTCAGCGCGGCGAATCAGGCTTTGAGTCGAAATCGCCACGCCGGCAGTTTTGGCCTCCTCCACCAAGAGACATAAGAAGTAGATGTCATGGGTGAACACTACAACTTGACGATACGCGGCTTCGGTGGCCAGGCGCTTTGCTACGCGCTCTCGCCTGCGATGGTCGAGCGATGACACAGGATCGTCAAAGACGATGCCGCCTTTGCCACCGCTCAACCCGACTTCAGCCAAGAAGGAGCCGATCGCCACGGCGCGCTGTTCGCCCTCGCTCAGAATGTCACCGGGGCTTCGACTTTGAGGAAGTTCCAATTTCAGCTTGTGCAACGCCTTGCCTCTGTCGGCGCGGCTCTGCAGTGATACGCTCAACGCACCAACCCCCAATGCCTTGAACTCGCGATTCAGCGCTTCGGCGAGTTCCTTGGAAACAACCTTCTCGGCCATGTCCGATGCCTTCAGCGAGATGGCATTGGTCTTAACAGCGGATAGGCACTGCGCAAGTTTCGCTTGATGGCTGAGCTTGCCCACGGCCGTGACCACCGCGTCTCTGACCTCTCGCAGCTTGACCCGTGCATTCAGCTCCATGAACTGCTTCTGGAGGGTAGCGCGGGCCTTCTCGTCTGAGGCCTTTTCCAATGTTTCTGCCGCAGTGTTCAGCTTGTCGGCCAGCGCTTGAAGTCGCGGCGCGGGATTTTCTAGGGCTTGAGCAACGCCTTCCCACTGGTGTGAGAGCACAGCCGCCTTGATAGCCTCTTGGCGGGCTGCCAGCAGCGGCTCGAATGCCTTGACGTCCGCTGCCAACTTCGGGTCCAACGCTTCAATCTCTCCATAGGTCACATCGTCGAGATTCAACGTCAGGTTCTGCGCGATGAAAGGCTTGTACTCTGCATACAGTGCGGCCCGACGTGTCTGTGAAGTCTTCTCGGCTTCTTGCTGGATGAATGCCTCAAAACGCAGCAAGCGAGTAGCGCCTTCGGCCAAGGGCTGCTGGCATAGCGGACAAGGTGCATCTGTGCCTAGGTCGGGAAACGCCTTGTCCGGATGTGACTCGACGGAAAACTTGCGAGCGGCGTCGAACAGCTCGCGCCAAACCTCTCCCCCGGTGCCCGGCAGAAGATCTTCGCCTTCCTTGAATTCTTTGGCAGCAAGCGCGGCTGCTGCCTGCGCTGTGCGATAGCTGTCCGCCAAACTGCGCAGCTTTTCGACGACGGGATGGTCTACCAGCGCGCCTTTGCTGGTCGCGCTTGTCGCGATGGTTGTGACACGGCGAGCCTGCAAGCGCAGTTGAGCTGCCTTATCCTTCGGATTGTTCTCTTGCAGGCTCTTTTCCAATTCGGCGTGCTGCGCCAATTCTTCTGCGGTCAAGTTGGCTAGCGCGTCGATCTGGGCCTGAGTTGTCTTTGCGGACAGTGAGGAAATCAGCTTGCCGACCAGAGTATCGCCCTGCAACGGGGAAAATGCAGTAAGGTCGGCAGCGGACTGCATCTGCTCAGCTTCGACCATAGCCTTCAACTGCTTGCAGACTTTCGCCAACGCCTCAAATACATCGAGCCCGTAAGGTACGTAAGAGAAATCGTCTTCACTGTCCAGATAGGCGCGTGCACAGCGCGTGTCGAAGACTGCCAATGACGACAATTCAGGGGGAGCTACCTTGCCATGCGTCCATTGCACGTCCTTCGCAACACCGTCCACCAAGATTTCAAAGGTCGCCTCTGGGACGCCGGCTTGACCAGCGGGGAGGTGGGCATTGGGATGGATCGCTTCAGTTCGGTCGCGAGCGCGGCAGGCGCGCTTGAGCACCCTCGAATATCCTGATTTGCCAGAACCGTTATCTCCGTAGATGACGGTCATACCTGTTGCATTGAAAGGCAAGCGCTGATTCTCTGCAATCGCATTGACGTTTCTCATGTTCTTCATTGCGACCAGCTCGATGTGCGTCGCCACCGCAACGGGCGCAGGAATCTGGTCGGCCGTTAGGGGTTTAGGCTGACGGCCCTTCGGATCGGGAATTCCATGTGCCAGCTTAAGCAGCGCGAATAGATCTTCGTTGTCATCCATCGTCAATGTCTGCTTCGCCAGCAGGCGTGCGACGGCATCGCTTTGCCAAGCTGGCAATCCCTGAGTCCAAGCCAGAATTTCTTGCAGTATCGACATAGCCCCCTCCAGTCTTTGTTGCAAGTTTTACCCGATTTTTTCATTTTGTGCGTCTCTGCGTTTCGCCGTTGGGCTTGGGGGTCACGCCCCGCGCCTCGTATCGAGTTGTGGCCATCCGGCTTTGATCCCTAACGCCTCCGGCCCTGGTGGGCCTGCGCGCTCCACTTGCCGGGGGGCGTGTATGGCATGGAGCGGTCTTGCTGTTTCCCTTCACCGTACCACGGCGTTCTCGCCGTCAAGGGCGGCGCGCGCGTTGCGCGCTGGCGTCCTGGCGGCCGGCTTCGCCCCCTGACTGCTTGCGCTGCGCCGTGCTGGCGCCGGTTCCGGGCAATTCCGCCCGAGCAACCGGAGCACGATCATGTCGCAGTTTTCCCTCTCTTCCGATGCCTCGCTGCTGGTGCGTGACGGCCGTGGCCGCTATCGGCCGGCGTCGGCCGACCAGATCCTGGATGCCGCGCGTCGGGTCATCGACCAGAAGATGCAGCGCGGTACCGAGTTTAGTTCGCCGGCGACGGTCAAGGAGTACCTGCGCACCAAGCTCGCAGGCTTCGAGCACGAGGTCTTCGCAATCCTGTTCCTCGACACGCGCCATCGGCTGATCGAGTACGTCGAGATGTTCCGCGGCACCATAGACCAGGCATCGGTGTATCCGCGCGAGGTGGTCAAGGAAGCGCTGCAGCACAATGCGGCGGCGGTGATCTTGGCGCACAACCACCCGAGCGGGAATCCCGAGCCGAGCGCGGCCGATCGGGCACTGACCCAGCGGCTCAAGGAGGCGCTGACACTGGTTGAGGTGCGCACGCTGGATCACATCATCGTTGCAGGCGACCAGACGACGGCATTCGCCGAACTCGGCTGGCTGTGACGAAGGGGGCTTCGGCCCCCTTTTTGCTGCGCATCAGGGGAGATTGCGTTTTGCTGGCGACGGCACGTCGTCACTTGCCGCCGTTGCGTTCGCGCTGGCGAAGCCGCTTCACATAGGTGCTGTCCGCCAGCTCGTCTGGCCCAAGATCCAATGCGCAGTTCGCCAACGAGGCCAGGGTGCCGTCGGTAAGCTTGAAGCCCGTGGGTAGCAGCCCGTAGTTTCGTGCGCTGTTTTCCTCGATGGCGGCGAACAGGGCCTTGAAGAAGTCGGCCCGTGACGGGCGCGACGCCACGGTGGCCGCCGCAGTCAAAGGATCTGTGGCTTCCATGCCGGCGTTCTCCGCATCGGCAGCCAGTTCTCGCAGGAACTGATCCAGCGATGGCCAGTATTTCAGATCGAACTGGCCGCGAAGGGCATCCAGGCGATCCTTGACCCAGGAGTTGAACAAGTAGTTGTGCTCGGATGCCGCTTCGATCACGTCGCAGACGTGATAGTGCGTTTCGCTGCTGAAGCCGGAGGTGTTGTTCAACTCGGTGCGGCGCTCCAGCAGCTCCGCCAGTTCCTCGGCCTTCCGTGCGATCTGCCGGTTGACGCCGGCCAGTTCGTCGCGGGCGACGCGCGCCTCGGCGATCTTCTCCGGGCTCCAGAACGCTGCCGTGCTCAGCAGAAGGTCCAGGAAAACCTTGAGTGCCGGCGGACGCGGCTGCAGTTTTTCGTACAACTCGCCGTAGGCCTCCCTCAGCTCGACGCCGCGGGCGAGCAGACGGTCGGCGACGGCATTCTCGCTGGGCAGGATGCCGTGCTCGATGTTGTAGCGCTTTCCTTCGATGAGGATGGCTTCGCAGGCTTGCTGCGGGCTTGTCGTCTGCGGTGAACTCATGTTCCGTTCCTGATGTTGAAGACGCTTTGCAGCGTATTTAACCAAGGCGGGCTTGTCGGTACCCGAGTCTTCGTCTATCGGCTGACTTTCAGGTACCTCATGCGATCCGGGCGTCCCCGGCCAGGAAACGGCCGGTCGCGCTGTCGTGCTGCGCATCGAGCCTCGCTGCACGAGTCTCGCCCCCTTCGGGCTTCCATCGCTGACGCCTCCGGCCCGGATTCCTCGATCCGGGCCTGCGCGCTTCGCTTGCGTGCGGTTCAGCACACGAGGGGGGCCGTTGCCATGTACAGCCGTCTTCCCTGACCTCATCACCTTGTCCGCGACTGTAGCCCGCGTCCGTGTGCCGTCAAGGCGCGCAGGGCCGTGTCCTCGGCTGCGCCTGCGGGCCGCACCAACCCTGCGCTTGTTTCCTTGACGGCTCCCGTCCGCGTGCTCCTGACCGTCGCGGGCGATGAACTCAGGAAAGACGGTGGCAACAGGGCCAACCGGGTTCCTCGTGCCGACCGCACAGAACAGCCGAAAGGCTGGGCTCCGAATCTAGGAATCCGGTGTGCGGTTTGAACAGCAAACCCTTTTCGTCAGGAGAAAGACCATGCAACTCGCATCCCGTTTTGCTTCCCGTTCGCCGTCGCTGCGCAGCGACTACCCGCTGACCGATGACCAGATTCACCGCGTGGCCCCGTCCATCTTCGCGGAGGCCCCGCACGAAAGCCGTTCGCAGCGGTACGCCTATATTCCCACCGCCGCCGTGCTGGCCGAACTGCGCAAAGAGGGTTTTCAGCCGTTCATGGCGTGCCAAACCCGCGTGCGCGACGAAGGCAAGCGCGAACACACCAAGCACATGCTGCGCTTGCGCCACGCCAGCCAGATCAACGGCGCGGAAGCCAATGAAATCATCCTGCTGAACTCGCACGACGGCACCAGCAGCTATCAGATGCTGGCCGGGATGTTCCGGTTCGTGTGCAGCAATGGCCTTGTGTGCGGCGACACCGTGGCGGATGTGCGCGTGCCGCACAAAGGCGACGTGGCCGGTTCCGTCATCGAAGGCGCTTACGAAGTCTTGCAGGGCTTCGAGCGGGTGAAGGAATCCCGCGATGCCATGCGCGCGATCACGCTGGATGAAGGCGAAGCCGAAGTGTTCGCCCGCGCCGCGCTGGCCCTCAAGTACGACCCCACCGGCAACAAGCCCGCGCCCATCACCGAATCGCAAATCCTGATGCCGCGCCGGTTCGACGACCGCCGCCCGGACTTGTGGAGCGTGTTCAATCGCACCCAAGAAAACCTGACCAAAGGCGGATTGCATGGCCGCAGCGCCAATGGTCGCCGCCAGAAAACCCGCCCGGTGCAGGGCATTGACTCCGATGTGCGCCTGAACCGCGCCCTCTGGATGCTGGCCGATGGCCTGCGCCAGTTGAAAGTCTGAATCCCCACGCGGCAGGGGCCGGCAGCAGCCCTTGCCGCTTCTTTCGCTGCTGCATTCCTCACCGCAAGGAGTTATCACCATGAACGCCATCCCCCAAAGCGAAGCCCGCGCCATCCAAGTCCCCGCGCTGGAAACTGTCGACCCGACCAAGAACCTGATTCTGGTTCCGCTGTCGCGGCTGGTGTCGCGCCCGACTGGTCGCAACGTGCGCAAGACCCCGCGCATGTCCATCCCCGAGCTGGCCGCGAGCATCCAACGTGTCGGCCTGCTGCAAAACCTCATCGTCACCGCGACCGCTGACGACGAACCTTATGAAGTCGTCGTCGGTGGCCGTCGTCTTGCCGCGTTGAAGCTGCTGGCGAAGAAGCACCGCATCAGCAAAGAATGGGAAGTGCCTTGCTTGCTGGTGGCCGATGGCACCGCCCGCACGGCCAGCCTCACCGAGAACGTGCAGCGCGAAGCCATGCACCCGGCAGACCAGTTTGAAGCCTTTGCCGCGCTGGTGGCCGAAGGCCGGCCCATCGAGGACATTGCAGCGGATTTCAGCGTTACGCCGTTGGTGGTGCAGCGCCGCTTGAAGCTGGCGAACGTATCGCCGCGTCTGATGGCCGACTATCGCGCCGATGCCGTCACGCTCGACCAGTTGATGGCCCTTGCCATCACCGACGATCACGCCGCGCAGGAAACCGCCTTCTACGATGCGCCGACGTGGCAGCGGCACCCGTCCCAATTGCGCGACCGCCTTACCGAGCGTGAGATTGACGCCTATCGGCATCCACTGGTTCGCTTTGTAGGGCTGGATGCCTACGAAGCTGCAGGCGGCGGCATCCGCCGCGACCTGTTCGCGGATGATGATGCAGGTGTGTATCTGACCGATGCCGCGCTACTGGAGAAGCTGGCGCAAGACAAGCTGGCCGGTATTGCCGCCGAGGTGAAGGCCGAAGGCTGGGCATGGGTGGATGCCACGCCGAGCGTGACCCATGCCGACTTGCACGCCTTCCAACGCGTCCCGAGGGAACGCCTTGCGGCGAACAAGCGCGAAGCTGCCCGCATCGAGAAGCTGCAAGCCAAGCTGCACGACCTGGCAGAAGCCGTGGATGCTGCGCTGGATGCCGACGACGAGGAAAAGGCCGGTGTCTTGCAGGAGAAAGGCGAAGCCTTGGGCGAACAGTTGCAGGCCATCGAGGACAGTTTGCAAGACTACAGCCCGAACGTGAAGGCCGCAGCCGGTGCCATCGTCACCATCGACCGCAGCGGCGAAGCCGTGATTCATCGCGGCCTGATGCGCGAAGCCGAAGCCAAGGCGCTGCGCACGCTGGAACGCTTTCGGCAGGGTTTCGGTGGCGCAGACGCTGAAAACGAGGATAAAGCCGAGGACGACGAGCAGCCCAAGGCCGCCGCCATGTCCGACCGGCTGGCACAGCGGTTGAGCGCCCACCGCACCGCCGTGCTGCAAATCGAAGTCGCCCGGCGTCCGCAAGTGGCGCTGGCTGCGCTGGTGCATGGCATGGTGCAGACCGTCTTGCAGAAAAGCCACTACGGCCACGACCTGCCATTGGGCGTGAGCCTGAAGGTGCAAGACCGACTGGAAGGCATGGCCCCGGACTGGCCAGAATCGCCCGCCGCCGTCGCGCTGCGCGAACTGCAACAGGTAGCAGGCGACGCCTTGCCGGAGGACAGTGCCGAACTGTTCGCCGTGCTGCTGGCGAAGTCGCAGGATGAACTGGTGCGGTTGCTGGCCGTGTGCGTGGCACCCACGGTAGACGTGGTGACGCTCCGCGCCACCACGCTGCAACCCGGCGCGGAACTAGCGCAGGCCGTGGGGCTGGACATAGCCGCATGGTGGAAGCCCACCAATGAGGGTTATTTCCGGCATGTGCCGAAAGCCGCGATTCTGGAAGCCGTGGGCGAGTTTGCACCGGAGCATGTGACCCGGCTGGCGAAGTTGAAGAAGGCCGACAGTGCCAGCGAAGCCGAACGGCTGGCCGATGGCACCGGCTGGATGCCCGCCATCTTCCGCACCGAAGGCCCGCAAGAGGTAATGCCGGAAGCAGGCACGGAGCAGGACGGTACGGGAGAAGCTGCCGCCGTGGCGGATGAACCGGCCGAGGCATTGGCCGCGTGACCCTGCACCGCAGATAGGCGCTCCGGTTCCGACCGGGGCGCTTCATGCTGTCGAAACGAAGGACTCCCCCCATTCGCACCAGCTCCAGGCCGTTCCGCCTTGGAGCTGGCGGTCAAGAATCCGGGCGCGGCGGTAGCCGCGCTCGGATTCAAGGCCCAAGCCAAAACGCCCCTTCGCCGCCTTCGGGCAGGCGGCGAAGGGGCCGCGCACAAGCAGCCTTGTGCGCGAGAAACCCAAGAAGCCGGCAAGTGCGCCGGCGCATCGCGCCGCCGGTGCTTAGACAGCGCCCCGCTGCAATGGGCGAGGCTTGTAGGGCTACGCTCAGGTTTGCTGCGGCAGGTTGTGCGAAAGCGTGCCGTCCCCGACGCTGGCAGTTCGCTGCCTGGTCGTCACGAAGGACGGTTCACCGACACGCCGCACGGCCATGCCTATGGAGCTTCCACGCCACGCCTCAAGCACGTTGCCGCCTGCGACGGCAGGCGCGTTCTCGCCCTTGTCCTTGGTGGTTGGCCTTGCCCGCGTCAGGGCGCAAGCCGGTGAAGCCGTCGCGCGGGGATGCCGAGTCGGCCATGTCTCCATTCGGGGGCGGTCGGCCTGTACGTCCTTGTCTTGTTGTGAATCCTGGCGGGGGCGCGGCTGCGCCTTGGGCTTGATGGTCGCAACCTTCCAGCGAAAACAATTTCCCCTGCGCTGCGCGCATTCCTCGCGGGACAAATTCTTTTCGCTTCCAGGCTCTCCGCTGCGCTTCGACCGCAAGCGGTGCGGCCAGCCCATCCCCCGCCGGACGGATCACAACAAGGACGCACTGGCGCGACCTTGTTCAACCCGAAAGGAGAAACATCATGGCTAACATCGGCACCTTCATCGCAGAGAAAGACGGCTTCACCGGCACGCTCCGCACCCTGACGCTCAACGTCAAGGTCAAGCTGGTTCCCAACGACAAGGGCGACACCGAGAACGCCCCCGACTTCCACCTTCAGGCGGCCGGCCACGAGATCGGCGCGGCGTGGAAGAAAACCAGCCAGGCCGACCGTCCGTACCTGTCGGTTTCACTCGATGACCCTTCGTTCCCCGCGACGGTCTATGCCCGCCTGATCGAGAACGAGGACGGCACGCACGACCTGATCTGGTCGCGTAGCAAACCCAAGGCAGCCTGACGGCCGCCTACCGCGCCCCGCCCATTGCGGCGGGGCGCGGCATCTCTCAGTTCCAATCGCTCGCCTGAGCGTTAGGCGAGCGCAATCTTCCGATCTACGCCGCAAAAATCAGCGATCACCCCAACCACCGCCTGCGCCTGTGAAGGCAGTGCGGATGGCGTGGGAGCTTGGGGAGAGAAGGCTGCGGACTCTAACGCAAGTGCCACATCGAACGCCGCTGACCCCGTTAGGTTTCTGGCGAAGAACTCGGCCAACAGATCGGCTTTGACGTTACTAGCCTGTTGCTGAAGTTCCTGTTGTAGCGTATCAGCGAGACCAGGTTGAGCCGCAACACCTTCCACTAGTGCTGCCGCCATGCGACCGACCTTCTCCGTGAAAGCCTGCCCTGATACGCCGTAGCGTATTCCACGCTCGATGATCTGACGGCGTTGCTCCTGATCCTCAGCAATGAATTCCCTGAGGATGAAGTCCATCGCGATCATGAAATGCGAGCATGAGGCATAGAAGAGTCTCCACGCCCGATTTCCGGAGGCGATCTGGGTCAATAAATATTCGATGTCTTCAAGCCAGGCGTTGCATCCGTCGAAGTTCAAGGAGTGAAGCAGGCGAGATTTGCTTTCCTCATACCTGCCACGCCAGTCACCACTCAATCGGCCTAGAGAGCCCGATTCAAGATCCGCAAGGAAATCTTCCTCGGTGATGCGCTCCTTGTGGCTGCGTGCGCTATTGGTTAATCGAGAAAGAAACTTGCCATCCAATACCCGGACATCGTGTTGGAGGCCAAACTCGCGAACATCCGGCCTAGAATCCGTTGTCGCGACAATGCACGAGTCAAGATCTAGAACTGACTGCAGGCCCTTTGCCCAAAAAATGCGTTCGAGAGCCTGCGGTGTCTTCTTGTTCTTGATGTCGACGCAGATGCGTTCTCTGCTGAGAGGCGAATTGCGCGCGTATAGCCACAGATCGACATCCGTCACATCGAATCGATGGAATGTAAACTTGATGCCTCTGGCAACATAGTAGCCAATGCTTAGGAAATAATTCCGCAGTGCTTCCTCGGCGACAGAGCCCTTTAGTGGTTGGCTTTTCATCGCTTGAGCCCGCCGGTTCGAATTTCTTGGAGCAGGTTGCGCGCCTTCAGTTTCACTGCCTCTGTGGCATTTTTCCGCTGCACCTCTCGATTCAATTCCGGCGCGATGTATTCAGTGATACGTGCACCAGGAATATGCGAAACGCTCTCGGCCGTTATGTCGCCATCTTCGATTACGGCGAGTGCAAGACGCCCCACTTCCGGCTTCAGGAGCCTCATGCTGAACATGCCGTTATCAGCAGGTGTCACGGCGACGACGCCTTTGAGCTCAAGGGCCTGATAGTCGCTTCCAATAGCGGTGGCGGGACCGACGCTATGGCCTGCGATCAGCTTATTCATGAGTGCCGAAACCATCTGGATACGGCCACGGTAATAGCTGCTGACGGTCATCCCGTAGGTGAGCGAGGCTACCAGCGCCTTGGCCAAATCCAACGCGTCGTCCGCAATGGAGTTGCTGAATTTGGAGAATGCAGCCGGACGGGTAACGAAGTAGCTCTTTCCCTGATCATTACCCACGACGCTGACATCGAATAGACCAATGGAGTGAAGGCGTGCGAAAAGATCCTGCCCGAGAATCCTGTTGACCGTCTCCAATGGTAGGCAGCCTGTTTCTTGAAGCTTCTGATTCACTTCTGTCAGAAGCGCAGCCTCGGGGGCTTTCAAGGTTGATAGAATTGCATTGACCTTCCGCGCATCATCGCGCCGGAACAGGTTGCCATTGAAAAGTAATTTCTCTTGAGCCGAGATCGGCTCAGAGTCAAAGAAGCCGATGTTGGTCGCAAGATCCAGCGTATCGCCGACTTCCTTGCGTGAAAGCTTCAAATTATCGGAAACGACCTCGGCGATAGCTTTGTCCGTCGTGGGCGTCTCGGAGGCAATCTCTGATACGAAGATTACGGCTTCTTCATGTGCCTCGTGGCTGCTTTCATCGAAAATTCTGGATGTGTGCTCGAGCACGCTATGTCCAGTCAAACCGAGGACTTCCACCCCCCCGCTGCCCGGCAGGATTAGCTTTTGTCGCGCGAGTTCGGCAACGATTGCAGGGAGTTCCGTTTTGGGGCTGATGTGGTTGGCACGTGCGAGGGCTTCTAGGCGTTGTTGCGTGACAACGCTTTGCCTTTCCGCGGAGATTGCGGACAACAACGTGCCACTTTTCCCAGCGAAGGCGATCGAGTCAAAATCTTGGTTCGTTGTTGCTTGAAGTTTTCTTGCGTGGTGCAGCAACCACGCGCCTTGGGTCTTCTTATCCATGAACATCCCGTTGCTTGATAGATAGCAGCTCTTGTTCTATTTGCTTAAGCACACGCCTTACCTTGTCCATGTCGTCGCCTGCATAGGCCAGAGTCAGCAACGTGAGCGGATGCACGTCCATGACCTTGCACAGTTCGGTCAGCTTGTGCATGGTCGGGCTTTTCAAGTCGCGCTCCAGCGAACTCATGTAGGTACGGCTGGACACGTCGGAGAACGCTTCCTGGCTCAAGCCGCGCGCCTTCCTGACTGTCCGTATCGCCGTCGCCAATGAGTGTTTCGCTGCCACCAACTTGGTTTCCCCTAGAAAACCAAGATGACAGCTCATTGCACCCAATAGGGCTACAATCTATAGTATTCATTCCTGCTGAGCAATCCGCCTCATGCTTTTACGGAAATCCGCAACTGCGGATTTAGCCGGAGCCAGAGAGTTACTTCCGTGCCTTTCCTGACCCTCACAATTGCGCTTCTGCGTTTCTGTGCATGTACGGATTCGATGGCTTGCGCCTTCGTGCTTTCCCGCCAAAGCACGCAGCCGCTTCAGCGGTTCCGCGCTTCGGTGGAAAAGCGTACCCGTGCATCTTCGGATGCGTGGGGATTCGGGGCATGACCCAGCCGCTCGTCACCGCTGAACAGCGGGCGCAACTGCTGGCCGTCGGCGCGGCACGCACCGCTGGCCGGAGCATCGACCCGATGCCGGCGGTGCGACTGTTCACCCCTGACGCGCACGCCACCTGGCTGCTAGCCGCGCTTGACCCGGACGACGGTGATACGGCCTGGGGACTGATCGACCTGGGTATCGGCCTGCCGACGTTGGGAACGGTGAAGCTATCCGATCTGGCATCCATCGTCGGGCCGAGCCAGCATCCGGTGATGCGTGATCTCTACTTTCTGGCAGAGCGCCCGCTGTCGGAGTACGTCCGACGGGCGCAGGAGAACGGCTCGATCACGGATTGAGCGGCCACGAAGACAGAGAAGGCCGAGCCAAGGCGAGCACATTGTGACTATTTCGGTCTTGGTCAAGACCGAATAGATCTTGCTCGGCTTTATTGCACGAAATCGGTGCGTGCCTGACCGAAACAGACATGATCTTTGGCGCGGGTTTCGGCACGGTGCCTGATGCTGACTCCGATTTTCTGGCGTTTCAGCCGTCGCATCGAGACGATTTTCGCAATGCTTCGGAGCCAATCGGTCTTGACACCTGCCACATCAGTTCACCCCGACCCGATGACAGCTTGATGGCGATTCGATAGCTCCGTACGGCGAAATCCGTGGCGACGTTCCTGCTACACGGGAGGTTGCGTCATGGCCGAAGCGAGCGCCGAGCATTGGTATCCCACCGCCGCCTATCTCTACACACTGCACCTCGACGGCCCGGCACTGGCCTGGGAGTACCTGCGACGGAATCCCGATTACCGCCGCGACTGGCTGCGCCGTCGTCGCCGGCCGGACGCGGCGCAGGCTTGGGGCCTGCGCCTGCTGGAAGATCCCGCCCTGGATGCGCGGGACGCGCATCCGGCCTGGTTCCCCGATCACGATGCCGTGGTGCAGCTTCTTCCCGATGCCGATCCACCGCCCGAAGCCGCTGTCTTCGAATTCTGGCGCGTGCCTGGCCGCAAGCAACTGATCCACGATGGCAAGCGCCTGGTGCTGGTGTCGCACTGGCCCGGCTGCTGCTTGCGGCTCGCACTTGCGCCCGGCCTGGAAGACGGCATGGCGTATCTCTACGCCACCCGTGCTTGCGCCGCGCCTTGCGCGCGCTATCGCACGCTGGCGGCCGAGCTGGATGCGCTGTCCGCCGCGACCGTGGCCGCGCCTGCGGCAGCGGCCCGCTCCCGGCCTACGCCGTCCGCGGTGCTGGAGCTACACAGCTTGCAGGCGCTCGACGCGACCCTGGCGGGCGCATCCTTACGCGAGGTGGCCGAAGGACTGTTCGGCACCGATATCGTCGTGGCCGATTGGCACAAGGACAGCGCCTTGCGCGCCCGCGTGCGCCGGCTGGTGCGGCGTGGCGAGGCGTTGATGCGCGGCGGCTATCGCAGCCTGGCGCAGCTTCCGCCAGTTGCATCGCAGTAAGGGGGACGTTTTGCAGTCCCTGCAATTCGTCCCTTAGCAGGAAGCCCGGATTTCTCGAAAGTGCCTCTATCCGGTCGCGTGGTGTGGCCGGGCTTGATGGAGGACCATCCCATGCGACCCGCTCCCTTGCGGCCTGCCGCCGCTGCTGTCGCTGCGCCCGCGCAGCCCCAACGCTACCTGACCAACGACGAAGCCGCCGACTACCTGCGCCTTTCGCCGCGCACGCTGGAAAAGCAGCGCGTGATCGGCGGCGGGCCGAAATTCCGCAAGTTCGGCCGCCGCGTCATGTACGCGGTGTCCGACCTCGACGCCTGGGCCGATGCGCGCAGCTACGCGGCTACGTCCGATCCCGAGTACGCCGAGCGCCACGCGGGCGACTACCGTGATGGTCGCTGACCTTCGGCGCGTGGATGGCCTTCGCCATGCCCAGCCCGCCAGGGCAAGCCTTGCCGCAGCGCGAACAACTCGACCTGTTCCGCGCGCTGCCGGGCGACATGGCGCCGCGCGACAGCCAGGACTTGATGGCCTTTCCGTTCTTTTCGCTCGCCAAGTCGCGGCGCACAACGCCGATCGACTTTCGCACTGGCGGTATCACCATCCGCGTGGAAGGCACGCAGGAGCATGGCATCGCCACGATCTGGGATGCCGACATCCTGATCTGGGCCGCCAGCCAGATCGTGGAAGCCCGCGATGCGGGCATACCGACCTCGCGGCTGATGCAGGTGCGCCCCTACGAGATCCTGCGCTTCATCGGGCGCGGTACGTCGCTGCGCGACTACCAGCGCCTGAAAGCGGCGCTCGACCGGCTGCAATCGACCACGGTGGCCACGTCCATCCGCGAAACCACGGGAAGGCGTTTGCACCGCTTCTCGTGGATCAACGAGTGGAAGGAACTGGCCGATGCCAGCGGCACGCCGCTGGGCATCGAACTGATCCTGCCGGACTGGTTCTATGCGGGCGTGGTGGACGCGGCCCTGGTGCTGACCATCGACCCGACGTATTTCCGGCTCACCGGTGGCATCGAACGCTGGCTGTACCGATTGGTGCGCAAGCATGGCGGGCGGCAAGAACACGGCTGGCAATTCGACTTTCAGCACCTGTACCGCAAGTCGGGCAGCGTAGCGCGCTTCTACGACTTCGCCGCCGATTTGCGCGCCCTGGTGGCGCGGCAATCGTTGCCCGGCTACGTCTTGGGCATCGAGCGGATGCCTGGCGAGAAAACCGAGCTGCTGACCTTCCGGCCCGTGCTGCCTACGGCACGGGGATAAGTGCGGGAAAACCTGTGGATTCACTCGTGCTATCAGGCAACAGGAGGCTCGTGCTATCAGGCAACACATCCTCGTGCTATCAGGCACAAAAATCGGCTGAAAACCCGCGCCATTGCTGGCTTTGCGCGCCCTCTAACATACCTAACAAGAAATACATAACTTTTAGTAGAAGCGCGCCGCTTCGGTGGACAACTGCGAAACGGCACCACGCGCAACAGCCAAAGCCCGGCTTTCCAACCCGGAGGGCCGCGCCATGATCGTCGCGCTGCTCAACCAGAAAGGCGGTGTCGGAAAGACCACGCTCGCCACGCACCTCGCGGGCGAACTCGCGCTGCGCGGCCAGCACGTCATCCTGCTGGATGCCGACCCGCAGGGTTCTTCGCTGGACTGGACGCAGCGCAGAAGCCAGCAGGGCTTGCCACGGCTGTTCAGCGTCGTGGGCCTCGCCCGCGAAACGCTGCATCAGGAAGCGCCGGAGCTGGCCCGCCGCGCCGATCACGTCATCATCGACGGCCCGCCGCGCATCGCCGCCTTGGCGCGCTCCGCGCTGCTGGCGGCCGAGCGCGTGCTGATCCCGGTGCAGCCCAGCCCCTACGACCTGTGGGCCAGCGCCGAGATGGTGGCGCTGATCCGCGAGGCGCAGGTGTTCCGGCCTGCACTGCGCGCGGCCTTCGTCATCAACCGGCGCGTCAGCACCACCATCATCGGCAGGGAAGCGCGGCAGTCGCTGGCCGAACAGCCGCTGCCGGCGCTGCGTAGCGAAGTACGTCAGCGCATCGTCTTCGCCGACAGCGTGGCCGCCGGCCGGCTCGCCCGCGAGACGGCACCCGACAGCGTCGCCACCCGCGAGATTGCCGCGCTCGCCGATGAACTGCTGCGGTGGCCGACATGAGCAGCCCGCGCAGCAAGCGCGTTGGCATCGGCGCACGTCCGCCCGCGAATCCGCACGCCGAGGCGTGGATTCGCCAGGGCGATGCCGGTGCGCTCAACAAGGGCGACCTCTACACCGCACGCCTGACGCTCGACGTGACGCCCGCGCTCCGCGCGCGCATCAAGATCGCCGCCTTTGGCCAGGGCGTGACCGTGGCCGAACTGCTGCGCGGCCTGCTGGAGCGCGAGTTTCCCGACAAGCGCCTGGAGAACCCGCCATGAACGCATCCGCCTTGCCTGCCGCTCACGCGGCGACGGCTGCACCGGCTGCTGCGCCGCCGCCTTCGCTTTCGGCACTCGCCGGCCAGGCCGGCAGCGTGCCGCTGACTCGCGTATCGCTCGCTTACATCGAACCGCGCTTCAAGCTCTACCTGCGCTTCGGTGAGCCGGCGCGCACGCTGCGGCTCGACCGCTGGCGGCGCTGCGCGGTGTTCCTGCCGCGAGCCATGTTCTGCCGCGTGCGCTGGGAGGCCAACGACTACGGCACGATCCGCTGGCAGCTCATGGTGATGCAAGCCGCCACGCCGCTGGACGACATGCAGCGCATCCCCGGCGTGCGGCCGGGCGCACGCCTGCTGCTGCACGCCGAAGGCGAGAACGCGGTGCGTTCCGTGCTGGAATGCATCGACGGCATCGACGCGCAAGGCATCGCCGCCATCGATGTGTCGCCCGCGTACTGGCGCACGCTGGGCAACCGTCTGGCGGCCCGTCTGCCGCTGCCCGAATACACCGCCGAGCGGTACGCCGCCTGGCTGGCCGGGAGGGCGCTGCCATGACGACCCAATCCACCACCGCGCGCACGCACGAAGCCGCGCCGCATCCTCGCTCGCGCCTGCGCGCTCGCATCGTGCTGGCGTGCTTCGCCGCCGTCGGCCTCGCTGCGCTGGCCTGGGCGGCTTTCGTGTCGCCGCTGCCGCGTCTGACCTACAACCCGTCCGACAGCGTGGCGGTCGGTTGGTATCGCATCGAGCCGTTCGACCCGCGCACCGCCTCGCTGCCACGTCCGTTGTCCGTGGACAGCATCGTGCTGGTGCCGCTGCCCGATAGGGCCGCCATGCTGGCTGCGCATCGCGGCTACCTGCCGATGCGCATGCCGCTGCTCAAACGTGTGGGCGCGGTCGCGCCGCAACACGTTTGCATCGTCGCCGGGCAGGTAAGCATCGACGGCGTGCCTGCGGCCGCCGCGCTGCCTGCCGACCGGCTGGGCCGGCCGCTGCCATCCTTGCAGCTTTGCCGCCGCCTCGAACCGGGCGAGCTGTTCCTGTTGAGCGTGACCAATCCGGCGTCGTTCGACAGCCGCTATTTCGGGCCGGTCAGTGCGTCCGCCGTGATCGGCGTCGCGCATCCGGTCTGGCTGGAGACAAGCCCATGATGGCCGCCGATTCGCAGCACGTTGCCGTGCCTCTCATCGTGCCATCGGGCAAGTCGTTCCGGCTGCTGCCGCCGTGTCGTCGCGCGTGCAGCGCGAGCGCATCCGCGCCGCGCTTCGCGCAACATCCGGCGCAGCCGTCCAACGTGCAGGCGTCTTACCTCGAACGCGCCCAGCCTGCGGCCATTGGCGCGTTCGCCGGCGCGCTGGCTGCTCGCGCAGCGGCGCCGCCGGGCCGCCGCTGCCCGGAGCGACAGCGAAGGGCAAAGGCGGAAGGCAAGACAAAAGGACGCGGCACCGGGCCGCGTCGAAAGCCAGTCTGCACATGGGGGTGGCGCGGCACGGAGCGGCTTTGCCGCCGTGCCGCGTTCGGCGCGAAGGTCGCGCCAATGCAGGCATGTCCGCGTGCTTCGCACGACAGGACACGCCAGAGCTTGCAGGGAGCGCAGCCATGACCGACCGCCGCGACGACGATTTCCGCGTGCGCCCCAGCGCCCCGAAGAACCGGGGCAAGGGCCAGGGGCAGAGCTTCGTTTCCAAGGTGCTCAAACAGGCGGGCAAAGCCAGCAGCGGCAAGTCCACGGTGCGCCGTCCGGCATCGGCGAGTGGCACCGGCCAGCGGCCCGGCTCGCGCCTGGGGCGCGGCCACACGGCAGCACGCTTCGCCGGGGCGAAGCTGACGCCTATGTCGCGGCGCGCGACCATCAAGACGCTGCTGGTGAACCACCAGCGGGCCAGCCCGCAGTCGCTCGCCAAGCACCTGCGCTACATCGAGCGCGACGGCGTGGGCCGCGACGGCGAGCCGGGCCAAGCCTACGGGCCGCAGACAGACGTGGCCGATCTCGACGCCTTCAAGGAACGCTGCGCCGACGACCGGCACCATTTCCGCTTCATCCTCTCGCCCGAGGATGGCGCGGAGCTGGAAGACCTGCGCACCTACACGCGGCACCTCATGGGCCGCATGGAGGCCGACCTGGGTACGGGCCTCGATTGGGTGGCCGTGAACCACTGGAACACCGACAACCCGCACACGCACATCGTCGTGCGCGGGCGCGACGACACCGGCAAAGACCTCATCATCGCGGGCGACTACATCGCCGATGGCTTCCGCTATCGCGCCGCCGAGCTGGCGACCGAATGGCTGGGGCCGCGCACCGAACTGGAGATCCAGCAGACCTTGCAGCGTGAGGTGGAGCAAGAGCGGTGGACGAGCCTGGATCGCACCCTCAAGCGTGAGATAGGCGAGGCCGGCGGCGATGGCCTGGTGCGCGTCGAAAGGTTCAACGCCCCCCGCTTGCAGCGCCAACGCCTGATGCTAATCGGCCGCCTGCAACACTTGCAGCGCCTGGGCCTGGCCGACGAGACGCAGCCCGGCACCTGGGCCATCCATGCCGATGCGGAAAAGACATTGCGCGCGCTGGGCGAGCGCGGCGACATCATCCGCACCGTGCAGCGGGCCATGCGCGGCGAGCCGCGCGAGCTGGCCGTGTTCGAGCCGGGGGACGATGGCCGAACCATCCTCGGCCGTGTGGCCGCGAAGGGGCTGGCCGACGAGCTGCGCGACCGGGGCTATCTGGTCATCGACGGGGTGGACGGCAAGGCCCATTACGTCGCGCTCAACGCCCGCGACGAGCTGGCGAACTACCCGAGCGGCGCCGTGGTGGAGGTGAAAGGCTCGGCCGACGTGCGCGCAGCCGACAAGAACATCGCCGCGCTGGCGAGCGATGGCCTGTACCGCACTGACCATCACCTGGCGATCGGGCAGGGCCGGGCCAAGGCCGGACGCGACCCGCAAGAAGTCGTCGCCGCCCACATCCGCCGGCTGGAGGCCCTGCGTCGGGCCGGCATTGTGGAGCGCGTTGCCGAAGGGCTATGGAAGGTGCCGGACGACCTGGCCGAGCGTGGCCGCCAGTACGACGCGCAGCGCCTGGGCGGCGTGGCCGTGGAGCTGAAATCGCACTTGCCCATCGAGCGGCAGGCCCGCGTGATCGGGGCCACGTGGCTCGACCAGCAGTTGATCGGCGGCGGCTCGGGCCTGGGCGACCTGGGCTTTGGTGGCGAGGCCAAACAGGCCATGCAACAGCGCGCCGACTTCCTGGCCGAACAGGGGCTGGCCGAGCGGCGCGGGCAGCGCGTGATCCTGGCGCGCAACCTGCTGGGCACACTGCGCAACCGGGAACTGGCACAGGCCGCGAAGGGCATTGCCGCTGAAACCGGCCTGGAGCATCGCCCGGTGGCCGACGGGCAGCGCGTGGCTGGCATCTACCGGCGCAGCGTCATGCTCGCCAGCGGGCGCTACGCGATGCTGGACGACGGCATGGGATTCAGCTTGGTGCCGTGGCGGCCGGTGATCGAGCAGCGGCTGGGGCAGCATATCGCCGCCGTGGTGCGCGGTGGCGGCGTATCTTGGGAGCTTGGACGGCAGCGCGGGCCAAGTATTTCTTGAGACCCTTCATCTACTTGTCGAACGGCCGAGCGCCTTCATCAGCCCCGGCTTCTGGCTCGCAAAGGTGCCATAGAAGACCTCATTACCGATGAGCGTGATCGGAGCCACGCGCACGCCGGTTCGTGACTTGGCTTCCGCAGAAATCTTCGGGTCGGTCAGGTCGCGTTCTTCAAACACGATGCTCTGCTGGGACAGCCACTCCTTCAGCACCCGACAGTCCGGGCAGGCTGGAGTGCTATAGATGATGATGCGCGGGGTGCTGGCTTGGTTCATGGTCGTGCCTTCACTTTCCCCGAGCGGCAAGCCAGCTCTTCATCATGGCGATCTCTCCTTCCTGCGCAGAGATAACCTCCTGAGCCAACTCGCGGACCTCCGGGTCCTTGCCGTACTGCAACGCCACCTTGGCCATGTCGATCGCGCCCTGGTGATGCGGGATCATGCCGCGCATAAAGTCCACATCGGCATCGCCGCTGAAGTCAATCATCATGTCGGCGTGCATGCGGTCATTGCCGGCACGGTAGGCGGTCGTCGAGGCGTCGCCCGAGCTGCCGGTCGCCGCCTGTTGGCCGCGTTCTCCAAGCCACTTATTCATCATGGCGATCTCGCCTTCCTGCGCAGAGATAACCTCCTCAGCCAACTTGCGGACCTCCGGGTCCTTGCCGTACTGCAACGCCACCTTGGCCATGTCGATCGCGCCCTGGTGGTGCGGGATCATGCCGCGCATGAAATCGACGTCGGCGTTGCCAGTGAACTGCGCTCCCATCCCCGCGTGCATCTGGTCGTTCACGGCGCGATACGCGGTCGTGGAAGGGCTGTCATTGGCCGAGGCGCTGGAGGGCATCGCGTGCCCTTGGTGATCTCCGCTCGCATTGGCCTGCATCACTTCACCCGACGGGACCACCTTCTTCTGAACGGCCATCAGGCCGATGGCGACCACGACGGCGCCCGCAATGAACAACAGGCTGAACTTGTTGACTCTCATGAAAAACTCCTTGAATGAGATTGATGGAGTCACTGTAGGGCTTCCCATTGTTGGAAGGTCAAGCCCCTCATTTCGCCGTTGATGCCGATGAAGACCCTCGGCGCAAGATCCAGTCCTTCACTTCCGCCGCCTACGACAACGCGCTGTCGAAGCTGCAGCGGTGGAAGCAGGTGATGTAGCGCCTGAGGCGACCGCTAGATGGAACACCTCCCGCATCGGCCCGATCAGCCCGGACCTAGCCGCACCGGCTTTCGCGCGGTCTGCCACAGCAGCGGCACCAAGATCAGCGCCAGGGCCGGGAAGATCATCCAGTTGACCGCCTGCCAGCCCGAGCTGTGCAGGATCGATCCCGCGAGGAACGACACGGCCGCCGTGGCGGCGAAGACGAAGAAATCGTTCATGCCCTGCGCCTTGCTGCGCTCGGCCGGGGTGTGGCAATCGGTGACCACCGCCGTCGCGCCGATGAAGCTGAAGTTCCAGCCGATGCCCAGCAGCGCCAGCGAGCCCCAGAAGTGGGACAGGCCGAGCCCGCCCAGGGCCACCACCCCGGAGGCGGCGAGCAGCACCATGCCCACGGCGGTCACGCGCTCCTTGCCGTAGCGCACCATCAGCCGCCCA